>ONEB01000016.1 GCA_900316745.1 uncultured Eubacteriales bacterium | reverse complement strand
CAATAGCGTCATGACGAGGGTTGAGCCCTCCAAAACGCCAAAAACCTTTAAGGGTCATCGTAAGGGTCAGCAAAAGAAAAAGCCCTTGCATTCGTTAAAATGCAAGGACTTTAGTGGCGGAGAAGGAGGGATTCGAACCCTCGATACCCTTTTGGGGTATACACGATTTCCAATCGTGCGCGCTCGGCCGGACTACGCGACTTCTCCACGGCTGATCGTAACAAACTGTATGCAGTTGTCAGCTTGCATATTATAATAGATAATCACGGGAAAGTCAAGCGCGAATTTTTTCTTTTTCCGCGTTTTTTGTAAAACCCGTTTTCGATCAGCCGAGTACGGTGCAGATGACGTCCAGCAGCGACTCGCTCTGGGCGTCCAGCAGCGCGGCGAGCTCGGTGTAGAGCGTTTGCAGGAGCGGCTCGTCGGTCGCCTCGGCGTACCGCCGGGCGTGGAGCGCCTGATTCCGGCTCGTCTGCCAGAGACAGCGCAGACACTTCGCGTGCTCCCGGTGCGCAGCGCAGCTCGCGCCCGGCGCGCATCTCTCGCCTGTGAGCAGATAGTATGCGCCCTGCAGCTGCCGCGCCATGACGCTGCGCTCGCACGCAAGCGCCCGGAGTCTGCATGCGCAGCGGGGCTCCTGCTTCGCGAGCTCTGAGAGCACCTTTGCCGCCGCGGCAGTCTGCTCGATCATGAGCCGAAGCCCCTGCGCCTCGTCGGGCGTCTCCGGCTTTGCGGCAGGCTCCGACGCGCACTCCGGCTGCACGCGTCCCCAGATCGCGTCGAACCGCGCGAGCACCTCGCGGTCCTTCTCGTTCATTCTCATCACCCCGCGGTATCCTATGCGCGCACTTGCAAATCCGTGCGCGTTATGCCATAATAGCGCCAGAAGCAGAACACATCGGAGGCACAGGTTATGACACGGTTTTTCATGGCTGGAACAAATCTGGGCGGCGGCACGGCGATCATTCGCGGACGTGACGCCGAGCACGTGCGCGTCCTGCGGCTCAAGCCCGGCGAGGACATCGTCATCTGCGACGGGCACGGCACGGACTACTACTGCCGCATGGTGCGCGTGGGAGACGGGGAGAGCGAGGCGGAGATCCTGCGCTCGGAGCCGTCGAAAAGCGAGCCGACCGTGCGCACGACGATCCTCGCCGGTCTGCCGAAAGGCGAGCGGGCGGATTTCCTCGTGCAGAAGTGCACCGAGGCGGGCGCGGCGGAGATCGTGTTTTTCTCCTGTACGCGCTGCGTCGCGAAAGCGCAGAACATTGAAAACAAGCTGACCCGATGGAACCGCATCGCCGAGGAGGCCGCCAAGCAGTCCGGCCGCGGCGTGATCCCGCAGGTGTCGTACTTAAGCGACTACGGCGAGGTGCTGAACCGGGCCGTGCACACGGACATGGGGCTGTTCCTCTATGAGACGGGCGACCGTGTGCCGCTTCGGGCGGCGATCGAGTCCAGGCCCGGCGCGCGCAGCGCCGCCATCATCACCGGACCTGAGGGCGGCTTTGAGCCGTTCGAGGCAGAGCTTGCACGCCACGCGGGGCTGAATATCTGCGCCATGGGTCCGCGCATCCTCCGGTGCGAGACCGCGCCGGTCGTGGCATTGACAGCCTTGATGTATGCGACCTGGAACCTGTAAACGATCTGAATATAAAAAGCTCCTGCGCACCGATCCCGGTGCGCAGGAGCTTTTTCTTTTTCCCGATCAGAAGCCCAGGCCGCCGAGGTTCATGCCGCCGGTGAGCTTGTTCACGGTGGCTTCGGACTCGGCTTCGTACATGCGCAGCGCCTCATTGACCGCCGCGATGACGAGGTCCTCCAGCATCTCGACATCATCGGGATCGACGGCGTCGGGATCGATGGTGAGCTTGGTGAGCTCCTTGTTGCCGTTGACGACAGCGGTGACAACGCCGCCGCCGGACTTCGCGGTGAATTCTTTCTCTTCCAGCTCTTTCTGCATGCGCAGGAAATCCTGCTGCATCTTCTGAGCCTGTTTCATCATATTGGCCTGGCTCATGCCGCCAAAGCCGCCGCGAAAACCGCCTTTTGCCATGATTGTATTCCTCCTGTGTCGTGATCTCTTATTTTATCGTTACGTTTCCAAAGCGCGAGAGCTCATCGATGCTGCGCTGGTTGATCTGCTCGCGCGCGTCCATTTCAGTCATCTCCACGCGGATCGGGCGTCCCGCGCATTGCGTGGCGGCGTCACGGATCAATTCCGAGACCGTGGGAGTGTTAAAAATCATCGCCGCGAACGACTTATCGAGTCGGATGCGCAGCGTGTCGCCCTCGAAAACGGGGGATACCTGCAGCGGATCCTGCATCAGCTTATAGTTCGCCACCGGCATCTGTCCGTTCAGCGCGGCGCAGATTTGCTGCCACAGATCGCCCTCGGCTTTGGGCGCGGGTGAAGGCTCGGGTTCCGGCTCCGGGATCGGGTCAGGCTGCGCGGGCGGCTCCGGAATCGGCGCAGGCGCGGGAGCGGGCTGCGGCTCTAGCTCCGGTGCGCGCTCAATTACGGGCGCCGGTGCGTCCGGGACGAACACCGTCTGCGCTGCGGCGCCGTTTTCCAGCGCGGTCACGCGCGCGGCGAGTC
Source organism: uncultured Eubacteriales bacterium (assembly GCA_900316745.1). GTDB lineage: Bacteria > Bacillota > Clostridia > Oscillospirales > Oscillospiraceae > CAG-103. The sequence continues at coordinate 50,992 of ONEB01000016.1, read as the reverse complement.
CCGTCAGCTCGTCCTGCAGCTGCGGGCGGGAGAGACGGATGATGCAGAGCTCTGCGGCAAGGCGGGTGTCGGTCGCCTGCGCCATGCCGGAGAGGGCGTCCTGTATCGTCGTGATGCCGGAGAGCAGCCGACCGGCGCCCAGCATCGAGACAAACCTGTCCAGCGTCGCGTTGTCATAAGCGCCGGAGAGCAGCGCGTCGCCGCCGCGGGGAGCGACTGCGCGCATGAGCGCGTCGCGCATCAGCGCCGCGAGCTCGTCCAGAAGCGCGGAGGGATCCTTGCCATCCTGCCACAGGGCGCGAAACTGCGTCAGCGCCCCGGCGGTGTCACCCAGGGCGGCTGCCTGAAGCAGCGCGCTCGTGCGCAGCGTTCCGGCAAGCCCCATCGCGGAGAGCACGGTCTCCTGCGTGATGTGCTCGGATCCGGAGCACTGATCCAGCAGCGTCAGCGCATCGCGCATGCCGCCGTTGGCGAGGCGGGCGAGCAGCTCCGCCGCGTCCGGCTTCAGATCCAGCTTTTCCTGTTCGGCGACGTAGTTCAGGCGCGCCGCGATCTTCTCGGGCACAATGCGCTTGAAGCTGTGGCGCTGGCAGCGGGAGAGAATCGTCGCGGGAACCTTGTGGAGCTCTGTCGTTGCGAGAATGAACATGAGGTGCTCGGGCGGTTCCTCAAGTATTTTCAGCAGCGCGTTGAAAGCGCTCATGCTCAGCATGTGCACCTCGTCCACGATGTAGACGCGCTTTTTCACGTTGGCGGGGGAGAACACGGCCTCGTCGCGCAGGGCGCGGACGTTGTCCACGCCGTTGTTCGAGGCGGCGTCGAGCTCCACGACGTCCAGCACGGAGCCGTCGTCGATGCCCCGGCAGGCTGCGCAGCAGTTGCAGGGATTCCCGTTCACGGGATGCTCGCAGTTGACCGCCTTGGCGAGGATCTTGGCGCAGGTGGTCTTGCCGGTGCCGCGCGTGCCGATGAAGAGATAGGCGTGGCTCAGACGATCCGTGCGCACCTGCTGCTTGAGCGTCTCGGTGATGTGCTCCTGACCCACCACGTCATCAAACGTCTGCGGCCGCCATTTCCGATATAAAGCCTGATACGTCGCAATCACCTTCTTACCAAAACCTCGTAGAGTTTGCGGCTCGCAAGCCGCAAATAAAATTGAATCATTTTTGCCGTCCGGCTTTGCCGGATGGCAAAAATACTTCTCACGGAGCGGAGCATTCTGACATTCAAAAGCGTAAGCTTTTGAAGCCCAGAATGCGCAGCGCAGTGCAAATTCTCTCATTGCGACGCCCACAGGGCGTTGCAATGAAGCGTAAGCTAAGTAGTCCTTGACAAGACTGCACACCCGCCTTTGCATAGACGATATGCCCGTTACCACAGCAGCCAGCTCCGGTCCGGTTGCCCCACGGCACACGGAATGACCCGCTTAATGCTGCTCGGTTCCCCGCCTGACATGGTTCACGGGGTTCCGTTGCGCGGGACCGGACCTTCATCACCGCTTACTGCGGTCAGACGACACATCGGCTATCCGGGGGCGGGAATTCATCCCTGCTGTAGCGGATTGCAGGTTACAGGGCACCGCTAGCTCCCCAACTAGTGCAGCCTTGTCAAGGACTACGTTAAGCTATCATACACCATTTTGCGCCTTTTCGCAAGGGCTTTTAAAAGATTGCCGTTACACCCTTGCCTCCACCCAGTCCGCAATGTCCGAGCAGATCGTGTCCGAGATCGTCTCGTCCAGGATCTGGTGGCGGCAGCCGGGGTAGAGCTTGAGACTCACATCGCCGCATTCCTTTTGATAGCGCTTCATCACGCGGCGCACGCCCCGTCCGTTTTCGCCGATCGGGTCGAGCGCGCCGGACACAAACAGGATCGAGAGATCCGGCGCGAGCGCGCGGATGTGCTCCGGCTTCTGGATATATTCGATGGTTTTGATCAGCATCAGATACCCCGACGCCGAAAACGTGAACCGGCAGAGCGGGTCTGCGTTGTATGCTCCGAGCTTTTCCCGGTCGGAGCTGAGCCAGTCGTTGTCTGTTTCAACAGGCTGAAACTGCCGGTTGTTGCGCGCGATGCCGAGTGCCGTGATGCGCGTCGGGCGGTGGTTTGCGCCGCGCAGACGGATCATCGAGCGCAGAGCGGCTTTCGCGCTCTGGACGACGGGCGCGGGAATGTCGCCGGTCGCCATCAGGATCACGCCGCGATAGGTCTTCGGCGCTTCCATGCAGACGCGCCGCGCGAGGAAGCTGCCCATGCTGTGACCCAGCAGAAACACCGGCAGCCCGGGAAACCGCGCTCGCGCCACTGCTGCCACCTTGCGGATATCGTCCGAGAGCGTCTGGGAGGGATGGTCGGCGGGGAAGATGCCGAGATCGTCCCTGTCCAGCGCAGTGTGCCCGTGCCCGAGGTGGTCGTGCCCGATCACGGCAAAGCCGCGCGCTGTGAGCGTCTCGGCGAGCGGCGCATAGCGCAGAATGTGCTCGCACATGCCGTGCGTGAGCTGTACCACTGCGCGCGCCGTTCCCTCCGGCGTCCACTGGCAGACGTGCAGCCGCCGCTGCCCGCCGGATGAGGATATTGTAAATTCCTGAAGCGTCATGGAAAATCTCCTTTGATAAGCGGAGTGTCATGGATTTTATATTTATAGTATCGGCTTTTTCACAAAAAAGCAATAGAATCGGGAGGGAAAGATTTAGACAAACTTCTGATATTACGAAAAACCCGGTCTGACAAAGAAAAACACTTGACAGGGATGGGAACGGGGCGTATAATGACAAGGCTGTAAAGGAAAAGCGCTGGACAGGCGGGAGGGAAGAGCATGCCGGAGGAAACCGTATGGCGCACGATGCTGTTTGATTTCTACGGGGAACTTCTCACGCCGAAGCAGCGCGAATACTTTGATCTGCACTACAACGCCGATCTGTCGCTCGCGGAGATCGCCGAGTCCACCGGCACCTCGCGGCAGGCGGTCTGGGACATCATCCGCCGCGCGGAGGCCACCCTGCGCGAGACCGAGGAAAAAACGGGGCTGGTGCGCCGCTATGGCGCGCAGCGCGAAACGCTCGCCTCCATGGAGCAGTCGCTCCGGCGGCTCGAATCCCTGACGCAGGACGAAGCCAACACCCTCGTCCGGGCGCTCGCCCGGCAGGTACAGGAATTGAAAGGGTGAGTAGATGGCATTTGAATCTTTATCCGACAAATTAAACGAGGCCTTCAAGCGCCTGCGCGGCAAAGGCCGACTCACCGAGGCGGACGTCAAGGAGGCCATGCGCGAGGTCAAGCTCGCCTTGCTCGAGGCCGACGTCAACTTCAAGGTCGTCAAGGACTTTGTAAAGCGCGTGACGGCGCGCGCGACCGGCGCGGACGTGCTCGAAAGCCTGTCCCCGGCGCAGATGGTCATCAAGATCGTCAACGAAGAGCTCTGCGCCCTCATGGGCAGCGAAAACCAGAAGCTGAACATCTCGTCGAAGTCCCCCAGCGTCTGCATGCTCGTCGGCCTGCAGGGCGCGGGCAAGACCACCAACGGCGCCAAGCTCGCGGGACTCATGCGCAAGCAGGGCAAGCGCCCGCTGCTCGTCGCCTGCGACGTTTACCGTCCCGCCGCCATCAAGCAGCTCGAAACCGTCGGCGCGCAGCTCGATATCCCCGTCTTCCAGATGGGGCAGGGCAACCCCGTCGAGATCGCAAAGGCCGGCATCGAGCACGCGAAAAAATACGGCAACGACATCGTCTTCCTCGATACGGCAGGCCGCCTGCACATCGACGAGACACTCATGACGGAGCTGAAGAACATCAAGGCAGCGGTCGATCCCGCCGAGATCCTGCTTGTCATCGACGCGATGATCGGTCAGGACGCGGTCGCCACCGCCACCGCCTTTGACGAGGCGCTCGATATCACCGGCGTCATGCTCACGAAGCTCGACGGCGACGCCAGAGGCGGCGCGGCGCTGAGCATCAAGGCGCTCACGGGCAAGCCCATCAAATATGCCGGCATCGGCGAGAAGCTCGACCAGATCGAGCCGTTCCACCCCGACCGCATGGCAAGCCGCATCCTCGGCATGGGCGATGTGCTTACGCTCATCGAAAAGGCGGAGGCGAATCTCGACGCGAAAAAGGCCGAGGAGCTCGCCGAACGTCTCAGACAGAACAAATTCACGCTGACCGACTATTACGATCAGCTCCAGCAGCTCAAGGGCATGGGTTCGCTGCAGGATATCGCCGGGATGGTGCCCGGCATGGACGCCAAGGCCCTGCAGGGCGCGCAGGTGGACGAGAAGTCGCTCTCGCGCATCGAGGCCATCATCCAGTCCATGACGCCTTATGAGCGCGAGAATCCCCAGTGCCTCGGCTCCAGCCGGAAAAAGCGCATCGCCGCCGGCTCCGGCACCACGGTGGTGGACATCAACCGGCTGCTCAAGCAGTTCGAGATGATGCAGAAGCTCACCCAGCAGCTCACCGGAATGACGAAGCGCCGCAAGGGCAAAAAGGGCAAGGGCGGTCTCGCCGGACTCGGAGGCCTCGGCGGACTCTTCGGCGGCGGAAACAAGCCGCTCGGCTTTTAACGCTTTCCACACTCGTATGAGTGCGGAGATAGACAGAGAAACTTACAGGAGGTGAAATGACAATGGTTAAAATCAGACTGCGCAGAATGGGCGCGAAGAAGAATCCCTTCTATCGTGTTGTGGTCGCCGATTCCCGCTCCCCGCGCGACGGCAGATGCATTGAGGAGATCGGTTTCTATGATCCTCTGGCGGAGGGCGAGAAGATCAAGGTGGATCTGGAGCGCGCCAAGTACTGGATCGACAACGGCGCTCAGCCGACCGACACCGTTCGCGGACTGCTGAAGAAGGCGGAAGCCGCTGAGTAAATAGGAGTATCCACAGACATGAAAGAACTTCTGACCTATATCGTGCAGAATCTCGTCGAACATCCCGACGAGGTCTCTGTGACCGAGCGCGAAGCCGACGGCGAGACCGTTTTCGAGGTCCGCGTTGCCGACGGCGACATGGGCAAGGTCATTGGCCGCCAGGGTCGGATCGTCAAGGAGATCCGCATCCTGATGAAGGCCGTCGCCCAGAGAAAGGGCAAAAAGGTTTCGGTCGAGATCCTCGACTGAACCTGAGATTCGGAAGTCCGAATGGGGGAGCGTTCCCCCATCGACTTCCGCCGAAACAGTAACGCCCTGCGAGAACACCCGCAGGGCTTTGCAGTATTCATTAGGTGATTACTATGGAAAAAAGATTTTTGGAAGCCGGTAAGATCACGAACACGCACGGCGTTCGCGGCGAGGTGCGCATCACCCCGTGGGCGGACAGCGCGCAGTTCCTGCGCCGGTTTTCTGTTTTTTATATTGACGAGAAGCCCGTGCGCGTGCTCTCTAGCCGCGTTCACAAAAGCCAGCTCATTGCAAAGCTGGAGGGCGTGGACGATGTAAACACGGCGATGGGGCTCAAAAACCGCGTCATCTGCATCGACCGCGCGGATGCGAAGCTGCCCGAGGGGCGCTTCTTCGTGCAGGATCTGCTGGGGCTGCCCGTGCGCTCCGACGCCGGGGAGGAGCTCGGCACGCTCGCCGATGTGCTGGAGCTGCCGCAGGGCAACGTCTATGTCGTGCGCGGCGCGCGGGAGATCCTGATTCCCGACGTGCCGGAGTTTGTGCTGGACGTGAACGCGGAAACTGGTCTGACGGTTCATCTGATTGAGGGAATGTAATATGCGCATTGATATCTTAACGCTCTTTCCCGATTCCGTGCGCGCCGTGCTGGGCGAGAGCATCCTCGGCCGCGCGGCCGCAAAGGGAATTCTGGACATTCGCTGTCACCAGATCCGCGACTACACCGAAAACCGCCAGAAGCAGGTGGACGACTATCCCTACGGCGGCGGCTGGGGTCAGGTGATGAACGCCCAGCCCCTGAAAAGCTGCCTCGACGCCGCCTGCGCCGATGCGGAGGGTCTGCGCCGCCGCGTGATCTACATGTCGCCGCAGGGAAAGCCCTTCAACCAGCGCGAGGCGCGCCGGCTGAAAGAGAACTATGACCAGCTCGTTCTGGTCTGCGGGCACTATGAGGGAGTGGACGAGCGCTTCATCGAGGCGTGCGTGGACGAGGAGATCAGCCTCGGCGACTTCGTGCTCACGGGCGGTGAGATCGCCGCCATGGCGGTGGCGGACTGCGTCTGCCGCATGGTGCCGGGCGTCCTCGCGGACGAGGCGTGCTACACCGGCGAGAGCCATTGGGACGGGCTGCTGGAATACCCGCAGTATACCCGCCCGGAGACGTGGGAGGGGCGGAAGGTGCCCGAGGTGCTGCTCGGCGGCAACCACGCCGAGATCGAAGCGTGGCGGCGCGAGCAGAGCCTCGCGCGCACGATGGACAAGCGCCCGGACATGTTTGAGAAGCTGGAGCTGAGTCCGGCGGACGAGAAGCTCGTGGCGCATATCCGCCGCGCCCGCGCAAGACGCAAGCTGACATCTCCGATCACGCATCGGCTCGCCGTTGAGGCGGACATTCCCGCCGTGATGGAAATCGTGAAGCAGGCGCGCAACGCGCTGCGCCGCGCAAAGGTCGATCAGTGGCAGGGCGAATACCCGACGGAGGACGTGTTTCGCGGCGATATTGAGCGCGGCGAGCTGTATGTGCTCGTCTACGAGGACATGATCGCGGGACTCTTTACGCTCTCGAGCGTCCCCGAGCCGTGTTATGATCTGCTCACAGACGGGAAGTGGCACTTTGGCGAACCCTACTGCGTGCTGCACCGCAACGCCCTGCGCGCGGATTTTCGCGGCACGGGCGCGGCGGACATGCTGATACAGGCTGTCGAGGAAGAGACGAGGGCGCGCGGCGCCCGCGCCGTGCGCGTCGATACCCACCGCAAGAACAAGTCCATGCGCGCCCTTTTGGAGCGCTGCGGCTATCGCTACGCCGGAAACGTGCTCGTGCACAGCGAGCCGGGACACGACCCGAGACGGCAGGCGTTTGAAAAACAACTGACCTGAAAAGGTGTTATCTATGATTCTTACCAATCCATCCGTTCTCCGCGCGCTCCTGGAGCCGCACGGATTTCGGTTTTCCAAATCCATGGGGCAGAATTTCCTGATCGCCCAGTGGGTGCCGGAGCGGATCGCCGAGGAGGCGGAGCTCGATGAGACCGTCGGCGTGCTCGAGGTCGGCCCCGGCGTGGGCTGTCTTACGCAGGAGCTCAGCCGACGCGCCGGAAAAGTCGTGAGCGTGGAGCTCGACGAGCGGCTGCGCCCGGTGCTGGCCGAGACGCTCTCGGATTGTCCGAATGCCGAGGTCGTGTTCGGAGACGTGCTGAAGCAGAACATTCCCGCGCTCGTCGCGGAAAAGCTCCGTGATCTGCGCCCGGTCGTGTGCGCGAACCTGCCGTATAACGTCACGTCGCCGCTGTTGACGGCGTTTTTCGAGGCGGGGTGCTTCGAGCGGCTCACCGTCATGGTACAGCGCGAAGTCGCGCAGCGTCTCTGCGCCGCGCCCGGCACGGCGGACTACGGCGCGTTCACGGTCTATACCCAGTGGCACGCCGAGCCGAAGATCCTCTTTGACGTCTCGCCCGGGTGCTTCATGCCCGCGCCCAAGGTCACGAGCAGCGTCGTGCGGCTCGATGTGCGCAAGACGCCGCCGGTGCCGGTCAGGGATGAGAAGCTGATGTTCCGCATCGTCCGCGCGGCGTTCAATCAGCGGCGCAAGACGCTCTCGAACGCGCTCTCCTCCGGCCTGAACGGCTACACAAAGGAGCGCCTCGCCGCCGCGATCGAAGCATGCGGCCTGGATGCGCGCGTGCGGGGCGAGGCGCTCTCCATCGCGCAGTTTGCGGCGCTCTCGGACGCGCTGGGAGGCTGAGCCATGGATCAGAAGCTTCTGGGCGCGATCGTACAGCCGCTGCTGGGGTGGTTTGAGAAAAACAAGCGCGATCTCCCGTGGCGGCGTGATCGTGAGCCCTATCATGTCTGGCTCTCGGAGATCATGCTGCAGCAGACGCGCGTGGAGGCGGTCAAGGCGTATTACATGCGGTTTCTGGAGGCCGCGCCGGATGTGGAGACGTTGGCGGCGCTGCCGGAGGATCGTCTTCTAAAACTCTGGGAGGGGCTGGGATACTATAACCGCGCGCGCAACCTGCAAAGATGCGCAAAAGAGATTGTCTCGCGCGGCGGCGTGTTCCCGCGCACAAAGGCGGAGCTGATGCAGCTTCCCGGCATCGGGGACTATACCGCAGGGGCGATCGCCTCGATCTGCTTTGAAGAGCCTGCCGCCGCCGTGGACGGAAACGTGCTGCGCGTCTGCGCGCGTCTCATGGACGATGACCGCCCGGTGGACGCGCCCGGATATAAAAAAGAGCTTGACGCCGCGCTCTCGGCTGTTTACCCGAAAGGGCACTGCGGGGATTTTACGCAGAGCCTCATGGAGCTCGGTGCGACGGTCTGCGTGCCGAACGGCGCGCCGCGCTGCGGCGCATGCCCGCTGCATGATCTCTGCCGCGCAAGGAGAAACGGCACGGCGCTGAAGCTGCCCGTGAAGCAGCCGAAGCGGACGCGCAGGGAAGAACAGCGCACGGTGTTCCTGCTGCGCTGCGGCGACCTCGTGGCGGTTGAAAAGCGAGCGCCGAAAGGCCTCCTGGCGGGGCTCTGGCAGCTGCCGAATCTGGACCGGCTGCTGGATGAAAGGGGCGTCGGCGTCTGGGCGACAGAGCAGGGGCTCGGGGACACGGAGCTGCGCCGCGCGCGCGACGGAAGGCATATCTTTACGCACATTACCTGGGAAATGCGCTGCTATACGCTCTCGTGCGAGCATGCCGCGCCGCAGTTTACATGGGTGACGCCGGAGCAGCTGCGCGGAGAGGTCTCGCTTCCGACGGCATTTCGCCAGTTCTTGGATCTGGACGCCCTGTAACTGTTTGTCAAATTACCAAAAAAAGTGTGAGGAGCAAACTTTTGGTTGTTTCTCACACTTTTTCGCTTTATACTGTTAACGTGGTAATGCTACCCGAGAGACACGACGAAGAAAGGGGACATGAGCATGCAGCTCAAAATGTCAAGAAAAATCATGAAGCCCGATTTTCAGGGAGAGTTTACTGCGTCCATTCTGGCGGCTGCCGCCTCTCCGGATGTGATCTCCTTTGCCGGCGGTCTTCCGAATCCGGTGTCTTTTCCCATTGAGGCAATGGAAAAGGCGACGGCGAAGGTGCTTGCCGAGCAGGGCGCGATCGCGCTGCAGTACAGCTCCACGCAGGGCTATCAGCCGCTGCGCGCATGGGCTGCCAAGCGCTATGAGACGATGGGCGTCTATGGCGTGGATGCCGATGACATCATCATCACGAACGGCTCCCAGCAGGCGCTGGAGATGATCGGCGCCGCGATGCTCGACCCCGGCGACAAGATGCTGGTGGAAAATCCGACCTACCTTGTCGCGCTGCAGTCGTTCCACCTGTTCGATCCCGAGATCCTGCCTGTCACAATCAACCCCGACGGCATTGACTGCGACGAGCTGGAGGCCACCATCAAGGCCAACCCCGAGGCGAAGATGATCTATGTCATCCCGAACTTCCAGAACCCCACGGGCCTGACCTATTCCAGAGCCGTGCGCGAGCGAGCCGCCGAGATTCTCAAAGCCTCCAACCTCCTCGTGCTGGAGGATAACCCGTACAGCGAGCTGCGCTTCTCCGGCGAGGCGGGCAGCAGCTTCGGCGCGTATCTCGGCGATCAGTGCTGCATGTTCGGCACGTTCTCCAAGATCGTCTCCCCGGGCATGCGCATCGGCTGGATCTGCTGCCGCAACCAGGAGCTGAAGGCGAAGCTTCTGAACTACAAGTCCACCGCCGACCTGCACACCAACATCTTCTGCCAGATGGTGCTCGCGCAGTATCTCGCGGACAACGATCTGGATGCGCACATCGAGAAAACCAAGGTGCTCTACAAGCAGAAAGCCGAGACCATGATGGCCTGCATGGAAAAGTACCTGCCCGAGGGCGTCACGTTCACGCCGACCGAGGGCGGCATGTTTCTGTGGGCGGAGCTGCCGGAGGGCATCACGGCGGTCGAGCTTTACCGCGCGGCGCTGGAAAAGGGCGTTGCGATCTGCCCGGGCGATCCGTTCTATGAGACCGAGCGCGACGTCCGCACGTTCCGCGTCAACTACTCCAACAGCACCGACGAGGCGATCGAGCGCGGCATGAAGATCCTCGGTGAGACCTGCGCCGAGCTCATGCAGAAGTGATCTGACGCAATAAAAAACCCGACACCATCCGGTGTCGGGTTTATTTCTGTGCCGGTTACGCCGCGGCGTCTGCTTTCTGCATCTGATCGAAGCGCTGCAGGATCGTGGCGAGCTCTGCGCGGGTGGCCTGACCCTTGGGAACGAGGGTGTCAGCCGTGCGGCCGGTGACGATGCCGTTCTGAGTCGCCCAGATGAAAGCGTCAACGGCATAGCCGCTCACAGAGGCGGCCGATAGAGCATCGCGACCATCTGCTCGCGGGTGACGTTGTCGTTCGGGGCAAACGTGGTCTCGGTCATGCCGTCCACGATCTTGTTCTCATAAGCCCAGCTGATGGCGTCCTTCGCCCAGTGGCTCTGGCAGTCGGAGAAGGGATTCGCGCTCTTCGGCGCGGGCTTTTCCGCCAGACGCCAGAGAACCGTCGCGAACTGCGCGCGCGTGGTGCTGCCCAGCGGCTCGAACGTTTCATCGGTCATTCCGTCCATGAGACCGTTGTCATAGCAGTATTTCACGGCGTCATAGAACCACTGACCGCTCTGCACGTCCTTAAACGGCAGACCGGACGGCGCGGGATCAGGCTGCGCGTCCTCGGTGGGGAGCACCTTGATGATCTGCTCGGCCATGTAGGCGTGACCGTTGGCGGTCGGATGCGTGCCGTGGCGCAGGCTCTCGATGAACGGGCTGATGGACATGCTGTCATCCAGAAGCGGCGGGAACTCGTGCACCTCGGGATTCGGGCAGTAGGCCATGATGTACTCGTCTTTCATGGCGCTTTCGCTCGCCATGTAGTTGTTCAGATTCTGGATGGAGAGCCATGCCAGCTGACCGACAGGGAGGGTGGTGTTCTTTGTGAGCGTGACGGTCTGGAACGGGTTATACATCGCGACCGCAACGATCGTGCAGTCGGGGTTCACCTTGCGGATCGCGGCGATCAGCTCATCCCAGTTCTCCTTGAACTCCGCCTGACCCATATCCATGTAGGTCTTGAGCTCGGCGACGAACTTCAGCGTCTGCGCCATGGTGCTGAGCCCCTGCAGAGTGGTGCCGATCAGAGGGATCTTCCCGATGCGCTCCATGCGCTCCGCCTCGGACGCGGCCTCGGCGGGATCATCGTTCATGTGCGCGATGCCGTAGACCGTGAACGCGTAGGTCAGCGAATCGTTGGAGCCGCAGTTGATGGTGATGAGGTCGGCTTTTTTGACGGCCTCCTGCGTCTTGGCGCGCTCCTGCGCGAGCACGGCGGCCGCGTTGGCAAGCCCCTCCTCCGTGGTGACGTCCAGACTGAGCGCCGAGGCCAGGTAGTAGATCGTCAGATCGTCGCCGGTCGCCTCGGGGTTCACGAGCCAGTTGATGTCCACGGCGCGGTTGCCGCAGTGCGCCATATTGTAATAGTTATTGCAGCCGACTGCTTTGCCGACAAGGTCAGCATAGCTGCCCGCAACACGGGTGCCGTCCAGAATGGCCGGCTCCGGGACGGGGTAGCTCGGAAGACCGTAGCCCGCCGCAATGCTGTCGCCCAGAATGGTGTAGGTGTCGTAGTGCTTCACGTTTGCGGCAGCGCCGAAGACCGTGAGCAGGCTGCAGAGCATCATCACCGCGAGCACCAGCGTGAGCAGGCGCGTTGCTTTCTTATGCATTCTGTTTTTCCTCCTCGAATGTTTGGACAAATCAAAAAATCTGTCTGTTTTTATATAATAACACACATGTAACCAAGAAACAATAGACAAATGAATCATTTCTGTGAACACGACGAAACCATGGGCTTGCATGCACAAGGGCTGCCTCGTCATGAGGCAGCCCCTTATGCATTTGATCAGGCTGTTACGCGTTGTTCAATTGATCGAAGCGCTGCAGGATCGTGGCGAGCTCCGCGCGGGTGGCCTGACCCTTGGGAACAAGGGTGTCGGCCGTGCGGCCGGTGACGATGCCGTTCTGGGTCGCCCAGATGAAGGCGTTCACGGCATAGCCGCTCACAGAGGCGCCGTCCTTATAGGCGCTCAGATCACCGGTCACCGCCGGACGATAGAGCATCGCGACCATCTGCTCGCGGGTGACGTTGTCGTTCGGGGCAAACGTGGTCTCGGTCATGCCGTCCACGATCTTGTTCTCATAAGCCCAGGTAATGGCGTCCTTCGCCCAGTGATCCTGGCAGTCGGAGAACGGATTGGCGGCGGTCACGGCGGGGGAGTCCGTCATGCGATAGAGCACGGTGGCAAACTCGGCGCGGGTGGTGTTGACCTTGGGCTCGAACTTAGTGTCGAGCTTGCCGTCCATGAGGCCGTTGTCATAGCAGTACTTCACGGCGTCATAGAACCAGTCGGTCTCTGCCACATCGTCAAACGGGAATGCGTCAGACGCAGCGGGATCGGTGCCGTCGGCAGGATCGGTGCCGTCGGCGGGATCGGTGCCGTCGGCGGGATCGGTGCCGTCGGCGGGATCGGTGCCGTCAGCGGGATCGGTGCCGTCAGCGGGATCGGTGCCGTCGGCGGGATCGGTGCCGTCAGCGGGATCCGTGCCGTCGGCGGGATCCGTGCCGTCAGCGGGATCCGTGCCGTCAGCGGGATCGGTGCCGTCGGCAGGATCTGTGCCGTCACCGGGATCGGGAGCCTCCTCCGCATAGCGGTTGGGGATGACCTCCATGATCTTCGCTGCCATGTACATGTGGCCTGCGCGGGTCGGGTGCGAGCACCAGTTGTACTTCGTGGTGAAGTCGCCGCCGGTGACGGCAATCGGCCAGGTCTCGGTGCCGTCCACATTGGCGTACGGCGCTTTGTCTGCATAGTTCTGACCGGACTTCAGGAAGCTGTTGAGGGTGTCAACGAACGGCTGCATGAATGGGCCGAGCTTGAAGCTGCCGCCCTCGGTGAGGGAGATGTTGTTCGCGGGGTTGTAGACGCCCACGGTGATGATCTGAACGTCGGGGTTCAGCTCATAGATTGCCTTCAGAGACGCATTCCAGTTTTCTTTGTACTGCGCAAAGGCCTCGTTGAACGCGTTGGTGAACTCCATCAGCACGCTGGGCAGCTTGCCGATCATCTGCGCGGTGTTGAGCATGCTCAGGAATGCCTGACCGACATCGCCGCCGTTTTCCTCGATGAATGCCTTGACGGCCTTCATGGCGTCAGAGGTGGTGTCCTGATACATGGCGATCATGGCGCGGATGTAGGAGTAGGACAGCACGTCATTCGAGCCGAGGTTGATCGTGATGATGTCGGAAGCCTGGATCGCGCTGATGAAATAGGGCTTGAGCGCGTTGAGGTTTTCGATGGTGAACGCCTGTGCGAAAGCCTCGTTCCAGATGCCGTCCTTGTCGGTGTAGACGCCGTCGAGGATGTAGCGCAGCTCCACGGTGCGGAACGCGCTGCAGCCAAGCTGCAGGAGATCGGCGTTGATGCCGGTGGCGACGAGATCATGATACGCGCCGGTCACACGGTTAAAGCCGAGACCGATCGGATCCATGTAGATGCCGCTGACGGTGTAGCCCGCGGCGATACTGTCACCGATGCACATGTAGGTGTTGTAACCGCCGTAGCAGTCATAGTCGTATCTGTCCGGATTCGTTGCGAGCGCGCTCGTCATACCGACGAGCATCAGCACCACAAGAATCAGACTGATGCTTTTGCGAAAGTGTTTCATAGCTTCCTCCTTATGTTTCAGTTGCTTACACACTATATTATTAACCATACAGGTTTTTATTGCAAAAATCAACAAATCTTTTAAAATCAGTTTGAAAAATAATAAAACTTGACAATTACACAAATTTGTACAGGCGGGGAAAGTCTGTTTTGAAAATCATGCGATAAAATGCAATTCGATTTGCAATATAGGGTGTGGGTGTGGTATAGTGTATCAGGCGTAACGCACGGTTGCGCCGAAGTATGCTAAAGGTGGTACACTCCATGAACGTGCAGACCGGCATCGTCCCGCACGCGGATGAGATGCTGATTTCGAAAATTGCACATGGCGACCGGTCGGCTCTCGCGGCGCTTTATGAGCGCTATCGGGAGGCGGTCTTCGGCTTTGCGCTTTCCAGTCTGCGCGACCGCGATCTGGCGGAGGATGCGCTTCAGGAGACGTTTTTGCAGGTATGGACGGCGGCGCAGCGCTATATCGTGCGCGGCAAGTGCCCCGTCACGTGGCTGCTCGGTATCACGAAGAACGTCGCGCGCACGCTGCGCCGGAAACAGCTTACGCTTCTGGACGAGGACGCGCCGGAGATCCCGGAGACGCTGGATCGCTATCTTGAGGTCGAAAACCGTATGGTCACACGCACGGTTCTCGGAAAGCTCGGCGAGCCCGACCGCGAGATCGTGATGCTCCACGCCGTCGCCGGACTCAAGCACCGCGAGATCGCCCAGATGCTCGAGCTGCCGCTATCCACGGTCCTCAGCAAATATAACCGCTCGCTAAAGAAACTTCGTTCGCTGTTGGAGGAGATGCTATGAGCGCCAATGAAAAACTGAATATCGCGCTCCGGCAGGAGATCTCCGCCATCACGCCGAATCGGGTGGACGATCTGCTCGCGCGGCTCGGTGAACAGCCGCCGCTTTCCGACGAGACGCCTGTCTCGGAGATTCCTGCGGTCACGCGCATGCCGAGTCGGCTGCGCCGGCAGCTGATCGCTGCCGTGCTCGCCCTGGTTGTTCTGGGCGGCGGCATCTTCTATGGCGTCAGGAGCGCGCAGCGCAGCGTGGTCATCCTCGATGCAGACGCGCCCGTAGCCTTTACGGTCGACGGCTTTGACCGCGTCCGTTCCGTCCGGCTGGAGGATTCGCACGCCGTTTCCGCCGTGGACGCCGGGGACCTCAGCGGCAAGCGGCTTGACAAGGCGGTTGCGGAAGTGACCGAGCAGCTCATCGAGCGCGACCTGCTGTCCTCTGACGAAAACGCCGTACTGCTCTCCGTGCAGGAGGACGGCAAAACGCGGGCCGATGCGCTCGCGAAAAAAGCGAACAACGCGCTCACCACGGCTGCTGCCGGACACGAGATCACGCCCGTTGTCGTCATGCAGACGATCCCGGAGAACGCCTCCTCGATCAATGGCGCGAGCCTCGGCAAGACCGCCTATGTGGATAAGCTCGTCGGCGGCATCGAGGGCAAGGAGACCGCCGATCTGGTGCACGCCTCGCTGGAGGATCTGATGTATTTCTCCAATCAAAAGGGGCTCAATCCCGAACAGGTGAAGCGTGTCGGCACGCTCAATGAAGCGGTGTATTACACCGCTGACAACGCCGTTGCGATCGCCTGCGACGACGCCGGATACGAGCCTTCCGCCGTTGAGACCTCCGCGCTGCTCGGCTGGGAGAACACGGATCTTGTTTATCTCGCGACCGTGAACGCGGGCAGCCGCGTCGGCTATTACTGTATCTCCGCCAGAACGGGCGAAATTCTCAATGTCTACTGGGAGGAGCTGAACCAAACGCAGACCGCGCTGGACGGGCAGACTACGCCGCCGACTCTGCCGGGCATCCCGTCGAACACCAGCCCGGGAACCGGTCTGCCGGACATCTCCGAGCTGCCGTCGATGCCGGCAACATCGAATTTTGACATTGATTCGATCATCCACTTCTTCGAGCTGTGGGACGACATCATCTAAAACCGCAAAGACCTTTCGAGAAATCGAAAGGTCTTTTTCTTGCCGCATAACGTTCACAAAATCTTGATAATTCCAATTCAACAGTGTGGTAGAATAATGGGTAATATCTCATGCTCCGCCGCAAAAGCAGCGGGGCTGTCAAACTGGGTCGCAAAGGTGATGGATCTATGCGCGGATGGTTACAGCGAATGATGATCGGGCGTAACGGGATGGACGCACTCAACCGATTTCTGTCGGTCGTGCTGCTGGTGATCGTTGCGGTCGAGATGTTTTTGCGGGGAAAACCGGCCATGGTGCTGAGTTTGCTCTCGCTGATTTTGCTATTTGTGATCTATTTTCGCATGTTTTCGCGCGACCTGTACCGCCGCGGGCAGGAAAACGGCACCTATCTGCGCCTGCGCTATCCGCTCGTGAGCGCTGTGCAGGGCTGGCGCGACCGCTACCGCCAGCGCAGGGATTACCGCTTCTTCCGCTGCCCGAGCTGCCGGGCCTGGCTGCGCGTGCCGCGCGGAAAAGGACAGATCAACATCGTCTGCCGCAAGTGCGGAACCGCGTTCCGCCGCCGCTCCTGATCAGCGATGTTCGGCTGCATGATCGCAAATCAGGCGCTTCTCTCCGAGCCTGAAAAAGCGCGCTACAAGGGCTGCTACTGCGGCCTCTGCCGCGTGTTGAAAGAGCGCCACGGCTTTTTCGGCCGCGTGGCGCTCACCTATGACATGACGTTTCTCGTGCTCGTGCTCACGTCCATGCTGGAGCCGGAGGAGCGCAGCGGCATGGAACGCTGCATGGCGCACCC
Source organism: uncultured Eubacteriales bacterium (assembly GCA_900316745.1). Classification (GTDB taxonomy): domain Bacteria; phylum Bacillota; class Clostridia; order Oscillospirales; family Oscillospiraceae; genus CAG-103. The sequence goes on along the minus strand of ONEB01000016.1, from coordinate 34,373 downwards.
GGCGCGGCGGCATTATTACTGGCAGAACGACATCACCGAGTATGCCGCGGACATGAATGTGGCGCTTGCCTACCACAACTGCCGGGACGATTTTCTCGATGACGGCAGCGCGGTCGGCTTCTGGGAGGCGGAGGCGCTTCAGGGGCAGTATGAGATCATCAAATCGATCTGGCCGCGCCAGTGCGCCGCAATCGAGCGGGAGCTCGAGGCGCTCTCCGCGCTGGAGCGCGAAAACCGGCAGGAGCCGGACGCCGCTGCCGCCTGTTTCGGGCGGCTTCTGGGCGAGCTTTTCGTGACGGACGATCCGCTCACCGAGCGCCTGCGCCCGTTTGGCGAGGCGCTGGGGCGCATGATCTATCTGCAGGATGCCGTGATCGATCTGGAGGACGACCGGAAGTCCGGCTCCTACAATCCGCTCTGTGCCCTTGCCGACGCGGGCTGGGGAGAGGACGAGATGAAGACGCTGCTCACGGCGCAGCTCGGCGTCTGCTGCGACGCCTTTGAGCGGCTCCCGCTTTTGGAGGATACGGGTCTGATGCGCAATATCCTCTATTCCGGCATCTGGCAGCGCTATGATGCCGCTCTGCACAAAAAACACAAACGAGAGGGGAGTACAAAAACCCCATGAGAGATCCCTACGAGGTCCTCGGCGTGCCGCGCGGCGCGTCGGATGAGGAGATCAAGGCGGCATACCGCCGTCTGGCAAAGAAATATCACCCCGACCGCAACCCCGACGACCCCTCTGCGGCCGATAAGATGAACGAGATCAACGCCGCCTACGACGCGATCAAAAACGGCGACACTGCCTACCAGAATTACGGCGGGCAGACCGGCTACGGCGGATACCAGAGCTACGGCGGCTTCGGCGGCTATCAGAGCTACACCGGCTACGGCGCGCAGCAGCAGGTGCGTCCGGAGTATCAGGCGGCGATGAACTTCATCACCTCCCGCCACTATTCCGAGGCGCTCAACGCCCTGTCCGGCGTGCCGGAGACGGAGCGCGACGGCACATGGTATTTCCTCAGCGCCGTGGCGAACGACGCCCTCGGCAACCGCGTCACCGCGCTGGAGCATGCCCGCACAGCCGTGCGCATGGAGCCGGGGAACATGCAGTTTCGCCGTCTGGCGCAGGAGCTGGAAAACGGCGGCGCGGCCTATTCAAGCTACGCCGGAACCTATCCCAGCAGCGGCTTTACCGGCAGCTGGTGCCTGGACACGATTTTGTGCAACCTGTGCTGCAATCCGTGCTTCTCGCCGTGTTGTTGAGGTGGCGGCATGGTAAAGGTATTGTTGTTTGATTTTGACGGCACGCTGTTTGATACCGGACTCGGCGTCATGCGCTGTGTGCAGTATGCGCTCGGGAAGTTCGGTATCGAGGAGCATGACGAAAAGACGCTGCGCAAGTTTGTCGGACCGCCGCTGGACGAGAGCTTTTCCGAGCTCTACGGCTTTTCCCCGGAAAAGGCGAGGGAGGCCGTCTGGCTCTACCGCGAGCGGTATCAGCCCACGGGCATCTGGGAGTGCGAGCCGTACCCCGGCATGGCGGAGACGCTGGACGCCGCGCGTGCGGCGGGCTTTCAGACTGCGGTCTGCACCAGCAAGCCCACGCCCAGCGCAATGAAGATCCTGGAGCGCTATGAGATGGTCGAAAAATTCAACTTCATCTGCGGCAGCGAGTTTGACGGCACGCGCTCAAAAAAATTCGAGGTCGTGCAGGCGTGTCTGGAGCACTTCGGCGTTACGGATACCGGGACGGTGCGCATGATCGGCGACCGCAAGTATGATATCCTCGGCGCGGGCAAGTGCGGCGTGAAAGCGATCGGCGTCCGCTTCGGCTATGCCGAGCCCGGCGAGCTCGAGCAATACGGCGCGGAATACATCGCCGACACGGCGCAGGAGCTGCGGGAATACATCTTACATCTGAATGCGTAAAAAAACAGGCTTTCCGATTCGGAAAGCCTGTTTTTGGTTATGCGGGGACTACTTTTTCAGCTCGTAGATCACAGCCGAGCAGGGCGGGAGCTTCAGCTTCGCTCTTCCGTTTTCGAGCGCGGTCGGCTCTCCGCCGTCCACGGGAACGAGTCTGGTATAGCCCATGCGCAGGAGGGCAAGGCGCTCGCTCTCTTCAAGCCCTGCGCCGGGCGCTGCGAGTTCGACGGAGCAGGTCACCGTGCGCGCGGCGCGGTTGACCACCGTGAGCAGGGCCTCGTCCTTTGCCTTGTTTCCGAACGCGTCCCTGCCGAGCGCGATGGAGCGCAGCACGCAGACGGCGTCCTCCGCCGGAGCGTACACGGCGACTGCGCCGGAGCGCAGCGCGGCGTGGGCGTTTCGCAGCGCGGAGAGGCGGCTGTACCACCGGAGCATGTCCGGATCCTCCATGCGGTAGGGCGCGCGGCAGAACGGATCGCAGAAGCCTTTCATGCCGGTCTCGTCGCCGTAATAGATCGAGGGGATGCCGGGCAGAGAGAACTGCAGCGCGGCGGCGAGCTTCTGCAGACGCGCGCCCTGCGCGTCCATCTCCGGCGTGATCTCATACGACGCCTGAAAATCGCGCGTGGTGTCGCGCGCCTCAAAGTCCACGGAGAGCGCGGTGCGCGTGCGGTCGATGTCGTGGCTCGCGGTGAGGTTCATCAGCGCGTAGTAAAGGGGCTTGGGATAGTTCAGCCGCTGGCTCAGCAGCAGGTCGCGCAGATCGCCGCTGAGCGTCTGGCCGCGGAAGAACGGCGCCATGCCGAGCCGCAGCGGATAGTTCATCACGCTGTCGAGCGCGTCGCCGAGGGCGTATTTGCGAAGCGTGTCATAGCTGACCTTCGTGACGGCGTCCTCCCAGACCTCGCCGAGCACCACGGCGTCGGGATCGGTCTCCTTCACGGCGGTGCGGATGCGGCAGAGAACGTCGTCGGGCAGCTCGTCCGCCACGTCGAGACGCCAGCCGGAGGCGCCGCGCTGAAGCCATGTCCGCACGACGCTGTTGTCGTCGGAGATGATGCGCTTTTGCCAGCTCTCCTCCGTGGTGTTCACGCTGGGCAGATCCGGAAAGTCCCACCAGCAGCGGTATTCCTCCGGGAAGTCAGAGAAGCTGTACCACTTGTAATAGGGAGAGTGCTTGCTGTTGTACGCGCCCGCGCCGGGATAGCTGCGGAAGCGGTTAAAATACTTGCTGTCCGCGCCCGTGTGGGCGAACACGCCGTCGAGCACGATGCGGATGCCCGCCTTTTTCGCCTCGGCGACCAGGCGCTTGAAGTCGCGGTTCGAGCCGAGGATCGGATCGACGTGCTCGTAGCTGCCGGTGTCGTAGCGGTGGTTGGAGGCGGATTCGAAGATGGGGTTTAAGTAGAGCACCGTCACGCCCAGCTTTTTCAGATACGGCAGACGATCCATGATGCCCTGCAGCGTACCGCCGTAGAAGTCCACGGGCGCGTAGCTGCCGTCGGGCATGTTTGCTTTCCACTCCACGGGCTCGTCCCAATCCTTATGAACGTGCACGGTCTGACCCATCGCCTCGTGCCGGGCAAAGCCCTTTTGCGCCGTGTCCGAGCCGTCGCGCTGGAAGCGGTCGGGGAAGATCTGATACATCACGCCCTCGCGGAACCACTTCGGGGTGTCAAATCCTTTCCGGTAGACCGTCAGCCGGAAGCCGGGACGGCGCTCGCCGCTGAGCGTGCTGTGGCGTCCGTCCGGCGCGGGGCAGAGCCACTGCACGCCGCCGTCGGCGTAGGTCAGACGAAACAGATAGTTCAGCGCGGCGGGCTCCTCGGGGAGCGTCACGTCGGCCGTGAAGCCCGTTGCGGTCTTGCGCATTTCCTGCTCCTCGGCGCAGCTTTCACCGGCGAGCTCCAGAACGGCCGCAGACACAAAACCGGCGGGGTCTTCGATGGAGAGCGTTACCTTGCTGCCGCCCTCGAGCGCGCCGAGCGGCTTGCGGAAAGCCTCGTCGGCGGCGTCGTGCGCGGCAGCGCGATCAAAAGGGAGCAGCGTGACATACAGCGAGGCATAAGCCTCGGCGGAGAGGGCAAAGCTGAAGTCCGTGGTCATCGCGTTGTGCACCAGACCGTCGAACGCCGCGCGGTTGTCGTGGTAGAGCGCGACGGCATTGCGGATCACGCCTGCCATCTCGTGGGCGTTGAAGTTCGTAAAGGAGAAGCCCGTGCCCTCGCCGGTGTACATGTTGTAGGGCCGGACGCTGTCTTTCAGACCGCCGGTCTCGCGCACGATGGGCAGCGTGCCGTAGCGCATGGCGATCATCTGCGAAAGGCCGCAGGGCTCAAAGCCGGAGGGCATCAGCAGCATGTCCGCGCCCGCGTAGACGCGGTGGCTGAGCGCCTCGTCATAGCCGATGTAGGCGCAGACACGGCCCTTGTGCCGCCACTCCGCGCCGCGCATGAAGTTTTCATACTCGGCGTCGCCCGTGCCGAGCAGCACGAACGCCATGTCCTGACCCATCAGCTCATCGAGCACGCACTCGACGAGATCAAAGCCCTTCTGCGCGGTCATGCGCGTGACCATCGCGACGATGGGCGTGCCCTCGCCGACGGAGAGCCCCAGCTCGGAAATGAGCGCGCGCTTGCACGCTGCCTTGCCGGACCTGTCCTCGGCGGAGTAGTTCGCGGCGATGCCGGGATCGTTCGCGGGGTCAAAGACCGTGGCGTCGATGCCGTTTAAGATGCCGCTCAGCTCATGGGCGCGGGCGGAGAGAATGCCGTCCAGACGCTCGCTGTAATACGGCGTGCGGATCTCCTCGGCGTAGGTGGGGGAGACGGTGTTGATGCGGTCGGCAAAGACGCAGCCGGCCTTGAGGAAGTTGGCGCAGCCGTCGAGTTCCATGAACTCGCTCGTGAAGAAGCGGTCCTCCACGCCGAGCATGTCGCGCACCCAGTCAAAGCCGAACTTGCCCTGATAGGCGATGTTGTGGATCGTCAGCAGCGTGCGCAGCTGTCCCTGCGGGGCGTCGGCATACTGCGTCTTTACGAGCATCGGCAGCATGGCGGTGTGCCAGTCGTTGCAGTGCAGCACCTCGGGCTTGAAGTCCAGACGCGGGATCGCCTCCATCACCGCGCGGGCGAAGAACGCGTACTGCTCGCCCTCGGCCTCGCCGCCGCGATAGATCTTGTCTCCGAAGTAGTCCTCGTTGTCGATGAGGTAGATCGTCACGCCGTCGAGCACGAGCTTTTCCAGACCCACGTATTTGTGACGCCAGCCGAGGTCGATGTAAAAGTCGCAGAGATGGCGAACCTCGCGGCTGTATTTGTTCTTGATGACGCGGTGATACGGCGTGATGACGCGCGCGTCCATGCCGAGATCCGCGAGATATTTCGGGAGCGTGCCGACAACGTCCGCCAGACCGCCGGTCTTGGCGAGCGGAGCGCATTCCGCCGCCGCGAGCAGAACGCCCGGCAGCGAGTGACGGCGCTTTTCCTGGAGCTGAGCTTTCAGTTGATCGTTCATCATATCCTCCTTTGTTCGGATCGTGGTCGGTTATTTGGAAGTAAACGTGTAGTAGATGCAGGACAGCGGCGGGAGCGTGACCTTTGCGGAATGGTCCATGCCGTTGAACGGCTCCTTTTCGCTGTGGATGACGTCCGGAACCGCAACGCCCGTTCCGCCGAACTCCGGATCGTCGCTGTTGAGCGCCATGCGCAGCACGCCCGCCTTGGGCAGGCCGATGAGGAAGTTATCATACTGCACGGGCGTGAAGTTGCACACGCACACCACGCGGCGCTTCGAGCGGCTGGTGCGCAGAAAGGCGATGGAGCTGCGCTCGGCGTCGTCCACGTTCAGCCACTGGAAGCCGTCCCAGGAATCATCGATGTTCCAGAGCGCGTTGTGCGCGGTGTAGAATTTGTTCAGCGCGCGGGTGTAGTTCTGCATCTGCTTGTGCTTCGGGTAGAGCAGCAGCAGCCAGTCCAGACCCTGCTTGAAGTTCCACTCGATGAACTGCGCGAACTCCGAGCCCATGAACGTGAGCTTCTTGCCGGGGTGCGCGAACTGATAGCCGTAGAGCGCCCGGAGCGTGGCAAACTTCTGGTCATAGTCGCCGTACATCTTGTCCACCATGGACTTTTTGCCGTGCACGACCTCGTCATGCGAGTAGGCGAGCACGAAGTTCTCCGAGAACGCGTACATCATGGAGAACGTGAGCTTGTTGTGGTTCCACCTGCGGAAGTAGGAGTCCATGGAGAAATAGTCGAGCGTGTCGTGCATGTAGCCCATGTCCCATTTGAAGCTGAAGCCGAGACCGCCGTGGTAGGGCGGCTTCGTTACGCTGGGATAGGCCGAGGATTCCTCCGCGATCGTCATGCACCCCGGATAGGCCGAGAGAATGGTGCTGTTGAGCTTGCGCAGGAAGTCCACCGCGCCGAGGTTGATGTTGCCGCCCTCGCGGTTCGGCGTCCACTGGCCGTCCTTGCGGCCGTAGTTGAGATAGAGCATCGAGCTCACGGCGTCCACGCGGATGCCGTCGATGTGGTACATCTCAAAGAAGAGCATCGCCGAGCTCACAAGGAAGCTCTGCACCTCGGGCATGGCATAGTCGAAAATGAGCGTGCCCCACTCCGGGTGCTCCGCCATGCGGTTTTCCTTGCACTCATAGAGATTCGTACCGTCAAAGCGCGCCAGACCGAACGCGTCGCGCGGGAAGTGCGCGGGCACCCAGTCGATGATCACGCCGACGCCTGCGCGGTGCAGCGTGTCGACGAGATACATGAAGTCCTGCGGCGTGCCGTAGCGGCTGGTGGGGGAGAAATAGCCCGTCACCTGATAGCCCCACGAGCCGTCAAAGGGGTACTCCGTCACCGGCAGCAGCTCCACATGCGTGTAGCCCATGTCGGCGCAGTATGCGGCGAGCTTGTCCGCCGTGTCGCGGTAGGTCATCGTCTGCCCGTCGTCATAGCGCATCCAGGAGCCGAGGTGCAGCTCGTATATGCTCATCGGGGAGGTGAAGACGTTGCGCTTTTCGCGCTTTTTGATGTAGGTGCCGTCGCGCCAGCGATAGCCGTCGATGCTCCAGACGCGCGAGGCGGTGGAGGGGCGGGTCTCGTTGTGCAGCGCAAAGGGATCGGCCTTCAAAACGGTCTGCCCGTCCGCGCCGACCACGGCGTATTTATACAGCGTGCCCTGCTCGAGTCCATCCAGCACGATGGTCCATGTGCCGTCCGGCTCGCGCATCATGGGCGTCGCCCCGGCGCACCAGTCGTTGAAGTCGCCGACGATGGAAACCGTTCTGGCATGCGGCGCCCAGACGGCAAAGCGCGTAGCGCCGTTTCCGGCGGCGTGGTTGCCGAACACACGCCACGCGTCGTGGCTCTGTCCGTTGTGGAAGCGATCGAGCGCCTCACGGGGAAGCGAATTCATGTAGTCCATAGTCTCCTCTTTCTTTCTCCGGAACGGATCGGTCGTATTGATACCAAGCTAATCATATTATAACGGTAAACAGCTCGAATTCCAACCCTGTTTTTTGGGTTTTTCCCGTCAAAAACGCACAGATCCTGCCTTTGACTTTTTCCCGTGCTGCGATTATACTGAAAACAAAGAATTCGGACCAAAGGAGGAACAACCCATGTTTCGTTTTACTCATTTCAATTTCAACGTTCTCGATTTGGAGCGCAGCCTGAAATTCTATGATGAGGCTCTGGGGCTCAAGCCCGTGCGCGAAAAGATAGCGTCGGACGGCAGCTTCAAGCTCGTCTATCTCGGCGACGGCGAGACGAACTTCGAGTTGGAGCTGACGTATCTCGTCGACCGCACCGAGCCCTACGACCTCGGCGACGAGGAATTCCACCTCGCCATGGCGGTGGAGGACATGGAAGCCGCCCACGCCAAGCACGAGGCCATGGGCTGCATCGAATTTGAAAACCCCGGCATGGGCATTTACTTCATCACCGATCCGGACGGGTACTGGATCGAGATCGTGCCGGCGAAGAAATAAGCCCATGATCCGTCTGCCGATGATCCGCAGTGCGGAGGATCTCACCGCACTGGTGCAGGAGGTCGGATTCCTGCCGTTTTTCCGCAATGACATCCCGGGCTTTTCCATTGCCGCGTGCACGCCGCCGGAGCTGTGGTTCTCCGCAACAGAGGACGGGCCGTGGGAGTGGAAGGGCCCCGTCGCGCGCACGAAGACCTGCCTGTACGGGAAATTCTATCGTAAGAAAGCGTGCTTCATCAGCGTTGCGCTCGCGCCGGACTTCTTAAACTATCGCCGCGACGGCTATGATTTTGACGCCCGCTTCGACGAGGGAAAGGCGTTCTATGCCGACAAGCCCGTGTTTGACGCCGTGGAGGCGGACGGCCCGATTCTGTCCGACCGGCTGAAGCTCGCCTCAGGCTACGGGCGCGGCACCAAGGGCTTTGATCCCATCATCACGCGCCTGCAGATGCAGACGTATCTGTGCATCTCGGATTTTGTGTATCGCGAGGACAGATACGGCCGCCCTTACGGCTGGGGTATCGCGCAGTATGCCACCCCGGAGCAGGTGCTCGGCTATGACTATGCCCGCAGCGCCTACACGCGCGAGGCGCAGGAATCGAGAGAGCGGCTGCTCGATCACCTGAAACGGATCCTGCCGGACGAGGGAGAAAAGACGCTGGCGAAACTGATCGGGTGAATAGGAAACAGCACCGGATGATTGCCCGGTGCTGTTTGCGTCAAGAAAAAAACCAAATCAAATCGCCGGATTTGATTTGGAAAGGAAGAAGAAAGGAACGGATATGGAGACGGCGAACAACGGCGCAGCCATGGTTCGGCGGCGGAATGGAGCGAGTTTCTTCTGACGTTACTCGCTGCGCTCGTGCTTCGTAACGAACCGCTGACCTCTTGAATGCCATTCAAGCGCTCTCCCGAACGGTTCGGTCACATACCCCCAAGGCGGGAAATGTGATTCGCACATTCGACAACCACCCCTATGTTTGGAGCGTTCACATCGTGGCAAGAAATGCCCATCATGATTTCGTGTCAAAGCAAAGATCTTTTTGATATGGAAGTTTTTGCAATTTGACAATTGACGGTCCGGGCATTCCGGTGTACAATGCCTTCATCAGAGACAAAGACGTCTTTTTCAGGCGTCTTTGTCTCTTTTTTTGCTTGCGGATTCCTGCCCTCTCCTTTGGCAATTCAATCCTGTTCGGAGTCTTCGACTCTCCTCCGAATGCTTCTCCCATCGCCCCGGAGAGGGCTTTTCCGTGTATCCATCCCGGAAGGGAAATTTTCATACAGGGAGTGTGATCGGAATGTGTTCCATCATGGGCTTTACGAAACTGGTTCTGGACGAAAATGAGGTGTGGGCGTATTTCAATCGCACCAAGTCCCGCGGGCCGGACATGTCCCGCATCGAGCCTGCGGGGAAGGGATGCCTCTGCTTTCACAGGCTCGCCATCATGGGGTTGGACGAGACAGGGATGCAGCCGTTTCATCTGGACGGGGATCTGTGCGTCTGCAACGGAGAGCTCTACGGGTTCCGCCCGGTAAAAAGCATGCTCGAGCAGAGGGGCTATTCCTTCAAGAGCGGCTCGGACTGCGAGATCATTCTCCCGCTCTACCGCGAGTACGGGCTCGGTATGTTCTCCATGCTTGACGCAGAGTTTGCCATGATTCTCTATGACGCAGCGCGAGATCGCTTCATCGCTGCGCGCGACCCCATCGGCATCCGCCCGCTCTATTACGGCTATGATGCGGCGGGGAACATCGTCTTTGCGAGCGAGGCGAAAAACCTTGTCGGTCTCTGCGCCGAGATCCGTCCCTTCCCGCCGGGACACTATTACGCCGACGGCGCCTTCGTCCGCTATGCGGACGTGACGGAGGTGGAGAACGTCGTGCACGACGATCTTGAGACCGTCTGTCGGAGCATCCGTGATAAGCTCATCCGCGGCGTGGAAAAGCGGCTCGACGCCGACGCGCCGCTGGGCTTTCTGCTCTCCGGCGGGCTGGACAGCAGCCTCGTCTGCGCCATCTCTGCGCGGCTGCTGGACCGCCCGATCCGCACCTTCGCCATCGGCATGGACACCGACGCGATCGATCTCAAATACGCCAGCATGGTTGCCGACTTCATCGGCGCGGATCATACAGAGGTATACATGACGCGGCAGGATGTATTGGACGCGCTGGACGAGGTCATCGCCATGCTTGGCACCTGGGACATCACCACGATCCGCGCCAGCATGGGCATGTATCTCTGCTGCAAGGCGATCCACGAACGAACGGATGTGCGTGTGCTGATGACGGGCGAGATCAGCGACGAGCTCTTCGGCTATAAATACACCGACTTCGCCCCCTCGCCGGAGGAGTTCCAGCGCGAGGCGAAAAAGCGCGTGGACGAGCTGCACATGTACGACGTGCTGCGCGCGGATCGCTGCATTTCGATGAACTCCCTCGAGGCTCGCGTGCCCTTCGGCGATCTCGATTTCGTGCGCTGCGTCATGTCCGTCGACCCGGCGATGAAATTAAACACCTACGGCATGGGGAAATACCTCCTGCGCCATGCGTTTGAAGAGGACCATCTCTTGCCGGACGAGATCCTCTGGCGGCAGAAGGCTGCGTTCTCTGATGCAGTTGGACACTCTATGGTGGACGACCTGAAGGACTACGCCGAGTCGCTCTACTCGGACGCCGAATTTCACGAAAAATGCAGGCAGTACGATTATTGCCCGCCGTTTACGAAAGAGAGCCTGCTCTATCGAGAAATCTTCGAGCGGCACTATCCCGGACAGGCGCAGATGATTCGCGACTTCTGGATGCCGAACAAGACCTGGCCTGGCTGCGACGTGGATGATCCGTCGGCGCGCGTGCTGTCCAACTACGGCGAGAGCGGCATTTGAGGAGGAAAAACCATGACGAAATACGTGTTTGTGACCGGCGGCGTCGTTTCCGGGCTCGGGAAAGGCATCACGGCGGCCTCGCTCGGGAGACTCTTAAAATGCCGCGGCCTCAAGGTCGCCGCGCAGAAGCTCGACCCCTATATCAACGTCGACCCCGGTACCATGAGCCCCTACCAGCACGGCGAGGTCTACGTCACCGAGGACGGCAGCGAGACGGATCTCGATCTCGGCCACTATGAGCGCTTCATCGACGAGGATCTGAACCGCTACTCCAACCTCACCACTGGCAAGGTCTACTGGAACGTGCTCAACAAGGAGCGGCGCGGAGAATACCTCGGCCAGACCGTGCAGATCATCCCGCACATCACGCAGGAGATCAAGGACTTCATTTATCAGGTCGGCGAGGTCACCGGGGCGGACGTGGTCATCACCGAAATCGGCGGCACCACCGGCGATATCGAGAGCCAGCCGTTTCTGGAGGCGGCGCGTCAGGTGAGTCTCGAACAGGGGCGGGAAAACACGCTCTTCATCCATGTGACGCTCGTGCCCTTCCTGCACGGCAGCGACGAGCACAAAACCAAGCCCACACAGCACTCGGTCAAGGAGCTGCAGGGCATGGGCATTTCTCCGAATATCATCGTCCTGCGGTGCGATGAGCCCCTCGAGCCGGAGGTCTTCCGCAAGATCAGCCTGTTCTGCAACGTGAAGCCCGACTGCGTCATCGAAAACCGCACCTTGCCGGTGCTGTATGAAGCGCCGCTGATGCTGGAGGACGAGGACTTTTCGCTGATCGTCTGCCGCGAGCTCGGGCTCTGGACGCGCGCGCCGCAGCTGGACGAGTGGCGCGCCATGGTCGCGCGCATCAAAGCGCTCGACCGCGTTGTCACGATCGGCCTTGTCGGAAAATATGTGCAGCTGCACGACGCATATCTCTCTGTGGCGGAGGCGCTGCGCCATGCGGGCTATGCGCGCGGCGCGAGTGTGGAAATCCGCTGGATAAACAGCGAGACCGTCACGGCGGAAACAGCTCCCGGCCTGCTCTCCGGCTGCAGCGGGATCATCGTCCCCGGCGGCTTCGGCGACCGGGGCGTGGAGGGCATGATCGAGACCGCGCGATACGCCCGGGAGCATGACGTGCCGTATCTCGGCATCTGCCTCGGCATGCAGGTGGCGGTGATCGAGTTTGCGAGAAATGTCTGCGGCATCGCGGACGCGACCTCCGGAGAGCTGAACGCGCAGGGCGCGCACAAGGTCATCGACTTCTTGCCGGATCAGAGCGAGAGCGTCAGCAAAGGCGGCACGCTGCGGCTTGGCGCTTATCCCTGCCGCGTTCAGGAGGGCACGGTGCTGCGCAGGTGCTATGGCGCGGAGGAGATCCGCGAGCGGCACCGCCATCGGTATGAATTCAATAACGATTACCGGGATCTGCTTGCGGAAAGCGGGCTGTGCCTCTGCGGACAGTCTCCGGACGGGTATATCGTGGAGGCCGTGGAGCTCGGCGATCGGCGCTTTTTTGTCGGCGTGCAGTTCCACCCTGAGTTCAAAAGCCGACCCAACTGCCCGCACCCGTTGTTTGTCGGACTGATCCAAGCGTCTATGGAGGAATGAGCATGGAAAACAATACTGATTCTGGACTTTGGCGGACAGTATAACCAGCTGCTCGCGCACCTGCTCGGCGGGCAGATCACCGCGGCGCAGGATGACGCCGCCCGGGAATACGGCAAGACCGAGACCGCCTTTGAAACCGACTGCGCGCTGTTTGCTCGCGCTCTCCGGCGGCGTGGATTCCTCGGTGCTGGCGGCGCTTCTGAGCGAGGCCGTCGGCGAGCAGCTCACGTGCATCTTTGTCGACCACGGTCTTCTGCGCAAAAACGAGGGCGACGAGGCGGAGGCCGCCTTTGCCGGGAGAAAGCTGAATTTTCACCGGATCAATGCGCAGTCCCGCTTTCTTGACCGTCTGCGCGGCGTCCAGACCTCGGACTTCATGACGGCGGACTGGTCGCGCCTGCCGTATGAGCTCATGGACCGCGTATCCGGGCGCATTGTCAACGAGGTGCCGGGCGTCAACCGTGTGCTGTACGATATCACTTCAAAGCCGCCGGCAACGGTGGAATACGAATAACAGGGGGGAACACAACGATGAAAACCTGCGCGATTGTGGGCATCAACTGGGGAGACGAGGGCAAGGGCCGCATGGTCGATCTGATCACGGCGGACTACGACGTGGTCATTCGCTATCAGGGCGGCGGCAACGCCGGGCACACAGTGGTGAACGACTACGGGAAGTTCGCTCTGCATCTGCTCCCTTCCGGCGTGTTCCATTCCGGGGTAGTGAACATCCTCGGCAACGGTGTCGCACTCGACGCGGAAAATCTTTGGCGGGAGATCGAGGACGTGCGCGAAAAAGGCGTTTTGATCACACCGGAGAATCTCAAGATCAGCGACCGCGCCTCGCTCCTGCTGCCATGGCACCGCCGGCTCGACGCGCTGGAGGAAGCCCGTCTGGGCGACAAGCAGTACGGCTCCACGAAGCAGGGCATCGCGCCGTTTTACTCCGATAAGTATCAGAAGAAGACGATCCTCGCCGGGGAGCTCTTCTATCCTGAGGTACTCAGGGCGCATCTGGCCGACCTGCTCGAGTGGAAAAACCTCACCCTCACCGGGGTCTACGGCGCCGCGCCATGCTCGATGGATGAGCTCACAGCATGGATTACCGACTTCGGCGAGAAGATCCGGCCCTTCATCTGCGACACGGGAAAATATCTCCGTGCGGCCTCTGCTGCGGGGAAGAATCTCCTGTTTGAGGCCCAGCTCGGCGCTCTGCGCGATCTGGATTACGGCATCTATCCCTATACCACCTCCTCCAACGCCATCGCGGCCTATGCCCCGGTCGGCTCCGGTCTGCCCTCGGCGAAGCTGGACGAGGTGATCGGCGTCGTCAAGGCGTATTCCACCTGCGTCGGCGAGGGTCCCTTCGTCTGCGAGCTCTTCGGAAATGCCGCCGACCGCCTGCGCGAGGCGGGCGGGGAGTACGGCGCCAAGACCGGGCGCCCCCGCCGCGTCGGCCCGCTGGATCTGGTAGCGACGCGCTACGGCGTGCAGACGCAGGGAGCGACGGCAATCGCGCTCACGAAGCTGGACGTGCTGAGCTATCTCGACGAGATCCCGGTCTGCACGCAGTATGAGATTCACGGCGAGCACACCGACCGCTTTCCGTTCCCCGCGGCGCTCGGTATGGCAAAGCCCGTCACGCAGACGCTCCCCGGATGGGCGTGCGACATCTCCGGCGTCCGCCGCTGGGCAGATCTTCCCGCTGCCGCGAGACGCTATGTGGAGTACACGGAAGAGGCAATCGGCTGCCACATCCGCTATGTCTCCGTCGGCCCGGAACGAGACGCCATTATCATGCGGTAAGCGAAACATGCCGCAGCAAAAGTCCAGAGCCTTTGACTCCCCTCCGGCAGGCTGCTCACGCCCCGCCGGAGGGTTCTGCACTTTTCTGCGTTAAATTCAAAAATTATTGCACAAGGCTTTTTCTTCCATTTTCCGAAATATTGTGAACCATTCCAAACTTTTCGACAGTCTGTCGCAGAGCGTTGACAGCTGGAAAAATCCGGCGTATTTTAATAAAACAAAGTAATTGCATTGATTAATAATTCTAAATTGAGTGCAATTTCTTTCGCATCGTGACCAAGAATTGAGGGAATGATTTATGCAAATCAACCGAGACGAGCAATTTCCGCTTTATGATCCCGCCTTTGAGCACGACGCCTGCGGAATCGGCGCAGTGATCAGCATGCGCGGCGAGCAGACCCACCGTACGGTGGATGACGCGCTCAAGATCGTCGAGAAGCTGCAGCATCGCGCGGGGCGCGACGCCTGCGGCGAGACCGGCGACGGCGTGGGGCTCATGATGCAGATTCCGCACCGGCTCATGGTCAAGGCCGCCGCCGAATGCGGCATTGAAGAGCTTGGCGCAGCGCGCAGCTACGGCGTAGGCATGTTCTTCTTCCCGCAGGACACGCTAACGCGCCTGCAGGCGAAAAAGATGCTCGAGATCATTGTGCGCCGCCATGGCGTGGAGTTTCTCGGCTGGCGTGAGGTGCCTGTCTGCCCGGAGGTGCTGGGCGAGGCTGCGCGAAACGCCATGCCCGCCATCCGTCAATGCTTTGTGCGCCGACCGGAGAATGTGGCAGAGGGCTTGGAATTTGACCGCCTGCTCTATATTATCCGGCGCGAGTTTGAGCAGAGCGACATCGGCACCTATATTGTCTCCTTTTCCAGCCGCACGATCGTCTACAAAGGATTGTTCCTTGTCCATCAGCTCCGCGCGTTTTACAAAGACCTGCAGGACCCGGAGTGCGAGAGCGCTATGGCGATGGTGCACTCCCGCTTTTCCACCAACACGAACCCGAGTTGGGAGCGCGCGCACCCGAACCGCCTCATCATGCACAACGGCGAGATCAACACCATCCGCGGCAACGCAGACCGCATGCTCGCCCGCGAGGAGACGATGCATTCTCCCGTCTTCTCCGGCGAGGATATGGACCGCATTTTCCCCGTCGTAGATGCGCGTGGATCGGATTCCGCCATGCTCGACAACACGCTCGAGTTTCTCATGATGAACGGGATCGAACTGCCGCAGGCGGTCATGATGACGGTGCCGGAGCCGTGGGCGAACGACCGAAAAATGTCGCAGACGAAACGCGATTTCTATTCCTATTACGCCACGATGATGGAGGCGTGGGACGGTCCCGCCGCAATCGTATTCTCCGACGGTGACAGTGTGGGTGCAGTACTCGACCGTAACGGTCTGCGTCCCTGCCGCTGGTATCAGACGAAGGACGACTATCTCATTCTTTCCTCCGAGGTTGGCGTGCTCGATCTCCCGGCGGAGAGCATCGTGCGCAAATCCCGCCTGCAGCCGGGACGGATGCTGCTCGTAGACACGAAGCAGCAGCGCCTCATCGGTGACGATGAGCTCAAGGAGCGCTATGCCGCCCAGAGCCCTTACGGCGAGTGGCTGGATCAGCACCTTGTTCACCTCGAAGACCTCCCAATCCCGAATCACAAACCGCCCACGCACACGCAGGAGCAGCGCGATAAGCTCTACAAGGCATTTGGCTATACCTATGAGGAAGTGAAGGAAGCCATCATCCCCATGGCGAAAAACGGCGCAGAACCGATCGCCTCCATGGGTACAGACATCCCGCTTGCAGTCCTCTCCGAAGCGCGGCAGCCGCTGTTCAGCTACTTCAAGCAGCTGTTTGCACAGGTGACGAATCCGCCCATCGACGCGATCCGGGAAAAGCTCGTGACCGACACGGCGGTCTATCTCGGTGCTGACGGCAATCTGCTCGAAGAGCGGGAGGAAAACTGCGCCGTCTTGCAAATCACGAATCCCATCCTCACAAGCGTCGATCTCATGAAGATCCGCCATATGGAGGACAGACAGTTCCATGTGGAGACGATCAGTCTCCTGTATTATAAGCGCACGCCGCTGGAACAGGCCGTGGAGCGTCTCTTCGTCGCGTGCGACCGCGCGTACCAGAAGGGCGCGAACATCCTCATTCTCTCTGACCGCGGCGTGGACGAAAACCACGTTGCCATCCCGTCGCTGCTCGCAGTCTCGGCGGTGCAGAAATACCTCGTCCGCTCAAAAAAACGCACGGCGGTGTCGCTCATCCTGGAGAGCGCGGAGCCGAGAACGGTGCATCATTTTGCGGCGTTGCTGGGCTACGGTGCGCAGGCGATCAATCCCTATCTCGCACAGGAGTGCATTGAGGAGCTTGTCACGCTTGACCTGCTGGACAAGGACCCGGGTGCTGCCATTGCGGACTACAATCACGCTGTTCTGAATGGTATCGTCAAGATTGCCTCCAAGATGGGCATCTCTACGATCCAGTCCTATCAGGGCGCGCAGATCTTCGAGTGTGTCGGCATCAGCCGCGCGGTCATTGACCGCTACTTCACCGGCACGACCAGCCGTGTGGAGGGCATTGGGATGGAGGAGATCGGCGAGGGCGTCGAGTGGAAGCACGATCAGGCTTTCGAGCCGCTTGGACTTGGAATCGACACCACACTGAATTCCGTCGGCAGCCATAAACTCCGCTCCGGCCCGCACGGTGAAGATCATATGTATAACCCGCTCACGATCAAGCTCCTGCAAAAGGCAGCTCAGGAGGGCGACTATGCTGCGTTTAAGCAGTATACCGCCCGCGTGGACAACCTTGAGGTGCCGCACACGCTGCGCGGTCTGCTGGATGTGAAAAAAGACCCGAACGGCGGCGTCCCGATCGATGAGGTCGAGCCGGTCGAGTCGATCGTGAAGCGCTTCAAGACCGGCGCCATGAGCTACGGCTCTATTTCGCAGGAGGCGCATGAATGCCTCGCGATCGCCATGAACACCCTCGGCGGCAAATCGAACTCCGGCGAGGGCGGCGAGCGTCCTGAGCGTCTGTCCGATCCCATTCGCTGCTCCGCCATCAAGCAGATCGCCTCCGGACGCTTTGGCGTTACGAGCGCATATCTCAACAGCGCACAGGAGCTGCAGATTAAAATGGCGCAGGGCGCCAAGCCCGGCGAGGGCGGACATCTGCCCGGCAGCAAAGTCTATCCCTGGATCGCAAAGACACGCTATTCTACGCCCGGCGTGTCTCTTGTGAGTCCTCCGCCGCACCATGATATCTATTCCATCGAGGATCTGGCGCAACTGATCTTCGATCTGAAGAATGCCAACCGCCATGCCCGCATCAGCGTCAAGCTCGTGTCGGAAGCCGGCGTCGGCACGGTCGCCTGCGGCGTTGCCAAGGCCGGGGCGCAGGTCGTGCTGATCTCCGGCTATGACGGCGGTACCGGCGCCGCTCCCGGCTCGTCGATCCATGATGCCGGCCTCCCGTGGGAACTCGGCGTTGCAGAGGCACACCAGACGCTGGTGAAAAACGGTCTGCGCGAGCAGGTCGTCATCGAGACGGACGGCAAGCTCATGACCGGACGCGACGTTGCCGTTGCCTGTATGCTGGGCGCGGAGGAATTCGGCTTCGCCACCGCTCCGCTTGTCACGCTCGGCTGCTGCATGATGCGCGTCTGCAACCTGGATACCTGTCCCGTCGGCGTCGCGACACAGAACCCAAAGCTGAGAGCTCGTTTTGCAGGAAAGCCCGAATATGTTATGAATTTCATGCGCTTTGTGGCTGAGGAGCTGCGCGAATTCATGGCGGCAGCCGGTGTGCGTACGGTCGATGAGCTTGTCGGCAGAAGCGATTTGCTCGAGGTACGACAGAAGCGCATCACGCATCGCGCCGAGACGGTCGATCTCTCGGCATTGCTTGTAAACCCTTACGGCGAGGATGTTCCGCATTTCGCGCCGGATGCGGTGTATAACTTTAAGCTCGAGAAAACGAAGGACTGTGCCGTGCTTCTGAAAAAGCTCGGCAAGTCCCTCAAGGCAACAAAAAAGGGAAGTCTGGAGCTTGACGTTTCCAGCACGGACCGCACCTTTGGTACCCTTTTTGGCTCCGAGATCACAAGGGCATGCGGCGATGCGCTGCCAGAGGACAGCTATGTGATCACCTGTCACGGTGGAGGAGGACAGTCCTTCGGCGCGTTCATCCCCAAAGGCCTCACGCTCCGACTCGAGGGTGACAGCAACGACGGCTTCGGAAAGGGACTTTCCGGCGGAAAGCTCGTCGTTTATCCGCCCAAGGGAAGCACGTTCCGCGCGGATGAAAACATCATTGTCGGCAACGTCGCGCTCTATGGCGCGACCTCCGGCAAAGCCTTTATCGCAGGCGTCGCGGGAGAGCGCTTCTGCGTGCGCAACTCCGGCGCGGCGGCGGTCGTTGAGGGCGTGGGCGACCATGGCTGCGAATATATGACCGGCGGCGTCGCCGTGATCCTCGGCGGCACGGGCAAAAACTTCGCGGCGGGCATGTCCGGCGGCGTGGTCTACGTGCTGGATGAAAACCATGATCTTTATACGCGCCTGAATAAGAGCGGTCTCGTCATGTCTACGCTCTCAGATCGGGAAGACATTGATCTGCTGCGGGAGCTTTTGTGCCAGCATGCCAAGGAGACCGGATCCGTAAAGGCAAACATGATCCTCACTGATTTTGAGGCATATATCCCCGCATTCAAAAAGATCATCCCGAAGGACTACGCAAAGATGGTCAAGACGATCGCCGCACTGGAAGCGCAGGGTAAGTCCCGGGAGGAAGCCGAAATTGAGGCTTTTGCCCAGGCTGTCAACCATTGAAAGGAGGGGCGAATGATGGGAAAACCGACCGGATTTCTGGAATATGACCGTTGTGAAAACGGGGTGCGCCCCCCGCTGGAGCGCATTTGCGACTGGGAGGAGTTTCACATCCCTGCGTTTGACGCCGTGCGTCGCGAGCAGGGGGCCCGGTGCATGAACTGCGGCGTGCCGTTCTGTCAGGCCGGTGTGCAGTTTGAAGGTAAGCAGCTCGGCTGTCCGCTGCACAATCTGATCCCGGAGTGGAACGACATGGTCATGGATGGCAACTACGGTCACGCGCTTGCGCGTTTGCTGAAAACCAACAACTTCCCGGAGTTCACCGGCCGCGTGTGTCCCGCCTTCTGCGAGCAGGCCTGCACCTGCGGGTTGTATGATTCGCCCGTGACGGTGCACGACAACGAGCGCGCCATCATCGAGCACGCCTTCCAGCATGGCAATATGAAGCCGCGCTTTACCGATCACGCCTCCGGCAAGCAGGTTGTCGTCATCGGCTCCGGCCCGTCCGGCCTCGCTGTTGCCGATCAGCTCAACCACCGCGGTCACAGTGTCACCGTCATTGAAAAGCATCCGCGCGCCGGCGGCATCCTCACCTATGGCATCCCGAATATGAAGCTTCCGAAGACCGTCGTGCAGCGCCGCATCGACCTCATGACCGACGAAGGCATCACATTCGTCACTGGCGTGGACGCCTCCGATCCGGAGATCGCCGAGCGCCTGAAGCGGGAATATGACGCGGTGGTACTTTGCTGCGGCGCAGAGGAGCCGCGCGCCATCGGCCTGGACCTCACAGGCGTACATGGCGTTTGCTATGCAATGGATTACCTCCATGCCTCTGTGGACCGACAGCAGTTCGGCGTCGTTTCGGATGTTATGACGGCGGCGGGCAAGCATGTCGTCATCATCGGTACGGGCAATACCGCGAGCGACTGTGTTGCCACGAGCATCCGACAGGGGTGCGCAAGCGTCACGCAGCTCGTGCGGCGCGGCAGGGAGGACTATCTTGTAAACGGCAGCCTCCCGCAGGATTATGCGCAGCAGGAGGCCGAGGCAAAGTTCGGCGCGGACCCGCGCATGTTCTCCCAGAGCGTCGCGTCCCTGAGAACAGACGAAGCCGGGAACCTTATCAAGATCGTTACGAAATCGGGCGACGAGCTTGCATGTGATCTGCTCATCGGAGCGACCGGGTTTGCCGGCTGCCGCGCGGACGTGTGCGAGGCCTTCGGCGTGGTTCGTGAGCGAACTGTTAAGACCGAGAAAGGAAGATTTCAGACCAGCGTGCCGCACATCTTCACCGCCGGCGATATGCATCGAGGGCAGTCTCTCGTTGTACATGCCATCGCGGAGGGACGCGCCTGCGCCGTCGAGGTCGACCAATTCCTGATGGGATATACGAATCTTGTATAAATCAAACAAGCGTAAAAAGAGCCGCAGACTTGCGGCTCTTTCTAACGACAACAAACCTATTGACTTGATATGAAATAAAAACTATACTGTATGCTAAAGAAATGCAATTCCGATTCAGAGGAGGGACTCCAATGAAAATCGCGCTTTGTCAGATGCGTATGTCCGGGGAAATGGAAGACAATTATATCCGCTCCCGGAAGCAGATAATCAAGGCGGCTGAACAGGGTGCGCAGCTGATCTGTTTTCCCGAGATCCAGCTCTCGCCGTTTTTTCCGCAGTATGAAGGCCGAGATGCCTCGCGCTGGGCAATCACGCCGGACAGCCATTACATTCGAGGCGTACAGGATGCCTGCCGTGAAGCGGGGATCTATGCCGCGCCGAATTTCTATGTTTCGGAAAACGGAAAGCGCTATGATATGAGCCTGCTGATTGACGATCACGGTGAAATCCTCGGTCGTCAGAAGATGGTACACATCGCGCAGGCGGCTTGCTTCTATGAGCAGGATTATTATACGCCCTCGGAAGAAGGCTTTACCGTGTTCGATACGCCGATCGGAAAAATCGGCATCGTCGTTTGCTTTGACCGGCACTATCCCGAGAGTGTCCGAACGCTTGCACTGCGCGGCGCTGACCTCATTCTCATCCCGACCGCAAATACGAAAGCCGAGCCGTCGGACCTTTTCCGGTGGGAGATCCGCGTGCAGGCCTTCCAGAACAGCGTGAATATCGCCATGTGCAACCGCGTCGGCACCGAGGGGGAGATGGTCTTCTCCGGTGAATCGATCGTTGCGGATCATCTGGGAGCGCTCGCTGCACTTGCCGGCGACGGGGAAGAACTGCTCTTTTGCGATGTAGACCTCTCTGCGGCAGCACACACGAGAAAAGACAAACCTTACACATCTCTCCGGAGACCGGAGCTGTATGCATAAAGGAGCAAACTCATATGGCGAAAAAA
The DNA here is from genome assembly GCA_900316745.1 of uncultured Eubacteriales bacterium. Lineage (GTDB taxonomy): Bacteria > Bacillota > Clostridia > Oscillospirales > Oscillospiraceae > CAG-103. The sequence continues at coordinate 12,951 of ONEB01000016.1, read as the reverse complement.
GAGAACAAATTTGAAGGTTATGGTTTTTCCACGCAGGCGGTGCACACCGGTACGGACTATGACGCCGAGACCGGAGCAGTCCGCCGTCCGCTGCACATGGCAAACAGCTATAAGCTTCCGGACGATCTTTCAAAAGTGAATTATTCCTCGACGGATCTGCTTTTTTATGCCCGCAACGGAAACGCCAACCAGCATTGGCTGGAGGAGAAGATCGCCGCGCTCTATAGCGCTGAGGACGCCATTGTGCTGGCGAGCGGTGTCGGAGCGCTGCATGCGCTGTTCTGGACGCTTCTCAAGACCGGCGACCGGGTCGTCTATCCGAACGTAAGCTATATGGCGGTCTACCGCATGTTCCATGAGCTGTTCAACCAGAAATTCGGAGTGGAGACCGTGATGGTCGACATGACGGATCTTGAGGCGGTCAAGCGCGCCATCACGCCCGGAACCCGGCTGGTGCATATCGAAACGCCGGACAATCCAACTGTCGGCGTGACAGATATTGCCGCGATTGCCGAGATCGCGCATGCAAACGGCGCGCTGCTCTCTGTGGATAACACCTTTGCCTCTCCGCTCAATCAGCTGCCTCTGGAGCTCGGCGCGGATTTCGTCGTGGACGCACTGACAAAATACGTCAACGGTCACGGCGATGCACAGGGAGGCGCCATCCTTTCCAATGATCTGGAAACCATGGACCGCATCCGTTATGAGGCGCAGGTGAATGTCGGCGCTGTGATCAGTCCGTTCAATGCCTGGCAGATCTTCCGCGGATCTGTGACCTTCCCGCTGCGTATGGAGCGTATCAATCAGAGCAGTCAGAGAATTGCCGAATGGCTGGAGCAGCAGCCGTGTGTGACCTTTGTGTCCTATCCGGGACTGAAAAGCAATCCTGGATATGCCACGGCGCAAAAGCAGATGAAAAACGGCTATGGCGGCGTGATCTCCTTTGGACTTGACGCGGATGACAAGACTGTGGAACGGTTCTGCGCCGCTCTCAAGGTTGTGACTTTTGCGGTCTCACTGGGGCACGACGAGAGCCTGATATTCCCGCAGCCGAGCTATGACGAGCGCATTCATCTCTATCCGGAGCAGTTCCGAGAGGGATTTCTGAGGTTTTCCGTGGGACTTGAGGATGTGGATGACATCATCGCAGATCTTCACCAGGCGATGGAAAAGATCGGATTGACCGCAATATCATAAGATCGATTTGCTTTTGTAAAGCGCCAAAATTACACTCGAAATTCAGCCGTACGATCATACCACCTGTATGATCGTACGGCTTTTTCTTATGAAAAGCCCTCTCCGGGGCACGTACCGGAAACTGTCAGCAGAGGAGAGAGTCTGAGCCTCTGAGCATATTCGATACGCATCCAAAGGGAGAGGGCGGAGAACAATTATTGATCTGCCATGGCAGAAAGACCGGGATCAAACGCGGGCATCATGGAGAGCTTGTAGAGATTCAGACGATGCATCCGGTCGATTTTCGCCTTGGTTTCCTCATCGTCGATTTCCCCGGTGCGGATATAGCGGTCCAGAACGGCATAGGTGAAGCCGAGATTGTCCTCATCTGTTTTTCCACACAGTCCGTCGATCGGCACCTTCTCCACCAACTGCTCCGGAAGGCCCAGATGCCTTCCGAGCGCCTTGACCTCCTGTACAGTCAGTCCGGAGAGTGGGCTGAAGTCTCCGGCACCGTCGCCGTAGCGTGTGGCGTAGCCGACCCAATCCTCCGAGAGATTGCAGGTATTTGCAACGCGGCCGTTGTTGCTCTGTGCCACGGCATAGAGGGAAACCATACGTAGACGTGCGGGCAGACTCAGCATTGTTGCGCCGTCGATCGGAAACTGCTCTCCGATTGCGGAGAGTACACTTTGATACGCCTTTTGGATATTCAAGAGATAGTGCCGAATATCCAGATGTTCCGCCGCGAGATAGGCATAATCAATATCCTCCTGCACGCCGTTCGGAAGCAGGACGCCGATCACGCGGTCTTTCCCTAACGCCCGAACGCAGAGCGCTGCTGTGACGGAGCTGTCCTTTCCGCCGGAGAGTCCCACGACGGCATTGCAGTCCGGGCCGTTCTCCGCAAAATAGCTGCGGATCCACGCAACACATTCGTTTATCGTTTTTTCAACATCAAACATTATTATCACTCCACATCCTGCAGCGCGTCATAGCCCTCTTCTCCGGTGCGAATCTTCACAACGTTCTCCACGTCGTACACAAAGATCTTCCCATCGCCGATATGACCGGTATAGAGAACTTTCTTCGCTGTTTCGATCACGTCTCGAACCGGGATCGCGCTGACCACGATATCCATCTGCACCTTCGGGCGCAGATCCGTTTCCACTTCGACGCCGCGATAGTATTCCGGCTGTCCCTTCTGGATGCCGTAGCCCATCACATGCGCGACGGTCATGCCGGTGATGCCAAGCTTGCCCATCGCTGCCTTCAGTGCGTAGAGGCGCTCCTCCTTGAAGACAATCTCCACTTTGGTGAATTTGTGTCTGTCTTCGCGGAATGTCGGCTGCGGCACGACCGGGATCGCCTCGGCTGGCGGCGTTGTTCCAGTCACGGCCGGCACGATCTCGCCGGTGTCCGGCAGCGTATAGGGATGGCCAGAGGACACAAAATCGGCATAGGCGCTCGGAAGTCCGTGCTCGCTGCGGTCCAGTCCTGCCAGCTCATCGGCGGCGTCCGCGCGGAGAAAGTCGATCTTTTTCAAAAGCGTGAAGAACGCCAGCATTGTCACACCGCTCCACGCCGCGACAGCCGCAAAGCCGAGCAACTGTACACCCAGCTGCGCCCACTCTCCGGTGTACAGAAGTCCGCGCAGACCAGCAGGCGCACCAGGGTTTGCAAGGAGACCGACTGCGAGCGTTCCCCATATACCGTTGGCACAGTGCACGCCTACCGCGCCGACCGGATCGTCGACATGGAGCTTGAGATCCAGTCCTTCAACAACCAAAACCACCAGAATGCCGGAGACGATGCCCACAATCGAAGCGCCGACAGCGTCGAGCGCGTCGCAGCCGGCTGTAATCCCGACGAGTCCGGCAAGGGACGCGTTCAAGCACATGGAGACGTCCGGCTTTTTGTTCTTGATCCATGTAAAAATCATCGTGGTGCAGGTCGCGACAGCAGGCGCGATCGTTGTAGTCAGAAAGATAGATGATAGTTCTGAGGGCGTCGTTGCCGCTGCGCCGTTGAAGCCGTACCAGCCGAGCCACAGAATGAACACACCAAGCGCGCCGAGCGGGATTGAGTGACCGGGAATGGCGCGAACCTTTGTCACCTTGCCTGTGTCGTCGGTATCATATTTTCCGATGCGCGGTCCAAGGATCATAGCGCCGATCAGCGCCGCGATACCGCCGACCATGTGGATTGCGCAGGAACCAGCGTAATCGTGGAAGCCGAGTTGACTCAGCCAGCCGCCGCCCCAGATCCAGTGTGCCTCAATCGGATAGATCAAAAGTGAAATAACGGCAGAATACACGCAGTAAGCGGAGAACTTTGTCCGTTCCGCCATCGCGCCGGATACGATCGTCGCGGTCGTTGCGCAAAAGACGAGGTTGAATACGAAATAGCTCGCATCCGTAAAGCCCTCCGCCGGGGAGCGGATGAAATCCGCAAAGTGCGTGAACAGATCCAGATTGGGCTTGCCGATGAGGCCGAAGAGTGCATCCTCGCCCATCATAAGCGAGTAGCCCAGAAGGGAAAACACCACCGTTCCGATGCAAAAATCCATCAGATTCTTCATGATGATGTTGCCTGCGTTTTTCGCACGGGTAAAACCGGTTTCCACCATGGCAAAGCCTGCCTGCATCCAGAATACCAGCGCTGCGCCGATCAAGAACCAAAATTCAACTGTCATCATGAGCGTGCCTCCTTCTCGCGTACCGATTTTCAGATAAAAAGAAAGAGACAACGGCGTCTGCGAAAGACGTCGTTGTCTCTGATGTTCGTCATTTTACGATGAAATCACTTGACAGTCAATTGTCAAAATGCAAGAAATTACCAGCAGAATCGTTTCAAAAATTTTACGCAGCGATTTTTAGGCCTCCGAATATTGCCGAATGATTTCCTCGGCGGCCTGCCGCTTGCTGATCCGGCGTTCCATGGCAATTTGCAGGATCCTTTGATGCGCTTCCTGCTCCGCGAGCCTCTCGCGTTCGATCAGAAGCCACTTCGCCTGGTTCATCCGACGGATCTCCTCCATTTTTTCCTCGACCGTTGTTTGCCGATCCCGCACAGAGCGCAGACGCTCACGCATGGCACAGAGCCCGCGGATCACCTGCGTGAGAAGCTGTGCGTTCGTAGGCTTGGAGACGACTACGACGCCGGCAGGGAGGACGCTGGCATTGGTTTCCTCATAGAGCTCACTGCGGATCAGAAGCGCCACTGCTGCGTCGGTCTCGCTGCAGAGCTTCATGGAAAAGTCTGTCCCCATCCCGTCAGGGAGCGGAGCGTTTATGATCACAACGTCAAAGGCTTGATCCAGAAGCCGCCGTTTTGCTCGACTCAGAGAGGTGACGACGGTTACAGGCCAAAAGTCAGCTCCCGGGAGAAGCGCGGAAACGGCGGTATTCAGTTTTTCGGACGCGGAGACCAGCAATACGCTGTATGGGTCGCTCTGAAATACCACACGTTTCCCTCCTTTCCGGGAATTTGTTCTTTAAAGATACCGCTCTACGATCCGCGCAGGAACGCACTGCGATATGAATGCGCTTTCCCGCGCTGTGACTTTCGCGTTTTCCAGTGTCGACGGCAGCATGAGAAGCTGCTGCGTCTGTGCCGCTGTTGCGGTGAGTGTGTTGAAGTTTGCCGGCTCAGGCAGGGGAAGATTCAGGTTGATTCCCTCCAGGCAAGCGTTCAGGATCAGGTAAAATGCGAGATAGGGATTTGTCATCGAGTCCGGAGAACGGAGCTCCACACGCCGGTATTCACCGCTGGCCGCCGGCAGACGCACGAGCTGCGAACGGTTTTCCTCCGACCAGGAGACGTATCGCGGCGCCTTGTCGCGTCCAAGTCTCAGATAAGAGTCCTCGCCCGGGTTCAGAAACAGCGTCATGTCCCGTGCACGGTTCAGAAGCCCCGGGATCAGCGCCTGCGGAGAAAGCGGTGCGCCGTTCAGGCTTGCGGAGAGGTTGATGTGCATACCGTTTCCGTCGTGATCCGGAAGCGGCCGCGGTGAAAAGTCTGCACAGAGACCGTTCTGCGCGGCAACGGCCTTGACCACGCTGCGGAACAAAATCGCGTTGTCCGCTGCTGAGACGGGGTCGGCGTATCGGAAGTCGATCTCGTTCTGGCCCGGGCCGCTCTCATGGTGGGAACTCTCGGGGTAGATGTCCATCTGTTCGAGCGTGAGACAGATCTCGCGCCGCACGTTTTCACCCTTGTCCTCAGGAGCGATATCCATGTATCCCGCGCGGTCAAAGGGGGTGCGCGTCGGGTTTCCCCGATCGTCCAGCAGGAAAAGATAAAACTCCATTTCCGTGCCGAACTGGAAGGTGCAGCCCTGTGCGGCAGCCTTCTGCACAGCCGAGCGCAGCAGTGTGCGTGTGTCGGCTTCAAATGCGGAACCGTCCGGATGGACGATGTCGCAGAACATGTGCGCGACTCTTCCGATCTGCGGTCGCCAAGGCAGGGCGCGGAGGGTGTCGGCATTGGGGCGGAGAAACAAATCCGATCGCACGTCCATGTCAAAGCCCTTCACAGCCGAGGCGTCGAAGGCAATGCCGTGCTCAAAGGCACGCGGCAGCTCGCTTGCCATGATGGCGACGTTGCGCTGCCTGCCGTAAATGTCGCAGAACGCCATGCGGACGAACTTCACGTCTTCCTCCGATATATATTGCAGGACTTCATCCGGCGTATAATTCACGTCGCATTGCTCCTTTCCTGTTTTTAACTGTTTACTATTTTAATGCAGAAAACAAAGTGTTGCAAGCGGAATCTCACTCCACTGTCACGGACTTGGCGAGGTTTTTCGGCTTGTCGATGTCACAGCCGTTTTCCTTTGCCACATGATAGGCGAGCAGCTGCATCGGGATGACCGCGAGGATGGGGGAGAAAAGTGTGTTGATCGCAGGAATGAAGATCACGTCGTTTGCCTGCGATACGATTTTGTGGTTTCCGCGCAGCGCAACGGCGAGCACACGAGCCCCGCGAGCTTTTACCTCAACGATATTGCTGATGGTTTTATCCACAAGTGCTTCGTTGCAGCAGACTGCAATCACAGGCGTGCCCTCCTCGATCAGCGCGATCGTGCCGTGTTTCAGTTCGCCCGCGGCGTAGCTCTCGGCGTGGATGTAGGAGATTTCCTTCATCTTCAAAGCGCCCTCCAGCGCCACGGCCCAGTCGGTGTTGCGCCCAATGAAAAACAGGGAAGGGGACTTGTGATATTTCTTCGCGAGTGCCGGGATTCCGTGGTTTAAGTCGATCGCGTTTTGAATCAGCTTCGGCAGACGCAGCATGTCATACAGCAGCGCCGGATAGCGCTCGTCGTCGAGTGTGCCGAGCTTGCGGCCAATGAACATGGCGAGCAGGAAGAGAACCGCGAGCTGTGTGGTGTAGCCCTTGGTCGTTGCGACGGCGATCTCGGGACCCGCCCAGGTGTAGAGCGTCCAGTCCGCGAGCTTTGCGATCGTGCTCTCTACGACGTTCACGATTGCAAGCGCCTTCGCACCTCGCGCCCGGCACTCCTTCATCGCGGCGATCGTATCTGCGGTCTCGCCGGACTGGCTGATGACGATCAGCAGCGTGTGGTTGTCGATGAGCGGCTCGCCGTAGCGCAGCTCGCTGGCCAGCACGACCTCCGTCGGGATGCGGCAGAGCGATTCCAGCGCGTATTTCGAGGCGCAGCCGGCGTAGTAGGCGCTGCCGCAGGCGGTGATCACGATCTTGTTGAATTGCCGCAGTTCCTCCACGCTTAGGTCAAATTCGTCCAGCAGCACCTCGCCGTCCTTCAGGCGCGGCGCAATCGCGGCGCGCACCGCCGCTGGCTGCTCCATAATCTCCTTGAGCATGAAGTGATCGTAGCCGCCCTTTTCGGCAGCTTCCACCGTCCAGGTGATGCGGCTGACGGGTTTGTCGATCTTCCGCCCTGTGCTGTCAAACACCGTGATGCCTTCCGGCGTCAATTCAGCAAAGTCACCGTCGTCGAGATAGATGGCGTTTTTCGTGTAGGATACAAGAGCGGTTACATCGGAGGCAAAGTAGTTTTCTCCGATGCCGACGCCGAGGATCAGAGGACTTGCCTCTTTGACTGCAAAGAGTGTATCCGGCTTGTCGGAGCAAAGCACGCCGAGGGCATAGGAGCCTTCGAGCCGCGCGACCGTGCGCATGACGGTCGTCTTGAGATCACCGCCATCGAAGCTCTCCAGCAGATGGACGATGACCTCTGTGTCCGTTTCGCTCTGAAAGGTGTAGCCCGCGGCGATCAGTTCTTCCCGCAGCTCGGCAAAGTTTTCGATGATGCCGTTGTGCACCACGGCGAAGCGCCCGTCGTTGGAGAGATGCGGATGGGCGTTCAAGTCCGTCGGTGCGCCGTGCGTCGCCCAGCGGGTGTGCCCGATGCCGGTGCAGCCAGGGACATCCGCGCCGGCGTTTGTCTTGTCCGAGAGCTTCTGTACCTTGCCGCTGACCTTTTCCACACGGATCACTTTATCGCCCATGACGGCAATGCCTGCGGAGTCATAGCCGCGGTATTCCAAACGCTTGAGTCCTTCCAGTAACAGGGGCGCAGTCTCGCGCGCACCTGTAAATCCAACGATTCCACACATGATGGAAACCTCCTTTTCAGCATAAAAAAGGGCAAAGGCACCCCTTGTCGGAGCGCCTTTGCTCTATATTTGTATTTTAGACCGGAGGACAGTGGTTTGTCAATGCAGTGTATGTAAAAACAGACTGTGATCTCGACTGGATTTTTTTGCGTTTTGACAATTGACTGCGTGGCAAATCCAGCGTAAAATGTCGATCATCAGAGACAACGACGTCTGCGAAGACGCCGCTGTCTCTTTTTTGTTTGAAAAATTCGATCGCAAAAGGAGAGATCCCCATGTCAAACGTACCCGAACTGTTCGCCTGTAAAGTGTTTGACGACAAAGTCATGCGCGCCAGACTTCCGGAGAAGATCTATCGGTCGCTGCGGGAGACGATCAACAACGGAGCAAGACTGAATCCGGATCTCGCCAATGCCGTTGCTGACGTCATGGTCGATTGGGCGGTAGAGAACGGCGCAACGCATTTCACGCACTGGTTCCAGCCCCTGACCGGCATCACCGCCGAGAAGCACGACAGCTTCATCGCCCCCGCGCCGGATGGCCGCGTGATCATGGAGTTTTCCGGCAAGGAGCTCATCAAGGGCGAGCCGGATGCGTCCTCGTTTCCGTCGGGCGGCTTGCGTGCAACATTCGAGGCGCGCGGCTACACGGCCTGGGACCCGTCGAGCTATGCCTTTATCAAGGACAATTCTCTTTGCATCCCCACTGCCTTCTGCTCCTATGGCGGCGAGGCGCTCGATAAAAAAACGCCGCTCCTCAGAAGCATGGAGGCTCTCAACCGCGAAGCCATGCGCGTTTTGAACCTCTTCGGCTGCAAGGGTGTGCGCCGCGTCGTCACGAACGTTGGCCCCGAGCAGGAATACTTCCTCGTCGACCGGGAACTGTATCTCAAGCGCAAGGACCTCATCTACTCCGGCCGCACGCTTTTCGGTGCAAAGCCTCCGAAGGGGCAGGAACTGGAGGACCACTATTTCGGCGCGATCAAGCCGCGCGTGCAGGCGTTCATGGAGGACCTCAACGAAGAGCTCTGGAAGCTCGGCATCCTTGCCAAGACCGAGCACAACGAGGTTGCCCCGGCGCAGCACGAGCTGGCGCCGATCTTCACCACCACGAACGTCGCCACAGACCACAACCAGCTCACCATGGAGATCATGAAGAAGGTCGCGAGGCGCCATGGACTGGAATGTCTGCTGCACGAAAAGCCCTTTGCCGGCGTCAACGGCTCCGGCAAGCACAATAACTGGTCTATGTCCACCGATACGGGAGAGAACCTCCTCAGTCCCGGCGAGACCCCGTATGAAAACGCGCGGTTTCTGCTCTTCCTCGTCGCGGTCATCAAGGCGGTGGACGACTATCAGGATCTGCTGCGCCTCTCTGTTGCCACGGCGGGCAACGACCACCGTCTCGGTGCGAACGAGGCGCCGCCGGCCGTCATCTCCATCTTCCTCGGCGATGAGCTCGCCGCTGTACTCGACGCGATCGAGACCGACAGTCCCTACAGCGGCACGGAGAAAATGAAGATGAAGCTCGGCGTCGATATCCTCCCGCGCTTCGTGCGCGACACGACCGACCGCAACCGCACCAGCCCCTTCGCCTTCACGGGCAATAAGTTTGAGTTTCGCATGGTCGGCTCGAGTGATTCGATCGCATGCGCGAACGTGATGATCAACAGCGCAGTCGCGGAGTCGCTACGCCAGTTCGCGGACGCGCTGGAGAGTTCCGAGAACTTCGATGAGAGTCTCCACGCGCTCATTCGCGATGAGATCATCACCCACAAGCGCATCCTCTTCAACGGCAACGGCTATGACGATGCGTGGATCCGCGAGGCGACGGAGGAGCGCGGCCTCTTGAACCTCCGTACGACGCCGGACGCCCTGTCCCGCCTGCTGGAGGAGAAGAACGTCGCGATGCTCACGCGCCACGGCGTCTATTCCGAGAGCGAGCTTCGCTCCCGCTATGATATTCAGCTGGAAAACTATATCCGCACCGTGCGCATTGAGGCGCTCACGATGCTCGACATGGCCAAGCGCGAGATCCTCCCGGCAGTGGCGGCCTTCTCCGCTGCGGTTGCGGACGGCATCGCGAAGAAGAAAGCAGCTCTGCCCGGACTTTCGTGCAGCAGCGAGGCAAAGCTTGTGGAAAGGCTCACCGCGCTCATCGACTCTGAGGAGGCAGCACACGAGGTGCTCGCCGCCGCCGTCGAGGAGCTCGACGCAATGGAGGACGACACGGCTGCGGCCTTCCAAGTGCGTGATGCAGTCATTCCTGCCATGGCAAGACTCCGCGCGGTCTGTGACGAGGCCGAGACGCTGACCGCCGCAGACTTCTGGCCGTTTCCGACCTATGGCGAATTGCTCTTCGGCGTGTGATTTGAAGCGTATACCACACCGATCTTTTGAGGGGTCGATTTGAGCGCGATTGCTTAAAGATGTTTTGAGGCGATTGAAGCGCATAATGACAGAAGAAAAAGAAAAGTCCCTGTTTTCCGAAGAAAACAGGGACTTATTCGACAACTTCGCTGCCTTTTGGATGAGCTTCGGCGAGGTCAGATCAATCCCGCCGAACAGTTTTCGATTGCCTTTTTCATAGTCAATGAAAACCTTTCTGCTTCAAATGCCTTGGAATGTCAGGAATGATCCTGTCAGATCAGAAGTCTGCGCCAAAGTTCTCCATGGAGTCGATGATGACCACACAGTCGGGAGAGGACTCCGTCTCCATCTCAAGACGCTCGCGCGGCGTCAGAAGCGTCGCTGCGTCTGCAGTCTGCTCCTGCTTGCCGCAGCCGATGAGGCCAAACGCGGGCAGCAGCAATGCCGCTGCCAAAAGCCAGACCCATGCTTTTCTTTTTGCTTGCTTCATGTCAATTTCCTCCTGTTCATGTTTGGTGAGAGATTAGATGTGAGCAAAATGTCATGTGGACATTAAAAATACATAATCAAAAATACATAATCCGCCTCATCAACCGTGTATATACCCATCATCTTTCCTGGATCCTGCCGACAGTCTCGATTGTTTATCCCAGCCCTGCCGCCTTGATTGCTCCCACGCCCAATCCTGCCGAGGGCATTCACCGCGCGCGTTCTCAGAAACGGCGTCGGGCTGTTCAGAAAGGCAACGATTACCGGAACCGCGTCCCGCACTTCCGCAGGATAGGTGAGTCCCATCTCGCCTAGGAGCCAAACCGCTTTCGCCTGTATCTTTACAGACGCATGTGTGAGCAGAGACGAAACATAAGCAATGCTCTCCTTCCACCGTTCTCTGTCCCTCGTCAGGATTCCAAGCTCTTTATAGAGTGCCGATCGTTCAAGCTATCACCTCCGCAGGGCACGCCTTGTCTGCGCATAATGGTTTACATAAAATATTAGAACACCTCATAATTCCAAATCTAACAGGAAATAAATGTATTCACAAATTATCCGAAGATTGTTTACAGAGTTTTAGCACTCTTGCCTTGACAGTGCTAATTTCTGCGCTATAATAATAGACGAACAAAGGAACAGAGATCGAATGGATGACCTCCATCCCCCTTGCTCAGGTAACAAACAAAAATGATTGCAAAACCAAAGGAGGCATGACTTATGTTACCGAGTATTTTTGGAGAGAGTTTGTTTGATGACTGGATGGGCTTCCCGTTCAGAGATTATGAATCCGATGTGGAGCAAAGGCTGTATGGCAAGCACGCATCGCGTGTGATGAAGACGGATCTGAGGGAAAACGACGACGGCTATGAGCTGAAAGTGGATCTCCCGGGCTTCAAGAAAGACCAGATTGAGCTGCAGCTGCAAAACGGCTATCTGACGATCAGCGCTTCAAAAGGCCTCGAGGAAGAGGACAAGGGCAAGAAGGGCACCATCGTCCATCAGGAACGCTATGAGGGCTCTCTGGCCAGAAGCTTCTATATCGGGGAGAACATTCCCGAGGAGGAGATCAAAGCCAAATTCGAGGACGGTGTGCTGACGCTGGAATTCCCGAAAGAAAAGCCCATTGCGCTCCCAGAGCGAAAAACAATCCAAATTGCAGGCTGAAATACCATCAGCGCCCCGCAAAACGCGGGGCGCTTTTTTTTACAGCAGTCCGTAAAACAGAACAATCGCAGCCCATGCAGTGACAAGTCCGATGCAGCCCACGAGACCGCCCATACGCAGGTAGTCCTTGAAGCGGTAGCCCGCCACCTGCACCATCGTGATCGTGAGCGTGGCGACCGGCGTTGCCATGGCAAGACTGGAGCCGAAGACGCAGGCGAGCGCCACGACGCTCTCCAACGTGATCTCACTGGTCTATTTCGCGCTGTACTTCCGCCGGAGCGGCGAGGACATCTTTTCCTTCGCGCCGCAGCTTGTCGAGGTTTTTATCCGCGACGGCGCGACGGTTTCCTATGGCGCGGCGTTCCTGCGCATACTCTGCCTTGCGATCCCGATCTATTCCGTCACGTTTGTGATCATTGCCGTGTTTCAGGCGGTGGGACGCAGCATCGAACCCTTTGCGCTCTCGGTTCTGCACAAGGGCAGCTTTGATATTCTCCTGCTTTTCCTGATCCGTCGTCTGTTTGGGCTGCAGTATATCCTGTGGGCAACGCCCGTTATGGAGACCGTTGCACTGATCGCCGCTCTGATTCTGCTCCGCATGCTGCTGCGCGGGCAGAGCCGCACAACCATCAAGGAGGTCATCCGATGAATCGTGTGATTACCATCGGCCGCTGCATGGAACGAAACGAGGGAGCCGAGCAGTTCACGGAAAAGGAGATCACGCGCCACATCAAACGCATCGACCGCAACCGCGCACGGTATTACAACGATACGACCGGGCAGACCTGGGGCGATAAGCGGTGCTATGACCTCTGCGTCAACACGACGGATCGAGAGATCAAGGCGCTGGTGCCGCACCTCGCGGCTATGCTGCGATAAGATCATGATCCCCGGCACCTGCAGGGATGAATGGCGCTTCTCGGGCTTTCAGCAGCAAATAGGGACCTGGCAGTGCCAGACCCCTATTTGCTGTATTCGTTCCAGACCTTTTGTAAAGAAAAATCCCTGTTTACCGAAGAAAACAGGGATTTATTAGACAGTTTTGCTGCCTTTTGGTGGAGATAAGATTTCCAAATCCGAACCGGGGATGGAGGCGCGCTGAGAGAGCGCGCACTCCATGTCGTTAAAATTTACAGTTTTAGTCCCGT
>ONEB01000007.1 GCA_900316745.1 uncultured Eubacteriales bacterium | reverse complement strand
AGAATTGCGGAGGGCTTTCCACAATCTCTCGGCTTTTCTTTGCTTTTTCTCGTTGAGAAAGGCGCGCTGCAAAATTTCCGTTTTGCAACGCGCCCTTTTGTATGCTGATGATTTGATTTGGCTAACGTAGAACCGTAGGGGCGGCAATCTGCCGCCCGTTCTTGTTTTTACAGCGTGTCGATATAGTTTACGGCCGCCAATGCCGCGGTCGCGCCGTCGGCGACGGCGGTGGTGAGCTGGTGCACGCCCTTCTTGCGGCAGTCGCCCGCGACGAAGAAGCCCGGCGTCAGCGTGCGGCAGGTCTCGTCGGAGTCGGCGTAGCCGCGCGCGTCCAGCTCGAGAAGCGCGGAAAAGGCCGCGTTGTCCGGCTGATGACCGACGGCGACAAAGAGCCCCTCAACATCCAGCCTGCGCTGAACGCCGTTTTGCTCGACCATCACGCCGCTGAGCTCATCCGCGCCGAGCAGCTCCGTGACGCTTGCGTTTAAGACCAGCTCCACGTTCGCTTTCCCGCTGAGCGCTTCCGCGAGCTTCTGCTCGCCGCGGAAGCTGTCGCGTCTGTGGATGAGATAGACCTTGCTGCACGTTTCGCTCAGGAGCATCGCGTCCTGCAAGGCGCTGTTGCCGCCGCCCACGACGGCGACGGGAGCCCCGGCATAGAACGCGCCGTCGCACACCGCGCAGTAGTTCACGCCGCTGCCGGTGAGGTCTTCCTCACGCTCCACACCCAGCGGGCGGGGCTTTGCGCCCGTGGCGAGGATGACGGCGCGCGCCTGAAACTCCGCGCCCGAGACGCAGTGCACGAGCTTGCAGCCCGCGCCGTCCGTGACGGCGCTGACCTCCTCGAGCTCGACCTCGGCGCCCTGATCCATGGCCTGATTCGTCATGAGATCGCCGAGCTCCGTGCCGGAGATCGAGGCAAAGCCGGGGAAGTTTTCCACACGCGGCGACCAGGTGATCTGCCCGCCGAAGGTGTTCTTTTCGATGATGAGCACGGTCTTTCCCGCGCGTCTGGCATAGACGGCGGCGGTGAGCCCCGCGGGGCCGCCGCCGATGACGATGATATCGTACAGCATGGAAATGCTCCTTTTTAAGAATTCGGTCATTGCGAAACTGCGTTCGCAATGACCGAGTCATTTTTGGTTGTTGCTCGCCTTACGCGCGCTCGGACAGATACTGCTTGATGGCGCCGGCGCCGGCGATCTTCTCGAAGTTCGCGCCGTCGGTGACGATCAGCGTCGGGGCCTGCTTTACGCCGTACTGCTTGCAGAGGTCGGCGTTCTCGGCGGCCATGAGCTTTTCATACTGCACACCGGCCTTGTCGAGATACTGGCTCGCGATGCGGCAGTTCGGGCAGGTGGGCGTGGCGAAGAGGATCGTGCGCATCGCATCGCTGCTCGGCTGCACGGCGTCGACTCTGACAGGGGCGGCGTCCGCTCCGGCGGGGGCGACGTTCTCTTCCGCCTTGGGGCCTGCGTGCGTGAGGTGGGAGTTTGCGATCACATATTCGCGGCGCTCCTTGAACTCCTGCGCTTTGCCGTCGTTCCAGTTCTGCACGGGGCGGTAGTAGCCGGTGATGCGGCTGTAAACCTCGGTGGGCTTGCCGCAGTGCGGGCAGGTGAACTGCTCGCCGGTGAGATAGCCGTGGTCCTTGCAGACGGAGTAGGTGGGGCTGAGCGTGTAGTAGGGCAGACGATAGTTCTCGGCGATCTTGCGCACGAGGTTCGCGGCGGCCTCCCAGCTCGGGAGCTTCTCGCCGAGGAAGGCATGGAAGACCGTGCCGGAGGTGTAGCGCGTCTGGAGATCGTCCTGAATGTCGAGGGCGGCGAACACGTCCTCGGTGTAGCTCACGGGCAGGTGAGAGCTGTTGGTGTAGTACGGAGCCCCGCCCGCCTCGGCGGCGGTGATGATGTCGGGGAAGTCCTCCTTGTCGTGCTTGGCAAAGCGGTACGCGGTGGACTCGGCAGGGGTCGCCTCGAGGTTGTAGAGGTCGCCGTACTGCTCCTGATAGTCGCTCAGACGCTCGCGCATGTGGTCGAGCACCTGCTTGGCAAAGGTCTGGCACTTGGGATCGGTCATGTCGGCGCGGATCCACTTGGCGTTCAGACCCGCCTCGTTCATGCCGACGAGACCGATCGTGGAGAAGTGGTTGGCAAACGTGCCGAGATAGTGCTTCGTGTAGGGATAGAGACCCATGTCGAGCAGCTTCGTGATGACGTCGCGCTTGATCTTCAGCGAGCGCGCGGCAAGATCCATCAGGTGATCCAGGCGCTCATAGAAGTCCTTCTCGTCCTTCGACTGATAGGCAAGGCGCGGCATGTTGATCGTCACGACGCCGATGGAGCCGGTGCTCTCGCCGGAGCCGAAGTAGCCGCCGGATTTCTTGCGCAGCTCGCGCAGGTCGAGTCTCAGACGGCAGCACATCGAGCGCACGTCCGAGGGCTCCATGTCGGAGTTGATATAGTTGGAGAAGTAGGGCGTGCCGTACTTCGCGGTCATCTCGAACAGGAGCTTGTTGTTCTCCGTGGGAGACCAGTCAAAGTCGCGCGTGATGGAGTAGGTCGGGATCGGGTACTGGAAGCCGCGGCCGTTGGCGTCGCCCTCGATCATGATGTTGATGAACGCCTTGTTCACGAGATCCATCTCGGCCTTGCAGTCGCCGTAGGTGAAGTCCATCTCCTTGCCGCCGACGATGGCGGGGAGGTCCTTGAGGTCTGCCGGCACGGTCCAGTCGAGCGTGATGTTGGAAAACGGCGCCTGCGTGCCCCAGCGGGACGGCGTGTTCACGCCGAAGATGAACGACTGGATGCACTGCTTGACTTCCTTGTAGGAGAGGTTATCGACCTTGACGAACGGGGCAAGGTAGGTGTCGAAAGAGCTGAACGCCTGCGCGCCCGCCCATTCGTTCTGCATGATGCCGAGGAAGTTCACCATCTGGTTGCAGAGGGTGGAGAGGTGGCTTGCCGGGGCGGAGTTGATTTTGCCCGGGATGCCGAGACCCTGCTGGATGAGCTGCTTCAGGCTCCAGCCGGCGCAGTAGCCGGTGAGCATGGAGAGGTCATGCAGGTGGATGTCGCAGTTGCGGTGGGCGTTGCCGATCTCCTGGTCATAGACCTCGGTGAGCCAGTAGTTTGCGGTGATGGCGCCGGAGTTGGAGAGGATCAGACCGCCGACGGAATAGGTGACGGTGGAGTTTTCCTTGACACGCCAGTCCGCGACTTTCAGATACTTGTCCACGGTCTCTTTATAATCGAGGTAGGTGGAATTCATGTTGCGCAGCTTCTCGCGCTGCTTGCGGTAGAGGATGTAGGCCTTGGCGACCGTCTCATAGCCGCCGCGGGAGAGCACGGCCTCGACGCTGTCCTGAATGTCCTCGACGGCGACCTTGCCGTCCTTGATCTTCGGCAGGAAGTCCGCCGAGGTCTTCAGCGCCAGAAAATCAATGACGCTGTCGTTGTATTCGGTTTTGGTTGCTTCAAATGCCTTCTTGATGGCGTTGGCGATCTTGGTGATGTCAAAATCCACGATCTGTCCGTCGCGCTTTACCACCTGGTACATGTAAATGCTCCTCTCTCTATCTATAATCAAATGTATCTTTATTCTACACCGCGCAGCTGCACGGTCGGAATGATCGGTTTTACGGCGTCGCAGAGCGCGTGCATCTCTTCATCCGAGAACGCGCCGAGCCTGTCCGGGGCGATGAGCTCGCCCGAGTCTTTGAACTGCTGGAGGAAGTACGCCTGCGCGCCCTCGATCCAGTGCGCCGCGGCGATGAGGCTCTCACGCGTGTGCAGCCCGCGCACGACGGTTGTGCGAAATTCATATTCCACCGCGCCGGAGAGCAGGAAATCCTTGCTCTTCGTGACAGACGCCATGTCCATCGTCTCGAGCCCGACGGTCTTTGCATAGAGCGCGGGGTCGTTCTTGATGTCCATGGCGACGCGATCGACAAGGCCCTGATCCACGAGCGAGATGAGTCGGTCGGGGAACGTGCCGTTCGTGTCGAGCTTCACGCGAAAGCCCAGTGCCTTCACCTCACGCAGGAAGTCCGCCATGTCCGCGTGCAGGAGCGGCTCACCGCCCGTGACGGCAACGCCGTCCAGGAGCCCCTGCCGCTTTTTCAGAAACGACAGCACCGTCTCCACGCCGCCGTCCGACGCCTGAAGCGCCTCGGGCAGAACCAGAGATGCGTTGTGGCAGAACGGACACCGGAAGTTGCAGCCGCCGGTGAACACCGTGCAGGCGACAAGCCCCGGATAGTCCAGCAGCGTCATTTTTTGCAGTCCCGAAATGAGCATGGCAAGCCTCCGTGGTAATTGTGGGTGCAGATAGAATACTACCACTAGATATAGTTTTTGTCAACATAATACGGCACTAAATATAGCATTATTTTTCCTTTCAATCTTTGTACAATTTGCGATATTGACAAAAAAATCTGCGCCTTGGCTGCGACCAAAGCGCAAGATTTTGTTGGAATTCTGATACTCTTTCTCAGGCCGTCAGCAGCGCCTTGAGCATTTGAACGACGATGTCCATGTTCTGCACGCTGATGTGCTCGTAAGGGCCGTGGCAGCCGCCGCCCGCCGTGCCGAGATTCGGGCAGGGGAGACCCCGGAACGAGAGCTGCGCGCCGTCCGTGCCGCCGCGGATGGGACGGCGAACGGGCGTCAGCCCCGCTTTGCAGATCGCGTTCTCCGCGCGGGTGATCACGTCCGGATGCGCCTGAAGCACCTGGGCCATGTTGCGGTACTGGTCGCGAAGCGTGAGCGTCACGGTGCCGGCGCCGTAGATCTCGTTGAGGTGCTTTGCCGCCTGCTCCATGATGGACTTGCGCACGGCGAAGCGCTGCGCGTCATGGTCGCGGACGATGTACTGGAGCACGGCGGACTCCACGTCCGCCTTGATCTCTGTCAGATGGAAGAAGCCCTCATAGCCCTCGGTGCGCTCCGGACGCTCGGCGGCGGGGAGCAGGGCGTCAAACTCCATGGCGACGTGGGCGGCGTTTCGCATTTTGCCCTTGGCGTCGCCGGGGTGGACGTTCACGCCCGCGATCTCCACGGTCGCCGACGCTGCGTTGAAGGTCTCGAAATTGATCTCCTCCGGCGCGCCGCCGTCCACCGTGTAGGCAAAGTCCGCGCCGAGGCGCTTTAAGTCCAGAAGCTCCGCGCCGTGACCGATCTCCTCGTCCGGCGTGAAGCACACGGCGATCCGTCCGTGCGGGAGGTCTTCGCGCAGAAGCTCCTCACACGCGGTGAGGATCTCCGCGACGCCGGCCTTGTCGTCTGCGCCGAGGACGGTGGTGCCGTCCGTCGTGATGAGCGTGTGTCCGACGCAGCCTTTGAGATCGGGAAACTGCTTCGGGGAGAGCACGCGCCCGCTCGTGCCGAGCGTAAGGTCGCCGCCGTCGTAGTGCTCCACGAGCTGCGGCTGCACGTTCTCGCCGGAAAAGTCCGTGTCCGGAATCGTGTCGAGATGGGCGATGAGTGCGACGCTCGGCCTGTTCTCCATACCCGCCGTCGCGGGGAGCGCGCCGTAGACGTAGGCGTGCGTGTCCACAAAGACTTCGGAAAAGCCGAGCTCGTTGAGTTCCTGCTCGAGCATGTGTGCAAGATCAAACTGACGCATTGTCGAGGGGACGGTGTCGCTGTCCTCAGCGCTGGAGGTGTGCACGCGCGCGTAGCGGATGAGTCTTTCGTATGCTTTCATTGTCAGGCTCCTTCCGCGAGGGCTTCCTCGACCGCGCGCGCGAGCTGGTCGGCGCAGGAGGTGCCGCGCCCGCCGCAGTCGTTGCCGCGCAGGATGGCGGCGATCTCTTTCGCGTCCGCGCCCTCGACGAGCTTGCCGATGGCCTTGAGATTGCCGTCGCAGCCGCCGACGAAGCTGACATTGTGGAGCCTGCCGTCCTCGATCGAGAAGCTGATGCGCCGCGAGCACACGGGGCCTGTGGGTCTGTAGGTATAGGTCTGCATGATAAAAATCCTCCGGGATGATTAAATTTGAATGTCGATCGCGTCAGTGATGTGGCTCTTGGTGTACAGGAGCACCTCGTCGCCCTCGCGCAGGATGAGGTCGCCGTTCGGCACCAGCATCGTGCCGCGGCGGCGGATCATGACGATGATCGTCTGGCGGGAGATGTCCAGATCGCGGATCGCCGTGCCGTTCCACGGGCTCTGGCGGTGCAGGACGACCTCCTTGAGATCGATGTGCCAGTCATCTTTGAAGTGTTCCGCGCCGATCACGAGCACGTCGCCGTCTTTCAGCTTCGTGTCGCCCTTCGGCACGATCACGCGCCCCTCGCGCTGGATGGCGGCGACGATCACGCCGCCGGGAAAGCCGAGGTCTTTGATCTCGCGTCCGGTCCAGCCGTCGTTTTTGTGCAGCTGCACTTTTATAAAATGCATGTCGAATTCGCTTGCCTGCTCGGTCATGCGCTTCAGGCGCGTGTCCTGCTCGATGAAGCCGGCGCTGATGATGCCGGTCGGGATCGCGACCATGCCCACGCCGAGGAACGTGATGATGATGCCGAGGATGCGCCCCGCCGTCGTGATCGGGTAAATGTCGCCGTAGCCGACGGTCAGCAGCGTGGAGGCCGCCCACCAGATGCCGGAGAAGGCGTTTTTGAACACGTCCGGCTGCGCCGCGTTCTCCAGGCTGTACATGCACAGGCTCGAGGCCAGCATCAGCACGAGGATGATGCACACGGAGCTCATGAGCTGCCGGCGCTTGCTCGAGAGGACGGATGTGATGACGTTCAGGGAGTCATAATAGCTGTTGATGCGGAACAGCCGGAAGATGCGGATCACGCGCAGCATCCGGAACGCGACCGCGCCCGACGGGAAGAACCACGGCAGATAGAACGGCAGGAACGACAGGATGTCGATGATGCCGGAGAACGACACCATATACCGCGCCGCCGCCCGCGGCAGCGTCTTGCCGGGGAAGCGGAAGTCCGCCGTGTAGATGCGCAGGGCAAAGTCGGCCGTGAAGAACACGACCGTGATGAGGTCGATCACATCCAGAAGCGCGCCGTAGCGCGCCTCGATGGGCGCGAACGTGCCCAGGATCGTCGCCGTGAGGTTTAAGAGGATCGTGAGCGTATAGACCAGGTCGTACAGGCGGCTGAGCCAGTCGCCCGTGGAGCCGATCTCAACGATCTCGAAGATGCGTCTGCGGCGGCGCAGAATAATATCCATATCCATCAGCCTTCTTCGCTTTCGGTTTCGCGCTTCGTCAGATGATAGCCCGGGAAATACTTCTCCACGAACGGGATGTCGTTTACCTGGAACGTCCTGCCGCGCAGGTATTCGAGCATCCCCGCGTCGGTGGGGAAGGCAAACTCCAGCTTGTAGGAGTAAAGCGCCTGCCCCTTTTCGCCGTAGGAGCGGTTCACGCGCTCCTTGCCGTATTTCCCGTCGCCCAGAAGCGGCCAGCCCGCGTCCGCCATCTGCGCGCGGATCTGGTGCGTGCGTCCGGTGAGGAGCCTGCACTCCACGAGCGAGAGGGCGCCCTTGGTCTTCAGCGTCCGGTATTCCGTCACGGCGGTCTTTGCGCCCGGCTCGCCGGTGCGCCTGACGTAGACCTGATTCTTCACCGCATCTTTAAATAGGTAGCCCTCCAGACGTCCCTCGGCGGGGCGGGGCTTTCCGTGCACGGTGCAGAGATAGTATTTCTCGATCTCGCGCGCTTTGATCTTGTCGTTCAGGATGCGCAGCGCTTCGGCATTCTTGGCGGCGATGACGATGCCGCCGGTGTTGCGGTCGATGCGGTTGCACAGCGCCGGGGCGAAGCTGTTTTCCGCCTTCGGGTCCCATTCGCCTTTTAAGCGCAGATAGGCCTGGATGTTCGCAATGAGCGTGTCCCAGCTCCAGTCGCCCGCGCTGTGGCACAGTACGCCGGGCTTTTTGTCGGCAAGGAGGATGTTTTCGTCCTCGTACACAACGGTGAGGCGGGGCGTCGCGATTTTCAGGTGCGCGTTGTGCTCCGCGGGCTTTTCAAAGAACTCGTCGTTGATATAAAGCTGCACCTGATCGCCCGTGATGAGGCGCGTGTCGCGCTTGGCGCCCTTGTGGTTTACCTTGATGCGCTTGATGCGGATGTATTTTTGCAGCAGAGATTCCGGCAGCAGGGGCACGTTTTTCCCCACAAAGCGGTCCAGACGCTGCCCGCTGTCGTTCCTGCCAATGGTAAATTCTTTCATCTTGTCATTTCTCCCTATGGGCTGATCATATTATCGTTTATTTTTCTTCCAATGTCAACACAAATTCCTGTTGACAGCGGGGAAGAAATCATCTATAATATCAAAGCGATTGTGCGAGGTGCGCTTCTATGTTACTCAACCTGAAAGACATTATCGAGATTCCCGGCAGCCGGAAGGCGTTTTCTCAGACGCTCGACACCGACACGCTGGACTTTCCGTCTGTTCTGGAATATACGGCGCCCATCACCGCCGAGGGCGAGATCCGCAACACCGCCGGCATTCTGAGCTTGAGCGGCACGCTGCACGCTGAGATGCGCTGCGTGTGTGACCGCTGCGGAAAGGAATTCCAGCGCGTAAAGGATCTGCCGCTGCTCGTCACCCTCACGGCCAACCCCGAGGAGGATGACGATCCCGAGATCTTCCCCTTAGAGGGCGACGCGCTCGATCTGGACGAGGTCCTTTCCACTTGCTTCGTTCTGGATATGGAAGCCAAATGCCTCTGCCGGGAGGACTGCGCCGGACTCTGCGCGCAGTGCGGGGCGGATTTGAACCTCGGTCCGTGCAATTGCCAAAAACCACGCGATCCAAGAATGGCTGTATTGGAGCAGCTTTTGGATGAATAACGAAGGAAAAAGACAAGCTGCTCAAAACAGCGTCTGACGAGGAGGTGTCAACATGGCAGTCCCGAAAGGAAAAGTGTCCAGACAGCGTCGTGACAAGAGACGTTCGTCCCACTGGAAGCTCGCGGCTCCCACGGTCGTGAAGTGCCCGAACTGCGGTGCATTCGTTCTGCCCCATCACGCTTGCAAGGCGTGCGGCGAATACAACGGACGCAGCGTTCTTAAGGTCGAAGAATAATCACAAGAGCTTTAGAAGAGGGGCAGTTCAGTCCCTCTTCTTTTGCTAGACGGCAAAGCGGGCGGATGATATCCGCCCCTACACCGCACCCATTCAGAACGTAGGGGCGGCAACCTGCCGCCCGAAAACCATCGCCGTAGGGGCGGCAACCTGCCGCCCGAATCAGGAAGGGGGGCGCGCCATGCGCGGCTGCAAGATCTGCCATATCGATCCGGACAGTCCGCTGCGCGGCTGCGCCGCTGTCGGGGACGCGCTTGTCGCGATCAACGGCAACCGCATCCACGATGTTCTGGACTATAAGTACTTCGCCTACGACACGCGCCTTGCCGTGGAGCTCGAGGGCGAAAACGGCGCGCGCCGCACCGTGCACATCCAAAAGCCGGAGGGCGGCGAGCTGGGGCTGGACTTTGAGACCTATCTCATGGACAAGGCCCATTCCTGCGCAAACCGGTGCGTCTTCTGCTTCATCGACCAGATGCCCCGAGGCATGCGCCCTACATTATATTTTAAAGATGACGATGCGCGGTTAAGCTTCCTTATGGGAAACTATATGACGCTCACGAACCTCTCCAAGCGCGAGGTGCAGCGCATCATCGACCTGCACATCAGCCCGATCAACGTCTCCGTGCACACGACGAACCCGGACTTGCGCGCCTTCATGCTCGGTAACAAGCGGGCAGGGGAGACGCTGGACATTATGCGCAGCTTTGCGAAAGGCGGCATCGTCATGAACTGCCAGATCGTCTGCTGCCCGGGGCTGAATGACGGCAAAGAGCTTCTGCGCACGATGGAGGATCTCGCCGGGCTCTATCCGCAGGTGAAAAGCGTCTCCATCGTTCCCGTGGGGCTCACGAAGTTCCGCGAGGGGCTGTATCCCCTCACGCCCTTTGACGAGGCGCTTGCAAACGAGACGCTGGATCTGGTGGAAGGCTTCGGCGACGAGTGCGTTTCGCGCTTCGGCGAGCGGATCTTCTTCTGCGGGGACGAGCTGTACCTGAAGGCCAAACGCCCGATCCCCGAGGATGCGTTTTACGAAAACTACACCCAGCTTGAAAACGGCGTGGGCATGCTGCGGCTGCAGAAGACGGAATTCTGCGGCGCGCTGCGCATGGCGGACGAGCCCGACGGCGTGCCGTTCTCGGTCGCGGCGGGCGTCTCGGCAGCGCCGTTTCTGCAGGAGCTGGTTGACCTTGCGCACGCGCAGTTTCCGGCTTTGGACGGGCGCGTGTATGCCATTGAAAACGACTTTTTCGGCCGGAGCATCAATGTGACCGGCCTCATCACCGGACAGGATCTGATCCGGCAGCTCAAAGGGCGCGACCTCGGCGAGCGGCTGCTCATTTCCGCGAACATGATCCGGCACGACGAGCAGGATTTTCTGGATGACGTGACGCTGGAGGAGGCCTCCGCGGCCCTCGGCGTTCCGATCTATCCGATCCGCCAGGACGGCTTTGATCTCTGCGACGCCATGTTCGGCATCCTGCCCGAATTACCCGAACCGAAACGAACGACCCGCCAAGGCGAGTTTTATGCCTATAATCCTCACGAATAAGGAGGAATCTGAAACCATGTCCAAACCTCTGGTTGCCATCGTCGGAAGACCCAACGTCGGCAAATCCATGCTTTTTAATAAGCTCTGCGGCCAGCGTCTTTCCATCGTGGAGGACACGCCGGGCGTCACGCGCGACCGGCTGTACGCCGAGTGCGAGTGGTGCGGCAGAAGCTTTGATATCGTCGATACCGGCGGCATCGAGCCGACGACCGACAATGAAATACTGCTCTTCATGCGCGAGCAGGCGCTGCTTGCCATTGACGCGGCGGACGTGATCATCCTCGTGACCGAGATCGGCACGGGCGTCACGGCTGCCGACGAGGAGGTCGCGCGCATGCTCTTAAAGAGCAAGAAGCCCGTCGTCCTCTGCGTGAACAAGATGGACGCCACCGGCAAGGTCGACCCCGGCATCTATGAGTTTTACTCCCTCGGTCTCGGCGACCCGATCGCCGTCTCCGCCGTGCACGGTCACGGCACGGGCGATCTGCTGGACGCCTGTCTCGAGCACTTCCCGCCGCAGAGTGAGGACGAGGAGGAGGACGACTTCATCCGCGTCGCCGTCATCGGCAAGCCCAACGTCGGCAAGTCCTCGCTTGTAAACCACATCCTCGGCGAAAAGCGCGTGGTCGTGAGCCCCGTCGCGGGCACGACGCGCGACGCCGTGGACACGCGGTTTGAAAACAAATACGGCAAATATATCTTCATCGATACCGCCGGCATCCGCCGCAAGAGCAAGGTGGACGACCGCGTGGAGAAGTTTTCCGTCATGCGCGCGAAGCTCGCCATCGAGCGGGCGGACGTGTGCCTGATTTTGATCGACGCGCGTGAGGGCGTCACCGAACAGGACACGAAGATCGCGGGACTCGCCCACGAGGCGGGCAAGGCGTCGATCGTCGTCGTGAACAAGTGGGACCTTATCGACAAGGAAACCGGCACGATGGAGCAGATGCGCAAGGACGTCATGCGGGACTTAAGCTTCATGAGCTACGCGCCGATCCTCTTTATCTCCGCGCTCACGGGTCAGCGCACGGAGCGGCTGTTTGAGCTGATTAACTTCGTCAATGACCAGAGCGCCATGCGCATCACGACCGGCATGCTCAATAACGTCCTTGCCGACGCGCAGGCGCGTGTGCAGCCGCCCTCTGACAAGGGCCGTCGCCTGAAGATCTATTATATGACCCAGACCGGCGTCAAGCCCCCTGTTTTCGTCGTGTTCTGCAACAGCCGGGAGCTGTTCCACTTCTCGTATCAGCGCTATATCGAAAACCAGATCCGCGCTGTGTTCGGACTGGAGGGCACGCCGATCCGCCTGCTGATCCGTCAGAAAGGGGATAAGGAATGATCCCTGCATTGCTCGCCGGCATTGCCGTGCTTGCGTATCTGCTGGGGTGCATCAACGCCTCGGGAGTCATGCGGCGCATCTTTCGCCGTCCCCGCGCGCGCTATCGCCGCCTCGGCTACGGCGCGGAGGGGCTGCTGCGCATCTGGCGCGCCTACGGCTGGTGGGGACTGGGCGTCACGGTGCTGGTGGATGTGCTCAAAACGACCGCGGCCGTGCTCATCGGCGGTTTCGTCCTCGGCAAATTCTCCGGCGTCGACCCGGCGCAGACCACGGCAAACTACACCGCCGTCGGCAGACTGTTTGCGCTCTACTGCGTCCTGCTCGGACACTGCTATCCGGCGTTCCGGCGGTTTCGCGGCGGCAAGGGCACGCACTGCCTGATCGTGGGTCTGCTCTTTGTAAACAGTACGATCGGCTTTCTCGCCCTCGTCGTGTTTGCCCTGCTTGCGTGGCTGACGCGCTATCCCGTCCTCGGCACACTCGTCGCGGCGCTGCTCGCGCCGCCGCTGATGTGGGTCGAAAACGGCATGCTCGGACTCATGGTCACGGCGGCCTCGTCGCTCGTGCTCCTCTGGCGCGGACGGCGGAACATCCTCGCGCTTTTGCGCCGCACGGAAAAGAAATTCGACCTCGCGCCGGATCTCTCGGACAAGTTTAATACAGAGAATTTTTAATAAAAAACAGAGATACAATGGAGGAATACGCTTATGCTGGAACTCAAGCATATCTCGTTCGAGGCTGAATCGGACGAGGGCGTCAAGAAGATTCTCAAAGACGTCAGCCTGACGATCGATGAACGCATGGTCGTCATCACCGGCCCCAACGGCAGCGGCAAATCCACGCTCGCCAAGATCATCGCCGGTATCGAAAAGCCTACCGAGGGCCGGATCATCCTCGATGGCGAGGACATCACAGATCTGGACATCACCGAGCGCGCCCACAAAGGCATCAGCTTCGCGTTCCAGCAGCCCGTGCGCTTCAAGGGCATCACGGTCTTCGACCTCATTTCCATCGCCTCCGGCAAGCGCCTGACGGTCGCCGAGGCCTGCAATTATCTCTCCGAGGTCGGCCTGTGCGCGCGTGATTATGTAAACCGCGAGGTCAACGCGTCCCTCTCCGGCGGCGAGCTCAAGCGCATTGAGATCGCCACCATGCTCGCGCGCGGCACGAAGATGAGCATCTTCGACGAGCCCGAGGCCGGCATCGACCTCTGGAGCTTCCAGAATCTGATCCAGGTGTTTGAGAAGATGCACCAGACCATCCACGGCAGCATCCTCATCATCTCCCACCAGGAGCGCATCCTGGAGAATGCCGACAAGATCGTGGTCATCGCCGACGGCGAGGTCCGCGCCATCGGCTCCAAGGAAGAGATCATGCCGACGCTCATGGCGGCGTCCGGCGTGTGCAGCCGTCTGCAGGACAAGGTCTAAGGAGGGGTAACAATGGCAATGGATCTGATTCAGAAGCGCCTCCTGCGCGAGGTCGCCGATCTGCACGATGTGCCGGAGGGCGCATACAACATCCGCGCTGACGGCCAGCTCGCCGGACGCAACACCACCGCGAACATCGATATCGTCACCAAGACCGACAAGCCCGGCATTGACATCATCATCAAGCCCGGCACGAAAAACGAGAGCATGCACATCCCCGTCATCATCGAAAAGAGCGGCCTGCAGGATCTCGTGTACAACGATTTCTTCATCGGCGATGACTGCGACGTGACGATCGTCGCGGGCTGCGGCATCAACAACTGCGGCACGCAGGAGAGCCGTCACGACGGCATCCACAGCTTCTTCATCGGCAAGAACTGTAAGGTCAAGTATATCGAAAAGCACTACGGCGAGGGCGACGGCCGCGGCACGAACGTCATGAACCCGACCACCATCGTCGAGCTCGGCGAGGGCAGCTATATGGAGATGGAGACCACCCAGATCAAGGGCATCGACTCCACCATCCGTGACACCCGCGCCACCTGCGCCGCGGGGGCACAGATCGTCGTGAAGGAAAAGATCATGACGCACGGCACGCAGTACGCCGAGACGAACTTCACCGTCGATCTCAACGGCGAGGACTCCAGCGCGAACCTCATTTCCCGCTCCGTTGCGCGCGACGATTCCAGCCAGATGTTCAAGTCCAACATCCGCGGCAACGCCCGCTGCGCCGGTCACTCCGAGTGCGACGCCATCATCATGGACAACGGCAAGGTCGGCGCGCAGCCGGAGATCACGGCAAACTCTGTCGACGCGAGCCTCATCCACGAGGCCGCCATCGGCAAGATTGCCGGCGACCAGCTCATCAAGCTCATGACCCTCGGCCTGACCGACAAGGAAGCCGAGGAGCAGATCGTGAACGGATTCTTGAAGTGAGGAAACGCCGTGCCAATCGTTGCACACGTCTTGACGGCGGATTGTCCGCCTGCCTTCGTCTCAAACCCTTGAAATACACAAAGTATTCCTTCGGTTTTTCATCTTCGGCAGTCGAAAAATCCGCTCGCCAATCCGCGCACCTCGATTGACGCGGCGCTTCCTTTTTCACCCAACTTCCAAATTCTGCTAAATTGGAAAGGATGGTTTCCATGACCAGAGAACAGGCGTGGGCGCTGCTCACAACGTACAACAAGGATCATTTTCATCTCCAGCACGCGATCACCGTCGAGGCGGTCATGGGCTGGTTTGCCGAGCACCTCGGCTACGGCGAGGAGAAAGAGCTGTGGAGCCTCGTGGGGCTGCTGCATGACCTGGATTTTGAAATGTACCCCGACGAGCACTGCATCCGTCAGCAGAGCCTGATGCAGGAGGCGGGCGTACCGGAGAAGATCATCCGCGCGACGTGCAGCCACGGCTACGGCATCACGGTCGACATCGAGCCGACGCTCGAAATGGAGAAGGTGCTGTTTGCTGCCGACGAGCTCACGGGGCTCATCGGCGCGTGCGCGCTTGTGCGCCCGTCGAAGAGCGTGAGCGACATGGAGGTCAAATCCGTCAAGAAGAAGTTTAAGAGCCCCGCCTTTGCCGCCGGCTGCTCGCGTGAGGTCATCCAGCGCGGCGCGGACATGCTCGGCTGGGACCTGACGGAGCTCATCGACAAGACGCTTCAGGCCATGAAGGACACGGAAGCCGAGGTCGCCGCCAAGGTTGCGCAATTATAAAACGGTGGGGGAAATACCCCGCCGTTTTTTATACCACCAGCATCATCATCGCAGCCAGAAGCCCATGGAATACCCGTCCCCAGAAATGCCTTTTTAAGCGGACGCCTGTGCCGGAGAGCACCGCCGCCGTCTGCGCGTGTACGCTCACGCCGCCAAAGCCGATGAGAAACGCGGCGAGGGCGGCGTTTTGCTTTGTCGAGGGCAGTCCCTGCATCGCGCCGATGCCGCTGCCGACCTCCAGCAGCCCCGAGAGCAGGGCGCGGGAAACCTGCGGCGCGGACTCAAACTCCCGCGCGAGCGCCTCAGACAGCGCAGGCAGCACGCCTCCGGCGTCCAGAAGCCCCGTCACGACGCTGAACGTCACGGCAAAGCCGCAGACCGTGAGCGTGGCGTCGAGCGCGCCGCGCACCGCCTGCGGGAGCGCCTCGCCGACGGAGAGCGAGCGGAGGTGCACGCGCTCGCGCGGCACACGGCGCGCCTTTCGCGGCGTAAGCAGGATGCCGAGGATCACAGCGGCGAGCACATGCGTCAGATACAGCATGAGACCGAGCTCCCGGTCGTGAAACACGCCGGTTCCCGCCGCGCCGATCAGAAACGCAGGGCCGGTGTTGTTGCAAAAGGGAAGCGCGCGCTCGGCCTCCTCCGGCGTCATCAGCCCGTCGCGCGTCAGATCCGCGATCGCCGCCGCGCCCAGAGGATACCCGCCCGTGAGCCCCAGGAGCATGGCGCTCGCGCCCGCGCCGGAGAGGGCGAAGAGCCGGATCGTCACAGGCTCGACCACGCGCCCCAGCGCGCCCGGCAGTCCCAGCAGGCGCAGCAGCCCCGATACGATGAAAAACGGCAGCAGGGAGGGCACGAGCATCTCCGCGCAGAGTTTTAAGCCGTCCCGTGCGCTGCTTGCCGCCGCGTCCGGACAGAGCACCAGCGCAATCAGCGCGCAGAGCGCCGCCAGCAGCGGCAGCGCCCGCCGCAATCGTTCCATACCAAGCGCCTCCTTTCGGCGCATTGTATGCGTGTCCCGCGCATAAAATGTGCCGATAGAACAACGCAGGAGGACGACCATGAAGGATTGGACAGACACGGTGGAGCGGGCAGCCGAACGTCTTGCGCTGCCCGCCGACAGCATGGCGGCGCTGCCGCGCATCACGCTCACGGGCAGGCGGCAGCTTCTGGTGGAGCAGCACAAGGGGCTCACGCAGTATGCATCCGACTGCGTGGAGCTCGATCTCGGCGTGTTCCGTCTGCGCGTGACCGGGGGCGAACTGCGCCTTGCCGCGATGGATCGGGACGCCGTGCTCCTGACGGGCGCGATCAGCGCGCTGGAGCTGTTATGAGGCGGCGTGAACTCAGGCGTGACCGTGTGGTCGTCACGCTGCGCGGCGCGCAGCCGGAGCGCGTGCTCTCGGCGTGCGCCAAGCAGGGCGTCGAGGTGTCGCGTGTCACGCCGGTGGAGAACTTTTGCCTGAAAGCGACGGTGTCCGCGTTTCAGGTGGGGAAAGTCAAAGAAATCGCATCAAAATATCAATGTCAGGTGGAGAATGTGCGCGTCTCCCGCGCCGGACGCTTTCTGCGAAAGGGGAAGCGCCGCGCGCTTTTTGCGCTGCTGGTGGCGGCGCTGGCGCTCTTATCGTGGCTGTCGTCGCTGTTTATCTGGGAGATCCGCGTCGTCGGAAACGAGACGGTGTCCACGGCGTCGATTTTGCGCGCGCTCGATGACTGCGGCGTTTCGGCGGGGACGTTCTGGCCGAAGATGAACATTGACCTTGTGCGCTCCGGTGTGCAGCGGCGCGTCAAGGGGCTGGAATGGTTCACCGTGAATCTGCACGGCAGCGTCGCCGACGTGATCGTGACCGAGCGCACGGAGGCGCCGGAGGTCGTGGACAACGACGCGCCCTATGAGCTCTATGCCGCCCACAGCGGGATCGTTGTGAAGATGGAGGTCCTGCAGGGGCAGCCGCTCGTGCAGCGCGGGGATTTTGTGACGTCAGGACAGGTGCTCGTCTCCGGCGCGCCCGAGGACATTCAGGGCGAGCACACCGGCGTCCACGCCCTCGGCAGCGTCCGCGTCCGCACGGCATACTGTCTCACGGCGCAGATGCCGCTGACGAAGCAGAAAGCCGCGAGCGCCGGACGCAGACACACGCGCTGGGCGATCCTTTTCGGAAAAAAGCGTATGAATTTTGGCAAAAGCAGTAGCATTCCGGGTGCGCTTTGTGATAAGATATATACTGTCTCTGTATGCGCGATCCCCGGACTCGTGCGCCTGCCGGTGACGCTTTTGCGCGAGGACGTCACGCCGCTCACGCTCACCGACGCCAGGGAGCAGGAAAAGGCCGCCCGCGCGCGGCTGGAGCAGACGCTTCTGGATGCGCTGCGCGCACAAATCGGCGCGGACGGGGAAGTGATCTCGAAGCACTTTTCTGAGAGCAAAAGCGGCGACACGCTCACCGTGACGCTCCGCTGCGAATGCGAGCAGGAGATCGCCCTGTCGCGCCCGTGCGAGGTGCCGAATTTCCCGACGGAAGAAGGAAACACGAATGATTGAACAAACGATCAAAGTCGAACGGATGGAGGACGTCATCAGCGTCTTCGGCTCGTTCGACCAGAACCTGCGCCTGATCGAGGCGGAGTATAACGTCCGCGTGACGGATCGTGACGCCTGCCTGCACATTACGGGCGAGGCGGAAAACGTCCTGCCCGCGAAAAAGGCGCTCACGGGGCTGCTGCAGCTTGCGTCGCGCGGGGAGGAAATCCACGAGCAGAACGTGCGCTATATCTTCAAGCTCGTCCACGAGGGACGCGAGCAGAAGATCGAGGAGCTCGCGGGCGACGTCGTGTGCATCACGGCAAAGGGCAAGCCCATCAAGGCCAAGACCATCGGCCAGCGCAGCTACCTTGACGCCATCGAGCAGAACACGATCACGCTCGGCATCGGCCCCGCCGGTACCGGCAAGACGTATCTCGCGGTCGCGGAGGCGGTGGCGGCGTTTCGCGCCGAAAAGGTGAACCGCATCATCTTAACGCGCCCCGCGGTCGAGGCGGGCGAGCGCCTAGGCTTTCTGCCCGGCGACCTGCAGAGCAAGGTAGACCCCTACCTGCGGCCTCTCTACGACGCGCTGTTTGAGATGCTGGGCGCGGAGACGTATCAGAAATATCTCGAGCGCGGCAACATCGAGGTCGCGCCGCTGGCCTATATGCGCGGGCGCACGCTGGACGACAGCTTCATCATCCTGGACGAGGCGCAGAACACCTCCCGCGAGCAGATGAAGATGTTCTTAACGCGCATCGGCTTCGGCTCCCACGTCGTCATCACGGGCGACGTCACGCAGATTGACCTCCCGCCGGACAAGACCTCCGGGCTCAAGGAGGCCATGCGGGTGCTCGACGGCATCGAGGATATTGCGATCTGCCGCCTCACGGGCGCGGACGTCGTGCGCCACGCGCTTGTGCAGAAGATCATCGAGGCGTATGAGAAAAGCGACCTTGCCCGCGAAAAGGCGGAGAAGGCAGCGCCCAGGAAGCCGGACAAGCCCACGACAGCGAGGAAGAAAAAATGAGCGAGCTGTATTTGAATATCGTCCGCAGCCGCACGGGGCTCGGGTATCCCCAGACGGCGCGGTATGTGAAAAAGGCCGTCGCCGCGACGCTTTCCGCCGAGGGCGTGGACACGCCCTGCGCCGTCGAGATCCTGCTCACGGATGACGAGACGATCCACGCCATCAACCGCGAGCACCGAAACGTGGACAGGCCCACGGACGTGCTGAGCTTTCCGATGAACGAGCTCACGCCGGGCGCGTTTGACGCAGACCTCTGTGAATACGACTATGAGCGCGCGTGCATCCTGCTCGGCGACATGGTGATCTCGATGGAGCGGTGCGCAGCGCAGGCGGAGGAATTCGGCCACAGCTTTCAGCACGAGGTCACGTACCTCGCCATTCACTCGACGCTCCATCTGCTCGGCTACGACCATGTGGATGAGGGCGCGATGAAAAAACAGATGCGCACGAGAGAAAAAGAAATCCTGAACCTGCTGGGAGAAAACGATTTATGATTACGAAAACTGCCATGATCACGATCTGCGGGCGTCCGAACGTCGGCAAGTCCACGCTCACGAACGCCCTCGTCGGCGAGAAGATCGCCATCGTCACGAACAAGCCCCAGACCACGCGCAACCGCATCGCCGCCGTTTTGAACCGCGGCGAGACGCAGTTTGTGCTGATGGACACGCCGGGCTTCCACAAGCCGCGCACCCGCCTCGGCGACTACATGGTCAAGGTCGTGCGCGAGAGCGTCGCGGACGTGGATGCGGTCGTGCTCGTCGTCGAGCCCATCGCCTCCATCGGGCCGCAGGAGGCGGCGCTCATCGAGCGCATCAAACAGTCCGGCGCGCCGAGCGTGCTCGTCATCAACAAGATCGACACCGTGGAAAAGGACGCGCTCCTCGCCGTCATCTCCACCTACGCGCAGGCGCACAGCTTCAGCGCCATCGTGCCCATCTCCGCCAAGCAGGGCGACGGGCTGGAGGAGCTGCTGGACGAGCTGGAGAAGTTTGCCGAGCCGGGGCCGCAGCTCT
Organism: uncultured Eubacteriales bacterium; assembly: GCA_900316745.1. Taxonomy (GTDB): domain Bacteria; phylum Bacillota; class Clostridia; order Oscillospirales; family Oscillospiraceae; genus CAG-103. Next base: position 76,580 of record ONEB01000007.1, on the reverse strand, counting down.
TCCCGGACGATATGATCTCCGACATGCCCGAAAAGCAGATCTGCGCCGAGCTCGTGCGCGAAAAGCTGCTTTTGTGCCTCGACAAGGAGATCCCGCACGGCACCGCCGTCGCCGTCACGAAGTTTTCCGAGCGAGAAAACGGCATCATCGACATGGACGTCACGATCTACTGCGAAAAGGACAGCCACAAGGGCATCATCATCGGAAAGCACGGCGCCATGCTCAAAAAGATCGGCGCCATGGCGCGCGAGGACATCGAGGCGTTCATGGGCACGAAGGTGTTTTTGCAGACGTGGGTCAAGGTCAAGGAAAACTGGCGCGACTCCAACGCCCTGCTGCGCAACTTCGGCTTCACGGAGGAATAAGCGCACATTTTACCAATCATACTTTCCATATCGGCGCTCACACTAGTTCCTGTGGGGTGATCGGTATGGAAACAAGCTCGGAGCTCTGGGAGCTCTTTTGCGAAACAGGCGAGCCGATGGTGTATCTTCTTTACCGTCGCGCCGCCGACGCGGAGGACGCGATCGAGCCCTCCGCCTGAATCGGAAGTGTACTTATATGTTTGAAACGACAAGAGGTCTCGTCCTGCGCTCGGTGCGCTACAAGGAGTCGGACAAGATCCTCACCGTGCTCACCGAGTCCGAGGGCAAGCTCACGCTGCGTGCCCGCGGCGCGCTCAGAAAGGGCGGAAAGCTCGCCGCCGCGACCGAGCTCTATACGCTCTCGGAGATGACGCTCTTCTCAAACCGCGGGCGCTGGCAGTTAAACGAGGCCCAGACCATCGAGCAGTTCATCGGCCTGCGCGAAAATTTTTCATCTCTGGCGCTCGCGGCCTACTTTGCCGAGGTGCTGGATACCGTCTCGGAGGAGGGCGCGCCGGATCCCGCCGTGCTGCAGCTGGGGCTCAACAGCCTCTACGCGCTCAGCCGGGAGCTTGTGAGCCCGCGGCTGATCAAGGCCGTGTTTGAGCTGCGCCTCATGGCGATCACGGGCTATGAGCCGGATCTCTCCGGCTGCGCCGGATGCGGCAGACAGGACATGGCGTCGGCGGCGTTCTACGCGCCCGAGGGCGCGATCTTCTGCCCCGACTGCATGCATGAAGCTCCCGGCGCGGTGACGCACCTGACGCCCGAGGTTCTGCAGGCCATGCGCCACATCGTATACAGTGCCCCGAAGAAGATCTTTTCATTCACGCTGCCCGACGCCGCCATGTCGCAGCTCGCGGCGTGCGCGGAGCAGTATCTGCTGCTGCAGCTGGAGCGGGGCTTTTCCTCGCTGGACTATTGGAAAAAGGTGAAAGACCTATGAAAGAACAGACCATTCGATCCCTGCGGACGCTGGAGCTGCCCGCCGTGCTGGACATGCTCGCCGCCGAGGCCTCCTCGAGCGCCGCCAAGGACGTCGCCCGCACGCTCAGCCCCTCCGGCGACCGCGCCGAGGTCGAGCGCCGCTTAAACGAGACGACCGCCGCCGCGCAGCTCATGGTTGTCAAGGGCAGCCCCTCGTTTTCGGGCGTGAAGGACGTCCGCGCGAGCCTGCAGCGCGCCGACATGGGCGGCGTGCTGAACACGCGGGAGCTCATCGACATCGCCCGCGTCCTCGGCGCGGCCCGGGCGGTGCGCAGCTACGGCACCGCCGAGCGCGAGGACAAGACCTGCATCGACTATCTCTTTAACGCCCTGCAGGCGAATAAGTTTTTGGAGGACAAGATTACGGGCTCCATCGTGGGCGAGGACGAGATCGCGGACGCGGCGTCGCCGGAGCTTGCCTCCATCCGCCGTCTGATCCGGGCAGCGAGCGCGAGAGTGCACGACGCGCTGCAGAAGATCATCTCCTCGCCGAGCTATGCCAAGGCGCTGCAGGAGCCCATTATCACGATGCGCTCTGAGCGCTATGTCGTGCCTGTCAAGGCGGAGCACAAGGGCTCTGTGCCGGGACTTGTGCACGACGTGTCCGGCTCCGGCGCGACGCTCTTTATCGAGCCCATGGCGGCAGTGAAGGCGAACAACGAGCTGCGCGAGCTTCGCGCCAAGGAGAAAACGGAGATCGAGCGCATCCTCGCCGAGCTCTCCGCCGACTGCGCCGCCCACCGCGAGGACATTTCGCTGGACTTCGATATGCTCGTGCGGCTGGACGTCATTTTCGCCAAGGCGAAGCTTGCCTATAAGCTCGACTGCACCGCGCCGACGCTTTCTGACAAGGGCGTGACGCTCCGACGCGCGCGTCACCCGCTGATCTCCAAGGATACGGTCGTCCCGATCGACGTCGCGCTGGGCGCTGATTTCGATACCCTCGTCATCACCGGCCCCAACACCGGCGGCAAGACCGTCACGCTCAAAACCGTGGGGCTTCTCGCCGTGATGGCGCAGTGCGGCCTGCACATTCCCGCCGCCGACGGCAGCAGCCTGCCCGTGTTCGACGAGATCATGGCGGACATCGGCGATGAGCAGAGCATCGAGCAGAGCCTGTCCACGTTCTCGGCGCACATGACGAACATCGTCCGAATCCTGGACGCCTGCGGCGACCGCTCGCTCGTGCTCTTCGATGAGCTCGGCGCCGGCACCGACCCCACCGAGGGCGCGGCGCTTGCGATCAGCGTCATCGAGCGCGCCCGTCAGCTCGGCGCGACGATCGCCGCCACCACGCACTATACGGAGCTGAAGATCTACGCCACCACGCAGCCCGGCGTCATGAACGCCTCCTGCGAGTTCGACGTGGAGACGCTCCGCCCGACGTATCATCTTCTCATCGGCATCCCCGGCAAGTCCAACGCCTTTGCCATCGCGCAGCGGCTGGGGCTCCCGGAGGACGTCATCGCCGACGCGAGAGCGCGCGTCGGGCAGGAGAGCGCGACGTTTGAGGCCACCATCGAAAAGCTCGAGCAGGTGCGCCAGCTCCTGGAGCGCGACCGCGCCGCCGCCGCCGACGAGCTGCGCAGGGCGGAGGCCGAGAAGAAAAAAGCCTCCATGCTCCGTGCGGAGCTCTCCGTGCGTCTGGAAAAGGCGGACGAGAAAGCGCGGCGGGACGCAGAGCGCATCCTCGCCGACGTCAGAAGAACGGCGGAGGAGACCTTCCGCGAGCTCGACTCCATCCGCAAGCTCGAGCGCGAGAGCGAGTCGCACCATGAGGCGAACGTCGCCCGCGCCGAGCTCCGGCGCAAGCTGAACCTCGCCGAGGAGCAGGCTGCCGCCGCGCAGAAGGAGCCGGAGGAGAAGAAGGTCTCGTCCCGTCCCGTCAAGGTGGGAGACACGGTTGAGATTCTCTCCATGGGCGTCAAGGCCACCGTCACCGCCGTCTCGAACGACCGTGTGCTCACGCTCCGCGCCGGGATCATGAACGTCACGGCGAAGGAGGACGAGGTGTATCTGCTGGAGAACGTCAAGCCCGTCAAGGTCGTCACGTCCTCCGGACAGCCGGCGAGACTCCGGCAGGCGAGCGCCGCCTCGGAGATCGACCTGCGCGGCATGGAGCGCATCGAGGCCGTGGACGCCACGCAGCGGTTTATCGACGCCGCTGTCATGGCAAAGCTCGAAGAGGTGCGCATCATCCACGGCAAGGGCACCGGCGCGCTGCGTGAGGCCGTGCAGCAGGAGCTGAAGCGCAACAAGGCGGTCAAGTCGTTCCACCTCGGCCGCTTCGGTGAGGGCGAGAGCGGCGTCACGGTCGTGACAATGAAATGATTTTCAACATTGTATAAACAAAAAACCCAATGTGGGCAATTGCGCTGTGCAACTTACCGAAATTCCGAAAATCTGTTGACGTTCAAGGCCGTTTTTGATAATATGTGTGCGTGTAATTTTTAAGATTGCATTTGTGATGGTATAATTTACTTCAAGACATAGAGGAGCGTACGATATGATTACGAAAGAAGCTGTCATCAACAATCAGGTCGGCCTGCATGCTCGCCCGGCTACTTTCTTCATCCAGAAAGCCAACGAGTTCAAGAGCAGCATCTGGATCGAAAAGGATGAGCGCCGCGTGAATGCGAAGAGCCTGCTTGGCGTGCTCTCCCTCGGCATCGTGAAGGGCACGACCGTGACCCTCGTCTCCGACGGCCCCGATGAGCAGGAAGCGATCGACACGCTGGTCGCCCTCATCAATTCCGATTTCTCGGAGTAATCCACAATACGCAAACAAGACAGGGACGTGGCATTCAGCGCGTCCCTGTTTGACATGCTCGGAGGTTTTTTCATGCAGCACACACAGCGACAAAAGAATATCGCCGTGATGCAGATGCTCGCATGCGCCGCACTTTGGAGCATCGCGGGCATTTTTATTAAGCTCATCCCGTGGAACAGCTTCGTCATCGCGAGCCTGCGCAGCTTTGTCGCGGGGCTTGTGGTGCTGTGCTACATGCGCATGAAAGGCCTGCGGCTCGTCATCACGCGGCAGACCGTCGTGCCGGGCATCTTCATGGCGGGGCTCTTTTTCTGCTTCGTGGGGGCGAACAAGCTCACCACCGCGGCAAACGCCATCGCTTTGCAGTATACCTCGCCGCTCTTTCTGATGCTCTTTTCGGTCGTGTTCCTGCACGAGCGGCTGCGCACGATCGATGTGGCCGCGGCAGGGGTGACGTTCCTCGGCGTGGTGCTGTTTTTCTTGGATCAGCTCGGCCCCGGCAGGGTCGCGGGAAACCTCGTCGCCATCCTCTCGGGCGTGTTCTTCGCGCTGATGTATCTGAATCTCGGCCGCATGCACGACGAGAGCACGCGCATGAGCTATGTCTTTCTCGGGCAGAGCTTCACATTCCTGTTCGGCATTCCGTTTCTCATCCTCTATCCGCCGACGCTCTCGGTGAGTTCGGTGTCGTGCCTGCTCGTGCTGGGCGTTTTGCAGCTCGGCATCCCCTATGTGCTCGTCGCGCTCTCAGCCGAACACTGCCCGCCGATCGCCCAGTCGCTTTTAAGCGCGCTGGAGCCGCTTTTGAATCCCGTGTGGGTGCTGCTGTTCGCCGGGGAAAAGCCCGGACCGATGGCGCTCATCGGCGGCATTGTCGTCATCGCGGCGGTCACGCTCTGGACGGTGTACAGTCACGCGCATCCGGTAAAGCAGGAGGCATGACATGGAAAAGCTGACGCTCGAAGAGCTGCGCGAACGCGCCAATATGCTGCCCCTGAAGCCCGGCGTGTACCTCATGCTGGACGAGACGGGCGAGGTCATCTATGTCGGCAAGGCCAAGGCGCTGAAAAACCGCGTCACGAGCTATTTTCGCGGAGAGCACCTGCCGAAGGTCGCCGCCATGGTGGAGCATGTCGCGACGTTCAACGTCATCGTCGTGACGAGCGAGTTTGAAGCCCTCGTGCTCGAAAATTCGCTCATCAAGCTCCACAAGCCGAAATACAACATCCTCCTGAAGGACGACAAGGGTTATCCGTTCGTGCGGCTCGACCTGCGCGAGCAGTACCCGACGTTCTCGCTCGTGAACCGGACGGAAAAGGACGGCGCGCGCTACTTCGGCCCCTACGGCGGCAGAAGCGCCACGCGCGAGATCCTGGACACGATCTCGAAGGCCCTGCGCCTGCCGACCTGCACGCGGCGTTTCCCGCAGGACATCGGAAAGGCGAGACCCTGTCTCAACTACCACATGAACACCTGCGCGGGGTACTGCCTGAAGGACGCGTCAGGCGCGGAGTACCGCGCGGGCATCGAGCAGGCGGTCATGATCCTGGAGGGGAAGACGGACGAGCTCATCGAAGACCTCCGCGCGCGCATGGAAGCCGCGGCGGAAAGTCTCCGCTTCGAGTACGCAGCGGAGCTGCGCGACCGGCTGCGCGCGGTGGAAAACCTGAAAAACCACCAGCGCGTCATTGCGACCGTCTATTCCGACACCGACGCCGTCGGCTTTCGCCGGGGCGCGAAGACGTGCTTCACCGTTCTGCACTTTACAAACGGCGCCCTCACGGCAAAGGACGTGCAGCTTATGGAGGAGCCGCTGGAGGAGGATCCTGAGGCGCTGCTCGCCCTGCTGCAGCAGTACTACGCCGAGCGCGGCGCGTGGCCGCGGCAGATCCTCCTGCCGTTTGAAATTGACGAGCGCGATACGCTGCAGGCGGTGCTCACGCAGCAGGCGGGGCATAAGGTCAGCATCGAGGTACCGCAGCGCGGCGAGCGCCGCCGCCTCACCGAGAGCGCGGACTTAAACGCCGCCGAGGAGATCCTGCGCTCCACGACGCGCAGAGAGCGCGGCATGAAGACGCTGGAGTGGCTGCAAAAGGCGCTCGACCTGCCGGACATCCCGGCGCGCATCGAGGCGTTTGACATTTCAAACCTCGGCGACACCGGCATCGTCGCCGGCATGACCGTGTTCCAGAACGGCAGACCCTTAAAACGCGACTACCGCCGCTTTAAGATGAAAGCGGTCACGACGCAGAACGACTACGCCTCCATGCACGAGGCGGTCACGCGCCGCTTTCAGCACTATCTCGACGGGGACGAGAAATTTAAGCCCCTGCCGGATCTGCTGCTCATCGACGGCGGCGCGGAGCACGCGGCCGTTGCGCTCGAAGCGACGCGCTCGCTCGGCGTCACGGTGCCGATCTTCGGCATGGTGAAGGACGACCGCCACCGCACGCGCGCGCTCATCACGCCCGACGGACGCGAGATCGGCATCTCCGGCACGCAGGCGGTGTTCGCCCTGATCGGCAGCATCCAGGAGGAGACCCACCGTTACAGCATCGAGTACCAGCGCAAGCTGCGCAATGCCTCGCTCAAAAGCGAGCTCGACAGCATCCCCGGCGTGGGCGAGAAGCGCCGCAACGATCTGCTGAAGGCCTTCCGCAGCGTCAAGGCCGTCAAGGCAGCCTCCGAGGAGGAGCTTGCCGACGTCGTGGGCAAGGCGCTCGCGGAGAAGATTTACGAATATTTTCATTCCTGAGAAACGGGCGGCAGATTGCCGCCCCTACACGCACGAACGCAGAACCGTAGGGGCGGATACCATCCGCCCGCATTCCACCTCACCGAAAGGAGAAACCGCACCATGCGCGTCATCACCGGAACCGCCCGCGGCAGACGTCTGCGCGAGCCGGAGGGCATGGCCATCCGCCCCACGACGGACAGCGTCAAGGAGGCCATCTTCAACACGATCCAGTTCGATATCGAGGGACGGCGCGTGCTGGATCTTTTCGCCGGCACGGGGCAGCTCGGCATCGAGGCTTTGAGCCGCGGCGCGCGCGAATGCGTCTTCGTGGACGAGAGCACCGCCGCCGTGAAGCTCATCAGAGAAAATCTCGAAACCTGCCGTCTGGATGGCACCGTCCTGCAGACGGACGCCATCGGCTACCTGAACCAGGGGCAGATATTCGATCTCATTTTCCTCGATCCACCTTATGACACAATGTTGGTCGAAAAAGCCTTGCAAACTGTTGCAAAATCCGATATACTGACTAAAGGCGGTATCATCGTTTGCGAGACCCGCCGCGAAAAGGCTTTGCCGGACATGCCCGCGCCCTACGTCCTGCGGCGCGAGAAGTGCTACGGCAAGATCAAGCTCACCCTCTACGAAAGGCAGCCCGACGCATGAAAACAGCCATCTATCCCGGCAGCTTCGACCCGATGACGCTCGGACACTTGAACGTGATCCGCCGCGCCTCCGGCATCTTCGACCACGTCGTGGTCTGCATCATGAAAAACGCCGGCAAGCAGAGGCACATGTTCTCGACCACCGAGCGCGTGGAGCTCGCCAGAAAATGCGTCGAGCGCTTCCCGAACGTGGAGGTCACGACGTTTGACGGCCTCGTCGCCGAGTACGCGGCGACGTTCCCCGAGGGCGCCGTGATCGTGAAAGGCCTTCGCGCGAACACCGACTTCGAAAACGAATTTCAAATGGCGCTCATCAACAAGAAGCTCAACCCCGAGCTCGACACCATGTTCCTGACCGCCACCGAGAAATATACGTTCCTCAGCTCCTCCGTCGTGAGAGAGCTCGCAACCTACAAGGCGGACCTCACGGACTTTGTCCCCTTTGAGATCATTGAGGACATCCAGCGCCGCGCGGCCGAGAAAAATTAGGAGGCAACAACATGGACAACGAAGTAATGGAACTCATCGAAGAACTCTACGGCATGGTTTCCGAGGCCTGGAGCGTGCCGCTTGGGAATGACAAGTGCATCGTTGAGCGCGAGAAGATCCTCGAAATTCTGGACGACATCAAGACCGCGCTGCCCGTGGAGCTGGCTGAGGCCAAGCGCCTTGTCTCCGCCCGCAACGAATTCATCAACAACGCCAAGCGTGAGGCGGAGGGCATCCGCAATCAGGCCGAGGAGCGCGCGCGCCAGCTCGTCGACGAGCAGGAAATCGTGCGCATCGCCCGCACCAAGTCCTCCGAGCTCATGGCCGAGACCGAAGCCAAGGTCAACCAGCTGCGTCAGGCGAGCGCCCAGTTCTGCAGCCAGTCCCTGCAGGATACCGAGGCCGCCATCTCCGCCGCGCTCACCGCGACGGACGCCGCCATCTCCGCTGCTCTGGAAAAAGTGCAGGCCACGCGCAGCGGCGTGCAGCAGGCGCTCGGCGGAAAGCCCGTCCCTGCTCCGGCAGCCCCCGCCGCCCCCGCGGAGAACCAGCCGCACATCACCTTCGAGACGGACGCCGAGGGCGAATAAGGCGCGTCCATCATCACAATGTTTACCTTACGGCGGGGGATTACCCCCGCCGTTGACTGCCATAAAGGAGGAATGTCACTTGGCAATCTTGGAATGCAAAGGACTCACCAAGCGTTACAGCGGTGCGTCCCTCGCGCTGGATCATATTGATCTCACGGTCGAGCCCGGCGGGATCGTGGGTCTGCTCGGCCCGAACGGCAGCGGCAAATCCACGCTCTTAAAGCTCGCAAACGGTCTGCTCACGCCCACGGAGGGCGAGATCCGCATCGGCGGCTATAAGCCCGGCGCTGAGACGAAAAAGCTCATTTCCTATCTGCCGGAGCGCACCTATCTCGCCGACTGGATGCGCGCCAGCCAGCTCATGGACATGTTCGAGGACTTCTATGACGACTTTGACCGCGCCCGCGCCGAGCAGATGCTTCAGCACATGAACATCCCCGCGAAGATGCGCATCAAGGAGATGTCGAAGGGCACGCGCGAAAAGGTGCAGCTCATCCTCGTCATGAGCCGCCGCGCCAAGCTCTATCTGCTCGATGAGCCCATCGGCGGCGTCGATCCCGCGACGCGCGACTACATCCTGCACACGATCATCCACAACTACGATCCTGAGGCCGCCGTGGTCATCTCCACGCACCTCATCCAGGACGTGGAAAAGGTGCTCGACAGCGTCATTTTCATCCAAAACGGTCACATCATCCTGCGCTCCACGGTGGATCAGATCCGCTCCGAGCACGAAGGGAAGAGTGTGGACGAGGTCTTCCGGGAGGTGTTCAGATGCTCTTACGATTATTAAAACAGGATATCCGCTCCACCGGACGTGTCATGGTGGTGCTCTATGCCGCCATTCTGGTGCTGGCGGCGGTCTCCCGCGTGCTGAGCTCGTTCATGGATGAGACGGTCGGAAACGTCCTGATCATGGTGTTCTCGCGCGTGATCTCGGTCCTCTTTGTGATCGCGGTCGTGGCGTGCGTCGTGATGGCGTTCGTGCTGATGATCATCCGGTTCTATAAAAACTTCCTCACCGACGAGGGCTATCTCATGTTCACGCTGCCGGTCACGACGGGTCAGCTCATCTGGTCGAAGCTGCTCGTGAGCGTGCTGTGGGTCGTCGTCTCGGCGGCGGTGGGCGTGCTGGCGTCGTTCATCCTCACGGTCGGCACCGACGCGCAGGACATCATCTTCGGCGTCAACCTCAAAGAGATCCTCAGGGGCTTCACCGGCGGACAGAGCGCCGTCGTCGTGGCGCTGGTCGTGACGCTCGCGCTGCTGTACGCGGCCTACACCTATCTGCGCTGCTACGCCGCCATGGCGGTGGGGCAGAGCTTCGGCAGCCGCAAGCTCCTGCTCAGCGTCGTGTTCTACATCGCGTTCGGCATCGCCGAGTCCATTCTCACGACCGTGATCGTAAGACCGCTTCTGAACACCGACACGCTCGGGAAGCTCTTCACCGCGGACGTCGAGCCGTTCAACGCCGTGCTTTCGGCGCTCGGCGCGTTCAACGGCTTTTATCTCGTGCTGTGCGTGATCTATTTCGTGGTCACATACCTGTTCTTCCGCAGGAAGCTGAATCTGCAATAAAAAATCGAGCGGTGGGGGCCTGCCTCCACCGCTTCGCTTTAAATGATGAAAATTTGTTCTTGACAAACCGGACTGCCGGTGTATAATGGTACACGCAATCAAACATTTCCGCTGAAGCCTCTGGGATCTGACCGAGACCGGAGGGGGAGGAAACTCTGGAGAATCCTGTGGTTTTCACAGGTGCCGAAGGTGCAAGGCGGTTTGACTTACCGCCGAATCTCTCAGGCAAAAGGACAGAGCAGGTGAACGGGAACGTGTCCCGCGCTTGTTTGCTGCTTTTTCTTCGGAGTCGTTATCCAGTACGGATAGCGGCTTTTTTGTTTGAAATTTTTCAAAACAAGGAGAAAACATCATGGACGCATTGCTGAAGATCGTGCAGACGGTCAACGCCTACCTCTCGGACTACATCCTCATCATCCTGCTCGTCGGCACGGGTCTGTATTTCACGATCCGGACGCGCTTCGTGCAGGTGCGCTGCTTCGGCGAGGGCTGGCGGCGCATGTTCGGGAACTTCTCGCTCCACGGCGACAGGCACGAGAGCGGCATGAGCTCGTTCCAGGCGCTCGCCACCGCGATCGCCGCGCAGGTCGGCACCGGCAACATCGTCGGCGCCTGCGGCGCGATCCTCACGGGCGGCCCCGGCGCGATCTTTTGGATGTGGATCATCGCGTTCTTCGGCATGGCGACGATCTACGCCGAGGCGGTGCTCGCGCAGAAGACCCGCACCGTCGACGCGGACGGCACCGTGCACGGCGGCCCCGTGTATTACATCAAGCGCGTCTTCAAGGGCGGCTTCGGCAAGTTCCTCGCGGGCTTCTTTGCCATTGCGACGATCCTCGCGCTCGGCTTCATGGGCGCGATGGTGCAGTCGAACTCCATCGGCGAGGCGTGCCAGAACGCCTTCGGCGTGCCGAGCTGGATCATCGGCGTCATTATTGCAGCGCTCGCGGCGGTCGTGTTTATCGGCGGCGTGCAGCGGCTTGCCTCCGTCACGGAAAAGCTCGTCCCCGTCATGGCGCTTCTCTATATCGTCGGCGGTCTCGTCGTGCTGATCGCGCGCATCTCCAACGTCCCCGAGGCGATCGGCATGATCTTCCGCTACGCCTTCCATCCCGAGGCCATCATCGGCGGCGGCATCGGCTACGCGCTCAAGACCGCGATCAGCCAGGGCGTCAAGCGCGGCCTGTTCTCCAACGAGGCCGGCATGGGCTCGACCCCGCATGCGCACGCCATGGCGAACGTGAAAGATCCCCACGAGCAGGGCACCGTCGCCATGATCGGCGTGTTTATCGATACCTTCGTCGTGCTCACGATGACGGCGCTCGTCGTCATCACGACGCTCTATGCCGGCGACGGCATCCTCGCCTCCGGCGCTGCCGAGGGCGTTGCGAAAACGAACATGGCGCAGCTCGCGTTCGGCTCGGTCTTCGGCGAGAAGCTCGGCAGCATCTTCGTTGCGATCTGCCTGCTGTTCTTCGCGTTCTCCACCATCCTCAGCTGGAACCTCTTCGGACGCATCAACGTCAACTACCTCTTCGGCAAGAAGGCGGGGCTTCTTTACTCCGTCATCGCCATCGCGTTCGTGTTCCTCGGCTCCTGCCTCTCCAACGACCTCGTCTGGGAGCTGACCGACATGTTCAACCAGCTCATGGTTCTGCCGAACGTCATGGCGCTGATCCCGCTCGGCGGACTCGTCGCCGCGGCGGCGATGAAAAAGCGCAGCAAATAATACGGCCTCATAAATCCGCAAAGCAAGGGAGAAAAACAGTTTTCTCCCTTGCTTTTTTATGGTATAGTGAGCTTAAAAAGGGACGAAAGGAGTGCAGGACCGACATGCGTGACAACCGATCCGGGTCCCGCAGAGGACCGAGACGTCTTTTGCTGATGATCCTCGCGCTGGCGCTGGTTGCGGCGCTGGCGCTCGCCGGCACATACTTCGCTATGAACCGCGCCCTGAGAGGGCGGGGGAGCGCGCCGGAGGCAGAGAGCAGCGACATGCCGCAGAGCGACACTGCCGCGGCGGCGGACACCGAGCAGCTTCCGACGCTCGACGCCGAATCGTATTTTGCCGAGCTCGGAGATGTACTCGACGTGGTCAGCGCGGCGGAGTCTGAGGATGTGCGTTCGGAGAAGGACGTGACGAAAGAGTTTCAGGCGCGCGGCTTTACCGATACGGTCACCACACCCTATTCGATGGACGGCAAGTATCTCGGCGAGCAGGAGATTTCCTCCGGCTCAACGCAGAAGCATCCGACCTATACGACATACTATGCCTCGAAGCAGGACATTTTGTGGTGCATTTTTGAGACCGACGGCGCGGTCACTGCGCAGCCGCTCGTTACCGACCCCCGCTGGGACGTGCCCATCCTGCTCTCGGAGTCGGAAACCGTCATGGCGTACGACAGCGAGGCCGATTCCTTCTATGAGATGACGCCCGATCCCGAGGTGTATGACGTCCGGGTCGTGGATCGGATCGACGCCGCGTTTCTGGATGAGCTGACGGAGGGGGAGGTGGCAGGCCTGTGAAAAAGCGTTTGACGGCGCTTGCCATGTGCGTGCTGCTGCTTTCGGCGCTGCTGCCGCTGCAGAGCGGCGCGCAGGCGACGGACGGGACTGACCGCCGCATCATCGTCTCGCTCGGCGATTCGTATTCCTCCGGCGAGGGGATCCCGCCCTTCTACGGGCAGGACAAGGGCGATGAAGAAAAGCTCACGGAAGACGACTGGGTTGCCCACCGCTCCACAAAGGCATGGAGCGGCCTGCTGACGCTTCCGGGCGTGAACGGCAACATGAACCAGCACCGGGGCGAAAACTGGTATTTCGCCGCGTCCTCCGGCGCGGAGACGAAGCATATCGCCTTTACCGGGGAGTGGAACGAAAAGGACTCCTGCTGCGAGGGCGAACAGATCAAGGACTTTGACAAGGGCAACCATCAGGGCTTCGTCAAGCTGCCCGGCCAGCTGGATATTCTGAACACCGAGGGGCTGGATCCCAATGACGTGGACTACGTCACGCTCACGATCGGCGGCAACGACCTCGGTTTCGTGCCGGTGCTGGAAAAGGCGCACTATCTCTTCTCGTCGGAGGTCTATGACTACCTCGTGGAGAGGCTGGAGCATTTCAATGATGAGCACGGCGTGCGGGACAGCATCAAGGCGGCTTACGAGCGCGTGAGCAAAGCGATGCCGAACGCCAAAATCATCGTGGCGGGCTATCCGGAGCTCCTGGAGGAGAATATGATCGACGGGCTCGGAATCGTCTCCGCGGAGTCGAAGGCGATCAACTCTGCGGTCCGGATCTTCAACCAGCTCCTGGAGCAACTGGTGCAGGAATGCCATGACGACGGCATGCCGATCTATTTTGTCTCTGTCGAGGAGGCGTTTCGGGGGCATGCGGCCTACTCGGAGGATCCGTACATCAACCCGATCTATTACGGCCCCAAGCTGATGGATGAGGATCTGACGGATTTCGGAGTTACGAGCGCCTATTCCATGCACCCGAACGCGAAAGGCGCCGCGGCGTACGCCGCCTGCGTGCAGGCAAAGATCGATGAGCTCGAGGGCATTGAGCGCGAGGTCGTGCTGGTGCTGGACACGTCCAGCAGCATGTCCGGAGAGCCGATCGACCAAACGAAAATTGCCGCGCACAAGTTTATCGAGACCGTGCTGCCGGAAGATACATCGGTTGGGCTCGTGCGGTATTCCTCAAGCGCCGAGCGGCTGGCAAGCTGCGTGACCGACAGGGACTATCTGGATTATTACGTGGATGACGTCCTGACCGGCGGCGGCACGAATCTGGAGGCCGGACTGCGCGAGGCGTCGCTCATGCTCGCGCCCGATCGGACGACCGAGCGCCCGGCAACGCCTGTGAAGCAGACCCGCATCATCGTGCTCATGACAGACGGCGAGGCGAACGAGGGCAAGACCGGCGATGACCTGATCGCCTATGCCGACGAGCTGAAGCAGCAGGGCTACCTCCTCTACACGCTGGGCTTCTTCCAGGATCTCACCGACAAGTCCGAGCCCCAGCGCGTCCTTGAGGCGATGGCGTCGAACGGACACCACTATGAGGTGGAAAACGCCGAGGATCTCCGGTTCTTCTTCGAAGACATGGCGGATGATATCAACGGTACGCCGTTCGTCTATGTCCGCATCGAGTGTCCCGTGGACGTGTCCGTGACCTATGACGGCGAGACGCTCAGCTCCGCGGAGGACAATACCAACACCCGCACGAGTTTCGGCACGCTCTCGTTTGAGGAAAACCCCGAATCTGGCGACCGCACGAAAATCCTGCGCCTGCGCGAGGACGTCACGAATTATGACATCCGCATCACCGGCACCGGCGAGGGGACGATGAATTACAAGATCGGCTATGTCGATGAAAACGGCGACTATTCCGACATGCGCGAGATTGCGGACGTTCCCATCACACAGGAGACCGTCATCGAGACCGGCGTCAACCGCATTGTGAAGACGGATCTCGCCGTGGACAATGACGGCGACGGCAAGGTGGACAAGCACTACACCGCCAGCGGACCGAGCGTTGTGGATCTCACGGAGGAGGAGCACGAGCGCGGCTTCCCGGTGTTCTGGGTCGCGCTTGGCGCTGCTTTGATCGTGGCTCTGACCGTGCTCGGCATCGTGCTCACGCGAAAGGCGCGCCGCCGCCGCGCCGAAACGGAGCATCGCTTCTGCGGCAGCTGCGGGGCGGTGATCCCCGCGGACGCGGACTTCTGCCCGGAATGCGGCAGACGGGTACAATAAGAACCAGGCGCACCTCGTTTTGAGGTGCGCCTGCATTTTATCTCATGCTTTTTTCCAACCGTTCCCGCACGGCCTCCAGATACGCCTTTGTCGTCACGCCCGCGCATGCGCACAGGGAGGCGAGGTCGCCGGTCATGACGCCGTCCTCGATCGCGCCGAGTGTTGCGTTTTCGAGCTTTCCGGCGAAATCGACCAGCGCGTCGGTGCCGTCGAGCTCGCCGCGCTTTCTGAGCGCGCCCGACCACGCGAAGATCATCGCCACGGGGTTGGAGCTCGTCTCCTCGCCGTTGAGATACCGGTAGTAGTGGCGCGTGATCGTGCCGTGCGCGGCCTCAAATTCGTAGTTTCCGTCGGGGCTTACGAGCACGCTCGTCATCATCGCGAGCGACCCGAACGCGGCGGACACCATGTCGCTCATCACGTCGCCGTCGTAGTTCTTCAGCGCCCAGACAAAGCCGCCCTCGGAGCGCATCACGCGCGCCACGGCGTCGTCGATGAGCGTGTAGAAATATCGTAAGCCGGCGGCTTCGAACGCGGCTTTGAATTCCGCCTCGTAAATGCGCCGGAAGATATCGCGGAATGCGCCGTCATACTGCTTTGCGATCGTGTCCTTGGCGGAGAACCAGAGGTCCTGCCTGACGCTCAGCGCGTAGGAAAAGCACGCGCGGGCAAAGCTCTCGATGGAGCTGTCCTTGTTGTACTGTCCCTGCAGCACGCCCGCGCACTCGAAGTCATACACCGTCTGCGTCGTCTCCGCGCCGTCAGCGGAGCGGAACGTGAGCGTCGCCGTGCCGGGACCGGGGACGCGCAGCTCGGCAGCCTTATACACGTCGCCGTAGGCATGGCGGGCGATCGTGATGGGTTTGACCCAGTTCGACACATGCGGCTTAATACGGCTGGTGAGGATCGGCGCGCGGAACACCGTCCCGTCGAGCGCCGCGCGGATCGTCCCGTTCGGGCTTTTCCACATCTGATGGAGGCTGTATTCCTCCATGCGCTTGGCGTTGGGGGTGATCGTCGCGCATTTCACGCCGACATGCAGTCTTCTGATCGCCTCGGCGGCTTCAAGCGTCACGGCGTCCGCCGTCTCGTCGCGGTGGGGCAGACCCAGATCGTAATACTCCGTTTTCAGGTCGATGAACGGCCTGAGAAGCGTATCCTTGATCATGCCCCAGAGCACGCGCGCCATCTCGTCGCCGTCGAGCTCGACGACGGGGTTTTTCATCTCAATCATGCGTCTTGCTCCTTTCCCGATAAAAGTTCATCAGGCAGCCCGAAAGCAGAATCTCGCGCTCATCATCCGTGAGACCGTTCAAGTGCAGCACGCGGTCCTCCGTGCCGTTTTTGCCGATCAGCACGGCGGGGAGATCGTCCGCGCCTGCCGCGATCTGCTCCCGCACGTTCGGGATCCACACCCAGTCGCCGGGCTCATAGTCGAAGCCCTTGTCCTCCTCGGTCGTCAGGGGCAGCATGCCCCAGTTGATGCAGTTGGAGCGGTAGCGCTTAGTGGCAAAGGCATAGCAGATGTTCGCAGCGCCCCCGAGCACGCGCTGGCAGCTCGCGGCCTGCTCACGCGCCGAGCCGTCGCCGGGGCGGCAGGCGAAGATCACAGAGCCGATGTGCGTGTCACGCAGGACGTCCGCGGACAGTCCCGCTGCTTTGAGCGCTTCGAATACGCGCTCGTCGGGGCTTTCCGCGATGGCGCGGATCTTCCCGGTGCGCGGCACGTATTCGGGCACGCGCCGCGAGAGGGCGAACTGCGCAAGCTTCATGGGGTTGGAGCGGTAGGAGCTCGTCTCGCCGGAGGGGATCAGCTCGTCCGTCGTCGTCACCTCGTCATGGATGACCGCCGCGAGACGCAGCAGGAGATTGTCAGCCAGCGCCGGGATCTCCGGCCACTCGGTGATGTTCGGACCGTAGTGGAGCTTAGCGTCCCTGTCCACCCTGCCGAAGCCGAAGTACACGCGCTTTGCGTACACACCGCGATCAAACGTGCGCTTCTCCTGCGCGGGCTGGACGTAATCAATGTCCGTCGCGGGAGTCAGCACGCCGTGGTTTCTTGCCGTGGCGGCAATGCTTCTCGCGTCCATGAGGATGACGCCCGAGAGCTGCCCGTCGCCGGGGCGCGAGCCCTCGCGGTTGGGGAAGTTGCGCGTCGTGTGGCGGATACTGAGCGCGTTGTTGCCCGGCACGTCGCCCGCGCCAAAGCAGGGGCCGCAGAAGCAGCTTTTCATCAGCGCGCCCGCCTCCATGAGCTCCTGCGCGACGCCTCTTTTCATCAGCTCCAGATTCACCGGCACGCTCGGCGGATAGACGGACAGGGAGAAGTACCCGTTTCCCACATCGTGTCCGCGCAGGATCGCCGCCGCCTCGGCGATGTTGTCATACATGCCGCCGGCGCAGCCCGCGATCAAGCCCTGATCGAGCATAAGCCTGCCGTCCACGACCTTGTCCGTGAGGTGCAGGGAAGCCTTGCCGCCGAACTGGGCCAGGGCGCGTTTTTCCGTCTCGCGCAGAATGTCGCCGGGGTTTGCCAGAAGCTCCCGGATCGAAACCGCCTCCGACGGGTGGAACGGCAGCGCCGCCATCGGCTCGACCTTGCTGAGGTCGATTTCGATCATGCAGTCATACCGCGCGCCGTCCAGAGGGGAGAGACGCTGATATTCGTCTGCGCGTCCGTGCACGGCGAGGTATTCCTCCACGCGCTCGTCCGTCTCCCAGATGGAGCTTAAGCACGCCGTCTCCGTCGTCATCACGTCGATGCCGATGCGGTAGTCCATCGGGAGATTCTTTACGCCGGGGCCGCAGAATTCCAGCACCTTGTTTTTCACAAAGCCGTTTTTGTACACCGCGCCGCAGAGGGCGAGCGCCACATCGTGCGGACCGACGCCGCGCGCGGGGCTGCCCGTGAGCCAGACGAGCACAAGCTCCGGCTCCGCGATATCATAAGTATTCCGGAGCAGCTGCCGCACCAGCTCCGGACCGCCCTCGCCGACGCCCATCGTGCCGAGCGCGCCGTAGCGCGTGTGGCTGTCCGAGCCCAGAATCATCCTGCCGCAGCCCGCCATCATCTCCCGCGCGTACTGGTGGATGACCGCCTGGTTCGCCGGGACGTAGATGCCGCCGTACTTCTTCGCCGCCGAGAGTCCGAAGATGTGGTCGTCCTCGTTGATGGTGCCGCCCACGGCGCAGAGACTGTTGTGGCAGTTCGTGAGCGCGTAGGGGACGGGAAACTCCGTCATGCCGCTCGCCTTCGCCGTCTGGATGATGCCGACGTAGGTGATGTCGTGCGACACGAGACTGTCGAACGTCACGGAAAGGCGGCCGGGCGCCGCGGCGCTGCTGTGCGCCTTTAGAATGCGGTCGGCGATCGTCGCGGAGCGGCTGGCGCTCTCGTCCGCGCTGACGGGCTTTCCGCCGCGCAGCATGACGGGCGCGTTGTGCAGTGTGATCATTTGATTATCCTCTCTTTTCGTTCTTTGACGCTTCACAGTATACCACAGAATTCGGAAAGCACAAGCCCAAAATGCAATAGTTAAAATGTAAACATGCAAATTACAGTTGCATTTTCGGAAAAAGAACGGTATAATACGGCTGAAAATGAAATTTACAATCTCAAAAATTGCAAAAAAGGAGTGCAACCGACCCATGGCGACCATCTCTCCGGTCTACGAACAGGACATTCATTCCCTCTACGCGAAGCTCGCCGCGCAGTATGTGATCCCGCAGCGGTGTCTGAACGACCCGAACATCAAGCACGGCCTGCGCAACGCCGACGGCACGGGCGTGCTCGTGGGCGTGAGCAACATCGGCAGCGTGCAGGGCTATTATATGGAAGACGGCGTGCGCCAGCCGGCGCCCGGCAGGCTCTACTACCGCGGCATCAGCGTCGAGGACATCGTCGAGGCGCACAGAGCGGCGGGCACGTTCGGGTATGAGGAGGTCGCGTACCTGCTCCTGATCGGCAAGCTCCCGACGGCGCGCCAGCTCGAGGCGTTCCGGCATCTTCTGGAGCAGGCGCGGGAGTTGCCTGAGCGCTTCAACGAGGACAACATTCTCCGCCAGCCGAGCGCGAACATCATGAACCAGCTCGGCCGCTGCGTGCTGGATCTCTATGCATACGACGACAACCCCGATGACACGTCGCTGGAAAACCTCACGCGCCAGTCCGTCGAGCTGATCGCGCGCGTGCCGATCATTTCCGCCAACGCCTATCGCGCCAAACGGTATTACTACGAGCACAAGTCCATGTACCTGCACAACCCCGCGCCGGGACTGAGCCTGTCAGAAAACTTCCTGCGCATGCTGCGCAAGGATAAGCAGTACACGCCCGAGGAGGCGCATCTGCTGGATCTGATGATGATCCTGCACGCCGAGCACTCGTCGAACAACTCCACCTTCGTCTGCCGCGCCATGTCCAGCTCCGGCACGGACACTTACAGCGCCATTGCGGGTGCTGTCGGCTCGCTGAAGGGTCCTCTGCACGGCGGCGCGAATGCCAAGGCGCTCGATATGTTCACCGATGTGAAGGCAAATGTCGGTGCCGACCCGACGGACGATGCGCTCTCGGCCTACCTTGACCGCATCCTCGACAAGCAGGCGGGAGACCGCTCCGGCAAGATCTACGGCCTCGGCCACGCGGTGTATACGATGTCGGATCCCCGCGCCGTGATCATCAAGAAATACGCCTTGAGCCTTGCCGAGCACAAGGGCAGGGAGGGAGATCTTGTGCTCATGGACCGCATCGAGCGCATGGGCATCGAGAAGATCATGGACCGCCGCAAGCGTCCGATCGCCATGTGCGCGAACGTGGATATGTACTCCGGTCTGATCTATGACATGCTGGATATCCCGCCGGATATGTTCACGCCGCTGTTCGCCAGCGCTCGCATGGCCGGCTGGTGCGCCCACCGCATGGAGGAGATCTCCACCGGCCTGCGCATCATGCGCCCGGCCTACCGCGCCGCCCAGATCCGCAGGGCCTACATCCCCGTGGAGGAGCGGTAAACTGTCATCATCTGAAACAAAGCGTCATTGCGAGGCTCCGTCAGGAGCCGTGGCAATCTCGTTCTGTTTTGGCCTGCTGCAGGGGACGTGCCTTGCCACGT
Organism: uncultured Eubacteriales bacterium; assembly: GCA_900316745.1. Classification (GTDB taxonomy): domain Bacteria; phylum Bacillota; class Clostridia; order Oscillospirales; family Oscillospiraceae; genus CAG-103. The sequence continues at coordinate 56,531 of ONEB01000007.1, read as the reverse complement.
CGCTTCGCTCCTCGCAATGACGCTATTGATTCGAACCGCATAATTCCCCCGGCATTTGGAAACAATCTCCTTATGCCGGGGTATTTTTTGCAAAAAAATTTTCATAAATTTGCTTGACGAATCTTGTGCAATATGTTAGTATTCTATTTTGCGTGGGCTTGCGCGATGTTTCGCGCCGCACATGTGCAGAAACCACAAAAACACCTTGAAATTTCAAGGGTTTTCTTGTGATTTTTGTGATTTTCAATTTTTCGAGGAAAGGAGGAAAACCATGCCGACATTTAACCAGTTGGTGAGAAAGGGCAGAAAGAAAGTGAGCTACAAGTCCACTTCTCCCGCGCTGCAGAAGGGCCTGAACACCCTGAAGGGCCGCGAGACCGACCTGAGCGCTCCGCAGAAGAGAGGCGTCTGCACCGCAGTCCGTACCTCTACCCCCAAGAAGCCGAACTCCGCGCTTCGTAAGATCGCCCGTGTGCGTCTGACCAACGGCTATGAGGTGACCGCCTACATTCCCGGCATCGGCCACAACCTGCAGGAGCATAGCGTCGTTATGATCCGCGGCGGCCGTGTCAAGGACCTGCCTGGCGTCCGTTACCACATCATTCGCGGCACGCTCGATACCCAGGGCGTTACCGGCAGAATGCAGGCCCGTTCCAAGTACGGTGCCAAGAAGCCGAAGGCTGGCAAGAAGTAATTTCCCAACAGCAAATTTTTGCCCTGTTGGTAACGATATAAGGTCGTTAGCTCAGGGCGCAGCGGAGGCTGAAAGACGCCTTCGAGTACCTGTGAAATCATTCTATAATGAAGGAGGGAAGATTAGTGCCCAGAAGAGGTAACGTTCCCAAAAGAGAAATTTTGCCTGATCCGATGTATAACAGCGTGCTGGTGACCAAGCTCATCAACAGCATTATGCTCGACGGCAAAAAGGGTGTTGCGCAGAAGGTCGTTTACGACGCTTTTGACATCATCAAGGAAAAGACCGGTAAAGAGCCTCTGGATGCCTTTACCGAAGCCATGAACAACATCATGCCGAGCCTCGAGGTCAAGGCCCGCCGTGTCGGCGGCGCGACCTATCAGGTTCCTATGGAGGTCCGCCCCGAGCGTCGTCAGACGCTGGGTCTGCGCTGGCTGACTCTGTTCGCCCGCAAGCGCAGCGAGAAGACCATGAAGGAGCGCCTGGCCGGTGAGATCATGGACGCCTGCAACAACACTGGCGCAGCTGTGAAAAAGCGCGAAGATACCCACAAGATGGCAGAGTCCAACAAGGCTTTTGCGCATTTCCGCTGGTAATCTTCAAAACCCTAGGAGCAAACTTTTATGCCCAGACAATATTCCCTGGAAAACACAAGAAACATCGGCATCATGGCGCACATCGATGCCGGCAAGACGACCACCACCGAGCGCATCCTGTTCTACACCGGCGTCAACTACAAGATCGGCGAGACCCACGAGGGTACGGCGACCATGGACTGGATGGAGCAGGAGCAGGAGCGCGGCATCACCATCACGAGTGCTGCCACCACGTGCTTCTGGAACGGCACCCGCATCAACATCATCGACACCCCGGGCCACGTCGACTTCACCGTTGAGGTCGAGCGCAGCCTGCGCGTGCTCGACGGCTGCGTGACCGTTCTGTGCGCCAAGGGCGGCGTCGAGCCCCAGTCCGAGACCGTCTGGAGACAGGCCGACCACTATAATGTCCCGCGTATGATCTATATCAACAAGATGGACATTATGGGCGCCGACTTCTTCAACGTCCTGAACATGGTCTATGAGCGCCTGCAGTGCAACGCCGTTCCCATCCAGCTTCCCATCGGAAGCGAAGCGGACTTCCGCGGCATCATCGACCTTCTGGAGATGAAGGCCGACGTCTACTACGACGATCTCGGCAAGGACATGCGCGTCGAGGAGATCCCCGACGACCTGCGTGAGCTGGCCGAGGAGTACCGCGAGAAGCTGCTGGAGGCTGTCTCGGATGTGGACGACGAGATCATGGAGATGTACCTCGAGGGTGAGGAAGTCCCCATCGAGAAGATCAAGGCTGCGATCCGCGTGGCGACCACCTCCAACAAGATGGTCCCCATCGTCTGCGGCACCTCTTATAAAAATAAGGGTGTGCAGAAGCTGCTTGACGCGATCGTGGACTATATGCCCTCTCCGCTGGACATTCCCGCCATCGTCGGCACCGACCCCAAAACGGAAGCGCAGAAGGAGCGCCATCCCGACGACTCCGCGCCGTTTTCCGCGCTGGCCTTCAAGATCATGACCGACCCCTATGTGGGCCGCCTGGCCTTCTTCCGCGTGTACTCCGGTACCGCCGAAGCCGGCAAGACCGTCATGAACTCCACGAAGGGACAGCGTGAGCGTCTGGGCCGCATTCTTCAGATGCATGCCAACCACCGCGAGGATATCACCACGGTCTACTCCGGCGATATCGCTGCGGCGGTGGGTCTGAAAAACACCACCACCGGCGACACGCTCTGCGACGAAAAGGACCAGATCGTGCTGGAATCCATGGAATTCCCCGAGCCGGTGATCCGCGTCGCGATCGAACCCAAGACCAAGGCCGGTCAGGAAAAGATGGACATCGCCCTGGCAAAGCTTGCCGAGGAAGACCCCACCTTCAAGGCGTACACCGACGAAGAGACGGGTCAGACCATCATCGCCGGCATGGGCGAGCTCCATCTGGAGATCATCGTCGATCGTCTGCTGCGTGAGTTCCGCGTCGAGGCCAACGTCGGCAAGCCGCAGGTTTCCTACAAGGAGACCATCACGCGCTCTGCCACGGTGGACAACCGCTACTCGCGTCAGACGGGCGGCAAGGGCCAGTTCGCGCACGTGAAAATCATTGTCGAGCCCAACGAGCCCGGCGCCGGATACGAGTTTATCAACAAGATCACCGGCGGCGCGATCCCGAAGGAATTCATTCCTGCCGTGGATCAGGGCATCCAGGGCGCGATGCAGTCCGGCATCGTTGCCGGCTACGAGGTCGTAGACGTGAAGGTCACCCTCATCGACGGTTCGTTCCATGAGGTCGACTCTTCCGAAATGGCGTTCAAGATCTGCGGCAGCATGGCCTTCAAGGAGGCCTGCGCCAAGGCGGGGGCGACCCTGCTCGAGCCGATCATGAAGGTCGTTGTCACGGCGCCTGAGAACTATATGGGCGACGTTATGGGCGATCTCAACGCCCGCCGCGGCCAGATCTCCGGCACCGATATCCGCAACGGCGCCGCCATCGTCACGGCCGATGTGCCCCTGAGCTCGATGTTCGGTTACGCGACCGACCTGCGCTCGAAGACGCAGGGCCGCGCAACGTACAGCATGGAGCCCAGCCACTTCATCGAGCTTCCCAAGTCCCTGCAGGAGAAAATCATTCAGGGCAAGTAACGTTCAATTTGCGCTTTGAAGCGCTTTTTGTAGGAAGACCGACACACAATTTATTTAACAAATCATACTAGGAGGACAATGTAATGGCAAAGCAGACTTTTAACAGAACCAAGCCTCATGTCAACATCGGTACCATCGGCCACATCGACCATGGTAAGACCACCCTCACCGCCGCGATCACGAAGGTTCTCGCCCTCGCCGACCCCGAGGCCGCTGACTTCACCGCTTACGATCAGATCGACAAGGCCCCCGAAGAGAAGGCCCGCGGCATCACGATCAACACCGCGCACGTCGAGTATCAGACCTATGACCGCACCGGTCTTGACGGTCAGCAGATCCAGGGCCGCCACTATGCGCACGTCGACTGCCCGGGCCACGCCGACTATATCAAGAACATGATCACCGGCGCTGCTCAGATGGACGGCGGCATCCTCGTCATCGCTGCCTCCGACGGCCCGATGGCTCAGACCCGTGAGCACCTCCTGCTCGCCCGTCAGGTTAACGTTCCTTATATCCTCGTCTTCCTGAACAAGGTTGACCAGGTCGACGACCCCGAGCTGCTTGAGCTCGTCGAGATGGAAGTCCGTGAGCTGCTCGACACCTACGAGTTCCCCGGCGACGAGACCCCGATCATCCCCGGCTCCGCTCTGAACGCTCTGATCAGCGAGTCCAAGGATCCCCATGCTCCCGAGTACGAGTGCATCTGGCGCCTGATGGACGCTGTTGACACCTGGATCAAGACCCCCGACCGCAAGGCTGACCTGCCTTTCCTGATGCCCATCGAGGACGTCTTCACCATCTCCGGCCGCGGCACCGTCGTCACGGGCCGTGTCGAGCGTGGCACCGTCAAGGTTGGCGATAAGGTTGAGATCGTCGGCATCAAGGACACCCAGAACTCCGTCGTCACCGGCACCGAGATGTTCCACAAGACCCTCGAGTACGCCGAGGCCGGCGACAACGTCGGTTGCCTGCTCCGCGGCATCGACAAGAAGTCCGTCGAGCGTGGCCAGGTTCTGGCTGCTCCCGGCTCCATCCACCCCCACACCAAGTTCACCGGTCAGGTCTACGTCCTGAGCAAGGACGAGGGCGGCCGTCACACCCCGTTCTTCAACAACTATCGTCCCCAGTTCTACTTCCGTACCACGGACGTGACCGGCGTCATCACCCTTCCCGAGGGCGTCGAGATGTGCATGCCTGGTGATAACGTCGACATGAACGTCGAGCTCATCACCCCCATCGCCATCGAGAATGGTCTGCGCTTCGCTATCCGCGAGGGCGGCCGTACCGTCGGTTCCGGCGTTGTCATCGCCATCAACGAGTAATTCGTACCCCCACAGGGCGCGCTGCACAAGCAGCGCGTCCTTTTTGCATGATCTGAATCCCGGGAGGGATCTCCATGAAATACAAAACGCTTTGTCTCGTTCTCGCTGCTTTGATGACCGCCGCGCTGCTCTCGGGCTGCGGCGGTAAGGTGGTTGCGCTGCCGACGGTATTCGTGCACGGTTACAGCGGCTGGGGCAGCTATGACGCGCGGCAGGCGCACTTTCCGTACTTCGGCATGAACGCCGCCGACATCGAAAAGCACCTCACGGACGGCGGCTATGACGTGTACATGGCGTCTGTCGGGCCGCACTCCAGCGCCTGGGACCGCGCCTGCGAGCTCTATGCCCAGATCACCGGCACGCGCACGGACTACGGCGCGGCGCACAGCCGGATGTGCGGACACGACCGCTACGGCATGGACTTCACCGGCAGGGCGCTGATCCCGGACTTCACATGGGACGCAGACCACCCCGTGAATCTCGTCGGACACAGCTTCGGCGGCGTCACGGTGCGGCTTTTGCTGGATCTGCTCGTGGACGGCGCGCCGGAGGAGACCGCTGCGGCAGGGGAGAGCGCCAGCCCGCTCTTCACCGGCGGACACAGGGGCTGGGTCCATGCGCTCGCGATCCTTGCCGCGCCCTCGAACGGCACCACGGCGATGGATGTCTCCGGCGGCGGCGACGCGTTTTCTTCCTCCACCGCGGGCTATGATCCGCATCTGGAGCAGTTCGGCGTCACGTCCGACGCCTCCATGACCGAGGCGGCCGCGGCAGCGCGCATGGAGGACTTCGGCTTCTATCAGCACTATGACAGCGCCCTGAACGACATGACGGTCGACCGCGCCTGCGCCATCAATGCCTCCATCGAGCTCCAGCCGGACGTCTATTATTTCTGTTACTACGGCGTGAGCACGATGGACGAAAACGGCGTGCAGGTGCCGACGGGCACGATGCTTGTCCAGCTGCGGAGCCTCGCGTCCGCAATGGGCGCCTATACCGGCACGACGCCCGGGCGCTTCACCGTGGGATATGGCGACCTGCAGCAGACGGTCTCCGTTCCGCGTCAGAGCATCGATGCGTCCTGGTTTGCAAACGACGGCATGGTCAACGCCGTCAGCGCCTATTGTCCGTACCATCTCGACGCGAGCGGCGCACCCGTCTTTGACGCCCACATAGATGCAGACGACCATACCGAGCTCAGGCCGGGTCAGTGGAACATCTATCCCGCGCTGAAATATGACCATCTCGGTATCCTCGGCGGCACCCATCCGCCCGACCGGATCGGCGTCGAGAACTTCTACGATGCGCTCATGCAGCGAATGACACAGGAACCATAATCTCTCACGAACACGCTCTCTCACGCGCGCAGCGCATCAGGGCGTGTTCTTATTGTTATTGTTATGATTCTTTTTATTTTTCTTGATATTCTTATTCTTATTAAGGTTTTGACTTTTGACAGTTTTGAATGTTTTGACGCTTCTCAGATCTGTCCGGCGATTCTCCGCGCCCGGTAGAGCGTCGCCTCCGAGAGATCCATCCGCTTGGCCACCTCCTTCCAGCTGCCGCACTCCACGTAGAGGTGCTGCGCCAGATCCAGATCCACCTCCACCTTCGGGCGCCCGCCCGTCTCGCCCCTGCGGATCGCGGCATAGTATCTGTGGTTCGCGTTTTCAATGGATGTGAGCATCGGCCGCACGATGGATCGGCTCGGATAGGGGAGCGTTTCCACTCTCCGCTGTCCCAGTCCGCACTCCACGAGATGCCGCAGGACCTTGTTCTGCTCTTTCCTCGGCGCCAGCTTGATCGCCTCCAGGAAGGTCTCATAAAACACGAATGCGACTCTCGGAGTCGGCTCCGGTTTGCTGTACATGCTTGCAATCATCCTTTCTCTAAAAGTATCTAGTCAACAAGATTACATAATTGAATCTAACTTTGCAAAGATATTATAACACAGTTATCCGCGCTTGTAAAGATACAAATTGTTTCAATTACCATTATTATTCCTCTTTGAGGATCCCATGCATAAATCCGTCCATCGCCGTGGAATGGACGTCTCCCGCGATCACGACGCCGTCCGCGATCCAGAGCTGCACGAGCACCGTGTCGTCGACGGGGTAGTTTGTGACCTCGTAGGTCACGACCGTGACGCTCTTTCCCTGATAGGGCGTCAGATCAAACCCCTGCTTGCGCTGCATGGCGTTGTAGTCCGCCATCATGTCGTCGAACGTCTCGGGCACGGTCGTCTCCCGGACGGTCTCGGACTTCGGATCGATCTCCCACCCGAGCGCGTGCAGATACGCCTGCCGCCCCTCGGCGCTGCCGACGCCGTAGTGCGCCGAGAAAATGCCCCGGCTGCCGCAGGCAAGCACGACCGCCGCGAGCGCAAGCGCCGCGATGAGCACGAGCGCCGCGAGATGTTTTCGCGTCAACCGGAACGTTTCGTTTTGCATGGTACCGCCTCCCGTAACTTTTGCTTTTTTTCATCCTATGCGGTATAATAAAACAATATGAGATGCAGGAGGTGCGCGTGATGATCCGTCTGGATAAGCTGGTGTCCGCTGCAGGCGGCGTGTCGCGGCAGGAGGCGAGAAAACGCATCCTGTCCGGCGCTGTCACGGTGGACGGCGCCGTTGTGACGCAGATCGACTTCAAAATCGACGAGCAGCGCAGTGCGGTCGCGATGAGCGGCTCTGCGCTGACGTATCGGCAGTATCGCTATTTCATGATGGACAAGCCCGCGGGCGTCCTCACCGCGACGACCGACCGCGACCAGCGGACGGTGCTGGATCTGCTGCCGGAGGAGCTCCGGCGCTTGAAGCTCGTCCCGGCGGGCAGACTCGACAAGGACACGACGGGGCTGCTCCTGCTGACAAACGACGGGGACTATGTCCACCGCGTGATCTCCCCGCGCCACAACGTGCCGAAGGTCTATTACGCCGAGACCGACGGCATGCCGAACGAGGCGGACGTGCGCCGCTTTGCCGAGGGCGTCACGCTCTCCGACGGCACGAAGTGCCTTCCCGCGCGTCTGGAGCTGCTGCCGGATCAGGCCGCCTGCCGCGTCACGGTGCGGGAGGGGAAGTACCATCTGGTGCGCCGGATGCTCGCTTCCTGCGGCACGCCGGTCGTCACGCTTCGACGGCTTTCGATCGGCTCGCTGCATTTGGACAAAATGCTGAAACCAGGCGACTTTCGGGAGCTTTCGGACGCCGAGGTACAGGCGGTATTTCTGGACGGAGCGCCGCAAAATTAACAATTTTCCGCAATTATTTGTAACATAATCACAAGAATTCGAAAATTATTCACAAAAAAAGACCATTTCTCTATTGAAATTTGCACAGAAATACGCTATGATGTGGAAAGGAAAAAATGCATAAACGAAAGAGGAAAACATCCGGATGCTGACAGGCTTTTGTGTCTGTTTGCGTCGAATGGAGAGAGGAAGGTTTCAAAACTATGTCGAGCAGAATTTTCCAGGGCGTTATTGTTCAGATGAAGGACGCGACCGATCGCTGCATCGGCGTCGTGGACGAACAGGGCTTCGTGATCGCCTGCAGCGAGCTTGCGACGATCGGCTCCCGCTTGGATGATTTTCAGCAGGCTGTCGGCACCGCGCCGGAGCCGCTCTTTACGACCGCCGAGCGCACGTTCAAGATTCTCTCCGGCAGCACCGCGCGCTTTGAGTACGCCGTCTTCGTTGAGGGCACGGACGCCATCGCGCGCAGCGTGTGCATCCTCGCCTCCGTCGGCATGAACGAGGCGAGCACGAACTTTGAGGAAAAGCACAACAAGGCAGCCTTCGTGAAGAACATCATCTCCGATAACATTCTTCCCGGCGACGTCTATGTCCGCGCCAAGGAGCTGCACTTCACCACCGACGTGCCCCGCGCCGTCATTCTTATCCGCCAGCAGGAGGCGACCGACATCGCCGTTCTGGAGCTGGTGCAGAACCTGTTCCCCGACCGCCAGCATGACTTCGTGCTCAGCGTGTCGGAGTCGGACATCGTTGTCATCAAGCAGCTTTCGGAGGACGAGCCCTCCGAGCAGGTCATCGCGCTGGCGCAGAGCATCGAGCAGCAGATCCAGCAGGAGCTGCGCATCCGCGCCGTCGTCGGCATCGGCACCACGGCGTACCATCTGCGCGAGCTCGCCGACCGCTATAAGGAGGCGCAGGTCGCCATCGAGGTCGGCCGCGTCTTTGAAAACGACAAGCCGGTCATCCACTACGAAAACCTCGGCATCGGCCGCATCATCTATCAGCTGCCGGTGACGCTGTGCGAGATGTTCCTGTCCGAAGCGTTCAAGAAAAACCCGATCGAGGCGCTCGACGAGGACACGCTCGACACGATCAACAAATTCTTTGAAAACAACCTCAACGTCTCCGAGACGGCGCGCAAGCTGTACGTCCACCGCAACACGCTTGTGTACCGTTTGGAAAAGGTGAAAAAGATCACGGGTCTCGACCTGCGCGAGTTTGAAGACGCCATTCTCTTCAAGGTTGCCGTCATGGTAAAGCAGTACCTGAACAGCCAGAACAACACGAAGTTCTGAGCGCTTTTTCGCCGATATATTCACCGATACAAACTGAGCCGCTCCGGACTCCGGGGCGGCACAGACCTGTATCAACTCTATTCCCATTGGAGGACATCTTATGGTTCAGATGAACGGTGTAAAGATGGTCTACGAAAGCTCGAAAACGCTCGCCCTCGATGACGTGAGCTTCACGATCAACGAAGGCGAATTCGTCTTTCTGGTCGGGCCCTCGGGCTCCGGCAAAACGACCATCATCAAGCTCATCACCGGCGAGGTCAAGGCCACGGAAGGCACCATCGACGTCAACGGTTTCGACATGATGGCGATCCGCCGCCGCAGACTCCCGAAGCTGCGCCGCACACTGGGCGTCATCTTTCAGGACTTCCGCCTGATCGACAAAATGACGGTGTATGAAAACGTCGCCTTTGCCATGCGCATTGTCGGCAAATCCAACCGCGAGATCCGCAAGCGCGTGCCGCAGGTGCTCGAGCTCGTCGGTCTCGAGGGGCGCGAGAAGCGTCTTCCCGCCGAGCTCTCCGGCGGCGAGCAGCAGCGTGTGGCGATCGCCCGCGCGCTGGTGAACAACCCCAGCATGATCATCGCCGACGAGCCCACCGGCAACCTTGACCCGGCGCGCAGTCTCGATCTGATGCTGCTGCTGGAAAAGATCAATGAGCTCGGCACGACCGTGCTTGTTGTCACGCACGAGAAGGAGCTCGTCAACGCCTTTGACAAGCGCGTCATCTCCCTGGAGGACGGCAAGATCATCGGCGACGGCATGGACGGTTACTACGGCTATGAGCACGAGACCGAGCCCCAGATCGATACCGAAGAGGAGGTGCACGCATGAGCCGCTTCTTTTATCTTCTCTGGCAGGGCGTGAAGAACATCTTCACCCACGGCTTCATGTCGTTTGCCTCCGTCGCCGTCATCACGGCGTGCCTCGTCATCATGGGTGCGATGAGCCTCATCACCTGGAACATCAACGCCATGATCGAGGAGATGCAGAACCAGAACAAGATCATCGCCTACGTCGATGAAAGCTACGACGAGGATCAGGCGCGCGCGCTGCAGGACAAGATCGCCGAGGCCGCGAACGTGGGCTCCATCGAGTTCGTCACGCGCGAGCAGGCGATGGAGAACTTCGAGGCGGACTATGACGATGAGCTGTTCGAGACCATCGACCCGTCTGTCTTCCGCCATCGCTATGTCATCACGCTCGATGACCTCACCCAGATGAAGGAGACGCAGGCCGCCATCTCCGCCATCGACGGGATCGCGGACGTGAACGCGCATCTGGATTACGCGCAGAAGTTCGTGACGTTCCGCAACATCGTGTCCATCGTGTCGCTCATCCTGGTCGGCGTGATGGTGTTGGTGAGCCTCTTTATCATGACGAACACCATCAAGCTCGCCACGTTCAACCGCAAGGATGAGATCGCCATCATGAAGATCGTCGGCGCGACGAACCGCTTCATCCGCTTCCCGTTCGTGATCGAGGGCCTGATCCTCGGCGCGGTCGGCGGCGGGATCGCCTATCTCATCGTCGGCGGTCTGTACGCAGTGGCAAAGCGCCGTCTCATGACGACGATGATCGCCGGCATCTTCACGATGATCCCGTTCCACACGGTCATGCTGCCGCTGCTGGTGGCGTTCCTCGGCGTCGGCATCCTCGTCGGCGTGATCGGCGGCGTCTCCGCTATCCGCAGCTATCTCAAGGTATAATCGCTTCTCTCAGAGGAGGTCTTACATCATGAATCGCAAAACCGTCAGAGCCGTAATCTGTCTCATGCTGGCAGTGCTCATGGTCGTTTCGCTGCTTGCGGTGCTCGTTCCCGCGAGAGCCGTCACGCAGTCTGAGATCAACAATCTCAAGCAGCAGCAGGAAGCGATCAAGAAGCAGCAGGTCCAGCAGCAGGCGAACATCCAGTCCCTGCGCGACCAGAAGGCGGACGTGATGAGCCAGAAGCAGGCGCTCGATCAGCAGACCGCGCTCCTGATGCAGGAGATCACGAACGTCGAAGCGCAGATCGAACTGTACAACAACCTCGTCGCGGAAAAGGAGCTGGAGCTCCAGGACGCGCAGGCCAAGGAGGAGGCGCAGGCCAGACTGTTCCGCGGCCGCGTCCGCGAGATCGAGGAGAACGGCAGAGTCTCCTGGCTGCTCCTGCTTCTGGACTCCAAGGATGTCGGCGATCTGATTTCCCGCATGGATATCGTCGGCGAGCTCATCGCCTATGACAAGCGCGTGGAGGAAGCCCTCATCGCCGCGCGTCAGGAGGTCGAGGCCGCCAAGGCCGAGCTGGAGCAGACGCTCGCCGAGCAGGAGGCCAAAAAGGCCGAGCTCGATACGCAGAAGGCCGCGCTTGAGGCGCAGGTCGCCGAGGCCGAGCAGCTCATCCGGAGCCTCGAATCCGATATCAACGCCTATTCCGCCCTGTATGAGCAGGCCGAGGCGCAGAAGCAGCAGCTCCAGAACCAGATCAACTCAAAGGTCGCCGAGCTGCGCGCGCAGGAGGAGGCCGCCAGACAGGCCGCCCAGCAGCAGGCCGCTCAGCAGAGAGCTGCCGGCCAGACGCCCACCGCGACCTACAACGCTGCCGCGGCTGTCGGCGCTTCGGGCAGCATGATGTGGCCCGCCGTCGGACACGGCATCTCGTCCCCGTTCGGCTACCGCATCCACCCGATCTACCACACGCAGAAGATGCACACCGGCGTTGACATCAACGTTGCCTACGGCACGCCCGTCTACGCTGCCGACGGCGGCACGGTCATCCTCTCCGGCTGGAACGGCGGCTACGGCAACTGCATCGTCATCAACCACGGCAACGGCCTTACCACGCTCTACGGTCACATGAGCTCGCTCGTCGCGTCCTCCGGCCAGAGCGTCAGCAAGGGTCAGGTCATCGGCTATGTCGGCTCCACCGGCGCGTCCACCGGCCCGCACCTCCACTGGGAGGTCATGGTCAACGGCCAGCGCGTCAATCCCCTGAACTACGCACAGTAATCACATGAATCCGCAAGCCGGGTGCCCATTCGGACACCCGGCTCGTGAAGTTAAATCCCTGATAGGAGGGGAGCTATGAACGAACCGTCTCCCGCCCCGAAGCGCGAGAAGAAGCCGCGCCCGGAACGAAAAAAGATCCGTCTCCGCGCGGCGTTCGACAGGAAAATTTCAATGCGCACCGCTATGATAGCGTGTGTGCTTTGCGCAGCGATCGCTTTCGGCGTCACGCTTCTGGCGTCACGCGGAGGCTTCGGCGGCGCGGCAAACTATAAAATGGCAAAGAAGCTCGCCGAGGTCAAACGCGTTGTGGATAAAAACTACATCGGCGACGCGGACGACGCCGCGCTCCAGAACGCCGCGGCAGCCGCCATCGTCTCCGCGACGGGCGACCGCTGGAGCTACTACATGACGCCCGAGGAATATCAGGCGTACCAGATGTATTCCGCCAACGAGTACGCCGGCATCGGCGTCACGCTGCAGGTCGGCGCGGGCAGCAACGGCCTGAAGATCGTCGGCGTCGCGGCGCAGTCCCCGGCGGACAAGGCGGGGCTCAAGGTGGGCGAGAGCATCACGGATGTGGACGGTGTGTCCGTCTCCGGCAAGACGCTCTCCGAGGTGCAGGCGCAGATCCGCGCCAAGGTCAACCAGACCATTTCGTTCACCATCCGCTCAGAGAGCGGCGAGAGCCGCACCGTAAAGGTCGACTGCACGGTCATCCACACCGAGCCCGTCGCGTTCGAGATGCTGGAGAATCAGGTCGGCTATGTGAAGATCAATAACTTCGAGTCCGGCGCGGGCGCGGGCGCCATCAAGGCGGTCGACTCGCTCCTCGCCGACGGGGCAAAGTCCCTCGTGTTCGATGTGCGCGGCAACCCCGGCGGCAGAGTCACGGAGCTCGTCACGATCCTCGACCACATCCTGCCCGAGGGCGACCTCTTCGTGAGCGTGAACAAGTCGGGCAAGGAGACCGTCACGACGTCCGATAATATCTGCGTCAAGGTGCCGATGGCGGTGCTCGTGGACGCGAGCTCTTACAGCGCCGCGGAGTACTTCGCCGCCGCCCTCCAGGAATACAACTGGGCGACGATCGTCGGCGAAGCCACCACCGGCAAGGGCCGCAGCCAGACGACCATCGTGCTCGATGACGGCAGCGCCGTGCACCTGTCAAGCGCGCGCTATCTCACGCCGAACCGCGTCGATCTCTCCGAGCAGGGAGGGCTCACGCCCGATGTGGAGGCGCAGGCAGGCGCCGAGGACAGCGAGCTCGATCTCCAGCTCGAGGAAGCACTGAAAGTTCTGAAATAGAGTTATCATACAAGGAAGAAGGAAACCAACATGCCCAACACTGAAAACCGTTACAAAATGAGCCAGGAGCGCCTCGACGCGCTCAAAGACGAGCTGCACTATCTCGAGACCACCCGCGAAAAGGAAGTCGCGGAGCTGATCAAGGAAGCGCGCTCCTTCGGCGACCTCTCCGAAAACAGCGAGTATGACGAGGCGAAAACCGAGCAGGGCAAGCTCTACTCCCGCATCGCCGAAGTGAAGAACCTGATCGAAAACGCCGTCGTCGTCGAAAAGACCGAGGTCGAAGAGGGCGTCATCGTCATCGGCAGCGCCGTCAAGGTGCTTGACGTTGAGGAGAACGAGGAGCAGGAATACAAGATCGTCGGCTCGCAGGAGGCCGACCCCATGATGGGCCGCATCTCCGACGACAGCCCGTTCGGCTTCGCGCTCAAGGGTCACCGCGCCGGCGACGTCGTCACGGTCGAAGCCCCCGTCGGCGAGCTCCAGTTCAAGATCCTGTCCGTTGAAAATGATTGAACGGTCCCGCACCGCACCCCGTAGGGGAGGGGCTCGCCCCTCCCGCTGATTACGCACCGCAGATACAGAGAGGAACCAAATTCTATGAGTCAAGATAACCAGATTCCCAACGCCGCGCCCGAGCAGGATCTCTCCGAGCTTCTGCAGATCCGCCGCGATAAGCTCAAAGCCCTGCAGGACGAGGGCCGCGACCCGTTCCAGCGCACACGCTTCGTCCGCAGCGCCTGGTCCGCCGAGATCAAGGGCGACTACGCGTCCTTTGAGGATAAGACCGTCGAGGTCGCGGGCCGCATCATGTCCAAGCGCGGCATGGGCAAGGCGATCTTCTGCCACATCCAGGACGACAAGGGCCAGATCCAGCTCTACATCCGCAAGGACGCCGTGTCCGAGCAGGAATTCGCGGATTTCCGCAAGTATGACATCGGCGATATCATCGGCGTGTCGGGCTATGTCTTCACGACGAAGACGGGCGAGATTTCCGTCCACGTCACGCAGGTGACGCTTTTGGCAAAGTCCCTGCGCCCGCTGCCCGAGAAGTTCCACGGCATGACGAACACGGAGCTGAAGTACCGCCAGCGCTATGTCGACCTCATCATGTCGGCCGACAGCCGCCGCAACTTCGAGATCCGCTCCGCCTTCATCCGCCATGTGCGCCGCTATCTCGACGACCACGGCTACATGGAGGTCGAAACGCCCGTTCTGAACACGATCTCCGGCGGCGCGACGGCGCGCCCCTTCATCACACACCACAACACGCTCGATATGGACATGTACCTGCGCATCGCCACCGAGCTGAACCTCAAGCGCCTCATCGTCGGCGGCATCGAGCGCGTGTATGAGATCGGCCGCATCTTCCGCAACGAGGGCATGGACACCAAGCACAACCCGGAGTTCACCTCCGTCGAGCTCTACCAGTCCTATGCCGACTTCAACGACATGATGGATCTCTTTGAGGAGCTCCTCTCCTCGGCAGCCGACGAGATCCTCGGCACGCACAAGGTGCAGTGGCAGGGCTATGACATCGACCTCACGCCCGGCTGGCCGAGACTCACGATGGCGGAGGCCGTCAAGCAGTATGTCGGCGTCGATTTCATGGCCATTTCCGACGACGAGGCCGCCGTCGCAGCAGCGAAGGCCGCGGGCGTCGATATGGACGGCGTCGAGCCCACCTGGGGCCATGCGCTCTATGAGTGCTTCGACCAGAAGGTCGAAGAGCAGCTCATCCAGCCGACGTTCATCACGATGCACCCCGTGGACGTGTCGCCGCTTGCCAAGCGCAGCCCCAAGGATCCGCGCCTGACCGAGCGCTTCGAGCTCTTTATCTGCCACAGCGAGATGGGCAATGCCTTCTCCGAGCTGAACGATCCCATCGACCAGCGCCAGCGCTTCTTAAAGCAGGTCGAGCTGCGCGCCAAGGGCGATGACGAGGCGGGCATGATGGACGAGGACTTCATCAACGCCCTCGAGTACGGCATGCCGCCCACGGGCGGCCTCGGCATCGGCATCGACCGCTGCGTCATGCTCCTGTGCAACGCCTCCTCCATCCGCGACGTCATCCTCTTCCCGACGATGAAGCCGGAGCAGAACTGAATCCACATCAAAATAATACGCCCTGCCGATCTTTCGGCAGGGCGTATTCGTTTCGCCTTAAAATCCCTCGTAGATGAACGCGCCGTGTCCCTCGAAGAACGAGAGCACCAGAATGATCATCGCCGTGTAGGCGAGCACGGAGAGCACGACGCCGAGCGGCGTGCCGCTCAGCTTTTGAAAGAACTTTTTCAGCTTGCCCATTCGTCAAACACCTCCGTAAACACGACCGCGCCATGCTCATAGTCGATATGGCCGGTATCATAAAAGCAGTCGGCGCCGAGCGCGTCCGTAAGATCCGTGTAGTCCACGTCATCGGCAGCGCAGAGCTCCGCCACCGACGCGCGCAGAGCGTCGTTCGTGTCGCCCAGCGGCGCGGCAGGATTCTCCGGCAGCCAGAGCACCCGCACGGCAATGTCATGCGACCTGCACCACTCGAATACATGCGGCAGCGCCGCGAGATTATCCATAAAACCGTTCAGCCCGTCTGCAAAGAACCGCTCGTTGAGCGACACGACGCGCTCAGAGAGCTCCTGCTGGCTCATGTTGCCGTGGTACAGCTCCTTCTGCTGCTCGAGCCACACGCGTTCTCGCGGCTCACCGTCATGCAGCAGGTACTTCCATGTGTCCTGGATAAACGGCCCCAGACGGTCGCGCTGGAAGTAGAAGTGCGGCTCCAGCGTGCCGCGCAGCCAGGGGTAGGTGGGGTTTGTGTCGAGCGTGTCGCACAGCAGACCCCAGTTGCAGGCGATCACCAGCTCCTCGCCTATGCGGATGCAGCCGCGCCGCAGCATTTTGTCCAGATCCACGATCGTGGCGTAGTCCATGCCGAGGTTTACATAATGCGTCTTGGAGAGATCCTCCCGATAGCAGGAGGTGAGCTCCGACGAGCCGTATACGACGCGGTCCCAGGTCTTTTCCGGGTGGGCGCGCTGCGTGATCTCAAAGTCGTTGAGCGGGAAGAATCCGGAGTCCCGGATCCAGGTCGAGCGCCCGAAGAGCACGTCGCAAAGAACAAACAGCAGCGCGACGGCGAGCAAAAAGCCGCCGGCTTTCATCACTTTCACAAATTTCATGGTTCTGCCTGCTTTCTCACAGATGCACGAAGCCGTGCAGCACGTTCATGAGCTCATCGTGCGACAGCGTGTAGAAGATCGTGTCGAACGCGAACAGGAGCGTCACGACCGCGCAGCGGAAGAAGAGGTAGCTCTTTTTCACCTTGCGCGCGTTCACGGTGGAGATCCCCGTGAGATTTTCCACAGCCAGCAGCGTACCCATCAGCAAACCGTCTGCGAGATACGTCAGACTCATGCCGTGCCAGAAGTTCATCACCATCATCGTGCCGAAGCCGATCAGCGCGCCCTGATACCTGTTCAGGCGCCTGCCGTTGAGCACGACGAAGATGTGCTCCCGGATCCAGTCTGTGAGCGAGACGTGCCAGTTGCGCCAGAACTGCGTGAACGAGGCCGCGCGCAGCGGGTGCTTGAAGTTTTCCGCCACGGTGAAGCCCATGCAGCCGCCCAGCGCGATGGCGATGTCGGCGTAGCCGGACATGTCCAGCCACAGCAGCAGATAGCTTACGAGGCACACCAGCACCGAGAGCCACACGTGCCCCGGCAGCGCCGCGAGCCGCGACAGCAGGATGCTCACAAGCGAGAGCACCACGACCTTTTTGAAGTAGCCGCGTATGAGCCGCTTGACGTTCGTCACGAGCCGCTCGCCCGTGATCGGCGCGGGGGAATCCATGCAGCGGACAAAGTCCCGGTAGCGCATGATCGGTCCTGCCGTGAGCACGGGGAAGAAGAGCATGTAGTTTGCGTACATCACAAGGTCCAGCCGCTCGCCGGTGTAGTAGGCAAAGTACACGCCGTCCACGGCCTTGAGCATGTTATAGGAAAAGCCCACCAGCGTGAGCAGCACCGGCAGCGCCGTCCAGACCGCGCTCGCTCTGAGATAGAGAAACGGCGTTACGCACAGGATGTTCAGCACCACGAACAGCACCTGCCCGCTCCGGCGTCCGGCCTCCTTGCGCCTTGCCGCAGCCGGCGCCAGACACGTCAGACCGTAGGTCGCGAGCGTATAGACGACGTAGAACGCGGCAAGCCCCGGTGAGATGAGCGCAATGAGCGCGATATCGACGAGCACGAGAAAGCGGTTGAGCTTTGCCTGCGCGCCGAACCGTCCCGCGAGCGCTGCCAGCGCCGTCCAGAGGATTCCCGCCGCGAAGAGCTTCAGCGCGGTATCCGCCTGCAAAAACCACATGGCTTACTTTCCCGCGCGCTTTTGCTCGACCACCGCGGCGATCTCGCGCACGGTGTTCATCGGATACATGACGATGTCCTTTTGGGAGATCTCGATGCCGAACTCCTTTTCGACGAAGAGCACCAGCTCCACCGCGCCGAGCGAATCGAGATAGCCCGCGTCGAACAGATGCGTGTCCACGTCGTAGTCGGGATCGTCCTCGATCTCGCAGGTCTGGCAGACGTAGTCGTTGATGCGCTTTAAGATATCCTCATTCATGGTGTGTCTCCTCCAGAATTTGTTTTAGCTTCACGCGGTCGATCTTGTCGTTCGCGTTATGGGGCAGCGCCGGCATAAATACGGCGCGCGACGGGATCATATAGGCGGGGATGAACTTTCGCATCGCGCGCAGGAACGCGCGCTCGGCAAATGCTTCGTCGGTCTCGGCGAAGAGCACGATCTCCTGCGCCTCGCGGTCAAAGAGCGCGCAGGCGTTTTTCACGCCCTCGATCATGCGCCCGGCGTTTTCCACCTCGCCGAGCTCAATGCGGTTGCCGCGCAGCTTGATCTGCCCGTCCTTGCGCCCGAGGAACATGAGCTCCCCGCGCTCGTTGTAGCGGCCGAGATCGCCCGTGCGGTAAAAGCGCTGCGGGCAGCCCGGCAGCAGCTCCAGCCGGAGCGTCGCGCGCTCCGTCAGCTCGGGATTGCCGCGATACCCCAGCAAAATGCCGGAGGCGCTCACGCAGATCTCGCCCTCGTCGGAGACATCGCCCTTTTCGTTTACGAGCACGACGCGCATGTTCGGCAGCGCCCTCCCGATCGGCAGCGGCTCCTGATCCGAAAATTCGCGGTCCACGAGATACGCGGTGCAGACGTCCGTCTCGGTGGGGCCGTAGAGGTTTGCAAAGCTGCACTGCGGCAGCGCGCGCCGCCATACGTTCAGCTGCAGGTTCGGCATCACCTCGCCCGCGAAGCAGACCGTGCGCAGCTTCGGCATTTTGATCTCGTCCAGCGCGCCGGAGTTGGCGACGCGGATCATCACCGTCGGCACCCAGTAGATCGAGGTCACGTCCTTGTCGCGCAGAAATTCCGGAAGCTTCAGCGGGAAGCGGAAGAGCACCTCCGGCGTCAGAATCAGCTTTCCCGCGCAGCGCAGCGCGCCGTAGACGTCCATCACGGACACGTCGAAGTACAGCGGCGCCTGGTTTGCGATCACGGTGTCCTCATCCCAGTGAAACGTCTCGGCAGCCCAGTCCGCGAAGTGCAGCACGCCCCGGTGCGGGATCGTCACGCCCTTCGGCTCGCCGGTGGAGCCGGACGTGTACATGATGTAAATGGGATCCGCGTCGATGACGCCGGCGAGCGCGCGGTCTACCGCGTCGTCGTCGGGCTCGCTTTTCAGGAGGTCGTCGATCAGCAGCACGCTCGCGCCGCCGAGGTCGAGTCCCTCCAGATTTTTGGAGAGCGTCTCGTTTGTGATCACGGCGGAGGGGCGCAGGTTTGAAAGGATGCGGCCCAGCCGTGCTTTCGGCGCGGCGCTGTCCGTGGGCACGTAGGCGCGTCCGGCGTAGAGCGTGCCGTAAAAGCCCTGCACCATGCCGACAGACTTCGGCAGATACACCATCACGGGTGCGCTCGACTGACTATGGCGCAGCAGCCCCGCGCCCACGCGGCGGGCGCTTTCGCGCAGCGCTTCGTAGGTCAGGCACTGCGCCTCGTCCTCCAGTGCAGCGCCCTGCGGACGCCGCCTGTAAGCCGCCTCCAACAGGCAAACGGCGGAATTTCTCATGGTTTATGCCTCCGGATAGGAGATGCGAACGGTCTCTGCGTCTCCGAATTTCGTGAATATCGTTTCTGTGCCGCGCGTCTGTTTCTCCCAGCCCGCAGCATCGGTGTCGGCGTCGCCCCGGACGCAGACCTCCATCAGTCCGCCGTCGAGAAAGGCGATCTCGGCGCCGTCGGCGGCAGGGTCGATCTCTGCCGGGAGATTCACGCGCGCGATGCGGCTGTCCGCCCTCTCGCCGACGCAGAGCGCGACCGTGCCGTCGAGCGCTGCCGTCAGCGTGTTCTCGCCGCGCCAAAGCACCCGCGCGTCCGTGGTGACGGACGCTGCGTCCACGTCGGATGCAAACGCGATGCGCACGCCGCAGGCGCTCTGATAGCGCGCGTCATAGAGCGGCTTTGTGTCATCCGCTGCGCCGGGGGTAAGCAGGATGCGTCCGTCCTCGGCGCGCACGTCAAGCGTCAGGCTGCAGGCCGCTGCCGAGGCGCGCATGAGCTGATCCTCGCGCACGAAGTTGTATCCGTTTTCACGGCGGAAATCCTCCACGGTCTGAACGGCGGTCCGGTACATGTCCGGCCCGTCGCGGAAGATGAGATCGCAGTGGTAATACGCGCACATCGGCATGCCGTATTTGGCGCTCAGCGCCTGATCCTCAGCGCCGAGATAGGGCAGGATCGAGACGTTCTGCACCAGAAACGGCGCGCCGCCGTCGTCCAGATAATAGGGCAGGGCGATCACGTTCTCCGCCTGGCTCTGCGGATAGCGAAGCGTAGATCCGGCGGGGGAGAGCCCGCTGTTCCAGAGATAGCCTGCCTCACGCTGCATGCGCAGCGTCTGCGTGCCATCGAGCGCGGAGACAAACCAGGTGTGCTGGTTCGTGCCGAGCCCCGTCACGTCGAGCCCGTAGCTTTTCAGCGCCTTTTTGTGCGCCTCGAGCTCCCAGCGCTCCCGCGCCTCGGAGGAATAGGCCGTCGTGAGCGAGTGCGCGCTGACGTACCAGCCGCGCTCCCTGCAATAATCGATCTGCTCCTGCAGCTGCACGCGATAGGGGAAGTAGGGTGAGTCGATCGGGCAGGCGAGACCGTATTCCTCATAGCCGCCCATGAGATCGAGATCGCCGTCGCCGTCCAGATCCAGCAGCATCGGCGTGAGATAGGTGCCGAGCTTCACGCTGTCGTTGCCCTTGTAATTGCGCTCGTCCATCGTGATGGTCTGCTTGAAGCGGAAGCCGCCCTTGCCGTCGTTCGTCAGCACGGCGGCATAGCCCTCAAAGCTTCCGAGCACGAGATCGGGTCTCCCGTCGGCGTCAAGGTCCGTCCACGAGGGCGAGACCCAGCCAAAGTCGTCGATCAGCTCCCGGAAAGGCTTCTCGGATTCGAGCTTCACTGCCTTCCCGGCTGTCCATTGACCGTCCGCGGACGCGCCGTGATACAGCGTGAGACGTCCGCAGGACGAGCCCACGATCAGATCGGTCACGCCGTCGCCGTCACAGTCGGCGGCAGCGGGCAGCGCCTGCGCCTTGTACCCGGTGTCGAGCAGCTTGCCCATCGGCGTGAACGAAAGCGCGCCGCCGCCGCGATACCAGCGCAGCACACCGTCGTCCGTGCCGACGATGAGATCCGTGATCCCGTCCCCGTCCAGGTCCGCCGCAGCCGGCGCGGAAAAGGCGTTCTCCCCGGCGGGGATGACAGACTTCTTTTCGCCGCACCTCAGTCGGCCGTCCAGACCGGTGAAGCCGAGATTTTCAAAGTAGTACACGTTTCCGTCGGAGCTGCCGCAGAAGAAGTCCGCGTCGCCGTCGCCGTCATAGTCCAGGGCGCAGGGCGTCAGACGCAGGTTCTCGTCCGGCAGCGTCTCGAAGTAGCTGCCCGCGCCGGTGTAGTCGCAGAGCTTCAGCCAGGATCCGCTGCTGTCGATGTGTGTGCCGGAGGAATAGGCGTTTTCGTTAAGATCCATGCGGAACGAAAGCGCTCCCGCTTTGCCGCTGTCGTTGAGAAGATAGCTCATGGTCTCGCTCTGCGTAAACCAGTGGTACGGGTTGCGCACGATGGTAAATGACGGGATCTGGCGCTGATCCTCACAGAGGTCGGAGAACGCATAGAGCGAGCCGTTTCCGATTGCGTCGATCTCCTCATAGTGGAGCTCCCACGCCATGGAGGGGCTGCCGTTGCAGCCGAAAACGCGCTCGATGGCGCAGCCGTAAATGCGCTTGGCGGCGTACGAGGCAAAGTCTGACAGCAGCAGCTGGTTGCAGCTTGCCGCCGTCGGCGCAAAGGAGGTCTGCGCGTCGTCCTCCGGCTTCATGGAAAAGGCGCTCTGCGCGAAGAAATTCGGCAGGAGGGGAGAGGTGAGGAACACGCAGCCGGTTCCGACGTCGCAGAGCGTATAGAGCGCGAGCTCCCCGCAGCGCACGAGCGCAGCGTCCTTCGCGCCCCGGGCGCCGCAGCCGTAGTCCAGACCGCGCATCACATCAAAATCGCCGAAGCGGGTGTAGAGCGCGTGGAAGTCCTGCACCAGCTCCTGCAGGGGCTTTTTGTCGGCGTCTGTCTCCGGCAGCGTCAGCGTCTCGGGAAAGGCGTCGAGCTTTTCGAATTTCGCCCCGCCGAAGCATCGTGCGGGCAGGAAGGTACACAGCGCGTTGTCGCAAAAGAGCGCGCCGCCGTTTTCGGCAAAGGCTGTAAGGCGCTTGGCGAGATCCTTGTCCGCGCGCCCGTTTGCGACGCTCGCGTCGGCATAGATGAGATCATACCCGCGCGTTTCCCAGTCGCCGTAAGCGTCCTCGAGCGTGACCTCCAGCCCGACCAGCAGCGGCTGGCGCAGATAGCCGAGCGTGGTCTCCCAGTGCCCGGCGCCGGTCTTGTCATACAAAACGGCGGCCTTGATGTGATAGCCGTCTCTCGCAGTGAGGGCCTCGGCCATGCGCTGCGGGAAAGGCGCCGCCGCGAGGGGCGTCTGCCCGGTGCGCACGCAGCCTGTCAGAAGCATCAAAACGCACAGCAGCGCCAGAAGCCGTATGCTCCCGGCGCGGAAAAGGCAGCGATGTTGATTTGTGTTCGCTCTGTCCATAGTGATCCCATCGCGGCAGATGCCGCAATTCCTTATTATAATAAAATATACTATACCATATCGCCAATCTGATTGCAATTGACACAGTTGTGAAATTTTAGTTGTAAATCGCCATGGAACGTGTTACGATACAGATACGAGGCGGTTAATTGCTTGACAAACCGCCTGATCTGAGATCAAAGATTCTGTGCAGTTGGGAGAATGCATCATGAAAAACAAAGTGACCCTTGATATGATCAAAGAGGCGCGCGAGGCCATGCAGGGCGTGGCGGAGCTCACGCCCATCGTCACGAGCCGCCAGCTCGGCGAAAATCTCGTCATCAAATCCGAAAACCTCCAGAAGACCGGCTCGTTCAAGATCCGCGGCGCGTTCAACAAGATCCGCACGCTCTCCAAGGAGGACGCGGACAAGGGCGTCATTGCCTGCTCCGCGGGCAACCACGCGCAGGGCGTCGCGCTCTCCGCGTCCCGCCTCGGCATCCGCTCCATCATCTGCATGCCCGAGGGCGCCCCGGTGCTGAAGGTGCAGGCCACGCGCAGCTACGGCGCGGAGGTCGTGCTCGTTCCCGGCGCCTATGACGACGCGGCGGCGGAGGCGGCCCGTCTGGCTGAGGAGCACGGCTACACGTTTGCCCATCCCTTTAACGATCCTTACGTCATCGCCGGTCAGGGCACCATCGGTCTCGAGATCATCGAGCAGGTGCCGGACGTCGAGCAGATCATCGTCCCGATCGGCGGCGGCGGACTCATCAGCGGCGTCGCCGCGGCGGTCAAGCTCATGCGCCCGAATGTGAAGATCATCGGCGTGCAGGCGGCGACCGTGCCCAGCATGTTCGTCTCCGAGCGCAACGGCTATATCACCACCGTGAAAGACGGCGCCACGATTGCCGACGGCATCCACGTCCTCACGCCGGGCGACCTCACGTTCGAGATGGTGCGCGAGTATGTCGATGAGATCGTCACGGTCACCGAGGACGAGATCGCCGCTGCCATCGTCTCCCTGCTCGAGGGACCCAAGACCGTCGCCGAGGGCGCGGGCGCGACGAGCGTCGCCGCGTTCCTCTTCGGCAAGGTCGATACCTCGCTCAAGACCTGCGCCATCGTCTCCGGCGGCAACGTCGATATCACGACGCTCTCGCGCATCATCACCAAGGGCCTGCAGAAGTACGGACGCATCGCCCGCATCCGCACGAAGCTTCTCGACCGCGCCGGCAGCCTTGCGCAGCTGCTCGCGCTCGTCACGGAGTCCGGCGCGAACATCCTCTCGGTTGAGCACGAGCGCGAGGACGCCAAGACCGAGGTCAACTCCTGCGTCGTCACGATGACGCTCGAGACCCGCAACGAGGATCATATCATCGCCATTCGCCGCGACATGCGCGAGCGCGGCTATATGCTCTTCGACTGATCCACACCGCACGCACCATCCGCACCCCATACCGGGGTGCGGTTTTTCTTTTCACAAACGCACCTGCGCGTTGAATGTCTCGCATTTTTATGCTAAAATATAACATCTGATTCAAATGTTCCGGAAAATCAAGGGAGGCATCCGCATGAACGATACCATTGTCAGCACCGGTCTGGACGGTCTGGATCAGGCGATCGGATTCCTGCATCCGGGCGAAAACGTCGTCTGGCAGATCAAGAGCGTCGCGGACTACATGTACGTCGCGACCCAGTTTGTCATGAGCGTCGTGCGCACCGGCAAGCGCATTGTCTATTTCCGCTTCGGCGAACACGACATGGTCATGGACGCGGAGGCCATGGCAGCCGGCGGCGCGAACGCGAAAATGTATGAGCTCGACCCGCACATCGGCTTTGAGAGCTTCACGGTGCTTGTCCACCGCATCATCGAGCAGGAGGGCGAAGGCGTCCTGTATATCTTTGACTGCCTGACGGAGCTGCAGAAGTTCTGGTTTTCCGATCTGATGGTGTCAAACTTCTTCCTGCTGACGAATCCGTATTTGAACGAGATGAACTCTCTCGGCTACTTCCCGCTCATGTTCGCCCAGCATACCTACGAGACGATCTCCCGTATCCGCCATGCCGCGCCCGTGCTGCTGAACGTCTGCACCGAGGAGGGCGCGATGTATATCCACGCCGTCAACGTCTCCGGGCGCAGCACGCCCACGATGTATTTCCCCGTCTGCTACAAGGACGGCGCGTGGAGCACCGTCACGTCGAGCGTGGATAACTTCGATCTCTTCCGCCACTTCGTGCAGGTGGGCGAGCAGCGCGACAGCTGGGACCGCATGGTGGAGGATCTCTCCCTCGGGCGTTACAGCGAGAGCGAGATCGATAACATCCGCCAGTGCCTGCTTGGCATCGAGCCGCAGCGTCTGGAGCTCTGCCGCAAATACTTCGGCGTGCGGGAGCTTCTGGGCATCATGCGCCGCGAGATCGGCACCGGCTGCATCGGCGGCAAGGCGGCGGGCATGCTTCTGGCGCGCCACGTCCTGCGCGCCGCCGACCCCGAATTCTTCGAGCGGCGCATCGAGCCGCACGACTCGTTCTACATCGGCGCGGACGTGTTCTATACCTACTTCGTCGACAACGGCTGCTGGCAGCTGCGCAAGCAGATGCAGGACTCCAAGCTGGACCATAAAACGGACGACTACATGGCGTTTGCGCCGAAGATCCAGGAGCGGCTCCTGAACGGCAAATTCGACGACCGCACGCGCGAGCAGTTCCTCTCCATGCTGGAGTACTTCGGCCAGTCCCCGATCATCGTGCGCTCGTCGTCCCTGCTGGAGGACGGCTTCGGCAACGCCTTCGCCGGCAAATACGAGAGCGTTTTCTGCGCCAACCAGGGCACGCTCGAGGAGCGCTACAAGCACTTTGAAGAAGCCGTGAAGTACGTCTACGGCAGCATGATGAACTACGACGCCATCCAGTACCGCGCCGAGCGCGATCTCCTGGAGCGCGATGAGCAGATGGCGCTGCTCGTCATGCGCGTCTCCGGCGACTGCCACGGCGACTACTACTATCCGCACATCGGCGGCGTGGGCCACTCCAAGAATCTCTACATCAACCGCCAGAACATCGGCGCTGAGAACAAGGGCATGCTGCGTCTCGTGTTCGGCATGGGCACACGCGCCGTGGACCGTGAGGCCGATGACTACGCCCGTCTCATCTCGCTCGACAACCCCCGCGCCCCGCTGATGTGCGCTTACGGCGACGAGTATAAATTCTCGCAGCACAACGCGGACGTCATCGACCTGAAAAACGACAAGTTCGTCACGATCCCCCTGACGAAGATCAGCCGCGCCGACGTCAAAGCCGACATGTCCGTCTTCACCGAGGTCGATATGGCGACGATCCAGCGCTTCCGCGAGCTCGGCATCCGTGAGATGCCGCCGGAGATCTATTCGTTCAAAAAGCTCCTCTGGCAGACGGATTTTGCAAAGGACATGACGCATATCATGGCGGTGCTGGCCGAAAAATATGATTACCCCGTGGACATTGAGTACGCCTGCAACTTCCGCGCCGGCGCGGACGCGGATTACCGCATCAACCTCCTGCAGTGCCGCCCGCTGCAGACCAAGGGCGTCGGCAGCGCCATGCGCGCGCCGGAGCTCAAAACGCACCTGTATGATCTCACCGGCAACTTCATGGGCGGCAACATGTGCCAGCCGGTCGAGTGGATCGTGCGCCTGCGCGCGCGGGAGTATCTCGATCTCACGCCGCAGCAGAAGTACCAGACGGCGCGCACCGTCGGCACGCTCAACACCCTCTTAAAGGGCAAAAACGCCGTCCTGCTCGGCCCCGGACGCTGGGGCACCAGCACGATCAGTCTCGGCGTGCCGGTGGTGTTCATGGAGATCTGCCACTTCATCTCCGTGGCGGAGGTCAGCTACAACGAGCGCGGGCTGGTTCCCGAGCTCAGCTACGGCAGCCACTTCTTCCAGGATCTCGTCGAGGCGGGCACGTTCTACACGGCGCTGCATCAGGACGAGGACGACTGCGAATATCACGATGAGGCGCTCAAGGAGCTCCGCGAGTGCTTCCTCGAGCTTGTCCCGGAGGCGAAGGACACGCCGATCGCCGATGTCATCGAGGTTTTTGACGCCCGCGATCACGGCGCGATGCTCTATGCCGAGGTCGAGAGCCAGAAGTGCTTCCTCGGCTGGAACTAAGCCATCGAAAAGCAGGCTTTTCGATGGAGAAGGACTGCGCTGCGCGGCGTTCTCTTGGACAAAAGTGATACTTTTGCAAAAAGAGAACTCCGCTTCGCGAGCTGTGTTTTCCTCGCCACGGCGAAGCCGCGACGGGAAAACGGATTGCAATTCTTTCTTCGATTGCGAGCGAAGAAACTCTGCTGAGAGCGTTTGCTCTTGGCCTATGGAAAGGAGTGCGTATTCCCGATGAAATGCGCAAATTGCGGCGCAGATGTGCGCGACGACGTACCGTTCTGCTCCGAGTGCGGCAGACCGCTGCGCGAGGCAAAGCCGCTGAAGAAGAAAAAACAAAAGGCTCCCGCCGCCGAACGCGCGGCAAAGCCGAAGAAAAAAGTGAAATGGAAGCTCGTGGCCTTCCTTGTGCTCCTCGCCGCCGTGGTCGGCGCGGCGGGCTATGCGTATCTGCGCCTCCCGGCGTTCCGGGTGCAGCGTGCGCTGGATCACGACGGGTACCAGACCGCCGCCAAGGTCTATTCCGCCGAGGTCAGGGACGGCTTCTTTGAAAACTGGCTCACGGCGCTGCTGTGCAGGGATGACCTGAGCAAGGCGTCTGAGGCGTATTTCGCCGGAGAGCTCAGCTATGACGAGGCGAAGGCGTTCTATACCGCGTTCTCCGACGAGGAAAACAAGCGCCTGAGCAAGGAGGCGGAAAAGCAGCTGGCCGCCATCGAGGCGGATCACGCCGCCCGCGACGCGCTTTCCTCCGGTGACGCCGCCCTGAAGGACGAAGACTTCGAGGCCGCGATGCAGGCCTACGCCAAGGTGCCGGAGGATTCCTCCGTTTATCAAAAGGCGCAGCAGAAGCTCAAAGAGGCGCAGACGCTGTATGTCGAGTCCGTATGCGACAGCGTGGACAAGCTCGTCGGCAAGGGAAGCTATGCCGAGGCCATCCGCGCCATCGACGCCGCGCTCAAGACCGTTCCCAAGGACGCGGCGCTGCTTGAAAAGCGCGCGACCATCGGCTCTGCCTTTGAGGCGGTCACGCTCGATCAGATCACGGACGACGTGAACAAGGAGGACTACGCCGCCGCCATCAAAACGCTCGAGGAGGCCCTCGAGGTCATGCCCGACAGCACGAAGCTCTCCGACCGGCTCGAAGCGCTCAAAGACGCGCAAACAGAGCAGTCGAAAAGCGACCGCACCATCTGAATACAAAAAGCGCTGCCCCGCATCCATGCAGGGCAGCGCGAATTTTATTGCTTCACTGTCGTCGATTTTTCCACCCATGCGACCACGACCGCCAGCACCGCAACCACCGCCAGCGCCGCGATCCAGATGTTCGCGTTCGGCAGAAAGCTCGTCGTGCCGTCGCCGTTTGTGATCATGGCGGCGTTTTTCAGCACCGCCGCGCCGATCGCGGGACCGATCAGCCCCGGCACGAATACCTGTCCCAGAATGCGCACGCCCTGGAACTGCCCCGAGCGGTTTTCCGGGATGCTGTCGCGGATCTGCGCGCCGAAGACGCTCATGCCGGTGAGGTAGCCCGCCATCATGAGAAGCGAGCCGATGAAGACCGGCGCCGTGCTCCGGAAGAAATACAGCAGCAGATATCCCGCCGCGAGCATGCCCATCACGGGCACGATGCTGCGATGAAAGCCGAGACGGTCATACGCGCGGCCGTAGAACACGGTCACGACCGCTGAGAGCACGATTGCCGGCGCGAGGATCAGCACATAGTTTGCCATGCCGAGCGTCTTTTCGTAGTAGATGATCAGATACGGCATGAAGATCTGAATGGACGTGCCGAACACCGCGAACGCGAGCAGCACCGCGTAGAGGCGCTTGTTTGCTCTTGCCGTGGAGGGGCGGAAGCTGTAAAGGAGCGTCTGGAAAAACGGCGCCTCGCTCTTTTTCAGCCCCGGCGCCTCCTCGATCAGGAAAAAGCCCATGAGACCGATCACCGCCGTCGCCGCGCCGATGATGTAATAGATCGTCTTCCACGCGCTGTGCGTGTCGAGATCAAAGCCCATGAAGCCGCCGAACACGATCAGGATGGACACAAGCGGCATCATGGAGTTCACGCCCTCGATGCGACCGCGGTTGGAGCTGTCGCCCCGGTCGGTCAGCCACGCGTTGTAGGCCGCGTCATTCGCCGTCGAGCCGAAGAACGTCATCACGCAGTCCATCACGATCGTGAGAAAAATGCTCCTGACGTAGGCAAACGCGATGATCGTGACGCCCCAGATGAGATAGCCAACGCTCATGAACGCCTTGCGCCGTCCTACCTTGTCCGAAACTGCGCCCATGATCACCGTCGTCACCGCCGCCACGACCGCCGAGGCCATCACCATCGCGGAGATGTCGGCCGCCGAGGCGTGGAACATCTTGTAAATGAAGACGTTGAAGTACATGTTCTCGACGACCCATGCCACCTGACCCATCAGACCGAAGATCAGCACCGCCGCCCAGAACCGTTTGTCGAGCTTCTTTTGCATCTGAAAGTCCCCTTATAAGAACTTCGGCGGCTCCGCAGCGGGAGCCGCCGAAACGGATCACTTGGAATACAGTACGATTGCCATCATCATCAGCGGCATGCCGCCGTCGTTCAGCACATAGTGCTCGTCGCCGTCGTCGGCGTAGAAAATGTCGCCGGGCTCGGCGTCCACAAGCTCGCCGTCGAGCAGGTACTTGCCCGTGCCGGACAGAATCAGATAGACCTCGCAGTCGCCCTCGTGGCGGTGTCTGCCGACCTCGCTGCCGGGCTCGAGCATCATCACGGAGCAAACGCGCCCCTTGTTGTACATCTCTTCAGGCGTGAGCACGTCAAATTTCTGCACGGCGCCCGCGCCGCCCTTGAAGTTTTCAAGCATGACCGGCTCGGTCGGAAGCTTTCTCTTAAATCCCATAACGGTACCCTCCAAAACGTTTGCTAAAAAAATTCTAGCACGAATCTGGGCGAAACACAAGCGTTCATCGGGAAAATCTACTCTTTACAATTCTCACTGAGTAGAGTATAATACCATCTGCGCGCGGCTGTAGCTCAGCTGGATAGAGTGCCAGACTCCGACTCTGGAGGTCGTGGGTTCGAATCCCGTCAGCCGTACCAGAAAAGGACTTGCCTCGGCAAGTCCTTTTCGATTATCTGTCAGGAGTGACTGAATATGCCGATGCATGACAGACTCAATATCGCGCTTTACCATGTCGAGCGCAGTCCCATCCGCGCGTTTTCGCAGCTTGCCGCCCGCACGCCGGACTGCGTGCGCCTGACGCTCGGCGAGCCGGACCTTGCCACGCCCGAGCCGGTCTGCGCCGCTGTCTCCGAGGCGCTCAGATCAGGCGAGACCCACTATATCGAAAACAACGGCACGCACGCCCTGCGCGAGGCCATCAGCGCCTATGAGCGCGAAAAGCACGGCTTTGCCTGCGACCCCTCCGATATCATCGTCACGGACGGCGCGAACGAGGCGCTCTTTGTCGCCCTCTTCGGCATCCTGAACCCCGGCGACGAGGTCATCGTGCCGACGCCTGCCTTTGTTCTCTATGAGCGCATCATCACGCTCTGCCGCGCGACGTTCGTCCCCATGGATCTGACCGCCGATGGCTATCAGATCCGGGAAGAGAACCTGCGCGCCCACGTCACGCCGCGCACGAAGGCGATAATTTTGAACAGCCCGAACAACCCCACCGGCTGCGTCCTGGACGCCGAGAGCCTCGAGGCTGTGCACAGGCTTGCGCAGGAGCGCGAGCTCTTTGTCATCTGCGACGATGTGTACCGCGAGCTCTGCTATACAGACGATTACCGCAGCTTTGCGGAATTTGACGACGTGCGCGAGAAGCTCCTGCTCGTGCAGAGCTTTTCCAAGACCTGGGCCATGACGGGCTGGCGCATGGGCTATCTCATCGCGCACCCGACGGTGCGTGAGCGGCTGGAGCTGCTGCACCAGTTCCTTGTCACGAGCACACCTGCGCCGTTTCAGCGCGCGTGCATCGAGGCGCTGCACACCGATACCGCGCCGATGGCTGCCGCTTACGCCGCGCGGCGGGATATCGTGCTGCAGGCGCTCAGCAAGATGGGACTGGAGACGACCGTGCCGCAGGGCGCGTTTTATGTGTTCCCGTCCATCCTGCGCTTCGGCATGGATTCCGCCACGTTCTGCACGCGGCTTTTAAGCGAGCACCGCGTCGCCGTCACACCCGGCGCGGCCTTCGGCGCGGACGATCACATCCGCATCTCCTATTGCTGCGACGTGCCGACGCTCAAGCGCGGCATGGACCGCCTCGAAGCATTTATAAAGAACCTGTAACGAAAACCGCTCTGCCTTCCGGCAGAGCGGTTCGCTCATTTGTTCTTTTTCTGTGCCTGTGGCTTTCCGCAGCTTGCGCAGTCGCCCGTGCAGCCGCCGCAGCCGCCGCCGTTTTTCCGCGCGCGCACAACGGCGCGCACCGCGAAGCACACCGCGGCAAGGATCACCAGACAAAGCAGCATGTCGATCAGCTTCATACGCTTACCCCATGCCGCAGAGGATGCAGATCCCGCGCACGATCAGCGCCGCGACCCAGGCAACCACACACTGCCATACGACCACGCCGGCCGCCCATTTGCCGCCGAGCTCGCGCCGCACGGACGCGACCGCCGCGACACAGGGCGTATACAGGAGGCTGAATACGAGCAGCGCCGCCGCCGAAAGCGGGGTCAGCATCGTCTTCACGCCCGCGCCGAAGAGGATCTCCAGCGTGGAGACAACGCTCTCCTTTGCCATAAAGCCGCTGATCAGCGCCGTGCAGATGCGCCAGTCGCCGAGCCCGATGGGCTTAAACAGCGGCGCGAGCAGTCCCGCGGCTCCCGCCAGCATGCTCAGCTGCTGGTCGTCCACGCGGTTGAGCCTGAGATCGAAGCTCTGCAAAAACCAGATCGCGATCGTCGCAAGAAGGATGACGGAGAACGCGCGCTGCAAAAAGTCCTTTGCCTTGTCCCACAGCAGCCGCAGCACGTTTTTCGCGCCCGGCAGACGGTAGTTCGGCAGCTCCATCACGAACGGCACGGCCTCGCCCTTGAAGAGCGTGCCCTTATACAGCAGCGCCGCGAGAATGCCTGTCACGATGCCGAGCAGATACAGCCCGATCGTGATCAGCGCTCTGTGATCCGGGAAGAACGCGCTCACGAAAAAGCCGTAGATCGGCAGCTTCGCCGTGCAGCTCATAAAGGGCGTGAGCAGGATCGTCATCTTGCGGTCGCGCTCGCTGGGGAGCGTGCGCGTCGCCATCACGGCGGGCACCGTGCAGCCGAAGCCGATGAGCATCGGCACGATGCTGCGCCCGGAGAGACCGATCTTGCGCAGGAGCTTATCCATGAAAAACGCCACGCGGGCGATGTAGCCGCTGTCCTCCAGAAGCGAGAGGAAGAAAAACAGCGTCACGATGATCGGCAGGAAGCTCAGCACGCTTCCCACGCCCTCGAAGATGCCTTTGATGATCAGCGAGTGGATCGTCTCATTGACGCTGGCGGCAGTCAGCGCGGCGTCCACCACGCCGGTCAGCGCGCCGATGCCGGTCTCCAGAAGCCCCTGCAGCCATGCGCCGATCACTTCAAATGTGAGCCAGAACACCGCAAACATGATCGCGATGAAAGCCGGGAGGGCGGTGTACTTGCCGGTGAGGAAGCGGTCGAGCTTCTGACTGCGCTTGTGCTCGCGGCTCTCGCGCGGCTTTGTCACCGCGGATACGCACACGCGCCCGATGAAGTCAAAGCGCATGTCCGCAATCGCGGCGCTGTGGTCGAGCCCGCGCTCCGATTCCATCTGCAGAATGATGTGCCGCAGCAGCTCCGTCTCGTTTTCGTCGAGCTCGAGCTGCTTTTCGATGAGCGTGTCGCCCTCGATGAGCTTGGAGGCTGCAAACCGCACAGGAAGCTCCGCGCGATCCGCGTGATCCTGAATCAGATGGATCACGGCGTGCAGACAGCGGTGCACAGCGCCGCCGTGGTCCTGCTCGTCGCAGAAATCCTGCCGGAGGGGCTTTTCCTGATAATGCGCGACGTGGATGGCGTGGCGCACGAGCTCGTCCACGCCCTGATTTTTCGCCGCCGAGATCGGCACGACCGGAACGCCGAGGAGCATTTCCATCTCGTTAATGTCCACCGAGCCGCCGTTTCCGGTGACCTCGTCCATCATGTTCAGCGCCACGACCATCGGGATGTTCATTTCCAGCAGCTGCATCGTGAGATACAGGTTTCGCTCGATGTTCGTCGCATCCACGATGTTGATGATCGCGTGCGGGTGCTCCAAAAGGACAAAATTCCGGCTCACGACCTCCTCGTTGCTGTACGGGGACATGGAGTAGATGCCGGGAAGATCCGTCACGAGTGTGTTCGGGTTACCCTTAATCGCGCCGCTCTTGCGGTCGATCGTCACGCCGGGGAAGTTGCCCACGTGCTGGTTTGCGCCGGTGAGCTGGTTAAAGAGCGTCGTCTTGCCGCAGTTCTGGTTGCCGACGAGCGCGAACGTGAGCAGGGTATCGTCCGGCAGGGGATCGCCGCTTCCCTTGGGGTGAAATTTGCCGGACTCGCCGAGACCGGGGTGCGCGTCCGCGTGTTTTTCCGGCTCGAAATTGTGCTCGCCGGTCGCTTCCGATTTCTGCGAGACCGTGATCTGCGCCGCGTCCGCAAGGCGGAGCGTCAGCTCATAGCCGTGGATGCGCAGCTCCATCGGGTCGCCCAGCGGCGCGAGCTTCACGACCGTTACTTCCGTGCCGGGCAGAACGCCCATGTCCAGAAAATGCTGCCGCAGCGCGCCCTCGCCGCCGACGGAGGTGATCACCGCCCGTTCGCCGACGGGCAGCTCCTTGAGTGTCATCATAGTGTTCTCTTCCTTATAGAATCCATTCGGACAATTTTCGGTTAGTTTAGGTATACTCGAATCAGGCGCTCCTGTCAACCTCTTGTTCTGAAGAATTCTTAAAATTTGACAAAATACCCGAAATGTCATAGTCCGTTCTTGAAAAGCGAGTTCGACATTGCTATAATATTTCACAATTCCAACAATGAATGAGGTTTCAAGCATGTCACGCTACACCGAAAAACTGATTATGCAGACATTCGGCGAGATGCTGGATGAAATGCCGTTCGACAAGATCACAGTCTCGGCGCTCACGCGCCGCAGCGATATCAGCCACAATACATTTTATTACCATTACAGTGACATTTACGATCTTCTGGAGGTCTGGATCCGCCGCGAGATCGCGCCCTTTCTGGGGGAGGACAGGGCCTATCCCGACTGGGAATCTGCCATGAAGGCCATGCTGAAAACGTGGCAGCAGGAGGAGCGGCGCATCTACCATGTGTTTTATTCGCTCTCGCGCGAGCAGCTTGAGCGCCATGTGTATGAGCAGGCGGAGCAGTTTTTCCTTCGCCAGATCCGCGCACAGCCCGACGCCGCGCGGCTGAACGAAAACCAGCTCCGCCGGATCTCGGATTTCGCGCGCTATATGTTCTTCGGCTTCCTCATGCACTTTCTGTGGAACAAGATGAAAGACGATGTGGACGTCTCGGTGCACGATCTGAGCGTCCTGCTCTCGAGCTTTGTGACCCACGCCGTCGAAGACGCCGGAGCCGGTATGCTCTGAAGAATGGAACCCCGGTGACCGCGCTGTGCGGTCACCGGGGTTTTTGCGTGTTTCGGGAGGTCAGATCACGAGTCCACCGTCAATGCCGATCACCTGGCCGGTCACGAAGCGCGCGCCGGGGTCGGCGAGCAGCGCGATCACGTCGGCGACGTCCTCGGGTCTGCCGATGCGGCACATGGCGGTGTCGTCCGCGAGACGGTCAAAATCCTCTTTGGTGAGGTTTGCCGTCATGTCCGTGTCGATGCAGCCGGGCGCGACGCAGTTGACGCGGATGCCGGAGGGGCCGAGCTCCTTTGCCAGCGCCTTGGTGTAGGCGATCACAGCGCCCTTGGTCGCGGAGTACGCTACCTCGCACGAGCCGCCCGCAACGCCGAGAATGGACGCGAGGCTGATGATCTGTCCGCGCTTTTCATGCACCATGTGCGGGATGGCGCAGCGGCAGCAGTTGAATACGCCCGTGATGTTCACGTCGAACAGCCGCTGCCAGTCCTCACCGGAGAGATCGGTCAGCAGTCCGCCGTGCGCGATGCCGGCGTTGTTCACCAGCAGCTCCACGGGGCCGATCTTCTGGAACATGGCCTCGACCTGCTTAAAATCCGAGACGTCTGCCTGCACGGCGAGTCCGCCGGTCTTCTCTGCAACGGCGCGCGCCCTGTCCGCGCTTTTCAGGTAATTGACGTGTACGGTCCAGCCGCGCGCGGAAAGCGCGAGCGCGGTCGCCGCGCCGATCCCGCGCGAAGCGCCGGTCACAAGTGCAATGGCCATTTTCTTTCCCTCCGAATAAAATGAACATTTGTCAAAATGAATCGTATATGATATACTGAGTACCATCGCGGGACATGAGGACATTATACTCCGCTTTCTCCCGCTCGCCAAGCCTGTTTTTTTATCTTTCGTGCCGTTTGGAGGTGCGCTGCTATGGCCACTAAAGAAGATCGCGCTGAGGCGCGGTACAAACGCCGGCTCTGGATCACGCTCGCGCTGTGTGTGCTGGCGCTTGTAACGGTGATTGTCTCCGCGTTTAACCCCGCGTTCCATTTTCATCATGCTGCCGATAATCTCATGCCCGATCTCGTCGGACAGAACGTGACCGCTGCGACCGACGCCATCAAGGCGCTCGGCGGCAACGCCTCCGTTTCCTATGCCCACAGCGACAAGGACAAGGATCTCGTCATCGAGCAGAGCGTGCCCGCGGGCGAGGGCGTCACGCACAACCAGACCGTGAGCATCAAGGTCTCGCTCGGTCCCGAGGCGGCGCCGAACGCGCAGGAGGGCTGGAACGTCGTCCCGAACTTCTCCGGTCTCACGGTGGAGAACGCCGAAAATACCGCCCAGAAGCTGCAGCTCAAGATCGTCGTCGGCGAGTATGTGAATGATGACCATGTCCGCTACGGCTCCATCTGCCAGCAGACGCCCGCCGCGGGCACGAAGGTCGCGCCGGATACGGAGGTTCAGGTCAACCTCTCCGCCGGACCGCGCATCGTGCGCTATACGATCACCGCGAGCGCCGGCTCGGGCGGCTCGATCTCGCCGAGCGGCACCGTCACGGTCGAGGCAGGGAAGAGCATGTCCTTTGCCATTATCCCGAATGACGGCTATGAGCTCGAAAGCCTCACGGTTGACGGCCAGAGCGTCACGCCGAGCGTATACTATCAGTTCTCCAACGTCAGCAGCAACCACTCGATCGCCGTGACGTTCCGCGAGTCGAAAGGCTTTGTGATCTTTTGAGCGCCGACCGCGCTTTGAAGCGCTGCTCCTGGGCAAACCCGAACAATCCCCGCTATCTGCGCTATCACGATGAGGAGTGGGGCGTTGCCTGCCACGACGATCAAAAGCTCTATGAGATGCTCCTGCTTGAGTCCTTTCAGGCGGGGCTGAGCTGGGAGATCATCCTCAATAAGCGTGAGGCGTTTCGCGCCGCGTTTGACGGGTTCGATCTCGACGCCGTCTGCGCCTACGACGCGGAGAAGATCGACGCGCTGATGCAAAACCCCGCCATCGTCCGAAACCGCCGCAAGCTGGAATCCGCCGTCACGAACAGTCGGGTATTCCGCGACATCCGATCCGAATTCGGTTCGTTTGATGCGTTTCTCCGGGGCTTCACGGACGGGGCAGTGCTCGTGGAGACCGATCCCGCGGTCACGACGAACGCGCTTTCCGACCGCGTCTCGGCGGAGCTTAAGCGCCGGGGCATGAAGTTTGTCGGCTCCACGATCATCTATTATTACCTGCAGGCGGTCGGCGTGATCTTTTCCCACAGTCCGGAATGCTTCTGCTATCAGCGGCTTGCGGCACTGGATCACTTCTCTTGACAATCTCGATTCATTGCGTTATACTACGTCAAAGCAATAGGAATTCAATTTGTTTTTTGGAGGAACCATCGTGTATCAGCTTCAGTCTATGATGAACATGATGATGTGCATGCCCATGGGTATGTGCATGGTTCGTCGTGCCCGAAACTCCGATGTGTCTCCGAACAATTTGTGATCAACAGGTCAATTCAAACGGGAGGCTCTTCGGAGCCTCCCGTTTTTATTATTAAAGAGAGGAAGTAACCGTCATGCCTATCATCATCCCGCCGGAGCTCCCAGCAGCCGGAACCCTGCAGCGAGAAAACATCTTCTATTATCACACGCCGCGTGCGCTCAGCCAGGATATCCGAATGCTGCACATCCTGCTCCTGAATCTGATGCCGACAAAGATCGCCACCGAAACGCAGTTCGTGCGTCTGCTCGGCAATACGCCGATCCAGGTGGAGGTGGAGCTGATGGCGTTTGACAGTCATACCTCCAAGAACACCTCGCAGGAGCATATGCTTACGTTTTACAAGACGTTCGAGCAGATCAAGCACCGCAATTTCGACGGACTCATCATCACCGGCGCGCCGATCGAGCATCTGCCCTTTGAGCAGGCGGATTATTGGGAGGAGCTCTGCCGGATCATGGAGTGGAGCAAGTCCCATGTCCAGAGCACACTGCACATCTGCTACGGTGCGCAGGCGGGGCTGTATTATCACTATGGCATCCCGAAACACCAGATGCCGGAAAAGCTCTTCGGCGTCTTCGAGCACCGCGTCACGCATCCAGGCTCGATCCTGTTCCGCGGGTTTGACGATACGTTCCTCGTGCCGCACTCGCGCCACACCGAGTCCGACCCCGCAGGGATCGAAGCGGAGCCGAAACTGAAGATTCTCGCCCGGAGCGACCGCGCTGGCATCTACGCCGCGAGCACGGACGGCGGGCGCCAGATCTTTATCACCGGCCATTCGGAGTATGACACCCGAACGCTGGAGAGTGAGTATCTGCGTGACAAACGAGCAGGAAAACCCATCCACGTTCCGGAAAACTACTACCCGAACGACGATGACAGCCGTGAGCCCGTCAACCGCTGGCGCTCCAGTGCAAATCTGCTGTTTTCCAACTGGCTGAACTATTTCGTCTATCAGGAATCGCCCTATGACATTCAGGCGATCGAGCCCATTGCATGATTTGATTTCATAAATGTGAGGAGGACATACCATGAAACCCGAGACCATCTGTATCCAGGGCGGCTATACCCCAGGCAACGGCGAGCCGCGTCAGCTTCCGATCATCCAGTCCACCACGTTCCGCTATGAGACGAGCGAGGACATGGGCAAGCTCTTCGATCTTGAGGCGAGCGGGTATTTCTACAGCC
The DNA here is from genome assembly GCA_900316745.1 of uncultured Eubacteriales bacterium. GTDB lineage: Bacteria > Bacillota > Clostridia > Oscillospirales > Oscillospiraceae > CAG-103. Next base: position 18,374 of record ONEB01000007.1, on the reverse strand, counting down.
GTCTGCAGAACCCGACGAACGACGCTGTTGCGGCGAAGATCTGTGCGCTGGAGGGCGGCACGGCCGCCATGCTCACGAGTTCCGGACAGGCTGCAAACTTCTTTGCGCTGTTCAACCTCTGCTCCTGCGGCGACCACATCGTGGCGTCGTCGAGCATCTACGGCGGCACGTTCAACCTCATCCAGACGACTATGGCGAAGATGGGGATCCGCGCAACGTTCGTCTCTCCCGACTGTACGGATGAAGAGCTGGAAGCGGCGTTTCGAGAGAATACAAAAGCTGTTTTCGGCGAGACTATCGCAAACCCCGCGCTGACGGTGCTTGATATCGAGCGCTTTGCCGTCGCTGCTCACGCGCATGGCGTCCCGCTGATTGTGGACAACACTTTTGCCACACCGATCAACTGCCGTCCGTTTGAATGGGGCGCGGACATCGTCACGCATTCGACTACAAAATATATGGACGGTCACGGCGTCGCAGTGGGCGGCGCGATCGTGGACAGCGGCCGCTTCGACTGGATGGCGCACGCGGAGAAGTTTCCGGGGCTCTGCACGCCCGACGAGAGCTATCACGGCATCGTTTACGCAGAGAAGTTCGGCAGGGAAGGGGCGTTCATCACGAAGTGTACCTCTCAGCTCATGCGGGATCTCGGTTCCATCCAGTCCCCGCAGAACGCGTTCTACCTGAACCTCGGTCTGGAGAGCTTGCATGTGCGGATGCCGCGTCACTGTGAAAACGGTCTCGCTGTTGCGTCCTTCCTTGCGAAACGGGAAAAGGTCGCGCATGTGAGCTATCCGAGCCTTCCGGGCGACAAGTATTACGACCGCGCGCAGAAGTATCTGCCGAACGGGTCCTGCGGCGTCGTGAGCTTTGAACTCAAGGGCGGCCGTGCGGCAGCAGAGGCATTCATGAAGGCGCTGAAGGTCGCTGCCATCGAGACCCATGTAGCGGATGCGCGCACCTGCTGCCTGAACCCCGCGACGAGCACGCACCGCCAGATGACAGACGAGCAGCTTGCCGCCGCCGGCGTCCCGGCAGGTCTCGTGCGCATCAGCTGTGGGCTGGAGAGTGCGGAGGATCTTGTAGAGGACATCCGTCAGGCGCTTGATGCGATTTGATAAAAAAGCCCACCGACAGGAAGCCTCTTGTCGGTGGGCAGATTCTTTTCAGATCGAACAGAATGCTTTCGGGAGATATCGGATTACGTCCGACGGAGTCAGAGAATAGGGGCCCGTCTCCGCTTCTGCGAGGTCGCCTGCAAGACCGTGCAGATAGACAGCAGAGCGCGCGGCCTCAAGCGGCTCGATACCCTGCGCCAGCAGCGCGCAGAGAATGCCCGCAAGCACATCGCCCGTGCCGCCCTTGGCGAGCGCGGGGGAGCCGGTGGGGTTCACAAAAGCCTGCCCGCCCTGACAGACCAGCGTGCCGTGTCCTTTGAGCACGAGAATGATGCTTTCGTGCGCTTCGGAAAACGCCAGCGCTCCCGCCAGTCGACCGTTTGAGAGATCGCCGCCGAGCCGTTCAAATTCGCCCTCGTGCGGCGTCAGAATCATGGGCTCGTGGCATTTTTCCAGCATCCATGGATATTTTCCCACGACCGTGAGCGCGTCCGCGTCCAGAATGAGCGGAGACGACGTCTCGTGCAGCGCATAAGAGACGAGCGCTCTTGCGCCCTCGCCGAGACCCAGCCCGGGACCGATCAGGCAGGCGGTCGCGCTGTTCAGATAGGGGAGGAGCGCCTCGGTCGCTCTGCCGGATAAGGCGCCGCTTCTGTCTGCGTCCAGCGGCGTCACCACCGCGCCGTCACATTTTACAGCGGCGATGGAATAGATGCTGCGCGGCACGATCAGGCGCGTGAGCCCCGCGCCGCTGCGCTCGCAGGCGTTCGCCGCAAGCACCGGCGCGCCGGAGTAACCCTCCGCGCCGGCGATAATCAGCGCCCGTCCGTTGGAATACTTGTGACTGCGCTTCTCGCGCGCGGGCAGATGCAGGTCGGAGGCCTCGGTAACCATCACTGCGGCGTCCGCTGCGCTGCGATCGGAAAACTGCTGTTCATAGTCTCGGGGTGTTAAGCATTTCATGTTTGACACTCGCTTTCAAGCTTTTCGGTTCTGAGAAAAGCAAAACCCCGAAGCCATTCGGTTTCGGGGTTTCAGCTTTGGTGCGCGAGGCGGGACTTGAACCCGCACGCCCGGAGTGAGCACTAGAACCTGAATCTAGCGAGTCTGCCAATTCCACCACTCGCGCATGTCGAAAGCTTGATTATCATACCATCTGCCGGACAGAATGTCAAGAGTCTATTTACAAATTTTTTATTTTTCGCCCAAACAGAGAATGCATCTGTTCACACCGGCAAAAATCTGCTATAATAATGGTCACGCAACTGTAATTGTTTGGAGATGAAACCTTTGCCGATCAATCGTCCGTATCTCAAGCTCGATGCGAAAACGCGCATCGCACGCTCCAGACCGAACGCCATCGTCGTGAGCATGATCCTGATGGCGATCTTTCTGGTTCTGGAAATGCTGGTTCCCAGCGTGCTGGGGCTGAACAATATCCCGGTCGAGATGCCGGAGTCGGTCACGAGCTATGACGCCTATATGGCGGCTGTGGAGCAGATGAACGAGCAGATGCTCGCGTTTTTCGAAAGCTACCACCCCAGCGCGATCGCGCTGGTTCTCTCGGGGCTGCTGCTGCTCATGCACGAAATGCTCCGCGCGGGCTTCCAGATCTACGCCCTGCACCTTGCACGCGACGAGAAAGCGGACTACGGGAATCTGCTGGACGCGTTTCCGATCTTCGGGCGCGTGTTCTCGCTGCTTGTTCTGCAGGCGGTCATCGTCCTGGCGCTCTCGCTTTTGTTCATCGTCCCCGGCGTGATCGTGTCCTACCGCTACCGGCAGGCGCTGTATCTTCTGGTCGAGCACCCGGAGTATTCGCCCGTGCGCTGCCTCAGGGAGAGCGGCAGGCTCATGAAAGGCCGAAAAGGGGAGCTCTTTGTGCTGGATCTCTCGTTTCTCGGCTGGGTGATCCTGCAAAACCTCATTCCGATCGCCGGCACGATCCTCGGAATCTGGGTGATGCCGTATATGGCGGTCACTTATGCCCGCTACTATACCATTCTGACCGGCCCGCGCACCACGCCCGACGGCAAGCCCTTTGCAGAGGGAGATTATACCGATCTGCCGGACGCTTGAATTCCTGTCAAATTGGTGGTAAAATAGCCAAAAAGCCCATCCGGGCGCATTTGGAGGCGAACACCGTGGTCATTTCCACAAAGGGCAGATATGCTCTGCGCATGATGCTGGATCTGGCGCAGCAGGAGCCCGAGAGCTACATCTCACTGAAATCCATTGCCCAGCGGCAGGATATTTCGATCAAATATATGGAGGCCATCGCCGCGCATCTCAACCGCGCGGGACTCGTCGTCAGCCAGCGCGGCAAGGAGGGCGGCTATCGTCTGGCGCGCGGCGCGGATGAGATCACCGTCGCCGACGTGCTCCACAGCGCGGAGGGCAGCCTCGCCGCCGTTGCCTGTCTGGAGCTGGACGCGCAGGGAAACGCCGTCTGCGAGCGCGCGAGCCACTGTCTCACGCTTCCGCTCTGGCGCAAGCTCGATACCATCATGGATGACTTCCTGTCCGGCGTCACCGTGCAGGACGTGCTGGACGGCAATATATAAGAAAAAGGACGCATTTCGATGCGTCCTTTTTGTGTCTTAATAGTAGGTTTTGCTTCGTCGCTGCTTGGGGCGGAAGTGTACGCCCGAGACCATGCCCATCGCGATGAACGTCGCGAGCAGGGAAGAGCCGCCGTAGCTGAAAAACGGAAGCGTGATGCCGATGACCGGCGTGATGCCGATACACATGCCGATGTTCTCAAAGGTCTGGAACGTCATGAACGCCGCGACGCCGTAGCAGACGAGCGCGCTCACGGTGTTGCCGGAGCGGACGCCGACGACCACGCAGCGGATGATGATCGCCGTGAGCAGCAGGATCACGAGAATGCAGGCGATCATGCCGAGCTCCTCACCGATGACGCCGTAGATGAAGTCCGTGTGCTTTTCCGGGAACGCGTTGGACTGGCTCTGCGTGCCGTGGAAGAGCCCCGTGCCCGTGAGTCTGCCGGAGGCGAGCGCCACCTTGCTCTGGTGCGGCTGCCAGTTGATGCCGGTGTTGGTCGGGTCGATCGTGGGATCGTATGGCGCGAGGATGCGCTGCTTCTGATAGGGCTTCAGGATCACGTTCCAGATCAGCGGGATCATCGCCGCCACAAGCGCAAAGCCGATCGCAAACCAGTAGAGCGCAAAGCCCGCCGCAAACAGCATCACGAGGAAGATGAAGAAGAAGATCAGCGCCGAGCCGAGGTCCTTCGTGATCACGAGGATCATGCCGAAGATCAACAGGAAGTGCACCATCAGCTGAATGGCGGACATCGGCGCGCTCAGGCCGCGCGGGGAGCGCTTGAGCGTGTCAATCTGCTTTGCCAGAACGATGATGAACGTCAGCTTTACGATCTCGGTCGGCTGCACGCCGATGCCGAAAAAGCGCAGCCAGCCCTTGTTGCCGGTGCCGTCGTCCACGCCGAACGGGATCAGCAGCAGCAGAAACGCCGCGTTGAAGATGCTCAGCGCGAGCCAGCGGTCGGCGAGAATGTCGATGTCGAGCAGCGTCATCACGATGAAAGCGCCGATCCCGAGGATCATGGAGAACGCCTGCACGATCACATATTTCGCCGGGCTTACGTAGGAGGCCGAGGCGCTCGTGATGACCACGATGCCGAACACGGCGCAGATGATGGAGAGCGTAAAGAGCAGCATGTCCGCGCGTCTGAAGAATTCGCGCAGCAGCTCCATGGCTCGTTTCACAGGCTATTCCTCCTTTCAGATTGGGATAAGGCATTTGATTATATCACACATTTTCACTTTACGCAACGCCGGATTGTGTGGTATACTATGTCGACTAAAGAATTGGAAGTGATCGTGTGCAGATCTTTGAAACGCACAGCGAGGCCGAGACCGAGCAGGTCGGCGCGGCGTTTGCCGAAAACCTCCCCGGCGGCACGGTCGTCGCCTTTTACGGGGAGCTGGGCTCCGGCAAGACCGCCTTCGTGCGCGGCATGGCGCGCGGCATGGGGCTCAAGTGCCGCGTCTCCAGCCCCACGTTCACGATCGTGAACGAGTACGAGGGCGAGCGGGAGCTGTTTCATTTTGATATGTACCGGCTCGCCTCAGGCGACGAGCTGTTTGATATCGGCTGGGAGGACTACCTCGCGCGCGGCGCGGTCTGCGCCGTGGAGTGGAGCGAAAACGTCGAGGACGCGTTCACCGGCGAGGAGATCATCGTCCGGTTTGAGAAGACCGGGGAGCAGGATCGCCGCATCATCATCGAGGGAGGGAACGCCGCATGCTGATCCTTGCAATGGAATCCAGCGCCAAGAGCGCGTCTGCGGCTCTGGTGCGCGACGGCGAGCTGCTTGCGCAGTCGTTTTCGTGCAGCGGTCTGACGCACAGCCGCACGCTTCTGCCCATGGCGGAGGGCGTTCTGGACGCGGCAGGCGTAAAGATAGCGGATGTGGACTGCCTTGCCGTGGCGCAGGGCCCCGGCTCGTTCACCGGCATCCGCATCGGCGTGTCTGCCGTTAAGGGGCTTGCCTGGGCGGCGGAAAAGCCCGCCGTCGGCGTCTCCACGCTCGAAGCCATGGCGTACCACGGCCTGGCTGCCGGGGAGGGCGCGCTCGTCTGCTGCTGCATGGACGCGAGAAGAGCGCAGATCTACAACGCCCTGTTTGAGATCCGCGGCGGCAGGCCCGAGCGGCTCCTGCCGGATCGCGCGATTGCGATCGAGACGCTTTTGCCGGAGCTGAAAAAATATGAAAAACCGCTCTTTTTGGTTGGCGACGGCGCTGCGATGTGCTATAATATCTTTTCGGAGAACGGGCTGAGGTGCGTGCTTGCGCCCTCGAACCTCGTGCAGCAGAGCGCGTGGGGCGTCGCCATGGCGGCAGGCTCCGTGGAGCCGCGCCCGGGGGCTGAGCTTCAGCCGGTGTATCTCCGCCTGTCTCAGGCAGAGCGTGAGCGCCAGGCGCGCATGGCCAGATAACAGAGTATTCCAGATTATTGATAGAAAAAGGAGAAAACTTGCTATGAGTAACGTCCATGTATTCGACCATCCGCTGATTCAGCACAAGCTGTCGATCCTGCGCGACAAGAATACCAGCGTCAAGGAGTTCCGTGAGCTGATCAGCGAGATCGCCATGCTCATGTGCTTTGAGGCCACGCGCGACCTCCCGCTGAAAGAGGTCGAAGTGGAGACGCCCGTCGCCGTCGCCAAGTGCCGCACCATCGCTGGCAAGAAGCTCGCCGTGGTCCCCATCCTCCGCGCCGGTCTCGGCATGGTGGACGGCATGGTCACCATGATGCCGAACGTCAAGGTCGGTCACGTCGGCCTGTTCCGCGACCCCGATACGCTCGAGCCGGTGAAGTACTATTTCAAAATGCCGCCCGATATCTCCGAGCGTGACGTCATCATCGTCGACCCGATGCTCGCCACCGGCGGCAGCGCCGTCGCGGCGGTGCAGTTTCTGAAGGAAGTCGGCGTTAAGCACATCAAGCTCATGTGCATCATCGGCGCGCCCGAGGGCGTGAAGGCGATGCAGGAGGCGCATCCCGACGTCGATATCTATGTCGCCGCTCTGGATGACCACCTCAACGAGCATGGCTATATCGTCCCCGGTCTCGGCGACGCCGGCGACCGCATCTTCGGCACCAAGTAACAACCAGATTAAACGACCCCGACCCGGCTGTGAATCAGCCGGGTCGGTTTTTTGTGCGCTCGGAACTGGCGGGCGTTGGCTCAAGCCGTTCCTGTCTGCGCTGCGGTATTCGCTTGTTTTCTGCGTCTGGCATGGCTGCGGCCCCGCTTGCGCGGCTGGGCGGCTTTCTGCTTGTAATAGCTCTCCATGCTCTCGGTGGCGTCATAGATCAGCCGCGTGGTGCTCCACTCGTTTAAGTCGGACTTGTGCAGCTTCAATCGCACGAGCATGCTGCCGTGCTCCGGGCATTGCGCGAGGGACATGTAGCGCTGATCGCCCTGATTGACCCACTTGGCATATTCCATCTCCGCCTTGCACACGGGGCAGAGGGGATGGATGAACGCCTCATCCTGAAATGCCTCGGCCTTGGTGTTGTAGGTGTCGGAGGCCACATGCTCGATGGGTTCGGGACCGTTGGACTGCTTTGCGCCGCCGGCGTGTGTGGAGAGCTGATGAGAGGCGGCGCTGTATTGCTTCAGCCCTTCTTCCAGATTCAGATGCGTGCAGACAAGCGCCGTGTTGTAGGCGTCGCCCAAAGCGTCGTGCGCGATCCGGGTCTGCTCGATGGCGAAGTGCTCCATCGCCGTGGCGAGGGATTTCTGGTTCCGGTCGCCGTCGGTCTGGAGATTGTAGATCACCTGCAGATTCACCCAGCCGGCGATCCAGTCCCAGTCGAGATCGTGGATGATGATGTTCTGCTCGAGAATGCCCTGATCGTCGCAGCCCCAGGTGAGGAACGTTACGTCGTCGCCGCACCACTCGCGGAACTGCTGCAGAGCGGCGGGAAACTCCGCGCCCTTAGAGAGCCGCTCGCGGTCAAACCCTGTGAGCTTTTTCACTTTGTGGTGCATACGCTTGAAGTAAACGGGCTTCACGTCGATCTGAAACTCTTCGCCGGGCGTCATGTCCTCGTTGAGCTTCACGGCGCCGATCTCTATGATTTCGCCTCTCAGGCGGATGGGCAGTTTATTGAAAACAGAGGATTTGGAGCTCATGGCCTGGTTCCACTCCAGATCCATCACAACATAATGCATTGCGACCATTCCTTTCAGCAGTCTCTTAGTATACCGAATGAAATTGCCCTTGTCAACAAATTTGAATCGAACGGACAGATGCTGCCAATTTGTCCAAATCCCGTCATAATATTAATAAACATGATATATTTAATGAAAACAACGAAATATGAACATATTGTAAATGGGTGAAAATGGTGTTAAGATAATATCTATATAATAGGAAGAAGGGACTGCAATGAAATTCCAGCCCGCTCTGCCGAGCTTCACCGTCTCGGATCCGGAAGCGCTCAAAACGGAATATGCCGCCGCCGAGGATTTCGCGCCCGCGCGCATCGGGACCAGGCATCTGTTCTTCAAGTCCGGCTTTCGTACCTGCTATCTGCCGCTCGATCAGATCACGCGCGTGTTTCGCCGTGTCGAGATCGTGAACGCCCGCATGGGCTGCTGCAACAACGGTCTGCCGATGGAGAGCGTCGTGCTCTGCGGCGAAGCCGAACAGGAGCTTGTCCAGATCCGGACGCAGACCGAGCGCATGTCCAAGGCGCTGCTCGCCGCGCTGGAGACCGCCTGCCCGAATGCCGCGAGCGGCTATGTCCGCGATCCGAAGCAGAAAAGCGCGATCCGGCATGTATAACATAAAAGTTTTTAAGCGTTATGTTTTTGGCATAAGATTTCATGATTTGACAAAAAATGCGCAAAAAAGGCTTGAAATCTCAGGCGCAGAGGACTAAAATATTGCAGGTAAGAGGAGGGAACAGTCTATGATCACGCCGAACGAGGCTCTGGAGCAGCTGCTCCCGTCCTATCAGCGGTATTACGACGTGTCGCATGAGCAGCACGGCTTGTTTGCCGCGACCGCGCGGTTTTACAGCCGCGGCGAGGGGTATCTCCTCGTTCGCGCGGCGAAGATGTGGGAGATGGAGAGCAACGAATTCGTCTATTTCCTCACCGCCGATACGCTCTCTGATGAGCAGCTCAATGCCTGCGTTGAAGAAGCATGGGACGACGCCATGCCGCAGGTGCAGCCGAGCGCCTCTCACCGCAACTCCGACGTCACGATCGTCATTCTCGCGCAGACGCTCAGCCGCGAGACCCGCAAGGCGCTCAAGCGCTTTCACCGCTCCCAAAGCTATCATCACGGGATGCATGGCTGGAGCAACTTACGTCTTGGTGCGATCGAGCTTTCCGATGGAACGGTCTCCACAAACCGCCATGGAGCAGACCTGAAGAAGCTCTTGCGCAATATACATCTTTCGTAATTCTTTAATAGGAGAGTGAGAAACATGACTGCTGTACTGATTATTCTTGCAGCTATCGTCCTGCTCGTGATCGGCTATGTCACTTACGGTGCATGGCTGGCCAAGCAGTGGGGTGTCGATCCGAAGCGTCCGACCCCTGCACACACCATGTCCGACGGCGTTGACTACGTCGCGGCAAAGCCGGCGGTCCTCATGGGCCACCACTTCTCGTCCATCGCGGGCGCAGGCCCGATCAACGGCCCCATCCAGGCTGCTGTGTTCGGTTGGGTTCCTGTTTTCCTGTGGTGCATCCTTGGCGGTATCTTTGTCGGCGGCGTGCATGACTTCGGCGCGCTGTTCGCTTCCGTCCGTCACGGCGGCAAGTCCGTCGGCGACGTCATTGGCGACACGATGGGCAAGAGAGCCAAGACCCTCTTCCTCATCTTTGCGCTGCTCGTTCTGATCCTTGTCATCGCGTCCTTCGTCAACGTCGTTGCGGGTACGTTCATGGATAACGAGGCTGCCTCCGTCATCACCACGGGCGCCAACGTCACCGGTAATGATTCCACCGCGATGATCTCCATGCTCTTCATCGTGCTGGCCATCATCTACGGTCTGCTCACGAACCGCGCCGGCATGGGCACCGTGCCCGCCACGATCCTCGGTCTGATCGGCATCGTCGCCGTCGTCTTCTTCGGCCTGAAGGTCGGTCTTGCGTTCAACCGCACCACCTGGATCGTCCTCATCGGCGTGTATATCACGGTCGCTTCTCTGGTTCCTGTGTGGATCCTGCTGCAGCCCCGTGACTACCTGTCGAGCTATCTGCTCTATGCGATGATGCTCATTGCCGTTTTCGGCATCATCCTCTCCGCCGTCACCAAGAGCGCCACGTTCCAGGTCCCGGCATTCACCGGCTGGAAGCTCGCCAACGGCAGCACCCTGTTCCCGGCTCTGTTCATTACCGTCGCCTGCGGCGCCTGCTCCGGCTTCCACAGCCTGATCGCGTCCGGCACCAGCTCCAAGCAGCTTGACAACGAAGCGCACGCCAGACCCATCGGCTACGGCGCCATGCTCATCGAGTCCGCCCTCGGCATCATCTCCCTGATCGCTGTCGGCATGGTCTTCGACAAGTGGACCGGCGCTGACAACCCGTTCGGTTCTCCGTCCGCTGCGTTCGCCGGCGGTATCGCCACCATGTTCGGTGCCGACACCACCTCCGTTTACAAGACCATCTACGCGCTGCTGACGCTGGCTGTCTCCGTCTTCGCGCTGACCAGCCTTGACTCCGGCACGCGTCTGAGCCGCTACATGTTCTCCGAGCTCTTCCTGAAGGAAGGCGAGAAGTCCTACAAGGACGCCAAGGGCATCCGCAAGGTGCTTGCTTATCCGCTGTTCGGCACGCTGTTCATGGTCATCATCGGCTGCACGCTCGGCGGTCTGTCCCTCAGCCAGATCTGGGGTCTGTTCGGCGCAGCCAACCAGCTGCTCGCGGGTCTTGCTCTGATGGCGGTTGCCGCTTGGCTCGGCAACGTCGGCAAGAACAACAAGATGTTCATCATCCCGATGATCTTCATGCTCTGCGCCACGCTGACGCAGCTCGCAATTACCATCATCGCCAAGGTGAAGGGTCTTGCTTCCGGCGCCTTCGCCGCCAACGTCGCGACCACCGGTCCTGTCTGGGGCCACTGGTTCCAGCTGGTCTTCGCCGCTGCGATGTTCGTCCTGGCAATCATCCTCGTCGTCGAGGGTATCTCCACCTTTGCCAAGCAGAGCAAGAAGCAGAACGCCTGATTGCTGATCAAACCCATAAGAGACCGTCTCGGATGAGACGGTCTCTTTTTCTATCACATAAAATCTCCCCCGCTCCGATCGGAGCGGGGGAGTGCTGGTTAATTGGTTTTTGATGATCGCTTACACGTTGGCCTTCTTGCTGGCGCTCAGAGAAGCGATGCCGTTAGCAAGCGCCGCGACTGCAAGCACGCCTGCAGCTGCAAGCACGAGCTTCACAGCGGATGCGCCTGCCTGCTCGGAGTAGTGAGAGCCGGCAATCAGCAGCGCCGCGAGACCACCCGCGCCGAGCACGGCGGAGAGGATGGAGGAGACGCCGGAGCCCTTGAACTTGCTGCCGAGACCGAGGAAACCGGCAACGAGCGCGAGGAGCGAACCGACGAGCGCCAGAGCGGCGCCGACAACGCGGGTCACGACCTCTTTCGTGATCAGTTCGCCGCTGTCAGAGGAATAGGAACGGCCGGCGGCGACAACTTCCTTACCCTTTTCGATGTCGAGATCGGTGTCGTTCTTCATGAACGAGAAGCCCTTGCCGAGACGATCGGCAATGCTCTTCAGACCGTTGTCAGGCTCCGTGCTGATGACGGTGTTCAGACCGTCGATGATCTGATCGCGTCCGTCCTCGAACTGCTTGAGCTGTTCCTTGCCGTCAGCCAGCTGCTTTTCGGCGTCCGCGAGCTGCTGCTCGGCGTCGTCCAGAGCGGCCTTGCCGTCGGTGAGCTGCATTTCAGCATCGGTGAGCTTTTTCTGTCCGTCGGCATACTGCGCCTCGCCGTTGGCGAGCTTGGCTCTGCCTGCCGCGTAGTCGCTGCGGCCTTTCTGCAGCGCCTGGATGCTCTCCGTCGTGGTCACGGCGGTGTTCACCAGCGCGACGGCGTCGGGCATGTTGGCTTCGATGAGCTGGGCTTTTTGATCGGCCACATTCTGATCGATGATTGCTCCGACCTGCTCGGAGGCCATCTGCTTTTCGACCTCGGCGGGGATGCCGGCCTCGACCTTCTCGTTCACACCGGCGTCAATGGCGGCCTTCGCTTCCTCAGGCAGCTGATCATAGCTTGCTCCGAAGTTCTCCTGCGCCGCCTGCTCACGCAGAGCGGGCTTGAGTTCCTCAGCACCCGCGCGCACCTGCTGCTCCACGTTCTGGCGGACAGCGGCGGTCACAGCCGCAACGATCTGGTCGTTGTTGGCATCCACCTGCTGGGCGACCTGCGAATTTGCGACGGCGTTCACGGCCTGCTCTTTCGTCAGCCCCTGTCCCATCAGCTGCTTGACGGCGGTGTTGACCTGATTTGCCTGATTGATCTTGTCGTTCACGGCAGCGTCGATCTGTGCCTGCGCGTCAGCGGGGAGCTGATTGTAGTCCGCACCTGCGACCGTCTGTGCAGCCTCGTTCTTCTGCTGCATCAGGGTGTTGGCAAACTGCGCTTCACCGGCGTCGAGCTTCTGCTTGCCGGCGGCGAGCTCTGCTCTGCCGGACTGAAGCTGCTTGGCGGCGTCGGCAAGCTGCGCCTTACCGTTCTCATATTCCTTGAGACCGTCCTCGTATGTTTTCTTTCCCTCTTCGTACTGTGCCTTGCCTTCCTCGTACTGCTTCAGACCGTCTTCATACTTGTCGCGGCCGTCGAGATAGGCCTGCTCGTTTTCCTGGAGCTGCGCGAGACCATCCTCGAGTTTGGTGAACGCTGCGTCCGTTTCCTCGCCCTTCTTGCCGAAGTAATCCTTGCTGTCCAGTGCGTCTTTCAGAGACATGCCGCCTCCGACCAGACCGAACAACGCCGCAAGAATCAGGATGATGCTGAGCGCTTTTACTGCTTTACTCATTTTTCCCCTCCTGTCATATATATTGTTTAGCATTGCTAAAGCGCTGTTCAAATTATAAACTAAAATTGGTCAAAACGCAACAATACCTGGTACTTGTGTCGGGGATTTGTGCACCGTATATAGTTTCACTTTTCAAAAAGTGTGCAGTATGACAATTCTGCGACAGCAAAAATCCGCAAGAGTCCCTCATGTTCAGAGAGGCTGTTTACCGCGGTCTTGCAGTTTCCGGCGATGTGTAAAATGAGAGACAGGCGGTATGCTTCAGATACGATTGTTTTTCACCATCTTCATGTTCTGCGCCGGCGTCAGCTCCGATCTCGCGCCCGTACTCTACATCCAGTTTCCGTCCAGCATCGTGACGATCTCCAAGTAACCCCGCATTCCAAACAGAACAGAGGACGCACCCAAACGGGTGCGTCCTTTGTCATTAAAACGGAAATCTGTATTCCCCGGTGAAGTATCCGTTTAAGAAGCCCTGCGCGACGCTGTCCGGCTTGATATTCGCGCGCGCCTCGTCGATCGTAAACCAGCGCCAGCTGTCCACCTCCCAGTTCGGGTGCGCCTCATGCTCTTTGACCGTCACGGTGAAATTCAGCATCAGCGTGTTGGTCGGGGGATAGAAGTGGCTGCGGTTGAAGTGCACGCTCTGTACCGTGAGCCCCATTTCCTCCATCACCTCGCGCCGCGCCGCGTCCTCGGCGTCCTCGCCGCGGTTGACGTACCCGGCGACGAGCACATACACCGGCTTGTGATGCTGCCGGATCAGGATGACCTTGTCTTTCTCCTCGTTCATCACGATCATGCTCACGGCCGTGTTGTATACCGGCCAGCGATATTCGCCGCAGGTGTCGCAGTAGGGCACCTCGCCTTCGAAGTGGTGGTGCTTCAGATGCAGACGCGTGCCGCACTGCATGCAATAGTTCATTTCCATAGTTGTTACCTTCTGACAAAAAGGGATCGTCCCGAGGTGTTCGGAACGATCCCTATTATAATGGTTCGCTTTGGCTTCGTCAATCCCGCTCAGAGATCCAGCCGCTCCATGCTGCGCACGGAGGCGTTGAGCGTATAGCCTGTCATGATCAGATACAGCGAGATCCCGGCGAGCAGGAACACCAGCTGTCCGCCGAAGCGGTCAAACCCCGTGCTGTTCAGCCACGCAAGACCCGGGAGATGGTGCATCACCTCCGCGACGGCGACGGCAAGAAAGCCGAGAATCGTGAAGATGACGAACGGCTTTCCGATTTTATAGACTGTTTTGAAATAGCCGCGCACGAAAATGACATTGAACAGCCCATAGAGGACGGCAAGCCAGCCGAGATAGACGAGGTTTGCGTTCATCATCGCATTGGCGGTATAAACGCCGGCGCTGCTCATGAGCAGCATGCGAACGAGCGTCAGCACGGCGCAGAGCACCCATGCGGCGCATTCGATCAGCACGGTGAAGCCGATCTTTGCGCGCACGATGTCGGTTTTCCGGACCGGCAGCAGCGCCGTATAGATCACGTCGTTCTGCTCACGCGCGTTCTGGTAGGACTGAAACAGCCCGAGGCAGACGAAGAAGCCGCCGACAAGAATCGGATAGCCGGGGATCATCGTCATCAGCGCGAATGCGAGAAACCAATAGCTCAGGGGAGAGGCGGCAAGCCGGAATTCCTTTTTCAGCAGCTCAGACATGCAGATCCTCCTTTTCGTTTCGGATCATGTATTCCTCCACGCCGCAGCCGAGATCCTTCTTCGGACCCGTGAACAGGAGCTTTCCGGATTTGATGTAGGTGATCGCGTCGGCGCACTTTTCCAGATCCGATGTGATGTGTGTGGAAAACAGGATGGCCGTGCCCCTGCCGCGCAGCTGCGTGAACACGTCGAGCAGCTCCTCGCGCGACACGGGATCGAGCCCGCTCGTCGGCTCGTCGAGGATCAGAAGCTCCGCGGCGTGCGACAGGGCGAGGGAGATGCTGTATTTGAGCTTCATGCCCTCGGAGAGCTGATCGGGCGTCTTGTCCTCGTCAAGATGAAAGACCTCCAGATAATGCCTGTAATCCGCTTCGCTCCAGTTGGGGTAAAACCGCCGCGTCACGTCCGTGATCGTGCGGATTTTTTTCTTTTTATAATGCCCTGACGCGCTCACGACGTAACCGATGCGCTGCTTGATCTCGGCCTCGTGTTCGGAAAAGTCCATGCCGAAATACCGGATCGTACCGGCGTCCGGGTGCACGAGTCCGAGAATCGACTTCAGCGTCGTGGTCTTACCCGCGCCGTTGCGCCCGATAAACCCCATGATGGAACCGCTTTCCACGCAGAAGCTTACGTCCTCCAGCGAAAAGGACGGATAGCGCTTGTACAGTCCGTTTACAGATAATATGCTCATTGTGAATCCTCCGTCGCCGGAAAGACCTTTGCCATCAGCGAGTTGAAGCTGTCCTTCGGCGGGATCGCGATGCCGCGTTTTTCGTCCGCCAGCAGAATGATCGCGTCCCCCGGCGCAATGCCGAACAGGTCCCTTGCCTCTTTCGGAATGACGATCTGTCCTTTCGTTCCGACCGTCACGGTCCATGCGTATTTTCCCTTTGGTCGTTTCATGATCTGAGCCTCCAAAGTCTGAATAGTATGATTTGTATAACTAATCATACTACGAAACAACGAAAGAGTCAAGCAGAAGTTGACGGATGACTGCCCGGCCGATATAATCAGAGTATTACCGGATGACTGGAGGGAGCGGCTGTGGATCAGACGCGGAATTTCGGCATTCTCCCGGACGGACGGGAGGTTTCGTGCATTCGTCTTGCGGACGGCGCGCTGTCGTGCGAGGTGCTCACCTGGGGCGCGACGCTGCGCAGTCTTGTCGTTCCGGACAGAAACGGAAAACCGACGGATATCGTCCTCGGCTTTGATCGGATCGAGGACTATATCGCGCATGACGCGCACTTCGGCGGCACGATCGGACGCTTTGCAAACCGGATCGCGGGCGGCGCCTTTTCGCTCTGCGGCGAAGACTATCGTCTCCCGTGCAACAACGGTGACAACCATCTACACGGCGGCCCGGACGGATTCGACCGCGTTCTGTGGACGATTGAGCGGCTGGACAGGAACGCCGTCACGCTCTTTTACCGCAGCCCGGACGGGGAGATGGGCTACCCCGGCACGATGGATGTGCGCGTGACGTATGCGCTCTCCGGCGGGAGCCTTGCCATACACTACGACGCAGTCTCCGACCGGGACACGCTATGCAGCCTCACGAATCACGCCTACTGGAATCTTGCCGGTCACGACAGCGGCAACGTCCTGCGTCAGGTGCTGCAGCTTGACGCATCCTCTTATACGCCGACGGACGCCGCGCTGATCCCGACGGGGGAGATCGCCCCGGTCTCCGGCACGCCGATGGATTTCTCCGTGCCCACGCCGATCGGCGCGCGCATCCGGCAGGCATATAAGGCGCTGGAGGTCGCGGGCGGCTATGATCATAACTATATCCCCGACCGCCCCGACTGTGCCAGGGCGTGGTCGGACGACACCGGCATCACGCTCTGCCTTACGACGGACCGTCCCGGCGTCCAGCTCTATACGGGCAATTTCCTCGGAAGCACGCCGGCGGGAAAGGGCGGCGCGCGCTATCCTCAGTTCGGCGGCTTCTGCCTCGAGACGCAGGCGTTTCCGGACGCGCCGCACCACACCGCGTTTCCCTCCGCCGTTTTGCGCTGCGGAGAGCGGTTTGAGAGCACGACAAGCTGCACCTTCGGCATCATCGGAAAGGAGTTTGGCTCATGAAGCTCGCACTCTGTCAGACGCCCGTCACGGCGTCGCTGCAAAGCAATCAGGAAACGATGCGCTCTTATGTCCGCCGCGCAGCCGAACAGGGCGCGCAGATCGTATGTCTGCCGGAAATGTGGGCGTGCCCCTATGACAACGCCGCGTTTCCGCGATACGCCGAGGCCGAGGGCGGCGAGACGTGGAAATGCCTGCAAAGCGCCGCCAGAGAGCATAATGTCTATCTCGTCGGCGGCTCCGTCCCAGAGCGCGCGGGCGAGCGGCTGTATAACACCTGCTATGTGTTCTCCCCGGAGGGCGAGCAGCTGGCCAGACACCGAAAGGTGCACCTGTTCGATATCGACGTCCCGGGCGGTCAGCGCTTCATGGAGTCCGATACGTTCACGCCGGGGGACAGCCTGACGCTGTTTGATACGCCGTGGGGCAGGATCGGCGTCGCGATCTGCTTTGATATCCGCTTTGCCGAGTGGTTTCGGATGCTGTCGCTGGAGGGGGCAAAGCTCATCCTCGTCCCGGGCGCGTTCAACATGACGACCGGCCCCGCGCACTGGGAGCTGAGCCTGCGCATGCGCGCCGTGGACAACCAGTGTTTTGTCGCCGGCTGCGCGCCCGCGCGGGATGAGAAGGCGTCGTATGTCTCTTACGGCAATTCCCTCGTCTCCGATCCGTGGGGCACCGTGCTCGGCCGACGGGACGCGGAGCAGGGGATGCTCGTGCAGGAGCTCGATCTCTCTTACGCCGACGCCATCCGCACGCAGATCCCGATCCTCTCCGGCAGGCGGCTGGATCTCTATACACTGGAATACAAAAAATGATTGACGCTCCTGAAAACGGAAGGTATAATCAACACAGCAATTCGTGAAAGTGAGAGATGCATGCGTATGAAAGCTGTGTATTTTATCTGCAACAACCATGATTGGGGCCACGTCTCGTTCCGCGTCTGGGATCTCCTCGCGGAAGAGGGCTTTCTGGATGAGAGCGCGCACTTGACGTTCTGCGGACAGGACGTCAAGCGCTATGAATCGGGCGGCAACGAGTATTTCTTTGTCCCGACGGACATTGCACTGTGTCTTGATTATCCGCGCTTTCTCCCGGAGATGAACGCGCATTTTGCCGACGCCGACATGTCCGGCATGATCACATGGCACGAGGGCGGCAACGCGCCCGACAACGTCCTGACCGTGCATTCCCTCGGCGATATGGCGTCCGGCAATTTCGGCAGGGCAAATCCGCGCTATATGCGAAACCTCCTGCTCGCCTTTGAGCGCAGCCGCGTGGAGCTCGGTCTGGACGCCTACCACGTTGCGACCGAGGCGACGCACTGGTCCGGCGTCCACGACGGACACGGCGATCCGACGCTGCTGCTGGACTTTCCCGTGCCGATGGTCGATATCGAGGTCGGCAGCGCGCCCGTGAGTTGGGACGACGCCGCCGCCTGCCGCGCGCTCGCCCGCACGCTGACGCATGTCTTTGACGATGACGGAAAGACCGTTCACAATCTCCTGTGCGTCGGCGGCGTGCACTTCGAGCCGAACTTCGCCGAAGCCGCCCTCACGAGCTGGGGCGATGAGGCGTTCGGCGTCACGCACTGCCTTGCCAATCAGTGGCTGGTGTCCGGCGAATACGAGACCGATTCTGGCTTTGAGCGCGCCTGCAAATGCGTGGAATCCATTGCGGGCGGCATCGAGGCGATCGTGTTCCATGATAAGATGAAAGGCTGCTACAAGGATCTCGTGCGAAAACTCGGCGCGCACTACGATGTGCCGATCTACAAGCACCAGAGACTCAGAAACCCGGAGACGATGGAATTCAGAAAGAGCAAATAAATGAAATCATGGGCACGTTGCAAAATAACGCGCAGCAAAAAAGCACCAGTCATGCCCGAAAGGGCTTGGCTGGTGCTTCTTTTTGCGTTAAGCTGTAGGTGTGAAAA
>ONEB01000005.1 GCA_900316745.1 uncultured Eubacteriales bacterium | reverse complement strand
ACGCCTCGTCAGACCGGCACTCTCATTATACCTTAGGCATGTGCTGTGACACAGACAAAGGAGGTCCATGTACATGGTCATTTTATCGCAAGCAACGCCTCGTGATATCACTCGACCGCTTGTTGGTGGAGAATCCCCCAATCCCCCTTGCCAGAAAGGATGAATGACTTTTGAAACGTAACTGCAGCATGGTTCTTCGCTTCACAAAGCAAGAGCTGGATGTACTCACGAAGAAAGCACGCAAAACCAAGTATTCCCGTGAAAGCTACTGCCGGAATATTCTGAATGGCGCAAAGGTATATGAGCACAATGTGGATGTTCCTCGATTGATTTTGGAGGTCAAGCGCGTTGGCAATTCCCTGAATCAGATTGCCAAAGTCGCCAACGCTCAGCAGCTGGTCGATGTGCCGCTCCTGAGAAAAACGATGGCAGAGCTTCAGCACGTCCTCGACATGATCGTGAACTCTTATGAGACGGAGGTGTGAGCATGGCAGTCACAGCTATATGGCCAATCACCGGTCGCGTCTCGGTTCTGATCAATTATGCAGCAAACCCGGAGAAAACAAATGAAAAAGTTTCCGCCGGTCTCCATCAGATTGACGGCGTGATCCAGTACGCTGCTGATGAACTGAAAACGGAATCGCAGGAGTATGTGACCTGTATCAATTGCTCCGGAGGTTTGGATACAGCGCTTGATAGTTTCATGCGGACGAAAAGACTGTTTGGGAAAACCACTGGCCGTCAGTGCTTCCATGGATACCAGAGCTTCAAGCCTGGGGAGGTCGATGCCGCTACTGCACATGCCATTGGCGTGGAACTCGCACAGCATTGCTGGGGCGATGAATTTGAAGTCGTAGTTGCAACCCACTGCAACACTGGAGCGTATCATAATCACTTCGTGCTGAACTCGGTCGCATTCACGGATGGGCATCACTTCCACAACACCCCGTTTGACTACCAGCACATGCGGAATGTGTCCGACTGGCTCTGCGAAAAGTATAAACTCTCTGTAATCGAAAACCCGGTCAAGCACGGAAAGTATTACGCGGAAGTACAGGCTGAGAAGCGCGGCATGAAGTCCGTTCGGACGACGATTCGGGAGGAGATCGATATGGCCATCAACGCCAGCCTGACGTTTCAGGAGTTCTGCACTGCCATGAAGAATCGTGGCTATGAATTCAAGTTCTATCAGAAGAACGGTGAGGAGCTAACGTATCCCGGCCTGAAGCCGCCCGGTGCGCATGAGTTTTTTCGTTTTCATAAACTCGGCGCGAACTATGAGCTGTATGCGATCAAGAAGCGCATCCGCAAGAACCTGTCCCGACAGGTCCCGTTCCCGGAAGCAGAACGGGAAACGGTTCGACGGAAGCGAGAGCAGCAGCCGGAATACCTGTTTGGGAAGTCCTCGCTTCACAAGCTCTACATCCGCTACTGCTTTGAACTGCACATCATCAAAGAGCATCCGGCATCCGTCAAGCGGATGCCGTTTTCTGTTCGAGAGGATCTGATGTATCTGGACAAGCTCGACGCTGAAACGCAGCTTCTGGGGAAAAACCACATCTCCACGATGGAAGAGCTTCAAGCATACCAGCAGTCCCTGCGTGAGCAGAAGGAGATGCTCATCTGGCAGCGCAGAGATCTTCGCAACACCGAACGGCGGTGTAAGCGCACCGGTTCTCTGATTGAGGCAGGCTCGGTCAACAAGCAGATCAAGCAGATCACCAAGCAGCTGCGTGAGCTTTCCAAAGAAGCTTCGCTCTGTGATGACATTGCGCTTCGCTCCGCCCGGAAGAGAGAGGATCTGGAAGCACTGCTCCGGCAGGAAGCGACACCGGAACGTACATCCCGGCAGGACGAGCTGTCCTCCCGGTATCGCTCCGGAAAAGGAAAGGAGGTGTAACAAATGGCATATTCAGATGACGCTGCTGAACAGGTTGTAAAAATCGCACTGGAAGGAACCGAGATGGCAGCCCGCATTACCGGTGCCGGTGCCAAGCAGGTGGCGATTCTCTTGTACGCCGTTTTGAAAGATCAGAAGCGCACGAAGGGCAAGACCCGTCTTACGACCATGCTTCGCAGCGGCAAGGAGCTGAAGGTCTTTTCCGTAAAGGACGAAGACCTCAAGAAATTCTGCCAGCAGGCAAAGAAGTACGGCGTCCTCTACTGTGTTTTGAAAGACTGCGACGCCACGGACGGCATTACGGAAATCATGGTCAAAGCAGAGGACGCATCCAAGGTCAATCGTATCTTTACACGGAACAACCTGTCCTCCGTGGATCTCGCCTCTGTCAGAAGTGAGTTGGAGCAATCGCTTGCGAATGCCGAGGACGGTCCGCCGCCTCCGGTGCATCCCGGCAAGCACCGCAGCAAGGAGGACATTTTCCTTGATGCTCTGCTTGCAGCGCCGAATCAGGAGCAGGCGCAGACGGAAAACCCTACGGAAGCTCGGATTGCGAAGTCACGTCAGTCCGAGCCTTCTTCCGCGCGAACCGAGCCAGCTCCGGATAAAGCGCGTGACATGGAAAAGCGTCCTTCCGTCCGACAGGAGCTGAAAGAGATCCGCGAGGAACTGAACTCTGAGGCTCAGCGCGAACGCGCAGTTTCCAGCCGCAGCCGCACGACCGCAGAGACCAAGGCTCCGCAGCAAAATCAAAAGAAAAAACGCAATCGGAAAAAACATCACAATCCACCGGTCAAGACGGAAAGATAATCTGCCGTTTAACACCGAGACACTACAATTCTGAAAACTTAAGGAGAATGAAAAAATGCCCGAAGACATCTATGACATTTTTACCGAAAACCCGCAGGCTCCGCGGGTTCCGCCCTCTGAGCTTGCTCCGCCGCCCTATAATCCCGAAGCGTACAAAGCGCGGAAGGAACAGGAGCGAAAGGAAACCTATGAGAAGCTGGACACCACATCGGACAAGCTCCGGCACAACCCCGAGCTGTTCCAGACCTTTCTGGATGTACAGGCGCGGTTCAACCGCTACTCAGTCAATAACTGTGTCCTCATCACGGCACAGCGCCCGGACGCCACGAAGATCGCAGATTACGATACCTGGCAGAAATCCGGCGTTCATGTCAACAAGGGTGAAAAAGCCTTTGTCATTCTGGAGCCGCACGGTACCTATGAGCGTGAGGACGGTACGAAGGCTACCAACTATGCGCCGAAGAAAGTGTTCGACATCTCTCAGACGGATGCCGAGCCGCAGCCGCAGCCGACTGTGACCCGCGAGGAACGCGCGCTGCTGAAAGCGCTCATCACCGACGCCCCATGTGATTTCGTTGTGAGCGACAAGATGCCGGAGAACTACAGCGCTCTGTACAAGCCGGAGGAGAAAACGATCCACATCCGGTCCGGTATGGATGCGCCTGCCATCTTCCGCGCACTGGCACAGGAACTGGCACACGCTCACATGGATAGAGGTGCCTACAATCGCAGCGAATGCGCCCTTGTCGCGAACTACACTTCCTATATCCTTTGCAAGCGCAACGGTGTTCCGACCGACACTTTCCCGTTTGATAAGACTCCGGAGCGCTATAAGAACATGGAAGTCCGTGAGTTCCGGCAGGAGCTGAACCGTATCCGAGACATTGCGAACACGATCAGTGCTACCATGAACCGCGAACTGCAGGCACATCAGAAGCAGCAGGCACCCCGTTCCACCGGAGAGGCGAGATAAGGAGGCACAGTATGAAAGAGAAAATTCTGTATTTCACCATGAATCAGGATGAGCAGCGCACCATCGTGCGTGGCCTCTATGATATCCGCAACCGCCTTCTCGAAATGGGCGACGGAGCCAGAGACATCGAACAGCTGATCATGCGTATCATCGACGCACCGGAAAAGCCGGGAAGGTGGAGACCGCCTCGTGATACGGCAAGATAAGCACGACCGCGCGCACATTATCCTGTATCTCTGCGGCATCATTCCGGTCATATGGCTGGCGCTGCTGATCGCACCCGCATTTTCAAACGGGCTCCCGTGGCTCGTCCGCAATGCCGGCGAGATCTTCAACCATCCATTCCATATCACGTTCTGCAAGGACAGCCTTCGGGCTGTCCTTGTTTTGCTTCTGGCCTATGGGCTTGCCATTGGCGTGTATCTCTCGAACGAACGCAACTATCGACGCCGCGAAGAACACGGCTCAGCCAAGTGGGGATCTGCGCAGGCGGTCAACAAGACCTATGCAAACCGCGACTGGGCGAAGAACAAAATCCTAACTCAGAACACCAAGATTGGATTAGACGGGCGCGTTCACCGCAGGAATCTGAATGTGCTGGTTGTCGGCGGCAGCGGTGCCGGCAAGACCCGTTTTTATGCCAAGCCAAATATCATGCAGGCAAACACGAGCTTCATGATCCTCGACCCGAACGGAAAAGAAGTTTTAGGATATATATTGCAAGCAGTCCATTGAATATGGCTACGAATAAAAGACGGAAAGGAGGTCAGAAAGTGCCTAAAATCAGGGATTTTAACAGAGTTACAGCCCTCTATGAAAGGCTGTCCAAGGATGATGAGCAGCAGGGCGAATCGAACTCAATACTGAATCAAAAAAGATTTCTCGAAGATTTTGCCCGCAAAAGCGGTATGACGAACATCAAGCATTTTACCGATGACGGCTATACAGGGCGTAACTTCAACCGTCCCGGATTTCAGGCAATGCTTGCAGAAGCCGAAGCCGGAAAAATCGGCACGATTATCGTCAAGGATATGAGCCGTTTCGGCAGAAACTATCTTGAGGTCGGCTTTTATACCGAGATTCTGTTCCCCAAGAAGCAGATACGCTTTGTCGCAATCAATAACAGCGTGGACAGCGACAAACCGCAGGATAACGACTTTACCCCGTTCCTCAACATAATGAACGAGTGGTATGCCAAGGACACCAGCAACAAGATAAAGTCCATCTTCCTGTCCCGTATGAGCGATGGAAAACGCTGCTCCGGCAGCATTCCCTACGGCTACAATCGACTGCCCGAAGATAAGCAGACCTTAGTGGTCGATCCTGTTGCTTCTCAGGTGGTAAAACACATCTTTGAGCTTGCGACGGAGGGCTTGACACCTCCGGCAATCGCAAGACAGCTAACGGAGGAAAAGGTGCTTATCCCATCGGCGTACACCCTTCAATATCACCCTGAGCAATGCAACCGAAAAGCAGAGTACGGCTGCACAAACTGGAACGCAAACACGGTAAGAGAGATTTTAAGCAGACAGGAATATCTCGGTCATACTGTGCTGAGAAAGACCATCGGAACGAATTTTAAGACCGATGAACGCCGCTTTGCCACCGATGAGGAACGCCTTGTGTTTGAGGACACCCACGAGCCTATCGTTGACGGCGAGCTTTGGGAGCAGGCGCACAGAAGATTGAAACACGCCACACGCCGTATAAAGGAAGGGACGCACCAAGAGGAATGCTTACTGCCCGGTCTTGTGTATTGCGCCGATTGCGGCAGTAAGATGTCCTATCAGACGAATTACTACAAAAGCGGAGAACCCTATCACTCGTTCCGATGCAGCAGCTACGGGAACAGAACCGTGAACTGCACCATCCATCATATCAGCGACAAAGTCCTCTATCAGTTGGTGCTGCGCTCTATCCAACGCCTTTCAAGCCACATTATCGCAGATGAGCGTGGCTTTGCCGAAGAATTGAAAAGCAAATGGGAAGCACAGGCGAACGGTAAACCGCAAAAGCAAAAGGAAGAACTTCAGACAATCAACCGCAGACTGAATGAGCTTGACCGCCTGATTGGAAGTCTTTATGAGAATTTCATTTCAGGTCTGCTGCCTGAAAAGCAGTACAAGTCCCTGATGAAAAAATATTCTGCTGAGCAGGACAGCCTTGAGAGCCAAGTATCAGAAATTCAGGAGAAGTTGGAGCAAACAAAAGCGTCCTCTGCCCATATCGGGCGGTTTATCAGGCTCATCAAGAAGTATAAGCAGCCCGCAGAGCTGACAAAAGAGATGGCGTGTGAACTAATTGATAAAATCGTTGTTCACGAAGCCATAGGCAAGAAGCCGAACCGACAGCAGCAGGTGGACATCTACTATAACTTCATCGGGCAGTTTGACCTCCCGCTTTCCGAAAAGGAAATTGCCGAAGCAAGACAAAAAGCCGAGCAAGAAGCGGCGGAAAAAGCCACGTGCAAGAAGAACCGGCAGCGTGAGAGCAATGTTGCACATCAAGCCAAAGCAAAGGCGGAACGCTGGGCGGCGAATGACGGTCATAAGTACCCGAAGCGTGTGTGCGAACAATGCGGCAAAGAGTTTTATCCGAACAGCACAAGGCAGAGGTTTTGCAATACCGACTGTGCAAAAGCCCATCAGCAGGCAGAAAAAGAGAAGAAACGCTTTGCCGAAAAGGGAGAGCACACCTTCCGTCAAAAGGTCTGCAAGATTTGCGGCAAGCCCTTCTGGCCGTCCAACGGTCAGGAGGTACTGTGCTCCGAGGAATGCAAAACCATCAACCGCAGACAGAAACAACTTGCCTATTATTACCGTAAGCAATCTGGGCAGAAAGCCGGAGAAGCAATATAATTCAAGGAGGACGACACAATGGAAAAATTCATCACGGACGAAAGGACAGGCTTGCGCTATGAGCTTGTCGGGGACTACTATCTGATTGCCGGAGAGGACGAGCCGGAGGGCAGACCCATCGGCATTTGGGGACAGCGACACCTGAGGTATATCCGCAAGCACAAAGTCGGTTTGTATGCCGAGCTGCTGACCACCGGCAAGCTGAACGATTACCTTGCAGACCTCAATGAGCAGGCGGAAGCATTGTTTTCTCGGCTGGTAAAACAGCTTTCCGAAAAAGAGGGCGTAACGGAAGCCCTCAAAGCGGAAAATCAAATGCTGTGGGTACAGAGAATGAACAACATCCGTAGCGCTGCTATGGAAATCGTTGCAAACGATTTGATTTACTGTTAGGAGGACGGCTATGAATGTCAAGCTGGACGATTATGAGGTGCGGGTGCTGATAAACGGCTTAATACAGCAGCACAGGAGCTATGACGCAGAAACCAACGGTCAGATTGACTCACTCGCCCTTCGCCTGTGTGACATTGCTGAAGCAATGAAGCCGGGGCGAAAGAAGAAAATCCCCTTTGAGCCGGTAGAAACCAGAGTAACTTGTCAGTGTCTTATGGAGTGGCGAAATCGAGAGATACAGGCAAAAAGGCTCGGTGCGGTGGATGCCCTAAATGAACTGCTGATACGGTTTACCTGCTAAAGAGAAAAGTCGCTGTCAACAGACGGCGGCTTTCTCTTTTCGGGTAGTATTCAAGAAGTCATAAAGTTCTGTGAGTAATGGAAGGAAACAAAAAGTGCCTATTCCCTTCAAATGCGTGAAAAACGAATGTCGCAAGAGGCTAAGCTTTGATTTGATTTTTTCACTTATTCGTGATATTATAAGAAATATGGCAAAAGGAGGGCGAAGCTATGGCGGTAAGCTACAGAAAACTGTTCCATCTTATGATTGATAAGGGAATGACCAATGCTGAGCTGATGGAAAAGGGCGGCTTTAGTGCTAACATCATTACCCGATTAAAGCGTGACAACTATATAGCCTTAGAGAGCATCGAAAGAATTTGCCGTGCCCTCGATTGTGGCGTTGACGATATTCTGGAATTTATACCGAACGAAAAGGAGAAGGAAAACCATGGTTGATACAAAGAAAGAACAAGAGCGTGACGAGCTGCATCGTGCGATATGGGCAATCGCTGATGAACTTCGTGGTGCCGTTGACGGCTGGGATTTTAAGAACTATGTTCTCGGAACCATGTTTTATCGCTATATCTCCGAGAACCTGACCAACTACATCAATTCTGGTGAGCAGGAAGCTGGCAATACCGATTTTGATTATGCCCAAATGCCCGATACCGATGCAGAAGAAGCTCGTGATGGCTTGGTAGAAGAAAAGGGCTTTTTTATTCTTCCGTCCGAGCTGTTTTGCAATGTCAATCTCAGAGCCGACAACGATGAAAACCTGAACGAAACCTTGGAGCGTGTATTCAACCACATTGAAAGCTCTGCAAAGGGATCTTCCTCCGAAAGCAGCTTTGCCGGACTGTTCGATGATTTTGATGTGAACAGCAACAAGCTTGGTTCTACCGTTGCAAAGAGAAATGAACGTCTTGCAAAACTTCTGCATGGTGTAGCTGATATGAACCTTGGTGATGTGAAGGATCACGATATTGATGCCTTTGGCGATGCCTACGAATATCTGATGACCATGTACGCATCCGGGGCAGGAAAATCCGGCGGCGAGTTCTTTACCCCTGCTGATGTTTCCGAGTTACTTACCAGACTTGGCACGGTTGGCAAAACCGAGATCAACAAGGTCTATGACCCTGCGTGTGGTTCGGGTTCTCTGCTTCTGAAAGCAGAAAAGATTCTTGGTAAAGATGCCGTCAGAAATGGCTTTTATGGACAGGAGATCAATATCACGACTTACAACCTTTGCCGTATCAATATGTTTCTGCATGATGTTGGCTTTGATAAGTTTGACATCGCCTGCGAGGACACACTGACCGCACCGCAGCATTGGGACGATGAACCGTTTGAGCTGATCGTTTCCAACCCTCCGTATTCCATCAAGTGGGCTGGTGATGACAACCCTCTGCTGATCAACGACCCTCGTTTTTCTCCGGCTGGCGTTCTCGCACCGAAGTCTAAAGCTGACCTTGCGTTTATCATGCACTCTCTTTCCTGGCTTGCTACAGGCGGAACGGCGGCTATCGTTTGCTTCCCCGGTATTATGTACCGTGGCGGCGCCGAGCAGAAAATCAGAAAGTATCTGATTGACAATAACTTCATCGACTGCATCATCCAGTTGCCGAGCAATCTGTTCTTCGGTACTTCCATTGCGACCTGTATTATGGTTTTGAAGAAAGGCAAGTCCGACAACAAGACACTGTTTATTGATGCTACGGGTGAGTGCATCAAGGTTACGAACAATAACAAGCTGACACAGGCGAACATGGATAGAATCGTGGAGACTTTTGCCGCTCGTGCAGAGGAAGCACACTTTTCCCATCTGGCAAGCTATGAGGAAATCGCAGAAAACGACTATAATCTTTCTGTATCCACCTACGTTGAAGCCGAGGACACCAGAGAGAAAATCGACATTGTGAAGCTCAATGCAGAGATTGCGGAAATCGTTGCCCGTGAACAGATTCTCCGTGATGAGATTGATAGGATTATTTTGGAGATTGAAAATGGGAAATAAAGACACCGTGAAACATTCGCATACTGTTCCGGCAGCCTATTTGGCGAATTTCGGCATTGACGGGAATAAAAGCCGTGATTCAATGTTTTATTTCTACAATGTGCAGGAAAATAAGACGGACACGGAAAAAGCGGGAAATATTCCAGTGATAAATCATTTTTATGATATCAACGAACTTGGTGAACAAAAGCAGATTATCGAAAAAATGTTTTCTCAAATAGAAGGTGAACTTGCCACATTATTACGTGTTTTGCTTGACACGATAATTATTGATCCTCGGCATCGAGATTGCTCTTCTCTACAGATAGAAAAAGAGAAACTTTCTGCTCAATTTGCACTGTTAATAACAAGAACAGAGGCTTTTAGAGATTATTATAAAGATATTTATCAACAGATAAAAGATGGTTTTCCTTATGCGGATATACCGCAATATTCAAAAACGGATTTTCAGCGCATCCACACATCTGAAATTCTAGATTTTGGTATGAGCAATTTCTATGCAAATCTATTTAGTGATTGGCATTGGGTTTTCATAATAAACCATACAGAACTTCCGTTTATTACATCCGACAATCCTGTGATAAGAATTGACCATAGTAAAAAAACAAATGAACCCATTTCAGCAGTATCACCGGAAGTAACTTATTTTGTACCGCTTTCGCCTACTGTTGCAGTTGAAATATTTCACAAAGATATTTTGAAAAATGACTTAGCGTTTTTTGATATATATCAGATCAAGAGTATTGCTTCATACAACAAGGAAATTATCAAAAACTGTTCTCGTTTTTTGTTTTCCAATAAAAGTTTTGAAGCATTGAAATGCGCGAGGGATAAAATCAATGACGAAACTTGAACAACTGATAGAAGAACTCTGCCCTAATGGGGTTGAATATAGGAAACTATCTGAAGTAACTACGATAGAAAGAGGAAGGCGGATTGTTAAAGAACAGCTTTCCCATGATTCTGGTTACCCGGTATTTCAAAACAGCCTAACGCCCATGGGTTTTCACACGGATAGTAATTACCCAGCTGAAACATCGTATGTTATTGGTGCAGGTGCAGCCGGAGAGATTGGTTATTGTAAAGAGGATTTTTGGGCTGCTGATGACTGTTTTCCAATTGTATGTGGTGATTCTGTCATAAACAGATATGTTTATCATTTCTTGCTTTGGCAACAGCCTGTTCTGTTATCAAAAGTTAGAAAAGCCAGCATTCCAAGATTATCGAGGAGTGTTATCGAAAACATAATGATTCCAGTTCCCCCTCTGCCTGTGCAGAGTGAAATTGTCCGTATTTTGGACAATTTCACGGAGCTTACAGCGGAGCTTACAGCGGAGCTTACAGCGGAGCTTACAGCAAGAAAGAAGCAGTATGAATATTATACCGAACAACTCATGAATTTCGGTGATAATGTTAAGATGCTTACCCTTGGTGAAATTGGCTCCGTAAAGATGTGTAAGAGAATATTGAAATCTCAAACAAATACAGAAGGTGGTATTCCGTTCTACAAAATAGGTACTTTTGGCAGGGAACCGGATGCTTTCATTTCAGAAGAAGTATTTGAAGAATATAAAGAAAAGTATTCTTATCCTAAAAAGGGCGATATTTTGATTTCGTGTTCCGGTACAATAGGACGCACTGTTGTATTTGATGGTGAGCCAGCATACTTCCAAGATTCCAATATTGTATGGCTTGAACACGATGAGAAAATAGTTACCAACAAGTATTTACAGTATTGTTATAAGAAGCAACCGTGGCAAATTTCCACTGGCGGCACGATTGCTCGACTGTATAACGATAACATATTAAAAGCTCGGATACCAGTTCCGCCTATTGAGGAACAAGAACGCATTGTTGCTATTCTTGATCGCTTCGATACTCTCTGTAATGACATTTCGGCAGGGCTTCCCGCAGAAATTGAAGCAAGGCAAAAGCAGTATGAGTATTATCGGGACAAGCTGCTTACGTTTAAGGAGTTGATTGCTAATTGAGTGATTTTACTAAAGATAATTACCGTTCTATATTGGACGGAATAATTCACATTGTTCAGAAAGCCGCGGAAGTGTTTGAATCTGCACATAATTGGTATCAAAAGAATGCCGAAAAAATCAATGAATACTTAACGCTGTTTGCAGACTTTAGCTGTTGGTTTACCGCTGTTCAAAAATTGGCAGAAAACCAAATAGTTTTTACTGGTGACTTGACGTTAGAGTTGGCTCAAAGCATCTGTAAGAGTGATAGTCTCTGTGAGACGGTTGAGCAATACTATACCGAAAATGAAAACTACGAAATTAACGCAGTAATTGAACGGTGTCAGCACGCCAAGCAGTTATCTGCCTATTCTTCATTGTTTTCGCAAATCTTAATTGCATATCAATATAAACATTATCATCTTGCTTGTTTGGGGATGTTGGCGGTAGTCGATGGAACACTTTCCGATGTGTCAGAGAACCAAAAAACTGGTTACAAAGTGAGATTACAAGAAATTGAGAAAAAGATTTCCGATAAATTTGAGCTGACCGATTTGGAAAAGAAGTTGATGTGTATTTATGTAGCCATGGATCACTTCGAGGAATCAATTTTCAAAAATTCAGATTTTTCACAAGATGAGCCCGATGACTTAAATCGACATTGGATGATTCACGGGCGAACTCGTAGAGAATATACAAATCTCGATTTCATAAAGATCATTCTTTGGCTTGATGCCATTATCTTTCTTGATGATAAACTTGCCGATCATAAGGAGGTGAAAGAACTATGAGCACATACAACATCATTGCCGCAAGCAATGAAAGCACCGTTGTAGCTGAATATACCCCGGAAAGCTCACGCTCTGACAGCTTTCAGAGCGAAGCGGCTCTGGAAAAAGAATTCATCCGCCTGCTGACCGCACAGGGATATGAGTACCTTACCATCCATGACGAAAACGGGCTGGTTGCCAATCTCAGGCAGCAGCTCACGCTTTTGAACGACTACACCTTTACGGACAGCGAGTGGAAACGCTTCTTCACGGAAACGCTCGCCAACGCCAACGAGGGTATCGTTGAGAAAAGCCGCACCATCCAGACTGACCATGTAAAGGTACTCCGCAGGGATGATGGAACTTCCAAGAATATTCAGCTCATCGACAAAAAGAACATTCATAACAACCGCTTACAGGTCATCAACCAGTACGAGGAAACCGCAGGCAGCCACGATACACGCTATGATGTGACCATTCTCGTCAACGGTCTGCCCCTTGTCCATGTGGAGCTGAAACGCCGGGGCGTTGCCATCCGGGAAGCCTTTAACCAGATCAAACGCTACCAGAGAGACAGCTTCTGGGCGGCGAGCGGCTTGTATGAGTATGTGCAGATTTTCATTATCTCCAACGGAACCCATACCAAGTATTACTCCAACACCACCCGAAACAGCCATATCAAAGAGATGGGCGAATCTGCAAAACAGAAATCGAAGAAAACCAGCAACAGCTTTGAGTTTACTTCCTTCTGGGCAGACGGCAACAATAAGGTGATTGCCGACCTGATTGATTTTACGAAAACATTCCTTGCCAAGCACACAATTCTGAATGTGCTGACCAGGTATTGTGTGTTTACCTCGGAAGAGATCCTGATGGTCATGCGGCCTTATCAGATTGCGGCCACTGAGCGTATTTTGAACCGCATTGAGATTTCGACCAACTATAAGAAGATGGGGACGATTGATGCCGGAGGATATATCTGGCATACCACGGGCAGTGGAAAAACGCTGACCTCTTTCAAGACCGCACAGCTCGCATCTGCGCTCCCCTATGTAGATAAGGTTCTGTTCGTAGTTGATAGAAAAGACCTTGACTATCAGACCATGAAAGAATATGACCGCTTTGAAAAAGGCTCTGCCAACAGCAACGCTTCTACCAGAGTATTGCAAAGACAGCTTGAGGACAGGGACGAAAAGGGCGGCTACCACCAATATAAAATCATCATCACGACCATTCAGAAGCTGGACAACTTCGTGACCAAGAACAAGGGGCATGAGGTGTTCAACAAGCATTGCGTGATCATCTTTGACGAGTGCCACCGCAGTCAGTTCGGAGATATGCACGCAAAAATCGTGAAGGCGTTCAAGAAATATCATCTGTTCGGTTTTACAGGCACACCGATCTTTGCCGCCAATGCCGGAAAAGGAAAGCACATGGAAATGCTGACCACGACGCAGACCTTTGGCGACCAGCTCCACACTTATACTATCGTGGATGCTATCAATGACGGCAATGTGCTTCCTTTCCGCATCGACTATGTGAACACGGTTAAGGAAAAAGAGGACATCAAGGACAAAAACGTATCTGCCATTGATATTGAAAAGGCACTGGGTGCGCCGGAGCGTATTCGAGAAATCGTCAAGTACACTCTGGAGCATTTCGACCAGAAAACCAAACGCAACAGCTTCTACTCCTTGAAAAGCAAACGCATGGCAGGCTTTAATGCCATGTTCGCTGTCAGCTCCATTCCTATGGCAATGAAGTATTACAAGGAGTTCCAGAGACAGATTGCGGAGAGCCACCGTCAGTTTACGATTGCCACGATTTTCAGCTACGCCGCAAACGAGGAAGACCCCGAAGATGTCCTGCAAGAAGAAGGCTTCGACACAGATGCCCTTGACCAGACTTCACGTGATTTTCTTGAAAGTGCAATCCAGGATTATAATGCTGCGTTCAACACCAACTTTGACACTTCCTCTGATAAGTTCCAGAACTATTACAAGGATTTGTCCATGCGAGTGAAGAACCGTGAAGTGGATCTTCTGATTGTTGTGAATATGTTCCTCACGGGCTTTGATGCTACAACGCTCAACACGCTGTGGGTGGACAAGAATCTGAAGATGCACGGACTTATCCAAGCGTATTCCAGAACCAACCGTATTCTAAACTCCGTTAAGACCTACGGCAATATCGTTTGCTTCCGTGATTTGCAGAAAGCAACGGATGATGCAATCGCTCTCTTTGGCGATAAGAATGCAAGCAGTATTGTTCTTCTAAAGAGCTTCAATGACTACTGGGACGGCTACGAGGACAATGATGGCAAGTATCATCCTGGGTATGTTGATTTGCTTGAAAAGTTGGAAACGGAATATCCTCTCGGCACTCAGATTGTCGGAGAACAAGCAGAGAAAGATTTTATCAGACTGTTCGGCACTATCCTCAGCATGAGAAATATTCTTTCGTCCTTTGACCAGTTCGCAGAGATGGACAGCATTGCCGCACGAGATTTACAGGATTATCAGAGTATCTACCTTGATCTCTACGACAAGTACCGCAGAAAGGAAGATGCCGAAAAAGAGGATATAACGGACGATATTGAATTTGAAATCGAGCTGATTAAGCAGGTAGAAATCAATATCGACTACATATTGATGTTGGTTGAGAAATACCACGAAGGCAACTGCGAGGATAAAGAAATCCTTGCTTCCATCCGCAAAGCGGTTGATGCAAGTATGCAGCTTCGCAGTAAGAAAGAGCTTATCGAAGCGTTTATCAGCCATGTCAATGTTGACACACAGGTCACTACGGACTGGCGGCGCTTTGTTCTGGAGCAGGAGGAAAACGATCTGACCGAAATCATCACGACAGAAAAGCTCAAAAATGAGGAAACGCGCAAATTCGTTGCCAATGCATTCCGTGATGGGGCATTGAAAACAACAGGAACGGAGATTGACAAACTCATGCCCCCGGTATCCCGCTTCGGCGGTGGCAGCAGAGCCAAGAAGAAGCAGGGCATCATTGAAAAGCTGAAAGCGTTCTTTGAGAAATACTTCGGGCTGGGAATTGCAGAGATTAAAGCAGAGGAACAGGAGCAACCTGCCGTCTATGAGACTGAGCCAAGCGGAAGTTGACCGTAAGCAAGCACAAGAAAATAAAGTTTTCCGAGCAAGACAAAAGCGTCGTAGCGATACGGCGCTTTTTTGTTACCCGGAAGTGACAAACAGCAGCTTTTGAATGACTGACGGTAAAGGATACCGCCGTCAAAACAAAGCCGCTCATATCGAAAGAAAACGCCCAAAATCGCCCCGAAACTATACAGCGGGAAACGGTTTTGCTATGCCCCGTATGCCGAAATACCTCAAGAGAGAATGGGCGTTCTTTCTTGATGAGCGTGGCAGGAAGAAATATAACGAGCTTTGCAGGAAATGCGAAAGGAGCTGCAAGCAGAGCTTCCGTGCCACCGTTATCCAATGCCCGCACTATCTATCAAAAAGGAGAACAAGACAATGACAGACTATCCGAACAATATTTCCACAAAGCTGGAAATCATCAAGGCAAGCGAGATTACACCCAAGGAGGTGCGCTGGCTGTGGTATCCGTATATTCCCTTCGGCAAGGTCACACTGCTGCAAGGCGACCCCGGCGACGGCAAGAGTAAGCTGATGCTTTCTCTTGCCGCTTTGCTTTCCAAGGGAGCACCGCTTCCCTTTGCCGATGAGGACGAGAGCGGCGAGCCGATGACAATTATCTATCAGACCACCGAGGACGATGCAGACGATACCGTTGTGCCGAGATTTAATGCGGCGGGCGGTGACGGCGACCGACTCATCTTCATCAAGGAGGACGAAAAGAGCCTGACATTCGGGGACGACCGCATCCGTGAAGCCGTGGAGAAGTACAACGCCAAGTTGCTGATCCTCGACCCGATGAGTTCGTATATCGGTGACACCTGCTCGATGAACAACGCCAACGAAACAAGAGCTGAGTTCAACCACCTGATTGCCGTTGCCAAGGACACCGGCTGCGCCATCGTTATCATAGCCCATATGAACAAGGCGAAGGACACAAGCCCCCTCTATCGCACCAATGGCTCTATCGACATTGCCGGTGCGGCGAGAAGTATTCTTGCCGTCACACGCACAGCAAACAAGCAGAATCCTGCCGAGCGTTATCTGGTGCAGGTCAAGAGCAATCTTGCTCCGATGGGCTCGGCTATTCTCTTTGAGGTAGCCGACAAGGGCGTGAACTTTCTTGACGAGTTGGAGCTGAGTGCGGAGGACGCTTTCTCTGCTTCTGCGCCGAGGATGGGCAGACCGAATGACCGTGAGGAAGCGGCAACGGATTTTATCCGTTCCCTGCTGTCGGGCGGCAGACGGCTGGCTTCCAATTGCGAAGCAAAACTTGAAGCCGCAGGCTTCAAGAAATCAACCTACAAGAAGTCCAAGAAGAAAGCCGGAGTTCGCTCCGTGAAGGACGGCTTTCTTTGGTACTGGACTTTGCCGGAGGTTGAAAAACCGATTGAGAATGGGCAGGAAGTCACGGACGAGGACGACCTGCCTGTTTGATTGAGGTTTTGAGGGAGGTCAAGGGAGGAAAGCCCTTGCCCACGACATCTTTGCAGCGAAGCTGAAAGTGTCATAGTGGGTTACGCACTTTGAAAAAGTTGCGTAACCCGCACCCCCGCCCTTTCCGCTGACTGGAGGTGATGAGAATGGCGGAAGGAAATTGGAGCGTTATCCGAGTGGAGAAAATCTCCGCAGAGGGAGCGCAGAAAACCGAGCGACACAATGAGCGCAAAAATGAAAGCTACGCAAATCTCAATGTGGACACCGAGCAAATTGCCCGCAATGTTCACTTCAAGGACACCGGCGGTCTGACCTACAATGAGTATTTCCAGCGACTCATTGATGATGGCAAAATCTCTACAAGAGGACAGAAAGCCGGCGCAACCATTTTTAATGAGTTGGTCATTGATGTGAACACAAGGTACTTTGAGGAACACGGCGGCTACGAATATGCCAAGCAGTTCTACGAGGAAGCCTACCGTTTCGGCTGTGAGATTTACGGCGAGGAGAACATTGTGTCGGCAGTTATGCACGCCGATGAAATCAACAAGGCGGTGTCCGAAGAACTGGGCAAGCCGGTCTACCACTACCACCTGCACATCGTGGCAATCCCCACCGTCCGAAAAGAAATCCTGTGGTCGAAACGCTGCAAGGACGAAGCTCTGAGAGGAACGGTCAAGGAAGTCATCAACCAAGTTTCCCACTCAAAGAAGTGGAAGAACACCGTCCCTCTGCTGGACGAAAACGGACAGCAGGTTATCAGCAAATACGGAAAACCGATGTTCCGCAAGTCCTATTCCGTTCTGCAAGACAAGCTCTTTGCGCATATGACCGAAGCGGGTTTCACCGGCTTTGAGCGTGGCGTATTGGGCAGCACAACGGAGAATTTGAGCAGCCTGGATTATCAAATTCAGAAGGAGAAGGAACGACTTGCCGACATTCAGGAACGCATTGAAGCCGAGCAGGTACGCTACGAACCTGCCCACGAAGTCCGCAAGACAATGGTAGAGATTGAGGGAATGGGACAGAAAACCATCACCGGCAAGATTGCCGTTTCTAAGGACGATTACCAGCAGCTCACGGCACTTGCAAAGGAAGGTATCACAAGCCGCAGCGAAATCCAAGATTTGAAAAGCAGCGTTTCCTACTATCAAAGGCAATATTTCAATGCGTCCTCTGCCGTGGAACGATTGCAGGAACGCTATGACCGGCTCAAAGAAAAATGCCAGCCGTTTTTGCAGGCACTGGAACACTTCCCAAAGCTGGTGGAGGTCTTTGTAGAGAAGGTCAAGGAGCTTTTCAGTATCAAGGAAGCACAGGAACGCAAGGAACGGGAGGATAGAGCAGCCGCCCGAAAAGAACAATCCAAACACCGTCGGGGCAGAAATGATTGGGAAAGATAATCCCTTCCATTACTATCCCGACTTTTTAACTTCTTCAACACTTGAATTACGGAGGTACGAAAATGAAAGACATTACAAGCACGATTACCAAGCCCCTCGCCGTCCTCGGAGAGAATGGAAAAGGCTACACAAAGGAAGCCAACTTCATTTCGTGGAACGGCAATGCCGCCAAGCTGGACATCCGAGAGTGGCATCCAAACCACGAACGCTGCGGCAAGGGTATCACGCTCACGGAGGACGAGGGCAGGAACCTTTATGCTGCGCTGAAAGCAATCTATGAAAAGGAATGATTTTTTCTTGAGCTGGTTAGGGGCGTTCGGAAGCGGACGCCCCTATTTTACGGAGGGAGGTGATGACCGTGGAGGATATGAAAACTGGCTTTGTAGAGAGAATCGGCGGCACGATTTTCGTTGTCAATGCAATGCCTGCAGAGAACGCAAAGCATACGCAGGAGGAGCTTGTAAAGGCTCTGATTGCAAGAGAAGCAATGACTTTGCAGGAAGCGGATGTTGCCTGATTGACTTTACGCACAGCTATGCGCTTTGGAGATTTTTCAAAAAATATCTCAAAACCACTTGACAGAAAGGCGAGCTGCTGCGTGATACAGGAGGCCTGCTGAAAGCGAAGGGATATGAGATCAAGGTCATCGACCTCATCAATATGGAGCTGAGCCACTGCTACAATCCGTTTGTCTATCTCCGCAATGATAATGACATCCAGAGAATGGTTACCAACCTTTTCAAAAACACCACGCCGAAGGGCAGTCAAAGCCAAGACCCGTTCTGGGATCAGGCGGCAACCATGCTGCTGTTGGCGCTGGTGTTCTATCTTCACTATGAAGCTCCACCGGAAGAACAGAACTTCCCGATGGTGATGGAGATGATCCGCGCCGGTGAAGTGCGAGAGGATGATGAGACTTTCCAGTCTCCGCTGGACATTCTGTTTCAAAAGCTGGAGTCACGAAACCCGGAGCATATTGCTCTGAAATACTACAAGAGTTATCACTCCGGCAGCGGCAAAACGCTCAAGTCCATTCAAATCACACTCATTTCCAGATTGGAGAAGTTCAACCTTGATTCGCTTGCGAGCATCACGCAAAGCGATGAGATGGATCTCTGGAGCCTGGGTGAGCAGAAAACGGCGGTCTATGCCGTGATCCCGGATAACGACAGCAGTTTCAACTTCCTGATCGGCATCCTTTACACGCAGCTCTTTCAGCAGCTCTACTACCAAGCCGATGTGGTTCATGGCGGCAGACTGCCGATCCATGTTCACTTTGTCATGGACGAGTTTGCCAACGTCGCCCTCCCGGATGAGTTCGATAAGCTCCTTGCCACCATGCGAAGCCGAGAGATCTCCGTCAGCATCATCATTCAGAACATGGCCCAGCTGAAAGCTCTGTTTGAAAAGCAGTGGGAGAGCATTGTGGGCAACTGCGACGAGCTTCTGTATCTCGGCGGCAATGAACAGTCTACGCACGAATACATCTCCAAGCTGCTCGGCAAAGAGACCATTGACACGAACACATATGGCAGGTCGCGTGGGCGTAACGGCAGTTACTCCACCAACTGGCAGTTGAGTGGCCGTGAGCTGATGATGCCGGATGAGGTTCGGATGCTGGACAACCAGTACGCACTCCTGTTCATCCGCGGAGAAAGGCCGGTACTGGACCACAAGTATGACGTCCTTCACCATCCCAATGTGGGGCAAACCACGGATGGCGGGCAGCCGCCGTTTGAGCATGGCACCGACCAGCTCAGCATCGCGTCCATCACGCTCGATCCGGCACTCATGGTGGATGCGGAAGAATATGAAGCCGGTAAACACTACGAAATCCTCACAGACGAGGAAATCGAAAGACTCATTGAACATTTGGAGGAAAAACAAAATGAAAATCAATCATCGAAACACTGAGCTCACAAAAAAGAAGCTCATCAAGGGCTTCCGCCTGTACGCTGCCATTGTCCTGTGCTTTGCGCTGTTTGGCAGCGTGACGGCATTCGCAGCAGGCGATCCGCTCTCTACCATCAACAACCTGTCCACGTTTATCTTCGGCCTGATCCGCGCCGTCGGTCTCATCGTGCTCGGCTGGGGCATTGTGCAGGTCGGCCTCTCTTTCCAGAGCCACGACCCGTCTCAGCGCTCCAACGGCTTTCTGACCCTTGCTGGCGGCGTCGTGATTACGTTTGCGAAGGAAATCCTGGATCTCATTATCTGATGCGACCCAATGACAACGGGCAAGCCTTTTCCGGCTTGCCCGAGGAGGTGAACTAAATGGATAACTGGATCGCGCAAAACTTACAACACGCACTCAACACATGGAACGATAAGCTCTCTGAGATCTGGATGCTTCTCACGCAGTCGCCGCAGCAATTTAAGGGCGGCAACATCTGGAACGTCATCGCGACCATCCACGGCGGGCTGCAGGCCATCGGCTATGCGCTGTTGGTTTTATTCTTCGTCGTCGGCGTCATGAAGACCTGCGGCTCTTTTGCCGAGCTGAAACGTCCCGAGCTGGCAATCAAGATGTTTATCCGTTTTGGGCTTGCGCAGGGTGTGATCACCTATGGCATGGAGCTCATGCTTGCCGTGCTCGATATTGTGCAGGGTGTGATCTCAACCATCATGAACACAGCAGGCTTCGGCGCACCGCAGGCGACCGTGCTGCCGCAGGAAATCATAACCGCAATCGACGACTGTGGATTCTTTGAATCCATACCATTGTGGGCAGTTACGCTAATCGGCGGGCTTTTCATCTGGGTGCTATCGTTCGTGATGATTCTCAGCGTCTACGGTCGATTCTTCCGCCTGTACATGTATACCGCCATTGCGCCGGTGCCTTTGGCATCGTTCGCGGGTGAACCATCGCAGAACATCGGCAAGAGCTTCGTGAAGAGCTACGCCGCCGTCTGCTTGGAAGGCGCTATCATCGTGCTTGCCTGCATCATCTTTTCTGTCTTTGCAGCAAGCCCGCCTGTGGTGGATACATCGGCAGCGCCGGTCACAATGGTATGGAGCTATGTCGGAGAGCTGATATTCAACATGCTGGTTCTGGTCGGCTGCGTTCGGATGGCTGACAGACTCGTTCGTGAAATGATGGGGTTGTAAGCATGAAAAAACTATTGAAGTCACTTTTAGATCCGTCCTTCGTGTACACACTGGAGGACTTGGATTGCAAACTATGCTTGTATTACGGCGGTGCAAACCTGCGGCAGCCAATCTGCCTTGCGGATGAGTGTTGCTGCAAGGATGAAATCGCAGAAGCCAAACGCCAGGAAAGGAAAAACAAATGGAAGTAAAAATCAATCGAGAGATTCGGAATTATACCGAATCCATGTTCTTTGGACTGTCTTTGAGACAGTTCTTTTTTTCTCTTATGGCCATGATCGTGGCAGTGGGTCTGTATTTCCTACTCAAACCGATCATCGGTCTGGAAACCACCTCGTGGATTTGCATTCTCGGCGCTGCGCCGTTCGCCGTTATGGGCTTTGTCACCTACCACGGACTGACGGCAGAAAAGTTTCTGATCATATGGCTGCGATCAGAATTTCTCGAGCCAAAAGAGCTCTACTGTAGACCTACGAACTTATACTACGAGGCTATGAAGCCCAGCATCGAAAAATGGGAGAAGGAGGGTTATCACCATGATGCGAACGTTACAGCGCCTGTTTAAGCAGGACAAAGAAAAATACAATGTCCCCAAGCGGGTACAGGACGTCGTTCCGATCAAAAGGATCTGGAGCGACGGTATTTTTTTGTCCGGAAACAAGTTCAGCAAGTGCTTTGCTTTTTCGGACATCAATTATCAGGTGGCGAGCCGCGAGGACAAGGAGCATATGTTCCTGACCTACTCCGAACTGCTGAATTCGCTAGACAGCGGCGCTACCACCAAGATCACCGTCAACAACCATCGGATGCAGAGAGAAGCGCTGGAAGGCAATATTCTCATGGCGATGCAGGGAGACATTCTGGATATCTACCGGAAAGAATACAACGACATGATTCTGAATAAGTCCACCGGTGCGAACGGTATCATGCAGCAGAAGTACATCACGATCTCGGTCGTGAAAAAGGATGTGGAGGAAGCGCGCTCCTACTTTTCTCGCATTGGCGCAGAACTCGTGACGCACTTCGCCGCGCTCGGTTCCAAATGCGAGCCGATGGATGCTTCCACTCGCCTGCGTGTACTCCATGACTTCTACCGTGCCGGTGAGGAAAGCTCGTTCCATTTCGATGCCAAGGATATGGCTCGGAAAGGACATGACTTCAAGGACTATATCTGTCCTGACAGCATGGAGCGGCACAAGGACTACATCATGATCGGCAAGAAATACTGCCGCGTGATTTACCTCAAAGACTATGCCGCCTACATCAAAGACAGTATGCTGTCGGAGCTGACGGAAATCAACCGCAATCTCATGCTGTCCATTGATGTGATCCCGATCCCGACCGATGAGGCAGTACGCGAGGTCGAGCGACGCCTTCTCGGCGTGGAAACCAACATCACTAACTGGCAGCGCAGGCAGAACGCGAACAACAACTTCAGTGCAGTCGTGCCCTTTGATATGGAACTTCAGCGCACCGAGGCCAAGGAGTTTCTGAATGACTTGACCTCCCGCGATCAGCGCATGATGTTTGCGGTATTGACGCTAGTTCACATGGCAGATTCTTTGGAGCAGCTCGATGCTGATACAGAAGCGATCCTCGCCACCGCGCGCAAACACATGTGTCAGATGGCGCCGCTGACCTTCCAACAGACGGATGGACTGAACACGGTGCTTCCTATCGGCGTTCGCAAGATTGACGCCTTCCGCACGCTTACTACCGAGAGCCTTGCGGTGTTCATCCCGTTCAAGGCGCAGGAGATCATGGACGAGGACGGTGTGTACTACGGTGAAAACGCCATTTCGCATAACCTCATTCTCTGCAACAAGGCGAATCTGCTGAACCAGAGTGCGTTCCTGCTCGGCGTGCCTGGTTCCGGCAAGTCTTTCACCGCAAAGCAGATTATCACGTTCCTTATGCTCAATACGCAGGACGACATTCTCATCTGCGATCCTGAAGGAGAGTATGCGCCGCTTGTGGAGGCAATGGGCGACATTGGCTCTATCATCCGCGTATCTGCCGGTGGGCGCGACCGCCTCAACGCCATGTACATGGTGGACGGTTACGGCGAAAACGACCCGATTGTGGTCAAGTCCGAGTTCATCCTCTCGCTGATCGAACAAATCGACAACAAGGGAGTTGGGCCGCAACACAAGTCCATCATTGACCGCTGCATCCGTGTTGTGTACCAGGAGGCTGCAGAGACCGGCATCGTTCCGACACTCTCAACGCTGCGCGAGAAGCTGCTCGCGCAGCCGGAGCCGGAGGCGCATCAGATCGCACTTTCTCTGGAGCTGTATACCACCGGTTCTCTGGACATCTTCGGAAAGCAATCCACAGTGAATCTGGATAAGCGTGTGGTCGTCTTCGACATTCACGGTCTGGGCTCACAGCTGAAGCCCGCCGGTCTGCTGGTCATCACGGATACCATGCTGAACCGCGTCACACTCAACTGGAAGCAGGGCAAACGAACGCACGTCTTTATCGACGAGTTCCACGTTGTTTTTGAGAATGAGTACAGCGCATCCTTCTTCAACTCCGCCTGGCGTCAGTTCCGCAAACGTAATGCGTATCCTACCGCGATCACACAGAACGTGGAGTACCTGCTGGATTCTGTTCAGGCAAGCACGATGCTCTCCAACTCCGAGTTCATTGTCATGCTCAATCAGGCTGCGTCTGACCGTGACCGTTTGGCACAGCTGCTGAACATATCCGCAGAGCAGCTCAGCTATATCACCAACGCCGATGCCGGCTGCGGGCTTATCCGCTACGGCAGCGCTTTGGTGCCGTTCATCAACCGGTTCCCAAAGGACACCAAGCTGTATCAGCTCATGACTACCCGTCCGGGTGAGGGAACCTTCGCAACGGGGCAGGCTTAACGCCTGCCCTTTTTGGAGGTGAAATCATGTGAAAGATATCAAGACACGAGACCATATCAAGACGATACGCACAATCGACAAAGCGGCAGTTGCTGGAGAGAAGATGAAAGATGTATCCGTTCGCATAAGAGAAAACATGGTTTCTCACTCTCAGGAGGATGCAGACAATTCGTCGGAGTACACATCTCAGGAGGCGAACCGCCTTTCTGGTGGAGCCGCTCATGATGCAAAGCAAACACTTGTTACTGCTCAAAAGAGAGCAAAAAGTGCCTCTAGGCGAAAGAAAGCCGCTTCTCGTGACAAAGTTGAACGAGGCAGGAGAAAAGCAAAAGGTTCAATAAAACAAAAGCAGAACCAAATACATCCTCGTACTCGTACCAATACATCCTCACGGGTGCGGACAAAAACAAATTGCATTAAAACGCCAACCAGCTCAAAATCAGTTGCTCAAGCAAAGGCAGCAGCACAGAAGAAACAGGCAGCAGCAACCGCTCAGCGCTCGGCTGCTAAAGCAAAATACGTTGCAAATACAACTGCCAAGGCAGTCAAAGAAGGTGCAAAAGCTGCTGGAGCCGCAGCCAAAAAGATCGCGGCTTTAATCATTGAGAAAACGGAGGCTTTGATTGCCGCTATTGCCGCAGGCGGTTCAACTGCGGCATTTGTTATCATTCTCATTTGCATGGTAGGACTTATCGTAGGCTCTGCTTTCGGAATTCTCTTTTCCGGCGAGGACACCGGGAGCGGTCAAACACTCCGCGATGCTATCTCAGAGATCAACCGGGAGTATGAAGCTCAGCTGGACTCCATCCGAGCAAACAATGCACACGATGTGGTAGAGATGAGCGGGTCACGTGCTGTATGGCGCGACGTGTTGTCCGTTTACGCCGTGCGTACAACAACTGATCCCGACAATCCCCAGGAAGTCGTGAGTATGGACGACAATAAAAAACAGCTTCTGCGAGACATCTTCTGGGAAATGAATACGATCTCCTATCACACGGAAACCGCCACACGTGATGTCGTTACAGAAACTGCAGATGATGAAGGAAATATAACGGTTGAAACACAACAGCAGGAGCAAACCGTGCTGTACATTGTGGTCACACATAAAACGCCGGAAGAAATGGCCGCATCGTATTCGTTCAACGCGAATCAGAACTCGCAGCTCACAGAATTGTTGTCGCCAGAATATGCGATTCTTTGGAACACAGCCCTTTACGGCATCACTGCAAGTGATACTGCAATCGTTGATGTTGCGAGAGCACAGATAGGCAACGTCGGCGGCCAGCCATATTGGAGTTGGTACGGCTTCAATACCCGAGTCGCATGGTGTGCCTGCTTTGTTTCTTGGTGCTCCAATGAATGCGGCTATATCGAGAATGGTATCATCCCCAAGTATTCCTATTGTCCGACTGGTGCCGACTGGTTCAAGCAGCGTGGCCAATGGGCAGAACGTGATATAACGCCAGAGCCCGGCATGATCATTTTCTTCGACTGGGCCAGCAGAAGTGGCCAAGACGGAGTAACAGATCACACCGGGATCGTTGAAAAAGTTGAAAATGGAAGAGTTTATACCATTGAAGGTAACTCGGGTAACGCCTGTAGGGAAAAGAGCTATCCCATTGGATGGTATGAGATATACGGATATGGGATACCGCAGTACTGACTTACCATAATTTAATTATGGCAAATATTTAGGTATAATAATTCCTTTGCCTTGGATTTAGACCAAGGCAAAGGAATGCAGCCTTTAATGCTTGTTTACTTCACTGCTTACATACCGCCTGGCGTCCTTGATGAAGCTGAAGATGATCAGCAGGATCACAAGCCCAATCGGGAACGCCGCGATGATGGACACCGTCTGCAGATTGCTCATGCTGCCCTCGGAGAAGATCAGCGCGATGGGCAGGAGAATGAGCAGGATCGCCCAGAAGAATTTCATGCGGGGTGTGGCGTCCTCGTCGCCGCGCAGTTCCTTGTAGCTGTACTGGCTGGCGACGAGCGTGATGCTGTCAAAGCTCGTGGCGTAGAACGCGATCATGGAGCAGATCAGAACAATCAGCACCAGCTTATACGCCGGCAGATGGGACATGATGGCGATAACCGTCTGATACACATCGCCGCACTGATTAAAGAAGCCGATGGCATCAAACTCGCCCATCATCTGCATGCCGAGGCCGTAGTTGCCGAGGATGATAAAGGAAATCAGCGTGCTAGACATGCCGAAGAGATAGGAGCCCAGAATCGTCTGCTTGACGGTTCTGCCGCGACTGATGCTGCCCATGAAGAACGGGCTCGC
The DNA here is from genome assembly GCA_900316745.1 of uncultured Eubacteriales bacterium. Taxonomy (GTDB): domain Bacteria; phylum Bacillota; class Clostridia; order Oscillospirales; family Oscillospiraceae; genus CAG-103. The sequence goes on along the minus strand of ONEB01000005.1, from coordinate 199,333 downwards.
CACGCACCAGACCAGCCAGTATGCCCAGTAGAATACCGTCCAGTCCTGCACGAAGGACGAATCGCGCAGCGGATCGGTATAGGTGCTGAGACCAATGAAATTCTGCACCAGATTACCGAGCGCGGAGAAACCGGTCTCGATGATATACTGCGCCTTGCCGCCAAAGAGCAGGACATAGACCAGAAGCGCGCCAAAAAGCACCATGCAGGCATTTGCGAGCCAAGAGACGCCCTTGATGCCTTTCATGACAGCGACTGTATACACAATGCACGTGACAACCAGAATGCCGACGGTGACGAACTTGGAGCTCTCCAGCCCGAAGAGATGCGTGAGCGCAGCGGAGAGCAGCGGCGTCGCAACCGAGAAGGTCGTGGCCGTGCCGGCGATGAGCGCGATGACCGCGAGCACGTCGATGAGCTTGCCCGCCCAGCCGTCCGTGCGGTCGCCGAGGATGGGGCGGCACGCTTCGGAATACTTCTGCTTTTTCACGCCGCGCACATGCAGCATGAAGCCGAAGCAGGCAGCGAGGGTCGCATAAAAGCTCCACGGGATCGGCCCCCAGTGAAAGAGCGTAAAGGTGGACGCCCAGTCCTGCACGGAGCCCAGCGCCTCCACGCGCGGCTCCTGCGCATAGTAGATCCACTCGAACATGGAGTAGAACAGAATGTCGGCCGCCAGACCGCAGGTGAAGACCATAGCGCCCCAGGTCCAGAAATTGTACTTCGGCTTTTCACCGGGCTTGCCGAGCGTGATCTTTCCGATGTCGGAAAAGGCGAGCCAGAGGCTGATAAGCAGGATGCCGAGGCCGACCGCAAGATAGTAAACGCCGAATTCATCGCCGAGGAAGCCGCGGATGCTGCCGAGCGCGTTCGTGGACTGCTCCGGGCGGATGATAAACAGCGCGCAGAGAATCAGAATGATGCCGAACGGGATGACGGTTGTCCACGGGTCAATGCGCCGCTTGGCGGCAGATTTGTTTTCGTTCATCAGGAATCCTCCTTTGTCAGCAGCGGGACATAGGCGGCGTCCTTCGCCGCGAGCTCCCGCAGATCGTCAATCTCAATGATATCCTCCCGACGCATTTCGCGGATGCCGAGCTGATAGTCCTCCGGATGGCAGAAGAGCGCGACGTCGTCCCAATAGATCTGCCGGTTCTGCTTCTGCTCAAACTCCTCTTCCAGATGGCGGCGCAGCTTCGCGCCGTCCTCCCGGCTCCAGCGGGAGATGCTGTAAAGCTGCCAGGCATGGCTGCCGCCGGTGCGGCTGCAGGACGTGACAACGCCGTTTTCCACGGCCAGCATCCATTCGTGCGTCTCTTCCTCCTGCCAGACCGCATTATAGCCGGAGCGTTCAAATGCCGGGGAGAGGATCTCGGAATTGAAAATGATCTGATCGCCGTCGAGAATGATGGCGTCGTCGATGTGCTCCCGCGCAGCGTAGAGTGACGAGATGTTGTTGCACGTGTCATACCACGGATTTTCAATCAGGTGCAGACCGGGATATTCCAGCTCCAAAGACCGGAACTGCTCCTGCAAATAACCGACCACCACGTAAATCTCCGTGATGCCGTTTTGGTGGAGCGCTTTGATCACCGTATCGATCATCCGGACGCCGTTGACGCGCACCAGCGGTTTTGGCGTATGGAGCGTGACGGGGCGCATGCGCTCCCCCTTGCCGGCGGCCATGATGATCGCTCGTTTTACTGTGTGCAATTCAGATTTCCTCCATTTCCGCCAGTGCCAGTCTGGAATAGTCCTTGGCATAGCGATACTGGCGCAGCGAATATTCGCCGAACTCCACGCCGAGCGCCACCTTGTATTCGCACCAGTTGCTCCAGAGCAGGCCGCAGACGGCGATATAGCAGTAGATCTTGATGCGCGTCTGCTTCGGACAGGCGTTCTCGAAATACAGATCGATCAGATGGTCAATCTGCTCCCGGTCATAGAGGGCATAGATGCAGAACATGGCGATGTCCACGTGCGGGTCCTGCATGCCGGCGTACTCCCAGTCGATCAGACGCAGGTCATCGCCGGAAAACAAGAAGTTATCCGGCACAGCATCAATGTGTGTAAGCGACTGTTCAGTTGCTTGTTCTTCAATATACGCACGCAGAGATAAGCAGCGTTCTTTTACCTTTTTGTAATCCCTGTAAGCCGAAGGAGCACCGTTCCAGAGAGTCTCATAGAATTCCAACTGCCCAAAAATGTCGAAGCTGTGCGGAACGGTAAGCTTCATTGCATGGAACTGGCGAAGTTTTGTCATGCATGCGATCAAATCCGATTCGTTCTCCGGGTCGCATACCCGCGCATCCGGAAGCATCGCTGTGATTTTGTATCCTGTTTCTGGATCGATGTAGGCCAAGTCATCACAGAGATGCAAATCTCGGATCGTCTCATAGACCGCAGCCTCATTACGTCGATTGATGAGCTGATCAGTCCCCTCTCCGGGGATGCGCATGATATAATCTCGCCCCTTGCAAGTGAAGTGGAAAGAACGGTTCGTCATGCCTTTTTTCATCACCTGGATATTGGTGATCTCATCGCTGTCCACAGAAAAAGTATTCTTAATTGCCGAAATCGCATCATTCTGCAACTGATCGGAGTTGCCATCCAGATCCCGGAGCTGCTCATAGGTATTGATCTCAATGACTGCATCCGCACGCACTACCTTTGCGTTCACAATCATGCGATCTCTTTCAAAAAGTGCAGATTCCCAAAAGTCTCCGTCATGTCTATGATCAGCGCAAAGACGTTCAACATTTGCTTTAATATAATCAACCTGCTCACCTGTGAGATACGCAATGCCAAGCATGGTGTTTCCAATCTTTCCCGGTTCAGTCAGCACCAATTCCTGTTTTCGGTTAACACGTACTGCACTGTCAGCATCTTGCTTCTGAGAAACCATATACCAAGAATATAACTCTCTCGTTCGGAAAGGGTTATCACGGCACCACAAATCGCAAGGAATGATATATGCGTTTTTTAAATGCTTCAGCACCTTTCGAAGCGAGTGCAGATTGTTTTTCGTGGCATAACTGTTGCTGACCACAAGCTTCACACCATATTCGTCGATAAGATAATCAAACTGCTCTTTCAAATAACCGACAACCACATAGATTTCTTTGATACCGACCGCATTTAGCTGTTTGATCTGACGCTCAATCAGCGGCTCTCCATTCACTTCCAGCAGCGCCTTCGGTGTCTCCAGATTGATCGGCACCATCCGCGCGGCAAAGCCGGCGGCGAGGATGATCGCGCGTTTCGGCGCGTACTGAAGTGCATACTCGTATGCCCGCTCTGTGGGCTGACCGGCTTTGCTCAGGTAGCCCTGCTCGGTCAACACCCGCACGGAACGATTGACCGCCCCGAGGGAGTAGCCAGCCTGCTCAGCCAATAGTCTCTGATTCTCATAGGAAGCAGAAAACAGCGCGTTCAAAATATCAAAATCTTGTTTGTTCATGTACAGTCTCTTTTCCAATTTTATGAACATACGTGGAAGAAAAATGGACATTTGTCCACGCCTGCGATTATAGGCTCACAGGCGTGTATTGTCAAGACCTTGCTACACTTTATTTAACTCGAATAACCTTAGCGGGAACACCGGCAACCACACTGTTATCCGGCACATCATGGATCACGACTGCACCAGCGCCGATTTCTACGTTGTTTCCGATATTGATTCCGCCAATGACAACTGCATTGGTGTAAATGGTAACATGGTCACCGATGACAGGTATATCTCTTCCTTCAGCGTTTGGTCGCCCACGCCCGAGCGTGACACCCTGATTGAGAGAGCAATATTCGCCAATTGCCTCACAAAAAACGACCGTTCCGTACCCATGCCAGATACGAAAGCCTTTGCCAACCTTACCGGAAGTGATATTCAGCTCAAGATCATTCATTGGTTTGATGAATATAGTGCAAAGCTTCGCAAGAAATCTGGATTCTTTTCTGAGACGATAGCGAAATATGTTCGCAAAAGGTTTTGACTCCATGACTGCATCCTCTACAGAGGAAAAGCCTGCATACCTGATATCCTCATTGATGACATCTTTTGATTTGCTTAAATGGTACAGGACAGAGGCAGTCTTTTTCTTTATCAGCTTCAATTCATGGCCCTCCTTGAGAATAAGACTCTAGAAATCAATCAATTTCAGCGATTTCCGTACATCTTCTCGTAGTAGTGCACATACTCACCCGAGATGATTGTCTCCCACCAGGGCTTGTTATTGAGATACCACTCGATGGTCTTCTGAATGCCGTCGGCGAACTTGGTCTCCGGCAGCCAGCCGAGCTCGGTGTGAATCTTCGTAGGGTCGATGGCGTAGCGCATGTCGTGGCCCTTGCGGTCAGTGACGAAGGTGATGAGCGACTGCGGCTTTCCGAGCGCGTCGCAGATGAGCTTCACGATATCGAGGTTCTTCATCTCGTTGTGGCCGCCGACGTTGTACACCTCGCCCTCGGTGCCCTTGCGGATGATGAGGTCGATGGCGCGGCAGTGATCCTCGACGTACAGCCAGTCGCGCACGTTCTCGCCCGTGCCGTAGACCGGGAGCGGCTTATCATTGAGCGCGTTCGCGATCATGAGCGGGATGAGCTTCTCCGGGAAGTGGTAGGGGCCGTAGTTGTTCGAGCAGCGTGAGATCGTGACGGGCAGGCCGTAGGTGCGGTGATACGCGCCGACGAGCAGGTCCGCCGAGGCCTTAGACGCGCTATAGGGGCTGGAGGTGTGCAACGGAGTTTTCTCGGTGAAGAACAGGTCGGGACGATCCAGCGGCAGATCGCCGTAGACCTCGTCCGTGGAGACCTGATGATAGCGCTGGATGCCATACTTGCGGCAGGCGTCCATAAGCACCTGCGTGCCAAGGATGTTCGTCTGCAGGAAGATCTCCGGCGTCTCGATGCTGCGGTCGACATGGCTCTCGGCGGCAAAGTTCACAACGATATCTGGCTTCTCCGCCTCGAAAATCTCATAAATGCCTTCGCGGTCGCAGATGTTGGTCTTAAAAAACTTGAAGTTCGGCTTTTCGAGTGCTTCCTTCAGTGTGGAGAGGTTGCCAGCATAGGTCAGGCAGTCAATGCAGAGTACGCGGTCCTCCGGGTGCTCCTTAAGCAGGTAATAAATGAAGTTGGAGCCGATAAATCCGGCGCCGCCTGTGACAAGAATGGTCATGTTACTTTCTCCTCCATCCGAGCAGTTTGCCCTCGGCGACGCGCTTGAGGTGTTCGCCATAGGGAGATTTTCCATAGAGTCGCGCCGCCTCAAGCAGCTGCTCCTGCGTCAGCCAGCCCTTGCGGTAGGCGATCTCTTCGGGCGCAGAAATCTCGATACCCTGCCGCTTCTGCATGACGCGGACGAAGTCCGTCGCCTCGGCGAGGGATTCCATCGTGCCGGTGTCGAGCCAGGCAAAGCCGCGGCCGAGGATACTCACATCAAGTAGGCCGTCGTTTAAGTACATCTCATTGAGCGTGGTGATCTCCAACTCTCCGCGAGGGCTGGGCTTGACTTCCGCTGCGCGCTTGCTGACGCTGGCGGGATAGAAATACAGACCGGTGACAGCATAATTGCTCTTCGGATTCTCGGGCTTCTCCTCGATGGAAAGCGCCTTGCCGTTTTCGTCGAACTCCACGACACCGAAGCGCTCGGGGTCGTTCACATAGTAGCCGAAGACCGTGGCGCGCTTATCCTCCTCGGCCTTCTGCGCCGCAGCCATGAGGACATGGCTGAAGCCGTTACCGAAGAAAATGTTGTCGCCCAGGATCATGGCGCAGGCGTCATCGCCAATGAAGTCCTCTCCGATCAGGAAGGCCTGCGCGAGACCGTCCGGGCTCGGCTGCTCGGCATAGCTGAGGCTCAGACCGTACTGGCTGCCGTCGCCCAGCAGGCGCTTGAAGTTCGGCAGATCCACCGGCGTGGAGATGATGAGAATCTCCCGAATGCCCGCGAGCATGAGCGTAGACAGGGGGTAGAAGATCATGGGCTTGTCATAGACCGGGAGGAGCTGCTTGCTCGTCACCATGGTCAGTGGATAAAGCCGCGTGCCGGCGCCGCCGGCGAGGATGATACCTTTCATTGTTTCTCCTCCCTACCTGATGATTCCAATTAGTTTTGCAGCTTTTTTTACTACCTTTTTGCAGGTAAACAACAATCCACCATATCTGCCAAGCAAAGCAATACGCTTTGCCCTCTTCCAAATGTCTTTCATTTCCTCTGGCGAAACCCGGTCAAAAGCATTGAGAAGATCACGGTTTGCCTTCATATCAAACGCCGTGTCTTCGATTAGCTGAAATGTTTTGCTTTCATCAATTGGCTGCTTTGAAAATGAATAATTATCCACACAAAAGTCTCCATCTTCATTGCACTCGATTTGCTGACAGTAAAGGCCGGAACCATCATATCCATGGTTTCGAACTTTCGAGATTAACGGCATTATTAAGTACTTATCTTTTACTGCAGGGTAGATTCTCATTGCAATATCGGTTGATCCATTTAAGAAACCTTTTTCCCCACTCCATCCAGTCTCACAAAATTCTACATAATGCTTTACAGCGTAATCCATCATTTTGTCGAAACGGTGTGTTCTATATGCAATGGAAAAGTCTTTGCTTAAGCCGTTTGGTCTTAAATACTTCAGCAGAAGATTTCTTTTGTTTATCCAATACCCTCTGCCCCAGGCCGAACCATTAAAATTTTGTTTTACAACTGTGCAAGCTGAATTGGCAATCCAGTTGATGGGATAAGAGTATCCGCAGACTGCAACAACGGATTCGTCATCTTCATAATACTGAAGCGCCATATCCATATATTGAAGGAAGTCAGGCGAGAACTCCAGATCATCTTCTGCGTATATATATCGATCATGATTCATGGAGCAGGCATCTACAAGAGACCGGCTGTTCGCGAAACTCCCTATATTCACTTTTTGCTCAATTACATTAAAACTACGAAAGGCAGAAAAGTCACCTTGCAGATATTCCTTAATTCTCTCATACCCAACACGATGTGATTCCTTTGCTGGATAATCTAACCCAATGTACACATCAGTAAACTCTGCCCATGTATTGTTCTTCAGGCTCTCAACACAACGGCGAAAATGCTCATAACGACAGAGTGTTGGAATAATAATCGGAGCATATTTTATAGATGTATCTCTCTTATCCGTCACATTATTTCACCTACTGTACAATAATATCATTGCCTACAAAATCTTTTGTTCATAACGAATACTGCACTATGAATTTGATAAGATTGAATCATACATATCTAAGAGTTTTCTACTATTTTCAATTCGATTGTATGTTCGATTTGCATGTTCATGACCCATAACCGAAAACTGTTTCGCCAATTTCTGATCTTGGAACAAATTGCAGATGTATTGTGCGAGAACATGGATTTCTGTGAAGTCATATAAATATCCATCTTTCCCGTGATCAATCATTTCACATAGCGCACCCAATGAAGTCGATATGCTAGGTACTCCTGTTAACATGGCTTCGCCTAAAGCAGTCGCAAGATGTTCTTGTGCAGATGGAGATACAAACACATTACACCGCAACAGTTGCCGCTTCATTGCCCCTGCATCCAAGTAACCAATAAAACTTACATGATCCCTCAAATCGTACTTATCGATAAGAGTTTGAATATACCAGAAATAATCTGGAGTCATATCTTGTATGCGCTTTTTAATTCCTGTGTAATTACGATATGAAAAACCACTGCCACCAAGATAGAGCTTTGCATCGGGTACTTGTTGTAAAATATAAGGCATTGCCTCTATTAATTTATGCGCACCTTTGATTGGGCGAGTCATTAGTGCAAAAATGGAATGCTTTTCACATTGATCAATGTTCCAGTAAGGCGCCTCATAGAATACATCTCTAAGTAAGCAACCACAATTGAACATGTTACATTGAGGATTAATACCGTGAATATAAGAAATACCCCATTCGCTGCACCCGTCGGCATATTTTAAGGAGCGAATGATTTCCATTTCAACTTCAGCACGCTTTTCAAAGTCCTCACGTTTTTGTCCAACGCTCTCCCCACCCTTGTTCAACAAGCGACGTCCTTTATGAAGAAGCGTATCTTTAGAATATTTATCTGGTATCCCGGATAGCGACTCATCTCTAGTATATTGCAACGTCCCCTGTAATGTTAGTACCGTTTTATTTGCATTTGATACCTTTAATAAGGGAAGTATAAATGGAAATTCTGTACCATAGACATGAACCAGATCTGGCATTTCATATTCTAAAATCTCTTTGTACTTTACTTCTAAAGCTTCACTTGATGCATTTTCCAAAATGTAGTAAATTGTCTCGTCCACTTCATAGCGGCCTGCTCTTGATGATCCCGTTTCAACTGTACAGATAACCATTTTAATTCCAGAAGATCGAACTGCCTTCATTGCGCCAACTAACCAACCACCGAAGACCGAAGGAGATCCACCTAGGTGTTTGGCAAGATCAGGCATAATAGTATTAACAAGCCATAATACTTTCATTGTTCTTTCTCCAGTTCAATGCCGACATAGACCTTTTTACCATCAGCGTCGTAAAAATAGGCGTTTTTATACGGCTGATGCGTCATCGCGCGCAGGAAGTCAATGACCTCGCCGTAGGTGGCAGGCTTGTCCCGGTCGATCTCGCAGAGGGCGTCGAAATCCTGCTTGTAGTTGATGTTGCCTTCGCTTGGCATCGGCATGGGAGTGTAGTTCCCGGTCAGAATGTCCTCAAGGTGCTCCTCCATGAGCTCCATTTCGGTGGCAAGGATGCGCTCATACACATCCTTGGAGGTCTCGTCCGCGCCGAGTTTCAGCTCACGCTGCCAGAGAATTGGGCCGTGGTCGAGCTCCGTGTCCATGAGGTGGATCGTCACGCCGATCGGCATGTGATTCATGATGCCAAACACCTGCGGGAACCAGCCGCGGTTATAAGGGTTCAGACCCGGATGGACGTTGATGCAGGTGTGCTCTGTGACCATCCTATCCGGGAAGAGCTGCTTGCAGTGCAGGGAGATGAAGAGATCGTACGCGTTGAAGAACTCGTCCCCCTGCTCGCGCAGCTTGATCGGGCGCATACCGCCGTTTTCGCCGAACTTCTCGCGGAAGGCGTGGTTCCACGTCGCGTAGTAGAAGTCAAACTCCGCGTCCTGTGGCTTGCGACGCAGCAGGTCGACGAAGTGCTCGTAGATGTATAGGTTGTCCGTGATGACGCAAACTTTCATGGTGTTTCCTCATTCGGTGATGATCTCGCAGATGCGGTCGACGTCCTCCATCGCGAGATTGGGATAGAGCGGCAACGTGAGCACGCGCTCGGAGATGTGAAGCGCAACGGGGGTTTCCTCTCCGCGGAAGCCGTAGGCCTCGTTGTGGTTCGTGAGCGGGAAGAAATACTTTCTCGCGTTGATGCCCTGCGCCGCGAGCCGCTCGGCGGCCTCGTCGCGGGTGTACTTCGCGCCGTCAAACACGACGGGGAAATAGGCGTAGTTCGACTCCACGCCCTCCTGCTCCCGCAGGATCGTGAGACCGGGTACGCCGGAGAGATTTTTGCGGTAGCGCTCGACCACGGCCTTGCGGCCGGCGAGCCACTCGTCCAGATGGCGGAGATTGCACAGGCCCATCGCCGCGTGGAACTCGCTCATCTTCGCGTTGCCGCCGGGATAAACGATACGTTCAGGACCATGCACGCCGAAATTTTTGATGTAATCCATGCGTTCCTTTATGGCGGGATCGCGGCAGATCACCGCGCCGCCCTCCACGGTGTTGAACACCTTGGTCGCGTGGAAGGAGAACATGGACGCGTCGCCGAGGTTCGCGGCGCTGACGCCGTTTTTCTTCACACCGAAGGCGTGCGCCGCGTCATAGATCACCTTGAGCCCGTGCTTGGCCGCAATCGCCTCAATGGCGTCCGTGTCGCAGAGCGTGCCGTAGACATGCACGGGGATGATCGCGGAGGCCTCGGGCGTGATGAGAGCCTCAATCTTCGCAGGATCCATCGTATAGCTCTCGGGGTCAATGTCGCAGAAGACGGGCTTCAGGCCGTTTCGCGTGATCGCGTTCGTCGTGGAGACAAAGGTGAAGGGCGTTGTGATGACTTCGCCTGTGAGCTCCATAGCGGCGATCACCGTCTCGAGCGCGAGATGTCCGTTCGTGAACAGAGTCACCTGCTCCGCGCCGAGATAATCCTTCAGCGCTGCTTCGAGCCTCTGATGTTTTTCACCCATGTTGGTCAGCCAGTGGCTGTCCCATAGTGATTTGATTTCCTCTGCATATTCCTCATAGGGAGGAAGGGAGGATTTTGTGACGTTGATGTTCATAAACTTGCCTCAGATTTCAAACATTGACTTGTCCTGCATGACGATGTTCGTTCCGATTCCTTTTTCTACTGCCTTCTGATACATCCAGTAGGAGAGTGCAACATCAACATAGGACAGGCCTACACCGTTGTAATATGTGAATTCCTGATCATTCTCACGCCCAGGCTTCTGACCGGTCACGATCTCGAAGAGATCCGCGTGGATATCTTCGTCGGACAGCAGTCCCTGCTGATACATCTGGCTGATGGTCTGCGTGCGGTGCTTCACCGCTGCCCAATGATCGGTGACAATCTTGTCCGCCTTCCGCGCAACGCCGAAGTCATCCTCAAGTCCACCAACATGGCAATAGAATGCACCGGGATGAATCCAATCAGCCTGTAGAATTTTTTCCTGCCCGCTGATTGCCGTAACGATGATATCACAGCCCTCAACGGCAGCGCGATAATCGCCCTTGCAGCGCACAAATTCCACATCTGGTGCAAAACGGGTGAGCTGTTCCTCAAACTTCTTTTCGCTGGCTTCCGTCCGGGAAGAGACGCGGCAGGTCTTCAGCGACGGGAACACCGCCTTCATACCAAGAAAATGAGACTTTGCCTGCTCGCCGCATCCGATGAAGCCGATGGACTTCGGCTCCTTGACCGCAAGGTATTTGGCCGCCACAGACGAAACCGCAGCCGTTCTCATATTCGAGCACATCGTTCCTTCCATGAAGGCGATCGGGAAACCACTTTCAATCTCTGAAAGCAGAATTGTGGCGCTCAGATTCGGAAGATTGCGGGAATGGGGATTGTCCGGAAAGACAGAAACCCATTTCATGCCGTAGACCTTTTTGGAGTGGAATCCGGCAGGAAGACAGTTGATTCGGTCCTGTGTTGCCTGATCAAAGACCATGGACACCTTGTCCGGAAAAATCACATCTCCGTTTGCATAGGCGATAAGCGCCTCTTCCGTCACGCGCACGGCAGCATCCATGTCAAAGCAACTCGCGTCCACCAAGTCCTGCTGCGTCAGGATGCAAATATCTCTTTTGAAATTCATTTACTAACCCTCAATTCTAGACACATCAAACGGAGCATAAATAATGTCTTTGCCATGTTCGTCAAAAACCCGATACTTTTCTTGGATTTTCTGAATTGCATCTTGAAGTTTGTTTGTGTTATCCGCAAGAACTACAACTTCAGCCATTCTCTGGTTTACGTCAAATGTCCAGTCTATAACGCCATCAATTGTATGCCTTTGAGAATAAGAGACTACTTCAGGCATTGCCTTGATCTCTTCAACTCCCGAAACATCGGCTATCTTTCCGGGGCTGACTGTTGGAAACAAGATAGCTGCTCGCTTTCCTTTTAGGCGATGAAGATCACTGGGAAGTCGATCTATAGAAAATGAACCCCCAAGAGAGTATTCCACCATCAGCTTCATAAAGTCAATTTGATACTCAGCTTGATAAATCTTTTCATATTCTACGCCTGGAAATCTGAGCCCTGGATCAAAAAAGCGGAATGTTCCATTATCGTAAAAACCCTGCATAAAAGCGGGACCATTTTTTAATCCCAGACCTTTTAACATTGCGACTACTTTTGGATGCGTGGTTCTAACATACTCCTCATCATATCGAGAAGGAGAAACAGAGCAAACTACAACCTTTTCCAAGCCCTCTTCTTCCGCTCCGCGATAACTGTCAGCTGTGCGAATCAGATATGCTTCTCCGTTTACAAAAAAATATGTAATCTGTACTTCGGGCGCTCCTGCCATATATTTTTCAATAATACATTGGCCATTAGAAGATTCTTTCTGAGCAATTTGAATCGCCTTGACAGTATCTTCGCGATTCATGCAAACTGCTTGTCCGCGAGAACCCCTGCTATCAACAGGCTTAACAAACAACGGATATTCAGCTCTATCGTTTTCAACATCTTCAATAGAGTAGTCTTTGATTGTCCCGACGCCATAACGTTCACATAGCCTTTTAAAGGCCTGCTTATCCGTCATCTGGTAGAATTGCTCTTTGGTGCCATAGCATGGTAATCCAAGCCGATCACAAATAGCTTGATAAGGACGCTGTCCGGGATCTAAATGTGTACTCAGAATCCCGGTAACATTTTTGGCTTTGCACTCCTGAACAATTCCTTCGACATCTGTTATGCTATACATCAAGCTTTCACTCGCAATTTTTTTTGCCGGCGAATCAGTCAAGTAATCCGTTACCACAGTATAACAGCCCATTGCATTTGCTGCATTCACTAATTTGCAGTGAACATTTGCTCCGCCTAAAACTAAAACCTTATCTAACATTGTTCCTCCAAAACTCGCAGTATAGCAAATTATTGTTTTTAAATAGATTCAATGCTATTATCAGTGATTTGTGATGCCAAACGGATGCTTCCCCACATATTATGGTTCCATGGAATCTTATTTGTATGATCTGCTGCACCGAGTTTGATCTGCTGATTCTCAAGAATTTCAATCTGCATCATGTTTTGCACATAGTCATGCCATGTGTTCGACCCGGAAGAATCGATTTCGTGAAACTCGCAACCAATATAATATGCGCCTGGAATAACGCCGTTAATATCTAGCTCAATTTCCGTTTCATATTCTTTCCCTTTTTTGCAATCTCCAAAAGGAATCGAGGAAAAGCCTACCGGACTAGCCGTCATATGATCTAAGTAGATACGAAGAACAAGATTGAATACATCTGCATTGACAACCCACTTTAACCGGAAGCGGATTTTTCCGCCTTGCACAAAGAGATTGTTCTCTTTTCCTGGGAACCACGCTTTGAGCATTTTAACTTTCATTTTGCATGCAGGGTCTCGCGGAAGGTCTTCCAAATAACTGACAGTATCCTCATCTCGATTAACCGAAAGATATCGCGCTACACCACCTGCAGTATCTCCATCGTAAACCACTCTGCCATGATCAAGAACGATCACGCGTGTGCAGAGGCGCTGAATTGTACTCATGTTATGACTTACATATAGAATTGTCCGGTTATTATTTGAAGCTTCATCACCCATGCGTCCCAAGCATTTGCTTTGGAATTTTGCATCACCAACAGCTAATACTTCATCCATTATCATTATCTCGGAATCCAGATGAGCCGCAACAGAAAAAGCAAGCTTAACATACATACCAGAGGAGTAGCGCTTAACAGGAGTGTCGATGAATTGTGCCATCTCAGCAAATTCAACAATCTCATCAAACTTCCGGTCAATCTCCGCCTTCGTCATGCCAAGAATTGCACCGTTGAGGTAAACATTCTCTCGACCAGTAAGTTCTGGATGAAAACCAGTTCCGACTTCAAGCATTGAAGCAACTCGACCACGCAAGCGAATTTCTCCACCGCTAGGTGCTGTGACACGGGAAATCAGCTTTAACAACGTGGATTTACCGGCACCATTATGTCCGATGATGCCAACCGCTTCACCTGGTTGAACTTGAAAGCTAACCCCATCCAAGGCCATAAAACGCTCATTCTTGCCATGCTGTTTTGCTCCAATTTTGCTATTGGGGTCTTCCTTACCTCGAAGCTTCGCAAGCTTCGTCTGGATTTCTGCATTTAGTGTTGTGCCACCAATAGCGCCGAGACGATACTCTTTAGAAACATTATCAATTTCAATCATGGGTAATGCCATGCTACATACTCCTATCGTACATAACCACGAAGCCGGTCATTTGGCCGAGTTCCTGTTAGTTTATTCTTAATACGCCACACTGTATAATGTGCTATCAGTAAATACAGCCCCTTTTTTTCTTCTGCGATCATTTGATTATTGAGAAAACCAAGTTCGTGATCTCGCTTTCCTCTTCGTGCAAGATATATTATTTCGGCCAGCATTTCTTTCCTTTGGTGCAATGGGATTTCTTCTCTTAGCCTGGCGAATTCCCCTACATCCTGCGTTTCAATAGCCAGAGAAAGGAGTCGAAGCCGATCTCGCCGGATGAGCGGAGAAAGGTCATACTTTCCTTTGTAGAACGTTTCAATGGTTTGCGCAATCTGTATGCTCTCACGGCGGCGCTTAGCAATTGGCGTAATGGAATTATAGTTTTGCGCACCAACAGTACTGATTGAGCGATAAACCCCATACACTGCATCCATCACAAACACAGGACCATAATCCTGCGTGATGAACATGTCCTGAAAATCTAAAACATTACGGGAGGCCCAGAACAGTTCATGGTACTTGCTCCCACACTGCTTAAAATAATTGCGGAAAACACCGCCAAAATCGGAATAGTTCTTTCCAGCCAGAAAGTCCTCAATGGTGAATGGCTTACCCAGCACATCATCCGGAATATCAAATCCAGTATCCCTGCCGTCCTGATCAATCACATTTCTCCGATGGCTGACGCGAGAATATGAGGGATTGACCTCCAGAAAATCCACCAATGTTTGCAGGCGTTTTTCATCCAGCCAATAGTCATCCCCTTCCAGATAAGAGAGGTACTCTCCACGGAACAGTCCTAAATCGATGCAATCGGTAAGCTTGCGGCAACCGCCAAGGTTGTGATCCGGAAAAAACGTAATGATTTTACCGGGATAGCGCTTTTGATAGTCTAGAATAATCTCCTGCGTTCGGTCTGTGGAGCAGTCGTCAGCAGCAATGATCTCAAATGGGAAGTCTGTCTTCTGCATCAAAATGCTGTCCAGCGCCTGCGCAACATAAGGCTCCTGATTATAAGTGCTGAGCCAGACGGTAACTTTGACGTCCCCCATATCACACCGTATCCATAAAAGTCTTTTCCACGCGGCTGAAAAGCAGCACACCGAAGAACAATACTATAATCGTAACAACCCAACTGATGATATAATAATGCCAGTCAATTTCACCTATGCCAAGGAAACCGTAACGGAAGATGTTCACAATCGGGGTAACAGGATTGGACATAATCAGCCAATAGAACTTTCCTCCCGGAGCGAACGCAGAAATGGAAAACATATCATAGGCCACCGGGGTGCCGTACATCCACAGCTGAACCCCAAAGGACACCAACATACGAAGATCGCGGTACTTCGTCGTGGCCGCAGAAATGATGATACCGATTCCAAGACTGAGCATAGCAAGATGCAAGAGCAAAACAGGGGTCATCAGCACATACCAATTGGGGTGAACCCCGGAATTCGTAAGCGCGAAGAAGACCACAAAAATAACCATGAAAGAAAACTGAATTGCGAAATCAATCAGCTTCGACAGCACAGTGGAGATTGGCATGACCAACCGAGGGAAATAAACCTTACCGAGGATCGAACTATTAGATATGAACGTATTCGATGTAGTGGTTAGACAGCTGGAAAAATATGACCAGATAACATTAGCTGTCAAATAGAAAATGAAAGACGGAACACCATCCGCAGCCAAACCAGCCATATTTCCAAAAACCAGTGAAAATACCACGGTCGTGAGCAGGGGTTGAATCACTGCCCATGCGGGTCCGAGCACAGTCTGCTTGTACATGGAAACAAAGTTGCGCTTTACAAAAAGAAATATCAAATCTTTGTAGTGCGCCAACTCCCCAAGATTTAGATCGAACCAACCGCTCCGGGGTTTGATGACGGTCAAAGGTCTTTTTTCGTCCATTTTTGTTTCTCCAATCCCACTTTACTTATGAATGGCTTTACGCAGCTTACGATAAGCTTTTCCACCGGCGGATCTGATTTTTCTTTTTCTTTTTTCTCTATCACTCAGCTCTCTCCACATGGATGTGCGGAGTGTGCGGAAATCTTCTCTGACTGCAGGCAGTTGATCCCAAGAATCATAAAAATAATGTTCACTCGCGGGATAGAATTCTTTTCGGAATTCATCATAATGAATATCACTGATCAAATTATACTGTTCATTCGGATCCCACCAGAGGTCAAACAGCTCTTCTTTTCCATCTTTCTTGTGATAGACATACTTGAATTTCCCTTTAACTATATTGAGAATTCGATGTTCCTGCGCATAGTAGGCTGTATCAGAAAAAATGTAGTCACGCTCAGGGAAACTGCCTTCAAAAAGAATCGAATACATGTCGATATTGCACATGAGTTTATCGCACACAGTCAAATCTTCTCTGCGCGGTGTAATCAACGGAATTCGAATTTCATTTTCTCTTCCGTGAAATCCATAACCCAGAATGCCGTTATGCCCGTTCATGTTGCCATGATCCGCAGAAATAACAATATGATTGTCCGAAAAATATTCCCGCATCATTCCGATTACATCATCAAACACATCGATGTCTCCGCCAAATCCGACTCTTCCATTAATGACGTGTGGAAGATGTATCCAGAGGAATACGCTTTCTTCCGTGCTGGAGATCTTGTCCATTTCCTCCCGGAGCATACTCAGAGAGTGTTTGACTTTTTCATCATCTGGAACGAGAAACCCTTCGTGTTTATAATGCGAACCAACCCCCTGCCGTAGCCCGACAATTGGGTGAAAGACCGTGCCCTCCCCATAACAGCGGCAATAGGCAATATCAGGCGTCCATGCATCGTCCCAGAGAATATGGCATTCGTACCCTTTTTCCTTTGCACGATCAAACATAGTAACGCCTTCATAGTCTTTGTTCAGATGAACATAGGTCGAAATATCCAATTCATAGGGATACTTCCCTGTGGACATTGCAAGATAAGACATATTAGATGATGGCGCCGCAGTATAGAAACGAGTATAGAGCGTTCCTTTCTCTACCAACTCATCCAAGTTGGGAGTCTTTCCCTTCCAAAACTGATTTCCATAGCAAGGCAGATAAGCCGTGCACATCGCGTCTTTTGTCAGCAACAGAATGCTGTTTTTTTTCACTTTTAAGAACTCCCTTAAGTATATTAGTTAAAGCAACTCCAGCTGTTCCATAAGCACACTGGCAATCGATTCCGGTTTGCAGTCATGATAATTGTTTTCAATTATTTCTCTGGGAACTTGATTATGTCGGTTTTCCAGGCAAAAGTGAATGAATTCATTCACTGTGTCTGGCAAAACAAACTCTGTCTCAAGTATATTCATGCAGAGTGGATATCGGCGTGTGTAATACAATGTTGGGCAATCCTTGAATTTGTGGAAATTAACGATAGGCTTTCCAGTATTAATATAGTCCAGCGTCTTCGAGGGCATATGGACATGCATATTATTCCCAATATTGATCAACACGTCTGCACGATGCATTGCATTTACAGCTGCCTGATAAGGCAGAGGTGAATAAGTTCGGATTTCTGCTGCTGTCGAAAGAATTCTTTTATCAAACAGCTCTTTACATCCGCGGCCCATAAAGTGAACACGAAAGCGGTCATCCAAATTCTCTATAACCCGAAAAAGTACCTCGGGAGATCGTATTTCCGGATACAGAGCACCGCAGAAAAGAAGATTGATCTTATCCGGTTCCATCGGAATATCTTCCGGAACATCTTGTTCCGGCTCTTCTTTCAGATGTGGGAAACTTACCGAAACTATCTTCTTTTCCATAGAAACTGCACCCTTTTTCAAAAGCGCTTCCCGAATAAAGGGTGTAGTAAGAACGCAGTCAAGCTGATACAATTCCTTCGGAATGCAACCTTGTCTTCCGTCAAGCAAACAGTCGAAGGGATCCATTAAGTAAGCTATACTCGGCCATTTTGTCAACTTCGCCGCTGTTAGCATTGCAACGTATGGCTGCATAGTAAACACAATGGCATCAAACGGAAATTGTCGATGCACAACCAGCGCAGCATCACGGGTAAGATTGGCTCCAAGATCTCCCTCATAGCCTTTTCGCTCCGCAAGATGAGAGAGCACCGGATAGACCGCCTTTCGCATGAGCCCCTGTTTTGTATCCGTCACCCACGTTACCGGAACATCAAACATCTTTTGTGGAAGATGTGCAGGATCTTCCTTAAACGCAGGAGACAAGATTTGAACCTCATGCCTCTGACAAATATACGGGAGCAGCTTACTCATCAAGTTGGCATTGTTCCATACGCGAGGCCACAACGGACCGGTAATGATTAATAGTTTCATCGGTGATCCTTCACTTTACATGAAAATCGCTTTTCTGAACGACACCCTCGTTGAGCCAGCGTATGTAGTCAAATTCATCCATCCAGTGATGAGCTTCTATACCACTCCACTGATTATAGTATAGGCATCCGGTAACATATTGTTCCGGATTATAAAAGCTGAACTGAAAATTGTCCGGCCACCGCTCTGAATCTTTCTTATTCGTAAAGAACACTTTATGCTGATAGGGAAGTGCATAAAACCCGTCAAGAATCTCATCTCTGGCGTCCAAGCCGCGATCCATCAATATAAAAATGTCATCATAATTCACACGAGCGAAACGAGATTCCCACTTTTCCTTTGCTTCCTCAAAGGTCTTATAATGCACAAACATCAAATTAATATCCGGAAGTCCGACAGATGCGCCGCGTACAATCCCAATCGGATAGGAGAACCGCTCGAACTGAGGAGTTTCTTCTGGCGTTGGTTTCTCGACCGGGCAGGTGGAATACTCCTTGAGGTGCTGGCAAAAAATCAGAAATTGATCCTCATAAATAATCAAATTCACTGTTGGAGAGCGAAACTGTTCCCCAACATTGTGAGTAATAACACCACCAATGCAGGTGTTAGATATGATCGTAAATTCGTGATTGGCAAGTTTAGCAGAGCGCCGCTTGGTTGCGATGGCTCTTCCCAAACGCTTTAGATTTGTTTTCATTTAGCAACATTCTCCTTAAGCCAATCCGAAACCGGCTTCATTGTGTTGCGCATGTCGCAGCATGCTTCCGCGTATGAGCGAATCTCTTTTGCAATTTTGTTGCAATCTCTGTCATCGTATAAGTCATGATAAAACTTCACGACACCATCGATATCGACCGGACTATCATCATATGGCGCCAAAAACTGATACGGGGAATCCTTTGGCAGAAAATCGATAGGGGAAGAAGTAATCATCGGGATTCCATAAGCGCAATACTCTCGGGATTTCAAAGAGCTGCTGACCGGATAGTTCTTTCGATGGCCGCCGAGCACGTCAATACCAATAAAGCTCTGGCTCATCAGTGTCTTTAGCGGTTCGCCAGATTGTTTGCCATGGAAGATAACGTGCTCCTCTAAGTGGTGCTGTTTCACAAAAGTCTCATGTTCTGGAATCACACTGCCAACATAATGGTAAATGATGTTTTCTTTTCCTCCGTGCTCATAGTAATCCGCAAGCCCTGAAAGGAATCGGTCATATCCATGCCAGAATGAAGTGAGCGCGACAGAGATAACATGAATTGCTGTATCCATTGTGCGCTCAGGCAATTCCACACGGGAGAAATCATACCCATTTATGAGATTAATACAACGAATCCCGTGGATTTCTTCTTGCCCGTAAAATGTAACGAGACGATCCATCTGATCTAAAACGCTCTGCAGTGCTTTGTTACGCTTCAATTGAAACGGAAGGGACCCAAGGCTCTGCTTCCCGCTAGGTTCAAAAGGATAGGTTGGCAATTCATATAACAACTTAATATTGGGATTATGCCTTCTAATGCTTTTTAGATAGCGTACAAACGCCTGATCGTGATACACCAGGCGAATATAGACATAATCTGCATCATCAAACTCTCCGTGGTATTTCCACTTTCTCCACGCAGCGGTATATGGCAGTCGGCGAAGAACTTTTTCTGCCATGGTTCCTTTGTAAACCGGCGGATCCAAAACGAGCAGTTCACAGGGAACATAGCGCATCAATGCCTGGTGTTGTGAGCGAACCTTTCGCTCCACCCCAGATTCCGGTCCGACATCGCCCTGCTCGTCAGGCGCAAACAAAAAATATCCCTTCATTACAGTCTCCAATAGCGGTAACCCGCAGCTTCGATGGCGTTCTTGTCGAGCACGCTCTTGACATCGATAAGCACCTTCTCGTTGTTCGGCGCAGAAACAAACATGGCGTCGATGTCCGCGAGGGACAGCGCCTTGAACTCCTTGTGTGCCACAGCGAGAATCACGCAGTCGGCGTCGCGAATGTCCTTGAGATCAACAAGCTCCGTCGGGCATTCTTTCTTGGCACCCTCGGGGTCCGCCTCGGGGTCGACGAGCACCGGCGTGACGCCAAACTCATTCAAGCGGCGGATGATGTCGTGTACCTTGCTGTTGCGGGTGTCCGGGCAGTCTTCCTTAAACGTAACACCGAGGATGACGACTTTCGCGTCGCGCACCTTCTTGCCGGCAAGGATCATCTGCTTGATCGTGGCATCCGCCACGAACTGGCCCATGCCGTCATTCACTTTACGACCGGAGAGGATGATCTGGCTGTGGTAGCCGAGCTTCTCGGCCTCATAAGTAAAGTAATAGGGATCGACACCGATGCAGTGGCCGCCGACGAGACCTGGGCGAAAGCCGAGTGCGTTCCACTTGGTGTTCATGCCCTCGATGACCTCGGCAGTGTCGATACCCATGCGGTCAAAGACCATGGCAAGCTCATTCATGAAGGCGATGTTGATATCGCGCTGGCTGTTCTCGACCACCTTCACCGCCTCGGCGGTCTTGATGGTGGAGACGGGATAGGTGCCGACTTCGATGACGATGTCGTAAATATTCTTGATCTCTTCAAGCGTCTCGGCATCCATGCCGGAGACGATCTTCTTGATGTTCTCCAGACGGTGTACCTTGTCGCCGGGATTGATGCGCTCGGGGGAGTAGCCGACCTTGAAGTCCACGCCGCACTTCAGTCCGGACTCGCGTTCCAGAATCGGCACGCAGACATCCTCCGTCACGCCGGGATAGACCGTGGACTCGTAGACCACGATGGAGTCCTTCGTGAGGTTGCGGCCGACGATGCGGCTGGCGTTCTCCACCGGCTCGAGGTCGGGGGTGTGATCCTGATTGATCGGCGTAGGCACCGCGACGATGTGAAAGCTCGCCTCGCGCAGACGCGTTTCGTCCGCGGTGAAATCCACGGTCGTCTTGGAAATGACCTCATCGCCGACCTCGTGCGTCGGGTCGATGCCGGATTTGTAGAGGTCAATGCGGTGCTGATTGCGATTGAAGCCGATGACCTTCACGCCCTTGGATGCAAACGCCACGGCGAGGGGCATACCAACATAGCCGAGACCGACGAGAGATATTTTGGCCTCGCCAGATTTGATTCTTTCAAAAAGAGACATTTTCTATATTCACTCCATCATAAAAGATTTGCCCATGCAGCGAGAGTTTCTCCCGCCTTCTCTGCCTGGAAATAAAACTGATATGGATTAAATGCACTATCGCCTGAAATAGTATTTAAAAATCTCCAAATTGCAAATGCACCAAACAAATAGGGACCTGCTCGTCGAACCAGGGCCAACTCTCTTTCACTCAAATATCTTCGTTTTGTTTTTACATTTTCAAAAACCATTGGAATAAATACAACCGATAATTGGAAGTAATAGTCCGCAAGCCGTTCAAAATTGTTGCTGTAGCCAGCATAGGTTTGTAAAACAGCAGCAATACCAATCAGCATCAAAATTGAACAATAAACTGTATCTTCTGCGCTCGGCGGCCGAATAACTACAGCCGCTATAATAATAACTAACATTACGATAACTTTGTTTGCCAAAAACCGCGTTGTGCTGGCATCATGTAGATTTGTTTCATAGGTGTCCTGTGCCCATCTTACAATTTGATCGCGGAAAACATATGTCAGCACAAGAAGAGCTGCAAGTAATAAAATGTATGTTCTTCCTGGCCGCATTCTCGCAATCCAATATGCTGGCAAGAAAGCAATCGCAGGAAAATGAAACATGGAGGCAACCAAGACCAATATAACAAAACGAAACAGCTTTCTATCTGTGATGGCATTAAACGCAAGAAGAATAAACGCCATAGCAATGCTTTGCTTCAGAACACTGAACATCATAGTATAGTACATCAGTCCAAAATAATAAAGGATACTCTGAGCTGGCGATGGCGAGTATCGGTAGATGAACTGCGCAAAAACAACCATCACGAATACTGCAATAATAGTTATAAAAAATTGAAAATCGCCGTCTGTCAAATCATATACGGCTTTCATCAGCCAGCGAAAGGCAAAATTTCTCTCGTGACCTATGCGATAGTCATCTGTATCGCTTGTATCATTGGCGTCATCTTGATCAGTTGAGAGCCAGTCTTTAATTGTAGGCATTTCATCCCATGAGGTGCCTTCGAGACGTTGAAACTGATGTAGATAAGAAGATGAAGAATCATGTCCGATCATTTCTGCATCCCGAAATCCATAAACGCAAAACAGTAGAGCAACTGCAATTAGAATAAAAGCAGTATTACGTGCTCTTTCACCATGCAATAGCAGCGCCGCAAGTAATATTAAGATGATCAGAACATAATATATAGTCAAGTTACTTCCCCGCCAATTTTAATAAATAATCTTCGGTAGTTTTTACCAAACTATCCGTTGTAAATTCGCGCCCGCGCATCGACGCTTTTTGCTGATAGTACTTGCGAAGCTCCTCATTGTTCATCAGCTGCTTTATTCCTGCACATAAGGCGCTTGCCGACAACTCGGTAATCAATCCATACTCCGAATTGCCCAGCAGCTCACGCATTCCAGTGCAATCAGTAGTCACAATCGGTTTGCCAAGAATTAAGCCTTCAGTCACAAACGTGCTCAAGCCTTCATATCGCGAAGAACAGACCAGCAAATCTGCCTCCCGTAGAAACGGATACGGGTTTTCTTGAAACCCGAGTAACTTTACAGAATCCTGCAAATGATGCTTTGCGATAAACTGCTCCAGCGCAGGGCGTTCTTCACCTTCACCGGCAATCCACAGATCACATTCCATTCCATCTTGGATCAGACGATCCTGCACCTTCAGAAGAACATCATATCCCTTTTGAGGCGTCAGCCGTCCAAGAGACACCATTGTGAGGCGCCGTTTCTGCACCCCTGAAGACAACTCGGCCTGAGCCTTTTCACGAATAGCGGCATCATCCACCACGTTGTACAGAACTCTTGTGGGTATCTGACCACCAAATAGTTGCTCGAAGCTCTGCCGAACATTTTCTGAGACACAGATTACTTCGTCATACTTCTGATACTGTGGCCCCGCTTTCGCGACAAACGCATCCAGAGCCCCAAGCTTTTTACTGAGATCGCAATGCACCCATGCGAGCTTTTTCGCTTTCTTGTTTGTGGACGCTGACATGACCTTCGTTGGCCCCATCTCCAAATAGGCGCACTCGATGTCGTAGTCATCCTTTGCATGCAGCCGATAGGCCAAGCCGCTCTCCGCTTCCGCGCGGTAGCGCAGATGGTTTGCTTTGCTCTCGGAGGTGTACATGTATTTGTAGCGAATGCCCGGCGCGAGATACTTCTTTGCATCACATGGCCAGACGGTCTGCACAGTAATGTCAAACTTCGTCTGATCCATGTGATTCACGAGCTCACGAAGTACTTTTTCCGCTCCGCCTTCGCTCAGGTTTTCAATAAAAAACAAGATTTTAATCATAAATTCAGTTTTCTGCGAATATACCTACGCACTCTAAGCGCAAAGGCTCTTACATCGTATAGCTTCATTGCCTTTTGAACCAGGCGAGATCGTACCCCCCCCGGGTTTCCAGCATTATCCATTTTCCAAACCTCATAGTGATAGGCTTGTTTTTCTGTCAGATAATTGCTCCAATGGATAAGGCGAGCTGAAACCGTTCCATTCTCTCGATGATAGCAAGCCCTTGGTGCCAATATGTCTATATCCAAGTGGTTTGGATTTGGTGCAAACAGCCACTCAACGATCCCGCTGTTTTCGTTATAAACCGGTCTGCAGCCATTGACCGCCATACCCAACGCCAACACAGGCTCATCTGCTGGTTTTTTGAACATGTTGAAAGCATAGTCAGAGTAGTGCGTTGCACAATGGCGCGCCACATCAAACACTTTTCTACAAATCTCCGTGTTGCGCATATAATACACGCCACCGTTGAAGCTAGGCACAAAGGATACCTGAGGAGCAAATTCCCGCATTCCGCTCGGACGAAACCAGCCTCTGCCAGAATCTAAGTCATCATGCGCAAAGCCAAATGCACAAAAATCTCCGGCTTCCGAAAAACGCTCCCACCATATGTTTAAGTCACTGTAAATCAAACAATCAGCGTCAATAAAAATCGTTTCTTCATAAGGGAGGTATTCAAACAGTCTCAGTTTGTCATTAAAACTCCGGCTCGGGTTCTCCATAAGAATTGTGTGATCGAACTGTGCCGTGTATTCATTATTGTTTTCTGCAATAATTGCGAACGGGTATTGGCATTTTGCATTTAGGCGATAGGATTTCAAAAGATTACATGCCAATTTATAATACCGCTCATCCCCAGTCGCAATGGTAACAAACCCTCGTGGGGCTAATGTCTCTTTCATTTAAGTTCCTTTCACCGCTGATTGATACAGCTCACAGGTTTTCTCAGCAAAAATGCGGGAGTCAAAGCCCCCTTTGTCAATCGCTCTGACAACAGCTTCTTTCTCTGCGCGACCTTGTTGTACTGCACGCTCAACCGCATCTACCCAGGCGGAAACGCCGTCCTCAAGCTGCAGCCAGTTCACTGTGCCGAGGCCGAAATCGACCTCGCGGGAGTAGGTGTCCGCCGTGACACAGGGGAGTCCGGAAGCCTGCGCCTCAATGAGGACCAGCGGCATACCCTCATAGAGAGAAGGTAGCAGAAATGCGGCGCTTTTGCGCATCAGAACATCGATATCTTTGCGCACACCGAGAAGCAGCATCTGTTCTTCCAAACCGTATTCCGCAATCTTTGCAGCAACCGAATCATCGTAATCTCCGCCGACATTACCGGCGCAAAGAATCCGAATCTTTTTGCCGCGGCGATTGAGCTCTTTCGCGATTTCCACCGTGAAAAGCTGATTCTTCACAGGCGTAAAACGGCCAACCTGCAGGACATTGATCCAGCCGTCATCACAGAATTTGCCGGATTCCGGCTGATCATACTTTTCGATAAACTTCGAAGTATCTACCGAGTTGAATACCAGATGGTAGTTTGGCTGCTCGGTAACCCGCTCACCATAGAGGAACTTCCCCGCCAAAGTAGAGCAGGCGACAAAGTCGGTAGCATTCCACTGGATCAGCCGTTGCATAACATGGTTGTACACACGGCGCTTCAGAGCTTTTTTCGCTTTGGGGTTGTTGCCCTCCATCCAGTTGTGTGCATGCACAAAGCGATGTTTCACACCGGCAAGTCGTGCGGTAAGCAGCACCATGCCGCTATGAAAAAGCTCGTGCGAATGGACAATGTCATATTGCCCTTCCTTCATCACCTTGTAGAGTGCGCAGCAATAGCGCAGGAAATGGATGCCGCCGGTTTGCGGGACTTGGATACACTGCGCACCCAGAGACAGAATCTCATTCATGTAGAACGGATGGGCATCCGTGGAAGTGAAGTCAATCTGAAACCGCTCCCGATCTGCCTGCCGCAGCAGGTGCATCAGCTGATTTTCAATACCACCGACATTCATGGCGCCGGCAACAATCAGCACTTTGATTTTTTCCATCTTGCACCTCAATGTGTCAGTTTCCAGGCAACGGCGTCAATGACAGGAGTCAGGCGCAACCGTACAGGAAGCATGATCAATGTACAATAACGTGTTTTGGGATACTTCATGTGTTTGCGGTTGATTTCATCACAAATATGTCCAAGGCGCTTTTGTCGCGCAAACCACCGCACATGATCCTGATGCATTAATTTGGCTTCATGATAAATAGTACGGCAATCTCCGAAGTTAACCGCTTTGCGGTATTGCTCCTTTTCCGATTCCGGAATCGACGAGGCAGAGAGCGCCTCCTGAAAATAAGCGCCTGTAATTTCAAACTGCTTCTTCAGATTCTTCTGGCGCCCTCGCGTCAGAGAATTCTCATTCTCTGTACTGACAAAATAGAGTATCTGATCGGAAACTGCATAGCTCTCAATTGACAGCGAATATTTTATATTGAAAACGCGATCCTCTGCCACCGATGCTCCTTCCGGAAAACGGACATGATTCTTTTCGATCAGATCTCTTCTGTACAGCTTCGCCCATGGCGGGTTCAAGGTCTTTCGGCATATGGCATTGACGAGATATGGCATTATCTGCTCCCGTCCTGCGGCCGTTACAGGCATTCTGCGGATCTCTTTCTTCTCATTCCCATTGTCAATGCAACAAGAAAACTGGACCAGATCGTACGGCGTTTTTTCCAATGTCTGATCCAGAATGGAAAAGAACTCCGATGCAACATAGTCGTCGCTGTCCACAAACAGGATATAATCTCCGCACGCAACGTCTAACCCGGCGTTTCTCGCGCTGGAAACGCCGCCGTTTTCTTTCGCAATGTACTTGATGTTGGAATGCCTCAGAGCATACTCCTCACAAATCTCACCGCTGGAGTCGCTTGAACCATCGTTCACGAGAATAAACTCCGCATCTTTGTACTGCACAGCCAACAGACTGTCGAGGCAGCGGTGAAGCGTTTTCGAGGCGTTATAGACTGGGATGATAATGGAATACTTCATCTGTGCACCTCAATTCTCCACTGTTGTGTTGGTTTTGCTACGTGCGTTCATGTTCAAGGTCCAGAATCAGATCGCCGTGCCTTCCGTTTCTCTGATTCTCCGGCGGTGGAGTCATGTAATCGCCGTATGAAATACGAAGATAACAATCATAATCTCGCGGTGCTGAAAACTCTGCATCTTCAAACTGTAAAATCGCTGCAGGCTCGTCAAAAGCTTCCTTTGGAATTCGTCGTGAAATAGTCGTCCATACATTGGTCAGATAAGGCTTCTCTCTTTGAGAAAAGATGTATCTCAGCATAGCGTTCCTCAAGGACTCACGAAACGTTTTTGGCAGCTTTCTGGCCGCCTTAACGATCGTCATCTGGACATATCCGCCCTGCTCCGTCAGCCATTTTCGATTCAGCTCAAACACATAGTCATGCATGCGAAGGAAGGTACAGACCTTCAGCATCAAGCGCTTCGTTCGATAATCCATCGTTCCGCCGACTTTGACCATGGGGAAAATATCTACCCAAACGCCGTGGTGGGAAGGAATGGTTCGCTCCCATTCACGCATCATTGTGGTGTTGTTTTTCCGAATCCGAGAATAGGCGAAATGGAAATACGGATCCGTATCGCTGTTTTGAAGCGTATATCGATCGCCCATCTCAACGGGAGCGATTTGCAAAAAACGAAGATAATCCGCATACGGCATCTCAATATCCACATCATCATCCCACGGAATGAACCCCTGATGGCGGACGGCTCCCAGCAGCGTGCCGGAGCTGAGATAGTAGCGGATGCCGTACTTCTCACAGACAGCCTTAATGTCCTTTAAAGATTCCAGCTCACAAAGCTGAAGTTCGCGAAGTGTAACACTCAATGATCTTAGTCCTTTCACAAATCATTTGCTTTGATCAAGTTCTTCATAATTGCGCGAAAAATCGATTAGAATTGGATGATGCTTCCAAACTCGTTCTTCTTCCGGCGGAAGTTCCATATAATCACCGTAACATATGGTCAAAAACTGATGTCTGTCGCGGAAAGA
Source organism: uncultured Eubacteriales bacterium (assembly GCA_900316745.1). GTDB lineage: Bacteria > Bacillota > Clostridia > Oscillospirales > Oscillospiraceae > CAG-103. Next base: position 171,520 of record ONEB01000005.1, on the reverse strand, counting down.
AAAATAGTCCTTTCCATGAAAGGGAATGCGTTCCAAATGTTCAAATAAATCGGAAGGATAATAACGTTTGCAGTCGCGGATTGTACAAGGAAACACAAGTTTTGCGGAACGGTTATCATTCCATCTGCGACTTTTCTTGCCTGCATAATTGCTTAACTTTCTATAGTATTTTGAAGGAACTATGTGAAGGAGCACACGTTCTCCAAACCCGATTATTCCACCGGTGCCGCTTTCGTGTCCACGGTTAAAAAGCAGACATAAAGCGAAATCGATAAACTGCACTTTTTTTGCAACTGCTCCCGATGCGAGTCGGTCTCCAGGAAAGATGTCCACAAAAATACCTTTATGGTGGCAAGTAGTCCGCTCTGCATCACTCTGCAGGAATGTTGTGTGATCTTTCCGAATCTTCAAAAAAGTATTGAAGAAATCATCATACATTTGTTCCGTTTCCAAGATAAATCCATCTGGTGCGGAATCAGACCATATTTTGATTAATTCCTCATAGTCTTCACGGGGCATCATGACGTCAACATCATCATCCCAGGGAATGAAGCCCCCGTGGCGAACTGCACCGAGCAAGGTTCCATAAGCCAGAGAATATCGAAGTCCATTCTCTGTGCAAACTTTGTCTATCACATCCAGAATCTCTTGCTCAGTCTCCCAGAGCTTTTTCTGAATTACGCTCATATCATCCATATAACTTATTCTCCATGCAGTTCCTTTTTGATTTGTGTGGTAGATATTTCTGGAGTTCGAGGAAGATACACTACTTCACAAAGGTCGCTCAAAAAGTCAAATTTGCCTTCCCAATCGTTTCCCATCACAAAAGTATCAATATGATATTCCTTTACATCCGATCTCTTTTGATCCCAGCACTCTTCAGGAATGACAAGATCAACATATCGAATAGACTCCAACAATTGTTTGCGCTGCTCATATGAGAAATAGCACTTTTTTTGTTTCTCATTCCAATTAAATTCATCTGTTGAAAGCGCAACAATCAGATAATCACCATACTGCTTTGCACGTCTTAGAAGGTTAATATGACCATAATGCAGCAGGTCGAATGTCCCATAAGTAATGACACGTCTCATGGCTACTCCTTTATGATTTAGGTACTTAGCTCAATATTCTGCCAAGCTCATTGATTACTGCTTTAACGGTATAACTTTGCGCCTTTTGATATCCGGTGTTTCCCATGCGTACGGATAGGTCTGAATCGCAATATAAACGGAAAATGCTATCTGTGAAACCTTGCACATCATCTGGCTGCAGAAGATACCCGGTAATGTCATCCTCTACCAATTCAGAGTTCCCGCGATTCACCGATGCCACCACCGGCTTTTTGCACAGCATTGCCTCAATAATGTTCAGAGGGAGTCCCTCACGCTTGCTGCAGGAGGCTACCACGTCCACCGCGGGAACCACGTTCTCCAGATCTGTGCGGTAACCAAGAAGCTTGACCGTATCCTCCAGCTTCTCCGCCGCGATTTGATTGCGCAGTTCTTGCTCCTTAGGGCCGTTGCCTGCCAGCAGCACCTTCAGCTTCGGAATCTGATCCCTCAGCATTGCAGCAGCTGCTATGAGCGTTTTCTGGTTCTTGTTCTCGTTGAGCTCACCGGTACAGATGACGACAAAGTCATCCTCTGACAGTCCCTCCTTGCGACGCATCTCTGCCTGTTCTTCCGCAGTTGCGGGATGATAGCGATCCTCTCGGACACCAACGCCGTGGATGCGTTCGACCGTTCCTGGAAAACGCGACTTGGCAAACTGATAGTCTTCTTCATTGATTGTGACAACCACATCGCACAGACGCGCCATTTCTTTTTCCAGCGGATAATAAAGGAGCCAGTTTAATTTGGACGCTCCCTTATAAAAGTGAAACCCATGCGCAATATAGATCACACGAGCACCTCGTTTCCGGCTCTCCCGTGCTGCGAGTCGCGTCAGAATACCTCCAACTGGTGTATTGCAGACGATAACATCATAATGTTCCTTATTCAGCAACTTTTTTAACTGACGATACGCTGTTATGTTTTTCGGATCATATGGATACCGTTCAAACGGTATTTCAAAATGCTTATCGGCATATTTTAACTGCAAGCCATTTTTTTCAGACAAATTGTCCATCGCCGCCACATGAACCGTGTGCCCTGATTCCTTCAACATCTGCAAATACGGAAGATGGAACTGGCATATATGACTCAGGCGTGTAGCAGTAAATAAGTATTTCATCGTATCCCTCTATCACTTTCTTAATTAAGCATTACAACACTACTATTTGGCAGCGCATTCCCAGTTTCACATTGATGTTGATGCTAAATCTGGCAACCATGAACGTATTTGACCAAGCTGACTCTGCTCTGACAAAGTAAGACTTTAAATACACTGACAATAACGATTAAAACTCCGCCAAGGGGCCTTTATTATTTACCAGAAAAACTGCGCTGTTCCCAAAGCATACCAATCAAGTTTAGCCTTTCTATTTGGCGCTCACTAAGCTTGCCAAGCACACGTTTCCTTCTTTGCGCCACAATCCAAGTGTATAATGGTTTCTCTGAAGCTGACACAGATAGATTTCCATTTTTATCATAATAGGATTTCGCTTCCTGGTACGCCGCTTCCCACATACGCGTATATCGATCATCCCACGAGAAGCCAAGCGCATTTAAAAGTTTTACGCGTTCTTCTGATAAACATCCATTGTGGTAGTCGTGGCGTTGTCTAATCAGCCAATCCCCTAACCAAACATCCTCACAAACGCACGATCTCGATACATCCAAGTTGTGATGCTCTGCATAGTATCTTTGAGCAACAATGTAATGCTGCATCCAAGAGTCAGCTTTTTGCCGTTCCCACGACATGCCAATTTGATCGAGCAAGAACTTATGCGTAAGTGGATACGGTCTGGTTGGACTGTTTGCATTCTGCTTTGCAATCGTTCTTTCGTGTGCAATCCACTTTCCCAAGTTGAATCCGGATTCGGTTTTATAAACCAGTGGGACATCAAGGTGACCTTTCACTTCATAGAATTCTCTTGCGGCTAAGTATCCTTTTTGCCAAGCATCCTCCATTTCACGAACAGAAGGCAGTTTCATCCCGATTGCTTCCAACCGAGTCTTCTGCTCTTCGGTTAGAGAAGCACCCATGCTATCACGGTAAACATCCTGAGTGTGCTTCACCCAGCGGAAAAGCCCTATCCCATCTGGCGTCTTATAATTATGCGGCATGTTTAGGGAACCATGCTCCTGATAATACGCCACAGCAGCCTTGTAATTTCGCTCCCAGACATGATCTGTTTTATCCCAGATCATTCCCATGGAATCGAGCGCAGCAATCCGCTCCGGAGTGAGGTATTTTATTTGCAGTGATGAGGAACGATAGGTGCGGAGTTTCTTGACCCACTCATAGAGTTTTACGCCATTTGCATCAACATACCTATATGGAACATCAACATCTCCATGCTCTTCGTAGTAAGCACAAAGCGCGTTGAACTTCTGATTCCAGCGGCCATCAATCAGGCCATCCCAGTTGATACCAAGAGCGTCCAACTTCTGAATCTGATCGTCTGTCAAAGTCCCTTTTGCCAGTCCTTTTCGGACATTCTTTTGAGTGGCAAGCCACTTTCCAAGGGCATAACCTTCTTGCGTCAAATAATCATAAGGAATGATGAGATTTCCGTGCTCCTCGTGATACTCACAGGCAAGTGCGTACATCAGATTCCAAGAGGACGAAAGAGTACGATCCAGAGAAGCAAACAACTCGCGGCAGTTACGAAGTTCATCCCAAACTTTGAAATGTTCGGCAATGATCTTGTCGCCTTCTCCATGAGAACGGTAGTAATCCATTGCCGCGTTCATTTCGTCTTGAATTGCGCCTACACTTTGAAGGTTGGCAATGTTCATGACGACATCAAAGATCACAGCATCGTCTTTTTGACTGACGGACATCGTGCGTCCAATCTGTTGCTTGTAGATGATCGGAGAAACGGTAGGACGAAGAAGGATCACGCCGTTGATATCATCGACGTGGATTCCCTCGTTGAGCATGTCGATGCAGTAGAGGAGCTTCAGGTGCTCGCTTTGATCCGCTTTGAAATCAGCAAACGCTTTGCTGGTTTCCGGATCGCTGGAATAAGCCGAATAAATCTTCGGAGAAGAATCAACTTTTGCAAACCACTCATCAGCCAGGGCGATCATTTCTTGCATGTGCTCTGCGTTCGCACAGAACACGATATACTTGCCGTGTACATTCGGCATGTGTTTGGCAAATATCTCATCCAGCCCATCTGCCATCTCGAGTGCTCTGCGGAGCTCTTCCAGATACTGCTCAGCACTGTCTCTAACAGCAGCATTCGGCGCTCTCCTGATGCGTTTCTCATAGCGCTCCAGGTCGCGCTGATAGGAATAGGCAGTCAGGACATATTTTGGTGCTCTCAAAATGCCTCGAACGATCGCTTCTCCAAGAGAGATTTCAGAAGCAATGTTGCCGTTGAACAGCTCTTCTGCCATGTCTCTCTGGTTATCAAGGTACCGAATCGCAGTTGCAGATAAGCCAAGAACAGGCACACGGAAATACTTTGCAAGTAATCTGGAAACACCGATGCCCCATTGTTCCGCGCCACAGCGATGAAACTCATCCAGGATGATAAGATCCGGCTGGATAGCTGCCAGTTCCTCCTCTGTCAGTAGCATGAGTTTGGCATACGTCAAGAAATAAATGTTCTCAGGCGCATATCCATCAAATGTGCGGCGAAGGTTTTCGATTTGCGTGTCAAAAATGTACGTGCTCGGCCCAAGCCAGCAGATTCGTTCGTCAGATCGTTCCTCGCAGAACCTAAAGCCAATGAATGACTTTCCTGTTCCTGTGGGATGGACAATTGCCGCCTTGCCAGTTTCGCTTAACAATCGTTTCGCTGCCTCGTAGGCTTTTTGATTGTGATCAAATAATTCAATCATAGTTAATTCACCGAGCGTTCAATTTGCGGCGCTTTGCATCGAAAAATGAACTAAACAAAGCCATACTGACACAAATTAAATAATAACACCGTTTTAAACAAATGTCCACAATCAAAGACTCAAATGTGTGCCATATTAAACTCCCTTTAATCGTGTAAAAAGTCTCTCTGTGAAGACACTTCAAGATTTCAAAGGGCAATGGCGCTTCTTTCTTCTAATTCTTGGAACATAGAGTCTTGACCGGAGTCATCACTTTCTTCCGCTTCATCCTCAGTGTCAAGCTCCAGCTCCAGTTCAGTCCTTGCATAAAGCTTTCGAGCGGACAGCCTTGCGCTCCCTCGTCGCTTCCCGTTGTACTCCTCCAAGATAATCTGCGCATAGTACATGGAGCCCGCTCCTCGTTCTCTTGCAAGTCTGGAAATCTGCTTCGGAGACTTGTTCCCGACACGCTCGACGAAGGTCTCATCGTCCAGTTCCTCACCGTAAGTCACCACGAGCTTTGTGACAGCCCTCAGCATGTTTGCAGAGAAAGAATTGACGTCACCTTCCCATGTTGCTCCGCAGAGCATCAAAACTCTATTGAGAGCATGATACCCGTACTTAGAGTAAATCTTTTCAAGTGTTCCGACAGCGAGTATTGTTCCCGGACGCTTTACCGTGCCGATTTCAAGCCCCACTGACTCCACGAGCTTTTTGATAATGATCTGATCCGGATTGCCAGCCTCAATATTGGCGTTGAATATTTCAAGCGGTTTTAGAGGGCGCACGTATTTCATCTGATTTGCAAAAATGTCCGCTTCTTCCTCATACTCAAGATCGTCATAAACCATACACCAAACAGGGGTATCTCTTGATCCGGAGCGCATTGCCACGATTTCTACGGTATGTTGACCGTTGAACACATAGCAAATGCCGTTCCTTCGGCTGACTTTTACTGGGTTGATCTGACGCAAATCAAAGTTCTCTGCAGCAAGCTCTACATGCGTCTGCGAGAGACTTCTTTGGTATTCTTGGTTGGAAACCAAATTGCGAATCGGGATCAGCTCAAAATGAACGTTCGGTACGAACTGGCTATAATCTTCCATGGTTTTCTTCCTTTCCGCCGCAGGATAGGGCATCACGAAACAAACTCTTCGACTTTATTGACTTCATTTGTTAGTAAAATCAGACTTGACCGCAATCTGCTTTTGGCATTTTCTGAAACGATATCGGGGTTGATCGTATGTCTGACTCGCTCCATGGAGCTGCACCAGGAAGGAATCGTCAAAGCCAAACCGTTGATCTCAGCATCAGGGTCAAAAGCCGGCGTATCTTTGACCGAGGGAGCAGGCTTTCCTTTGAGCGAAAACGAGATCCTTGATGGTTGCGCTTCCTTTCCTGCTACTTGCCCTCTCGTTAGGTTTACATAATATTCAAGCAGTTCAGTTTTAGATTGATGAGAAAGCAAAAGTGCTTTCTCGTGTGTAATACCATAATCCCCGGAAAGAATTGCTTTCGCCAGCGCTGGGGATTGCTTTTTAATTGCGTTGACAGCACGGGTAAACCCGGCATATCGTTCGATCGTGTAGGTTGTAACATGATTCTTCTCAGACAAGCGCTTGAGCAGCTTGGCACGTTTAGCTTTTTGATTTCCGGGAGACTGGCCATTCGGCACACGGCCACGTCCGGAAGCAGGCTTTTGCGTCTCATACAGCATTCCAATCAAGTAACGACGCATCTGCGGAGGTAAATCGTTCCGCTGCAGCTGCTGTTCACAGATCCACGCAATCGCATCGCTTCGGCGCTTAAAATGTTTCTTCTCTATGGTGAACGAAAGATCATACTTGACACAGATTTCAAATCGGCTCAGTCCATCCAGAACCTGATGGTTCCAAACCTTGATAGCAGAATTGCAACCATCACACAGCAGGCTTTCTTCAAGCGCTTGATATGCCCGCGCGGACAGCGGATATACCAAGTCCCGAAATTCGGGCTCAACATGGATTTCATACTCTTTTTCATTCATCAGAAAGTGTCACATCCTCTCTCTTTTCATTGGAACCAGATGCAGGTTGTTCTCTAATATTCTTCTTTCCCTGTGCAGCTGTGAAGACAGAGTATTCCCCAAAGATTTTCATGTTCACCAGTCTTGAATACTCTCCGTAAGTAAGACCAAACTGTTCGTGCCACGTTTCCGGATACCGTGCTCGACGAGTCGCTTTTGAAGTATTATCATCTGAATAAGAGCGGGGAAAAGCCTCTGCCTTCTTCAGGTCAAATACCAAAAGAGTCTTTTCATCCTCATATACGACTCGACCCAAAATTCGATAGCGCGTGTTCAGATCCCATTGCATAAGGTCGAAGATCATACCATACAGTACAGGACTGGCGCTTTTCCTCGGGATGGGCTTCCCATTGGAAAAGCCGCGCCACATAAAAGCGTTTGGCGTGTTCTCGTCACACGGCAATAAAACAAAAAGCCGCTCATCAGGATCAATCAGAGTTAGCACCGCATTCACGTTTGGGAATCTACGCAAGCAAGACTGGCTCGCATAGAAGCGCATGTCTGAAAAGGTCAATGAATAATCTCGTGTGTGAGGCAGAAACTCTTTTCTCACGACCTGGCATTTGCTTAACTGCAGCTTGTCATCAGAGGCTGATTTGGCATCTGCGCTTTTCTCCCCCTCAGCGCGGTTGATAGAACCAGCACGATATGGCAAGAGAGGAATGATTTCAAATTTCTTCTCCAAAATGCTCCTCCGTTCTGTATAACTCCTCTTCAACATACTTTTGCATGATGTTCTCGTCAGTAATGTTCAGCGGTTTTCGCGTCTCGAATATGCGTCCGTTCTCATTCAACCGCCATTCATCTCGTCTGAGATTGCATTGATCAACGGTGAAAAACGGTTCTCCAAAACTGCCAAGCAAATCCGACATAACAACCTGTGTGTATTTTTTTGTTGATTTCAAAATCGACACTTCGTTCTCATTTGCCTCTGCAAACGGAATCTTATATGATTTCAGGAAAACCTCTGCACATTCGGCATCGAAAAGAAAAACGACAGTTCCATCTGCTTCATAAAGATTTCCGTTGAGTCTGTAACGATTATCCGGCTCCCATCCAAAGATGCTGATGATGGCATTGTAAAGCGGTTTGGAGTTTATATAGCACGAGTAACGTTTCTGTGGGCGTGGGCATCTCACAGCTCTTCGATTATCCTTGGCTGCAGACCTCAATGCGAGTCGCTTTCCCGCAGGGTCAATCAGGAACTCAGCACAATAGTCCGGCTTCAGCTTTTGAACGATGTTGCGCCCAATCGTCAGATGACCTTCTGCAAACGAGATTCTGAAATTTGACGTACCTGCAAGCAAATCTGTCCGAACGACCTGAAACCCATTCGTAGGCTGTTCTATGGACTGTGAAAGCTCTGTTGACGGTTGAAATGATTGACCTGCCTCGATGTAGTCTTGTGGCCGAAACCCCATCCAACGCGGATGCATCCGTACAAATCCGCGCAGCAGCCCACGTTCGATCACATACAAAGAAGGCATTAAAGACTTGTTGTCTGATGCGCGTTGAAAATGTGAATTGTCCAACATGCTTTGTACAGCGATGAAATCGTCTCTGCTGATAATAGCCTCATGGTGGTTCAAGTACCTGCTTTGCGGACGCTCTCCCCGGTTTTTCTTGGACAGGTGGTCACGGAAATTTGGCGTAAAGGTCTTCCTGGTCAGCACATCTCCGCAGTATCTTTCTTGGCGAAGAATATTCACGATTGAATTTGCTGTCCAGGTATCATTTCCAAGGAAAGTTTTCCTTTTCTGCTGATTGAACCTATCCGCTATCTCTTGAGTCGAATATAAAAGCAAATACATGTAAAATGCGAGCTTTACCGTAATGGCTTCGTTGGGATTAACGATCAGATTACCACTTTCATCGTGGGTATATCCCAGTAGCTTCGGTGTAAGCGGAATTCCGTTATCCAGCCGCATGCGCAATGAAGTTTCCATGCTGCGGCTGCGTGTGTGCGATTCCTCTTCGGCCATCGTCGCCAAGAATGAAAGTGCCATCTGCGAGTCCTCGTTGAGAGAGAAGATGGCTTCACTCTCAAACAGGACGCCCACCGGTGGACGCATATCCGCAAGCTCACGAACCATGCCTATACAAATCACAATGTTTCGTGCAAAGCGTGAGACGCTTTTCGTGAGAATCAAGTCGATTTTTCCATCTTTGCAATCCTTGATCATCCGGTTAAATGCATCTCTGTGCGCCAAAGAAGTTCCGCTGATTCCTTCATCGGCATAGATATCAACAAGTTCCCAGTTAGGATGCTGCTCTACAAAGTCCTTATAATACTTTTGCTGAAGTTCATACGAAGTCGTTTGCTGCACATCATCTGTTGAAACACGAACATACACCGCAACACGTTGATGCACACTGGTATCGTAGAAATCAACGGGAGCTTTCTCAGGGATGTACTCATAGTTTTCGGGGTCGATCTCGACACGCATCCTTCGGCGGACACGCTCTTTTTCTATCCGGCGTTCCTGCCGTCTTTCTTCATCAATCATGCTCAGCTTCCTCGCTATCAGCCTGTCCTGCCGCAAGTTTTTTACTTCCCTCATCGGGGAAGAAAAACAGATCTCGAAGATCATCCTGATAGTAGGACGCTAAAGTAAACAGATCTTCAGAGATAAAGTAAATACCGACCGGATGCTCCTGTGCAGCAAGCAGACGCGAACAGAGGATCGCATCAAAGAGTCGCTTGGCAATATTCGAAACTTTCTGTGTAATGATAAGATCGATTTTTCCCGCCATACAGTCATTGAGCAGGCGGCTCCACTCCGGAGCGCTCTCCATACGAGGCGCTGTTAGTCCCTCATCTACATAGATACCTACCAATGTCCACTTCGGGCACATTTCGATCGTATCCATAAACTGCTTCACGTGATATTCCAAATAATTCTCGTGCTTCGTCTGATTGAAATATCGAATATACACAGCAACCTGATATGTCTGGTTCGGGTTGGGTCGCTCTCGCGTAACTGTTTTCAGCCACTCCTTGTGCGCTGCTATTTTTTTCGCCCTTTCGGTATTTTCATGTCCTTCGATCAGCCAATTAGAGGATGCTTCGATTTGGCTCATCCGACTGAAAACGTCAATTGAATCCATTGCGTTCACTCCTTTGCAGTTTTTCTACTGCAATTATAATTTAACGCAAAACAAAAAAACATAAACCGAGAGTCAAGTCCATGACTCTCAGTTTATGTTTTGCGCTTTTTGATTTATTTGTGGCAGTTCCGAGCAGAATCAGTGATCGGTATTATCGGCGTCTTCCATGGCACGAATATCGTAGTCTTGCAGTTGCTTTCCCTGCTTGATCCATAAGCTCCGTTGGCCGGGAGACATGGTTTTCACTATGTTGCGAACAACTTCATCATCTGATTTTACACTGGCGTTCTCATATTCCAACAGATAGTCGGTCGAAACATGGAAATATTCCGCTATTTTTCGCAGCATGTCAAAGTCCGGCTCTCTCGTGTTCAGTACATAGCCGCTGATTGCTGAAGGTGAGGTGCTGCAAGCCTCAGCAAGCTCTTTCTGCGTAACACCGCGCTCCTCAATCAATATAGAAAGTACGTTCCCAAAGCTCATGGAATCACCTCGATTCCTAATATAAAGCATCGCCATCGCCTTTTCATAAATATACGCGAATCGCGTTTGAGAAACGCAAAACGTGTTGACAAATTAAAATGTAGCGGTTATATTCAAAGAAAAGCAGCTCTTTTTGAGGGGTGATTCAGCATGGAGTATCCCATTATTGACTATGCTCGCATCGGGAAGCGCATTAAAGCTGCTCGGAAGCAGCGAGGAATCTCTCAGCAGGCTCTTGCTGAAATCATCGCCTGTACACCGTCTTACATCAGCTATATTGAAACAGGTGTTCGATCCATGAGCTTGGATACGTTTATCCTAATCGCAAATGCACTTGATATTTCTTCGGATGAGCTCTTGATCGATTGTCTGCAACATAGTATGGTGGCCATCAACGCAGAATTTGCAAGGATCATAGCCGATTGCTCTCCTTCTGAACGCAGATTATTGGCAGAACTGATTCGGTCTGCGAAACGATCGATTCGTTCAAACAACTGATTCTCATATTATCCCAAAAGCTATTACAAAACAATAAACCAACAGTCATGTCCTTAACTCAGAGTTAGTTAGTGAGAGAAAGAGACGATTCCCGCAGGCGCCAGTCTGCGGGAATCAGTGTTAATGATTGACAGCAACCCGAGTTATCGCATATAGGAGAGCATCCTCCAATGTAAGAATCTCACCTTGCTGAACAGGTGCATTCGGCTCCGCGGCACTCAACGCTGCGTCCATCGCCGCCCGAACTTCTGCACTTGAGGTTCCGTGGCGCTCTGCAATCGTGCGAATAATTCCGTCTATCCATTTTTCGCCCATAAAAACACTCCTCAGAATTTATTTGAGTTCTTTGGAACGTATCATACAACGACTTTTTTGTCGATTTCCATCGACCGATGTCGGGATAGAAAAAACTACGCAAATCAACTGATCTGCGTAGTTTTTCATTTTCTCATTCTTTTTCCAGTAGCACTTCTACAACTTTCAGAATCTTTCGCTGCTGCTCTGGTGCTTCCTGAGAAACCATGCGCCCCAGCAGGGTGGCTTCCTGCTCTGCGCTCTTGTTGACGACATCCAACAGAAGTGAATCCGCGGTCATATTCAGCGCATTGGCTATCGCAACAAACGTTGTAAGGCTCGGAACTTTGGCCGCTCGTTCTATGACGCCCATGTGTGTTAGGCTGATGTCTGCTTTGGCAGCCAAATCTTCCTGTGTCATATGCTGCGCGATCCTAGCGTCTCGAATGCGCTTCGCAACCGCTTCCATGTCCATCCGAATACCTCCCATCGAACGTAATTGTGTTCAATAGAAAGTATACGGCTATCGTTCTCTTTCAAACAGAATCCGCAGAGCGGTAATCTGTTCTAAAGGATAGGCTTCGGCGCTTTCCGATACGTTTTTTCCTGTCAAAAGATTAGGCCAAGCATTCGCACCATCAGTTCAACACGCGTCCTGCAATCACGAAAACAGCATCCGGCGATACGACCTTCGGGTCGTATTTTTTGTTGAGGGAAACCAAAATACACTGCTTGTGGAGGACACCCAGGCTGTCTGTAAACTGCTCTGCCATATCCGGGCTCGGTTCCTGTTCTTCATACACCTTCAGATAGCCGTCCCCGTCATACAGAAATACTCCGACCTCACCGGGTGTAAGGTTTTCGCAACGCTGCACCCATACGATCTCACCGTCCTGATAGTTTGGTTCCATGCTGTCGCCGCTCACACGGACGCCGAAATCTGCTCCCTGAGGCACAGAATCCGTTGGAACGAGAACCTTATCAAACGAATCCTCATCCAGAAATGCACCTGTACCAGCTGAAACTGGGAGATTACTGACGGGCATTTCTCTATACTGTATTATCTTTGCATCTCTCTTTAGGTCAATGCAGTAGTTGCCGCTGTCAATCAGATCTCTTTCATATTCCAGGAGCTTCTGTCGCCCAGCTTCGTTCAGGCGAGGTCTTTCAGACGAATAGGTGCTGTCAAACATTGCGCGCGGATCTCGAATACCGAACACAGCGCAGATCGCAAAGAGCTGGTACGAACTGGGAGCGCTTTCGCCCATCTCCCATTTATTGATCGCAGCAGCACCTACTTTGACGCCCACTTTGCTCAGCAGGCCACTGAGATCCGCAAGGCTGAGATCCGCGTTGGTGCGTATTTCAGCGATCCGACGACCGATCACATTGTGCTGCCTCTCGGCGTTGGCGTCATAGGACCATGCGATCTTGTGGGCACTCAATTTGATGACTTTCTTTGGCATGGGTTTTCTATCCTTTTCTGCAGTCTATGTTGCTTTGAGCCATCCATACCGTACCATGACGAATAAGATTTGTCAATAAAAAATCGAATAATTTTCTATTGACATCGAATAAAATTTGATATATATTGACATCACAAAGAAACAAATCGTCAGTGATTTCGCTTCAAAAGTTTCGTTTTGGATACATTTCATGCAGACATTGTCTGTAAATACAGTATTCGAGGTGATTCCTATGCAATGCTTCCAATTTGGTATGCAGCCGCAGAATCGTGCCGTTTTTCATCCCGGCGATACTGCCTATCTTATTCATTCCAACCGCTTTGTCCGTGAGGTAACGGTCATGAGCACTGCCTGCGGTGGAATGTGCTCTGTCCGATTCAATGACGCGAATGGCGGCATCCGGGTGCGGAGCAGTAGACTGTTTCAAAGTAAGGAAGACGCCGAACGGCATCTTCCCACCAGACGAACTATCAACTTCCTCGGATAAATCAAAAAGGGGGCTTTTACAATGGAGCAATTCAAAAAAACGCCTGTTGATGTGCTGGTTCGGCATTCCACGTCCGGGAAGCAAAAGCCTGCCGCCATTCTCTATGACGATGGAAAAACCTATCCGATTGATAAGATCACGGAATGCTTTTACGCAAAAGCAGCAAAAACCGGCGGTGAGGTGGCATTGCGTTATACGATCCGGGTACACGGAAAAGAAACCTATCTGTATGAGAAAGACGGTATTTTCTTTGTCGAAGCAAAAGTGAAAGAGAGGCTGGCATGCCGTATTTAGATAACAATGCAATGGAAAAGATCGCTGCCCGTGTGCTGCGTGCATATTGGAAGCTGCCCATGGCAAAGGAGACGCCCTGGTATGTTGATCCTGATCTGCTGCTTTCTGAACTGCTGGGGCTTTCGATTCAGTTTCGCCATCTGTCGAACGATGGTTTAACACTTGGTATGACAAGCTATGCTCCTGTTGATATCGCCCTTCCAGACTGCGCGCCAGGAGAAGTGGTCTGTCTGGATGGCAAAACCGTGCTGATAGAAAAGGATCTGGAACAGCCGGACAGCGTGGTGGGCAGAAGAAACTTTACCGTCATGCATGAGGGCTGCCACCACATTCTGAACATGCTGTATCCCGGTGCGTGTAGCGGAGGCGAAAAAGATCGAAGAATCATCAAATATCGTCTCAGTAAGCCACGGTCTTCTATTGGCAGCGAAGAATGGCAGGCAGACGCCCTTACCTCTTGTGTGCTCATGTCGGCTGATCTGCTGCGAAAAAACATGAGATTAGTTGGCCTACCGGAGCATTTGGATTACCTGAATCCTGTTTGGCGGAAGCAGAGCTACGAACAGTTCGTGTCTTTGTCGGAGCTGATGGGCGTCTCGAAACAGGCGCTGTCCTATCGAATGAAAAAACTGAGGCTGTTGGGAGAGGATCAGCGCGAAAACCCCAACGGAATATTAGATGTGTGGAGGTATTGAACTTGGATAATGACAACGGAATTCGCGTATCTAAGCTGTGCCCAGTCTGTGGGAAACGCCTTTTTGATAAGACTTCCCGTACAAGCGGCACTATTGAGATAAAGTGCGAGCAATGCAAGCAGGTCGTAAAGATCAATCTTGCATTTCGGTTGGCGCGCACGAATCATTCTTATCATCGCGTGAGCGCATAATTCTTTTCCTAAAACTGAACACGGAACGAAAGTACCGAGCAACGGGTCCTTGAAGCATCTCGCTTCATGAGTCACCAAATAGCCGGACACCACAACCCAAGGGGTAACCATACCCTGCGGTTGTGATGTCCGGCTTTTTCTATTTTCTAACTTTAGTAATCACAAAAAAATCATGAGCCTGTGTGCACACGGGCGAAGGATACCATATCGGCTCATCTCCAGATTCTTTGGAAGAGCAGTATTGGTACCCTCGATCTCGTGCGCCCATTTTCAGGCTGCATAGAAATCGCCGGGTATGCTCTGAGCCGCTTTCCTTCGCCCTTCCGCGCAGGCGGAAAGGAACGAAATAATGAGCACATCCTATCTGAAAGAATTTGATTATGACCTGTGGACTACAGACGATGGTACCCGCTGTTGGGTTCGCATCAAGAGCACAGGCGAAGAGACTGAAGTCTCCAGAGATGTTTTGCGGGAACTGCAAAAAGAACAAGAACGGCTAAAAAGATTGAGAAAGAAGCCAAAGCCAGGCTCTGGTAAAGCGGCGCAGCGTGCTTATGAGATCAACCACCCGCTCACATTGGATGTATCCTCAAACGAGTCAGACGACAGTTTTACTCCTGCGTGGCAAATAAGCAAAGATACACCCGAACAGCAAGCATCTGCAGTCGAAATAGAAAGGATCCTTTTGAAGAATCTAACCAAACGACAACGTGAGTGCTATCTCTACTGTGTAGTTGCAGGCAAGTCAGTTTCTTCTTATGCAAAGAAATGTGGTATTTCTAAACAATCTGCGCATGAGACATTTGTACAAATCAAACAAAAATTAAAAAAGTTGGTTGATATACCCTGACTTTTGGCCTCGGCAAACCCTTTGTAAGGTGAAGGGGTATGAAACCTTAGCGATAAGGTTCTCCTTCCTGATCCTTGAAAACTCCATACACATTCGCTAGGTACATCAATTCTGATGATACGCGAAAGCGTGAGCCACGCTGTTGAGTACGCGAAGATCCGCCACAAGGCGGGGAAGCGAGATCACATCAACACAAAAGCCGGGCCGCTCCCGGTCGGCAATGACAATCAGAATGACAATGGTACTCCCGCCCAGCCACAACTCACGTAATGGGGGCGGCTCCGTCAGACCGGCGGAGGGGTGAAACTCCCGTGAGGCAGCACCGCAGGCTGCCGCCTGGTGACTTCCCATGGGCATATGCCCGCACACGGGGTGCCGAGGACAAATAGTGTGCTTACTTACCCAAAGATACAATCTACCAGATTGATCTAATTCACGCTAAGAAAGGTTACGTGTTGAAATGAGATTTATTCAAGGCCGGTATGGACTTTACCCGGATACCGGGAAGCTTGATCTGGCTGAAATACAAAAACGTCTTCTCTGGCTCAAGGAAATGGAGAAGAGATATTACTACATTGAACGTTTTGCGAAAGAAGAGCTGTGCATTCGCAACAGCCGTTCCAACGACTACTGGGCAATCGGTACGACCCCGTTTTGAAATCCGACATATCACGAAAGAGGAACTTCTATATGATTCAAGGAAAAAACATCATCCACCGCGGAGACATTTTCACCGCCAATTTGGGGAAGCAGTACGGCGCCGTGGAGAGCGGCATCAGGCCGGTCCTGATCATCCAAAACGAAGAAGGAAACCAGAAAGGTCACACAGTAGTTGTAGCTCCGTTGACAACGCAGATCCGAAAGCCGCATTCTCCCGTCCATGAAATCTTGCCCAAGGGAGACGGCTTGGAAGAAGACTCCATGATTCTCTGCGAGCAAATCACAACGATCGATAAAGCGCAGCTCGATGCTTTTGTGTGCCACGTGAATGAAGAAACGATGGAACGAGTAACAAAAGCAGTGAGAACCAGCACCGGAGATTTGCTGATTCCGAGATTGCCGGACGCATACACGGAAGAGTCCTATCAGATGGTGATGACACTCTGCTACTCTCATCTCCATGAATATCTGATGGATCCTATTTACAGAATCCGAAGGCTGGATCGCTGTCAGGACAAGGAAGTCTGCACACTGTGCAATCGCTTGGGGTATGACTACAAGATTACCAATATCCGCGCAAAGCAGAAACAGATGGCGAAAGAACGTCAGCCTGTCCATTCATCGAAAGCATAAAACACAGCGTTTGTCAAATGTACAAAATACAATTTGATCCTGATTTGCACATTTCTCAAATAAAAAGAATCGCAATATGATTAAGCCACAACCACGTAGGAGGTGCCAGTAATGGAAAACAACCGCATGATCTCCATCCCTTCGGGGGATATTGCCCCGGCCTTCCCGCATAGTATTCCTGTGGGAGGGAATCGCATGAACGTTAAGCACACGCATCCGACCTATACCGATTCCGAACAGCGTACAGAACGCCTGCGGGATCTAAAGAAAACCTGCATCGGTCTGGTTCACGAGCAGCGGAAGAAGAAGCAGGTGGCGTCTGCGTGAAGGCTGCCTATGCTCGCCAGTCAGTGGAGAAGAAAAACAGCATCTCCATCGAAGGGCAGATTGAGCTCTGTGAGAACATCGCCGGGGAAAAGCTCAAGGTCTATAAAGACCGTGGTTATTCCGGAAAGAATACCGATCGCCCGGCATTTAAGAAGTTGCTGAAGGACATCGACAATGGCAAGATCGAAAAGCTCTATGTTTACCGCCTGGATCGGTTCTCCCGATCCGTGGCGGACTTCGGGCGGCTCTGGGAGACGCTCAAAGCACACAACGTTGAGTTCGTCTCCGTCAACGAAAACTTTGACACCTCCACGCCAATGGGACGAGCCATGCTGCATATCATCATGGTGTTCGCCCAGTTGGAACGAGAGACCACGGCGGAGCGCGTGAAGGACAACTACTATCGCCGCGCCAGCCTCGGTGCATGGCCCGGAGGGCCGGCGCCATACGGCTTTACCACCGGACGCTCCCGTGATCACACTGGGCGCATGGTACCAACGCTGGAGCTTGAACCGGCAGAGGCAAAGATTGTCCGGCGTATCTATGAAGACTACATGAAGGACGGCGCATCCCTCGGAACCGTTGCACGCGGGCTTACCGTAGACGGCATACCCAGTGCAAAACGTGACAGTTGGGACACCGTTTCAGTCGCCCGTGTTCTGCACAACCCGGCATATGTCATGGCCAACGAAGATGTTCGACTACATTATCAGGCGCTCGGCGCGAGGGTTACTTCACCCGCAGATGATTTTGACGGTGTGCACGGCGTGCTGTTGGTCGGGAAACGGGATCGCGCAAATCGGAAATATACCAGTGTGCAGGATCACAGCGTTTCGATTCTGAACAGTCGAGGGTTTATCCCTGCGGAGCTCTGGCTCCAATGTCAAAATAAGCTGGCAAATAATCAGCAGCTTTCCCGCGACGCTATGGGCAAGCACACCTGGCTCACAGGACTGATGAAATGTGCCAGCTGCGGCTACAGCGTAACCGTAAAGCCGAGCAAAAATCATCGATATCTGTACTGTGTGGGACGCTTTTCACGAAAGATCTGCAAGGCAGACATCAAGGTGAATTTGACAGAACTGGAGAACTTGATCGCTGATCAGATCCAGTCTATGCTGGATGAGTGTCCGGAAGAGACAGTTTCAATCCCGAGGGCGGACAACTATGCAAAGAGACTGGACGAGCTGGATCAAAAGGCAGACCGTCTCATGGACGCTTTCGCTGGAGACGCAACACTTTCTCCCGCATATTTGCAGAGAGCGCTGGCTAGAATCGAAAAGGAGCGGGAGCAGCTCCTTAAGGAGAGAAAACGTGATGCCTCGCGTCCGGTATTTCATAGCAAGATCGTATTCCGTACTCTCCCACTGGATGAAAAGAAAACCATTGCGAAGCAGTTCATTAGCAAGATCAAGCTTTCCAGAGACGATGTGGAAATTGTCTGGCAAATCTAATACATATAAATCGATTCGCCGCTCTCATGCGTGGGAGCGGCGAACCTGCTTTTGACCTTCATTTTAACGTTTTCTGGCTCTGCAGCCCTTGTATATCAACGGGTTTACCGTGTTTGGGAACGCTCCACATCCCACTGGATGGGCTCGACGCCGAGGTCGCGGATGGCCGTAATCACCGTGTCGTTATACTCCCCGTAGGGGCAGCGAAACAGCGTCGGGCGCACGCCGGTGATCGCCTCGATTTTGTCCGAGCAGGTGTTCACCTCGCTTTGCACCTGCTCCGCCGAGAGCTGCGCAAGATGCGGGTGCGTCTCCGAGTGGTTCATGATCTCGTTGCCGGCGTCGGCGAGCGCCTTTACCGAGTCCGGGTATTTGTCCACCCAGCCGCCGACGAGAAAGAACGTCGCGCGCACATCGTGGGCGGTGAGAATGTCGATGAGCGTCTGCGTGTCCTCGTTGCCCCATGCCGCGTCGAACGAGATGGCGACCTTCTTGTCCGTGCGCTCCACGCAGTAGACGGGCAGCTCCCGTGTCGGGGAGATCGCCGCGACGATGTCCGGTTTTCGCACCGTCCAGACCGTCGCCGCCAGCAGCACCGCGAGCGCCGCCGCCGAGATCGCCGTGCGCCACCGCGCGGGATCGTGCTTTTTCTTTTTCAACTCCACACGCCTCCTTTTTTGCTTCCATCGTATGCGCGCCGCGCGCGGGATATGCGGTGGATTTTTCCGCGCGCGTGTGGTAGACTAACGGCAAAGACGAAAACCGAAAGGAGCACCTTTTTTATGAAGATCGCCATCATCACCGGCGCATCGTCGGGCATGGGCCGGGAGTTTGTGTATGCGCTGGACGCGGACGAGCCGTTCGATGAGCTATGGGTCATCGCCCGCCGCAGGGAGCGGCTGGAGGAGCTTCAGGCAAAAACCCGCGCACATGTGCGCGTGATGGCGCTGGACCTGCTGGACGAGCGCAGCTTCGATGTCGTCGCGGAGGCGCTTGCGCAGGCCCAGCCGGAGGTCGCGGTGCTTGTCAACGCGGCAGGCTTCGGCGTGTTCGGCGCCTTTGCCGAGCGCGAGCTGCACCGCCAGCTGAACATGATCGACTTAAACGCCCGCGCGCTCACTGCTATGTGCCATATCTGCCTGACGTATCTCACCAGGGGCAGCCGGATCTATAACATGGGCAGCATGTCCTCGTGGCAGCCTGTGCCGTATATCAACGTCTACGGCGCTTCAAAGGCCTATGTGCTGAGCTTCTCCCGCGCGCTGAGCCAGGAGCTGAAGCCCCGCGGCGTGCGCGTCATGGCGGTCTGCCCGGGCTGGATCCAGACCGAGTTTTTCGACCACGCCGTCACGGATGACACGATCTGCTACTATAACCGCTTCTATCCGCCCGAGCCCGTCGTGCGCAAGGCGCTGAAAGACATGAAGCGCGGCAGACTCACGTCCGTTTTGGGACTCCCAGAGCGGATGCAGGCGCGGGCGGTGAAGTTCCTGCCCGTGAAGATGGTCATGGACACGTGGTGCAAACAGCAGAAACAACCGAGAGAATAATCATAACAAGGCGGAGCCGAAACCGGCTCCGCCTTTTGGCATGTTAAATGATATTCGCATCGACCAGCGCGTCCGGATAGTCGCGCTTGTGACAGGTGAAGAGGATGATCTGGCGCTTTTTCGCGAGCGTGTGCAGGAGGGATACCGCGCGGTGGGCGCGGTCGTCGTCGAAGTTCACGAGCGTATCGTCCAGAATGATCGGGCAGGGCTCGTCGCACTCCAGCGCCAGCTCGCACATCGCAAGCCGCACCGCGAGATACATCAGATCCGCCGCGCCGGCAGAGAGATATGCCGTGCTGTGACTGAGCGTGTCGCCCGCGCGGCGCGCCTCGGCGGTGAAGTCGCGCGTCAGCGCAAGACCGTCGTAGCGCCCGTCCGTGAGCGCCTCCATGTATTCCGCCGCCCTGTCTGCCAGCGCGGGGGAGAAGCGCTTTTGAATCTCGCGGTCGGCCTCTCCGAGCGCCTCGATCGCGCGGGCAATGGCGTCATACTGCGCGGTGAGTGCCGCGTGGCGGGCTTTGAGCTCTCGCAGCTCGCTCTGAAGCGCCATCGGGTCTCCGATCACGGAGGCCGCGCCCTGCTCGCGTTCGATGCGCGCGCGCAGAGAGCTTTTCACTTGCTCCAGCGCCTGTTTGCGCCGGAACGCCTCCGCCGCCTCGCTGTCGCCGTGCTCAAAGTCGAGCTCCTGCAGGAGCCTCTCGTGCGTCTCCGCCTGCTCCTCGCGCGCTTCTTCCAGCGCCTCGGACGCGCTGCGCTCGGCGCGCATGGCGCTGCGGCAGGCGCGGTAGGCCGCGCGATGCTCGTCCGCCATGGCATACAGGTCTTCCAGCTCCTGCGCCCCGTAGTCCGCGAGCAGGGCAGTGAGCTTGCGCTCGGCCTTGTCCGCGCGGGCATTTATGCGCATACTGCGCAGCAGAAGCGCCAGCCCGATCACGGCAAATGCCGCCGCCGCGTAGTAGAGCTCTTTCGTCACGAGCAGCGCCAGCACCACGCACAGCGCCGCGAGCACGAGCGCGCCCAGCGCGATATACGGCGGCTGCTTCTGCGCCGCGAGCTGCTCCAGCGCGCCGATGCGCTTCGCGTCGCGCTCCACGCGCTCCGCGATCTGGTCGGGGTCGGCGACGCCGAAGGCCGTCTGCTCCAGCGCGGTGCGCTTTTGAGCGGCGTCGCGCCGCGCGGCGTCAAAGTTTTGCTCCAGCGCCTGCAGGTGCGCTTTCTCCGCGCTGATCGTGCGCAGTGCGTCGCGCCGCGAGCGGCTGCGCGCGTCATTCATCGAGCGGGAGAGCGTTTGCAGCTCTGCGTCCGTCTGCTCCAGCTCCAGCCGGAGCACCTGGCGCTGCTGCTCGGTGTTTTCCAGTCGCTGCAGGCGCTGCTCGGTCTCGGAGATCTGCTGCTCCAGCTCCGGCAGCGCGCCGCGCGAGCCTTGACGGCGCTTGCGCAGCCACGCGCGCAGCTGGCTGTCCGCCTCGGTGTAGGAGCAGTCCTCCTCGCCGGAGGTCACGATCGCCGCGATGCGTTTTTCCAGTTCCGGCGTGCCGGAGAGCATCACGCTGCCCTGGCCGATAAACGCCGTGCGCGCGAACACATCCGCCGAAACGCCTGTGAGCGCCTCACCCACGTTCGAGGCCGTCAGCCCGGGAACGGGGATGCTCGTGCCGGTGTAGACGGCGGAGAATTCCCCCATCGGCGCGCCGCGCTGGGCGGTCGTGCGCCGGAGTGTGATGGCCTCGCCTTTGTGTGTCAGCTCAATCAGCCCCTCCATCGGCGCGCCGCTCCACGGGGCGTATTTTGTTTTGTCCGGGAGCCGCCCTGCACGGGCGCGCTGCGAGGTGTCGATGCCGTAAAGCATCGCGCGCAGGAATGCGCACCAGGTGCTCTTGCCGCTCTCGTTCGGGGCGTAGATGATGTTCAGCCCCTCGCCGGGCTTCAGCTCGTCCCCGGCAAGCGTGCCGAACGTCGCCTGCATTCTGCGGATGATCACAGCGGGAACACCTCCTCGTCCCGATCCAGCGCGGCGAGACCCCAGCGCGCCGCCATGGTGATCTGCTCGCGCGCCTCCTCGGACTCCGCTGCGTCAAATTCCTTTCGCAGCGCCGCAAGGAAGAGCCCTCGCAGCGTGTCCTCGCCCGCCAGAGCCCAGACGTCGCGCTTCAGGCGCGTCTCGTCCCGCAGCTGCATGGCGAACACATGCCCCTCCAGAGCAGCGCGCAGCTGCGTCAGATTCGGCGCGCGGTCGCATTCGCCCGTAAGCGTGATGCGGAAGATGTGCTGCGCCGCACCCGGCGGCAACTCCGTGCGCACAGCGGCGAGCGCGTCGCGCCCCGTCACGTCCACGGAAATGGACTCATAGCGCCGTCCGCCCAGCGGCACGAACTCCGCCTCAACGTGACCGCGCGACACCGTTGCGAGCAGTACGCCCTTTTCGCCCGTCTCGTCAAAGCCGCGCCCCTCAGCGCAGCCCGGCCAGGCATAGAATGTGTTTCCCGCGCGTCGCAGACCGCTGTAAGCGTGTACATGTCCGAGCGCGGCGTAGTCAAACCCGCTTGCGTCGAGCTCCGCCTCCGACATTGGATTGTAGGGGGAGCCGGGGTTGCCGACCTCGCCGTGCACGCACAGAATCTCAATGAGATCGTCCGCGCGGTCGAGCGCAAAGCCGCGCAGCAGGGCGGGGCAGTGTCTGTCCTCAAACGCTGCGCCCCAGACGCGCACACTGAGCTCCGGGATCAACACAGGCTCCAGATGCGCGCGCGTGAAGATATGTACGTTGTCCGGAAACCGCAGCCGCGCATAGGGCGCGTTTGCGGTGTAGTAATCGTGGTTGCCGGGGGAGATGAAGACGTGCACGTCCGTCTCCGAAAAGGCGTCTGAAAGCATGCGCACGGTTTCGCCGTAGGGGCTGTCCGTGTCGAGCAGGTCGCCGGGCAGGAGGATCAGCTGCGCGCCCTGCGCCTTTGCCAGTGCGGGCAGACTGCGCAGCAGCTGGCGCTGCTCACGCCGCCGCTGGGCAGCGAGCGTTCCCGGCAGCGCCTCGAACGCGGAGTCCAGATGCAGATCCGCCGCGTGCAGGAGCTTGATGCTGTTCATCGCACGCGCACCGCCTCGGCCGAGATGCATTTGCCGCTCTCGCTGTCGATCTCGAAGATTGCGCCCTCGAGCTTGCAGGCGCCCATCGCCGCCTCATAGCGGCGCGGCGGATCGCCGAGAAATTTGCCGATGCTCTGCTCCGGCGCGATGCCGAGCACCGACTGCACCGGTCCCGTCATGCCGAGATCGGTGATATAGCCCGTGCCCTCGGGCAGCACGTCCGCGTCCGAGGTCTGCACATGCGTGTGCGTCCCCCACACGGCGCTCACGCGCCCGTCGAGATAAAAGCCCATCGCGCGCTTTTCGCTCGTGCCCTCGGCGTGCATATCCACGAGCACGATCGGCGTCTCCACCTGATCGAGAATGTCGTCCACGACGAGAAAGGGGTTGTCCGTGTTCGGATCGAGCGTGAACTTGCCCATGAGATTCACGACGCAGATCTTCTCGGACCGCACCTGAAACACGCCCCAGCCGCGTCCCGGACACTGGGGCGCGAAATTCGCCGGACGCAGAATGCGCTTGCGCTGCTCCAGATAGGGCTGCAGCTCATAGCGCGTCCAGGTGTGGTTGCCGAGCGTGATCACATCCGCGCCGGCGGCAAAGATCGCGTCCGCCTGCTTCGGCGTGATGCCGACGACGTTCGCGTTTTCGCCGTTCACAACGGCGAAGTCGATTTGCTTCTCCGCCTTCAGCGCTTTCAGATTTTCCGTCAAAAAGGCGAGACCCGGCACGCCTACCACGTCGCCGACCGCCAGAATACGCAGCTTCATTTTGCGCATCTCCTCAAACAAATATCGGTGATAGATGGGCACAAAAACCCATAATACATAATTATATCATATAATATGCACAAAACGCAAATTTTCACCTGTCGAAATCTCCCGGCAATAGGATGCGCGGATTTGACGCATACTGCATTCGGACGAAGCTCCGCATTTTTTTGTCGAGAGGAGGCGAGCGAATATGAGCGCGAAAACGACGCAGGCCATGAACATCGTCAAGGGTGTCGGCATCGGAATGGCTCTCGGCGCGGCGGCGGGCATGATGCTCAAGCCGCAGAAAAAGAGCGGCAAGCGCATGGTGTCGGATGCGATGAAGTCGATCGGAGACATGGCGGAATCCATCAGTGATTTTATGGGCTGGTAAACAGTACAGTCTGCCGCCGCACGGGCACACCGTGCGGCGGCAAATTCCTGCGCAAAAATATTTTTTGAAAAAGTGAAAAAAAGGCTTGCATTTCTCATGGGACTATGCTAATATACTAAGGCACTTGAGCGCTGTTAGCTCAGCTGGATAGAGCGTCTGGCTACGGACCAGAAGGTCAGGGGTTCGAATCCCTTACAGCGTGCCAAAACCGGAATCTGCCTTGCAGGTTCCGGTTTTTGTCATGTATATACGCAGTATCCCCGCCTCTGAAACAGAGGCGGGGATTGTTGCATCGGTATTTCTTACACCGTGGTGTAGTTGTCGAAGTAGCCCTGGATGTAGACGATCGGGGTGCCCTTGTCGCCGCTGCCGGAGGTGAGGTCGCAGAGCGAACCGATCAGGTCGGTGAGACGGCGGGGCGTCGTGCCCTCGGAGACCATCTGGCCAACGAGATTGGCGTCTTTCTTTTCGATCTCAGCCTTGATGGCGTCACGCAGCGCCTCGCCGGAGAGGTCGGCAAAATCGTTGTCCGCGAGATACTTGAGCTTCAGCTCGTTCGGCGTGCCGGAAAGGCCGGGCGTGTGGGCGGGGGAGACGACGGGGTCTGCCAGCTCCCAGATCTTGCCGACGGGGTCCTTGAACGCGCCGTCGCCGTAGACCATGACCTCGACGTGCTTTCCGGTCTTTTCGAGGATGTCGGCCTGGATGCCGTCCACGAGCGGCTGGCAGTCGCGCGGGAAGAGCTTCACCTTGTCCTCGGTCGCCTTGTTGGAGCCGAGCAGACCGTAGTTTTCGTTGTAGCCGCTGCCATTGACCGGAGCCGCGAGCAGCTCGTCCAGGCAGCAGACCTTTTCCGCGCCCGCCGCGAGAAGACGGCGCTTGGTGCGTGCGCGGGTGTGAATATCGCAGGGGATCACGTTCTTCGTGTAGTTGAGAATGGCGCGCGCGTCATTGGCGAACACGAACTCGACCTCGGCGCCGCAGGAGCGGATCAGGTCGCCGTAGAACTCGACGTAATCCACGCCGGTAAAGGGGTGCTTCACATAGCCGAAGAGCTCACGATACTTTTCGAGCGTGAGCACGTCGCGCACGGGATCGACGCCTTTTTCGTCCAGCAGATCCTCGTCGAAGAGATGGTTGCCCACCTCGTCGGAGGGATAGGACAGCTGCAGCACGATCTTCTCCGCGCCCATCGCGATGCCGCGCAGGCAGATGGAAAAGCGGTTGCGGCTCAGGATCGGGAACACCACGCCCACGGTGCCGCCGCCGAACTTGGCGCGGACGTCGGCAGCGATGTCCTGCACGGTGGCGTAGTTGCCCTGCGCGCGGGCCACGATGGCCTCGGTCATGGCGATCACGTCGCGGTCACGCACGGCAAAGCCGTCGTCTGACGCTGCCGCCTGCAGCACGCAGTCCACAACGATTTTTCTGAGATCGTCGCCCTCGCGAATGATGGGCGCGCGAATGCCTCTGGATACGGTTCCTACCATACGGTTCACGAAGAACACCTCTTTCAGTAACTTTAACGCAGGAATTATACACCCATTTGCATTGGTTGTAAATGTTTTTTTGCCCTTGAAGCAGAAGAAAAATGCTGATCCCGCGCGCCGGTAGGACACACGGGATCAGAGTGGGTGATTATCGGTTCTTTTCGTAGATGATCTGGAGTCCCCGGATCAGAAGATCCGGCTCGACATGCATCGTGCGTCTGCAGTAGGGCGCGATCAGCTCCGCGACGCCGCCGGTGAGGATGGCGTTGACGCTCTCGCCCATCTCCTCGTCCACGCGGTCGAGGAGCCCGTCGAGCATCGCGGCGCAGCCGATCACGGAGCCCGCACGCATGCAGTCCACGGTGTTCTTGCCGAGGAGCTTTGCCGGGGCGTTTAAGTCGATGTGCGGCAGCTGCGCGGCCTGACTCGAAAGCGAGTTCAGGGAGACCCAGAGACCGGGAATGATCATGCCGCCGACATAGTCGCCCTTCTGGTCGATCACGACGAGCGTTGTCGCCGTGCCCATGTCGATGATGGCGAGGGGCGTTTTGTACTTGTCCTTTGCCGCCACGGCGCTCACGATCAGGTCGCTGCCGACGGTGGCGGGGTCGTCCATGCGGATGTTCAGCCCCGTGCGGATGCCGGAGCCAACGACCATCAGATCCACGTTCGCGAGCAGCTTGATGGCCGCGGGCAGCACCGAACGCAGATACGGCACGACGGACGAGAGAATGCCGCCCTCAATATCCGCGGGCTCCACGCCGTGCATTTTCAGAATGCCGCCGATGGTGAGCGCGTATTCCTCCGCGGTTTTCTGCCGGTCGCTGGCGAGGCGGGCGGAGAACGCCTGTCTGCCGTCCCGGATGCCGCCGAGGACGATGTTGGTATTGCCGACGTCGATGGCTAAGATCATCTGAAAGACTCCTTACTTGTCGCGCTTGAGCGCGTGGGCGACCGCCTTCGTGACGCCGCCGCCGATGATGAGACCGGTCGCCGCCTCAACGAGACCCTGCACGCCGACCATCAGCACGATCAGCATCAGGGGACCGGAAGCGCCGAGCTTCGTGACCATGTTCTGCACGAACTCGGTCTGATAGAAGAAGAGCACGATGTAGCCCATGAAAAGCGCGGTGTTCAGCACCGGCGCGAGCAGACCGCCGATGAAGTAGCTGATGGTCTTCGTGCGGTCGATCCTGTGGATGCCGCGGAAGATCAGGCCCGTGAGCAGACCCACGAGAATGCGCATGCCGACGCACAGGATGATCGTATGGAGCGGGCTGACCTGAAAGAAAACACCAGTCATTACCGAAGCGCCGGAGATGGCGTCGTAAAGGCTGGTGCAACCGTAGACCAGACCCAGCACCGCCCCGGCAAGGGGACCGAGCAGCATCGCGCCGATCGCGATGGGAACCATCGTGAGCGTCATGTTCAGCGGTCCCACGGGAATGCTCGAAAGGCCCGTGAGCTTCATCACCAGCTCGATGGCGATGAACAGCGCAAGCTGCGCCAGATACAGGGTGTTGGACTGTTTTTTCTGCATATTCAGTTTCCTCCT
Source organism: uncultured Eubacteriales bacterium (assembly GCA_900316745.1). GTDB lineage: Bacteria > Bacillota > Clostridia > Oscillospirales > Oscillospiraceae > CAG-103. Next base: position 144,253 of record ONEB01000005.1, on the reverse strand, counting down.
TGCTGCCGTTCCGCTTCGGGATACGGCGCATCATAATAGGATGTCCGAAAAGGGAACCTTCAAATGTGCCTGCCGTCTCAAACGAGTACAGCGGCGCGGATGGCGCACCTTTCAGACATGAGAACAGACGCGGAAAATGCCACATTTGTTCCCGACGGGGGTATTATATGCCATGTGTCGCGGGATTGCAAGAAGTTTTGATGCATGCTATACTAAATAAACAAAAAAGATAAGGGAGGTCTTACCATGCTGAAAGGAAAGACCATCGTTCTCGGCGTGACCGGGGGCATCGCGGCGTACAAGGCGGCGAGCCTTGCCTCGCTTCTCGTCAAGCAGCACGCGGACGTGCAGGTGCTCATGACGGAAAACGCCACGAAGTTCATCACGCCCATCACGTTCGAGCAGCTCACGGGCAACAAGGCGCTCGTGGATACGTTCGACCGCAATTTCCAGAGCAGCGTCGAGCATATCGCCGTTGCGGACAGGGCCGATTTCGTGCTCATCGCGCCGGCGACCGCGAATGTGATCGCAAAGCTTGCCCACGGACTCGCGGACGATATGCTCACGACCACGGTACTGGCCTGCGACTGCCCGAAGGCGATCGCGCCGGCCATGAATACGAAAATGTACGAAAACCCCGTCACGCAGGATAACCTCGCCGCGCTCCGCCGCTACGGCTGGGAGGTCGTCGAGCCTGCCTCCGGCCGCCTTGCCTGCGGCGCGGTGGGAAAGGGCAAGCTGCCCGAGCCCGAGGCGCTGCTCGAAACCTGCCTGCACGGCGCGGCGCACGAAAAGGACTTCAAGGGTCTGCGCGTCCTTGTCACGGCGGGACCCACGCAGGAGCCGCTGGACCCGGTGCGCTATCTCACGAACCATTCCTCGGGGCGCATGGGCTATGCCATCGCGAGAGCTGCCGCCCGCCGCGGCGCCGAGGTCACGCTCGTCTCCGGGCAGGTGAATCTCCCGCGCCCGGGCTATATGGAGATCGTGGACATCACGACTGCGCAGGATATGTTTGAGGCGGTTACGTCGCGCGCACCCGACATGGACATCATCATCAAGGCTGCCGCCGTCGCGGACTACCGCCCCGCTGCCGTCGCGGACAACAAGATGAAAAAGTCCGACGCCGACCTCTCCATCCCGCTTGCGCGCACGCAGGATATCCTCGGCACGCTCGGCAAAGCCAAGCGCCCGGGACAGTTCCTGTGCGGCTTCTCGATGGAGACCGAGAACATGCTGGCCAACAGCCGCGCGAAGCTCAGGAAAAAGAATCTCGACATGATTGCCGCGAACAATCTGAAGGTCTCCGGCGCGGGCTTCGGCGGCGATACGAATGTGATCACGCTCATCACGCCCGACAGCGAGATGCAGCTCCCGCTCATGAGCAAGGACGCCGCCGCCGACGCCATGCTCGACGAGATCAAAAAGCGCCTTCCCTGAACAATAAACCGAGAACGAGGAATCCAAAGCATGAAGCTATTTCGCAGCAGCGGCGTTCTGACACCGATCACATCTCTGCCCTCCGCGCACGGCATCGGCACGATGGGGCAGGCAGCCTTTGACTTTATTGATTTTCTTGCCGAGGCCCGTCAGCGCTGGTGGCAGATCCTGCCCGTCGGCCCGACGAGCTACGGCGACTCACCGTATTCCGGCTATTCCACCTTTGCCGGAAATCCCTACTATGTCGATCTCGATCAGCTCGTCGCGGACGGACTGCTGGACGCAGCCGACCTGGAGGGGCTTGACTGGGGAGATGCGCGCTATGTGGACTATGACAGGGTCTATGCGCTGCGCTTTCCGCTTTTGAGAAAGGCGACGGCGCGCGGTCTGACGACCATGGCGGCGGACTTTGACCGCTTCCGCCGAGAAAACGCCCGCTGGCTGGAGCCTTACGCGCTGTACATGGCGCTGAAAGACCACTTTGACGGCGCGCCCTGGATGGACTGGGACGCGGATATCCGTCTCAGAAAGCCGGAGGCTGTCGCGCGCTGGACGAAGCTTCTGGAAGCGGACGTCACGTTCTATGCCTTTGTGCAGTTTCTGTTCTTCCGCCAGTGGGAGCGGCTGCGCAGCTATGCCCGCGAAAAGGGCGTCGGCATCATCGGCGATATGCCGATCTATGTCGCCATGGATTCCTCCGACGTCTGGGCGGAGCCGCAGTTTTTCCAGCTCGACGACCAGTGCGTGCCGAAAGCCGTGTCCGGCGTGCCGCCCGATGCGTTCACCGATGACGGACAGCTCTGGGGCACGCCGCTCTATGACTGGGATGCCCTGCGCGCCGACGGCTACGGCTGGTGGATCCGCCGCGTCGAGGGCGCGGAAAAGCTCTATGACGCGCTGCGTATCGACCACTTCCGCGCGTTTGAGGCATACTGGTCCGTGCCTTATGGCGAGACGACCGCGAAAAACGGCAGGTGGGTCAAAGGCCCCGGCATGGATCTCGTCGGCAGACTCACGGCGTGGTTCAACAACATGCAGTTCATCGCCGAGGATCTCGGCTACATCACGCCCGAGCTGCACGCGCTGCTCGAGGAATCGAAGCTTCCGGGCATGAAGGTGCTGGAGTTCGCGTTTGACCACCGCGAGCCCAGCGACTATCTGCCGCACAACTACTCGCGCAACTGCATCTGCTATGCCGGCACGCATGATAACAATACGCTGCTCGGCTGGCTGACGGAGATCAGCGAGGAGGATCTCGACTATGCCGCGGCCTATCTCGGCTTAAACCCCGAGGAGGGGTACGCCTGGGGCGTGCTGCGCGGCGGCATGAGCTCGGTCGCAGAGCTCTTTGTGGCGCAGATCCAGGACTATCTGAGTCTCGGCAGCGAGGCGCGCATCAACACGCCCGGCACCGCCGAGGGGAACTGGCGCTGGCGCCTGCTCCCCGGCGAGCTCACGCCGGAGCTTGCAAAAAAGATCGCCGCCATGACCCGCCGCTACGGGCGCGGATAAACAAAGAAAACCCCCGCTCTGCATCGCAGAGCGGGGGTTTGGCATATTGGGGATTATTTGCTTGCCAGCGCTTTATACACAACGGCAGCCAGCGCGCCGCCGACCAGCGGGGCGACGATGAAGATCCAGACAACGCCGAGCGCCGCGCCCTGACCCTGCAGAGCGGCGACCAGCGCGGGACCGAAGCTGCGCGCGGGGTTCACGGAGGTGCCCGTGAAGTGGATGCCGACGAGGTGCACCAGCGTCAGCGTCAGACCGATGACGACGCCCGCGATGCGCTCAAACTTGTCGTCCGCGGTCACGAACAGGATCACCAGCACGAAGAAGAACGTGAGGATGCACTCCAGCGCCAGCGCGGAAACGACGCTCACGCCGTCCGCCGGGGCATTGGTGCCGCCCACGCCCGCGATCGCAAAGAGGACGAACGCGCCGAGGATCGCGCCGACGACCTGTGCGCAGATGTAGCCGATGAACTCCGAAAAGCTCATGCGTCCGGCGCAGAACACGCCCAGGGACACAGCGGGGTTGACGTGGCAGCCGGAGACGCGGCCGATGGAGTAGGCCATGCCCACGATCACGAGGCCGAAAGCCAGCGCCGTCATCGCATAAGCGCTGTCGCCCATGTTCGAGCAGCCCGTCGCAATCGCGACGCCGCAGCCGAAGAATACAAGCGCGAACGTGCCGATCAGCTCGGCAAAGAATTTTTTTGCAGTCATTTTTTCTCCTTTCCATTTCCCGGAGCAGGCGATTCCTGCTCCCATGTCAATATTATAACGTGCATTTCACTTTATGTCAACTTGAAAGGCGTCGAAAAACGACGTCGGCGAACCATGATGCACGTTTGACAGCTAAAACGCACCGTAGTATAATCCAGATAACCTATTGGAAAGGTCGGGAACCTCTATGGCAAAGGTCTATACCTCTTTGGAGCAGCTCATCGGCGGGACGCCGCTGCTGGAGCTGACGCATCTGGAACAAAAATTCGCGCTGGAAGCCAGACTGCTTGCAAAGCTCGAGTACTTAAACCCCGCGGGCTCTGCCAAGGACCGCGTCGCCGTCGCCATGCTGGATGACGCCGAGGCGCGCGGCATACTCACGCCGGACTCCGTCATCATCGAGCCGACCAGCGGCAATACCGGCATCGGGCTCGCCTCCGTCGGCACGGCGCGCGGCTACCGCGTGATCATTGTCATGCCGGATACAATGTCTGTGGAGCGCTGCCAGATCATGAAGGCATACGGCGCGGAGCTCGTCCTCTCCGAGGGAGCAAAGGGCATGCAGGGCGCGATCGACAAGGCGGAAGCGCTTGCCGCCGAGATCCCGCACAGCTTCATCCCCGGACAGTTTGTCAATCCCGCGAACGCCGCTGCGCACTACCGGACGACGGGTCCGGAGATCTGGCAGGATACGGACGGGGCGGTGGACGTGTTCGTCGCCGGCGTCGGCACCGGCGGCACGATCACGGGCACCGGACGGTATCTGAAGGAGCAAAACCCCGCTGTGCGCGTCGTCGCCGTTGAGCCTGCCGCTTCGCCGGTTCTGAGCCGCGGCACGTCAGGCGCGCACGCGATCCAGGGCATCGGCGCGGGCTTCGTGCCCGACGTGCTTGACACCTCGGTCTATGACGAGGTCATTGCCGTCGAGAACGAGGACGCTTTCGCCGCGGGCAGACTGCTCGGCAAGGCAGAGGGCGTGCTGGTCGGCATTTCCTCGGGCGCTGCGCTCCACGCCGCCGTCGAGGTTGCCAGACGCCCCGAGAGCAGGGGCAAGACCATCGTCGTGCTGCTGCCTGACACAGGCGACCGCTATCTCTCCACGCCGATGTTTGCCGACTGACTGCAGTTTGTGCCCGCCGGGAAACCCGGCGGGCTTTTTCGTGCAAACATTTTGTAAAAATCAGCGCGGGCGGTTGCGCTTTTGGCGCAAGTTTGGTAAAATACTTATTTACAAAGGATCTATTACAACCGTCAGGTTTTTCGGTAAAAGGAGGAAAATCTCCATGGAATGTCGTTCCTGCGGCGCACAGCTTCCGCCTGATGCGCAGGTCTGTCCGGAATGCGGCGCGTCCGCTTCCCGACTGCAGCAGCTGCCCCGGCACCGCCGCAAAGCGCTGCACGGCATCATCGCCGCCGCTGCAGCCATCGTTGTCATCGCGGGCGTGCTGTTCTGGTATTTCATCACAACTGACCGCGATACGAACAATGAAGTGAAAGAAGCCATCAACGATATGCGTTTTTCGGACGCCGAAGTTCGCATGAACAGCGTGCACATCTTCCAGCCGAGCGATCTGGAGCTTCGCAAGTCGCTCATCGCCGCCGGTCACGAGTCCGAGGAGCGGCAGAACGTCGCGCTCCTGCAGCGCATCGCCGCCATCCGGGAGCAGTATGACGCGTCCGAGCTCGCGCCGTTTCGCGGCGTGATCGATCAGCTTGAGGCGAAAGCCGAGCCGGATCTCTACGTTTCGCTCTGCTCGGAATATGAGTCGGGGAAGTATGCCGATGTCATTGTGGGCTTCAAAACGCTTGCCGAGCGCGGCTATGAGCGCAGCAGAGATTATCTGTTCCTAGCCCACGCGCACATCTCCGGCAATCTCAAAGATCTGGCTGAAGCGACCGAGATGACCGAGCCTGAGGCAGAACAGCGGCTGATGCGTCTCATCGGCTTTGCTGACGCCAGCAAGCTCATTTTCTCCAGCGACAGCTATGCCGCGCCCTATCTGGAGGGCTTCTGGGAGAGCGTGGACGGCAGCATGCTGGTCAGCGGAGACAAGGTCACCTGCAATCTCCCCGGCATCGAGGGCGATCAGCCCTGCACGATCCACGACGGCGGCATCTATCTGGCCTCCGACAGCAAAACACCGGTCTACACATTCGAGGTGTTCAACGCCAACACGCTCATCTGCGACCGTGTCGAGGACGGCGTGAGCTGCACCCTCCGAAAACAGGGATAACCAAAAAACAAATTCCCCGCCGAACACTTCGGCGGGGAATCTTTTGCTTATTTTTGTCTCGTTGTATGCAGGATCGCGGCGATGACGCCCCATGTGACGCCCGCGATCGGCCAGATGATCCAGGTCTTGTCCCATGCGCCGAACAGGAAGCTCGGCGTGAGATACAGCACCAGCACCACTGCCCAGAAGATGCCCGAGATCGGCTCATCGCGGCGGTTGTCCAGCTTCTGCGCGCGGGTGAAGTCGCCCTCCTCGAGCAGCACGTTCATTGCGCTGTTCAGAATGGATGTGCGCACGATGAGCCAGACGCCGATCGCTACCAGCACCAGCAGCGCGCCCACAGCGGATGTCATGCGGGGGTCGTCTTTGCCGACCGCCATCATCAGAAACAGCGGCAGCGGCGACAGAACGCACAGCATGATGCCGATTGCGAGGCGGCGCGTGTGCACCGGCGCGTACTGCGTCTTGCGCTCGCGCACGAGCCCGTCCACGCCGTAGGCGGTGTCGATGCCCTCGGTCTCATAGGCCTCGTAGGGAGAGGCGATCGTGTGCGCGCGGACAAAGAGCGCCACCGCCCAGGCCACCATGCCGATCAGAACCGCGAGACCGATTCCCGTTGCCTGTATCTCGGACAGAAAGCCGTAAAACTCCTGGAGGCCAATCAGCACCAGCAGAAGCACCGGGGACAGGATGCAGAGCATCACGCCCTGCGCGACCAGCTTTGCCTCCGTGTCCTTTGCCGCGAGATAGGCATTGGCGTCCTCCATGCTGACCTGCCGCAGCGGCAGATCGTCCGCGCCCCGCGCCTGCGTCGGCGCGTCCCCGACGGGGGAGGCGTCCTCCGGCTCCAGCTCGTCTTTTAATAAGTAATCCGTGCTCACGCCGAACAGGCGCGACATCGCGAGAATGCGGTTCATATCCGGAACGGACTGCGCGCTCTCCCACTTGGAGATGGACTGGCGGCTCACGCCGAGCTTCTCGGCGAGCTCCTCCTGCGACCAGCCGTTTTTCTTGCGCAGATCGATGATCTTGTCAGCGAGTATCATGGTGTTCTCCTCCCAGCGCCGCAGCGCCTCGTTGATGGTCACATCATAGCACATCTGTGCGGTTTACACCAGCAATTTGTCGCGGCAATTTGTCAACCCGCGGTTGCAACCGCGAAAAAAGCCCGCCGCACAGCCGTGCGGCGGGTCAAAAATCAGAATCTGACAACGATCTATATTATTTTAAAATAAAAGAGCCACGCCGCGAACTGTTTCGCTTGCGTGGTCGGAAAACAATCAACAATTACTTGTCACTGGGGTTCCAAGTGTCGTCGCTGAAGATCAGATCGTCGAGATCCGTGGGCTCCGGGCCACGCGCATACCATTTCAGAATCATGGTCATACACCTCCTTTTGTGATGGTAGACATAATATTAGCACATTTTTTTAACAAATGCAAGTTTAAAAATCAACAAATTTCGATTTTTACAATATTAATAGATGATTTCGCAGATTTTGTGCATAAAGTTTGTTTAAAATGAAAGATATTGTGGTGCTTACTGCAAATTGAAAGGCTGCCGCGGCAAAGCGACAGCCTTTGATTGTTTTTATGTAAACTTACCAGCTCTTGGAATCGTCAAATTCCACAAGATCCGGCCGGACCGGCTCCTCACCCATGACGGTGGACATGTAGAGGTTGACCTGGTTGCGCATCTCGCGCTTGGAGATCGTGCGCGGATCCAGCAGATCCTGCGCCACCCAGAGCAGACGGATGCCGCGCTCGGCCGCCTGTTCTTCAAACAGACCGCGCAGACCGTCCATGCCCTTGCAGGAGATCTGGTCGTACATGAGCACAAAGTCGCAGTTATACTGCTCGCAGACGACCCACAGCTCATCGAGCACGTTGCGGTAGCCGCCCTTGGTGTGCTTGCGCATCGTGCAGCGCTGGTAGGTCAGCGCGAGATCCCGCAGGGCGGTCTCGCGGCTGGAGGTGTCGATGATGACGTCGGAGATCAGCGTCTCCATCGCCGCGACGACGTAGATGCCCCAGCACTCCTGCGCCCAGATCGAGAAGTCAGGATAAAAGTTCGCCGGACACGACCACTCCACGCAGCGGTGGCGCATCTCCTTTACGCACGGCTGCTTGCGGAAATAGCCCTGCATCATGAGCTGGTTCACCTTGCGGTCGGTGTCCACAAAGCGCGGGTCCATGCCGCCGGAGAGGTGATAGAAGAACATGCGGTAGATCCAGAACGTCTCGCCCGTCATCTGCGGATAGGGCGTGCGGTTGACCTCCCATTTCTGAAGCTCATAGCGGGTCTCCTCGTTGTAGACCTCCATGGCTTTGAGGAACGCGTCCCAGTCAAAGGTCTCGCCGGTCGTGTCCTCGATGAAGCGGATCATCTCCTTGAGCTCCTCGACGGCGTAGGTCTGCACCTCGTCCTCGGTATAGCGCGTCGGCACGCCGTAGACGTGCGAGGGGAGCTTGAAATAGCGATCCTGGAACGCCGAGGTCATCACGGAGCCGTCGCACGGCATGTTGCAGCTGATGAGACAGGCGCCCATCTTCGGGAAGTCGTCGCGCAGGGCGCAGCCGGTCTCCGCCGAGGGCAGGGGACAGACGTCCGCCGGGATGCCGAAGTTCTCCGCCGTGTCGAGATACGGCGGGACGACGTTCTGGTCGAGGATCGACGTCAGGAAGATCGGCAGGGTCTGCGCCGGGAGACCGATCAGATTCGGGAAGCCCGCCATCATCTCGCAGGGCACGAGCTCGTCAAAGAGGACGATCTTCTTGTCCTTTTTCGTGTTGGGGTGCAGGTTTCGGTCGGCGGCGAACGTGTCATGCAGCATGTCGGTCGCCTTCTTCACGATCCGGTCATACTGGAGCCGCGCCATGCGCAGCTGTGTGCCGCGCATGCCGAGCGTCGCGCGGTCGACGAACGCGGGATAGTTTAAGTAGGTCGCAAACCACTGGTAGCGGAACAGCGCCTTGACGACGCCGATGGGGTCGCGCACGACAAAGCGCGCCATGTCTTTCCACACGACGAGCCACATCCAGAAGTTGTACACGTCGTCCCGCAGGCCGCGAAATTCGCGCCAGCGGAAATTGCCGGTCTTGGGGTTGAAGCGATAGGTATAGTCGTTTGCGTGCCGGATGATGTGCAGGAGTTCTTTCGGTGTTTTCATCGTCTGCTCCCTCCCTTGGCGGCGTTGATCTGCTTGATTTCGAGACTCTCCACGAATGCCTGTACGCGGGTGCGCAGCTGACCGGCGCCGCCGCCTGCGTTCTGGCGGTCGATGGCGACGGAGGGGATGCCGAAGTCGTGTGTCATGACGTAGCTCGCCAGCGCCCGCTCATAGCCCCAGAATTCGCAGAACTTCAGCTGCTCATAGAGCACGCCCTGTGCGTGGTACTCCTCCACGAGCTGCTTTACGAATTGATGGCGGCCATCGACCTTTTCCTTTTCCATGTAGCGCGGGCACTGGCTCGTTTTCAGATAGTGCCGCGCGATGCTCTCGAGCGCGGGAACATCGTCCGAGAGTGCGATCTCCTCTCTGCCCGGCGTCGAGCCGAAGCAGAAGCGATCCGCCACCACGAGCGCGCCCGCGTCCTCCACGAGCTTGATGAAGCTCGGATCGTCAATTTCGCTGCCCGCGATCACGATCTTCACGCGCCATGCGCGTTTGTCGTCGGGCCTGCGCGTTTTGAGCTCCTCCGCCGTCTCGCGCAGATAGGGGAGAATGAGATCCTTGGGGCAGGTGTAGCTCGCCACGTTCAGCACCGCGAACTCATAGCCCGTGATGCGCGGGTTGTCCTCCTTGCGGTATTCGCCGATCTCGGTGATGAGGCGGCAGACCTCGTTGTGCTCCCTGACCGCCCTGCGCAGCGCCGCGTCCGACACGTCCGCGCCGAAGGTGTCGCGCATTCGGTCAAGAACCTTGACCTGCAGCTGCGTGATGTAGTGCTGCACGGCGGCCTCGGTGGTCTTGAACGGCATGTCGAGGAAGCTGACGAAGAAATCGTCCTTTTCGATCAGGCGCTTGACCTCGAAGTGCTCCAGCGCGCGGTTCATCTCCGAGCAGGTCTCCGTGCCCATGATGCAGGACAGGAAGTTGTAGCCGCCCTCGATGCCGCGCTCGAGAATGGACTTGCAGTAGTCGCAGATGAAGTTGTTCATGTAGTAGCCCGAGATGTCCATCGAGCCCGTCAGCGGCGCGCGCAGGCGCACCGAGAAGCAATGATCTGCGTTCAGCAGCACCTCCGGCATGTGATAGCAGGTGTAGCCGAGCGCGTGCCGACCCTCGGCGCAGGCGCGCTGCACGAGATCGTTGTTCGCGCTCTCGAGAAGCTTTTCGAGTGTATACAGATGCTTCAGATCTTTCAAATGATCCACCACCCATTGTCAGATTATCTATATTATATCGGAGATGTCCGTGTATCGCAAGGCAAAATGTTGAAAAAACCACGTTGATGCGGTAAAATAGAGGAAAACCAACAACGGAGGGATTTTCATGCGACCGCAATTTGCCAATATCTTTCATCTCGGCGTGAACCAGAACAAGAGCGAATTCCTGCTCGATTTCCATCACGGATACACCACGCACAATTACAGCCCCAAGCAAAACGGCCTCATCGACGTGCCGGTGCAGACCGCCGACCAGGTTGCGAGCCTTCTGCTGACGCGCGAGGGCGCGGTCGCGCTGATGAAGCTGCTGCAGAACACGCTGGAGGATATGGAATAAGGCACAAAAAAGCGTGAGCCCGGGTGATACCCTGGCTCACGCTTCTTTTACGCTTTAAGCGCGGAGCTGCTCGACGAGCTCCACCGCCGTCTCCGGCGTGAGGTTGCCGTGCGCCGTGCCGTTGACGGTGATGACGGGCGCCATCGCGCACATCTCGAGGCAGGACACGATCTCGATGCGGAACAGACCGTCGTCGGAGGCGAGCTTCTCCGGGCTCGTGCCCGTGGCGTCAAAAATCGCCTGAAGCACTTTCGCGCTCTTGCGCACATGGCACGCCGTCCCGCGGCACACCTGAAGCACATATTTTTCCATAGTGTGATTCCTTCTTTTCCATTTCATTTTAACATATTCTACTACGTTTTCATGCCGGATGCAATATAAAAAGGTGCGCTCCCCGTGGGGAACGCACCTTCCGGAAAGAAGGGGGCTATCATTCGTGATGATCACCGTGTAATGGATAGTGGATGTGCAGCAGCTCGTGGGCGCGGCCCTGCATGAGCTCATCGTAGATGTAGGTGAGCGCGGGGTTCTGCTGCGGGATCTTGAGCTCCAGACGGTCGTCTTCCTTGAAGATCGCCTTGAAGCGCTCTGCCTTGCGCGCATTGGAGGCGGGAGGCTGTCCGCCGCCGCCGATGCAGCCGTTCGGGCAGGCCATGACCTCGACGAAGTCGAAGTACTCCTCGCCGCTCTCGATCTTGGCAATCAGCTTATCCGCGTTGCCGAGACCGTTCGCGACCGCGATGCGCAGCTTCAGATCGCCCGCGGAGACCTCAAAGGCCTTGATGCCCTCGAGACCGCGCACGCCGCATTCCGCGATGGTCTGGAGCGTTCCGGGGGAGGCGTCGGCAAGGACACGGCGGATGACGGCCTCGGTGACGCCGCCGGTGACGCCGAAGATGACGCCCGCGCCGGTGTAGTCGCCCAGCGGATCGTCCGGCTCGGAGTCGGGCAGGTTTTTAATGTCGATGCCCGCTTCCTTGATCATGTGATTGAGCTCGGTCGTCGTGATGACAAGGTCAATGAGCCGCTTGCCGTCCTTTTCCAGCTCCGGACGCTGCGCCTCGAACTTCTTCGCCGTGCAGGGCATGATCGCGACGGAGTAGACGTCCTCGTCCTTGAACTGCTGGCGGATCAGGGCGCCGAACATTTCCATCGGGCTGCCGGCGGTGGAGACCTGCGGCATCAGGTTCGGGTGCTTGTGCTCCACGTGCTGGATCCAGCCGGGGCAGCAGGAGGTGAACATGGGAAGCTTCGCGCCGGATTTCACTTTTTCAAAGAACTCCGCGCTCTCCTCCATGATCGTGAGGTCGGCGGTGAGGTTCGTGTCGTACACGACGTCCGCGCCGAGATAGCGCAGGGCGGTGACGAGCTTGCCGGTCACGGCGGTGTCGGCGGGCATGCCGAATTCCTCGGCCATGCCGACGCGGACGGACGGGGCAAACTGCACGACGACGCGCTTGTTCTTGTCGTGGAGCATCTTCCAGAACTGCTCGATCTGGTTGTTGATCGTGATGGCGCCCGTCGGGCAGACCGCCGCGCACTGGCCGCAGCCGACGCAGCTCGTCTCCGAGAGCATCTTGCCGAAGCCCGGAGCGACGAAGGCGCGCTTGCCGCGGTTGTTGAAGTTGATCGCGCCGATGTTCTGCACCTCGGCGCACATGCGCACGCACAGACCGCACAGGATGCACTTCGAGGGGTCGCGCGTGATGCACGGGCTCGAGAAATCCTGACGCTCGCGGCTGTAAGTGTTGTCGGCAAAGGGCAGCTCCTCCACATGGTAGCGGTGGGCATATTCCTGAAGCTTGCACTTGCCGTACTGGTCGCAGGTCACGCACTCGTACCGGTGGCTGGACAGAAGCAGCTGCAAGGTGGTCTTGCGGCTTTCGATTACCTGCTCGGTGTGGGTGAAGACCTTCATCCCGTCGCGCGGCTGCATGGAGCAGGCCGCGTCCAGTCCGCCGCGCTCGGTCTCAATCAGACAGATGCGGCAGCCGCCGTAGATGGAGAGATTTTCGCAGTAGCACAGCGAGGGGATGTCGATGCCGTTTTTGCGGGCGACTTCCAGCACGTTGCGCTCATCGGTGAACGGACATTCGATGCCGTCGATAAACATTTTCTTTTCCGCCATGGCTTAACCCTCCTTGATCGCGTTGACCGGGCAGCCGGCTTTGCACGTGCCGCACTTGATGCACTTGGCGGTGTCGATGACGTGCTTTTGCCGCGGCGAGCCGGTGATCGCCTTCACGGGGCAGTTGCGCGCGCACTTCGTGCAGCCGATGCACTTGTCCGTGATGACGTAGGTCGCGAGATCCTTGCAGACCCCGCAGCGGCAGCGCTTGTCGCGGATATGCTCGATGTATTCCTCCTCGAAGTTCTGCAGCGTCGACAGGACCGGGTTCGGCGCCGTCTTGCCGAGACCGCAGAGAGAGGACTTTTGGATCATGCGGGCAAGATGCCGCAGCTGGTCAAGATCGTCCATACGGCCGTTGCCCTTGGTAATGCGCGTGAGGATCTCGTTCATGCGGGTCGTGCCCTCGCGGCAGGGTGTGCACTTGCCGCAGCTCTCCTCGCAGATGAAGTTCATGAAGAACTGGGCGATGTTCACCATGCAGGAGTCCTCGTCCATGACGACGAGACCGCCGGAGCCGATGATCGCGCCGGCCTGCTTCAGAGAGTCGAAATCCATCGGCAGGTCAAGGTGGTATTTTGTCAGACAGCCGCCCGAGGGGCCGCCGATCTGCACGGCCTTGAACTCCTTGTTGTTCTTGATGCCGCCGCCGATCTCATACACGACCTCGCGCATGGTCGTACCCATCGGGACTTCGATGAGGCCGGTGTTCAGGACGTTGCCGGTGAGGGCGAAGGCCTTGGTGCCGGGGCTGCCCTCGGTGCCGACGGAGCGGAACCACTCGGCGCCCTTCTTGATGATGTCGGGGACGTTTGCAAACGTCTCGACGTTGTTCAGGCACGTCGGCTTTCCGAAGAGGCCCTTGTCGACGCTGCGCGGGGGCTTGGTGCGCGGCATGCCGCGGTGGCCCTCAATGGAGGCCGTCATGGCCGAGCCCTCGCCGCAGACGAACGCGCCCGCGCCCTTGTTGATGTGCATGTGGAAGCTCTTGCCGCTGCCGAGGATGTTGTCGCCGAGGAAGCCCAGCTCCTCCGCCTGCTTGATCGCGATCTTCAGACGCGCGACGGCGGTGGGGTACTCCGCGCGGACGTAGATGTAGCCCTCGGTGGAGTCCGTGGCGACGCCAGCGATGATCATACCCTCGAGAATCTTGTGCGGGTCGCCCTCCATGCAGGAGCGGTCCATGAACGCGCCGGGGTCGCCCTCGTCGCCGTTGCAGACGATGTACTTGACGGGCTCCTCCTTGTGCGCTGCGACCTGCGCCCACTTCTTGCCGGTCGGGAAGCCCGCGCCGCCGCGGCCGCGCAGGCCGGAGTCGGAGACTTCCTTGATGATCTCGTCGCCGGAGAGCTCAAAGAGACATTTTGCGAGCGCCTCGTAGCCGCCGATGGCGAGATATTCCTCGATGGATTCGGCGTCGATGTGACCGCAGTGCTCCAGCACGCGGCGGGTCTGTCTTTTGTAGAATGGGATGTCGTCCTGCCGCTTGTGCAGCTCTCCGCCCTTGCTGTAACCCAGACGCTCGATGAATTCGCCGCCGATGATCGTTTTTTCCACGATCTCCGGCACGTCCTTCACGGAGCATTTTGTGTAGAGCCAGCCCTCCGGCTCGATGCGTACCAGAGGTCCCATCTCGCAGAAGCCGTGGCAGCCGGATTTTTTCAGCCCCACAGCGTCTCCGCCGTGGTTATCAGTCAGCGAGACCTCACAGGGGATGCCGAGCTCGATCATCTTTGCCTTGAGTGCCAGATACACGTCAAGGTTGCCGCCTGCCATGCAGCCCGTGCCGCAGCAGACGAGGACTTTGCGTTTTTCCGCTTCCCGCGCCGCCATGCAGGAGGCCTGAAGCGCGCGGAATGCTTCCAGAGAACATAGTTTTTCTCTCATGGGGTTATCCCTCCGCTCTCAGATCCGCCACCAGATCCTTTGCTTTTTCAGGAGTCATGGCGGCGTGAACCGTGTCGTTGACCATCACGACGGGGCTGAGTCCGCACGCGCCGAGGCACGATACGATCTCGATGGAAAACAGCCCGTCATCCGAGATGGATTTCTTTTCGCTCAGGCCAGTCGCCTCCAGAAGGGTATTGAGCACGTCGCCGGATTTGCGCACATGGCACGCCGTGCCGCGACATACCTTCAGGATGTACTTGCCCTTTGCGTCCAGGGAGAAATTGCCGTAGAATGTTGCCACGCCGTAGAGATCCGATTCGCTCATGCCGGTCTTTTCCGCGATGTGCTCCAGCGCTGCCTGGGGCAGATAGCGGTAGATGTCCTGCACGTCCTGCATGATAGCAATGATCTGTGCGCGATCATTGTTATAACGCTCCAGGATCTCATCGATTACTTTTAAATCCAACTGCTGCATATGATCGCTCCTTCTTTCCAAGTGGATGATTTTTGCGCCGGGGATTCTGAGCACATTATACTGCTGCTGTTAATTAAAAATCAAGATGGCGAAAAATGTTCCGGTAACGCCAGTTTGTGGATATTGCACAACGAAAACAGACAAATAAAGAACGCTATGTTGTTTATCTGCACAAAAACGGGCTATTTTATGCCAAATTCTGATAAAAAATTATCAAAATGATGAATTTGCGGATTCGGAAAACAAAAAGTGCCAGACCAAAGGTCTGGCACTTAATGCTGTTTTGTCTATGTTTGGATCTCAGTGATGATCGCCGTGCAGCGGATAATGGATGTGCAGCAGCTCGTGGGCGCGGCCCTGCATGAGCTCGTCGTAGACATACTGCAATGCCGGGTTCTGCTGCGGGATCTTGAGCTCCAGGCGGTCGTCTTCCTTGAAGATGGCGCTGAAGCGCTCTGCCTTGCGCGCGTTGGAGGCGGGAGGCTGTCCGCCGCCGCCGATGCAGCCGTTCGGGCAGGCCATGACCTCGACGAAGTCGAAGTGCTCCTCGCCGCTCTCGATCTTGGCAATCAGCTTATCCGCGTTGCCGAGACCGTTCGCGACCGCGATGCGCAGCTTCAGATCGCCGGCCGAGACCTCGAAAGCCTTGATGCCCTCAAGACCGCGCACGCCGCACTCGGCGATGGTCTGGAGCGTTCCGGGAGAGGCGTCGGCAAGGACGCGGCGGATGACAGCCTCGGTGACGCCGCCGGTGACGCCGAAGATGACGCCCGCGCCGGTGTAGTCGCCCAGAGGATCATCGGGATCGGAATCGGGCAGGCATTTGAGATCCATGCCGGCCTCCTTGATCATGCGGTTGAGCTCGCTCGTCGTGATGACGAGGTCAATCAGGCGCTGACCGTCCTTTTCCAGCTCCGGGCGCTGCGCCTCGAATTTCTTGGCCGTGCAGGGCATGATCGCGACGGAGTAGACGTCCTCATCCTTGAACTGCTTGCGGATCAGGGCGCCGAACATCTCCATCGGCGAGCCCGCGGTGGAGACCTGCGGCATCAGGTGCGGATGCGCCTTTTCCACGTGCTGGATCCAGCCGGGGCAGCAGGAGGTGAACAGCGGCAGCTTGTCGCCGTTCTTGACCTTCTCGAAAAACTCCGCGCTCTCCTCCATGATCGTGAGGTCGGCGGTGAGGTTCGTGTCGTACACGACGTCCGCGCCGAGACGGCGCAGGGCGGTGACGAGCTTGCCGGTCACGGCGGTGTCGGCGGGCATGCCGAATTCCTCGGCCATGCCGACGCGGACGGACGGAGCAAACTGCACGACGACGCGCTTGTTGGGATCATGCAGCATGTCCCAGAATCTGCCGATCTCGTTTTTGATCGTGATCGCGCCCGTCGGGCAGACCGCCGCGCACTGGCCGCAGCCGACGCAGTTGGACTCGATCAGCTTCTTGCCGAAGCCGGGGGCGACGAGCGCCTGCTTGCCGCGCTTGGTGAAGTCGATCGCGCCGATGTTCTGCACCTCGGCGCACATGCGCACGCACAGACCGCACAGGATGCACTTTGACGGATCGCGCACGATGCTGGGGCTGGAGGCGTCGATCTTCTCGCGGGAGTAGGAGTTGTGCTCAAAGCGCGTGTCGTCCACGCCGTAGCGGTGGGCGTACTCCTGCAGCTTGCACTTGCCGCTCTGGTCGCAGGTGAGACATTCCGCGCGGTGGCTGCTCATGAGAAGCTGCAGTGTGGTCTTGCGGCTTTTGAGCACCTTTGTCGTATGGGTGAAGACCTTCATCCCGTCGCGCGGCTGCATCGAGCAGGCCGCGTCGAGTCCGCCGCGCTCGGTCTCAACGAGACACATGCGGCAGCCGCCGTAGATGGAGAGATTTTCGCAGTAGCACAGCGAGGGGATGTCGATGCCGTTTTTGCGGGCGACCTCCAGCACATTGCGCTCATTGGTGAACGGACATTCTACGCCGTCGATAAACATTTTCTTTTCCGCCATGGCTTAACCCTCCTTGATCGCGTTGACCGGGCAGCCGGCCAGACATGTGCCGCATTTGATGCACTTCGACGGATCGATGTTGTGCTTCTGGCGCAGCGAACCCGAGATTGCGCCGACCGGGCAGTTCTTGGCGCAGCGCGTGCAGCCGATGCACTTGTCGGTGATATGATAGCTGGCAAGATCCTTGCAGACGCCGCAGCGGCAGTGCTTGTCGCGGATGTGCTCGACGTACTCTTCCCCGAAGTTCTTGAGCGTCGAGAGCACCGGATTCGGCGCCGTCTTGCCGAGACCGCAGAGGGAGGAGGTCTTGATCATTTCGGCGAGATCCTTCAGCTCGTCAATATCCGACATTTTGCCCTCGCCCTTGGTGATGCGGGTGAGAATCTCGTTCATGCGGGTCGTGCCCTCGCGGCAAGGTGTGCACTTGCCGCAGCTCTCCTCGCAGATGAAGTTCATGAAGAACTGGGCGATGTTCACCATGCAGGCGTCCTCGTCCATAACGACGAGACCGCCGGAGCCGATGATCGCGCCGACCTTTTTCAGAGAATCAAAGTCCAGCGGGATATCCATGTGCTCCTCGGTCAGGCAGCCGCCCGAGGGGCCGCCGATCTGCACGGCCTTGAACTTTTTGCCGTTTTTGATGCCGCCGCCGATGTCATATACGACCTCGCGCAGCGTGATGCCCATGGGCACCTCGATCAGGCCCGTGTTCACGACGTTGCCCGCCAGTGCGAAGGCTTTCGTACCGGAGCTCGTTTCCGTGCCGAGGGAGCGGTACCAGTCGGCGCCGTTTTCGATGATGCCGGAAACGGAGGCCAGCGTCTCGACGTTGTTCAGGCAGGTGGGCTTTTCAAAGAGGCCCTTGTCGACCGTGCGCGGGGGCTTGGTGCGCGGCATGCCGCGGTTGCCCTCGATGGAGGCGGTCAGCGCCGAGCCTTCGCCGCAGACGAACGCGCCTGCGCCGCAGTTGATGTGGATATGGAAGCTTTTGCCGCTGCCGAGGATATCGTCGCCCAGCAGACCCGCCGCTTCTGCCTGTTCGATGGCCTTGGTCAGACGGCTGACGGCGGTGGGATACTCCGCGCGGACGTAAATGTAGCCCTCGGTCGCGCCGGTCGCGATACCGGCGACGATCATGCCCTCGAGCAGGCGGTGCGGATCATCCTCCATGCAGGAGCGGTCCATAAACGCGCCGGGGTCGCCCTCGTCGCCATTGCAGACGATGTACTTCACGGGGTCGTCATGCGCTGCGACCTGCGCCCATTTCTTGCCCATCGGGAAGCCTGCGCCGCCGCGGCCGCGGATGCCGGAATCGGTGATCGCCTGAATGATTTCGTCCGAGCTCATCTCAAAGAGCGCCTTGGACACGGCGGAGTAGCCGCCCATGGCGAGATAGTCCTCCAGAGATTCCGCGTCGATCTTGTCGCAGTGCTCGAGCACGCGGCGCGTCTGCTTCTGGTAGAAGGGAATGTCGTCATGCGCCCTGCAGATCTGACCGCCCTGTCGATAGCCCAGACGGTCGATGAATTCGCCGCCCTGGAGCGTGCGCTCCACGATCTCGTCGACGTCTTCCTCGCGCACACGGATGTAGACCCAGTTTTCCGGCTCGATGCGCAGCATGGGGCCGAATTCGCACAGACCGTGACAGCCGGTCTTGCGCACGCCGACGGTCTCACCCTCGTGCTCGCCGTCCAGCTGAACCTCGCAGGGGATGCCCATGGCGTTGAGCTTGCGCTGCAGCGCTTCGTAGATCTTCAGTCCGCCGCTGGCGAGACATCCGGTGCCGGTGCAGATCAGCACGCGGCGGGTTTCGGCGGCCAGCGCCGCCTGATACTTCGCCTGCGCGGCCTTGAGCGCCGCGGGCGATTCAATTCGATTCATCATAATTTCAGCCCTCCGCTCTCAACTCTGCCACCAGATCCTTCGCCTTGTCGGGGGTCATGGCGGCATGGACAACATCGTTCACCATCACAACGGGGCTCAGCGCGCACGCGCCGAGGCAGGAGACAATCTCAATGGAGATCAGCCCGTCGTCCGTGGTCGACTTCGAGTCGCTCAGACCGGTGGCCTCATAGAGCGCGTTGAGCACATTGGCGCTCTTGCGGACGTGACAGGCTGTGCCGCGACATACCTTCAGAACATACTTGCCTTTGCCCTCCAGAGAGAAGTTGGAATAGAACGTGGCGACACCATAGAGCTTGGCTTCGCTCAGCCCGGTCTTCTTGGCGATGTAGGTCAGCGCCTCTTTCGGAAGATACCGGTATTTTTCCTGTACCTGCTGCATGATCGGAATGATCTTGGTACCGTCGGAATCATGTTTTTCCAACACTTCATCCAGGAACTTGTAATCAATGGTTTCCATTAGGCTCTCTCTTCTTTCCACAATGAGATCACAGCACCAAAAGTTGGCTGCGGCTGGAGATTTTGTGGTCATTATAGCACTGGTATCAATCAAATTCAAGATAATCATTAGTTTATTTAATAACTAACTATCTGAACGATTTGCGACACTGCGTCGAGCGCCCGACAGACCGAGGCACAGGCGCGGAATTCGGAATGGATTGACGCTGTCATTTTGACATGATACAATAAATCACGCATTAAATTATAAAGGAGAAAGAGCCATGAAGTCGAAACGGCTGACCGCGCTGCTGCTGGCGCTGGTGATGGTATTCGCGCTTTCCGCGTGCGCAAACGGAGGAAAGAGCGAAGCGGACAGACAGAAAGAGGAGCAGTCCGCTGCCGAGGGCAAGGCGCCGAGCTATGAGGCACTTGTCGCCGCCGTCGAAAACGCCTACAACGATCCTGACGTGACCATGCAGAAGATGATGACCGTCGGCTGGGGCGCGTCGTTCTCTGCCGTGATGCAGGATTTTCTTGCCGCAGCGCAGGAGATGGGCGAGGCGAGCCCCGAGCAGCTCAAGGACGTCAACCTTCTCGAGCTGGAGGGTTTTTCCCCGGGGAAGCCGGTCAAGCTTGAAATCGCCGAAGCGACTGCACTCACCGATGCGGAGGTCGCGGAGTTTCAGGACCAAATCAAGTCCGCCGCCGAGAGCATGGAGCTGATCCGCTCGCTCTCGTCCGTGTATGACAACATGTCCGAGGAGGATCTTGCCGAGAACGGCATGACGCCGGAGCAGGTCACACAGATGAAGGACTATATCGACAAGATGGTGAAGATCGGCGAGGTCTATGCCGCATGCACCGTTGAGAAGGGCTGCCGGCTCAAGCTCAATGCCGACGTTGACGGGACTGCGTCCGTGATTGAAAAGACCGTCCTGCTGGTCAACGGCAGCTGGGTGTTCAGCGATTTCAGCGATATGCTCGGATAAGACCGGAAGAGTGATGTTCCCGCTGCGCATACCGCCCGCGATTTTCCCGCTGCAGACGGCACGGACAGCTGTGAAATCCCTTGACATTGCCCGAATCTCTGTGCTAAAATAAGTTAAGGATATATGCCAATAAAACTCCGGATGGCTGTCGATCCCAAGCGATCGCAGGTCGCCGGAGTTTTTTGATCATCAAAGGAAGTGTGAATGATGGATACAAAAAAATGTGATTATGATGTTCTCATCATCGGCGCGGGCCCGGGCGGTATTTTCTCCGCCTATGAGCTCTCCAAGAACGACCCCGACATGAAGATCTGCGTCGTGGAGCTCGGCCGCCCGCTCGATAAGCGCAAATGCCCCATCGACGGCAAAAAGGTCAAGTCCTGCATCAAGTGCCCGGTTTGCAGCATCATGAGCGGCTTCGGCGGCGCGGGCGCGTTCTCCGACGGCAAGTACAACATCACGAACCAGTTCGGCGGTACGCTCTATGAGCACGTCGGCAAGCAGGAGGCCATTGACCTCATGAAGTACGTCGACGAGATCAACGTCAGCCACGGCGGCGCAGGCACAAAGCTCTATTCCACCGCCAACACGAAGATCAAGACGATGTGTCTGGAAAACGGCCTGCATCTGCTCGACGCGCAGGTGCGCCACCTCGGCACGGACATCAACTATGTCGTGCTGGAGAATCTCTATAACGAGCTGAAGGACCGCGTGGAGTTCCGCTTCAACACGGCGGTGGAGCGCGTGCGCCACTATGGCCAGGGCTATGCCGCCGAGACGAAGGACGGCGACATCACGGCGGAAAAGTGCATCATCTCCGTCGGACGCAGCGGCTCGAAGTGGATGGAGGGCGTCTGCAGCGACCTGAACATCACCACGCACTCCAACCGCGTGGACATCGGCGTGCGCGTGGAGCTGCCCGCGGAGATCTTCGCCCACCTGACGGATGAGCTCTATGAGAGCAAAATCGTGTACCGCACTGAGAAGTTTGAGGACATGGTGCGCACGTTCTGCATGAACCCGCACGGCGTCGTCGTCAACGAGAACACCAACGGCATCGTCACCGTGAACGGTCACAGCTATGAAGACCCCGCCAAGCACACCGCGAACACGAACTTCGCCCTGCTCGTCTCCAAGCACTTCTCCGAGCCTTTCCGCGACTCCAACGGCTACGGCGAGAGTATCGCGCGGCTGTCGAACATGCTCGGCGGCGGCGTGCTGGTGCAGCGCTTCGGCGACCTCGTGCGCGGACGCCGCAGCACCGAGACGCGCATCCGGGAAAGCTTCGTCACGCCGACGCTCGCCGCCACGCCCGGCGACCTCTCGCTCGTGATCCCCAAGCGCATCCTCGACGGCATCATCGAGATGATCTATGCCCTCGACAACATCGCCCCGGGCACCGCCAACGACGATACGCTCCTCTACGGCGTGGAGGTCAAGTTCTATAACATGGACGTCGAGATCGACGAAAACCTGGAGACCACGAGCCCCGGTCTGTATGTCATCGGCGACTGCTCCGGCGTGACGCACTCTCTCAGCCACGCCTCCGCCAGCGGCGTCTATGCCGCGCGGCACATTCTGGAGCAGAGATGAAAAGCCCGCGCCCTTGCGGCGTCATTGCCGCAGGGGCGCGGAGTTTTACAAATTTTTAATCAAAATTAGAGTTCGTGCGGTATAATGGACACAAGGAACGAATAAGGAGGGATCTCTATGGAACGCAAAGTCGTTGTTGTAGAGGACGATATCAATATTGCAGAGCTGCTGCGGATCTATCTGGAGAAGGACGGCTTTGCCGTGACGGTTTCGCACGACGGGGCGGAGGGCCTGCGCCTTGCTGAGGAGCTCAAGCCCGATCTCGTCATGCTCGATATCATGCTGCCCGGCATGGACGGCTGGCAGGTCTGCAAGCGCCTGCGCCAGACGAGCAAGGTCCCCATCATCATGCTCACCGCCAAGGGCGAGACCGAGGACAAGGTGCAGGGACTGGAGATGGGCGCGGACGACTACATCGTAAAGCCGTTCGAGGTCAAAGAGCTGCTCGCGCGCATTCACGCGGTGCTGCGCCGCACGGGCGAGGAAGCGCCCCAGCAGGGCAAGAAGCTCACGTTTGACAAGCTCGTGATCAATCTCGACTCATACGAACTCATCGTGGACGGCAAGAAGATCGACACGCCGCCGAAAGAGATGGAGCTGCTGTACCACCTCGCTGCGACGCCGAACCGCGTCTATACCCGCAACCAGCTTCTGGACGAGGTCTGGGGCTTTGATTACTTCGGCGACAGCCGCACCGTTGACGTACATATCAAGCGTCTGCGTGAAAAGCTCGAGGGCGTCTCCGACCAGTGGGAGCTCAAGACCGTCTGGGGCGTGGGCTATAAATTCATGACCGAAAACGCCTGATTGCCCGGCTTATGAAAAGCATCTATTTTAAAAACTTCACCGCCACCGCGGCGATGGTCATGGCGAGCTTCTTCATCCTGGCGCTGGCGTTCGTATTCCTCGGGCGGAGCTATGTCATCCGCGACCGGCACGAGTCCATGGCCGTGAACGCCAGGGTGATCGCCCACACGGCGGTGTCCATCTCCGATGACGGCACGCTGTACAGCTGGCCGCTGCGCATGACGCTCTCGAGCATGGCGCAGGCCTCCGGCGACCAGCTGTTTCTCTGTGACGAGAGCGGCGTCGTCGTCTCGTGCTCCGACATGAACCTCTCCTGCGAGCACATCGGCAGGCACATCTCGGGCGCGGAATTTTCCGGGCTCCTCAAGACCGGGAAGCTCGATAAGATGACCACACTCGGCGGCTTTTACAAGGCGCCGCACTATGTCGTGGCCGAGGTCATCCCCGGCATGGGCGTGAGCGGCGGCAACGGCTATGTCTTCGTCTCCGCTGAGCCGCGCGGCATGGTCGCGGGCTGGGACACGTTCCTGTGGGTGTTTCTCGCCGCGTCCGTCGCCGTCATGGTGCTGGCGCTGATTCTCGCGTTCATGACGGCAAAGCGCATGGCAAAGCCGCTGGACGATATGGCGATCGCCACGCGCAAGTTTGCCCACGGCGACTTCTCTGCGCGCGTGAAGTATGACGACCGCACTGACGAGGTCGGCGCGCTCGTCTCGGCGTTCAATACGATGGCGGATTCGCTGGAGCGCTCTGAGCAGCGCCGCAATGATTTCATCGCCAACGTCTCCCATGAGCTGAAAACGCCCATGACCACGATCTCCGGCTTTGCCGACGGCCTGCTCGACGGCACGATCCCGAAGGACCGGCAGGATCAGTATCTCGTCGTCATTGCCGATGAGACGCGCCGCCTGTCCCGTCTCGTGCGCAGCATGCTCGATCTCTCGCGTATGGAGAGCGCGGGCTCCGATCTTGCCCGCCGCCGCGAGTTCGATCTCTCCGAGGTCGTCATCTCCACGCTCCTGAGCTTTGAGGCGCGCGCGGCAGACAAAAAGCTGGACGTGGATCTGCAGGTGCCGGAGCACCACATCAACGTCCTCGGCGACCCCGACGCCATCACGCGCGTCGTGTATAATCTCATGGACAACGCCATCAAGTTCGCCTACCCCGGCAGCACGCTCGGCGTCTCGCTCTGGAAGAACGACGGCAAGGCGTATGTCTCCGTGCGCGATACGGGTGAGACGATTCCGGCAGAGGATCTGCCGTTTATCTTTGACCGCTTCCACAAGTCCGACCGCAGCCGCAGCCTTGACCGCGACGGCGTCGGTCTGGGACTCTATCTGGTCAAGCGCATCCTGAACGCCCACGGCGAGGATATCGCCGTCACCAGCCGCGACGGCGTCACCGATTTCGTGTTCACGCTCACGCTGGCAGGAGAAAAGCGGTAAAACCGGTCCAAATCGTTACAATTTGTTCTTATTTCATTCACAGGACGCTCAAAACTGTTTGGTAAGGTATAATTGCTTCAAGGGAAGAGCCGCTCCCGATGAAGCGGATACGAAATTGATTGCTTCACTCCTCTTTATATTCTCCTCTCTATTGAACGGACCCCGAATCATTGGATTCGGGGTTTGTTCTGTTTCACCAGAAGTGCAATTTGCACTTCTGGTGAGGCAATTGCGCTCCCTATTCCGCGGGCGGTGTTTCCCACGCCACGTCAGAAGAAACTCGCTCCATTCCGCAGCCACGCAAAAGCGTGACGGCTCCATATCCGCTCCTTCCTTCTTCCTCCCCAAAACAAAGCAGGCGCTTTGTTTTGGTTAAGGAGGAATGGGGGCGCAGAAACGAAGCCGGTGATCGCAAGCGAAGCTGCGAAGTGAGGCAAGCCCATTCCGACGTGCCGCGCCGGGAAAACGGATCGAAACAGCTTTGCGGCGATGCGCCGCAAACTCTGCGAGGCTGTCCGTAGGGGAGGGGCTTGCCCCTCCCGTCCTTGACGCGCCATGCCGGGTTGTGGTATTTTACATGAGTCACGATTTTGAGAAACGAGGTTTTCACGTTTATGCAGGATATCATTGCCGTGCTTGCCGGGGAGCTGAACGCGCCGCGTGAGCACATTGAAAATGTCGTCCGGCTTCTGGACGAGGGGAATACCGTGCCGTTTATCGCGCGCTACCGCAAGGAGCTGCACGGCGCGATGGACGACACCCGACTGCGCACGCTGGAGACGCGTCTGCAGTATCTGCGCGGGCTGCAGGAGCGGCGCGAGACCGTGCTCGCCGCCATCGAGGCGCAGGGCAAGCTCACGCCGGAGCTGCGCTCGGCCATCGAGAATGCCGCGACGCTTGCCGCCGTGGAGGATCTCTACCGTCCGTACAAGCAAAAGCGCCGTACGCGCGCGACGATTGCCAGGGAGAAAGGGCTCGAGCCTCTGGCGGAGCTGCTCTTCGCCCAGAAGCGCGACTGTCCCGACCCCGAGAAAGCAGCGGCGGAGTATATCGACGCCGAAAAGGGCGTGGAGACGGCTGCCGACGCCCTCGCCGGCGCGAGCGACATCATTGCCGAGCAGGTCAGCGACGACGCAAAGCTCCGCACCGCGCTCAAGGCGCTCATCCGCCGCTTAGGACAGATCCGCAGCGTCGCCGCCAAAGAGGAAGACTCGGTCTATCGCCTCTATTATGATTTCGCGCAGAACGTCTCGCGCATGCAGGGCCACCAGACGCTCGCCATCGACCGCGGCGAGAAGGAGGGCTTTCTGAAGGTCTCGCTGGAGCTTGACCATGATCAGGCCATGCAGACCGTGTACCGCGCCGTCGTTGTGCCCGGCAGCCGCGCCATGCAGTTTGTCAAGGACGCTGCGCTTGACGCCTACGACAGACTTCTGTTCCCGTCCCTGGAGCGCGAGACCAGGTCCGATCTCACCGCCGTCGCCTGCGAGGGCGCAATCGGGCAGTTTGCGCTCAATCTCCGTCCGCTGCTGATGCAGCCGCCCGTAAAAGGCAAGGTCACGATGGGGCTCGACCCCGGCTACCGCATGGGCTGCAAGGTCGCCGTCGTGGACGGCACGGGCAAGGTGCTCGATACCGCCGTCGTCTATCCGACGCAGGGCGAGCGCCGCCGCGAGGAGGCCATTCAGACGCTGCAGCGGCTGGCCCAAAAGCACGGCGTGGAGCACATCGCCATCGGCAACGGCACCGCCTCGCGCGAGACCGAGCAGGCCGCCGTGGAGCTCATCCGGCGCGAAGCCGAACACGGCAGAGCACTCAGCTATATGATCGTCTCCGAGGCGGGCGCCTCGGTCTACTCCGCGAGCAAGCTCGGCGCGGAGGAGTTCCCGCAGTTTGACGTCAACCTCCGCTCGGCGGTCAGCATTGCGCGGCGCATGCAGGACCCGCTCGCGGAGCTCGTGAAGATCGAGCCCAAGGCCATCGGCGTCGGGCAGTATCAGCACGATATGCCGCAAAAGGAGCTCGAGGCCGCGCTCGACGCCGTTGTGGAGGACTGCGTGAACGCGGTCGGCGTGGACGTGAACACGGCGTCGGCGTCGCTGCTGCGCAGAGTTTCCGGCCTCACAGCGGCGACGGCGAAGAACATCGTCGCCTACCGCGACGAAAACGGCGCGTTTACGAGCCGCGCCCAGCTCAAGAAGGTGCCGAAGCTCGGCCCCAAGGCGTTCGAGCAGTGCGCGGGCTTCCTGCGCGTGCCGGAGAGCAAAAACGTCCTCGATCACACCGCCGTCCATCCGGAGTCCTACGCCGCGGCGAAGGCGCTTTTGCAGCTCACCGGGCACGATGAAAAAGACGTGCGCGCCGGAAAGCTCATCGACCTCAGAGACCGCCTGCGCGCCTACGGCGTGGAGAAAGCGGCAGCCGAGGCAGGCGTCGGCGTGCCGACGCTTCAGGACATCGTGTCTGAGCTCATGAAGCCCGGGCGCGACGTGCGCGACGCGCTGCCCAAGCCGGTTTTGCGCACGGACGTGCTCGAACTCAAAGATTTAAAACCCGGCATGAAGCTTACCGGCACGGTGCGCAACGTCATCGACTTCGGCGCGTTCGTGGACATCGGCGTGCATCAGGACGGACTGGTGCACATCTCCCAGATCGCCGACCGCTATATCCGCCATCCCTCGGAGGTGCTCTCCGTCGGCGACGTGGTGGACGTGGTCGTGCTTGAGGTGGACGAGCGCAAAAACCGCATCGGCCTGTCGATCAAGCAGGCAAAATCATAAAAAACCGGCTCGCTGCCAAACGCAGCGAGCCGTGTTTGTTAAAATGTAAAAACCGCTTTCGTAAAATTCTCTCCCGCGTCCTCCGCGAGACTGCGGAGGTATGCCGCGGTGAACGGATCCGCCGCCTCCCAGGCGCCGAGCATTGCGCTGTCGGAGCGGGCATTGTCCATCGTGCCTGCGTAATAGCAGTGATTCATCTCACAGAGATATCGGAGCATGGCTTCGTCATGCGTCGCAGCTCTGCCCTGCCGCAGGGTGTTCTCCGTGAAAAACGCGTCCGCCTGCTCATGAAAGTCCGGCACGGAGGCGACGGTGAGCGGCTTTGTCTGATAGCTTCCGCCCTCGGCGCTTACGTCCAGCAGCCCGAATTGACACGGCCATACGCTGAGCGCCGAGCCTGCGATCTCCGTGAGATCGCCCAGTGTTTTGATGTGCTGGATGTGCATGTGCCCGCAGAGCGAACAGGCGACGCCATAGCGCTGCAGGAGCGCGGCGAGCGCCTCGCGCCCCTCGATCACAAAGCCGTCTGTAAAGACGCTGTTGTGCTGCAAAATCGTCTGGTGCGTCACGCAGATCACGCGCGAGCCGGCCTCGCCTGCGGCTGTGAGCGCGTCCTCCGCCCAGCGGAGCGTAGCACGCTTCACCGCGCCGGGCGCGTCGGGCGTGTTGGTGTCCACGAAGAGCAGACGCAGCCCGGGGCTGATTTCGCTCACATAGCTCAGCGAAGCGTCGTCCCGGCTGATCGCATCCTGATAGCCGAAGTCGGCGTAGAGGGACGCGAATTCCTCCGGCGTCACGCTCTGCACGCGGTCGAATCCGTCGCCTTGAAACTGCGCCGCCATGGGGTTTTCCAGATCGTGGTTGCCCGGCATCACCAATACGCGCACGCCGGCGTCCGAGATGCGCCGCAGCTTTTCGATGAGCGCCGCGTGGCTCTCGCGCGCGCCGTTGAATGTGAGATCGCCCGGCAGGATCAGCACGTCCGGCTTCTCAGCGCACATCCCGGCTGTGAGCGCCTCCGCGATCTCGTCTGAAAACTGCATCAGCTTTCCGTCGGCGTTCGTGATGAGCTGTGTGAAGTATTGTCCGCCGTCCGTGAGCGCGGGGGAGAGGTAGTGCAGATCCGCCGCGATCGCAATGCGCACCGGCTGCATCGGCCCAAAGCGTTTCTCGATCGCCGCGTCCCCGCGCGCGGAGAGCAGCGCCGTCCCGGCGATCACGGCTGCCGCCGCCGCGAGAAACACAGCCGGTATCCAAATGTCCTTTCGCATCCGCGCCACCTCCTGCACAGAGTTCGTTTAATTGTATTGTATCAGCCCCGCGCGACTGCGTAAAGCGCCATTTTGACACGCCTTGCAACTTTTTCGGATTTATGCTACTCTCTTTGTATCGTTACTGCCGAAAAGGGAGGGACACGCCATGCACAAAGTGACTTATTACCATCTGCCCACCTGCCCTTACTGCATCCGTGCGGACAAGATCCTCGCCGAGCTTGTGCAGGAGCATCCGGAGTACGCCGCCGTGGAATTCGAGCGTATCAACGAAATGGAGCAGCCCGAGCTCGCCGATCAGTATGACTACTACGCAAACCCCAGCATGTTCATCGGCAGGGAAAAGATTTATGAGTGCCGCCTGTTTGAATCCCCCGAAGAGACGCGTCAGCATGTGCTGGAGGTCCTGCAACGCGCAGCCGCGGATTGACGCGGTGTAAATATTTTCACATTTTTCAGAAAAAATGTCCTTTACAGAACGAACAATTTGGTATACTATATATCTTAGTAAACTATCAGCAACATAGGAGGTGCATCCTGCATGGAAGACGCAACCAGAAACTTTACCGCCATCGATAACAAAACCGAGATGCGCGAGATCCTCACTTCCGTGTACAACGCGCTCGTCGTCAAGGGATATAATCCGATCAACCAGCTGGTGGGTTATATTCTCTCCGAAGACCCCACCTATATCACAAACTACAACAACGCCCGCAGCCTGATCTGCCGCCTCGACCGCGACGAGCTGCTGCAGGAGCTGCTGGAGAACTATATCGGCAAGTAAAGCGCCGCCCGATGCCGCCGGCATGGGGCAGGGTATCTGTGCGCTTTGTTAAAAAAGGAGACGCATCTTCCATGCGAAGATGCGTCTCCTTTTTGTATCAGTAGCGATATTCAAAATCGAGGTCGTACATGCTGACGGTGTCGCCCTCTTTGATGCCCATGCTCTCCAGCCGGTCGAAGATGCCGGACTGGCGGAGCATGCGGTCAAACCAGAGCCGCGACTCGTAGTCGCCGAAGTTCGTCGCCGCAATCAGGCGCTGCAGCCACGGGCCCTCGACGAGCCAGAAATCGTCGATGTGCCTGATCTCCACGTCCTCCGCCGTGCCGATCTCCGGCTCGGGCGGGACGTAGTCGGCCTCGAACACCTGCGTCGGCGGCAGTTCCTGTAGCATCGCGCCGCAGGCCTGCACGAGCTCGTGCGTGCCCTGATGCGCCGCTGCGCTCATCTCGAAGAACCGGTACCCCTGCGCCTCGACGTGCGCGCGCAGCCGGTCGATGTTCTCCCGGTTATCGCCCAGCAGGTCGCACTTGTTGCCGACCACGATCTGCGGGCGGGAGGCGAGCGTCTCGTTGTAGGCGCGCAGCTCCGCGTTGATCGTCTCAAAGTCCTCCACAGGATCGCGCCCCTCGCTGCCGGACACGTCCACCAGATGCACGAGCAGGCGGCAGCGGTCGATGTGGCGCAGGAAATCGTGCCCGAGACCCGCGCCGTCGGACGCGCCCTCGATGATGCCGGGGATGTCCGCCATGACGAAGCTCGCACCCTCGGAGACGTAGACCACGCCGAGATTCGGAAACAGCGTCGTGAAGTGGTAGTTTGCGATCTTCGGGTGCGCCTTGGAGACGACGGAAAGGAGCGTGCTCTTGCCCACGTTCGGGAAGCCCACGAGCCCGACGTCCGCGAGGAGCTTCAGCTCCAGGAGGATCGTGTGGCTCTCGCCGGGGAGACCGGGCTTTGCAAACCGCGGCACCTGACGCGTCGGGGTGGCGAAGTGCTGATTGCCCCAGCCGCCGCGCCCGCCGCGGCAGGCGGTGAAGGGCTCGCCGGAGGACATGTCGTGCATGATCTGCCCGGAGTCTGCGTCGCGCAGAACCGTGCCGCGCGGCACGCGGATGCGCAGCGTCTCGCCGTCGCGGCCGGAGCAGCGCTTGCCCTGGCCGGGCTGGCCGTTGCCGGCGACATATTTGCGCTTGTAGCGAAAGTCCATGAGCGTGGACATGTTGTCGTCCACTTCAAAGATGATGTCGCCGCCGCGTCCGCCGTCGCCGCCGTCCGGGCCGCCCGCGGCCACGTACTTCTCGCGGTGGAACGCCACCGCGCCGTTGCCGCCGTCGCCCGCGCGCACGGTGATGGTTACCTTGTCAACAAATGCAGATGCCATAATACTCTCCTAAAAGAAATGGGGCAGGTGAGTACCTGCCCCAATGCCAGCAAATTACTGAGCGATCTCTTCGTAAACAGAAACCTGCTTGCGATCCTTGTCCTTGCGCTCGAAACGCACGACGCCATCGACGAGGGCGAACAGCGTGTCGTCCTTGCCCTTACCGACGTTCACGCCGGGATGGATTTTCGTGCCGCGCTGTCTGACGAGGATGTTGCCGGCCAGAACGAACTGACCGTCGGCTCTCTTGGGACCAAGGCGCTTCGACTCGGAGTCACGGCCGTTCTTGGTGGAACCCATACCTTTTTTATGTGCCAAAGAAATACACCTCCATGTGTCAAATTCAGCGCAATCTGTTACGCATTGATGGTCTCGATCTGGACCTTCGTGTAGGGCTGTCTGTGGCCCTGCGTGCGACGATAACCCTTTTTGGGCTTCATCTTGAAAACGCGGATCTTCTTGCTCTTGCCGTTCTTGACGACGTTCGCGGAAACGGTCGCGCCCTCGATCACGGGCTTGCCGAACACGGAACCAGCCTCGTCGATCACGGCGAGAACGCGGTCAAACTTCACAGCCTCGCCGGCCTCGGCGTTCAGCTTCTCGATGAAGATGACGTCGCCCTCAGCCACGCGGTACTGCTTGCCGCCGGTCTCAATGATAGCGTGCTTCACTCTGGTGCACCTGCCTCTCTTGTAGAGTCTCGCTCTTGTGGGCGAAAACTAAAGGTTTTGCTTGCAAACCCACGCAATGCGGCCTTGATACTATACCATCCAACAGCCCACGTTGTCAAGCATTATTTTAGAATCATCCGCATAAGCTTTTCGCGGAGGGATGTGTGATGGATCTTTCGATTCCGATTTTGTATGAGAACAAGCCTGTCGGCGCGCTCACGGCTGAGCAGGACGGGCTGTATACCGTCTATACCGCCGCGTGCACGATTCCGGGTGTGGATCGCCTGCGTCTGTCGGTCTATGGGGAGGACAGGGAGGCCTATCTCGGCCTGATGCTCCCGGATGGGACAGGGCGCCTGACCCTGCGCAAGCGTTTGACACGACTTGAGCGAGAGCGTCTGCCCGCGCCCGCGCTCTTTGCCGCCGAGGAGCACGCGGTGTTCCCGGAGCTGGCGGCCACCGCGCAGGCCGAGCCGCCCGAACCGCCCGAGACCATTCCCGTTCCGGGCGCGGGGGACGTGTTCTGGCACGCGGGACCGGACGGCACGCTCTATGCCGTCGACGGCGCGCAGGGCTGGATCGCCATTCCGGAGGCGCGCGCCAACGTTCCGCCCGAGGCGCGCCGGCTCCTGCGTGAAATCGATGGCGGTAAATACCTTGTATTTCCACAATAGTTGTGATATTGTTACAGTATATCTAAGCTTTTAGGGCGGTGATTTTATGCAAATGAATGATCTGATCGTGAAAAAACGCGACGGCGGCGCGCTCACGACCGAGGAGATACAGTTCATGATCCGCGGCTATACGGACGGTACGATCCCGGACTATCAGATGTCCGCCATGACGATGGCGATCTATTTTCGCGGCATGGACCGGCGCGAGACGCTCGATCTCACGATGGCGATGATGCACAGCGGGGATACGCTCGATCTTTCCGGCGTCTCCGGCGTGAAGGCGGACAAGCATTCCACCGGCGGGGTGGGGGACAAGACCTCGCTCGTGCTTGTGCCGATGATGGCGGCGCGCGGCGTGAAGATGGCGAAGATGTCCGGGCGCGGACTCGGACACACGGGCGGCACGCTCGATAAGCTCGAGAGCTTCCCCGGCTGGTCTGCCGCCGTGCCGATGGAAAAGTTTCTGGAAAACGTCGAGACCGTCGGCATGGTCATCGCCGGACAGACGGCGGATCTTGTGCCTGCGGATAAAAAGCTCTATGCCCTGCGCGACGTGACCGGCACCGTGCCCAGCATCCCGCTGATCGTGAGCAGCATCATGTCGAAAAAGCTCGCAGCCGGCGCGGACGTGATTGTGCTGGACGTGAAATGCGGCAGCGGCTCGTTTATGAAAACAGAAGCCGACGCGCGCACACTCGCTACCGAGATGGTCGAGATCGGCAAGATGGCCGGGCGCAAAACGGTCGCTGTCATCACGGACATGGACGAGCCTCTCGGCAACGCCGTCGGCAACGCGCTGGAGGTGAAAGAGGCGATCGCCGCGCTCTCCGGCGCGCAGCCGGGCGAGCTGATGGAGCTGTGCTACACGCTCGGCGCCTGCATCCTGACAGCGGCGGGGCTGGAGCCGGATGAGGCTGCGGCGCGCGCCGCTTTGGAGCAGTCCGTCGCGGACGGCTCTGCCAAGCGGAAGCTCGCCGAATTCGTCGCGGCGCAGGGCGGCGACCGGAACGCCGTGTACGATGTTTCCCTGCTGCCCGAAGCGCCCGTTCAGGTCGAAGTGCCCGCGCCGGAGGACGGCTATGTTTCCCACATCGCGGCGAGCGACGTCGGCATGGTGTCGATGCACCTCGGCGGCGGACGCGCCACGAAGGAGGACGTCATCGACCTGGCCGTCGGCGTTGTGCTGCACAAAAAGGTCGGCGACGCCGTCAGGGCGGGGGAAAGCCTCGCGACGATCCATGCCGCCGCACCCGAGGCCGCGGCGCGCGCTGCGCGGGATCTTGCCGCCTGCTATACGATCACCCCGGAGAGACCGGTGCATACCCCGTTCATCAAGGCGATCATCCGGTAATTTACATTATAATATACGAAGGAAGTAACGATATGGATCACAAGACATGGATCAGGGATCATTTTGATGAAGAGGTCGCAGCGCTTCAGGGGCTGCTGCGCATCCCGAGCGTGGAGGCGCTCGGCGAGGACGGCACCGTGTTCGGACGCGGCGCGCAGGACTGCCTCGATTACGTTCTGCGCCTCGGCGCGGAGATGGGCTTTGCGCCGCACGACCTCGACGGCTACTGCGGCTGGCTGGATTACGGCGAGGGCGAGGAGCTCGTGGTCGTGCTCGGCCACCTTGACGTCGTGCCCGAGGGCACGGGCTGGACCCATCCGCCCTACGGCGCCGAGATCGCGGACGGGAAGCTCTATGCCCGCGGCGCGGTGGACGACAAAGGCCCGATGATGGCGGCGCTCTATGGACTGAAAGCCCTCGTCGAAAGCGGAGAGAAGCTCCGCCGCCGTGTGCGCATCCTCTTCGGCCTGAACGAGGAGACCCACTGCGCCTGTATGGAGCACTATGTCCGGACCGGACAGGAGCTGCCCGCGCTGGGCTTCACGCCCGACGGCGATTTCCCAATCATCAACGGCGAAAAGGGCATTTTCTCCGCGCACTATGCCGTCACGCTCCCGGCGGACGGCAGGCTGCTCTCGCTTCGAGGCGGCACGGCGCTGAACATGGTGCCCGCCTGCGCCGAGGCGGAGCTGGACGCTGCGCTGTATGCCGACGCGGCGGCGCTTGCCGCCTCCATTCCGTATATCACGGTGGCGAAAGCGGGAGACAGGACCTGCGTTGCCGCGCAGGGGCGCAGCGCCCACGGCAGCACGCCCGAAAAGGGCGAGAACGCCATTTCCCGCCTCGCGGACTTCCTCGCCCGGCTCCCGCTCAGCGATCAGGAAAAGGCCGCCATGGCAGCCGTCGCGCGGCTCTATCCGCGTGAGACCGACGGCGCGGCGCTCGGCGTCGGACTGCGCGACGCGGTCTCCGGCAGGATGACCGTGAACCTCGGCACTGCCGCGACGGAGGGACGCACGCTTACGCTGGGCGTAAACCTCCGCGTTCCCGTCACGTTCGGCGAGCCGGATTTCCACCCTGCGCTCACCGCCGCGATGGCGGACGCGGGCTTCGCCGAGACGGACAGCACCTTTACGCCGCCGCTCTACATCCCCGCCGATACGCCGCTCATCCGCACGCTGCAGGACGTCTACGCCGCCGAAACCGGCGACGAGCCGACGCTCGTGTCCATCGGCGGCGGCACCTACGCCAAGACCATGCCGAACATCGTCGCGTTCGGCCCGATCTTCCCGGACGAGCCGCTTTCGGAGCATGAGCCGGACGAATACATCCCGCTGGAAACGCTCCGCCGCTGCACGGAAATCTATGCCGCTGCGATAAAAGCGCTCGCTAATTCTTAACAAATCTTAAAATCCTGCCCTTTTGGAGCGTTATTCTTGCTTCCGAAAGGGCAGCATGTTAAGATGTTGGCGCGTATACACACGTGTCCGTAACGCAGACACAGAGAGATAAAAGGAGAATTCCAATGAAACTCATCAAAGCTTACACAAGCGTGAGTCTGGTGCTTCGCATCGTCATCGGACTCGTGATCGGCGCGATTCTCGCGCTGGTCGTCCCCCAGGCGACCTGGATCGGCATGTTCGGCACGATCTTTGTCGGCGCCCTGAAAGCGATTGCCCCGGTGCTCGTTCTTGTGCTGGTGTCCAGCTCCCTTGCGCAGAGCCGTGAAAAGCTCGGCAGTCAGTTTGTCACCATCGTGATCCTGTACCTCCTGTCCACGTTCCTGGCCGCTGTCATCGCGGTCGTGGGCAGCATGCTCTTCCCGGTCACGATCACGCTCGCGGACGCCGCCGCCGGCTATGAGCCCGCGCAGGGCATCGGCGAAGTCTTCAAGACTCTGCTTGGCAAGCTCGTTGCCAACCCCATCGCCAGCGTTGCGGAGGGCAACTTCCTCGGCGTTCTGTTCTGGGCTGTCGTGCTCGGCATCGCGCTGCGTGCGGCCTCCGAGACCAGCAAGAAGTTCCTGTCCGACCTGTCCGACGCCGTCAGCACGGCGGTGCGCTGGGTCATCAACTTCGCGCCCTTCGGCATCATGGGCCTCGTGTTCGCGGCTGTCTCCGAGAGCGGTCTCGCGATCTTCACCGAGTACGGCAAGCTGCTTGCCCTGCTCGTCGGCTGCATGCTGTTCTCCGCGTTCGTCGTCAACCCCATCATGGTGTTCATCTGCCTGCGCAAGAACCCGTATCCGCTGGTCTGGCGCTGCATCCGCCAGAGCGGCGTGACCGCGTTCTTCACGCGCTCCAGCGCGGCGAACATCCCCGTGAACATGTCCCTGTGCGAAGAGCTGGGTCTGGACAAGAACATCTATTCCGTGTCCATCCCGCTCGGCGCGACCGTCAACATGGCGGGTGCTGCCGTCACGATCACGGTCATGGCTCTGGCCGCTGCCCACACGCTGAACATGACGGTGTACTTCCCGGTCGCGGTCCTGCTGAGCGTCATGTCGGCTCTGGGCGCGTGCGGCGCTTCCGGCGTTGCGGGCGGCTCCCTGCTGCTGATCCCGATGGCGTGCTCGCTGTTCGGCATCCCGAACGACATCGCCATGCAGGTCGTCGGCGTCGGCTTCATCATCGGCGTCATCCAGGACTCCATGGAGACCGCGCTGAACTCCTCCTCCGACGCGCTCTTCACCGCTACCGCGGAATTCCGCGAGTGGCGCAAGAGAGGCAAGGAGATTAAGTTCTAAGCTTTCCTGCATATCAACCCGGACAGGCAAATGTCTGTCCGGGCTTTTCTTTGCGTTGACAATCCTGAGCGCACTATGATAAAATATCTTCTATTGTATAATAGTAGCATCCGGGAGGAAAAACCTATGAAGCTTTATAATACCATGTCCATGCAGAAAGAGGAGTTCGTGCCCATCGAGCCCGGCAAGGTGCGCATGTACGCCTGCGGCCCGACGGTGTATAACTATATCCACGTCGGCAACGCCCGCCCGATCATCATGTTCGACGTGCTGCGCCGCTATTTCGAGTACCGCGGCTATGACGTCACGTTCGTGCAGAACTTCACCGACGTCGACGACAAGATCATCAAGCGCGCGAACGAAGAGGGCATCACGAGCGACGAGGTCGCGAAGAAGTACATCGAGGAATACTTCGTCGACGCGAAGGCGCTGGGCG
Source organism: uncultured Eubacteriales bacterium (assembly GCA_900316745.1). Lineage (GTDB taxonomy): Bacteria > Bacillota > Clostridia > Oscillospirales > Oscillospiraceae > CAG-103. The sequence continues at coordinate 107,866 of ONEB01000005.1, read as the reverse complement.
TCCGCGCCGCGACGGTGCATCCCAAGGCCACCGAGAACATCCAGCAGATTATCGACATCGTCACCACGCTCATCGAAAAGGGCTATGCCTACGAGGTGAACGGCGATGTGTACTACCGCACGCTGAAGTTTGCCGACTACGGCAAGCTCTCGCACCAGCCCATCGAGGACCTCCAGTCCGGCGCGCGCATCGACGTCAACGACATCAAGGAGAACCCCCTCGACTTCGCGCTCTGGAAGGCCGCCAAGCCCGGCGAGCCGTACTGGGACTCTCCGTGGGGCAAGGGCAGACCCGGCTGGCACATCGAGTGCTCCGCCATGTCCAACCGCTACCTTGGCAAGACGATCGACATCCACTGCGGCGGCAGCGACCTCGCCTTCCCGCACCACGAGAACGAGATCGCCCAGTCTGAGGCGGCGAACGGCTGCAAGTTCGTCAACTACTGGCTGCACAACGGCTTTATCAATATCGACAACAAGAAGATGTCGAAGTCTCTCGGCAATTTCTTCACCGTGCGCGAGGCGGCTCAGGCCTACGGCTATGACTGCATCCGCATGTTCATGCTCATGAGCCACTATCGCTCTCCGCTGAACTACTCCGGCGAGATCCTCATGCAGGCGAAGGCCGCGCTGGAGCGCCTCACGACCGCGAAGCAGAACCTCGACTTCTTCGTCAAGAACGGCCGCGACGGCGAGCTCTCCGCCGAGGACGCTGCGTTCGTCGAGAGCCTCTCGAAATACCGCGAGAAGTTTGATCTCGTCATGGACGATGACTTCAATACCGCGGACGCGATCTCCGTCATCTTCGAGCTCGTGCGCGAGGTGAACGCCGCCGTCTCTCCGGCGTCTGATCCGTCGAAGGCGCTGGCCGAGGGCTGCCGCGCGATCTTCCTGGAGCTCTGCGACGTGCTGGGCATCCCGTTTGCGGAAGAGAAGGAGGACGACGAGGCTGCCGAGATCGAAGCGCAGATCGAGGCACGTCAGGCCGCCCGCAAGGCGAAGAACTGGGCGGAGGCCGACCGCATCCGCGATGAGCTGAAAGCCCGGGGCATCATCCTTGAGGACACCCCGCAGGGCGTGAAGTGGAGAAGAGCGTAAAATCTTTTTCACAAATCTCTTGCAATTTCGTTTTCGTTGTGTTACAATCCATTTTGCGTCTTGTAACCACGCGCTTTCTGCGTGCTCAAGACAGCTTATATTGAGGAAGTTGATTGACTATGAAATCCGGTATCCATCCGAATTACCAGCCCACCACCATCCGCTGCGCCTGCGGCGCCGTGTACGAGACCGGCTCCACCAAGCAGAACATCACCGTCGAGATCTGCGCCAAGTGCCACCCGTTCTACACCGGCAAGCAGAAGCTCGTCGACACCAGCGGCCGCGTGGATAAGTTCAACAAGAAGTACGGCATCCAGTAATCTGTTGAACCGCAAAAAGACCGTCCTTTTATGGGGACGGTCTTTTTTTGCGAACTTTTTGCTATTTAAAACGTCTTAAACTGCAAAGCTGAAACTTTTTTGTACCAATCTCCAATTGACAAATGCTTGAAATTACGGTATTCTGACTATACGTCGAAGATTGGGTTGCTGTAACAATTTTCGATGGAGCTGAAAAAGATATATCCGGTTGCTGTGTGTGATCGGGACAGGTGTCCCCTTTTTCGTGTGCTGACGAAACAGGGTGGGCTGTCCTTTTGTCATGCGCAAAAACCAATTGAATCCGGTTGCTGAAAACCGGGGCACCTGCCCCTCTTCCAAAGGAAGGGGATAGGTGTCCCAATTTGCGCATGTTTAAGCGCCGGAGCGATCCGGCGCTTTTTTGTTTTGTATAGATATCTCAATCAATAGAAAGGAAGAATGAGTATGAAGAAACGCGCATTATGTTGGCTCCTCGTCCTCGTGATGGTGGCGTCGCTCCTGCCGACGTTCTCGCTGCCCGCTGCGGCGGCGGACGCCAACGGCATCACGAACCCCGACCCGGAACAGGACACGAGCGGCAACTTGAATCTCACAAAGACCCTCTCGGCCAATACGACGAACGGGACCTATGACATCACCATGGAGTCCTGGGCGACCGGCGAGGTCAAGACCCAGGGCGTCACCGAGAAGATCCCGACGGACTTCGTCCTTGTGGTCGATCAGTCCGGCTCCATGGACACGCGTGATATGCCCACCGGCGATCCGACCGTCCAGAACAACAAGTATCTGGAGGATATCGCCAACGGCGCCTACTACTACAAGGATGGCGATAACTACTATCGCGTCTACGGCGTCAAGGACTATCTGTATCGCTACTATCCGGCCAACTACTGGTTCACCGGCGACATCGTCGAGCACCTGGGCGCGGACATCGGCTGGTTCATGAGCGAGACCGACGCCACCACCAACATCGACAACGCCTTCTACTTCCGTGAGGTCGTTGGCGACCAGACGTATTACATCCCGATCAGAACCACCATTGAGGGCAAGATCGGTACGTATTACATGCGCTTTTCCTACCCCAGCAAGAAGACCGGCAGCACCTATGTGTTTGACCGCGAGGTTACGACCTATTCTTCCAACGGCAATTCCCCTTGGTACAAGAACGTCTTGAACGGTGACGTTATGACGAGCGGTGCGCTCTGGAGTGCTGCTAACGCTGCGGTTCAGACGCTGTATCCGAGTGACAACGCCTACACCTACTCCACGATCAAACTGCTGCTTGCGAAACCCAGAACCGGTATGTACATCAACTACCCGATGTACGGCCGCCATCTGTCCTACACGAAGCTCTGCTATCGTGACGTGAATGGCGTGGAACATGAGGTCGCGTCCAACAGCAACGGCCGCACCACCTGGGAGTACTGCGACGATAATGGAATCGCCCGCACCACGGACAGCGTGACGTCTGCCCGCCCGACCTACTCCGGGCTCTATACCTTCGCGGGCACGACCGACCGTATCACAGCCCTGAAGGCGGCGCTGAACGAGTTCGCGGGCGCGGTCGCCAACGAGACCGACGACTTCGGCGCGGTCGACAACCGTGTCTCCATCGTCGGCTTCTCCAGCCCCAACTACAGCAACACCGAGCTGCTGACCCACACCGAGCGCGACATCAGCTCCGGCAGCACCAACGGCTGGCAGAAGGGCACCTGCGACAATAACGTCTCCGAGTATTACGGCAAGGGTCTGGTCGGTGCCACGGACGGCAATGTCGGCACCGTGAACCCCAAGATCACGAACGCCATCACCGCCATCACAGCCAACGGCGGCACCCAGCCTGAGGACGGTCTGAACATGGCCTATCAGGTGCTCACCAACCGCAGCAATACCACCTATACGATCCGCAGCGGTGAGCACAAGGACGAGACCGTGGACCGCAACACCATCGTCATCTTCTTCACCGACGGTCAGCCCGGCGATTACCACTACAGCGACCAGTATTCTGAGGCCAACGAAGTGGTTGCCCAGGCCAAGCAGATCAAGGACTACGGAAAGACTCTGGACTACGGCACCAGCATCTTCTCCATCGGCGTCTTCGGTGAGTCTGACGCCAACCCGCTGACTTATTCGCATGCAACCAGAACGAACAGCCAGGGTGAAGACAAAGCCTGGAAGTATCTCGGCGGCTGGATGGAGAGCTATCACGACAAGTACTATCCGTATTCCTGGTACTGCCTGCGCCGCCAGTGGCGTCCCAACAGCGCAAGCGCTTCTGATAATTACACTGCAACGCCGAACGACACGATCTTCGACTACATGTCCGTTGTGTCCTCCAACTATCCGGACGCGGAGCAGTTTATCGCTCCGGCCTGGCTGAGCGGAAACCACACCGGCGCGAATGGATATACCGGCGCGACCGATGGCGTGCGGCATAAGGAGACGGCACAGACCACCAACAAGTACTACCGCATGGCCTCCAACCAGGACACCCTCGTCGCGGCCTTCCTGCAGGCGGTCACGATGAACAATGAGGAGATCACCTCTGACACCAGCGTCCCGCTGAACGAGACCGCCATCTTCAAGGATAAGGTCAACCTCGCGGACTTCGATACCACCGGCGCGACCTACACCGTCAAGTGGCAGCCCGTGAAGGAGGAAAACGGCCAGATCGTCAACAACGGCAATGCCGAGACGAAGGTCAACGGCGCGGCTGTCCCGGCAGATGGGCAGATCAGCTACTCCGGCTTCAACTATTCTGAGAACTTCGTCACCAGTGCCCATCCCGGCCAGAAGCTTGTCATCACCATCAACGGCCTGACCCCGAAGAAGACCGTCGGCAAGCTCAAGTCCAACGACGGCAACGCAGGCGTCTATGGCCCCGAGGACGAGGATCCCACCGTCAGCATCACGTCCCCGACGCTGCAGTTCTCCGAGAGCGCGGCCAAGACCTATGTCATCGACTTCAACGCCAAGATGACGGTTGCGACCGATGTCACCAAGCTCGTCGGCGCGACGAACGACACCGTGACAGGCACCAACGGCAGCTTTGTCAAGTCCGGCACGAACGTCACCTATCAGCTCGACACGGGCGTGCAGACAACTGCAAATGCTGCCCCGGTGCAGATCAACAAGGCTTACAGTGCTGTCGATTACGCGACGGTTTACGGTATGCTCGCGAATGTGACCGGCGACCAGCTCGGCTGGAAGCAGATCACCACGATCCCCGCCGGCAGCGTGTACTATGATGACGACCTCACGAACGCGTCTGCTGTCACCGTCGGCGACGGCAGCGGCTACAATGCAGCGCTTCAAGCGACGCCTGCAAGCCAGACGCTGGCTAACGGTCAGTACAGCTTTAAGTTCAACGGCACCGGCATCGACGTCTACTGCACGACATACGACAAGGACGAAAACGGCAAGCCTGTCGGATACGTTCAGGCGAAGCTCGATGACGACCTGACCACCATGCGCAGCTACTCGATCACCGAGCGCTACAATGTGCCCACGATCAGCTTCCGCGATCTTGGAGCGGGCGAGCACACGCTTACGCTCAACGTCCTCAGCACGTCCAGATACAAGCTCGACGGTATCCGCGTGTACAATCCCGTGCAGAATCAGGATCTGTATCAGGACACCAATGAGCAGTATGCGGCCTACATCAACATGCGTGAGGCGCTCGTAAACAATCAGGACACTTACAACCTCGAAGCGTTCAACGACAATCTGACCGACGCTTTCCTCGGCGCGCTGTTTGTGGACGACAGCACGAAGCTGGTGCGTCTCATCGATGCGACAGCGGAAGAAGCTGCGGCAGGAACCGGTATCACCTATGTGGATGCCGAAGGCAACGTGGTGACCCCGGGCACCGAGGGCGCCAAGGCCATGAAAAATGCCTACACAGATCAGTTCGACGCATATAAGGCGAACAGCCCGAAGCATGAGATCTATCTCAAAACGAATGAGTCCATCACGTTCCAGCTCACGTCTGCCGGCATCATTGCCGCGCAGAGCGGCAAGCTCTGGATCGGTCTGAGCGCGCCTGACGCCGGAGACGACAGCGGCAAGGTTGAGTTCAAGGCCGATGAACAGCAGCAGATCAGCAGCGCACTGGATATGTACTATCCGATCACTGCGGCAAGAATGGGTGACCAGGGAAGCGTCACGATCACAAACAAGGGCGATCATATCATCTCGGTCACGAATCTGAAGATCACCGGCAATCAGGCAATCTATCAGGCCTATCTCCAGAGCAGTGCAAATGCGAATGCGGTCGGCGACGTCGCGTATGCCATGGCGGTCGAGGACGTTATGCCGCTGGTCTTTGAGCCGGTCACGATGATGACCGTGAAGCTCGCCGCGAACGGCGGCGTTGATCCCGACGCGCAGGTCGATCCCGGCACCGTCGATCCGGAGGATCCGGGCACGCCCGATGACCCCGGCACGCCCGATCAGCCCGATGATCCCGGCGCCGACAAGCCGGCCTGGACCGATCCCCTGAGCCTGCTCAAGACCCTGTTCCAGTCTCTGCTGAATGGCCTCGGCAACCTGTTCAAGGGCCTCGGCGGCTGGTAAGAAAGGAGCATATTGGATATGAAGAGTGAATATATCAAACCCATGCTCTTTGCCGAGCGGTTCGCCTTCTCGGAGCATATTGCGAACTGCGTGCATGTTGTAAACTTCCAGGAAACGCAGTGCAGCATGTATGATGACAATGGTCTCACGCTGTTCGCAAGCGGAGATGTCTGCGGAGCTGACGCAGACAGCATGTGGACGTTCGCAGGCGTGACCGATCCGTCGAAGCGTACATGGGGCAATATTGGCGTTCTGAAAATTGAATGCTATAACTCGTTCCACGAAACAAATAAGTTCTTTACTTCGTGAGGAACAACAACCAAACAAGAAAGACCATGCCGATTCGGCATGGTCTTTTTTGCATGATATGGGAGAATCGCATCCGCCCGCGTCTCACGGCACGAGGCCGAAGCCGATCACCGCGCTCAGCACCCCGACGATCGCGCCGACGAGCACGTCCGCCGGGAAGTGCACGCCGGAGACGACACGTGCCATGGCAAGCAGCGCACCCAGCATGAGCAGCGCCGCGCCGAGTCCGGGCGTGAGATACATCAGGCTCGTCCCGATCACGCAGATCGAAAACACATGGCGGCTCGGAAAGCTCTTCCCGCGCGTGTCCTTCGGGATCAGCGGCTCCAGGCCGTACACCTCATAAGGGCGCGGGCGGTCGAGCTTCGCGCGGACGAGCGAGAGCGCCGCGAGCGGCACGCCGCACGTCAGCCCCAGCCGCAGCAGCGCCGGGTCATGCCGCAGCGCCAGATGCGCGCACTCGCCACAAAACGCCGCGACAGTCCCGCAGGTGCACCCGGCGTTCACGCCGCGCAGCGCCCAAATGCGCGCTGGCTTCTCGCGAAACCACGCAAACGTGCGCCTGAGCTGTTGTTCGTTCATGCCTTGTCCTCCTGTGCGTCAGATGTGAAAAAAGGACTGCTGCCCGTCCGCAGCAGTCCCGTTTGCATGTCCGGTCTTATTTCTTCTTCAGCACAAATTTGTACACGCAGAAGCACACACCCGCGAGGGCGGCGACTGCGGCGCAGATGCAGGCGATTTTCTTTAAGGTTTCTTTCATGATGGTTCCTCCTGATATCTGAACACCAATACGGATGACTTCTTTCATCCCCAGTATACCGAAAGAACCCGAACCTGTCAATCTGTCAGGTTGTAAAAGTACAGGGAGTTTGGTATACTGATCGTATCATCACTTATGCGGAGGCGCCTGTATGGACCTGAATATCTGCCTGATGAACGACTCGTTCCCGCCGACGATCGACGGCGTGGCGAACGCCGTTTTGAATTATGCCGAAAACATCACCGCCGCCGGGGAGCGCTGCGCCGTCGCGACGCCGGCCTATCCCGACGTGCGGGACGATTATCCGTTTCCCGTCGTGCGCTATCCGAGCCTGAACACCACGCAGCTCACGGGGTACCGCGCGGGCGTGCCGTTCGCGCCGGAGACCGTCGTGCGTCTCGCGGACATGAAATTCGATCTCATCCACACGCATTGCCCGATCGCCTCAACGGTGCTCGCGCGCTCGCTGCGCGACGCCAGCCCGATGCCGATCGTGTTCACGTATCACACGAAGTTCGATATCGACATCGCAAACGCCATCCGCAGCGAGAGACTGCAGCAGTTCGCGGTCGATCTCCTCGTGCGCAACATCTCCGCGTGCGACGAGGTGTGGGTCGTGAGCGAGGGAGCGGGGGAGAATCTGCGCGCCCTCGGCTACACGGGCGACTACCGCGTCATGCCCAACGGCGTCGATCTCGAGCGCGGCCGCGCCTCTGTCTCGGACACCGCCGCTCTCAGCGCCGCGTGGGATCTGCCCGCCGATCAGCCGGTGTATCTCTTCCTCGGGCGCATGATGTGGTACAAGGGCCTGCGCATCATCTTAGACGGCCTCAAACGCATGCAGGAGGCCGGGCGGGCGTTCTGCATGGTCTTTGTCGGGGACGGGCAGGATCGCGACGAGGTGGAGGAATACGCGGCTTCTCTGGGGCTTTCAGACCGCTGCCGCTTTGTCGGCGCGGTGCATGACCGCAATGCGGTGCGCGCGTGGTACACCCGCGCGGATCTGCTGCTGTTCCCGTCCACGTTCGACACCAACGGGCTCGTCGTGCGCGAGGCGGCGGCATGCGGGCTGGGAAGCCTCCTCGTGCGCGGCAGCTGCGCCGCCGAGGGCATCACGGATGGGCGCAACGGCATCCTCATCGAGGAGAACGCGGCCTCCCTCGCCGCTGTCCTCGGCGCGCCGGAGCTCACGCGCGAGGCGCTCGCCGCCGTCGGGCAGCACGCGATGGACGAGATCTATATCTCCTGGGCAGAGAGCGTCTCGCGTGCCCGCGCGCGGTATCAGGTCGTGCGCGAAAACTGGGACAGAGCGGGGCACAAGCCCGATGAAAGCGCCATGCGCGCGTATCTGAATCTGCGCGACGAGCTGCGCGAGAATGTCACCGCCGCCCGCACCGCCGTTACCCATATCCACGACGCCGCGCTCGGGCGCCGCGCCGAGGCCGTCCGCCAGCTGCACAGCGTGCTCAACCGCGCCCAGGACTATATGGAGCGGTATCTGTGATTTGGAAGTTGACACTGATTCTTCATTTTGGTATAATTCGTCTTGCGAAAGCATGCCGGTGTGATGGAATTGGTAGACGTGCTTGACTCAAAATCAAGTGCCGCGAGGCGTGCCGGTTCGAGTCCGGCCACCGGCACCACAAGGGGCGCGTTGCAAAGTGCAGCGCGCCCCTTTCACATTTCGGGAAAAAGAGGAACGTGATATGGAATTTGTATACGACGACGCCCTGCGGGACTATATGACGGCGAAGGGCAGGCGCCACATCGTCATCGAGGTCGTCTCGAGCGACCATTCGGACATCGAGATCACGGAGCTCTACCCGCATATCATCGGCGAGAAAAAGGCCGCGGAGTTCAAACGCAAGCGCTATGTCGTGCGCGAGACGGACATGGGCGAGGTGCTCCTGCCGCCGTACCGCCTGCACTACGCGGACACGATCCGCTTTTCGCTGCGCTCGTTCCTTGGCATCAAGTCTGTCCGGCAGGAGGGCATCGAGCTGTGAAAAAGGTTCTGAGCGAGATCGTTCTGCCGTATCTCCTGCTCACGCTGGGCGCTGCGATTGCGGCGCTGGCGCTGGAGGAGTTTCTCGTGCCGTTTCAGATCCTCGACGGCGGCGTCGTCGGCGTCAGCATGATCGTGAGCCAGCTCACGCGGCTGCCGCTCGGTATCTTCATTGTTGTGCTGAATATCCCGTTTATGCTGATCGGCTTGAAACGGCTTGGCCGCACATTCCTCGTGCGTGCGCTGTATTCCATGCTCCTGTTCTCGGTGCTGCTGGAGGTGTTCAAGCCCCTGCCGCCGCTGACGGAGCAGGAGCTTCTGGTGGTCGTGTTCGGCGGCGTGCTGCTGGGTCTCGGCGTCGGCGTCATCCTGCGCAGCGGCGGGTGTCTGGACGGCACGGAGATCGTCGCCATGCTTTTGAGCCGGCGTGTGCCGTTCTCGACGGGGCAGATCGTCCTCGGCTTCAACATCGTGATCTATGCCGCGGCGGGACTGCTCTTCGGTCTCGACCGCGCGCTTTACAGCCTGCTCACCTATTTCATCACGTCCAAGATCATCGACATGGTGCAAAACGGCATGGAGCAGGGCAAGGCCGTCACGATCATCACCAACGAGGGCAAACAGATCGCGGACGCTCTCTATTCGCGCCTCGGCCGCACCTGCACGCTTCTGGAGGGGCGCGGGCTGATCAGCGGGGAAAAGGTGGTGCTCTACTGCGTCGTCACGCGCATCGAGGTCGCCACGGTCAAGCAGATCATCCACGCCATGGACGGCTCGGCTTTTGTCACGATCACGGACGTCTCCGAGATCTTAGGCCAGCACATCAAGCAGAAAGCGCCGGCGCCCTCCGGCAATGCGGCAAACTGAAAAACAACGTGCACACCCTGGATCGGGGTGTGCACGTTTTCGTTACTCGGTATATCCCAGCTCCCGCAGCGTCTCGGCGCGGCGCAGCGCGTCGCGATGCTCTCGCAGGATCCACGCGGCGGGGCGGGTGTAGGCCGCGTCGTCATAGTCCCAGCGCGCGAGCATGGCGGTGGTCGCAGGGGAGATGTGGCAGTAGCCGCCGGGGTTTTTCTCCAGATAGCGCTGGTGGTATTCCTCCGCGCGGAAGAAGTTTTTGAGCGGCGTCAGCTCGGTGCAGAAGTCCGGGCGCGGCGCTGCCTCGACGGCGGCGACGGCGCGGACGATCGCCTCGTCCCCGGGGTCGATCCAGTAGACGCCGGACTGATACTGGCTGCCGACGTCGGCGCCCTGCCGGTGGTACTGGGTCGGATCGACGGCGGCGAAGAACACGAACAGCAGCTGCTTTAAGGGGATCACATCCGCGTCATACCGCACGCGCACGGCCTCGCGAAAGCCCGTGAGACCCGTGCAGACGATTTGGTAGCTCGCGTGCGCCTCGCTGTCGCCGTTTGCGTAGCCCACGGCCGTGTCCAGCACGCCGGGGAGGCTGCGCAGGAGCGTTTCCATGCCCCAGAAGCAGCCGCCCGCGAGGACGATCGCTTTTTCGGTCATAGCGGCCTTTCCGGGTCAGGGCTCCTCAGAGGGAGCGGCGGACGGCTCAGCCTCGGCTTCGGTGACGGGCTCGAGCGTCGCGGCCGGATCGGGCTCTTCGGTGATCGCGGAGCCATCGCCCGTGCCGGAGGAGGCCTCCTTGAGCTGGTTCAGGAACGACTCCGTCAGCCCGACGAGACCGATGTCCTTGCCCTCGGTGACGGTCACGTCCTCGGTCAGGGAGTTGGCAAACTTCTGCATGCCCTCGCTCACGAGCTTGTCGCGGATGACCTGGTTCGTGTAGGGCTCGCCCGTGCCGACGAAGTACATCAGGTGGTAGCCGTGGTACTGCTCATCGGAGATGACCGCCACGTCGCCGGCCTTGCGGCCCTCGGCGAAGCAGAAGTCGTTGAATTCGGGGACCATCTGGCCCTCGTAGACGTTCTCGTACAGACCGCCGTTGGTGTTGGAGCCGGGGTCGGTGCTGTACTTGTTGGCAAGCTCGGCAAAGGCGTCCTCGGTCTGCTCGCCGGCCTTCCACTCGGCCTGGATCTTGTCGATCTGGTCCTTTGCGGCGGCAAGCTCTGCGTCGGAATAGCTGCCGTCAGCGTCTGCGTCCTCCGCCTGGATGAGGATGTGGCGCACGTTCACGGTGGGCGTGGTGCTGCGCTCGCGTCCCTCGAAGAGGATGACGAACCAGCCGTAGTTCGTCTGCTCGGCAACGGTCATGTCGCCCGCGGCGCGGTCGGCGTCCTTGATCCAGTCCTCAAACGGGACCTGATACTGCGTCAGCGTATCGCCGTCCATCACGGCGGAATCGACCGGAGTATCCGCGTCGTCGCCGACGGCCGCTTTCAGACGGTCGAGCGCGCTGCCGTCGCCCTTTTCGGCTGCGGCGAGAATGGCGTCGGCCTTCTCCTTGGCGGCTGCCATCGCCTCATCGCTCGGCGCGCTCGCTGCGCTGTCGGAGCCTTCATCAGCCGCCGTCACCATGCAGTAGCTGAAGTGATAGGTGTCGTAGGTGTCCTTGTCGGCGTCATAAGCCTTTTCGATCTCCTCGTCGGAGACGGAGTAGTTGTCCTGATAGTGCTGCAAATACTTCATCGCGAGGATCTCGCGGCTCGCCATGTCGCGCAGGACCTGCTCGTTCACGCCCTCGCCGAAATTCTCGGCGACGAAGGCGTCAAAGTCGTCTTTTCCCATCTGCGACGCGGAGTCCTTCAGCTGCGTGATCCAGGTGTCGATCTGGGCGGCGTCGTCCTCTTCGAGCGTCACGCCGTCGCGCTCTGCCATGTCGCAGAGGTTCGTCAGCTGCTTGAGCTTCTCCTTGGTCTGATCCAGATAGAAGTCGCCCCAGGTCTCGTATTTGCCCGAATCATCCATCGTGTAGGGATCGTCCGGCAGGATGGAGCCGAAGTACTGGCTGTACTGGCTGTACTGCTGGAAGACGGACATGTACTCATAGTTGACCTCGGCGGCGGTATACGCGGTGCGGTTCACCTTGAGCGCGTAGGAGCCGGTGTTGCCGACGAGCGCGAAGACGATCGCGCCGACGATGCCGAGCGAGCAGATGATCGCAAGGATCGCGCCGACGCTGAGTCTGCGCTTCTTCGGTGCTTCGTCCTGTGCCTCAGGCGCGGCCTCCCCGGCGGCGTCTTCCGCGGTCTCCGGCACTTCTGCGGATTTCTCTGCAGCGCCTTCCGCGGCGGCTGCTTCCGTCTCGGCTTCCGGCTGAACTTCCGTCTGAGCTTCCGTCTGAGCTTCCGGCTGAACTTCCGTCTCAGCGGCTTCGACCGATTCGGAAACCTCGTCCGCGACGCGCGGTTCGTTCGTTTCGGGTTCCATAGACATATTGATCATACTTCCTTTCTGCCGCCGGACGCAGCCGGCGGAGCGTACCCCTCTATCCTAACAGGGATTTGAAAACAATGCAACGATGGATTATGAACTTTGTGTAAAAAAGGCCGGGGCGTCTGCACCCCGGCCACTGACTTTGCGTGTATTATACGGGCTTGTTCGAGGTTTTGAGCACGACGTCGTGCGCGCCGCCCTCGACGATGCTCACGGAGCTCACGAGCGTGAGACGCGCCTTCTGCTGGAGCTCCTCGATCGTGAGCGCGCCGCAGTTGCACATCGTGCTGCGCACCTTGGCGAGCGTGAGCTGCACGTTGTCGGAGAGGGGACCTGCGTAGGGAACATAGGAGTCCACGCCCTCCTCAAAGCTGAGCTTCTTCGAGCCGCCGAGGTCATAGCGCTGCCAGTTGCGCGCGCGGTTGGAGCCCTCGCCCCAGTATTCCTTCATGAGCGTGCCGTTGACGTTCACCTTCTGAGAGGGGCTTTCGTCGAAGCGGGCGAAGTAGCGGCCCAGCATCACGAAGTCCGCGCCCATGGCGAGCGCAAGCGTGACGTGGTGGTCGTGCACGATGCCGCCGTCGGAGCAGACGGGGACGTAGACGCCGGTCTCCCTGAAGTATTCGTCTCGCGCGGCTGCGACCTCGATGAGCGCCGTCGCCTGACCGCGGCCGATGCCCTTGGTCTCGCGCGTGATGCAGATCGAGCCGCCGCCGATGCCGACTTTCACGAAGTCTGCGCCGCAGTCGGCGAGGAAGCGGAAGCCCTCGGCGTCGACCACGTTGCCCGCGCCGACCTTGACGGTGTCGCCGTAGTTTTCGCGGATCCATTTGAGCGTCCGGCGCTGCCACTCGGTGAAGCCCTCGGAGGAGTCGATGACGAGCACGTCCACGCCCGCCTCCACGAGCGCGGGAACACGCTCGGCGTAGTCGCGGGTGTTGATGCCGGCGCCGACGACATAGCGCTTCTGTGCGTCGAGCAGCTCATGCGGCTTCTGCTTGTGCTGGTCATAGTCCTTGCGGAACACGAACGAGACGAGCTTACCGTCCTTGGAGACGATGGGCAGGGCGTTGAGCTTGTGGTCCCAGATGATGTCGTTGGCCTCCTTCAGGCTCGTGCCCTCGGGCGCGGTGATGAGCTTTTCGAGAGGGGTCATGAAGTTTCGCACAAGCTCGTCCGGAGACATGCGGCTCACGCGGTAGTCGCGGCTCGTCACGATGCCGAGAAGCTTGCCCGCGGCTGTGCCGTCGGCCGTGACGGCGACGGTGGAGTGACCGGTCTTCTCGCGCAGGGCGAGGATATCGGCGAGCGTGGCGTCCGGGGAGATGTTGGAATCACTCTGCACAAAGCCCGCCTTCGTCGCCTTGACGCGCGCGACCATCGCGGCCTCATCCTCGATGCTCTGGGAGCCGTAGAGGAAGCTCACGCCGCCCTCCTGCGCCAGCGCCACGGCGAGCTTTTCGCCGGAGACGGCCTGCATGACGGCGGAGACCATCGGCACGTTCAGACTCATGGCCGGTTCCTCCTCGCCCTTGCGGAAGCGCACCAGCGGCGTCTTGAGCGTGACGTTGTCGGGGATGCATTCACCGGAAGAATAACCGGGGACGAGCAGATACTCGTTGAACGTATGAGAAGCGGTGGGGAAGAAATAAGCCATGGTAGAATCCTCCTGCAAAAAGTGTTGTGATCGGAGGCATAAAAGCCTCGCAGAGTTTGCGGCGCGCACGCCGCAAATAGAATACAATCATTTTTGTGCCGGAACTTCGTTTCGGTGCAAAAATCCCGCTCGCGGAGCGGAGTGTTTAAACATTCAAAAGCGGAGCTTTTGAAGCCTTAAACACGCAGAGGAGCGCAAGCCCTTCTCAGATGAAAGGCGCTAAGCCTTTCATCTGAAGAATTTGACGGCACTTCTGAACATGCCTAAATCATAATCGCCCGGGACGTTTTTGTAAAGTCCCTTTGCGATGCGCTCGGCGTGGCCCATCTTGCCGAACACGCGGCCGTCGGGGCTCGTGATGCCCTCCACGGCGAGAACGGAGCCGTTCGGGTTCACGCCGATCTCGCCGGAGGGACGACCCTCGGCGTCGACATACTGCGTGGCGATCTGACCGTTGGCGGCGAGCTGACGGATCAGCGCTGCGTCCGCCAGGAACCGGCCCTCGCCGTGGGAGATCGGCACGGCATAGACCTTGCCGACCTTGGCCTCCTGCAGCCAGGGAGAGAGGTTGGAGCACACGCGGGTGCGGACGATGCGCGACTGGTGGCGCGCGATGGTGTTAAAGGTGAGCGTCGGCGCGTCCTCTGCGGCGTCCACGATCCTGCCGTAGGGGACGAGACCGAGCTTGATGAGCGCCTGGAAGCCGTTGCAGATGCCGCCGATCAGCCCGCCGCGCGCATCCAGCATCTCCATCACGGCCTCGGAGACGTTCGCGTTTCTGAGGAAAGCGGTGATGAACTTGCCGGAGCCGTCTGGCTCGTCGCCGCCGGAGAAGCCGCCGGGGATGAAGAGTGCGTTCGACGCTCTGAGTGCCTCGGAGAAATCCTCAGCCGAGCGGGCGACCGCCTCGGACGAGAGGTTGTTCACAACGAAGATCTGCGCCTCGCCGCCGGCGGCTTCGACCGCGCGGGCGGTGTCGTATTCGCAGTTCGTGCCGGGGAAGACCGGGATCAGGAAGCGGGGCTTTGCTGCGCGCACGACAGACGCGGCGGTCATGCCCGCGGTGTAGGTGAACGCCTCGACCGGGCTGTGGTCCTGCTCGATGTTGCAGGGGTACACGCCCTCGAGCTTGTGCTCATAGACGCGCTGCAGCTCGTCGAGCTCCAGATACGCGCCGTTGCGGGCAATGGCGGCGTCCTCGGTCGTCTCGCCGATGATGCCGTCGCAGTCGACGCCGGGCGCGAGCTCCACGACGAACGCGCCGTAGCGGTAGCCGAAGATCGTGTCGAGATCAATTTCCTCCCGGAAGCGGAAGCCGACGCCGTTGCCGATGGCCATCTTGAATACGCCCTCGGCGACGCCGCCCATGCCGGGCGTCCAGACGCTCAGGGCGCGCCCCGCGCGGATCATGCCGGTCACGCGCCGGAAAAGCGCCTTGAGGCTCTCGGCGGTCGGGAGACCGTTTTCGTCGTATTCGGGCTGAAGCAGCGCGACGCTGTGGCCGCTTGCCGTGAAGGCGTTCGGCAGCACGTCATTCAGCTTGCCCGTCGTGACGGCAAAGGAGACGAGCGTGGGCGGCACGTCCAGCGTCTCGAAGCTGCCGGACATGGAGTCCTTGCCGCCGATGGCGGCGACGCCGAGCCCGGTCTGCGCCTGAAACGCGCCGAGCAGCGCCGCGAACGGCTTGCCCCAGCGCCTGGGATCGCGGCCCAGACGCTCGAAGTATTCCTGGAAGCTCAGGTACACGTCCTCAAAGGCGGCGCCCGTGGCGATCAGACGCGCGACAGACTCGACCACCGCGAGATACGCGCCGTGGTACGGGCTCTGCTCGAGCACGAAGGGGTTGCCGCCCCACGCCATGAACGAGACGGTGTCGGTCTCGCCGCGCAGGACGGGGAGACGGTGCACCATCGCCTGCGGGGGCGTCTGCTGGTGCCTGCCGCCGAACGGCATGAGCACCGTGCCCGCGCCGATCGTGGAGTCAAAGCGCTCGGAAAGACCGCGCCTGGAGCAGGTGTTGAGGTCGCTTGCGAGCGCCATCATGCCGCCGGAGAACGTGCCGGGGATGTTTTTTTCAATGGGCTTTGCCGCAGCGGGCTCGACCGTGATGTGCTTTTCCGCGCCGTTGGTGTCGAGGAACGCGCGGGACAGATCGACGATCGTCCTGCCGTTCCAGCGCATGACGAGGCGGGGGCTTTCCGTCACGACGGCGACGGGAGTCACCTCCAGATTCTCGCGCTCGGCGATGGCGCAAAAGCGCTCTGCGTCCGCCGCCGCGACGACGACGGCCATGCGCTCCTGCGATTCGCTGATCGCGAGCTCCGTGCCGTCCAGACCGTCATACTTGCGCTTGACGGCGTTGAGGTCAATATCCAGTCCGTCCGCGAGCTCGCCGATGGCGACGCTGACGCCGCCCGCGCCGAAGTCGTTGCAGCGCTTGATGAGCTTCGAGGCCTCCGCGTCGCGGAACAGTCTCTGGAGCTTGCGCTCCTCGGGGGCGTTGCCCTTTTGCACCTCCGCGCCGCAGGTTTCGAGCGAGGACAGGGTGTGCTTCTTGCTGGAGCCGGTCGCGCCGCCGCAGCCGTCGCGTCCGGTGCGGCCGCCGAGCAGCAGCACTACGTCGCCGGGAATCGGACGCTCGCGGCGCACGTTTTCCGCCGGAGCGGCTGCGATCACGGCGCCGATCTCCATGCGCTTGGCGGCGTAGCCGGGGTGATAAATCTCGTCCACCTGACCCGTCGCGAGACCGATCTGGTTGCCGTAGGAGGAGTAGCCCGCCGCGGCGGTCGTCACGATCTTGCGCTGGGGAAGCTTGCCCGGAAGCGTTTCGCTGAGCGGCTTCAGAGGATCGGCCGCGCCCGTGACGCGCATGGCTGCATAGACATAGCTGCGCCCGGAGAGCGGATCGCGGATCGCGCCGCCGATGCAGGTCGCCGCGCCGCCGAAAGGCTCGATCTCGGTCGGATGGTTGTGGGTTTCGTTCTTGAACAGGAGCAGCCACGGCTCGTCATGACCGTCCACGTCCACCGTGATCTTCACGGTGCAGGCGTTGATCTCCTCGGATTCGTCGAGCTTTTGGAGCTGTCCGCGCTTGCGCAGGAGCTTTGCCGCGATCGTGCCGATGTCCATGAGGTTCACGGGCTTGGTGCGGCTCAATTCCCCGCGTGCCGCGAGATAGTCGTTGTAGGCGCTCTGGAGCAGGGGATCGGAAAACTTCACGCTGTCGATCGTCGTGAGGAACGTCGTGTGGCGGCAGTGGTCCGACCAGTAGGTGTCGAGCACGCGGATCTCCGTGATGCTGGGGTCACGCCCCTCCGAGCGGAAGTAGTCGCGGCAGCAGGCGAGATCGAGCTCGTCCATCGCAAGCCCCTTTTCCGCGCCGAACGCGGCAAGCTGCTGATCGTCCCAGCCGATGAAGCCGGTGACGGTCTCGACTGTGGTCGGGATGTCATACTGCATGGCGAGCGTCTCGGGCTTTTCCATCGCGGCAAGACGGCTCTCGACGGGGTTCACGACATATTTCTGGATCGCGGTCACGTCGTCGGCGGTCAAATTGCCCGTGAGCAGATAGACCTTGGCCGCGCGCACGGCGGGTTTTTCGCCGCAGGAGATGAGCTGGATGCACTGCGCCGCGGAGTCAGAGCGCTGGTCAAACTGCCCCGGCAGCGGCTCCACGGCGAACACCGCGCCGTCGTGCGCCGGGAGCGCGTCGTAGGTGTTGTCGAGCTGCGGCTCGGAGAAGACCGTGCGCCGCGCCGTGGCAAACAGCGCCGCGTCCACGTTCTCCACGTCGTAGCGGTTCAGGATGCGAAGCCCCGTCAGCGCCGTGACGCCGAGGAACGTGCGGATGTCCGCGAGCAGGGCGCGGGCCTCGTGATCGAGCCCGGGCTTCTTTTCTACAAAGATACGATATACCATTCAAATCACCATTCGTCAGGAGAGCGCTCTGAGTGCGCGCTGTCCGATGTCCTTGCGCAGGTACTTGTTGTCAAACTGAATCTGATCGGCGAGGGCGTAGGCCTTTTCGATGGCGGCGGGGAGATCCTCCGCGCGCGCTACCGCGCCGAGCACGCGGCCGCCGCTGGTGAGGAGCGTGTCGCCGTCGCGCTTCGCGCCGGCGATGTAGATCTCCGTGTCAGGGGCGGTCTCCGGCAGCGTGATCGGGTAGCCCTTTTCATAGCTTGCGGGATAGCCCTCGGAGGCGAGCACCACGCAGCAGGCGCAGCCGTCATAAAACTCCACGTCCACCTCCGAGAGCGTGCCTGCGCTCACGGCCTGCATGATGGTCAGCAGATCCGTCTTCAGCAGCGGCAGCACGACCTGCGTTTCGGGGTCGCCGAAGCGGCAGTTGTATTCGATCACCTTCGGGCCGTCGGGCGTGATCATGAGGCCGAAGTACAGACAGCCGCGGAAGGTGCGGTTTTCGCTGTTCATCGCGCGCATCGTCGGCAGGAAGATCTCCTCCATGCAGCGATCCGCGACTTCTTTTGTATAGTAGGGGTTCGGGGCGACTGTGCCCATGCCGCCGGTGTTCAGGCCTCTGTCGCCGTCGAGGGCGCGCTTGTGGTCCATGCTGGACACCATCGGCACCATGGCCTTGCCGTCCGTAAAGGCGAGCACGCTCACCTCGGGGCCGGTGAGATATTCCTCGATGACGACGCACTTGCCGCTCTCACCGAATTTTCCCTCTGCCATCATCTCGCGGGCGGCCTGCTTTGCCTCGTCGATCGTCTCGGCGATGATGACGCCCTTGCCGAGCGCGAGACCGGAGGCCTTGACGACGATGGGAGCGCTCTGCGTGTCGAGATACGACAGCGCCGCGTCGAGGTCGGTGAAGGTTTCATAGCGCGCGGTCGGAATGCCGTATTTGTGCATCAGGTCCTTTGAAAACGCCTTGCTGCCCTCGATGATGGCGGCGTCTGCCGTCGGGCCGAAGCAGGCCACGCCCACAGCATTCAGCGCATCGACGCAGCCGAGCACCAGCGGATCGTCCGGCGCGACCACGGCAAAGTCGATGGCGTTTTCCTTTGCAAATTCGACGATGGCGGGGATGTCCTTCGCGCCGATCGGAACGCACGTCGCGTCGGCGGCGATGCCGCCGTTGCCGGGCAGGGCGAAGATTTCTTCCACGGCGGGGTTTTTCTTCAGCGCCTTGATGATGGCGTGCTCGCGCCCGCCGCCGCCGATGACCATGAGTTTCATATTGGTTTCCTCCTGTGCATTTCAATCATGCACCGTAGGGGCGGGGCTTGCCCCGCCCGCTGTGTCGGATTTTGCTTAATGATGGAACAAACGCTGGTTCGTAAACGCCATCGCGATGCCGTATTTGTTGCATGTCATGATGACGTGGTCGTCGCGGATCGAGCCGCCGGGCTGGGCGATGTACTCCACGCCGCTGCGGCGGGCGCGCTCGACGTTGTCGCCAAAGGGGAAGAACGCGTCGGACGCGCAGGACACGCCTCTCTGCGCGGCGATCCAGGCCTTTTTCTCCTCGCGCGTGAGCGCCTCCGGGCGGGTCTTGAAGACCGTCTGCCACGCGCCGTCGCGCAGCACGTCGTCGCACTCGTCTTCGGAGAGGTAGATGTCAATCGCGTTGTCGCGGTCGGGGCGGCGGATGCCGTCCACGAAATCGAGCGCGAGGACCTTCGGGTGCTGGCGCAGGAGCCAGTTGTCGGCCTTGTTGCCGGCCAGTCTCGTGCAGTGGATGCGGCTCTGCTGACCCGCGCCGACGCCGATGGCCTGACCGTCCTTGACATAGCAGACGGAGTTGGACTGCGTGTATTTGAGCGTGATGAGCGCGATGATGAGATCGGTCTTCGCCGCGTCCGGAAGCTCCTTGCAGTCGGTCACGAGGTTCTGGAGGCACGCAGCGTCGATTTTGCAGTCGTTGTGGCCCTGCTTGAACGTGATGCCGAAGATGTCGCGCTCCTCGATGGGATCGCAGACGTATTCGGGGTCAATCTGCACGACGTTGTAGTTGCCCTTTTTCTTGGCCTTGAGGATCTCGAGCGCCTCGTCGGTGTAGGCAGGCGCGATGACGCCGTCGGAGACCTCGTATTTGAGATATTCCGCCGTTGCGGCGTCGCAGGTATCGCTCAGCGCCGCCCAGTCGCCGTAGGAGCACAGGCGGTCGGCGCCGCGCGCGCGGATGTAGGCGCAGGCGATCGGGGAGAGCTCGGCGCTTTCATCGACGAAGTAGATCTTCCGGTCCGTCTCGCTCAGGGGCAGACCCACGGCGGCACCTGCGGGGGAGACGTGCTTGAAGCTGGCGGCGGCCGGCAGACCCGTCGCCGCTTTCAGGTCGCGCACGAGCTGCCAGGCGTTGAGCGCGTCCATGAAGTTGATGTAGCCCGGCTTGCCGTTCAAAACGGTGATGGGCAGATCCTTGCCGCCCTTCATGAAGATGGAGGCGGGCTTCTGGTTGGGGTTGCAGCCGTATTTCAGTTCGAGCTCATTCATGATGTTTCAGTACCTCACGCTTCGTTTTTATTCAGGATCACGGTGTCGCTCCCGCCGCTCTCGAGATCGAGATAGCGCACGAAGAGGGACACCTTGTTGTCTTCGTTCAGAGAAGCCCAGACGCGGTTTGCGAGCGTCTCGGCGTCGGGGGCGTCAATCTTGACGGGCTCCGGCTCACCGGCGAAGCTCGGCAGGGGGCTGCCGTCTCCCATGTAGGTGTGCAGGAAGTGGCCCGTTCCGGCAAACGGCGTCTCATAGTCGAAGAACTGACGGGTGCACGCCATCGGGTCTCCGTCGATGGATTTCAGGATGGAGAGCGTGTAGTCGCCGTCCTCGTACACGACGCCGGAGATGCGGGGCGTGTAGTTCGGCGCGTCGGGCTCAAAGGTGCGCGTGCGCAGGGCGCTCTCAAACGTGCCGCCGAGCGCAAGCGCGTCGCGCACGGTGTCGGTCTGGTCGCCGTTGGTGACGATGGTGACGCCGTCGAGCTCGCGTACGGGGTGATAGATGATGAGGCTGGGATCGACCATCTTCTCAGGGTCGGCGGCCTCGGTGCGGATGCCGTCGTCGGTCTCCGAGAAGATGCGGTTGCGGCTGTTGACGCTGCGGCCCATGATGAAGTACACCATCACGGCGCACGCGTTGTCGGCGCTGCGGCCGAGCACGATGCCGCGGCCGGGGTAAGCGTTTTCGCGCAGCAGGGTTTCCAGATCGAACAGTTTCATTGCTTTTCCTCCATGATTCTGCGGGCAACGGTCTCCGTCGCCTGCGGCAGCAGCTTCCATTCGGCCTGCTGCATCACGCGGCGCTGGAGCGTCTCCGGCGTGTCGCCGGGCAGCACCTCAACCGCCTTCTGCAGCAGGATCTCGCCCCCGTCGGGGATCTCGTTTACGAAGTGCACGGTCGCGCCGGTCACCTTGACCCCGCGCTTTAAGGCCTCCTCGTGCACGCGCAGCCCGTAGTAGCCCCTGCCGCAGAACGCGGGGATCAGCGACGGGTGCACGTTCAGGATGCGGTTGGGAAACCGCGCGGTGAAGTCCTCGGACAGAATGCTCATGTAGCCCGCGAGCACGATCATGTCGATGCGGTGCTCTGCAAGCGCATTGAGGATTTTTTGCTCGTGCTCCGGCTCCCTGGAGCGGACCACGGCGGTGGGGATGCCGGCGTTGGCAGCGCGCGTCAGGGCGTAGGCCCGGTCGCTGCTCGAGAGGACGAGCGCGAGCTCGCCGGAGGGCAGCTCCCCGCGCCTGGCGGCGTCGATGAGCGCCTGCAGGTTCGTGCCGCCGCCGGAGACGAACACGGCGATGCGCGTCTTCATGCGAGCACCACGCCTTCCGCGCCCTCGCGCACGGTGCCGAGGATGTAGGCGTCCTCGCCCTGCGCGCGCAGGATCTCGAGCGCCCTGTCCGCGTCCTCGGGAGAGACGATCGTGACCATGCCGACGCCCATGTTGAAGGTGTTGAACATGTCGCGCTCAGGAATGTCGCCGGCCTCGGCGATCCGGTCGAAGATCGGCAGCACGCGCACGTCTTTGCGCGCGATGTGTGCCGTGAGCCCCGGCCCCAGGGCGCGGGGAATGTTTTCAAAGAAGCCGCCGCCCGTGATGTGGGCGATGCTCTTGACGTTCACCGCGTCCAGCAGGGCAAGGACGGGCTTGACATAGAGCTTCGTCGGCGTGAGCAGGCTTTCCAGGAGCTCGCGCGGGCAGTCGTTTTCCACGTCGAAGACCTTGCGCACGAGCGAAAAGCCGTTGGAGTGCACACCGCTGGACGGGAGCGCCACGAGCACGTCGCCGGGGCGGACGGTCTCGCGGTCGAGGATCTTCTTTTTATCCACGACGCCGACGGCGAAGCCCGCGAGGTCGTATTCGTCCGCGGGGTAGAAGCCGGGCATCTCGGCGGTCTCGCCGCCGATGAGCGCGCAGCCTGACTGCACGCAGCCCTCGGCCACGCCGGAGACGATCTCGGCGATGCGCTCCGGCACGTTCTTGCCGCAGGCGATGTAGTCCAAGAAGAACAGGGGCTTTGCGCCGCAGCAGACGATGTCGTTGACGCACATGGCGACGCAGTCGATGCCGACGGTGTCGTGCTGATTCAGCAGGAACGCCAGCTTCAGCTTGGTGCCGACGCCGTCCGTGCCGGAGACGAGCACGGGCTCGTCCATGCCCCTGAGATCGGGCAGAAACAGGCCGCCGAAGCCGCCGACGCCGCCCATGACGCCCGGGGTGACGGTGCGCGCGACGTGCTGCTTCATGAGTTCCACCGCCTGATAGCCCGCGGTGATGTCCACGCCGGCCTCGGCGTAGCGGTCAGAGTGAGAATTGGTGTTCATTTCTTCTTGCCCTCGCTGATCTTGAAATCAAAGCGGTTTTTGTCGGCAACCTCCGGCTCGCGGGTCGGATACGCGCCGTCGAAGCAGGCGTGGCAGTAGCCCTCGCCGCATTTTACCTGCATCAGCTCGCCCACGTCCTCCACGGGGAGGTAGCCGAGCGTGTCCGCGCCGATGATTTTGGCGATCTCCTCCACGCTGTGGTGGCAGGCGATCAGACGGTCGCGGGAGTCGATGTCCACGCCGTAGTAGCAGGGATTCATGAAGGGGGGCGCGCTGGAGCGGACGTGCACCTCGGCGGCGCCGGCCTCACGCAGGAGCTTGACGATGCGCGCGCTCGTCGTGCCGCGCACGATGGAGTCGTCGATCATCACGACGCGCTTGCCGCGCACGACGGCGGAGACGGGGTTGAGCTTGATGCGCACGAGATTTTCTCTCGCGCTCTGGCCGGGCGCGATGAACGTGCGGCCGATGTACTTGTTTTTGATGAAGCCGACCTCATAGGGGATGCCGCTCTCCTGGGCATAGCCGAGCGCGGCGTCCAGGCCCGAGTCCGGCACGCCGATGACGACGTCCGCCTCCACGGGATGGCGGCGGGCAAGGCACCGTCCGGCGCGGATGCGCGCCTCATGGACGCTCACGCCGTCCACGATGGAGTCGGGACGGGCAAAGTAAACGTGCTCAAACACGCACAGGCGCTTCTCCTCGCGGCCGCAGTGCTCGCGCATGGACCGGATGCCGTCCTTCGTGAAGACGAGGATCTCGCCCGGCTCGATGTCGCGCACGAAATGCGCGTGGACGGAGTCGAGCGCGCAGGTCTCGCTCGCCACGACGTAGGTGCCGTCGTCCATCTGACCGTAGCAGAGCGGATGGAAGCCGAAGGGATCCCGGGCGGCGATGAGCTTCGTCGGGCTCATGAGGACGAGAGAATATGCGCCCTCGATCTTGTACATGGCGCAGCTCACGGCGGCCTCGATGCTGGGCGTGGTGAGACGCTCCTTTGTCACGACATAGGAGATGACCTCGGTGTCGGTCGTGGTGTGGAAGATCGAGCCCTGCAGCTCCAGCGAGCGGCGCAGCTCCGTCGCGTTGATGAGGTTGCCGTTGTGCGCCAGCGCCATGCGGCCCTTGATGTGGTTGACGACCATGGGCTGGCAGTTGGCGCGGGACTTCGTGCCGGCGGTGCCGTAGCGGGTGTGGCCGACCGCCATGCTGCCCTGGCCGAGCTTTTCCAGCACCTGCGGTGTGAAGACCTCGCTCACCAGACCCACGTCCTTGTGGAACGTGATGACGCCGTCGTCGTTCACCGCGATGCCGCAGCCCTCCTGGCCGCGATGCTGCAGCGCGTAGAGACCGTAGTAGGTCAGCGCGGCAACGTTGGTGTTCTCCCTGGCAAAGATACCGAACACGCCGCATTCTTCGTGGATGTGCTGATTCATGCGCGATCTCCTTAACCCAGAATGCGTTTCATCATTTCGCTGTACGCGTCCTCGACGTTGCCGAGGTCGCGGCGGAAGCGGTCCTTGTCGAGCTTCTCGTGGGTCGTGCTGTCCCAGAAGCGGCAGGTGTCGGGGCTGATCTCGTCGGCGAGGACGATCGTGCCGTCGGAGAGTCTGCCGAACTCCAGCTTGAAGTCCACGAGGTCGACGTTCACGGCCTTGAAAAACGCCTTGAGCACGTCGTTGACCTTGAACGCCATGGCCTTGATCGTGTCGATCTCGGCAGGCGTGGCGAGCTTCAGCGCCAGCGCGTGGTAGGCGTTCATCAGAGGATCGCCCAGATCGTCGTTTTTATAGCTGAACTCGATGGTGGGCTGCTCGAAGACGATGCCCTCCTCGACGCCGAAGCGCTTGGCGAAGCTGCCGGCGGAGATGTTGCGGATGATGACCTCGAGCGGGACGATGCTGACCTTCTTCACGGCGGTCTCGCGGTCACTCAGCTCCTCGACGAAGTGCGTCGGGACGCCCTCTTTCTCCAGCAGCTGCATGAGGTAGTTTGTGACCTTGTTGTTCACAACGCCCTTGCCCACGATGGTGCCGCGCTTGAGGCCGTTGAACGCGGTGGCGTCGTCCTTGTAGGAGACGATGACGCATTCCGGATCGTCGGTCGCAAAGACCTTCTTGGCCTTGCCTTCGTAAAGCTGCTTAAGTTTCTGCATAATGATAAGCTCCTTTCAAGCGTTGAACCGGGCGGCGATGGCGCGGTCTTTTTCCAGTGTTTTTTCGGTGTCGGCGGCGCGGCGGGCGTTGAGCCTGTCCGCAAGCTCCGGATCGGAGATCGAGAGCATTTCGGCCGCAAGCAAAGCGGCATTGACAGCCCCATCGATCGCCACCGTGGCTACCGGGATGCCGCTGGGCATCTGCACAGTGGAGAGCAGGGCGTCAATGCCGTCTAAGGTCGAGCTTTTAATGGGAATGCCGATCACGGGCAGCGTGGTGTTCGCCGCGATCGCGCCGGCGAGGTGCGCGGCCTTGCCGGCGGCGCAGATCAGCACGCCGAAGCCGTTTTCGCGCGCAGAAAGAGAAAAGGCGCGCGCTTGCTCCGGCGTTCTGTGCGCCGAGAAAACGTGCACCTCCGTGGGCACACCGAGGCTTTTGAGCGTCTCGATGGCTTTTTCAACAATGGGCAGGTCGCTGTCGCTGCCCATGATAATGCCTGCTTTGTTCAAGGTCGTGTCCTCCCTGAATGAAAAATCGGACAGCCGCGTGTGTTGTGCTTTTTTCACATTGCCCGCTGCCGTCCGTCCAAAAAAGATGGTACTATTATCTTGTATTTTCGCTGAAAAGTCAACAAAAAACCGCGATGTGAAAAGGTAGAAAAACCGGCCGATCCGCCAAACTCTTTCGGCGTTTTGACAAAAGGCACCGAATGCGGCGGAAGCAAAAATGAGCCAACCGTTTGGTTGGCTCATTTTCCGTTGATTACACGACAGCCTTTTCCTTGGCAGGCTTCTCAAGCTGATCCTTGAGGATGCCGCGCGGGCAGATGTCCACGCAGTGGCCGCACTGGACGCACTTGTCATAGTCGATCTTCGCGAGGAAGTTCTCGACCTTGATCGCGTCGGCGGGGCACTCACGCTGGCACTTCATGCAGCCGATGCAGCCCGCGTCGCAGATCTTGCGGGTGACCGCGCCCTTGTCCTGGTTGCGGCAGTTCTGCAGGACGGTCTGCTTGTAGGGGACCATCTCGATGAGCTTCTTCGGGCAGGCGTCCTGGCAGGCGCCGCAGGCGACGCACTTCTCGCGGTCGACCTTGGCAACGCCGTTTACGACGTGCATGGCGTCAAACTTGCAGGCGCGCGCGCAGTTGCCGAGACCGATGCAGGCGAAGGTGCATTCCTTGTTGCTCTTGCCGCCGAACAGCATCGCTGCCTGGCAGTCCTGCGGGCCGTTGTAGTTGAAGCGCTTCACGGCGACGTCGTTGCAGCCGGAGCAGGGGACGTGGGCGACCATCTTTTCGCCCATGTCGGCGCTCACGCCCATGATCTCGCCGATCTTGGCAGCCGCCTCGGGGCCGCCGGCGACGCACTTGTTGGTGGGAGCTTTGCCCTCGGCAACCGCCTTGGCATAGCCGTCGCAGCCGGGGAAGCCGCAGCCGCCGCAGTTGGCGCCCGCGAGACATTCACGGACGGCCGCTTCCCTGGGATCGACCTCGACATAGAAGATCTTGGCCGCGAACGCGAGCGCCGCGCCGAAGATGGCGCCCATCGCGCCCAGAACGAGGACGGCAGTCAGAATGGTATTCATAATCAGCAGCCCTCCTTAAACGATCTTCATGCCGGAGAAGCCCATGAAGGCCAGCGCGATCAGACCGGCGGTGACCAGTGCGATCGGGAAGCCGTTGAAGCTTTCCGGATACTCGGCGAACTCGACCTTCTCGCGCACGCTTGCCATCAGGCAGATCGCGAGCATGAAGCCCATGCCGCCGGTGATGCCGTAAACGGTGCTCTGCAGGAAGTTGAAGTTGTACTGGGTGTTGAGCAGCACAACGCCGAGAACCGCGCAGTTGGTGGTGATCAGGGGCAGGTAGATGCCCAGCGCCGAATACAGGCTCGGAACGGATTTTTTCAGGAACATCTCGACGAACTGCACGAGCACGGCAATGACGAGGATGTAGGCGATCGTCTGCAGGAAGCCGAGGCCGAGCGGGATCAGGATGTAGGTGTTCACGACCCAGCAGATGGCGGAGGCCAGACCCATGACGAACACGACCGCGAGACCCATGCCGGCGGCGGTGTCCAGCTTGCTGGAGCAGCCGAGGAACGGGCAGCAGCCAAGGAACTGCGAGAAGATGAAGTTGTTGATCAGGATCGCACTTAAGACGATCTCAATGATGGTTGCGTTTGCACTCATGCTTCAATCGCCTCCTTTTCAGCAGCTTCCTTTTTCTTTTCGGAGCGCTTGAGCACATACTGCATCAGCGCGATCAGGCAGCCGAGCGTGATGAAGCCGCCGATGGGGAGCGTGAGAACCAGCGCGCCGTACTCAGCCGGGAAGATGCGCACGCCCTCGCCGGTGCCGACGCCCGCGACCGTGTTGATCAGGCCGGAGCCGAACGTGCCCTTGCCGAGAAACTCGCGGATCACGCACATGCAGATCAGAACGCAGGTGTAGCCCAGACCCTGGAAGATGCCGTCGAAGAACGAAGCGCCCACGGGGTTTTTCTGGCAGAACGCCTCGGCGCGGCCGATGATGATGCAGTTGACGACGATCAGCGGGATGAACACGCCCAGACTCTCGCTCAGCGCGGGAATGTAGGCCTTCAGCAGCAGATCGACGATGGTGACGAAGCCCGCGATGACGAGCACGAAGATCGCCAGGCGGATATCGTTCGGGATGATCTTGCGGATCAGGGAAATGACGACGTTGCAGCACGTCAGGATGATCAGCACGGAGAAGCCCATGCCGACGCCGTTGAAGAGGCTGGTCGTGATCGCCATTGTGGCGCACATGCCCAGAAGCTGCACCAGAACGGGGTTGTTGGTGACCAGACCTTCTTTGAATTGTTGCTTGATATTCACGTCTTAGCCTCCTTTAACCCAGCTCATTGACGGCGTTGATGACCGTCTGCACTTCTTTGACGACTGCGGTGGAGGTGATGGTCGCGCCGGAGATCGCCTCGACGGTGCCGCCGTTCTTCTTCAGCGCCAGACCGTCAGCCTGACCGACGAGATTGTCGCGCCACGCGCCGGCGCTGGTCTCGGCCGCCTTCGCGCCGAGGCCGGAGGTCTCGGAGTGCTCGGTGACGTAGATGCCGGTGCAGACCTTGTCGGCGTCAAGACCGATGACCATCGTGATCATGCCCTGCGCGCCGGAAAACTCCGTCTCGGCGACATAGCCGATCACATCGCCGGAGCCGTCCTTGGCCTCGGAGAGAAGGGTGATGGTGTTCTCGCCGTTGGCAGCGGCGTAGGCGGCGGGGTCGACCTCTTCGTACGCGTCCGCCTCGAGGACGTTTGCGTAGGCGGTGCGGGTCTTGTTGTCGTTGTAGGCCTTGATCGGGCCCTCGGTGATGCTGTTGACAAAGCCCAGCACCAGCGCGATGACCGCGGCGACTGCCAGAAGCACGAGGGCCAGCTTGATGATGTTGCCGGCGCCGCCCTGTTTCGTGTTAGCCATTTGCAGCAGCCTCCTTTGCTTCTTTCTTGGCTGCCTTGGCGGCGGCCTTCTGCTTCTTGATGTCCTCGCGGGACACGCCGAAGCGGATCGGCTGCGTGAGCTGGTCGATGAACCATGCGCAGCAGTTCATGATGAGGATCGCGAAGCTGACGCCCTCGGGGTAACCGCCGAAGCGGCGGATGATCACGGTCAGAAGACCGCAGCCGATGCCGTAGAACACGCGGCCCTTGAGCGAGACGGGGCTCGTGGAGTAGTCCGTCGCCATGAAGATCGCGCCCAGCATCAGACCGCCGGACAGGAGGTTATAGAGCATCCAGTCGACGCGGGTGTAGTTCTCGCCGCCGCCGAAGATGAGGCTCACGAGCGCCACCGTGCAGATGAAGCTCACGGGGATCTGCCAGGTGATGACCTTGCGGCACAGCAGGTACACGCCGCCGATCAGCAGCGCCAGGGCGCTGATCTCGCCGAAGCTGCCGGGCATCTTGCCGAGGAACATGTCCACGAAGCTGTAATACTCGGGCATCGCCGTGCCGGCCTTCATGGCGCTCAGCGGCGTTGCCATCGTGACGCCGTCCACAACGCCCTTCATGGAGTTCGGGACGGTGAACATGGTCATTGCCGTGGCGTAGGACGCGAACAGGAACGCGCGGCCTGCCAGGGCGGGGTTCAGGAAGTTCTTGCCGATGCCGCCGTAGAGCTGCTTGACGATCACGATCGCGAACAGCGCGCCGATCACGGGCAGCCACCAGGGGCAGCCGGCGGGGAGCGTCAGGCTCAGCAGCAGACCCGTGACCACGGCGGAGAGATCGCCGATGGAGCTGGGCTTGTGCAGAAGCCTGCGGTACAGCCATTCAAAGAAGACGCAGGCTGCGATGCTCGTCGCGACGGGCAGAAGCGCCGCAAAGCCGAACTGCCATACGCCGACGGCGACCGCCGGCAGCAGGGCGATGATGACGTCGAGCATGATCTCCCGGGTGCCGCGCTTTGCGCGTACCTGAGGCTGATAGCCGGCGTCGAGCGTGAGTTCTTTCGGTGTCATTTCGTGGCAGCCTCCTTTGCAGCCGCTTCAGCGCGAGCCTTTTCTTCCGCGGCCTTGGCGGCGAAGAGGAGCTTGGCGGTCTTGAATGTGTGCGTGAGGGGCAGACGGCCCGGGCAGTTGTAGGAGCAGCAGCCGCACTCGATGCAGTCGAGGATGTGCACCTTCTGCATCTTCTCGAAGTCACGCTTCTGGAAGTACTTGTACATGTACACGGGCTGGAGCTTCATCGGGCAGACCTGCAGGCACTGGCCGCAGTGGATGCACGTCGGATTTTCGATCGTGCGGTCCTCCTTGTCCGTGAAGAACAGCAGACCCGCCGTGCCCTTGATGTTGACCGCGTCCAGATTCGAGGCGATCAGACCCATCATCGGGCCGCCGAGCACGATCTTCTTCGGCGTCTCAACGAAGCCGCCGCACTGCTCGACGATGTAGCGGAAGGGCGTGCCGACGCGGCACAGCGCGTTCGTGGGGCCCTTCATGGCGCTGCCGGCGACCGTGAGGATACGCTCGAAGCAGGGGCGTCCCTCATAGCAGGCGCGGTAGATGGCGTAGGCCGTCTGCGTGCTGATGACGTTGCAGCCGACGCCGGAGGGCAGACCGCCGGGCTTGACCTCGCGGTTCGTGATGGCCTTGATCTGGAGCTTCTCGCCGCCCTGGGGGTACTTGACCTCCTCGGGCACGATCTCCACGCCGTACTGCGCGGGGTTCTTGGAGTTCAGGAGATCAATGGCGTCCTGCTTGTTTTTCTCGATGCCGTAGTAGGCCTTGTCGAGACCGGACGCGATGCGCGCAAGCTGGATGCCTTTCAGCAGCTCCTCCGGGTGCAGACGCATGGTCCAGTGGTCGCCGTTGAGGTACGGCTCGCATTCCGCGCCGTTGATGATCAGGGTGTCCACCTTGCCGATGCCGCCGCGGATCTTGAACGCGGTGGGGAACATGGCGCCGCCCATGCCGACGATGCCGGCGTCGCGGATACGCTGGAGGATCGCTTCCTGATCGTTCAGCTCCGCCTCGGTGAGCGGGGCCAGATCATGACATGGGGTGTCGAGTCCGTCGTTTTCGATCACGACCGCCATGATGTTGTCGCCCAGCGGGTGGGGACGCGGCTCGATGGCGATGACCTTGCCGGAGACCGGGGAGTGGATCGGCGCGGAGACCGGCGCGGGATTGTCGCCGATCTTCTGGCCCATCAACACCTGGTCGCCGACGGCGACAATGGGCTTGCAGGGCGCGCCGATGTGCTGTGCCATCGGGACGACGACCTGCGGCGGAGGCGTAATGACGGTCACCGGAACGTCCGGGGCCTTCATATAGTCAGGATGTACTCCGCCATGATACTTAAAGGGCATTTACATCACCTCTCTAATTTTTGACCCCCATATCATATCACAACAACCTCCCGCGCGTCCACCCAAATCGGCGTTTTGTACTAATTTAAAAATTAACAAATCCGACAAAATGCAACAATCTCCTTGAAAAGCCTTGATTATTGAAAATCCTGCGGCGAGGTGTTGTTTTATTGTCGTGCTGCCGATTGGCGTCCCGCCCGGTGTGACAACGTAACCAACACAACCGTGTTTTAAAACGATCACAGATTCTTCTTATGATTCTGTCTGAAAGAGATCTTCAAGAACTTGGTTGTCTTGGTTGACAAGGCTGAAAAAGCATTGAAAATCAAAGGCATTTGCGTCAACCAGGCTCCGTTTTTTCGGCTGCTGCCGGTTGCCCCAGGTTTTTCCAGCTCTTCTGTCTGCCGTACTGCGCAAAGCGTACGACGCCCGCGCGCTCCCAGCCGGGCATCCGGTCCATGATCTGCCCGAGCTCCAGACTGTCCCGGCGGGAGGGCTCCAGCATCGCCGTGTCCCGGCAGAGCGCCTCGCGCATGAGCGACCGGACGCAGACATAGCTGCCGGCGGGCTTTTGGGCGAGATACGCCTCGATCGCGCCGACGCGCCAGTCGTCCTCCATGGCGGCGTCCTGCGCCTGACGGAACGCCTCGCGCAGCTGCACGTCGGCAACCGACGGGAGCTTCCCCTCCCGGTAGCGCGCGAGCGCCTCCGCCCAGCACTGCCGGATACAGGCGCGCACCTCGTCCTCCCGGGCATACAGCGCCTGCGCGTCGGTGTGCACCTCCACGGGCAGGAAGCGGCGGTTGCCGGTCTTGTCGCGCAGGAAGGTGCGGTTGTTCGTCGTGCCGATCATGATCGAGCGGCGCGGCAGATCCTCCGTGCGCTCGGCGTAGGGGCGGCGGTAGCGGTCGCACTGGCGCGACAGGAAGCTCTTGACCAGCTCCTGCTCGCGCGCCCTCCGGAACGCCAGCAGCTCGGACACCTCGCAGATCCACACGCCCTGCAGCTGCTCGATGGCCTCCTTGCCCTCGAAGAGCGTCACCTCGCCGTACCACCGGTCGTCGAGCGCGAGCCAGCGCACGAGCGTGCTCTTGCCCTCGCCCTGCTGCGTGCCGACGAGCACGGGCAGATAGTCGAACTTGCAGCCCGGCTCATACAGGCGGCGGATGCCGCCGGCGAAGATGAGTCTGCTGACCTCGCGCGTGTAGTCGTCGTCGGCGCAGCCCATCCAGTCGTGCAAAAACCGCTCGATGCGCGCCTGCCCGTCCCACTCGATGCCCTCGATGGTCTCCCTGACCGGGTGGAAGCGCACGTCGCGCATCCGCTGGAGGAAGGCGGCGCGGTATTTCGCGCGGTCATACAGCCCGTAGGTCGCTTCGATGTACTCCATGGCGGCGGCGTCGTCCGCGTCGACCCAGCGGCGCAGGACGGAGATGCCCGAGAAGTCATACCAGACCGCCGCCGGCGCGTCCTGCAGCTCGTCGTATTTCAGATGGCTGAAAAACGGGTCTGCGGACAGGATCCACGAATAGTTCTCGATCGTGTTTGCGATGCGCCCCTGCCCGTCCCGCTTCAGGTACGGCCACTCGCTCGTGTCGGGCGCCGCCTGACGGAGGCGCTCGCGCGCGCGCTCCTCCTCCATGGCGCGCATCATGCGCTCCAGATCCCGCCGGCAGCCCAGCGCCCTGCCCCGCTGCAGCAAAATGCTCTTTGCCGCGGCCCGCTCCTGTGTGTCCGGACAGTCGAGCGCCGCATGCGCCAGCACCGACAGCTCCTCCAGTGATTGTTGCCTGCCGGCCTCCCTCGTCCATTTCCCGAGCGTTCCGGCATAGTCCAGAATATCCTGCATAAATCTCTCCTCTCTCCTAGATGTGTCCGTGCAACATGATGGAAAATCCTGAAAGCACCTTGTTGGGATACATTATAGCAGGGAAGCGGGAGCTTGTCAAGACATTTGATACAAAATGTTTCGCAAAAAGCAGCTGTCTCGCATTTCCCCTATACAATCCGCCCGGATCTGTGGTAAAATACCGGAAGAACGATTTTTCTTACAGAAACGAGATGAGACGCCATGCTGACACCGTGGGGGGAGACCCTGAACACCGACGCGCCGCTGCCGGAGTATCCGCGCCCGCAGCTGGTGCGCGACAGTTATCTGAGCTTAAACGGCCCCTGGGGCTATGCCATCACGCGCACCGCCCAGCGTCCCGTGCAGGCGGACGGCACGATCATCGTGCCCTTTTCGCCGGAGAGCGAGCTGTCCGGCGTGGGGCACACGCTGCAGCCCGATGAATATTTATGGTATATCCGCACGTTCCGGCTCCCCGAGGGCTTCAACGTGGGGCGCGTTCTGCTGCACTTCGGCGCGGTGGATCAGACCGCGACGGTCTGGTGCAACGGCGTTGAGGTCGCGGCGCACGCGGGCGGCTATCTGCCGTTCACGGCGGAGCTGACGAACGTCCTGCGCGAGGAGAACACGCTCATGGTCTGCGTCCGCGACCAGACGGACACCGTGCCCATGGCGAGAGGCAAGCAGCGCTTGAAGCCGGGCGGGATCTGGTACCGGCCGCAGAGCGGCATCTGGCAGACGGTCTGGCTCGAGAGCGTCCCGCGCGAGTATATCCGCTCTCTGCGCCTCACGCCCCGCCCGGACGAGGGCGTCGTGGAGGTGCGCGTGGAGGGCAGCGGCCACTGCACGCTCTCGCTCGGCAAGCGCAAATTCGGCTTCCCCGCGGGCAGCACGGTGCGCGTGCCGGTGGACAACCCCGTCCTCTGGACGCCGGAGAACCCCGCCCTGTATCCCTTCCGCGTGAAGATGGGCGAGGACGAGGTGTACAGCTACTTTGCCATGCGCACCTGCACGGTCGAACGCGACGCCGCGGGCGTCATGCGCTTATGTTTAAATGGTAAGCCCTATTTCCAGAACGGCGTCCTCGACCAGGGCTACTGGAGCGACGGCCTGTACACGCCGCCGTCGGACGAGGCGATGATCTATGACATCGAGACCGCGAAGAAGATGGGCTTCAACATGCTGCGCAAGCACATGAAGGTCGAGCCCGACCGCTGGTACTACCACTGCGACCGGCTCGGCATGCTCGTCTGGCAGGACATGCCCTGCGGCGGCGGGAAGTACCATTTCCCGATCATCACGGCGCCGCTCGTCACGGGCGTGAGCCTCGACGACAGCCGGTACGCCCTCTTCGGGCGCGCCAGCAGCGCCGGGCGCGTGCAGTTCATGCAGGAGCTGGGCGACATGGTGAAAACGCTCTACAACCACCCCAGCATCGTCCTGTGGGTGCCGTTCAACGAGGGCTGGGGACAGTTTGACAGCCGCACCGCCGTCGAGCTCATCGAGTCCATCGATAAGACGCGCCCCGTCGATCCCGCCTCCGGCTGGCACGATCAGGGCTTCGGCGCGTTCAAGAGCCTGCATGTGTATTTCAGACGCTATAACCACAGGCCGGACAAGCTCGGCCGCGCCGTCATCCTCACGGAGTTCGGCGGCTATACGCACCGCGTCGTGAACCATGCCGCGGCAGGGCGCGCGTTCGGCTATAAAAGCTGCAGGACGCGCGAGAAGCTCACCACCGCCCTGCGCAGGCTCTACTGGGGACAGATCCAGCCCGCGATCGCCCGGGGCCTCGCCGCCGCCGTCTATACGCAGCTGACCGACGTCGAGACGGAGCTCAACGGGCTCATCACCTACGACCGCCGGGCTCTGAAGCTCGAGCCTGAGGTCGTGCGCGCGCTCATCACGCCGCAGGAGGGAGAGAACGATGGCGAATGAGAAACAGCGCACGGTCTATCTGGATCTTCTGCGCGTGCTCGCGATGGTCGGCGTCGTCGGCATCCATGTCTCGGCGCGGCACTTTGCCGACGTGCCGCTCGATGCAAGCGCCTGGCGCGCGATGAATCTCTGGGACGGGCTGGTGCGCTCTATGCCGCCATCGACTGCAACGGCAGCGTGCGTGTGTTCGTCACGCAGCTTCTGCGCGGGCACTATCATCTGTGGTACCTGTACATGCTCGCGGGGTTTTATCTCATCGTCCCGATCCTGCGGCGCATCACGCGCGAAGGGCGCCTGACGTGGTATTTTCTCGCGCTCTCCATGGTGTTCACGTTCGGCGTGCCGGATCTCGCGCTCCTTGCGCAGGGACTCGACCGCGCGTGGAATCTCGGTCTTGCGCCGATCGTGACGGATGTGCAGCAGTATACGATGTTCTTCCTCACGCTGGGCTTCGTGCCGTATTTCGTGCTGGGGTATGCGCTCCACGCGCGCAGGCTCTCGCGGCGCGAGACGCTCATCCTGTGCGCCCTCGGCGTTGCGGGCTTCGTGCTCTCGCCGATGCTCAACGCGCGGTATTCCGCCCTGACAGGCGCCGCGCAGGTGGAGTTTTTTGCCTATCACAGGTTCTGCGTCCTGTTCCAGACGGCGGGCGTGTTCGCGTTTGCCAAGGCGGTCGCTGCGCGGCTCAGCGCGCGGGCGCAGCGTGTCATCGTGCGCGTGGCGGCGTGCAGCTTCGGCGTGTATCTGGCGCATCCGCTCCTGCTTGATAACCTCGTGCCCGCCGCGTGGCTCACCTGCGGCGCGTGGGCATATCTCACGATCCCGGCTGTGATCCTGCTCGTCGCCCTGGGCGCGCTGATCCTCTCGGCCCTCCTGCGGCGCGTCCCGTGGCTGGGAAAACGAATCGCGTAACTGCATAGAATAAAGGAACCGAACGACTGCTCTGCGGCGTCATTCGGCTCCTTTTGTCAGCTTTCCATTTGGCGGCCGAGAAAGCCCGCGGTCGCGGCGGCAAGCTTTTCCTCCGTCTCGCCGGCGGGCGGCGTGTCCTCAGCCGCGAGAAAGGCCACGCACCCGAGCACGTCGCCCTCCGCGAGGATCGGCGCCGCGACGGCGACGCTGTATCGGTCGTCATTCCGCACGGCGGGGATGGGCGTGACGCCTGCCTCGGCGCGGTAGACGCCGCGCAGCTCGATGAGCGCCTCCAGCTCGGGGCTCAGGCGCTTGTCCATGAGCTCCCGCTTCGGCGCGCCCGCCACGGCGATCACGGCGTCGCGGTCATACACCGCCGCCACGCCGCCGACCGCCTTCTGCAGCGCCTCGCAGATCTGCCCCGCGAACACCGACAGCTCGCCCACGGGCGAATATTTTTTGAAAATCACCCCGCCGTCCTTGTCCGTGTAAATCTCCAGCGGGTCACCCTCGCGGATGTGCATGGTGCGGCGGATCTCCTTGGGGATCACGATTCTGCCGAGGTCGTCGATGCGCCGCACGATTCCGGTTGCTTTCATATCCAAAACGCTCCTTTGCAGTTTGAAAAATCACAGGGGTAGTTTCTGCAAAAACCGGCGCGATATGTAAAGAAAATGGAATGACCGGCGCATGGTTGGGATTCATTGATCCGGAAAGTGATCGAGGCTTTTGAAAAACACTTAAGGCACTTTAAAGGAACGAGTGTCGGAATACGGAGGAGTTTTATATCATGCTGACGGAAAAGCTGATAAACCTGATACTGCTGTTTTTTGCCTATGCCTTTCTCGGCTGGTGTATAGAGGTCACGCTGAAGTATTTTCAGTTTCACCGCTTTATCAACCGGGGCTTTCTGACCGGACCGTGGCTTCCGATCTACGGCTCCGGCGCGGCCCTGATCACCGTCGTCATCAAGGGCCTGTCCCCGCTGGAATTCTCCGTCGGCACGACCTTCGCCGTGTCGTTCCTCCTGTGCGGCTTTTTGGAGTATATGACCAGCTATGTCCTGGAGAAACGCTTTCATGCCCGCTGGTGGGATTACAGTCAGAAGCCCATGAACCTGCACGGCAGGGTTTGGATCGGCAACCTGATTCTTTTCGGGCTGGGCGGGGTGCTGATTGTGGATCTGATCAATCCGCTGCTGCTTCGCCTTTCCGGGCATTTGAGCCCGGCTGTTCGCGAGATTTTGGCGCTCTCTCTGCTGGCCGTCTTTATCGCAGACTATGTGATGTCCCACTTTGTGCTGAAGCTGGTCAAGACAGGCGTTGAAAGCAGCGAGGCGGATGACACGGAGGCGATCAGCAAAGAGGTGCGTCTGCTGCTCAGTGACCGCTCTGTGTTCTACCGCCGCTTTGCGGAGGCCTATCCGGAGGTCATTTATAAGACCGAACGCATCACTGCCCGCATGGAAGCGATCCGGGCGGAGACGGAGAGACTGCGTCAGGAAGCGGAAGAACGTGTCGCCCAAATGCGGCAGGAGGTCGCAGAGAACCTGGAGCCCACAGGCAGCATCAAGAATTCAATCATCGAAAAGCAGAGCGCCATGATCGACCTGCTCTATCGGGAAGAAGACGCCAGTCCTGAGATCAGGGAGCTGAAGCAGGAAATCGAAGCAAAAAACGCTGTGCTGCAGAAGCGGCGTGCGAGGCTCCCCAAGCTCTGAGAAGGGCAGAAAAGACGGTTTAGAAGAAAAACGATTGCGGTTCATACCGCTGATAGAGTCATCCCTTGTGACACGTGATTGTGCTTTCGGAGCTAATAGGGTATAATGAAATTCAATATCTGAATGTGGAAAATCAAGGATCCTGAGAATTTCAACGAGGATACGGATATGGGCGGCCTGCCCGTGAAAACCATCAGCTGCGGCGGCATCGGCGACGCCACGTATGTGGAGATGCCTGAGGAATAACAGGAGAGATACAAATGTTTCAGAAACACATCACCCGTTCGGACCTGCTTCGGTGCACGCTTTGTAAAGATGCGCCCTGTACGGCTGCCTGCGGAGCGCTCGACCCGGCCCGGATCCTGCGCCGCCTTTGGTTTGACGACGAAAAAACGGCGGCAGCGGGCTTCCCGGACGCCAACCCCTGCGCCGCCTGTTCGGCCCCCTGTGAGGATGCCTGCGTCCGGGCGGATCAGGTTCCGATCCGAACCCTGTTCACTCGGGTTCATGAGGAGGTAAAGCCGCATCTGGAGATCGGCCTGCCGGAGGACGAGCGCCGTCTGCGGACTGAGCTGTGCGGTGTTCCGCTGGAGAATCCCTTCCTGCTGTCCTCCTCAGTGGTGGCCAGCACCTATGACATGTGCGCCAGAGCGTTTGAAGCGGGCTGGGCAGGCGCTGCGTTCAAAACGATCTGTTCCTTTCCGATCCACGAGGCTTCTCCGCGGTTTTCGGCCATCACCGGAGACAGCGGAAGCATCATCGGCTTTAAGAACATCGAGCAGCTCTCCGACCACAGCGTGGCGGAGAACATGGAGATTTTCCGCCGACTGAAAAAGAACTATCCGAGCAAATTCATTCTGGCGTCTCTCATGGGGCAAACCGATGCGGAGTGGGAGAGCCTTGCGCGCCTGTGTGAAGAAAACGGAGCGGATGCGATCGAGCTGAACTTTTCCTGCCCCAACATGGCGGACGGCGGTCTCGGATCCGATATCGGACAGGTGCCGGAGCTGGTCGAGCGCTTTACCGCTGCTGCAAGGCGTGGAACGAAGCTCCCGATCCTGGCAAAGCTCACCCCAAATGTGGCTGTTATGAGCCCCGCGGCTGAGGCAGCCAAACGCGCAGGTGCGGATGGCATTGCAGCCATCAACACGATCAAGAGCGTGATCGGAGTCAACCCGCATACCTATGTCTCCTCGCCTGCGGTACACGGGAAATCTGCTGTGGGCGGATACAGCGGCAACGCCGTCAAGCCCATTGCGCTTCGTTTTATCGCGGAATTGGCACAGAATCCGGCGCTGCAGGGAATGCATTTGAGCGCGATGGGCGGCGTGGAAACCTGGATGGACGCACTGGAGTTTATCCTGCTCGGCGCCGGAAGCGTTCAGGTCACCACGGCGGTGATGCAATACGGCTATCGTATTATCGACGATCTCAAGGAAGGGCTCAACTATTATCTGGCGGAAAAGGGCTTTGCGCATGTTGGCGAGGCGGTCGGGCTTGCGCTGGATTCCGTCAGTGATTCGACGGATGTTCTGGAACGAGATACGGTTGTTTTCCCGAAGTTTCATCGGGAAAAGTGCATTGGATGCGGCCGCTGTGTCATCTCCTGCGCCGACGGCGGTCACCAGGCAATCCGTTTGACCGATAACCGCAAGCCCGTGCTCGACGGCAGAAAATGCGTAGGCTGCCATCTGTGCGTACTGGTCTGCCCGGAGAAAGCGATCACATCCAGCCGCAAACGCATCAAAAAAGAATGCTGAAAAGCAATTTGCGCTCGACTGATGAAGCTTGCGCCGGACGGTATCGGGCGCTTGCTGCAAATGAGATCCCCGTTGACCGGAAGCGCTTCTTGCCGCATATCACGCTGATCCGAAAGGCGTCCCGGGATGCGGCGGGGATCCCAATCACACCGGAAACGATGACGGTGCGCACCATCTCGCTCATGTCCTCGAAGCGGGGCAGGAACGGTATGATCTATACCGAGGTCGGCACGATCGAGGCGAAGGAAAATCCGGTGCAGAT
Source organism: uncultured Eubacteriales bacterium (assembly GCA_900316745.1). Lineage (GTDB taxonomy): Bacteria > Bacillota > Clostridia > Oscillospirales > Oscillospiraceae > CAG-103. The sequence continues at coordinate 68,561 of ONEB01000005.1, read as the reverse complement.
GCCGGTGGAACTCTGAAATCAGGAAGGGAAGCACCATGAAAGCAATCATTCTCAACGCAAGCCCCAGAAAGAACTGGAACACGGCGCAGCTTTTGAAGGCCGCGCAGAAGGGCGCGGAGGAAGCCGGCGCCGAAACGGAATACATCGACCTCTATGATCTGAACTTTACCGGCTGCCGCAGCTGCCTTGCCTGCAAGCGCAAGGACGGCGAGCGCTGCAAATGCTTCTGGAAGGACGACCTGTCGCCGCTGCTGGACCGCGTCTTTGCCGCGGACGTGCTGATGATCGGCTCACCCGTTTATCTGGGCGACACCACCAGCCAGTTCCACGCCTTTGTGGAGCGGCTGCATTTCTGCATGCTGTCCTACGACGACTACAGCAATTACTTCACCGGCAGGGTGAACGTCGGCGTGGTCTTCACGATGAACGCGCCGCAGGCGTTCTATCAGCTGCAGTACAGGAAGAAGCTCGCCGATCAGACGACCGCGTTCAAAGCGCTGAACGGAACCGTGAAGATCCTCCCGAGCTGCGATACGCTGCAGGTGAAGGACTACAGCAAATTCAACATGGCGGGCTTCAATGAGGCGCATAAAAAGGCGCATCACGAGAAGCAGTTCCCGAAGGATCTGGAGGCTGCGAGACAGATGGGCGCGGAGCTGGTGCGGCTCTGCCGAAGCGAGGCCTGATGGCCGCATAAGCGTATCCGAAAAATCGAATTTACGGTGGAAACGTGATTGTTAAGGAGTAGCAATAGAAACATGAGCTTGATGAAATCCAATTCGATCGAGATCGCTGCGTCGACAAAGAATCTGGAGACGGCAAAAGCCTTTGTCGGCAAACGGTTGAAGCGAAGCAATATCAGCAGGGAGGTCCGGTCGGAAACGCTGCTGGTATTGGATGCGCTGCTGCGCAATCTGCTCAGACAGGGCTTCGATCCGGACACGATCATAACGGTCAAGACCGGAAGCAGCTTCGGCGAGATCGATATCAGCCTCGGCTTTGAAGGGAAACCCTTTGTCGCCATCACGGACGAAGCCGGCTGCCCCACCGCGGAAGATCAGCTCCTGCGGGAATATGAGGATAAGTTCGACTACAGCTATCAGCACGGATATAATTTGGTTCATATCACGGTGAAGCGGAGCTTCCAAAACACCCTGCTTTTCAGTTTCGTGTCGCTCCTGATGGCGATTTTGGTCTATATCCCGATCAATGCGTACATGAGTATGGAAGATCAGATCAGGCTGGGAGAAGAGATCGTTTTTCCGCTGGTCAAGCAGTTTGCGAACGCAATGCTGATGATCGGCGCTCCGGTCACGTTTTTCTCCCTTTTGAAAAACCTGACGGACATTTACGTCATATCGGAAAAGAACTCCGTCGGCAGCAGACTGCAGGTAAAAACAATCATCACGTCCGTCATAACGGTGATCCTGGCCATCGCAGCCGGGTTTATCGTCGCTGACATATTGGATTCCCAGCTTGGTACTTTTTACGGAATCGGCGGTCTGGAAGGCAGACCGTCGCTGCAGGAGCTCATAGAATCCCTGGTGCCCTCCAGCATCTTTGAGCCGTTTGAAACGATCATGCCGTTCCCGCTGATTTTTGTGGCGCTGATCGTGACCTATGCATTCTGTACGGTCGGAAAATACTTCGATAAATTGAAAGCGGCTGTGGACGCCTGCTATACCCTGTTTTCCAGAATGCTGCATGCCGTCATGTTTGTGTTCCCGTTTTTCTGTTTTCTGGCGCTGATGTATCCGCTGCTGGGAAGCGGATACACCATCCTTTTGCAGATCCTGTATATCATTGTCTTGTCCGCAGCCAGTCTGGTCATCCTTGCGGCCTTTTATCTGGTCAGACTTCTGATCGGCGGCGTGAAGCTGCGTCCGTTTTTGAAGCATCTTCCGGGTTTGCTGAAGGAAAACTATACGATCGGCTCCGTCATCGATGCGGTTCCGTTCAACATCCGGTACTGTGTAAAGAACTATGGAATGGAACGCAGACGGATCGCGGACAAGTTCACCATTCTGGCACAGATCAATCTCGACGGCAACTGCTATCTCATCATGCTGATGGGGATGCTGTTCATCTTCATGATGGTCAGTCAGGCCTCTTGGTACCATGTCATCGTCATTGCGATCATGGTGGTATTCCTCTCTCTCGGAGCGCCGAACCAGCCGGGCTCGATCCTGATCGGCACATTGATTATCGCGCTTTTCCTGAAAGCGGATGTGCTGATCCCGACGGCGGTGTATCTGGAAGTGTTTTTCGGCGCGATCCAGAACCTGATCAATGCAACAGGCGATGTGGTCACGGTTGCCATAGAAGAGAAGCACGTATGGAAATGATTCCTTAGGTCGGAATGAAAGCGCCTTTTTCGGAGGGTGATTGTATGACAAAGAAACTGCTTTTTCAGGCGATCTCCAAATACTTTTTCGGGTTGGTGGTGATTGCGCTGCTCCTGTTTCTTCCGGCGGGAACGCTGCGCTATTGGAACGCGTGGCTTCTGATCGGTATTCTTTTCGTTCCCATGTTCTTCGCGGGCATCGTGATGATGCTGCGAAATCCGGAGCTGCTGAAAAAGCGGCTGAACGCAAAGGAGAATGAAGATGAGCAGAAGACCGTCATCCTCCTGAGCGGGATCATGTTTCTGGCTGCTTTCGTCGTCGCGGGGCTGAACTTTCGCTTCGGCTGGATCGTGATGCCGCGCTGGACGGTGATCGCCGCAGCCTGCGTGTTTCTGGCTGCCTATCTGATGTACGCGGAAGTGCTGCGCGAGAACGTCTATCTGTCGAGAACCGTGGAGGTGCAGGAGCATCAGAAGGTGATCGATACCGGCCTGTACGGCATCGTGCGTCATCCTATGTATGCTGCGACGGTGTTCCTGTTTCTCTCCATGGGTCTTGTACTCGGCTCGCCCATATCGTTTGTCATATTGCTCTTCTACCTGCCGATCATCGCAAAGCGGATCCGAAACGAAGAAGCTGTGCTGGCACAGGGACTGGACGGCTATCAGGCGTATAAAGAAAAAGTCAGATACAAAGTGATTCCCTTCATCTGGTGACAGAGACTCCGGATGTCGGGAAGGACAAGCGAGCGCTGCAGAGCGAGAAACCGGGATGAGATCGAACTCACAGGATGGAACGGTCGTATGCCTTGCTCTCCCAGCCTTGACATTCCTCCTGAAATCTGATAGGATACGGAAGCCTCGAAGGGCAAATCATTCACAAGAAATGAGAAGCCGGATAAGAGAACGGGCTGAGACGCTCGCTTCCTTATCCGGCTTTTTTTGAGAGGCTCTTCTTCATCGGTCTGGGCATTCCCTGCGCAGCGGTTGTGCAGATCATTGCCTGCTTTGTGTTTTTCGCACACAAGCGCCGCAGCATGCAGGGAAGCGCCGAATGCGCATAGCACAGATTTGTATTTCAAAATGAAGCTAAGACACACAAATCGTTTTTTTCGGAGGGAAACATGAAAATTGACGCAAGGACAATGGAATGGATCAGAAAGCCAAAAGCATGCACGGTCACGGCCGATTCGGTCGAGATCGTGACCGAGCCCTTCACGGATCTGTGGCAGAGAACCTACTATCACTTCAGAAACGATAATGCGCCGGTTCTGCAGATGTCAACGGCGGAGCAGTTTTTCTCCTTTGTAGTGAAAACAGAGTTTGATACGAAGGTTCGTTATGACCAAAGCGGGATCATCATGTATCTGGATTGTGATAACTGGCTGAAGGCCTCTGTGGAGTATGAAAACGACCAGATCCAGAGACTGGGCAGTGTGGTGACCAATCACGGCTACTCCGACTGGGCTTCTGCAGATATCGACGCATCGATCAAATCCGTATGGTTTCGCTTCAGCCGTCGGGAAGATGATTTTTGCATTGAAAGCTCGTTTGACGGCGTCACGTTTCAGCAGATGAGGATCTGCCATGTGTTTCATGCCGGAGAGGAGATCACATTCGGCGTTTACGCCTGCAGCGCAGAGGATTCCTCCTTTCGGGCAAGATTCACAGACATGGAATTGACAGAATGCAAGTGGCCTGCACATGACGGTCAGCAGCCGGATGAGATCCTGTGATTCGCCGGCGCAGCACCGGCTTCTGAACAAGCTGAAACAGGCGCACCAAAATGATACATTTTTTCTGACAACAACAAAATGACCCCTTATAATTGTCAATATACCACAGCAAAGTTAGGTTACGGCGTCAGCCGCTTTGATTCCGGCAAAATACGCGGCGATGATCCTGCGCAGGGCGGTTTCGATCTCCATGTTCCCGTCGTCCAGCGCCCATTCAAAAACACAGCCTTTTACAATCGTGCAGATGTCCATGCTCAGCGTGTGGGCGTCTGCTTCTTTTTTCAGGCAGCCAAGCTCCTGCGCGTCACAGAGCTCCCGTTCGCACCGCGCCATGACGGTTCCCTCGGCGAATTTGCCGTCCGTCTGTCCCATGTAGGCGGAGAGCGCCGTGTTTCCGGTCGTGTAAAAGCTCTTCATAAAATCTTCGCCCAGCGAAAGATAGCGGTCGATCAGGTGCATGTAAAGCTCGCAGACCCGCCCCGCAATATCGCTGTGCGGGGTTTGGAGCACAAAGCTGTCGAAGGACGCCTCGCGAATAAAGTGCATCAGCAGATCGTCCTTGTTCTGGAAATGATGGTAAAACGTGCCGATGCTGAGCCCGGACTCGTCGCAGACATTGCGCACTGTGATGCTGTCTGCGCCGTATTTCTTGATCAGCGCAACGGCGGCGTCAATCAGAAGCTGCTTCGTATCCGCCTGCTCCGCCGCCTTGGACGGGCGGCCGCGTTTTCCTGCCATTTGGAGTCACCTCAAAGAAAAATAAAACTTGTTCTAAAAAACTGTTGACATCATACCACAACTTGCGTATAATTGCAAATAGAACATGTTTTATTTTCTGAAAGAAGGAGTTTTCATGAAGATCACCTACTGGTCGGACTACGCCTGCCCCTATTGCTATATCGGGGAAGCGAGACTGAAGAAGGTTCTTGCCTCCGCGCCGGAGCTGCGGGATGTGGAGGTGGAGATGAAGAGCTTCCAGCTCGACCCCACGGCGGGGGAGCACGCCGCGGGCGACACGCAGACGCGCTTTGCAAAAAAGTATCACATCACCTTTGAGGCCGCCGGGCAGCAGATCGAGACGATCTCGAAGATGGGGCGCGACGAGGGCATTGACTTCCGCTACGCAACGACCCTGTTCACGAACACGATGGACGCGCACCGCCTGACGAAGCTGGCACAGTCGAAGGGCGACGCCGCGCTCACCGAGCGCGTCATTGAGGCGCTGTTCGACGCCTACTTCACGCAGAATAAAGAGCTTGCCGATCATGCCCTGCTGCAAAAGATCGGCGAGGACTGCGGACTGGACGCAGACGAGGTGCGTGAGGTGCTTGCGTCTGACCGCTATCAAACCGAGGTGCTCGCAGACGAGCGCGAGGCGGCGTATCGCAGAATTTACGGCGTGCCGTATTTCCTCATCAATGACAAGTACACCGTCTCCGGCGCGCCGAGCGCCGAGGGACTGCGCCAGGCGCTTTTGAAGATCGCGGCGCAGGAGCAGACCCAAGTCGCGCAGGGCATGCAGTGCGGGCCGGACGGCTGCCGGATCGGGTGACGTCATGATTCGCTGCGTACCCGTACGGGGCTATTTTGAGGAAAACTGCTTTTTCTATATCGACGACGCGACCCGTCACGGCTTTGTGATCGACCCCGGCGCGGAGGCGGAGCGGCTGCTCGCCATCATCCGCCGCGAGGGCTGGACGATCGAAAAGATCCTGCTGACGCACGGCCATTTCGATCACACCGGCGCCGTGGACGCGCTGCGAAAAGCACTCGGCGTTCCGGTGCTGGCGCATGAGAACGCGGATTCGTATCTGCTGAACCCGCGCATGAACCTCTCCGCCTTCTGCGTCGGAAACTGGACGGTGCAGAACGTGGAGAAGGTGCGCGACGGCGATGAAATCAGCCTCGACGCCGACCCCGCATTTCGCCTGCGCTTGATCCACACGCCCGGCCACACCACGGACTCCGTGGTCTATTACAGCGAAAAAGACCGCGCCGCCTTCGTGGGCGACACGATCTTCAAAGCCGGCATCGGCAACTTCCGGTACCCCGGCGGCAGCCGTCAGGACATCGTGGAGAGCATTCGCGACAGGATCCTGACCCTGCCCGATGACACTGTCCTTTACTCCGGCCATTCCGATCAAACCACGGTCGGCGCGGAGAAAAGAAGATATTTTTAAGGAGGAGCACCCCATGTTTGAAAAGCTTTTGGAGCCCGGCAGAATCGGAACCATGCCCCTCAGAAACCACATCCTGATGGGGCCGACCGAAACCCACTTCACCCGCGAGGACGGCTGCATCTCTCAGGAAGAGATTGCCTACTATGTGGAGCGCGCAGCATGGACGGCGCGATCGCCATGGCTTACATGACGCTGGAAGCGGTGTCGCTGGGACTGCAGTTCTGCTGGCTGGGCTGGTTTCAGCCGGAGAAGGTTCGTGCGCTGCTGCATATCCCGGAGGATTACGTCGTGATTGCGGTGGCCCCGGTGGGCTATCCCGCAGCCGAAGGCAGCCGGTCGAAAAAGAAAACGTCAGAAGAGGTCGTCGTATATAATAAAATGTAAAGTCAAGACCTTCGGCACTGTGCCGAAGGTCTTGACGTTTATTGAAATGCCCTGCTGCATCCCTTGCGTATGGTCATGGAACAAAACGGTGGTTCCAATGCAGGACAGGATGAGCGCGATGTGAATCGTTCCGGCTCAGAACTTGTCTGCGAGTGCGGCGGCCTGCGCGATGCCGTCCGTGTTGTCAATGTCGCCCACGGAGAACACGCCGGGGACCAGGACCTCGCCGACGACCGTCCACTTGTTCAGCACAGCCGTCCGCTCAAACGGGATGCGGACGCCGTCCAGAATCGCCGGATCGTCTTCCTCGCAGCAGGCGATCAGGGCGCATTCCTTGCCGAAGAAGCCCGCCTTTTCGCCGATGACGAAGCTGAACATTTTGTCGATGACGGCTTTGAGCTGGGACGGGACGGAGTACCAGTAGACCGGGCAGGAGAAGACGAGCGCGTCCGCCGCGAGAATATCGTCGGCGATCGTGTTGAAGTCGTCGTCGAACGAGCAGGGCTTGCCGGTCTGATAGCAGGTCTGACATGCGTGGCAGAAGTTCAGCTTCAGCGCTGTGGTGTCAATCACCTTCACGTCGTTGCCCTTGGCAGCAGCGGCCTCGGCGAACGCCTGTGCCATGCGGTTGCTGTTGCCGCCCTTTCTCGCGCTGCCGGTGAGAACCAGGATTTTCTTCGACATTGGAAAAGCCTCCCATAGAATCAGTTTTTCTCAAAGATTTGAGTGTTTTCATTTTACCCTAAGTGTGCACGGGATTCAAGTACCGGCACGCCCGAAAGGTACTTACTTTGAGGTAAGCTTTGAAAATCATCTTGCTCAAAAACGCATACTTTGTTAGTCATGTGTTTTGTGATATAATCAAACTGGAAGATTCGATTTGTTTCACTGAGGGAATTGCGAGACACACCCGCTTTTCCAATCGTGTTTTAGGAGAGAATGATGACCTCAGAATTTTTGAACATCGGCGGGAGGGACTGCGCCGTTTATCGCGGCGCGCAGCCGAGGGCGCTTTTGATCCAGCCCGCCGGAGACCATGAAATGGATGGACTTCAGCAGCAGGCCGACCTTCTGGAGCAGCGCTGCGGCGACGGCTTTCTGCTTGCCGCCTTTCCGATCGCGGACTGAAACCGGGAGCTGTCCCCGTGGGAGGCGCCGCCCGTTTTCGGAAAAGAGGGCTTCGGCCACGGCGCGGAAGAAACGCTCTCGTTTATAGAGCAAATATTACTTCCGGCGCTCCTGCGGCAATATGATCTGCCGGCAGACCTTCCGGTGATCCTCGGCGGCTTTTCCCTTGCCGGTCTGTTTTCGCTGTGGAGCGCCTTTCAGACCGATCGCTTTGCCGCTGTTGCGGCGGCGTCGCCGTCGGTGTGGTTCCCGCAGTGGATCGAGTTTGCGCAGCGGGAGGAGATCCGCGCGCGGCATGTCTATCTGAGCCTCGGTGATCGCGAGGAACGGACGAAAAACGCCGTCATGGCGCAGGTCGGAGACTGTATCAAAACACAGGAACAGCTCCTGCGCGAAAAGGGCATCGACTGTGTGCTGGAATGGAACGAGGGCAATCACTTTCGGGACGCGGAAAAACGCACCGCCGCGGCATTCGCGTGGTGCGTGGAAAGAGTCACGACGCATGGGCGGTCGTGACCCATGACGCGGAAGACTCAGTATCAAGGGCAGCTTGTTGGGGATGCTACGCTGCGGGACAAGGCGAACATCTACGCATTCAATGGAAAATCAGGACTGCCTCAGATAAAAACAGAACAATGATGATATTATCTTGACATGTGACCGTTCGTTTCCTATAATGAGAACGAACGGTCACATTTTGCTTTTGCAGGAGGTTCCCATGGCGAAGGACACAAAAGAAAGAATTCTGGCTGCGGCACTGGAGATGTTTTCGCGCAACGGCTATGCCGGTACGAACATCCGGGAGCTGACGGCATCGTTGGGACTTGTCAAGTCGTCGATGTACCGCCATTTTGAGAGCAAGGAGGCCATCTGGAACGCCCTTCTGGATGAAATGATCGCCTATTATGCCGAGCGGTTCGGCTCGGCGGAGCATCTGCCGCCCGTGCCGGAGTCGTTGGAGGGACTGGTCGCGATGACGATGCGGATGGCGGATTTCACAATCCACGATGAAAAGATCGTGATGACGCGAAAGGTGCTTGCCATTGAGCAGTATCGTGACGAGCGCGCGAGGGCGCTGGCAACAAAACACTTCCTTACCGGCCTCACCGAAATGTTCACACATGTATTCACCGGCATGATGGACAAGGGGCTGCTCCGCCGCGATGATCCCAAGATGCTCGCCTTTGCCTACACCGCGCCGATCTCTGCGCTGATTCACCTCTGCGACCGCGAGCCGGAAAAGACGGAGGAAGCGATGGCGCAGATCGAGGCGTTCAGCAGACATTTTATCAAAACGTACGGAGTGAAAGACAATGAGAGATAACGTGATGCAGTTTGTGAGCGCAGCGCTGCCATGGATCGCCATGGGGATTGTACTGGCTGTGTTTTTCGCGCGGGCGGCAAGGCGCAAAAACAAGAAGGAGAAGAAGCAGGATTACGGCTCCGAGGGCATGACGCTCGGCATGTGCTTAGGCGTCGCCATCGCGACGGCCATGCACTGGAACGTCGGCCTCGGGATCTCACTGGGGATGCTGCTCGGGCTGACCATCGGCTCCGGCATGGAGAAAAAGGACGGAGACGAATGACACGCTTCGTATCACGGATGTGAAAGACCGTTTCTTGTGCTTTTGACTGCGCTTGCGTACCATGGATCCTGTCGGATGGAGCGACAGAAAGGACGGGATCCCATGAAGCGAAACGAAAGAACAGGCCTGCTCGCAGGAATCGGCGTTTTGACCGCGTTCGTGCTGTGGACGCTGCTGATCCAGTGCGTGGACGTGCAGGCGGCGGGGCCGAACGGAACCAAAGTCGGCTTTGCTGCCTTCAACCTCTGGTTTCACAGACTGACCGGGGTACACATGGTCCTGTATACGATCACGGACTGGCTCGGACTGGTTCCGATCGCCGTCTGTCTCTGTTTCGGAGCACTCGGCGCGGTCCAGCTGGTCAGGCGGAGAAGCCTGCTGCGGGTCGATCCGGATATTCTGCTTCTGGGGCTGTACTATATTCTGGTGATCCTCGGATACCTCGTCTTTGAGATGATCCCGATCAACTACAGGCCGATCCTGATCAGCGGCGTGCTGGAGGCGTCTTATCCCTCGTCCACGACGCTGCTGGTCCTGAGCGTGATGCCGACGCTGCAGCTTCAGATCAGCCGCAGAGTGAAGCGGCTGGTTGTCCGGCGCGTGACAGACGTGTTTGCCGCCGCGTTTTCTGCCTTTATGGTGATCGGCAGACTGATCGCCGGCGTGCATTGGGCGACGGATATCATCGGCGCGGTTCTCCTGAGTATGGGACTGTTTTTGCTCTACCGATACGCTGTTGACGCGGCCGGTCGCCGCAGGGAGGACAGGAATGGAATTCAATGAAAAACTGCAGGAGCTGCGAAAAAGCAGGGGGCTGACGCAGGAGGCGCTTGCCGAAGCGCTGTTCGTTTCCAGAACGGCAATCTCCAAATGGGAATCCGGCAGGGGATATCCCAGCATCGACTCGCTGAAGGAGATCTCGCGCTATTTCTCCGTGACGATCGATGAACTGATCTGCCCGGAGGAGCTCCTCTCTGCCGCGGAGGCGGAAAAACAGGCGTTTGCCGGAAGAACCATATCCTTTCTCAGCAACACGCTGGATCTCCTGACGGCGGTTCTGCTGTTTCTGCCCGTGTTCGGAAACGGGACGGACGCTCCGGCGGCGGTATCCCTGTTCGGTTTGACCGGCGTCCATGCATGGGTGAAGGCCGCGTTTTTCATCAGCATCTGCCTGACTGCGCTGAACGGCCTTTGCGGGTTGCTGCTGATCCGGCTTGACAGACCGGTCTGGAACCGGCACCGGGTTGTCACGGGCATGGCGCTGTCCATTCTGACGGTTGCCGTATTCATCGCGGCAAGACAGCCCTACGCCGGGGCGCTCTGCTTCGCGCTGCTGGTAATCAAAACTGTCGCAATCATAAAATTGAGGTAAAAAACGATGCATACCAAAGACTATATCATTCGTTCGGAAACACAAGAGGACTGCAGAGAAGTCGAAAACCTTGTGCGCGAGTCGTTCTGGAACGTCTACCGCCCGGGCTGCAGCGAGCATTACGTTCTCCATGTACTGCGCGACGATCCGGCTTTTGTGAAGGAGCTGGATTTCGTCATGGAGCAGGACGGCATGCTGATCGGGCAGAACATGTTCATGCGCACGGTCATCGAGGCCGACGACGGCAGGATGATCCCCGTGCTCACCATGGGGCCGATCGGCATCACGCCGGAGCAGAAACGTCAGGGCTACGGGAAAAAGCTGCTGGACTACTCGCTGGAGAAAGCAGCAGCGCTGGGCTTCGGAGCGGTGCTGTTCGAGGGCAACATCGGCTTCTACGGCAAGAGCGGCTTTACCTACGCCCGTAACTTCGGCATCCGCTATCACGATCTGCCGGAGGGCGCGGACGACTCGTTCTTCCTCTGCAAAGCGCTGATCCCCGGCTATCTGGACGGCGTCACTGGCGTCTACCAGACCCCTCAGGGTTACTACGTGGACGACGCCGACGTGGAGGCGTTCGACAGGACCTTTCCGCCGAAAGAGAAGCTGAGACTGCCGGGACAGATTTTCTAAACAATACGGTGAACTGACGCGGGAGCCGGTGCACCCCAAGTGATGCACCGGCTCTTGCGAAAAGAGGATGAATGAAGGGACAGATATGAAAAATCTGGTGCTGTACATCCACGGCAAGGGCGGCAGCGCCGCAGAGAGCGAGCATTACCGGCCGCTGTTTCCCGGCTGCGAGGTGATCGGCCTGGATTATCAGACCTTCAGCCCGTGGGAAACGGGAAAAGAGATTCGTGGAGCAGTGGAAAGACTGAAACATGAACATGAGGACATCACGCTGATCGCAAACAGCATCGGCGCGTATTTCAGCATGCACGCCGGGATCGACGGGCTGATCGGCAGGGCGTATTTCATTTCTCCCGTTGTCGATATGGAGCGGCTGATTCTGGACATGATGGGCTGGGCGAATGTCACGGAAGAGCAGCTGCAGGCCCAGGGCGTCATCGCAACCGACTTCGGCGAGGATCTGTCGTGGGACTATCTGTGCTATGTGCGCGAGCATCCCATCCGATGGACAGTGCCGACCGAGATCCTCTATGGAAGAGGCGACAATTTGACCGCATACGAAACGATTACGGCGTTTGCAGATGTGCATGGCGCCCGCCTGACCGTGATGGAGGGCGGCGAGCACTGGTTCCATACAGCGCAGCAGATGCGGTTTCTGGACGACTGGATCACAGGAGGGAAGACATGAAAATTCTGGTATTGAACGGCAGTCCCAAGCGGGAGAACAGTGACACCCTGCGCATCACCCGCGCCTTTTTGGACGGGATGAATGACGCGGCAGCGCAGGAGATCCACATCATCCATGTCATCGACAAGCACATCGAGCCCTGCACAGGCTGCTTTGCCTGCATGCGGGGCGGCGGCGACTGCATCCACGACGATGACATGCAGGCAATCCTGGAAGAGATTTTGGCGAGCGATCTTCTGATCTGGAGCTTTCCGCTCTACTGCTACGGCATGCCCGCGCCGCTCAAGGCGCTCTTGGACCGCACGCTGCCGCTCTCGTCCATGGCCATGCGCAAGGTCGGCGAGCGGTATGAGCATGTGGAGCAGGCGGATTATTCCCACCTGCGCTATCTCATGATCTGCGGCTGCGGTTTTCCGAACAGCCGCCACAACTTCGAGCCCGCGATCGCGCAGTTTCGGCTTTGCTTCCCCGGCAGGCATCCGATCCTCGCCGTCCCGGAGAGCCCCATGTTCAACGCGCCGGAGGCGGCCGTCGTGACGGAGCCGCGTCTCGCGCTCGTCCGCAAAGCGGGGCATCAGTTTGCCAGGACGCGCGGCATCGCGCCGGAGCTGATCGCGGAGATCGGCACACCCATGATCCCGGAGGAACAGTACGCGGCGATCGTGAACGGAGGCGGTTGAGAAGAGCAACAGCGGGTTGCGTGTGTCAGCGTGAGGCCTGTGCTAAACTGTTTGCAAGGAGGGATTGGTATGAATACAAAAGACATCTTGCTGGAACTCAGAACGAAAAAGGGGCTTTCTCAGGATGAGCTCGCGGAAAAGGTCTTCGTGACGCGGCAGGCCGTGTCGCGCTGGGAGAACGGGGAGACGGTGCCGAACACCGACACGCTGAAGCTGCTTTCCCGGCTGTTCGATGTGTCGATCAATACGCTGCTCGGAGAGCCGCGCAAGCTGATCTGCCAATGCTGCGGCATGCCGCTGGAGGACGCAATCATCAGCAGAGACGCCGACGGCGCACTCAATGAGGACTACTGCAAATGGTGCTATGCGGACGGAACCTACACATACAGCAGCATGGATGATCTGATCGACGTCAGTGTCGGGCACATGGCGCGCGACGGCTTTTCCGAGCAGCAGGCACGCGCCTACATGCAGCAGCTGCTGCCGACGCTGGACTACTGGAAACGGTATGACGAGCTCAGCGACGGCGGCGAGTTCGAGGCATTCAAGCAGCAGCTGATCCGTGAGATCAACGATCTGCGCATTGAGGGCATGCCGCGTCTGGAAAAACTGAATGCACTGGTTGGAAGTTATGTAAACCTTGCGTATCGGCTTCCCAATGGCACCTGCGTGAAATTTCTGGATGATCAGACGACCTATCTCGGCAATCAGCTGCAGTCGGAGCTGGGCGGCGAGCGGTGCTTCGGCGTCCTTGCGAACATGGACTTCATCCTGATCTGCACCTATGGGCCGGAGGGCGCCGATCCGGAGCTCGTGCTCTATAAGAAGAGATAAACCTGATTTACCATTTCATCATTCTTTGATATGCAAAGCTCCCGCCGCGCATGACAGTGAGAAAAGATCTGTCACGCACGGCGGGAGCATATTATCTGTTCGATCAGACGCTGCGGCTCTGTGCTGCCCTGGTATCAAAAAGCGTACCAGGTATGATGATTCTGCGTACTTGATTTCAAAAAAAGATATAGTATAATAAAGATACTTAAACGAAACACGACGGACGGGAGGTGTCGGGATGCTTTTGGCGGAGCTGACGGACTATGCCAGAGAACAATATCAGCTGGAGGAACAGCATAAATGGGCGGACTTTCCGGGCTTTTCCGTGCTGTGCCACCCGCAGACCGGCAAATGGGTCGCGCTGCTGATGCGGCAGTGGGACGGCGAGACCGGCACGGAGATCGAGCGCTGCGACCTAAAGTGCGGCCGCGACAGTCTCATGCGCTTTCGGCGAGACTATCTCACACAGCCGCTGCGCATGCGCGGGAGTCGGTGGATCGGAGTCACCTTCGACGAGCGGACGGAGCGCGAGATCGTCTTCCGGCTGTTCGATCAGGCGATCGCGTCCGGCAATCCGAGCGGCTATCAGATCGTGCTCGGCTCTGCGCTGAAGTCCGATGAGGGCGGGTATCAGGATACGGCGCTGCCCTTTTCAGGGAGCACCTACCGCCCGCCCAGGGAGCAGATTCCCGAGCGCCTGCGCGAAATGAAGCGCCTGTATGAATACGGCAGGGAATCCGTGGAGTCCAGAGCCAGAAACTTCTGTCGGCAGGCCGTGCTGATGCAGGACTATGAGGACGATGTGCCGTGGGAGGGCAGCTTCGACCACTACTACCCGACCTATCACGACATGAACACGCGGCAGCTGCGCGGCTACTTCACGTGGCGCGCCCGTCTGCGCCGGGGCGATGTGCAGCCGATCCCGACCTCCGCCGCGTATCTCTATATCTATGAGCTCTTAAACGGCGTGGGAGCGGACACGCCGGAGGCGTGCCTGCAAAAGATGCGGGAATTTATGACCGCGTATCTCGACGCCGGATTCGGTGATACGCGCATGCGCAAAAATCTGCGCCGGTGGATGCTGGAATTTGCCGTCCTGCACGATCTGCCGCAGGCGCTTGCGGCGCAGGCCGCTGACCCGGAGCTGATGGAGCAGGACGCGGCGCTTATGACGCTTCACGCACCGGAGGAGCACTCCGATGAGGAAGTGTTCTCGGCGCTCTGCTTCTTGGGCGGAAAAAAGACGGAGGGCTCTCCCGTACTGACAAAGGACCCCGGGCGGGGACAACGGCTCTTCAGCGACGCGTGGCGCGCCGCCTCTGTGTATCGCTGGCAGGGAAAGGATCTGTTCACGCTCTGCTTCGGCGAAAGGCAGCGCCGGGCGTGGTATCCGCTCACGAGCGCCGTCTATGATCAGAAAACAAGAAGCGCGAGCCGGGACTACGTACTCAGCGCGTGCCGCAGCTACCATTGCAGCGGCGGCGCGTGGCAGGTGGAGGCCTATGAAAAGCCGTCGTTCGACCGCGCCCGCCTGCAGGGCTTCCTGCACGAGACGGACGCCCGCCTGCGCCGGTATCTGAAAACCGGGCGGTATCTCCGGGAAAACCCTGCCGACGAATGGGCGAGACCGTATATCGACGCCGTCATCGAGGCGGACAGAAAGGCCGAGATCGAAGCGGCACGGCCGATGATCACGATCGACCTCTCCGGACTGGAGCGGATCCGCCGGGATGCGGTGACGACGCGGGAGAGCCTCCTGACCGAGGAGGAAATCGAGGATATCGAAGAAGAAATCCCGCCCGCAGCAGAGGACGAAACAAGCGATCTTCCGCTGGATGCCGTACAGATTCAGATTATCCGGACCCTGCTGAAGGACGGGGACGCAACGGAAATCATCCGGACCCATCATCTGATGCCGTCTGTCGTGGCAGATGCCATCAACGAGGCGCTTTTTGACGAGATCGGCGATACGGTGCTGCTCTGTGAGGGTGACGCGCTCGCCCTTGTGGAGGACTATGCAGAAGAGATTGAGCACTACCTTGGAGGAACAAACAATGGTTGAACATAAGAAAGTACCGAAGCGGATCGCGCAGACGGTCCTGAACTCGCTCAAGGGCGGCGTGGTGCCGCGCATCGGTCTGCCGTATATCACGGTGGGCCGGAAAAACGAGATCGAGGCGCTGCTGCACGATGTGGACATCATCGCCGAGGGCGGCGCGTCCTTCCGCTTCATCGTCGGGCGCTACGGCAGCGGCAAGAGCTTCCTGCTGCAGACGATCCGCAACTATGTGATGGATCGCGGCTTCATCGTGGCGGACGCGGATCTCTCCCCGGAGCGGCGCCTGCAGGGCACGCGGGGACAGGGGCTTGCGACCTACCGGGAGCTGATTTCCAACCTCTCCACGAAGACGAAGCCCGAGGGCGGCGCGCTCACGCTGGTGCTGGACCGGTGGATCAGCGCCGTGCAGAGCGAGGCCATGCAGGAGACCGGCCTCACGCCGGACGATCCCGCGCTCGCCGCCGCGACGGATAAGAAGATCTATGCCGTCACGGCCTCGGTCAGCGAGATGGTGCACGGCTTCGAGTTCGGCAGACTCCTCTCCGCCTATTATCATGCCTACGTCAGCGGCGACGACGAGACCAAGGCCAGGGTCGTGCGCTGGTTCCGGGGCGAATACGCGCTCAAGCGCGAGGCGAAGGAGGCGCTCGGCGTCAACATCATCATCACGGACGACGACTGGTATGACTATCTGAAGCTCTTTGCCACGTTCTTCCGGCTCGCGGGCTATGCGGGCATGATGATCATGGTCGACGAGCTTGTGAATATCTACAAGATCCCGAACGCGATCACCCGGCAGTATAACTACGAGAAGATGCTCACCATGTATAACGACACGCTGCAAGGCAAGGCGAAATACCTCGGCATCATCATGGGCGCGACGCCCCAGGCGCTGGAGGACAAGCGGCGCGGCATTTACAGCTACGAGGCGCTGCGATCCCGGCTCGCGGAGGGGCGCTTTTCCAAGCCCGGCGCAAGAGACCTGCTCGCGCCGGTGATCCGGCTCGAGCCGCTGACCGCCGAGGAGATGCTGGTGCTCTGCGAGAAGCTCGCCGAGATGCACGCGGGGCTCTACGGCTATCAGCGCAGCGTCACGACGGAGGATCTCGTCACCTTTATCAAGATCGAGTACGGGCGCATCGGCGCGGATCAGAACATCACCCCGCGCGAGGTCATCCGGGATTTTATCGAGCTGCTCGATTTGCTGTATCAGAACCCGGGCATGCGCATCGAGGCGCTTCTGGAGTCCGAGGAATTCAGCTACGCAAAATCGGAGGCCGTTTCGGACGAGACCGAAGCGGGCTATGTGGAGTTTACGATATGAATGTGTTTGAGCGTTACGCGCCGTTTATTCAGGACTATATTTTCCGTTCCGGCTGGCAGAGCCTGCGCGCGGTGCAGAACGCCGCCGGTGACGCGATCTTCAACACCGATGAAAATGTGCTCCTGACCGCCTCCACGGCGTCGGGAAAGACCGAGGCCGCCTTCTTTCCGATCCTCACGCTGCTGGAGGAGGACCCCTCGAAGACGGTCGGCGTACTGTATATCGCGCCGCTGAAGGCACTCATCAACGACCAGTTCGGGCGCTTAAATGAGCTTTGCGAGGAGGAAGGCATCGCCGTCACGCGCTGGCACGGGGACGCCGCGCAGTCGAGAAAGCGAAAGCTTCTCAAAAAGCCCTCCGGCATCCTGCAGATCACGCCCGAGTCGCTGGAATCGCTGATGATCAACAAGCACATGGAGATTCCGTCCCTGTTCGGCGACCTGCGGTTCATCGTCATCGACGAGATCCACTCCCTTTTGCGGGCGGATCGGGGCCTGCAGACCTTCTGCCTCATTGAGCGGCTGTGTAAGCTCGCCGGCTGCGACCCGCGCCGGATCGGACTCTCGGCAACCATCGGAAACCCGGAGCTTGCCGGGCAGTTTCTCGCGGCGGGCAGCGGTCGCGGCACGATCATCCCGAAGTTCGACGGCGGCAAAGAGGTCTGGCGGCTCAGCATGGAGCACTTTTACAACACCGCGCCGCAGGCGGACGAGGGCAGAGCTCCCGTGCAGGACGCCCCGCCTCTGGAAGCGCCCACGGACGCCGCGCCCAAGGCCGCCGATCCCGGCATCGGCTATATCTTCGAGCATACCCGGGGCAAAAAGTGCCTCGTGTTCACAAACTCCCGCGAGGAATGCGAGTCGGTGTGCCAGAGCCTGCGGCAGTACTGCGAGGTGAATCACGAGCCCGACCGCTTCCTCATTCACCACGGCAATCTCTCCGCTTCGTACCGCGAGAGCGCCGAGGAGGAGATGAAGGACGACGATTCCCTGATGTCGGTCTGCGCCACAGCGACGCTGGAGCTCGGCATCGACGTCGGACAGCTCGAGCGCGCGTTCCAGATCGACGCGCCGTTCACGGTCTCGGGCTTCCTGCAGCGCATGGGGCGCACCGGGCGGCGGGGCGATCCCTCGGAGATGTGGTTCGTCATGCGGGAGGATCATCAGGAGGCGCGCGCCATGCTGCCGGACAGCATCCCGTGGTATCTCATTCAGGGGATCGCGCTGGTGCAGCTCTATATCGAGGAGCGCTTCGTGGAGCCGCCGCGCATGGACCGGCTGCCTTACAGCCTGCTGTATCACCAGACCATGAGTACGCTCGCCTCCCACGGCGAGATGACGCCGGGCGAGCTTGCCTCCCGCGTGCTCGGCTTAAGCTGCTTTCACCGGATCACGCAGGAGGATTACCGGCTGCTGCTGCGGCATTTGCTCGAGATCGACCATGTGATGCGCACGGAAAATGGCGGCCTGATCCTCGGCCTCGCCGGCGAGCGCGTCGTGAACAACTATAAATTCTACGCCGTGTTTCAGGAGAACGTCGAATACACCGTGCGCTCCGGCTCAGAGCAGCTCGGCACCATCGTGAAGCCCCCTCCCGTCGGGGACAAGATCGCCATCGCCGGCCGCGTCTGGGTCGTGGAAGAGGTGGATCACAAGCGGCGCGAGGTGTTCTGCACGCTGGTCAAGGGGAACATCCCGGCCTACTTCGGCGATGTGGCGGGCGATATCCACACCCGCATCCTCGAGCGGATGTACCGGGTGCTCAGTGAGGACAAGCGCTATCCCTATCTGATGCCCCATGCCGTCTGCCGTTTGGCGGATGCCCGTGAGACCTTCCGCAAGTCCCGCATGGCGGAGCGGCCGCTTGTTTCTCTGGGCGGTAAAATGTGGGCGCTGTTTCCGTGGGTAGGCTCCTATGCCTTTCTCGCCATGGAGCGCTTTTTAAAACTCCGCTGCGGACAGAGACTGGGGCTGAAAGGGCTGCAGTCCTCCCGCCCGTACTACATGCAGTTCACCATGCAGGTGAGCGAGGCGGAGTTTTACGAAATCGTCTGCGAGGAAGCGGAGCAGGACTTCGACGCGCTGGAGCTGGTATATGAAAAAGAAGTTCCGGTGTTTGAAAAGTACGATGAATATGTGCCCCCGGAGCTCGTGCGCAAGGGCTTTGCCTATGGGGTGCTGGATTTTGAGCAGATGCGCCGGCGCGTGCTGAGCTGGAGGAAATTCGGAGGGGATCAGGATGAAGCGTGAATTCATGAGCTATGAGGACTATCTGGCGAATCTGAAAAGCGGCATCGTCACGCGAGACGGCAACTGCCCCGTCACGCCGCTTCTGGTCATGCTGCAGGGGAGGTGGAAGTCGCAGGTGATGTATGAGATGTGCATCTATGACACGGTGCGCTTCGGACAGCTTAAAAAGGATCTTCCCGGCATCACGAACACCATGCTCACCAAAGCGCTGCGGGAACTGGAGGAGGACGGGCTCATCAGCCGGGAGCAGTTCAACGAGATCCCGCCCCATGTGGAGTATTCCCTGACGGAGATGGGCCGCGATCTGCTGCCCGTGTTCTACGCCATCATGAACTGGGGCTTCCGGCATGAAAAGGAGCTCTACGGCGGAGGCAATCAGGCATGGAACTGAAGATAATCCCCTGGCATCTGACCATCTGCAAGGTCGCGGAGCTCGATGCTGCCGACCTGAGCGCCGATTTTTATTTCATCGGCAAAACGGACGAGGAACTGTCACTGGTATGCAGGACGGAAGACGCACCGGGAAAAACGATCGAACGCGACGACGGATGGAGAGGCTTTCGCATTCAGGGCGTCCTGGATTTCTCCCTGATCGGGATCTTATCCAGGCTGTCCGGCATCCTCGCAGATCATGGGATCGGGATCTTCGCGGTGTCAACGTTCAACACCGATTATATTCTTGTAAAGGAAGAAAACCTTGAAAGAGCGCTGGCCGTGCTGGCTTCAGAGGGATACACGGTCATGTAAGAAGCGATCCCGGCTCTTTTCGGACATAAAAAACCACGCGTCAACCGCGTGGTTTTTTGCTTCGTCCGATCTTACAGCGGGAATGCCACGGCGTCGGCGTAGAGCGTCTGGAGCACTTCGAGAAATGCGGTCACGCTCTGCCGGTTGTCGTCCCTGTGCGTGCAGAGGACGCAGGAGAAGCGCTCTGCGCAGTCAAACGGGATCCACGCGAACTGTCCGCTGTGATCGTTCAGAAATCCCGGCGCGAGACACACGCCGCGCCCGGCGGCGACGTTCGTGAGCGTCGTGTCGTGGTCGGGGCTGTTGAAATAGTCGATCCGCCCGGTGCTGATCAGCCGGTGCTGCACGGCCTTCAGCGCCGGAGGCGACCCGCCGCCGACCATCAGCGTGCGCCCGAAAAGATCCGCCTCCTCGATCCGGTTTTTCCCGGCGAGCGGATCGTCTCTGCGCGCGATCAGATAGATGCGGCTTTCAAACAGGTCGTGCACGCGGATGTTGGGGATCTGCCGCGTCTGCTCTTTCAGCGCAAACAGAATGTCGACCTCATGGCGCAAAAACGACTCCACGCCGTTTTCATACTGGAACACGGGCGCGATCTGAACCTGCGGATGCGTCTCGGCGAACAGCCGCATGGCCTCCGGCAGAAAGGTGATCGCCTGCCGCACCATCAGACTGATGGAGATGGAGTCCCGGTATTTCGCGCTGAAGTTCTGTCCCTGCTCGATCGCGCGCTTCAGATCCTCGCGCATGCCCGCCAGAAAGGCCACAAACTGCGCCCCGGCGGGCGTCAGCGCGGCGCCCCTGCCGCTGCGCTCAAAAACAGGGAAGCCGATCTCCTGCTCCAGCAGCTTGATCTGATAGGAGAAGGTCGGCTGGCTCACAAACAGGTTGTCGGCCGCCCGGCTGAAGTTCAGCGTGCGGGCAAGCTCAATGCAGTAGTCGATTTGCTTCGTCGTCATGTTTTGCTCCTATTATTTAATTATTAAATAGATTATACAATATTTCGATTGGACTTTGCAATCGTTATTTTGTATAATGCAGACAGAATCCAACAGGAGGGAACAACCATGGCGAAAACATTAATTGCTTTTTATTCCAGAGCGGACGAGAACTACTTCGGCGGCGCGATGCGGTATGTGAAGGTCGGCAACACCGAGATCGTCTGCGATATCATGAAGGAGCTGATTCCGGCGGACAGCTTCAAAATCGAGATGAAGGAGCCCTATTCTCCCGTGTACATGACCTGCATCGAGCAGGCCAAGCGGGACCTGCGCAAGAAGAACCGTCCGGAGCTCGTGCGCTTCCCGGACAGCATCGATGCCTATGACACAATCGTGCTGGCCTATCCCAACTACTGGGGCACGATGCCGATGGCGGTGGTGACGTTCCTGGAGCGCTTTGACTTCTCCGGCAAAACGATCCTGCCCCTGTGCACCAACGAGGGCAGCGGCATGGGCGGCAGCGAGCGCGACGTCAGGCGTTACGCGCCCGGCGCCGAGGTGAAGCAGGGGCTCTCCGTTCTGGGCAGCGCGGCGGCAGATGCAAAGGGCAGTCTGCAGCGCTGGCTCAAGGCGAACGGACTGCTGTAAGGAGAAGTCCCATGGATTACGAAAAGGGCTATGTTTACGAGCTGATGGATCAGGGCGGCCCGACCGACACCCGGGAGCCTTACTTCCGCGAGGCGGTGGAAGAGATGATGCGCGCCCGGACGCTCTGCGCCAAGGCGAACGCGGCGATGCCGGATGACCCCGCCTATGTGGGATATCTGGAGGAGCTGTTCGGCAGAAAGCTGGACGACGTGCGCATCCTGACGCCGTTCATCTGCGATTTCGGCAACCGCGTCAAGTTCGGCAAGGGCGTTTTCATCAACCACTCCGCAATCCTCTCGGCGTCGGGCGGGATCGAGTTTGAGGACGGCTCCATGGCCGCGCCGGGTCTTCGCATCGCCACGATCAACCATGATATGAACGCGCGCCACACGAAGTATACCTATGGCAGGGTGCTCGTGAAGAAAAACGCGTGGCTCGGGATGAACGTCACGATCTGTCCGGGCGTGACGATCGGCGAATATGCCGTCGTCGCCGCGGGCGCGGTCGTCACGAAGGACGTTCCGGCTCACGCCGTGGTCGGCGGCGTGCCCGCCAGGGTGATCCGCTATCTCGACCCCGAGGAGCAGACGGAAGCATGAATGATGTCGAGCGCATCCGTCAGCTCTACCGGGACTACTGGCGGTTCATGATCCAAAAGGACGCCGACGCTCTGCGCGTCGACACCTTGAAAAAGGGAGACTCATACGAGTCTCCCTTTTTCTGTATATTCTTTCCGGATCTATGTTTTCCGATCTTACAAAGCGCCGCTTTGATCCGGCACGAAGTAGGTGCCGCGCACCTCCCGGTAGACGCCTTCGACGTCCCGTGCCTTCAGGATGCGAAAGAGCTTTTCGTGCGCCTCATAGAGCTCTTCCGCGCGTCCGCTCTGCAGCATCATCTTGACGCTCTCCATGCGCATATCATGCGTCATGGTGCGCACGGTCTGGGCAATTTTGGCCACTACGCGGTTGTGCGACAGGTTCATGACCGCGTCATGGAACGCGTCGTCGCACGCAAAGAGCTCCCGGATCTGCGCCGGCTTAAGCAGACAGGCGGCTTTGAGCGCAGCGAGCGGCTCCGTGAGCGAGGAGATCTCTTCGTCCGTCGCGTTGCGGATCACGGTCAGCATTGTGCCGGTCTCCATGATCTCGCGCAGATCCATCAGCTCGTCATAGCTGTCGCCGCGGCCGAGGATCACACCGTAAAGCATCGGGGAGATCATCGCCTCGGAAAAGCCCTCGCATACGAACGTTCCGACCGGGCGGCGAATCTCAAGCACGCCCATGGCGACGAGGATCTTGATCGCCTCGCGCACCGTATTGCGGCTCACGCCGAACTGCTCCGACAGCTCGACCTCGGTCGAAATCCGGTCGCCCGGGCGAAGCGCGCCCGAGAGCAGATCGCGGTTAAACGCGTCCAGCAGGCGCTGCACCGCAGACGCGCTGTTCATGGCTTCGGAAGAAATGTTCATGACGTTTTGCCTCCGCAACAAAGGTTCAATGTTCTACAATGATTCTAGCAACGGGGCAGAGTCCTGTCAAGACACAGAATTTGAACATCGTGGCGGTTAACTATTTCACAAAATAGACAGAATCTGACCGCGCCTCAGCTTCGGAATTGGAGAAACTCACAAAAACAGCTCCTGCAATTTGGAAATAACTCTGAAAATCCATCACCAGGGCGGTTTTTCGTTGACTTTTCAGGGCGGGCAGGTTATGTTGGATGCAGAAATGTTCAACGTTGAACGTTGAACAAAGCGGAGAATCATTCTTGAGAAAGCAGAGGAAAGCGTATGAACATTCGTAAAACGATCCCCATTCTTGCGCTGCTTCTGGCGCTGGTGCTGCTGGCGGGGTGCTCGTCGGCGGCGCAGAGCGGCGACGGAGACAGCGCGTACCAGAAGATCGACCTCGTCATGGCTGTCAACGGCACCGACACCCAGATCGACACCCGCGTGGCGAAATACTTCGCCGAGCTCGTCGAGGACCGCTCCGGCGGCAACGTGACCGTGGACGTGTTCCCGAACGACCAGCTCGCCGGCGGCAACGCCACCATGGGCATCGAGATGATCGCGCAGGGCAGTGTCGATCTTGCCGCCTACGCCACCTGCACGCTGGCGGTCATCGACAGCCAGCTGCCCGTCGCGACGATCCCCTGGGCGTTTGACTCCTACGCGGAGGCCCGCGAGGTCATCGACAGCACGGGCGGACAGTATTATGCCGAGCGCCTTGCCGCGAAAGGCATCACCTACATCGCCTCGTTCCACAACGGCTTCCGGCAGCTTTCCAACTCCAAGACCGCCGTGGATGAGCCCGCCGATTTGAAGAACCTGAAGATCCGCGTCCCCGGCAGCGAGGTCTACATGGGCTTCTTCCGCGCCCTCGGTGCAGACCCGACCTCCATGAGCTGGAGCGAGGTCTTTACCGCCATCCAGCAGGGCACGATCGATGGTCAGGAAAACGGCGTCTCCGTCACGGCAACCGCCAAGATGGACGAGATCCAGAAGTACATGACCATGTGGAACTACTCCTATGAAAACGACCTCTTCATCGCCAACACCAAGATCTGGGAAAGCCTGAACGAGAACACCCGTCAGCTTCTGACCGAATGCGCCAGAGAGGCCTGCAACTGGGGCCGCGACGCGCTGGAGGCAGAAGAGGAGGAGCTTCTCGCCGGCTTTGAAAAGAACGGCATGGAGATCACCTATCTCACCGATGAGCAGAAGGCGGAGTTTGCCGACGCGATCGCCGAGTGGAAGGCCGGCATGATCGACCGCTTCGGCGCTGACGCCTGCGGCGCTTTCGGCATCACGAAGTAAGGAGGACGAACGATGTCAAAGATCATGGACAAAATCGAAGAATACATCTGCATCGGCTGCCTTGTGGCCATGACAATCCTTGTGTTCGCCAATGTGTTTTCCCGCTTCGTACTGCACGCGTCTCTCTCGTTCTCGGACGAGATCACGACCAAGCTCTTCATCCTGCTGAGCATGCTCGGCACCGCCATTGCCGCCAAGCGCCGCGCGCACCTTGGCCTGTCGATCCTCACGGACGCCGTGAGCCCGAAGGTGCGGCGCATCATGCTGATCTTCGGCTTCGGTCTGAGCACCATCTTCTCGTTCCTGGTGTTCTTCTACGGCATCAAGATGGTGCAGAGCGAATACATCCTCGGTCAGGTCACGCCTGCCATGCAGTGGCCGGAGTGGATCTACGGTCTGTTCGTGCCGTTCGGCGCGATCTTCATGACGCTGCGTTTCGCGCAGATCACGATCGAAGAGATCCGCACGCCCGCCGACAAGGTCGTCTCCGACGCGGAGTTCCACATCGAAGCGGCCCACGAAGAAGCTGAAAAGAAGGAGGACGACGCCAAATGATTGCCTCGATCCTGTTTATCGCATTTGCGCTGCTGCTCGTTCTCGGCGCGCCGATCGCCGTCTGCCTCGGCTCGTCCAGCATCCTTGCCATGCTCGTGCAGGGCGCAGGCCATCCCGTGGACACCATCATGTCCAGTCTGCCGCGTCTGTTCGCGGCGTCGAGCTCGAAGTTTGTCCTGCTCGCAATCCCGTTTTTCATCCTCGCGGGCAACATCATGGAAAAGGCCGGCATCTCCGAGCGGCTCATCAACCTCGCGGAAGCCTGCGTCGGTCACGTCAAGGGCGGACTCGCGATCGTGTGCGTCATCGTCGCGTGCTTCTTTGCCGCGATCTCGGGCTCCGGTCCCGCGACCGTTGCCGCGCTGGGTCTGGTGCTGATCCCCGGCATGATCAAAACGGGCTACAACGCCCCGTTCTCCGCCGCCCTGATGGGCTGCGCCGGCGCCATCGGCGTCATCATCCCGCCGAGCATCACGTTCGTCGTCTACGGCTCCATCGCGGACACCTCCATCGGCGACCTGTTCAAGGCGGGCGTCATCCCCGGCCTCATCATGGGCACCGCGCTCATCATCTGCGCGCTGCTCGTCGGCCGCAAGATGGACCTGAAGCGTCTGCCCAAGGCCTCCGGCAAGCAGCGCTGGAAAGCGTTCAAGGACGCGTTCTGGGGCCTGCTGATGCCGATCATCATCCTCGGCGGCATCTACGGCGGCATCTTCACCCCGACCGAGGCTGCGGCCGTCGCGGTCGTCTACGGTCTCGTGATCGGCGTCTTCGTCTACAAGACCGTGAAGCCCAAGGACCTCTACCGCATCCTCATCGACTCGGCGAGCACCACGGCGACCATCATGTTCATCACCGCCTGCGCGAGCCTCTTTGCCTACGTCCTGACCCGCGCGCGCATCGACGTCGCGATCTCGGACGGCCTGATCAACCTCACCGGCGGCAGCACGTTTGTGTTCTTCATCATCGTGAACATCCTGCTGCTCATCGCAGGCTGCTTCCTCGATTCCACGTCCGCGCTCTACATCTTCACGCCGCTGTTCGTTCCGGTCGCGCAGGCGCTCGGCATCGATATGATCCACCTCGGCGTCGTCATGATCGTGAACCTCGCGATTGGCCTGTTCACACCGCCCGTCGGTGTCAACCTCTATGTCGCCTGCGGCGTTGCGGATGTGGATCTCAAGCAAATCTCCAGGGCGGTTGTGCCGCTGCTGATCGCATCGCTGATCGTGCTGCTGATCATTACCTACATTCCGGGCATTTCGACCATCTTTACAGCCTGACGGAAAGGAAGCGTTATGATGAAAGAGAATCTTACCATTACAGAGCTCAAAAACAAGTGCATTGACCTGAAAAAGAATGTCATCTCCATGATTTACAAGGCGCAGTCGGGCCATCCCGGCGGGTCGCTCTCGGTCGCCGAGTTCGTGACCGCCTGCTACTGGCACGCGATGGACGTCGATCCCGAAAATCCCCGCTGGGCAGACCGCGACCGCTTCGTCCTCTCCAAGGGCCACACCTGCCCCGCGCAGTACGCCGCGCTCGCCATGAAGGGCTTCTTCCCGATGGAGGTGCTCGATACGCTCCGCAAGGAGGGCTCGCCCCTGCAGGGCCACCCCAGCATGACGAAGTGCCCCGGCATTGATATCTCCACCGGCAGCCTCGGCCAGGGGCTTGCCTGCGCCGCCGGCATGGCGCTCGCCGCCAAGCTCGACAAGAAGGACTACCACGTCTTCTGCGCCGTCGGCGACGGCGAGACGAACGAGGGCGAGATCTGGGAGGCCTGCGGTACCGCGCACAAGTACGGTCTGGACAACCTCATCGTGTTCGTGGACTGGAACAACCTCCAGCTCGACGGCACCTGCGAGGAGATCATGCCCCTGCTGAGTCTGAAAAAGAAGTTCGAGGCGTTCGGCTTCGAGGCGGTCGAGATCAACGGCAATGACATGGGCGAGATGGTCGCGGCGCTCGATCAGCTCATGGCGTCGAAAAACGGCCTTCCCAAGGCCATCATCGGCAAGACCGTCAAAGGAAAGGGCGTCTCCTACATGGAAAACCAGGTCGGCTGGCACGGCGTCGCCCCGAACGACGAGGAGTACAGGCAGGCAATGGCTGAGCTGGACGCCCAGTATGTGCGCTGAGGAGGATACACCATGAAATTTGAGAAAATGATCGCTACCCGCGAGGGCTTCGGCGAGGAGATCGTCGCGCTGGGTCAGGAAAATCAGAACATCCTCGTCGTGGACGCCGACATCGGCAAGTCCTGCAAGACGGGCGCGTTCCGCAAGGCGCTGCCGGAGCAGTACCTGAACGTCGGCATCGCCGAGCAGAACTGCGCGGGCGTTGCGGCGGGTCTCGCCACCTGCGGCAAGATTCCGTTCGTCGTGACCTACGCCGCCTTCGGCTCGATGCGCATGCTGGAGATGATCCGGCAGGAGATCTGCTATCCGAACCTGAACGTGAAGATCGCCTGCTCTCACGGCGGCCTCACGCCGGCGAACGACGGCGCGAGCCATCAGGCCATCGAGGACATGGGCGTGCTGCGTACGATCCCGAACATGACGGTCATCATGCCCGCGGACGCTGTCGCCGCGCGCAGGCTTGTGCGCGCCGCTGCCGAATTCGACGGCCCCGTGTACCTGCGCTTTACCCGCGACAAGGTCCCCGTCCTCTATGGCGAGGACGCGAAGTTTGAGATCGGCAAGGCGAACACGCTGCGTGAGGGCGGAGACGTCGCCATCCTCGCAAACGGCGACACCGTCTGCCTCGCGCTCGAGGCTGCCGAGCAGCTCGCCGCCGAGGGCATCGAGGCCCGCGTGCTGGACGTGCACACCATCAAGCCCCTCGACGTCGCGGCGGTGCAGGCCTGCGTCGACGAGATCGGAAAGCTCGTCACCGTCGAGGATCACAACATCCTCAATGGCCTTGGCTCTGCCGTCTGCGAAGTCGTTGCCGAGTGCGGCAAGGGCAAGGTGCGCCGCATCGGCGTTCAGGATCAGTTCGGCATGTCCGCGCCCTATGAGCGCCTCATGGCGATGAACGGCATCACGGTCGAAAACATCGTCGCGCAGGCCAAGGCGCTGTTCTGAAAGGAGAGAGCTGTGAACGTATTTATGATCGGCGGCGGCGACATCGCCCGCCACCACGGCAGAGCGGTTGTCCGCCTCGGCGGCAAAGTCACCGGCGTCTATGACGTGAGCGAGAAGATGCTCGCCGTTTATACCGCGGAATTCGGCTGCCCGTCCGTCGCCTATGACGAGATCGAGGCCTATGTGCAGCAGGCGGATTACGTTGTCATCTCCACGCCGCCGACGAAGCGGCTGGATTATGTGGAGATGGTTTTGAAGCACCATGTCCCGCTCTATATGGAAAAGCCCGTCGCCTGCACGATGGACGACGCCATGAAGATCAAGGACATGGCGGACAAATACGATGCGAAGATCATGGTCGGCTTTGCGCACTACTACCGCCCGGCGTATCAGAAGATGCTGGAGCTTGTGAAGACCGGCATGTTCGGCGAGCCCGTGGACATCGCGTTTTCCCGCCTGAGCCCCGGCTTCGGCTTCCACGCAAAGAATCTCGGCGCCTCCTGGCGCACGGATCCGGATCTTGCCTGCGGCATGACGGTTGAATCCGTCAGCCACGACTGGAAGCTCATCACCGCCATGGCGGGCGGCTTTGAGACGATCGCTTGCAACTACACCGGCACGATTGCCTCCGTGCCGAAGTTCGACAACCACACCTCGATCACGGCGCGTCTGCGCTCCGGCGGCATTGTCACGATCGCGGCGAGCTGGGCCTGCGACATCCCGACCTGCTCGCGCGCCTACATCGGCACGAAGGGTTCGATTTTCCTCACCGGCGAGGGCATGTTCGAGTTCACGAAGCTCACCTGGAAAACCGAGGACATGGAATATGCCGAGTCCATCACCTTCAACGATTCCTATGACCACGCCACCGGCGACGTGATCTTCTATGCGCACGAGGCGTTCCAGGACGCGCTGAAGGCGGGACGGGAATTCGACACCCCGCTTGCCGACGGCATCTCCGCGCTTGTCTACTCCCTTGCCGCGAAACGATCCAGCGAGGAGCAGATCACGGTCAAGGTCCCCGACTGGGGAGAGGCCTGATCTGCGCCCGGGTCAAAAAGCCTTGCCATTTTGATTGCTGCGTTATACAATCAAAATGGCTCAGCATGATCCATAAGGATAAAAACAGCATTCGAGCCGCCGTCCTGTTTCGGGACGGCGGCTCTTCCGATCACCCGGACGCGTGCCGGCGTCACAAATCTCTTCACGGATCTCCGGCAATGGATCAACGACACAAAGAGCAGGAGGAATTCGATATGATCTTTTATTTTACCGGAACCGGCAATTCCCTGTACGCCGCAAAGGCGCTGGCAGACGACGGCGAGCAGGTGATCTCCATGATCGACGCCGTGCGGGAGCAGCAGTTTCACTACACGCTCGCGGAGCAGGAGCCGCTTGGCTTTGTGTTTCCCGTCTATTTCTACACCGTCAGCGACCCGGTGCTGGAGTTTATCCGCAGCCTGACGGTGGAAAACGCGACCTACGTCTATGCCGTCATCCCGTGCGGAGCGAGCATCGGTCCGGCGGGCGGCTTTTTAAGGAGCGAGCTGAAAAAGCGCGGACTGGAGCTTCAGAGAGTCGATCCGCTCGTCGTCCCCGACGGCGCGCTGATCTTCTATGATATCGATCCGCCGGAGCAGATGGAAAAGACGCTGGAGGACGCGGCGAAGAAGCTTGCCTCCATCAAGCAGGCCATAGCGCAGCGCAGCGCCAACAACATCACCGGAAGCGCCGCGGCGGGGAAGGCGGGACTGGCCGCTTACCACCTCTGCATGAGCACGAAGAAGTTTTACGCGGATGACCGGTGCATCCGCTGCGGCAAGTGCGCCGCCGTCTGCCCGGTCGGTGCGATCAGCATGGTTGACGGGCGGCCTGTCTGGACGAAGGACAAGTGTCTCAAATGCTGCGGCTGCATCAACCGCTGCCCGGTCTCCGCGATCCAGTATGGCAAAAAGACGTCCGCGCGCGGCAGGTATGTCAATCCCGTGCTGCGGTAAGCAAAAAGCGCTGTGAAGCTTTCGCTCACAGCGCTTTTTCATTTGTTTTCGCCTGCCGCGCGGTCATTGCTTCCTCACGGTGTAGCTGTCCCGCTCGACGGAGAGGTCATAATAATATTTTTCCCCGGTCGGCGCCTCGAGCACCAGCACGGTGTCGCCGGTCTTTTTGAACGATGCGTAGACGAGATAGCTCTCGATTTTCTCCTCGTAGCCGATATGCACGTCTCCGAACGAGGGATCCTCCAGATAGACCTTGTAGCTGTCGTCGTAATCGACGGCGCAGATCTCGCCGCCGCTCGAGAGCAGGCTGGTGTCATAGGTATGGCTTCTCTGATCCAGGACGCCGTATACCGAGGCGGCGATCAGGATGAGGATGCTCAGAATCAGCCCCGCGATCCGGATCCGCTTGTCCCTGAAGATGAACATCGGATAGACGATGAGCGTCACGGCGCAGAAGAGCGCGCTGAGCAGGTGGTTCGGGAAGAAGTGCACCGCTTCGCCGAAGAAGCCCAAGTAGTGAAATCCCAAAAACAGCAGCATCGGCGCCAGAATCAGCAGTCCCCACCACTTGTCCCGCTTCATGTAGTGCCCGACGAACGCCATGGGGAATGTCAGCAGCGTCCACTCAAACCAGGCGGGGTAATACCGGAAAAGTCCGAAGCCGTCCGGGCTGAACGGCACCTGCACCAGATACACCAGAGGCTGGCTGATCAGGAAGAAGACAAAGACCTTCAGCGCCGAGTCCAGAGGTGTTTTGCTGTTGACGATGATGAGGATGGCGAACAGGATCCACCATTCAAAGGAGATGGAGATGTCCCGAAACGAGGTGTCCTTTGTCGCCGGAATCAGCGCCATGACGCCTGTGTAGACGCCGCACAGGATCGCAAACAGGATCACCTTTTTCCATGTCATGTTGATTCCGCCAAAGAGCTTTTTCATGCAAAGTACCTCCATGCATGCGGCTTCGATAAGCGCGTTCGGATGGCCAGCCGCTGCGGATATTTTAGAGAAAACAGTGCGGGATTGCAAGACGGGGAGATCCGCGAGCTCGTTTCTTGCGCTTTTTTCAAAATCCAATTATAATGGTTGCGCAGGATCCGCCCGCTGCGAATCTCTGCCGACCCGTTTCTATACGCTGGGAGGTGTTCTCACCATGGGAAAACGAGCTGTGCCCGATCCGTCCGGGAAGAAGCCGGACGCCGGGCGAGCCAGAAAGCAGATTGCGGACCGTGCGGATCGCATCTCGTATTATGAATCGCTTTTGCAGAAGCTTCAGAGCATCGTGTCCGGCGACGCTGCAGCCTCGGAAACGCTCTTTGCCGCTCGCGAGATCGCCGATGCGCTGGGAGCATACTACGGAAGCGACGACTGGAAGCAGGATTTTGCCGCCGACGAGGCCGGCATGCTGCCGCATGATCTGCGGCGCGGCGTTCTCTCCGAGGACGGGATCTACAACGCGCTGGAGGCATACGGCGAATGGATCAGGGAACCATCGTGTAAAGGAGAAGTCAAAATGCGAAAAGTGTTATTCATCAACGGCAGCCCGAACGAGAACGGCTGCACCGCCGCCGCCATGGACGAGATGATCCGTGAGCTGAACGAAAACGGCGTCGAGACCGAGCTGCTCTGGCTCGGCAAAAAGGCTGTGCCGGACTGCATGGCCTGCTATCAGTGCATCTCCGCGGGGAAGTGCGTCTTCAACGACGAGGTCAACGCGATCGGCGGCAGAATGGACGAGTTTGACGGCATCGTCGTCGGCTCTCCCGTCTACTACGGCGGCCCGAACGGACGCCTCACGTCCTTCCTCGACCGCCTGTTCTTCAGCGTGCCGGGCGATCGGTTCGAGGGCAAGCTCGCCGCCTCGATCGTCTCCTGCCGCCGCGGCGGCGCCAGCGCTGCGTTCGAGCGCCTGAACCAGTATTTCCTCATGTCCAATATGCACGTGGTCGGCTCCCAGTACTGGAACCAGATCCACGGCTCCTCCGCCGAAGAGGCAAAGCAGGACGCGGAGGGTCTCCAGACCATGCGCACACTTGCGAAGAACATGGCATGGCTCCTGAAAGCCATGGAGGCGGGCGAGCAGGCGGGACTGGAGCGCCCGGCACTGGAGGAGAAGACCCTGACGAACTTCATCCGCTGACAGAATCAGCCAAACGCCGCGGGATCCTCCTTTCGCGCTTCAAGCCGGAGGTCTCTGCGCTTCAGTCTGTCTCCGGCAGACAGTGCATGTGCGTGGCATCGAGCAGCCGGAAGCCCTCGGCAGTGCCTTTCAGGGAACGCAGCCCGAAGTCGAGCGCGCGGAGCTTCAGGTAAAACCGCAGCGAGCGGCTCTCCGGAATGTCGGGCGGAAACTGCGTGGGGTGGCAGGTGAAGAGCGCCTGCAGCTGCTTATCAAAATAAGCGCGCGTGCCCACGAACGTGTTGACTTTCGCCGTCATGTAATAGGCGATCGCCTCGGTGGGGGCTTTCTTTCCGCCGAGCTGCGCCATGATGTGCTCCGAGTGCGCGGCGAAGACCATGCGCCGTGCCGCCTCGCCTGTGCGCAGGTGGTCGGTGTGGCACTCGCTGTCTACGCAGGGGTCGGGCGCGAACAGGACCTGCGGCTGCGTTTCGCCGATTACCTCGGCGATGCCCCGGCAGAGATCCTCGTCGGTATAGAACCCGCCGTCGCTCAAGGGCAGGAAACGCACGTCCTTTACGCCCAGCACGGCGGCGGAGGCGCGCGCCTCCTTCTGCCGGATCGCGACGAGCGCTTCCGGCGTCGTGCCCGCGGGCGCGTGGGTGAGCCCGTAGCGCCCGTCCGTGCAGATCAGGAACGTCACCTGCTTTCCCATGGCGGCGAGCTTTGCCGCCGTCGCGCCCGCGCCGATCTCAATGTCGTCCGGGTGCGGACCGAGAAAGAGGAAGCGGTCATAGGATTCGATGTGCGGGAGAGGGGCTGCGAAGCGCAGCACGGCTTTTGTGATACTCATGCGTGTGCCTTTCTCGCCTCCAGCTCGGCGCAGATGCGGTCATACTCCGCCTCGTCGAGCTTGTAGCGGCGTTTGTAGAGAATGTAGGAGAGGAACATCAGCAGGCACGGCAGCACCGTCATCACGAGCAGCAGCCCCAGCGACTGCCCGGACTGCACGCCCTGCAGGAGGTTTGTGATCGCGTCGGCTTTCTGCTCCGAGGTCATCTCGCCCCGGTTCGCCATCTGCTCAAAGCCCGCGATGCCGTTCGTGTACTCGAGGATGTGGAACGCGAGATAGGTCACGTTCGCAATCGCCACGGTGAGCGCGGAGGCGAGCTTCGTGAGAAACGGACGCAGGGAGGACACGATGCCCTCGTCGCGTGTGCCGTGCTTGAGCTCGTTGTACTCCACCGTGTTCATGATCGAGATCATCATGATGAGATAGAACCCGTACTGCCCGAAGTTTGCGAGCATGTAGCCGAGCGTGATGAGCAGGAATTTCAGATCCAGCCCCGCGACCGCCATGCCGCCCTTTGGCAGCAGCAGACCCGGCAGCAGCATGATCACATAGCCGAGCAGACCGACGACCATCAGAATGTCCATGAGCTTTTTGCGGTTGACGTGACGGGAGATCGCAGGGTAGAAGATCATCAGAAACGCCGTCACGAACATGCCGAGCATCTGGAACGCCGTGAAGAAAATGCCCTTGTAGCCGAACTCCACATAGATATAGGTCTGGCCGATGCCGGACATGACGACGCCGTTTCCGATCTGCTGCAGCAGGAAGATCAGCGAGATCCACAGCAATTGGTCATTTCCCGTAATGGTAGAGATGATTTTATTAAAACTCACCGGGGGCGCGGGCTCGTCCAGATAATTGCGCTGCTCCCTGACGCCGAAGACCGTGAACGCCAGAAACACGGGACCGAGGATCGCGACCGCGAGTGCCACGAGACCGTAGGCCGTCACGGCGTTGCCGCCGAGGGCGTTGTCGCCGGCGGTGAAGTTCGGGATCAGGGACGCCGCCAGCACGCCGCCGATGCCGGCAAAGAGCGTGGCGCGGGAGGTGAGCTGGTTGCGGGTGTTCGCGTCGGACGAGAGCGCCGGCACCATGCCCCAGTAGGCAATGTCGTGCATCGTATAGGTGATGCTGTACAGGAAATACATCACGCCGAAGAACCACACGAAGCTCCAGCCCTGGAGCTTGACGTTGAACGTCGCGTAGATCACGACCGAGGTCGTGAGAATGCCGATCACGAGCCAGGGCTTGAACTTGCCCCAGCGCGTGCGCGTGCGCTCGATGATGTTGCCCATGACGGGGTCGTTGAGCGCGTCGAAGATGCGCGCCGCGACCATGATCGCCGTGATCGCCGAGAGCTGCGCGGCATTCAGATTGCGCGTGAAGAGGACGAACGTCAGAAGATAGCTCGTCACAAGGTTGTAGATCATGTCGCGCCCGACCGTGCCGAGCGGGAACAGGATCAGATTGCGTTTCCGGATCGTTTTGCTGTCCATGGTCATCATCTCCAGAGCTTATGGATAGATCAATTTTAGCATCGAACATGCGGGATGGCAAGACGTTCTTGACGCTGCCTCCGCCGCTTGATACAATCGGAGAAAAGGAACTATACGCAAAAGGGAGCTGATCGCATGACGACCCGCTATGTTTTCGTCCACGGCCTCGGCGGCTGGGGCAGCTATGACCGGATCGACCGCTTCATTCCCGAGTGGGGCATGCTCGGAGGAAGCCTGATCAAATACCTGAATCGGCAGGGCTATGCCTGTTATGCCGCCTCTGTCGCGCCCGACGGCAGCGCGTGGGACCGCGCGTGCGAGCTGTATGCCCAGCTTGCCGGAGCCGTTACGGACTATGGCGCGGCGCACGCGGCAAAAGCGGGGCATGCGCGCTTCGGGCGGGATTTTTCCGCCGAGCCACTGATCCCGGACTGGAACGGGGGAGACCCCGTCGTGCTGATCGGGCACTCCTTCGGCGGAGCGACGGTGCGGCTGCTCTCGGAGCTGCTGGCAAACGGAGACGCGGACGAGCGCGCGGCAGCCGACGATGTTTCGCCGCTCTTTCTCGGCGGACAGGGCAGACGCGTGCGCGCTATCGTGACGCTCGCCGCGCCGACGAACGGCACCACGGCTTATGACCTGCACGACGATCCCGACTTCGATGCCGACGCGGTGAAGATCTCCTCCGCGGATAAGCGCATCGCCGATATCATGGACAGCCACAACGCCGCCGAGCCCGACGGCAGAGCGGACTGGGACTGGGCGGCATACGACATGCACATCGACAACGCCGCCGCGCTCAACGCGCGCATCACGACGCTGCCGGGGACGTATTATTTCTCCGTGCCGTTTTCCGCAAGCGCCCTGCAGCCTGACGGCAGGCACCTTCCGGTGCGCTCGATGATGGAGCCCATGATGCGCAAGCACTCCATCCTGATGGGGGCGTACAAGGGCAGATCGGCCGGCGGCGCCGTGCTCGACGAGGCGTGGCGCGAAAACGACGGCCTCGTGAACACGATCTCCGCCCGTGCGCCGTTCGGCGCGCCGTCGAAAGACTATGACGCGGACGATGTGCGCCCCGGCGTATGGAACGTCATGCCCGTCCTGCAGGGTGACCACATGTCCGTCGTGGGCGGGATGCTCAAGCGCCGAAACATGCGGCCGTTTTATCTGGAGCTGCTGCAGATGCTCGACGCGCTTCCGATGGTATAACAAAAACAGCGACCGGCGAAAACCGGCCGCTGTCATTTTATTCATTTTGCGGTCTCTTTCCAGCGTCCGGAAAGGTAGAACGTGCCGCCGATCACGAGCGGCATGAAGCCCGCGAGGGAGTCGCCCATCCAGAAGCCGAAGCAGTCGAGCCCCATCGCAAAGCCCATCAGGGCGGCGAGCCCGATGCGGGCAATCACGCCGTCAATGAGCGCGATGGCGAGATTCAGCTTCGGTCTGCCGGAGCCGTTGATGAGCGAGAAGGCCGCGCTGCGTGTTGCCGAGCCGAAGAAGTTCAGAATGATCGGGAGCGTCAGCACGCCCGCCGCCGCGAGCACGTCCGTGTCCGGCGTGAATGCGCGGTAGACGGCGCCCGGCCAGAGCAGCATGACGAGCGTGAAGAGGATCGCGAGACTCAT
The DNA here is from genome assembly GCA_900316745.1 of uncultured Eubacteriales bacterium. Taxonomy (GTDB): domain Bacteria; phylum Bacillota; class Clostridia; order Oscillospirales; family Oscillospiraceae; genus CAG-103. The sequence continues at coordinate 32,473 of ONEB01000005.1, read as the reverse complement.
GCCGACCGCGAGCACGCTTCCGAGAATCTGACGAACCCGCCTGTGCTCTCCCGCGGCGAGGTTCTGCCCCGCCATCGTGCTGCCCGCCGTCGTGAACGACTGCGAAATGACGCCGCTGACGATATTGACCTTGTTGAAGATGCCCGCGAGCGCCGAGTACGTGACGTCAAAGAGATTGATCCACGCCATGAGGACGATCTTGGAAAAGCTGATCGCCGCCGACTGGATCGCCATCGGAATGCCGAGAGCGAGCAGCTGCCGGAACGCGCCGCCGTCGATGCGAAAGCTGGCGGGCCTGAAATCAAAGCCGAAGCTCTCCCGACGGCGATACAGGTAGATGATCGCGGTGACGAAGCTCACGCCCTGACCGATCACGGTGGCGAGCGCCGCGCCGAACACCTCGAGCCCGAGATATTTTACAAACAGAATGTCCAGCACCGTGTTCAGCACCGCCGCGACGGCAATGAACACAAACGGTCTGCGGCTGTCACCCATGCCGCGCAGGATCGCGCTGACGATGTTGTAGCCGTAGATGAACACGAGCCCGCAGATGCACGTCACCATGTAATCCATCGCGAACGCCGCCGAGGCGCGGGGCGTGTTCAGCCAGCCGAGCACCGAAAACCGCAGCAGATAGCAGATGCACGCGATTGCGACCGAAACGCTCAGCAGGAACGTGAACATCGTGCCGATCGTCTTGCGGATGGCGTCGATCTGTCTTGCGCCGACCGCCCGGGCGATGATGACCTGCCCGGCGGAGGAAAAGCCCATCGCCACGAACGTGAGCAGATGCAGGATGTCGCCGCCGATCGAGACGGCGGACATGCCCGCGGCGCCGATATAGTTGCCCACGATGACCATGTCCACGAGATTGTAGACGGCCTGCAGGGCGTTGGAGGCAAAGAGCGGCATCGCAAACCGAAACAGCTGCGATACGACCGGACCCTTTGTCAGATCCCTTATCATGGTGGTTGCCATGGCGTGTCCTTTCGTTGTATCAGAATATCAGAATTGTAGCATAATTATTTTTTGCAGGCAACCCGGGAAAACGCGCTCGCGCGTTGACAGCGTTTCGACATTTTGATACACTGAAATCACTTTGATAAGAGCGTCCGCCGGACGCTCGGAATGGAGCTTTCCATGGTACTTCCGAGACTTTTGAGCTGCATGATCGGGTATGTGTTTGGCTGTGTGCTGACGGGAGAGATCATCGCTTATCAATTCGCGGGCAAGAGCGCCGCGCATCTCGGCGAGACCGGGAATCCCGGCATGGCGAACATCATGGCGACACTGGGCTTCGTTCCCGGCATTCTGGTGCTTGCGGGCGATATCGTGAAGACCGCGCTTGCCATCGTCATCTCGTGGCTTCTGTTTCGCGACGCGGGCTGGATCGTCGTGCTGTACGCGGGCCTCGGCGCCACGCTGGGACATGACTTCCCGTTCTGGAGAGGCTTTCGCGGCGGCAAGGGCGTCGTGACGACGAATCTTGCCATCACGGTCTATTCGCCGCTCTGGGGCGTGATCGCAAACCTCCTCGGCGCTGCCATCGTGGCGGCGACGCAGTATCTGTGCCTTGCTGGTCCCGCCTGCCCGGCGGTGTTCGCCGTCATCATGTTCCTGCGCGGCGAGTGGGAGGCGGGCGTGCTGTCGCTGGTGCTCACGGCGCTTGCGCTTTACTGCCACGGCAAGTCCATTCGCGGCATGTTCGACGGCACCACCAGCCGCACGGACGTGCTCGGCGCACTGAAGAAAAAGCTGTTTAAGAAATGACCCGGAGGGGCAACTATGGAATTTACGGAATGCTTCCCCGTGTGGAATCAGCTCACGCAGCCCCAGCAGCAGGAGATCCTGCGCTGCGTGGCGACGCGGGAATTCAAAAAAGGCACCGTCATTTATGACGGCACCACTGGCTGCACGGGCTTCATCGTCGTGGAGTCGGGGCAGCTGCGCGCCTTTATCACGTCGGAGGACGGGCGCGAGGTGAGCGTCTACCGGCTCTTCGAGCGCGATATCTGCCTGCTCTCCGCCTCGTGCATCTTAAACTCCATCCAGTTCGACATCAGCATCGAGGCCGAGCGCGACTGCCGCGTCTGGATCATCCCGCCGGAGCTGTTCCAGCGCATCATGCGCGAGTCCGCGCCGCTGGCAAATTATACGAACGAGATCATGCAGCAGCGCCTCTCGGACGTCATGTGGCTCATCGAGCAGATCCTCTGGAAGCGGCTGGATAAGCGCATCGCCGCATTCCTGATCGAAGAATCGACGCTGGAGGAGAGTTTGAAGCTCACCACCACGCATGAGCAGATCGCCCGCCACCTCGGCACCGCCCGCGAGGTCGTCACGCGCATGCTCCGCAGCTTCCAGTCCGAGGGCATGGTGAAAGTCTCCCGCGGCAGCATCGAGATCACGGACGAAAAACGCCTCGCCGCCCTCGCGGAGGGATAAAACCGAAGATACAGCAAGCCCCATCGGGAAAACCCGATGGGGCATTTTCTGCGTCCGGTCACGGCTCAAGGCCACAGGGGAGGGCGGTTTTCTTGGCCTCGGCGTCGCGCATGACGACGTCGTACAGACGGTACCCGCCGGCGAGATTATAACAGTCAAAGCCGTTCTGCGAGAGAATGCGGCAGGCAATATAGCTGCGCAGGGCGCTCTGGCAGTTTACATAAAGCGGCTTACCGCGCTCAATTTCATCCATCCGCTCACGCAGCTCGTCCACGGGAATGTTCACGGCGCCGTCGAAGTGCCCGCGCCGGAATTCACCCGGCGTCCGCACATCGAGGATCACCACGCTGCCGTCGCGGGGAAGATTGTCCACATCGTGCCAGTGAAACTGCTTCACGATGCCGTCGGAGAGATTCTCCGCCATATAGCCCGCCATGTTCACGGCGTCCTTGGCAGAGCCGTAGGGCGGGGCGTAGGCCAGCTGGAGCGTTTGCAGGTCGCGCACGTCCATGCGGTTCTGGATCGCCGTCGCGAGCACGTCGATGCGCTTATCGACGCCCGCGCCGCCCACGATCTGCGCGCCGAGCAGCCGCCACGTCTCTTTTTCAAAGACGATCTTCATCGTCATCGTCTCGCCGCCGGGGTAGTAGCCCGCGTGGTTCATCGGGGAGAGGAAGAGCTTGTCCGCGTCCAGCCCCGCCTTTTTGGCGTTCGTCTCATTCACGCCGGTGCTCGCCGCCGTGAGATCGAAGAGCTTGATGACGCTGCTGCCGAGCGAGCCGGGGTACCGGCTGTCGCGCCCGCAGATGTTGTCGGCCGCGATGCGCCCCTGCTTGTTCGCAGGGCCGGCAAGGGAGATGACGCTGTCCGCGCCGGTGACGAGATGGCGCACCTGCACCGCGTCGCCCACGGCGTAAATGTCCGGCACGGAGGTCTCCATGCGGTCGTTGACGAGGATCGCGCCCTTGAGTCCGAGCTCCAGCCCCGCGTCCTTTGCCAGCGCCGTGTCGGGCGTCACGCCGATGGCGAGCACCACCATGTCGGCGTGCAGGGGAGGGGCGTCCCTGAGCAGCACATCCACGCCGCCGTCCGCTTCGACGAATCCATCGACGGTCTGTCCCAGCGCGAGATGCACGCCGCCCTTTCGCATTTCAGCGTGGATGAACGCCGCCATGTCGGCGTCAAAGGGGTTCATCAGCTGCATCGGGCGCTGCACGATCGTCACGTCCAGCCCCAGGTGCCGCAGATTTTCCGCCAGCTCCAGACTGATGAAGCCGCCGCCCGCCAGCACCGCGGAGCGGGGCTTTTTCTGGTTTACATAATCTTTGATCCGCATCGTATCCTCCACGGTGCGGAGGGTGAACACGCGGTCTAAGTCCGTGCCCTGCAGGCGCGGCTGTGTCGGGCGCGCGCCGGGGGAGAGCAGGAGCTTGTCATAAGACTCCTCAAATTCCTCGCCGGTCTCGAGGCTTTTGACGCGCACGCTTTTTTTCTCCGGGAGGATCGCCGTCACCTCGTGGCGCACTTTCATCTGCACGCGGAAACGCTCATAGAACGATTCCGGCGTCTGAAGCGTCAGCTCCTCCGGATCTGTGATCACATCGCCGATGAAATACGGCAGTCCGCAGTTTGCATAGGAGACATAGCCCGAGCGCTCAAAGACTGTGATCTCAGCCTGCTCGTCCAGCCTGCGGATGCGCGCCGCAGCGGTCGCGCCGCCGGCAACGCCGCCCACGATGACGACTTTCATTTATTTCTCCACCTTTCCGGTCCAGGCGTTGATGCCGCCGATGTTTTTCACGTTCGTGTAGCCTGCGCCCTTGAGAAAGCGCACGGCCTGTCCGCTGCGCCCGCCGGAGAGACAGTGGACATAGATCGGGGTGTCAAGGTCTCCGAGCTCGCTGCAGCGGGCGGGCAGCGCCGCGAGCGGGATGCTGATGCTGCCGGGGATGTGTCCTGCGGCATGTTCCTCCGGTGTGCGCACGTCCAGCAGGATCGCGCCGGGTGTGGCGAGGCATTCCTCGACGCCCTTGTTGATGTCAGCTGTGAAAGGAAGCATCAGCCGTTTCCTCCCAGCATCGCCTCGATCGTGGCCTTGGGGCGCACGCCGACCATCTGGTTCACGACCTGACCGCCGCGGAACAGCAGCAGGGTGGGGATGCTTGCGATGCGAAACTCGTTTGCCAGATCCGGCTGCTCGTCCACGTTGATCTTGCCGACCTTCACGTCGCTGCGCTCCCGGGCGATCTCAGAGAGCACGGGCGCGATCATGCGGCAGGGGCCGCACCACGTCGCCCAAAAATCGACCAGCACGGGCTTGTCGGAGCGCAGAACTTCCGCTTCAAAGTTTTCTTTCGTGATCGTAATTTCAGACATAGTTTCATACTCCTTTTTTGTTATCATGATCCCAGTATACCCATCCTGCAGACTTTTTCCGTGATAATATCACGCTTGCGCGTGCGCGCTCCTTTTTTACCTGATTTTAGGAAGACAGGCTATCATTTAGCCGTCAAAACGGGTGCCCTGCACGGGAAAACACCTTGAAATGTAACCGTTTTGTTTAATTTGACGGTTGCGCACAGACAGGGTGTCTGCTATAATGGCAAAGTTTTCAGAAAGGAGTATCTATGCAAGTAGTACAAAAACCGAAACGAATTATATGCATTTTACTCACTGCGGTTCTCTGCATCGGCCTGCTGACCGCCATTGCGGCGCCTGCGCGGGCTGTGGAGCATTTTCCGCAGGAGCTGTACATCGCCCAGTCCCGCGGCGGCGTGTGCACGCTCGCGTCCTCGACGATGCTGGTGCGCTCGACGCTCTACATGAACGGAAGCAGCCATTGGAACGAGGTTTCGGAGGGTGCTGTCGGGAGCTTTGCCTGGCTCTCCGGCGCCGGCCTTCTGTACACCTGGACGTTCCGGACGAATTACGCCGAGATCTCCGTCGGGCATACGCCTCTGAGCGGCATCTCGTCTGACGACCTGAAGGCGCTGGTGGACGAGCACCCCGAGGGCATCGTGTTCTATTGCATCGGCTGCCCGCACGCCGTGTTCCTCACGGACTATGAGGGCGATACGTTTTATTGTGCCGATCCCGCGCCCTATGTGGCAGGAAAGCGCATTCCGCTTGCCGATTCCTGGCTGGGTGAGTGCTACGGCCACAGTCAGGCCACCGTCCTTGCCAACGCCTCGGCCTACTGGTCTGTCACATCCTGCAATGTGGAAACTGACATGGACGAGATCCCGCTGGAGAAAGTGAAGGCCGAAGCCCTCGAGAAGCAGAAAGAAGCAGAGACCGAGCAGCTCATCCAGGAAGTGAACGAGCTTGTCGGGCCCGCGCAGACGAACACGGTGAGCAAGGCCGCCGCCTATTGGCCTGCGGCAGAGTGCGCTGCGAACACAGATGCGCCTCAGACCGCGTCTGAGACGCTCACGACGAGCCTGAAAGCGCTGGTCGCCTCTGAGCAGATGAAAATCACGTCTCTGGTATACACTATGAACGGCTGATAAAACCATAATCCCCTGCCGCAAAAAACGCGGCGGGGGATTGTCTATGCGGGAGTGCGAATCAGAAATATGCCCGCAGCAGCAGCGCCAGGCCGCAGTGCGCAAAGAGCATCAGCGGCAGACCCAGCGCAAAATACCAGCGGCGCGTCTTGTGGCGAAACACCGCCATGCCCAGCACGCCGCCGAGACTCCCGCCGATGAGCGCCGTCAGCAGCAGCGTCCGCTCGGGAATGCGCCATGCGCTCTTTTTCGCGCGGCGCTTGTCCGCGCCCATCAGCAAGAACTCCAGAACGTTTACGGCGAGCAGATACCACAGCAAGATCTGTACCCGCGGCATGATCCCACATCCTTTCCGCCGTGATTTTATCACACCGGCACACGGGACACAAGCCTTCGTTTTTGTCCGGATCTTACAGCCTGCCTGTTGACAAGCGGAGATTGGTTCGCTATTATTACAATATCTTGAAGTATTTTCAACCTCTGACGGGAGGGATTGCTATGACCTATGTCTGGATCGCTCTGATCGTGCTCGCGGGATATTTTCTCGGCTCGATCAGCTCGGCCATTGTGCTCATCTGGGAGTGGTATCACCGCGATATCCGCACCGAGGGCAGCGGCAACGCCGGCGCGACGAACGCCGCCCGCTCGCACGGGCTTCTGGCGGGCCTCATGACGCTTGGCGGAGACATGCTGAAGGCGGCGCTCTCAGGGCTGGTGGGGTATCTGCTCGGCCCGCTTGCCGGCATCAGCGCCATCAACGGCGTCGCCATTGCCAGCGCCGCGTGCTTTACCGGACACTGCTGGCCGATCTACTACCGCTTCAAGGGCGGCAAGGGCGTCTCGGTCGCGGCGTGCGTGATCCTGCTTCTGGACTGGCGCGTCTTTCTGGTGCTCCTGGGCGTGTTCGTCGTCACGTTCCTGCTCTGGCGGCGCGTGAGCGTCTGCTCCATTGTGGCGGCGGTGTGCTATCCGACGCTGTACGTTCTTTTCAACCCCGGCTGGACGCTGCCGTTTTTCGTGTGCCTGTATATCGCCGTCGCCTGCATCTTTCAGCATCGCGCGAACATCGGGCGCATCCTCCGCGGCGAGGAAAAGAAATTTACGCTCGGCAATTCCGAAAAATAACAGTGATGGTTTTACGGCACTCTGCGCATCATGCAGAGTGCCGTTTTCTGCATTCTTTTGCACGCCGTCATACTCAACGACGAAAAAAATGAACTGAATCTGTAGGTTTTTGTGATTTATTTGCATTGATTCTGCTCTTCATATTTGGTAATCTATAAAAGGCTTGGAATGTTACAATTTTTAACAGTACGAAAGGAAAGAAAAGCATGAGCAAAAAGTATGTCTATCTGTTTTCCGAAGGCAACGCCACCATGCGCGAGCTGCTGGGCGGAAAGGGCGCAAACCTCGCCGAGATGACGAACATCGGTCTGCCCGTTCCCCAGGGCTTCACCATTTCCACCGAGGCCTGCACTCAGTATTATGAGGACGGCCGCAAGATCAATGACGATATCATGGCTGAGGTCATGCAGTATGTCGCCGAGATGGAGAAGATCAACGGCAAGAAGTTCGGCGATCTCCAGAACCCCCTGCTGGTCTCCGTCCGCTCCGGCGCGCGTGCCTCCATGCCCGGTATGATGGATACGATCCTGAACCTCGGTCTGAACGACGACGTCGTCGCCGCCATGATCGCCGGCAACCCGGATCCCAAGTTCGAGCGTTTTGTCTATGACTCCTATCGCCGCTTCATCCAGATGTTCTCCGACGTCGTCATGGAAGTCGGCAAGAAGTATTTCGAGCAGCTCATCGACGAGATGAAGGCCAAGAAGGGCGTCACGTTCGACGTCGAGCTCACCGCCGCCGACCTCAAGGAGCTGGCCGAGCAGTTCAAGGCCGAGTACAAAAAGCAGATCGGCTCTGACTTCCCCTCCGATCCTGTCGAGCAGCTCAAGGCCGCCATCGAGGCCGTGTTCCGCTCCTGGGACAACCCCCGCGCCAACGTCTATCGCCGTGACAACGACATCCCCTACTCCTGGGGCACTGCCGTCAACGTTATGCCGATGGTCTTCGGCAACCTGAACGACAACTCCGGCACCGGCGTCGCTTTCACGCGCGACCCCGCCACCGGCGAGAAGAAGCTCATGGGCGAATTCCTCACCAACGCGCAGGGCGAAGACGTCGTCGCCGGCGTCCGCACCCCGATGCCCATCGCCCAGATGGAAGAGAAGTTCCCCGAGGCGTATGCCGACTTCATCAAGGTCTGCGCCCTGCTCGAGGATCACTATCGCGACATGCAGGACATGGAGTTCACCGTCGAGAACGGCAAGCTCTATATGCTCCAGTGCCGCAACGGCAAGCGCACCGCGCAGGCCGCTCTGAAGATCGCCTGCGATCTCGTTGACGAGGGCATGATCGACGAGAAGAAGGCTGTCGCCATGATCGATCCCCGCAACCTAGACACCCTCCTGCACCCGCAGTTCGACGCTGCCGCTCTGAAGGCCGCCACCCCGATGGGCAAGGGCCTCGGCGCCTCCCCCGGCGCTGCCTGCGGCAAGGTCGTCTTCACCGCTGAGGACGCCAAGGAGTGGAACGACCGCGGCGAGAAGGTCGTTCTGGTTCGTCTCGAGACCAGCCCCGAGGACATCGAGGGCATGAAGGCTGCGCAGGGCATCCTGACCGTGCGCGGCGGCATGACCAGCCACGCGGCTGTCGTTGCCCGCGGCATGGGCAAGTGCTGCGTCTCCGGCTGCGGCGAGATCAAGATGGACGAGGTGGGCAAGAAGTTCGAGCTCGCCGGCAAGACCTATTCCGAGGGCGACTTCATCTCCATCGACGGCTCCACCGGCAACATCTATGACGGCGTCATCCCCACGGTCGACGCCTCCATCGCCGGCGAATTCGGCCGCATCATGGCCTGGGCCGACAAGTATCGCCGTCTGCAGGTCCGCACCAATGCCGACACCCCCGAGGACGCCCGCAAGGCGCGCGAGCTGGGTGCCCAGGGCATCGGCCTGACCCGTACCGAGCACATGTTCTTCAACGAGGATCGTATCCCCGTGTTCCGTCAGATGATCTGCTCCGACACCGTCGAGGAGCGCATCGCCGCGCTTGCCAAGCTTGAGCCCATGCAGCAGGCTGACTTCGAGGGCATCTACGAGGCCATGGAAGGCAACCCCGTTACCATCCGTTTCCTGGATCCCCCGCTGCACGAGTTCGTTCCCACCGAGGAAGCCGACATCGCCGCCCTCGCCGAGGCGCAGGGCAAGACCGTCGCCGACATCAAGGCCATCATCGCTGGCCTGCACGAGTTCAACCCCATGATGGGTCACCGCGGCTGCCGTCTGGCCGTCACCTATCCCGAGATCGCCGAGATGCAGACCCGCGCCGTCATCAAGGCTGCGCTGTCTGTTCAGGCCCGTCACCCCGAGTGGACGATGGTCCCCGAGATCATGATCCCGCTGGTCGGCGAGGTCAAGGAGCTCAAGTACGTCAAGGACGTCGTTGTCAAGGCCGCCGATGAGATCATCGCCGCCGCGAACTCCGACATGAAGTACCTCGTCGGCACCATGATCGAGATCCCGCGCGCCGCTCTGACTGCGGACGAGATCGCCAAGGAAGCTGAGTTCTTCTCCTTCGGCACCAACGACCTGACCCAGATGACCTTCGGCTTCAGCCGTGATGACGCCGGCAAGTTCCTCGGCGCCTACTACGACAAGAAGATCTATGAGAACGATCCGTTCGCCCGCATCGACCAGATCGGCGTTGGCAAGCTCGTGAAGATGGCAGCCAAGCTCGGCCGCGAGACCCGTCCCGAGCTGCACCTCGGCGTCTGCGGCGAGCACGGCGGCGATCCCAGCTCCGTCGAGTTCTTCCACAAGGCCGGCCTGGACTATGTGTCCTGCAGCCCGTTCCGCGTTCCCATCGCCCGCCTCGCCGCAGCGCAGGCCGCGATTAAGGACTGAGCCGGATCGTAAGATCCAATCGCATAACCGAAACTCCCTCTGCAAGCGCAGAGGGAGTTTTTCTGCGCGTCGAAATTTGGCATTTTTCAGCTTTTACACGCTTGTTATGGCGGCGCGCGGATGGTATACTGTTCTTATCACCCGAAGAGACAGAGAGGGAATGAAAGCACAATGAAACTCTGGTCATCCAAAAATAAGAAACGCACGCAGGCGGAGGACGGATCGTGGAAAGAAGCGATCTTCGGCGACGGTCCCGTGAATGTCCGCGCGGCGTTCCGGGAGTGGTGGTTCGTCTGCCTGATGCTCGTCTATGCGCTGGTGTCGGTGCTGTTTCTGTCCCACTGCAGCTATCCGCCGCAGGCCTCTGAGACGGACGCGCCCAGCGCCGCCCAGCCTGCTGAAACTGCCGAGACCGTAAAGGAGCCGACCTACACGCAGGCGACGCTTGCTTATGCGGGCGATCTTGTCTGCCACATGGACATCAACGCCGAGGCGAACACCGGCTCGGGGTATGATTATCTGCCGATCCTGGAGGGGTGTGTGCCCTATGTCAGCGACGCGGACTACGCGTTCTGCTGCATGGAGACGACCTTCATGGATAACGCGCAGATCACAGGCTATCCCATGTTCCGCTCCCCGAAGGAGCTTGCCACGGGTCTGAAGGAAGCGGGCTTTGACTTTATCAACACCGCCTCCAACCACTGCATGGACAGCCTGAAAAACGGCATCAGCTCCACGCTGGACGTGCTGGACGCGGAGGGGCTCGACCATATCGGCACCTACCGCTCTCAGGAGGAGTGGGATGAAAACCACGGCATCGTGGTCAAAGACATCAACGGCATTTCCATCGCGTTTTTGTCCTATACCTACGGCACGAACTGCATCCCCATCACCGGTTTTGAGTATGCCACGAACATCCTCTTCAAGGACTACATGGACACCTATGCCGACGAGATCACCGAGGTCGACTGGGAGCGCCTCGACGCGGATATGGAATATGCCCGCGGACTGAACACGGATCTGATCTGCGTCTTTGTCCACTGGGGCCTTGAGTACCACACGCAGCCGGTGGACTACCAGAGAGAGATCGCGGACCACCTCTTCGAGCAGGGCGCGGATCTCGTCTGCGGCGGTCATCCCCATGTGCCGGAGCCGATGGAGGTGCGCCATGTGAAGGATCTCGAGGGCAATGAGCGCACGGGATACCTCTGCTACTGCATGGGCAACTTCATCTCCTCCATGAACGACCACTACACGAACCTGACCGGCGTGACCACGATCGAGCTGGAAAAGAACGAGGACACCGGCGAGACCTATCTGAAGAACGTCTCCTACGCGCCGCTCATGATGGTCGATACCGCGGACTACGGCATCGGCGGCGCCGGCTGGCGCTATAAGCTCGTGGATCTGCACCAGGCGATTGACAGCTATGCCGCGGGCGACAACCTCGGCTACATCAACGAGACGCTCTACAACGCCATGCAGACGGCGCTGAGCGACATCCATGAGATCTTCGGTCAGCAGTTCGACCGCTTCGATCCCGGATATCAGGCGAACACATCCGGCGAAATGCCCGTGCCCGCGCAGACGGACGAGGGCGCATAAAGTTTTTGGCAAACAAAAAACACGCACTCAAACGAGTGCGTGTTTTTATTTGGCGCTTTGCTCAGCCGAGGCTGGCATACTCAAAGACGGTGCCGTCAGCAATGTGCTCTTCAGCATCGTCCCAAGTCAGGGTGATCTGCTCGCCGTCGCTGAACGTGAAAGTGCCCTCGCCGTTTTCGTAGGCGACGGTCTCGCTTTCGACCGTGCCGTCCTCTTTGTAGACGAAATCGGTCTTCACGCAGTCGTCATACTTCACGGTGAGCTTGTCGGCGTCGAACTTGCCGGTCATAACCCACTCGCTGTTCTCGGCGGCGCTGCTGGCCCAGGTCACGGTGATCTTCGCGCCGTCGGTTCCGTCCGCTGCCTCGACGAGGATGGAGGCACGGTCATGACCGTAGATGCCGACGAAGTTCATGATGGGGTTCTGGCCGTCTTCCTCGCCGGTCTCTTCGGCCTTGTCGGCTTCGGCGGCAGCGTCTTCGGCGGGGGCGGGGCTCGCTTCGGCGGGCTTCTGCGCGGCGCATGCCGCCAGCGAGAAGATCATGACGAGCACAACAAACATGCTGATCCACTTTTTCATTGCTTCATTTCCTTTCTTTGTATTTCATTTTTCCGGATTCTTACGGCTGTTTTCAGCTTATCACATCCGCAGACGCATTTCAAATGTCTTTCTTGTTTTTTAAGAAAGCCGCCCGTAGTCGTTCCACTCGCCGAACAGCTCTCCGCGCTTCGTATTCTCGATCAGGTGGGCGAGTGCCTTCTCGTAGGCGGCGGGGTCTCGCTTTTTATAAAACGCCACGTTGTAGGCGCGGATGCGCTGATAGAGCGCCGGGAAGCGGCGAAAGGCCGACCAGACCCGCGCGCGCTTGAGCGCCGCCGCTACGTCCGGGTCGATGCGGAAACTGCGCGCACCCATCGCCGGGAGGACGGCGCGGCCCGCGTCCGTCATCAGTCCCAGCCGTTCCAGCCGCCGGACGCGCTCCTTGTTGAGCTCCGTCCACGGGCTGTTTTTCCTGCGCGGCGTAAAGCGCTGCAGCGTTATGCCGTCGAGCCGCCGGCAGGTGCTGTCGATCCAGCCGAAGCAGAGGGCCTCCTCCACGGCGTCGAGATACCAAAAGCTTCCGTCGTCCTCCGGCCTGCCGCGCTTGACAAATACCCAGCATTCCGTCTCGGTCGCCGCGTGCAGCGCAAGCCACGCGCGGAATTCCGCGCGGCTGTTTACAGTGAGCACATTCTTTGCGTCCATGGCAGTCATCTCAGCATTCCTCATTTCTCTGATGCATATCTTACCAGAGCGGTGCGCGGAGCGCAAGCGTCGAAACGTGTCGAAAAGCGGTTGCGCGAGCATGTAACTTGTGTTAAGATTATGCTGAGAGGAGAAGAAACGGTCGGCCCGCCCGACCACGGGGAAAGGAGATTCGAGCCATGCGTCCGGAGTCCGGTTTCTGGGTCATCAGACCTTTCAACGCGGCGTTCATCGCGTGCTTCGCGGCGTTCCTTTTGCTTCTGATCATCTCGGCCATCGCCTTGAGAAGGAAAAGCGAAAGGACAAAGCAGATTGTCCTGATCGCGGCATGTGTTGTCACGTTTCTGGGTTTTTTCGTGTATAAGTACTATCTCTCTATCGACGCGGAGTTCGACCGTGTGACGACTGCCATGGGCGGCTTCAACTGGTGGGGCGAGCTGCCGCTTCAGCTTTGCAACATCAACATGATCCTGATCCCGATCGCCGTAGCGACGAAAAACCGCGGCCTGATGAGCTTCTGCTTTTTTGTCGGTCCCCTCGGCGCGCTGCTGGCGCTCGTCATGCCCGGCAACGGCTTTGACGGCTATTCGATTCTGATGCCGCGGATGCTGGGGTATTACGGCACGCACTTTATGGTCATGATCGAGGGACTCGCTCTCGCGGCGTTCGGCCTCTATCGGCCGCAGTTCCGGGATCTGCCGAAAACGCTGCTTGCCATTTTGCTGATCACGTTTGCCGTGTTCTGCATCAACATGCTTCTGCGCGCGACCGGGCTGCATCCGAAGGCCAATTATTTCTTCTCCGTCGAGACGGAGGGGAACCCCGTGCTGGAGATTTTCCATCACCTGATCCCGTACCCGTTTTTGTATCTGCTTCCGGGCATACTGGTGCTCGTGGTATACATGGCGCCGATCACGTTCGGCTTCTGGATCGCGGATCGCGCGCACGAGAAGAAAGCTGTCCCGGCGTAAGAGCAAAAGCGCTCCGTCTGGTTTTATGATGTTTCCAAATGCTCTGCGCACCACGCGAGCAGAAACTGCTTGAACACCCTTCCCGCCTTTGTGGGGAGGGTGTGCTGCTTTTCCGCGAGATAGATATGATGTCCCATGCTCGGATCGTCCAGATAGCGGATCACGGTGTTCCTGCCGCAGTGGGAGAGAGCGGAGAAATCATAAGTCGCCGCGATGGCGAGCCCGCGCTCGACAAGCTCCGCGATCAGTTCCTCGTCCGACGTCTCCACCGGGACGTCCACCTGGATCCCGTTTTCGAGCAGATACCGGTCGATGCTTGAACGGAAGCAGTGGTACGCGCGCCCCTTGCCGATGAGCTTCTGCCCGGCAAAATCCTCCACCAGAAGCGGCTTTTTTTGCGCGAGCGGATGGTCGCGGCGCATGCGGAGGCAGTAGCGCGCCCAGAAGAGCGGCTCGGCGGAAAAGCGCGTGTTGTCGATCGGGCCGTTCACGAGCGCAAAGTCGCTTCGCCCGTCGGAGAGGCTCTCCAGCGCGGTCACGTCCGTCGTGTCGAGCACGCTGAGCGTGATGTCCGGGTGCTCGGCATGAAATGCCGTCACAAAGTCCGCGCCGAGGTAGCCCAGCAGGTGGTCGAGGGCGTACACGGTCACGACGGCTTTTTTCTGCGAGGTGAGGGAGTCGAGCCCCTGGATCGTGGCGTAGTCGTCCAGCAGACGCTGGACATGCGGCACGAGCGTCGTCGCGAAATCCGTCGGCTCCACGCCGCGGTTGGAGCGCACAAAGAGCGGGTGCCCCAGCTCCTCCTCCAGCGTGCGTATGATGCGGCTGAGCCCCTGATGCGTCAGATAGAGCTTGTCCGCCGCAGCCTGCACGTTGCGGCAGCGGTAGACCTCCAGAAAGCAGGAAAGCTGTTTTTGGTTCATATCCATCCCTCCCACGCCCATTTTACTACAACATTTTTGTTGCGGCAAGAGCGGGCTTTGTTTCTTCCGCAAGGCGCGAAAGGCTGTTAAACTGTTATCAGACAACAAAGAAAGCTACAGGAGGGACTCACCATGAAATTTCAGCAGATCCGCAGCGCGACGATCAAGATCAACTATGCCGACCGCACGTTTCTGATCGACCCGTGGCTCGCGCCGCGCTTTATGGGCGGATGTCTCGCCATGATCCCGATGATTTGCGCGATGAACCGCGGCGGCGATCCGCGCAAGAAGTACGTCTTCGACGAATGCTCCGGCTGGGAAGCCGTCAGACCGAAGCACAAATGGACGATGTGCCCGATCCATTCGCTGCCCATGTCCGTGAAGGAGATCAACGACGGCGTGGACGCCTACATCTGCACCCACGTGCATCTGGATCATATCGGTCTCGTCCCCTTCAATGGGAAGGCCTGCCAGGGGCTGGACAAGAAGCGTCCGATCTACGCCATCAACCGGCAGGACGCGGACTACCTGGAGTACTCCGGCATGAAGGACGTCCGGGTGATCGAAGACCGCATCACGTGGGGCGACGCGGAGATGATCAAGGTCAACGCCGTGCACGGCACGAAGGTGCCCTGCTGCGACGCGGCAGGCTTCATCTTCCGCAAGCCGGGCGAGAAGACGCTCTATGTCTGCGGCGATACGATCTGGTGCGACGATGTGGCGGAGACCATCGAGAAGTATCATCCTGATGTGATCATCACGAACAACTGCGCCGCCATGCTGGTGAAGAACGGCCGCCTCATCATGGACGACAACGACCTTGCGAAGGTCTGCGCCGCCGCGCCCGAAGCCGTGGTCATCGCCAGCCACATGGACAACGTCCCCCACGCGACGCTCACGCGCAAAACGCTGGCCAAAAAGCTGGAGCAGAAGGGCATCCGTGACCGCGTCCGCATCCCCGCCGACGGCGAGACCTATTACATCTG
The DNA here is from genome assembly GCA_900316745.1 of uncultured Eubacteriales bacterium. GTDB lineage: Bacteria > Bacillota > Clostridia > Oscillospirales > Oscillospiraceae > CAG-103. Next base: position 16,826 of record ONEB01000005.1, on the reverse strand, counting down.
AATCAGAAGGCAAATGCTTCCGCCGCCGGATTATGTAAACCGGCGGCGGTCTTTTATTTGACAGCCGCTGCGCGTGATGCTACAATTTGAGTATCTTGATGTTCGGGGGCGCGTCATGGCAGAGGCCGTCAAAACTGAACTTGTTCTGGTATGCGCCGCGCCGGAGCGCCGCGCCGAGGCGGAGGGGCTTGCCGCGCGCCTCGGTCTGACGCTTTCGGACGCGCTGCCTCAGGACGCGGCTGCGCTGGTTTTCGAGCCGGAGGGGCTGACCCTGCGGCGGGGCGCGCTTTCCGTGCGCGGAGACTTCACGCAGATGCTGCCGCGGCTTCGGACGCAGAACCTGCGCTCCGAGCTGCTGGTGCGCGCCGTGAAGGGGAGAGGGGCGAGCCGCCCGCTGCGCGTTGTGGACGCCACGGCGGGGCTCGGTGAGGACGCACTCCTGCTCGCCGCGGCGGGACACACGGTGCAGCTGTTTGAGCAGAACCCCGTCATCGCCGCCATGCTGCGCGACGCGCTTGACCGGGCGGCGCAGGATGCGGCGCTCTCGGAGATCGTCTCGCGCATGTGCCTCACGGAGGGCGACAGCGTCGCGGGACTGCGGCAGCTCGGGTACACGCCGGATGTGGTGGTGCTCGACCCCATGTTCCCGGCGCGCAGGAAAAGCGGGCTCATCGGAAAAAAACTCCAGCTCCTGCAGATGCTCGAGCGGCCGTGCGCGGACGAGGAAGCGCTCCTGCAGGCGGCGATTGACGCGTCTCCGGCAAAAATCATCATCAAGCGCCCGCTCAAAGGGCCGTATCTCGCGGGACACAAGCCCGGCTACTCCCTCACCGGAAAAGCGATCCGCTATGATGTAATCGCCCTGCGATAACAAAAAGACCTCAGCTTTTCAAAAAGCTGAGGTCTTTTTATATGTGCTGTGCTTTATTTCGTGCCTACGTAGCGCATGGCGAAGAGCGTCTCGCTGGTCATGTCAGCCGTGAGGCTCTCGTTGAACGCGGTCATGGCTTCGCTCACGAGCGAGTTGCGGGCGAGGACCTTCTGGTAGGGATCGCCCTGCCCCACAAAGTACATCAGGTGATAGCCGTGGTAGGTGCTGTCCTCGATGATATCGACGTCGCCGGGCTGGCGCGCGGGATCATAGATCCAGCTGTCGAACTCCTCGACCATCTGACCCTTCGGGACGTTCTCATACAGGCCGCCGTTGGCGGTGGAGCCGGTGTCGCTGCTGTACTGCGTGGCGAGCATGCCGAAAGCGGTCTCGGTCTGGGCGCTCTCATCATACTCGGCCTTGATCTCCTCGATCTTGGTCTTGGCGGCGGCCAGAGCCTCGTCGGTGTAGGTGCCGTCCTCTTCTGCCTCAGCCTGGATGAGGATGTGGCGGACGTTCACGGTGTTATAGGTGTTTTCGTCACGGCTCTGGAACAGAACGACGTAGTAGCCGGTGCCCTCCTGCTCGGAGACGGTCATGTCGCCGGAAACGCGCGCGGCGTCCATCAGCCAATCGGCAAACGGCATGGCGTAGCTGGTGATGCTGCTGCCCTGCATCCCCTCGTTCACGGTGGGCTCGGCAGGCTCCTGGGCGGTGACGGGGTTGCCGTCGGCGTCCGTAATGGTGTTGCCTTCCTCGTCGGTCTGCACATTGTCCTGCGGCTTGCCGAGCTCGGCAACGGCGGCAGCAAAGCCCGCAGCCGGGTCTTCCGCGTTCTCACCGGCTCTGGCGAGGATCTGATCTGCGCTGGCCTTCGCCGCTTCCATGCTCTCGGGCGTGGCGGCGGAGGTCTCGTTGCCGTCGGCGTCCGTGGAGGTCTCGGTCTCAGCCGGCACGAAGTAGTAGCTGAAGGTGTAGTTGTCGAATTCGTTCTTGTTCTCAGCGTATGCGGCCTGCAGCTCCTCGTCGGAGTAGGTCAGATTCTCCTGATACTGGGTCTGGTACTTGTTCGCGAGCGCGTCGCGCAGCATCAGCTCGCGCGCGAGCTTTTCGGTCACGCCGTTGCCGTAGTTCGCGGTGAGGAACGCGCTCGTGCTGCCGTAGCCGTATTCCTTGGCCTTGTCGGCAAGCTGCGAGAGCGTGTCGTCGACCTGCTTGGTATCCTCGTCAGAGAGCGTGACGCCCTCCTTGTCCGCGAGATCGCAGAGCGCCTGCTTGCGCATCAGCGACTGGATGGCGGCGTCCTTGTAGAAATCGTCCCAGGTCTCAAAGTCTTCGCTCTGAGTATACTCAGCGTCGGGGGAGACGTCGCCGAGGTACTGCGCATATTGGTTGTACTGCTGGTAGGTGCTCATGTATTCATAGTTAAACTCCGCGACGGAATAGCTCTTGTCGCCGATCTTCACGGCTTTCTGCGCCGTGTAGAACAGGTTGGAGTTGCCGATGATGATAAAAGCGACCAGAAGCACAACCAGGATCGAGCCGACGATCCATTTGGTTCTGGTTTTCTTCTGTTCCTTTGCGGCTTTCAGCGAAGCCACCTGCCGGCGTTCCGTACCGTCGGCGCGCTGCTGTGTGCGTTTTCTCTTGTCCTGCGATGCACTCATGCGTCGTTCACCTCTGTTTTCGGGTTTGCACACCCCATTTAAATAAGCGAAAATAGTATACTCTATCTTGCCAAGTCTTTCAAGTCTTTTCTTTTTTCGCCCTGCGCAAACCGCGCAACTTTTCACGCCCTCGCGCATACAATAACCGTATGGGCACAAAATCTGAGCCGGAGGTGATAGAGATGGGCGAGCACGATCTGGAGGACTGGATCTTCCGCGACGAAACGCCGCATACCAGCGACCGGTAAGCTGGACAACGGAAATGCTCTGTGCTATTATTTGTCTATCCGATATCTGACAGGACAGGAGTGCGGCACAGAATGAAAAATGAACTGAAAGCCAAAATGCTTGCCGGCGAGCGCACGCTCGGTACATTTTTTGAGACCGGCAGCGCCACCGTGGCGGAGTGCCTCGGACTTGCGGGGCTGGACTACATGATCGTGGACACCGAGCACGGACCGTTTGACCCGCTCGCGGCGCTGGACTTCATCCGCGCGGCGAAGCTCTATGGTCTGACGCCGCTGGCGCGTGTGCAGGAGATCTCCCGCGCCGCGATCTTAAAGCTGTTCGACGTCGGCGCAATGGGACTTATCATCCCCGATGTGCGCACCGTGGAGGAGGTCGAGCGCATCGTGTCCTACGGCAAGTATGCCCCGCTCGGCAACCGCGGCGTCGCGAACACCGCAGGCAGCGGTTTCTGGTTTGAGGACTATGCTCAGCACGGGCTCAAGCACTATTTTGAGGTCTCAAACAGCGAGACGCTTCTGCTGCCCCAGTGCGAGACGGTCGAGTGCCTGCATGATCTGGAAAACATCCTGCGCGTGCCGGGCATCGACGGCGTGTATGTCGGGCCGTTTGACCTCTCCACCGCCCTCGGCAAGCCCGCGCAGTTCGATGACCCCGAGGTGAAGGACGCCATCGCCCACATCCAGGGCGTGTGCAGCGCCGCGGGGAAGCTCTCTTTCATCTACGCCGCCGACGCCGCGGCAGCGGAGCGGGACTTCGCCCTCGGCTACGGCAGCGTCACGCTCGGCATGGACGCCACGGTGCTCACGAACGCGTTCAAGGGCTTCCGCGCCGAGCTGCTGGGGTGAGAGATGATGATTCCCGCATCGTTCGTGCCGTGGGAGGCCTGGCCGCGCTATGAGGTCTATCGCTTCTTTCAGCCGATGACGAACCCGATTTTCGGCGTGACGTTCCCGCTGGATGTGACGCGGCTGTATGACTATGCCAGGGCGCGCGGCATCTCGTTTTACTATGCGCTGGTGTTCCTGTGCACCGAAGCGGTCAACAGCGTGGAGGCGTTTCACTACTGCGAGCGCCCGGACGGACTTTACCGCCTTGAGCGGCGCATCCCGAGCTTTACGGATCTGAAGCCCGGCAGCGAGCAGTTTCACATCGTGACGATCGACCACGGCGATGATCTGGACACGTTCTGCCGCACCGCGCGGCGCGAGAGCATGGAGCAGACCTGCTTCATCCGCGCAGATGCCGAGAGCGACGCGCTGATCTACTTCTCCTGCCTCCCGTGGCTGCCGCTCACGCACCTGACGAATGAGCGAAACGACGACCCCGCCGACGCGATCCCGCGCATCTCATGGGGCAAATTCACCGAGTGCGACGGGCGCAGGACGCTCTCGCTCTCCGCGGAGCTGAACCACCGCTATGTGGACGGCATCCATCTTGGCCGCTTTTACGAAGACCTCTGCGCGCGCATCGAAGCGCTGCATGCATAAAAAATCGCCCGGTCGGCTGACTGATCGGGCGATTTGCAATGTCGAATAAGCATTGCGTTCCGGCTCTGAAAATGATAAAATTAAGAAAATGGTCGGGGAGGGGAGCCGGTGCGGTATTTCATTACGTTTCTGGAGGGCATCGTGTCGTTCCTCTCGCCGTGTATGCTGCCGCTGCTGCCGGCGTATGTGGGCTACTTTGCCGGCGGCATGGAGAAAAAGCGCCACACGCTTGCGCGCGCTGCCGCGTTCGTCGCGGGTTTTGCGCTGGTGTTCTGCCTGCTGGGGCTCACGGCCGGCACGCTCGGCGCGGCGCTCTCGCGCCATCGCCGCGCGGTGGATCTCGTCTGCGGCGCGTTTGTGATTTTATTTGGCCTTGCCTATCTCGATGTGATCCCGCTGCCGTTTTTCAAGGGCGTGCAGCGCGCCGGAACGGAGGGACTCTGGGGCGCGTTTTTGTTCGGCATGGTCTATGCCTTGGGGCTCACGCCGTGCGTGGGTGCCTTTCTCGGCTCGGCGCTGATGCTTGCGGCGTCTGCCGGCGGCGCGTGGCGGGGGCTTACGCTCCTGCTTGCTTATTCGCTCGGCCTCGGTATCCCGTTCGTGCTCTCGGCTGTGTTGATCGACAGGCTGGGCGGCGCGTTTGCGTGGGTGAAGGCGCACTATCGCACGCTGAATCTCGTGTGCGGCGCGTTTCTGATTCTGATGGGCGTCATGATGGCGACCGGCTGGATGAACCGGCTGCTCGGCGCATTTGCTTGAAAGTGCTTTGAGGTGATGATATGAACAAAGCTTTGAGATGGCTCGTTCCGGCGGTCGCGCTGGTCATCTTGATCGCGGCGGCGGCGCTGCTGTATCCGCGTCTCGCCGTGCGCTATGATGCGCGGGACGGCGCGAAGGAGCCCGCCGCGGCGCAGGAGACGACGACGCCCTCGACTGAGCGCGAGACCGCCGCGCCGGAGGAGAGCACCGTGCCCATCGACGCCGGCGTCCCGACCGAATCCGCCGCGCCGGAGACAGCGTCCGATCTCGCGCCGGACTTTGCGGTCGATAACGGGCAGGGGAGCATCACGAAACTCTCCGACTTTGCGGGCAAGCCCGTGGTGGTGAATTTCTGGGCGTCGTGGTGCCCGCCGTGCCGCTCGGAGCTCCCGGCGTTTGATAGCCTGTATGCCGAGTACGGCGACCGGATCCAGTTCATGATGGTGGATCTCACCGACGGGAACCGCGAGACGATGCCCGGCGTCAAGGTCTTCGTCACCGAGCAGGGATTTCAGTTCCCTGTGTACTACGATACGACCGCTTCCGCCGCCAATGCGTATCAGATCTATTCCATTCCGGTCACGATCTTCGTCCGCCCGGACGGCACGCTTGCCGCCCAGCAGATCGGCGCCATGCAGGAGGCCACCCTCAGGGCGTATCTGGAGGATTTGCTGGAAGAGTGACATAAATATACTATAACAAAATTATGTAAACTATCCGTGCGTTTGCGGATAATAACAACCGGGGCTGCCAGACGGCAGCCCCGGTTTGGGTTTGTTTGGCTTATTTCTCGTAGGTCGGATCGTTTGCCATCTTCTTGTAGCCCTCGAAGCGGGAAGCGCATTGCTCCTCTGCCTCGGCAAAGAGCTTTTCGGCGATCTCCGGGAACGTGCGGACGAGACCCGCGAAGCGGTTTTCGCCCATCATGTACTCGCGCAGCTTGCCGTTGGGCTCCTTCGAGTCGAGCAGGAACGGGTTCTTGCCCTCCTTGGCGAGATCCGGATTGTACCGGAACAGCGGCCAGTAGCCGCACTCGACGGCGAGCTTTTCTTCCTCGATGCTCTTGCCCATGCCCTTGACGACGCCGTGGTTGATGCAGGGCGCGTAGGCGATGATGATGGACGGGCCGTCATAAGCGGCGGCTTCCTTCATGCACTTGATGAGGTGCTCGGGGTTCGCGCCGAGGGAGACGTGCGCGACATAGATGTAGCCGTAGGTGGCGAGCATCATGCCCAGATCCTTCTTCGGCGTCGTCTTGCCGGCTGCCGCGAACTGCGCGGAGGCGCCGATCGGGGTGGCCTTGGAGGCCTGACCGCCGGTGTTGGAATAGACCTCGGTGTCCACGACGAGAACGTTCACGTTCGCACCGGAGGCGAGGACGTGATCCAGACCGCCGAAGCCGATGTCGTATGCCCAGCCGTCGCCGCCGTACATCCAGATGGATTTCTTCGTGAGCGTGTCGGTGTGCTTGCGGACGTAGGTGACCTCCGTGCCGGACTCGCTGTTTGCCTCGAGGGCGTCACGCACGCGGTCAGAGACCTCGACGGTCTTCTCCTCGGAGTCGCCGTCGGCGAGCCATGCCTGAAGCGCGGCTTTCAGATTCTCGTCCGCAGTCTCGGCGATGGCGGCCTCGGCGTGCAGCTTCAGCTGCGCGCGCAGCTGCTCGGTGGAGAGGCTCATGCCCAGCGCGAACTCGGCGTTGTTCTCAAACAGGGAGTTGGAGAACGCCGGGCCCCAGCCGCGCTTGTTCGTGGTCTGCGGGAATGCCGGAATTGCAAAGCCCACGGCCTGGGAGCATCCCGTGGCGTTGGCGACATACATGCGGTCGCCGAAGAGCTGGGTCAGGAGCTTGATGTAAGGCGTCTCGCCGCAGCCGGGGCAGGCGCCGGAGAACTCGTACAGAGGCTGCTCGTACTGGCTGCCTCTGGAGGAGAACTTGCTCATGGGATTGGTCTTCTCGGAGAGCGTGAGGCAGTGATCCCAGTTCTTCTGCTCGTCGAGCTGGTCGTCCAGGTGCACCATGCTCAGCGCGTTCACCGGGCAGACGTTCACGCAGCTGGAGCAGCCCTGGCAGTCCAGCACGTCGACCTGGATGCGGAAGCGCAGGCCTTCAAAGCCCTTGCCCTTGGCCTCCTTGGTGGCGCAGGGAGCAGCAGCGGCTTCTTCTTCATTGAACAGGAACGGGCGGATCGCCGCGTGCGGGCAGACGAGCGAGCACTTGTTGCAGCCGATGCACTTGTCGATATCCCAGACGGGGACGTTGGAGGCAACGCCTCGCTTTTCGAAGGCGGCGGAGCCGATGGGCAGCACGCCGTCGGAATACGGCACGAACTTGCTCACGGGGACGTCGTCGCCCTTGGTGGCGTTCATGGGGATCAGCAGCTCGCGGATGTACTCGGGCAGGCTGCCGTCCACGACGGTCTCCTCGTCCTTGAGATCCTTCCACTCGGGCTTCACGGGCACTTCGACAACGGCGTTCAGACCGGCCTCAATCGCCTGATGGTTCATCTTGACGACCTTCTCGCCCTTCTTGGAGAAGCTCTTGACGGCGGCGTCCTTCATGTGCTTTTCGGCCTCGTCGATCGGGAGCACGCCGGAGAGCTTGAAGAACGCGGCCTGCAGGACGGTGCTGGTGCGGTTGCCCAGTCCGATCTGCTCGGCGATGTCGGTGGCGTCAATCGTGTAGAACTTGATGCCGCGCTCGGCGAGGATGCGCTTGGCACGGTTCGGCAGGTGCTGCTCCAGCTCTTCGCCGCTCCAGCGGGTGTTCAGCAGGAACGTGCCGCCGGGCTTAATCTCGCTGACCATATCGTAGCGGGAGATGTAGCTCTGGTTGTGGCAGGCGAGGAAGTCTGCCATCGTGACATAGTAGGTGCTGTGGATCGGCTCGTGACCGAAGCGCAGGTGGCTGCGGGTCACGCCGCCGGACTTCTTGGAGTCATACTGGAAGTAGGCCTGCACATACTGGTCGGTGTTGTCGCCGATGATCTTGCAGGAGTTCTTGTTCGCACCGACGGTGCCGTCCGCGCCGAGACCCCAGAACTTGCAGGAGATGATGCTCTTGCCGGCGGTGACGATGTTCTCGCCCACGGGCAGGGAGTGATGTGTCACATCGTCCACGATGCCGACGGTGAAGTGGTTCTTCTGCTCGCCAGTCATGTTGTCGAACACGGCCTTCATCTGGGCGGGGGTGGTGTCCTTGGAGCTCAGACCGTAGCGACCGCCGAGCACCTTCATCGCGCGGCCGGACTCCATGATCGCGGCGCAGACGTCCTCATAGAGCGGCTCGCCGAGGGAGCCGGGCTCCTTCGTGCGGTCCAGAACGCTGATGCACTTGACCGTCTCCGGGATGGCGGCGAGCAGGTGCTTTGCCGAGAACGGACGGTAGAGGTGCACCTGCACCGCGCCGACCTTCTCGCCGTGCGCGTTGAGGTATTCCACGACCTCCTGCAGCGTCTCGCAGACAGAACCCATGGCAATGATGATGCGCTCTGCGTCGGGCGCGCCGTAGTAGTTGAAGAGCTGATAGTTGCGGCCGGTAAGGGCGTTGATCGCCTGCATCTTCTCCTCCACGATCGCCGGGAAAGCGTCATAGACGGGGTTGCTGGCCTCGCGGTGCTGGAACAGAGCGTCGTCGTTCTCCACGGCGTTGCGGATGGTGGGATGCTCGGGGTTCAGGGCGCGGGCGCGGAAGGCGTCGATGGCGTCCATATCGACGAGGTTTTTCAGATCCTCGTAGTCGAGCACCTCGATCTTCTGGATCTCATGGCTGGTGCGGAAGCCGTCGAAGAAATGCTGCACGGGAACTTTGCCCTTGATGGCGCTCAGATGCGCGACGGCGGCGAGATCCATGCACTCCTGCACGCTGGCGCTGGCGAGCTGCGCCCAGCCGGTCTGGCGGCAGGCCATGACGTCCTGGTGGTCACCGAAGATGGACACCGCGTGGGTGCCGAGCGTACGGGACGCGACGTGCATGACAGCGGGGAGCTGCAGACCCGCGATGCGGTACATCGGCGGGATCATCAGCATCAGGCCCTGAGACGCGGTGTAGGTCGCGCCGAGAGAGCCGGCCTCCAGAATGCCCTGCAGCGTGCCGCATGCGCCGGCCTCCGCCTGCATCTCCACGAGCTTCACGGGCATCCCGAAGATGTTTTTCTTGCCCTGCGCCGCCCACTGGTCGGTGTGATCCGCCATCGGGCTCGACGGGGTGATCGGGTACATGGCGCCGACTTCGGTAAAGGCATACGCCGCGTAGGCAGCGGCCTCGTTGCCGTCCATCGACTTGAATACTTTGTTCTTGGCCATTGAAATAACCTCCTAAAAGAATGCTGTTGTGCATTATTACTGACAGAATTTTAGCATAGGCCGCATCATATTGTCTAATTTGACTGAATGACATTCGCACTCCGGCAGATTTGTGCCAAAACAGATAAAAATTCCGCAGAAAATGATGGAATTCATCTTCTGCGGAATAAATTATAGAGCGATCGCGGGAATTATTGCTTCCTGAGCTTTGCAATATTGCGGTAATTCAGGCAGTTTTCTTCACAGAAATCCACATGCTCTGCCATGGCGGTCTGCGCCAGCTGCGGAAAGCCCATGCGGATGGCGTTGATCACGGCGTCGTGCTGGTTGCACAGCAGACGCATATCGTCGCGCGTCTGCGCCAGCGCGAGAAACTCACAGGTGCGCACGGCGAGATAGTTGAGCTTTTTCTCAATCGAGCGGTACATTTCGCTCAGGTATCGGTTGCCTGCGGCGTTGACAAGCTCGACATGCAGCTGCCGGTCGGCCTGCGCGTCGGGATAGGAGGTGCGCCCATTTACATAATCTGTCATAGCCGTCTGAAACCGCGCCGCGTGGTACTCCAGCTTTTCAATGTCGACGCGCCAGTTTTTCTGCGCGCAGATATAGGCGGCGGTGGCGTCGATGCTCTTGCGCGCCACGAACAGCTGCTCGATGTCCGCATCCTCGATATCGAACACGGTGTAGCTGCGGTATTTGCGGCCCGGGTCGATGCGTTCCACCACGAGACCGCGCAAGATCAGGCGCTCCATGGCCTCGCGCACCGGCGTGCCGGACACGCCCAGCGTGTCGGCGATCGTGTTGATGCGCAGCTTCGCGCCCGGATCGAGACGGGACGAGAGGATGGCCTCCTCCAGAATCTCATAGACTGCGTCCGTGATGTGGATGAAAGGATTGTCCTTTTGCAGCTGCTCCAGCCGGGCGGAGGAGAGCGCCTCCTGAATGCTTGCGGTTGACATAATATATCAAATCCTTTGCTTGCGAAAAAAGCGGCTGTGAGAGACAAGGCATCCTCACAGCCGCTGATATATTACTCGAGAGAGATCATGTAGTAGTACACGGGCTGACCGCCGTTGATGACGTTGACGTCGGCGTCGGGGAACGCCGTCTCGAGAGAGACGCCGGTGTCCTGCGCCTCGCTTTCTTTCACGTCCTCGCCATAGTAGACGGAGATGATCTCCGGCTCCAGAGACTCGGCAGCCTCCACCACGCTCTGCAGCAGGGTGGGGAAGTCGGTGTAGTTGCCGATGAGCGCGCCGTCGAGCAGGGCGAGATATTCGCCCGCGTGGATGTCGTGACCGTCAAAGTCCGAATCGCGCGCGGCATAAGTGATCGCGACGGTGTGGACAGCCTTGGCAGCCTCCATAAAGTTCGCGCTGATGGTTTCAGCGTCTGCGCTGTCGTCAAAGGTGAGGAGCGCTGCGATGCCCTGCGGCACGGTCTTGGTCGGCACGACGACGACGTTCTTCTCTGTGAAGCGCGCGCACTGCTCGGCCGCCATGACGATGTTCTTGTTGTTCGGCAGGACGAAAACGGTCTCGGCCGGGGTCTGGTCGATCTCGCGGAGAATGTCGTCCGTGGAGGGGTTCATGGTCTGGCCGCCGGTCACGACGCGGTCTGCGCCGAGCTCGCGGAAGATCTCGGTCATGCCGTCGCCCGCGCACACGGTCACGATGCCGTAGGGCTTTTCAGCCGGGGCGACCTTGGGCGCTTCGGGCTCGGGATCCTTGGAGAGCTCGGTGTGCTGGTTGCGCATGTTCTCGATCTTCACGGTCTGAAGCGGGCCGTAGGTGAGCGCCTCGGTGAGCACCTCGCCGGGGACGTTCGTGTGGACGTGGACCTTTACGATCTCCTCGTCGGACACGACGACAACGCAGTCGCCGATGTTTTCGAGGAACGAGCGCAGCAGCTCCGGGCTCTTCTGGCTCTCGCGCGCTGCGATGAATTCGGTGCAGTAGGCAAAGTGAATGTCGCCGGTGTCAAACTCCGAGAAGTCCGCGGCGGCCTTCTGCTCCTGCTCGGGGAGCTTTGCCTCCACGGGCGCGACGGCGCGGCCCTGCAGCCAGGCGAGCATCGCGTCCATGACGACGACAAAGCCCTGACCGCCGGCGTCCACGACGCCCGCGCGCTCCAGAACGGGGTTCTGGTGGATCGTCTCTGCCAGCGCGGTCTTCGCGGCGGAGAGCAGGCAGTCGAACATGAGCTCGATGTCGGCGTTGTCCTTGGCAAATTCCACTGCGGCGGCGGCTGCCACGCGGCTGACGGTGAGGATCGTGCCCTCGGCGGGCTTCATGACGGCCTTGTAGGCGGCCTCGACGCCCGCGGTGAGTGCGGCGGCAAACTCCGGCGCGTCGGCGGTCACCTTGCCCTTGAGGGACTTGGAAATGCCGCGGAACAGCAGCGAGAGGATGACGCCCGAGTTGCCGCGCGCGCCGCGCAGCAGGGCGTTGGCCGCGCACTTCGAGGCCTTGCCGATCTCGTCAAAGCTCTCCTGCCGCAGCGCAATGGCGGCGGAGTTCATCGTCAGACTCATGTTGGTGCCGGTGTCGCCGTCGGGGACGGGGAACACGTTCAGATCGTTGATGATCTGCTTATTCTCTTCCAGCGCCGCGTTGGCACACAAAAACATTTCCTTAAATGACGCGGCATCCATGATTTCTTTCAAAACATACACCTCCGAGAAGGGGGAAATTCGATCCGACGGCACAGCGCGGCAAAAAGCCCCGCGCATGCCTCCGTCCGGCACAGCGGACGCGACCGGGGATCAGCCGATCAGCATGGTATCCACAAACACGTTGACCGCAGAAACGGGAACGCCTGTGGCCTGATTCACTTTATAACTGACCTCGCCCATGATGCTGTGCGCCAGAGCGGAAATGTTCACGCCCTGATCCACGGCGATGTGCAGCTCCAGCGCGACGCTGCCGTCGTCCTGAAAGGTGGCAAAAACGCCCTTGGACATCGATTCGCGGCGCAGAAGCTGAAAGGGGTTTGAGTCTTTGCCCTTGCCGTCTTTGGTTTTTCCGACCATGCCCTTAACGCCAAAGCAGCTGGTAGCCGCGTCGCCGGCGAGGACGGTAAAGACCTCGTTGGTGATCGTGATGGCGCCGTCTGCGTTTTCGATACGGATCATCCTGACAAGCTCCTTTCCTGTATTCGCGATTTGGTGCTTGAACTGCATTTCGGCAATTCAGCAACTTATTATATACCACCTGCGCGAAAATCACAAGGGGTGAAATTCGTGTATATTTTGCGCATTTTTCGGCAGCGTGAACAATATTTGTCGAAGTATTGTCAAAAGAAAACGTTGACTTTCGTTTTTTGCATCGAAATTCATATTTTTTAGGTTTACTATGAAAACAATTTATGATAGAGTATCGAAAGAAGCGCTTGGGGGCGCTTTGTGCCAACCACAAATTATTTTTTGTCAGGAGATGATTCCAATGGCCAGAAAACTTAAAACGATGGACGGCAACGCTGCGGCTGCGCATGTATCCTATGCGTTTACCGAGGTCGCTGCCATCTATCCCATCACCCCGTCGAGCCCCATGGCTGACCTGGTGGATCAGTGGTCCGCCGCAGGCCGCAAGAACATTTTCGGCACCACCGTCAAGGTGCAGGAGATGCAGGCTGAGTCCGGTGCCGCCGGTGCGGTGCACGGCTCTCTGAACGCCGGCGCGCTCACCACCACCTACACGGCCTCTCAGGGCCTGCTGCTGATGGTCCCGAACATGTACAAGATCGCCGGCGAGCTGCTGCCCGGCGTGTTCCACGTCACGGCGCGTGCGCTGGCGAGCCACACGCTCTCGATCTTCGGCGATCACCAGGACGTCATGGCATGTCGTCAGACCGGCTTTGCGATGCTGGCTGAGGGCAACGTGCAGGAGGTCATGGACCTCTCGCCCGTGGCGCACCTCGCCGCCATCAAGGGCCGCGTTCCGTTCCTGAACTTCTTCGACGGCTTCCGTACCAGCCACGAGATTCAGAAGATCGAAGTCTGGGATTATGAAGACCTCGCCGAGATGTGCGACATGGACGCTGTCAAGGCGTTCCGCGAGCGCGCTCTGAGCCCCGAGCATCCCACCATGCGCGGCAGCCACGAGAACGGCGATATCTTCTTCCAGAACCGTGAGGCCTCCAACTCCTACTACGACGCCGTTCCCGAGCTCGTCGAGGAGTACATGGGCAAGATCAATGCCAAGCTCGGCACCAACTATCAGCTGTTCAACTACTACGGCGCTCCCGACGCTGACCGCGTCATCATCGCCATGGGCTCCATCTGCGACGTCGCAGAGGAAGTCATCGACTATCTCACCGCGCAGGGCGAGAAGGTCGGCCTGATCAAGGTCCGCCTGTACCGTCCGTTCCGCGCCGACAAGCTCGTTGCGGCCATCCCCGAGACCTGCAAGAAGATCGCGGTTCTCGACCGCACCAAGGAGCCCGGCGCGCAGGGCGAGCCTCTGTACCTCGACGTTGTGACCGCGCTCGCCACGCAGGGCGTCTCCGCGACGGTCATCGGCGGCCGCTACGGTCTGGGCTCCAAGGACACGCCTCCCGCCTCCGTCTTCGCTGTCTATGACGAGCTGAAGAAGGACGAGCCGAAGCGCCAGTTCACCATCGGCATCGTCGACGACGTGACGAACCTCTCCCTCGAGGAGCATGACGCGCCCGATACCTCCGCCAAGGGCACCATCTCCTGCAAGTTCTGGGGTCTCGGCGGCGACGGCACCGTCGGCGCCAACAAGAACTCCATCAAGATCATCGGCGACCACACCGACAAGTACGTCCAGGCATACTTCCAGTATGACTCCAAGAAGACCGGCGGCGTCACCATCAGCCACCTGCGCTTTGGCGACAACCCGATCAAGAGCCCCTACTACATCAACAAGGCCGACTTCGTGGCTTGCCACAACCCGTCCTATGTGACGAAGGGCTACAAGATGGTGCAGGACGTCAAGCCCGGCGGCGTCTACATGATCAACTGCCAGTGGAGCGCCGAGGAGCTCAATGAGCACATTGACGCTGCTTCCAAGCGCTACATTGCCAAGAACAACATCCAGCTCTACATCATCAACGCCATCGACCTCGCCATCGAGATCGGCATGGGCAAGCGCAACAACACCATCCTGCAGTCCGCGTTCTTCTCCCTCGCGAAGGTCATGCCCGAAGAGGACGCCATCCGCTACATGAAGGACGCTGCCACGCACTCCTACCTGAAGAAGGGCCAGGACGTTGTTGACATGAACCACAAGGCCATCGACGCCGGCGCCACCGCTTACGTCAAGGTCGAGGTTCCCGCCGACTGGGCGAATGCCGAGGATCCCGCTCCGGCTGCCAAGCCCGAGGGCCGTCCCGCCACCGTCAAGATGGTGCACGACATCCTCAATCCCGTTGGCAAGATGGACGGCGACAGCCTGCCTGTTTCCGCGTTCGTCGATCACGCCGACGGCACCTTCGAGCTGGGCGCTGCCGCTTATGAGAAGCGCGGTGTTGCCGTCTCCGTCCCGGCCTGGGATGAGACCAAGTGCATCCAGTGCAACCAGTGCTCCTATGTCTGCCCGCACGCGACGATCCGTCCGTTCGCGCTGACCGCTGAAGAGCTCGCCGCCGCTCCCGCCGAGACCAAGTCCGCGGACTTCAAGGTCGGCGCCGGCAAGGGCGTTTACAAGTTTGCCATGGCCATCTCCCCGCTGGACTGCATGGGCTGCGCCGTCTGCGTCGGCACCTGCCCGGCGAAGGCCCTGAGCATGCAGCCGCTGGAGAGCCAGAAGGCCCAGCAGCCCGTGTTCGATTACATGGTCTCCAAGGTCGCTCCGAAGGCCGAGCTCATGAGCAACAAGTCCGTCAAGGACAGCCAGTTCAAGCAGCCCATGCTCGAGTTTTCCGGCTCCTGCGCCGGCTGCGCCGAGACGAGCTATGCCCGCCTCGTGACCCAGCTGTTTGGCGATCACATGATGATCTCCAACGCCACCGGCTGCTCCTCCATCTGGGGCGGTCCTGCCGCTACGAGCCCCTACACCGTCAACAAGGAAGGCAAGGGTCCCGCCTGGGCCAACTCCCTGTTTGAGGACAACGCGGAGCACGGTCTCGGCATGTACCTCGGCCAGAAGAAGATCCGCGACGATCTCAAGGCCAAGGTCGAAGAGATGATGGCGGCTCCCAGCTGCTGCGCAGAGCTCAAGGAAGCTGCGCAGAACTGGCTCGACACCTACAACGACGGCGAGGCCAACCAGGCCGCGACCAAGGCGCTCATCGCCGAGATGGAAGCCGACATGAGCAGCATCGACAGCTGCATCGCCTTCCTCTCGTCCGACATGGGCAAGCAGGTCTACGGCGAGAACCAGCCTGCCGCTCTGGCGCACGCTGAGGAAGCCAAGGCCAACGGCGAGACCGTCTGCACCTGCGGCGCCTGCCAGGCTGCCAAGCAGATCCTCGACCAGAAGGATTACCTGAACAAGAAGAGCTGCTGGATCTTCGGCGGCGACGGCTGGGCGTTCGACATCGGCTTCGGCGGCGTCGACCACGTGCTCGCGCAGGGCGAAGACGTCAACATCTTCGTGTTCAACACCGAGGTCTATTCCAACACCGGCGGACAGGCCTCCAAGGCTTCCAACATCGGTCAGGTCGCGCAGTTCGCGGCTGCCGGTAAGGAGCTCAAGAGCAAGTCCCTCGCCGAGATCGCGATGACCTATGGCTATGTCTACGTTGCGCAGATCGCCATGGGCGCCGACAAGAACCAGACCCTCAAGGCGATTGCCGAGGCGGAAGCCTATCCCGGCCCGTCCCTGATCATCGCCTACGCTCCCTGCGAGATGCACAGCATCAAGGGCGGCATGACCAACTGCCAGTCCGAGATGAAGAAGGCTGTCGACTGCGGCTACTGGAACCTGTTCCGCTACAACCCGGCCGCCGAGAAGCCCTTCGCGCTCGACAGCAAGGAGCCCAAGGGCGGCTACCGCGAGTTCCTCATGAACGAGGCCCGTTACAGCCGCCTGACCCGCGAGTTCCCCGAGCGCGCGGAAGGTCTGTTCGAAAAGAGCGAAGCCAACGCCAAGGCGCGCTACGAGCACCTGCTCAAGCTCCGCCAGATGTACGAGGCGTAATCGCTCCCGGACAAAACATTCTCAAGCAAAAGTGCCTGCCTCGAAAGAGGCAGGCATTTTTAGTGTGCGCGCAATGACGCACGCCCGGCGTCAGAAAAACCGTCCCGCAGATTCCTGCGGGACGGTTCTGGCTTGTGGAGTTATTTTGCGATGTTGTTCTGGAACCGCATCAGGATCGTTGCGATCTGTGCGCGGGTGGATTCTCCGCGCGGCTGGATGGTCGTGTCCGTCACGCCCTCGATCAGACCGGCGGCGACTGCCCACTGCATGGCGTTCTGCGCCCAGATGCTGACGGACGAGGCGTCCGAGAACGCGGCGAGATTGTCTCGCGCGGAGACGTCATAGCCCTTGAAGGCGGCATAGCGCATGAGCATCGTCATCGCCT
>ONEB01000004.1 GCA_900316745.1 uncultured Eubacteriales bacterium | reverse complement strand
GCCCGAGACCATGAGCGTCGAACGCCGACAGCTGATGAAGGCCTACGGCGCGGAGCTGGTGCTCACCGAGGGCTCCAAGGGCATGAAGGGCGCCATTGCCAAAGCTGACGAGCTGGCGAAAGAGATCCCAAACGCCTTCATCCCCGGGCAGTTTGTAAACCCGGCGAATCCCGCCGTCCACAAGGCCACCACCGGCCCGGAGATCTGGGCAGACACAGATGGAAAGGTGGACATCTTCATCGCAGGCGTCGGGACCGGAGGCACGATCACCGGCGTGGGCGAATACCTCAAGGAGCAGAATCCCGCCGTAAAGGTCGTGGCGGTAGAGCCCGCAGGTTCGCCGGTCCTCTCCAAGGGGACGGCAGGCACCCACAAGATCCAGGGCATCGGCGCAGGCTTTGTCCCGGACGTGCTGAACACCGCCGTTTATGATGAGATCATCGCCGTGGAGAACGAGGACGCTTTTGCCGCCGGCAAGCTGGTCGGACGGAAAGAGGGCGTGCTGGTCGGCATCTCCTCTGGCGCCGCGGTCTGGGCTGCGATCCATCTGGCCAAACGGCCGGAAAACAAGGGCAAGGTCATCGTGGCCCTGCTGCCCGACACCGGCGACCGATATCTCTCCACCCCGCTCTTTTCGGATTGAGCAATCGTGTAAAGAAGAGCTTCCGGGATCTGCCTGATCCCGGAAGCTCTTTTAAGCTGCATTCGTTATTGTACTTTGTCTTCTGCCAGATCCCGCACGGTAAAGCCGCTGAGATATTCGCTGACAACTCTGTCCAGCCCTTTCCAGAGCGGGAGTGTCTTGCAGACCGCCGCACGTGAGCAGGGCGCGCTGCCCTCCTCGAGGCAGGCTACGGGAGCGATCGTACCGTCTGCCGATTGCAGGACATCCAAAACACTGATCTCTTCAGCCGGTCTGGAAAGCCGATAGCCGCCGCCTTTCCCGCGCACGCCTTCTATGAACTGCCCTTTCACCAGATCCTTTACGATGCTCTCCAAATATTTTTCGGAGATCTCCTGCCGGTCGGCAGCTTCCTTGAGCGTGATGTATCCCTCGTTCTGGTTCTCAGCCAAATCCACAAGAATTCTCAGTGCATAGCGCCCGCGGGTAGAGATCATCATGTGGTTATCCTCCTGTATGGTTTTTAACCTATTATATCGCGGGGGTTATTGGATTTCAAGATGACGGGCGAGGAAAGGAGGAAGTCCTTACATGCTCTATAGGCCTTCTTTTCCATGCGCTTTCACGCTGCTTGTCCTTTCTTTGGCTGGCCCGGCCGCATGCTGGTTCCACTTGATTTCATAGAGTTTTTCAATAAGGACAGCATTGAAATCCGGCCGATTTCATGCTATAGTAACCACATCAAAAAGCGTATAACAAACGGTCAAAGCATTCCTGTTGATCGTCAAAGCCACTGTTAACAGCCCCAACGATTTGGACCTGTGATAGCTGCATTGATAGCTTTTTGATAGCAAAAGTCCGTGGACCCCATGGGTTGAGGATAATGGCAGTCAATTGGAGTCACGTCGAGATAAATCCCCTAAACAAAAGCAGTTATAGTCGGGATTTGCTTGGCGAGTGGGAACAAAGAAAGATGATATGATGAGCGTGCAAGCATAGTCGTCAGCATCCTCCATTGGTGTTTCATTCGTAATACAAGATAGGAGTGGTGATATGGAAAACCAAGATCACGGCACAAAGTATCCTATTTTGATGATTCATGGAGTCGGTTTCAGAGATTTAAAATGGCCCTTATATTGGGGGCGGATACCGACAGCGCTTGCCGGCACAGGGGCAGTTTTGTCCTATGGCCAGCAGGACTGCTGGGCGCGGATTGAGGACAATGCCAAATCAATCAAGGCAAGGATCAGACAGGTTCTGGATGAAACAGGCTCCGGGAAAGTGAATATCATTGCGCATTCCAAAGGCGGGCTGGAGGCTCGAATGGCTGCATCCTCTCTGGGAATGGGCGGTCAAATTGCAAGCATCACCACGATTGGGACACCGCACCGCGGCTCTAAAACGATTGACAAATTATTGAAAGCACCGGATTCTTTATTTAATATTGCATCCTTTGCCGTTGACAACTGGATCGGTCTCCTTGGGGATACAAAGCCGAATTTCTACGCCGTTTGCAAAGATTTCTCCACGGAGTATGCCGCAATCTTTAATAAAGAGAACCCCGATGTTCCGGGCGTCTATTATCAGAGTTTTGCCGGAGTAATGAAGAATCCTCTTTCAGATATTAACCTCTCCACCGCAAATGCGATTGTCAAATTAATAGAAGGTGAAAATGACGGCCTGGTCAGCGTTGAATCCGCAAAATGGGGAGCGTCTTTTACGCTTCTGACAGGCCGAACAAACAGAGGCGTCTCTCATTACGATGAGATTGATTTCAGGCGTTCTCCTCTCTCCTCAAAGAGCGGTGGAGACGGTATAGCAGATATCTGTGATGTTTATAAAGCAATCGTAAAGGATTTGGCTGAACGCGGTTTTTAAGGGAAATTTGCACCCCTATCGTTCGCTATAAACCCCATTTCGGAAAAGTCTATCAAATCTGTTTCAGAAAAGATCATCCCCGGTACGCCTGCACGCGGACGCTTTTATACGCAAAGCGTCCGCGTGTTTCGCTATGGACAAAGATCGGAAAGCTTGCTATAATAACACTATCACGCATATCAATGTAAGAGGACACGACATGAAGCTTTATCTTGTCAATCATGACCAGCGGTACGCCGCCGAGCAGATGCTGCTGACGCTGTTTCCCGAAGAGCGCCCGGAGTACCCGGACGCGCCGACGGACGGCGACTGCGCGGTTCTGACGCTCTCGCGCGGAGCGCAGAACGCCACCGTGACCTGCCGTCTGCGCAGGGACGGGAAAACGGCGCTCGGGCGCGCAGCCGTGCCGATCGCGGCGCTGACAGACGACCAGACCGAGGGGCGGCTCATTTCCCGCGCGGTGAAGCGCGCGTTTTACCACGCGGCGCTGCAGCTCGGCGTGAAAAAGCCCGTCTGGGGCGCGCTCACGGGCGTGAGACCGGGAAAGCTCATGGAAAAGCTCCTGCTCGAGGGCTGCACGGACGCGCAGGCGCTCCGGCGCTTTCGCGGAGAGTTCGACGTAAGCTCTGAGCGCGCGGCGCTCTGCCTTGAGACTGCGCACGCCACGCTCGCCGCCGCTGAGACGCTCTCGGAGAAGGACGTCTGCCTCTACATCGGCATTCCGTTCTGCCCGACGCGCTGCGCCTATTGCAGCTTTGTCAGCCAGAGCGTGGAAAAGAGCATGAAGCTCATCCAGCCGTTTTTCGACGCGCTGCTGCGGGAGGTGGAGGCGACGGCGCAGGCCGTGCAGGAAGCCGGACTGCGGTGCGTATCGCTCTATCTCGGCGGCGGCACGCCGACGACGCTCTCGGCGCAGCAGCTGGACGCCCTGTTCCAGAAGCTCGAGGAGCGCTTCTCCGGCGCCGATCTGCGGGAGATCACCGTCGAGGCGGGCAGACCCGACACGATCACGGAAGACAAACTCCGCGTGCTGCGCCGCCACAATGTCGGGCGCATCAGCGTAAACCCCCAGACGATGGACGACCGCGTGCTGGACGTGATCGGGCGCCGTCACTCGGCGCAGGACATCGTGGACGCGCTCGCACTCACGCGTGAGGTGGGCGGCTTTGCCGTGAACATGGATCTCATCGCGGGGCTCCCCGGCGACACGACGGAGGGCTTTTGCCGCACGATCGACCGCGTGCTGGAGCTCTGCCCCGAAAACATCACCGTGCACACGCTCTCGCGCAAGCGCGGCAGCAGTCTCTCGGAAAACGAAGCGCCCCTGCCGAGCGCCGAGGACGTGAGCGCCATGCTTGACTACGCCGCCGAAAAGCTCGCCGGAGCGGGCTACGCGCCCTACTATCTCTACCGGCAGAAATTCATGTCCGGCGGGTTTGAAAACGTGGGCTGGACGAAGCCGGGATTTGAAAATCTCTACAACATCTGCATCATGGAGGAGCTCTGCAGCATTCTCGCCATGGGCGGCGGCGCGAGCACGAAGCTCGTCGCGCCCGGCGGCAGGATCCGCCGCAGCTTCGATCCCAAGTACCCCAAGGAATATATCGAAAACATCGACCGCATCTGCGCCGAGAAATCGGCCATCTGCGACTGGTTTTCATCGACACAGGAAGGAGCAGCAACATGAGTTATCAGCTTTCTGAGATCAACGCCGCGCTCGAGCGCGACCCCAAAGCATTTCTGGACGCATGCGACGAGGCCTATAACGTCAAGGTTCGCCGCGCCGCCAAGACGATCGCCGAGCGCGCCGAGGACTGCCCGATCGTGCTGCTCTCCGGCCCCTCCGGCAGCGGCAAGACGACCACCGCCATGAAGATCGCCGAGGCGCTCTCCGAGCTCGGCGTCGGCAGCAAGAGTCTCGCCATGGACAGCTACTTTCGCACCGTGGACCCCAAGACCAGCCCGCGCACACCGGACGGCAAGCTCGACCTCGAGTCTCCCCGGTGTCTCGATCTGGATCTGCTGGGCGAGCATCTGAACGCGCTGGCGCAGGGCAAGCAGATCAGGCTCCCGATCTACAACTTCATCACGCAGATCCAGGCAGGTCCCATCGGCAAGCGCATGAAGCTGAAGAAAAACGAGGTCGTAGTCTGCGAGGGCATCCACGCGCTGAACGACGAGATCGTCTCCCACTGCCCCGGCGCGATCCGGCTGTATATCTCCGCGCGCTCGAACGTGCTGGACGACGACGGCAAGATGATCTTCAAGGGAACGTGGATGCGCCTGATGCGCCGTCTCGTGCGCGACAACAACTTCCGCGGCACGAACCCCGCCGCCACCATGGAGATGTGGGCGAACGTGCGCCGCGGCGAGAAGAAATACATCTCCCCGTTCAAGGAGCGCGCCGACCTGAAGTTCGACACCGCGTTTGCCAGCGAGGTCAGCATCATGAAGCAGTTTGTAAAGCCCCTGCTGGAGGCGCTGCCGGAGACCGCCGAGCGCTACGACGAGCTGCGGAAGATCCTCCCCATGCTCGACCGCTTTGCGGACGTCGATCCGGAGCTGCTCGCTCCGGAAAGTCTGCTGCGCGAGTTCATCGGCGGCGGCGTGTACGATTACTAATTATGTAAACTAAAACAGACGCAGGCCATTATTTGATGCTGGTCTGCGTCTGTTTTTTCTATTATGTTCAATTATGTCAACTGCTTTTGATGCCTGCGGAACCATCTGTCCGAGAGTCTGGCATACGAGAGCAGGATCCCTGAGAGGATGAGCGCCGCGCCGAGGATGCCCTGCGCGCCGATGCGCTCGTGCAAAAACACGACGCCGAGCACGGAGGCCACCAGCGGATTGAGCGCGCAGAACATGCCCGCCCGCTCGGCGGTAGTACCCGCCTGCGCGACCGGCTGGAGTGTAAAGCCGAAGCCGCTGCACACGACGGCCAGCGCAAGCACGCTCCCCCACTCCGTGCCGCCCTGCGGCAGGCGCGGCGTCTCGACGGCGCAGGAGGCAATGAGACTCAGAGCGCCGATCGTCGCGACCTGAACGATCCCGGCTGCAAGCGTGTCGAGACCGCCCTTGTGCGTGAGACGATCCGTCGCGAGGATCGCGCAGGCATAGAGCGTGGCCGCCAGGAGGCTGAACGCCTCGCCGAGGCCGAAGCGGACGCCGCCGCCCAGCGTGAGCAAGCCCACGCCCGCGAGCGTCACAGCCGCGCACAGGATTGCCTTTCCGCCCGGGGCGCGGCGAAAGGCCGCCGCGGCAAACAGCGGCACGAGCACGATGGCGGTGTTTTCCAGAAACGAGACGGTGCTGGAGGCGGTGCGCTTGAGCCCCGAGAGCTCCGCTGTCATGACGAGAAAATACAGCCCGCCCATGATGAGCCCCGCGCGCAGACTGCGCCTGTCGATCCGGCGCAGGCGCGGCGCGAACACGGCGCTGAGCAGCATCGACGCGATGAGAAACCGCAGCGCCAGCAGATTGAATATGCCGAGTCCCGTCATACCGAGCTTGGAGAAGAGATAGCCCGTCGCGCGCGCCATGACCACGAGCGCGAGCAAAGCCTCCGACGCACGGCGGCTGAGTCGTTGTTCCATATCGCATGCCTCCCTGAGGATTTCGTTTCTTGACAGCAGAATAGCACCGTGTTATCCTTGCGTAAAGCGATATTATTTCATTCTTTCCTTGACATTTTATCAAATATATGGAGGTGCGCAGATGGACACCGAAAAATGCCGCGCGCTGCTTTGCGTGCTGGAGACGGGCAGTCTCACCGCGGCGGCGGAGAAACTGGGCTATACCCCGTCGGGCGTGAGCCGCATGATGGCGGCGCTGGAGGAGGAGGTCGGCTTTCCCCTGCTGGAGCGCGGGCGCGGCGGCGTCAGGGCAACGACGGCATGCGCCCGGCTGCTCCCGGTCGTGCGCGACATGGCGGACGCCGGAAGACGCATCGGGGAAGCGGCGGCGGCGATTCGCGGCGTGGAGGTCGGCTCGGTCTGCGTCGGCAGCGCCTACGGGGCGTATTACGCGCACCTTGCCGAGACCGTCGCGGCGTTCAGCGCGGCGCACCCGGGCATCGACGTGCAGATTCTCCAAGGGAGCAGCAGCAAGCTCTGCGCGGCAATAGCAGCGCGGGAGCTGGACTTCGGCATCGTGAGCCGCCGCGAGGGCGATTTTGATTTCCTGCCCCTCCTGCGCGACCCGATGACGGTCTGGCTGCCGGAGGCGCACCCGCTCGCCAAGCTGCCTGCCGTTCCGATCCGGGCGTTCACAGCCGAACCCTATATCGCGACCTATCCCGCCCAGAACACCGACAACGACCGGATTCTGCATGCGCACGGGATTGAGCCGAAGACACGCTTTGCGACAATCGACGACCGCGCCACCGCCGCGCTCGTGCGGGCGGGGCTCGGGATCAGCATGAACAACGGCATACTAGCCGAGGGGCTGGATCTCACCGGGATCGCCGTTCGCCCGCTCGCGCCCGAGACCATCGTGGAGATCGGCGCGGTGATGCCGCCGGAGGCGCAGCGCTCTCCCGCCGCGAAAGCGTTTTTGCGTACGGCGAGAGAGACGGGATTGCTCGGATAACAGACGGACGACAAATCATCGTCCGTCTGTTCTGTTTACATAATATTATTATGGTAAATGTACTGTTCTTTTTGTCTGAACCTGCCTTTGACGGGTTTTTGGCAGTCTGCCGTGGTATGCTCGGGGCATGGAAGTCGTTTATCTCGATCAGGTGTTCGCCGTAAATTTTCTGGTGGACTATTGCATCGTGCTCGCTGCGGCGCGCGTGTCGGACGTGATCCTGCAGCGCGGACGGTATGTCCTCGCGGCGCTCGCGGGCGCGGTCTATGCCGCGCTCACGGTGCTGCCGGGGTTCGGCTGGCTCGCGCTCCTGCCGGTGAAAGCCGCGGCGGGGCTCGTGATGGCGCTCATCGCATTCGGCAGTGAGCGGCGGTTCTGGCGGTGCGCGGTGATCTTCTTTGGCACCGCGGCGCTCTTCGGCGGGGCGGTGTTCGCGCTCTCGGCAGCGGCGGGCGGCACGCCCGGGCAGGCGCTCCGCCATGTGACCGGCAGAGTGCTGATTCCGACATTCGCGCTGTGCTACGCCGTCGTCGCTACCGTGTTCCGCGCGCGGCTGCGCAGCGCTGAGCGCGGCGCAGTTGCCGCAGTGCTGACCGTGAACGGACAGGCGCTCACGCTCCGCGCCATACGCGACAGCGGCAACGCCCTGCGCGATCCTGCGACCGGGATGCGCGCCGCCGTCGTGGACGCCAAAGCCATGGAGTCGGTGTTCGGCGCGCTGCCGCGCGATCCGACCGCCATCCTGGAGTGCCTGCAGGGCAAGGCGGAGGGCGCGCGTCTGCTGCCCTACACATCCGTCGGCGTTCCCGGCGGACTTCTCGCGGCATTTCGCCCGACGTCTCTCGTGGTGGCGGGCAAGTCGCAGGCGCTGCTCGTGGCGCTCTCCCCCACCCCGGTCTCTGCGGAGGGCGAATACGAGCTGCTGCTCCCGCCAGATCCAATTATGTAAACTCTTTATGTAAACTAATAGGAGGTATTTCATGCGCTTTTTCCTGTTTCTGCGGCGGTTGCTCGGTCGGCTCTTTCCTCCGGCGGAGGTGCACTATATCGGCGGGAGCGACCGGATGCCGCCGCCGCTGGAGCGGGAAGCGGAACGCGAGGCGATCGAGGCGCTGCGCGCGGGAGACCCGGCGGCGCGCGCGCTGCTCATCGAGCACAATCTCCGGCTCGTGGTGTTCATCGCCAAGCGCTTTGAGAGCACAGGCGTCGGCATGGAGGATCTCATTTCCATCGGGACGATCGGGCTGATTAAGGCGATCCGCTCCTTTGACCCGGACAAGAAGATCAAGCTCGCGACCTACGCCTCGCGGTGCATCGAAAACGAAATTCTGATGCACCTGCGCAAGATCTCGTCCCAGCGCGCGGAGGTCTCGATCGACGAGCCGCTGAACACGGACTGGGACGGCAACGAGCTGCTGCTCTCGGACATTCTCGGCACAGACGGCGAAGAGATCAGCCGTCCGCTGGAGGACGATGCCGACCGCGAAATGCTCATGCGCGCCATTGCGACGCTCTCCGAGCGCGACCGCAAGATCATCCTCCTGCGCTTCGGCATCGGGCGCGAGGAGGACTTAACGCAAAAAGAGGTCGCCCAGATGCTCGGCATCTCCCAGAGCTACATCAGCAGACTCGAAAAGCGCATCATCCGGCACCTGCGCGGCGAGATGCAAAAGCAGATGCAGACATGAGCTCCGGTTGTTATTTAATTAATAATCGTTGCTTTGTTCGGGGAAGAATATTATAATGAAAGCATCTTCTCATTATATGTATTGACAGGAGGCAAGACCACTATGGATCTGCACGAACCCCTGAACATGACCATGCTCTGCGATTTTTATGAGCTGACGATGGGCAACGGCTACTTTGACCACGGACTCAAAGACCGCATCACCTATTTCGACATGTTCTTCCGCAAGGTTCCCGACGGCGGCGGTGTCGCCATCGCGGCAGGACTGGAGCAGGTGATCGACTATATCAACAACCTGCACTTCTCTGAGGAGGACATCGAATATCTCCGCTCCCGCAAGCTCTTCAAGGAGGAGTTTCTGGAATACCTGCGCACGTTCCGCTTCACCGGCGATATCTGGGCGGTGCCCGAGGGCACGCCGGTCTTCCCGCGCGAGCCGCTTTTGACGGTGCGCGCGCCCGCCATTGAGGCGCAGCTGATCGAGACCTATGTCCTGCTGCAGCTCAACCACCAGAGCCTGATCGCCACCAAGGCAAACCGCGTCTGCCGCGCTGCCGAGGGGCGCACGGTGCTGGAGTTCGGCTCCCGCCGCGCGCAGGGCTCTGGCGGTGCGATCGTCGGCGCGCGCGCAGCCTACATCGGCGGCTGCGCCGGTACGGCCTGCACGATCTCCGACCAGCTCTACCGCGTACCCGCCGGCGGCACGATGGCGCACTCCTGGGTGCAGATGTTCGACTCGGAGTATGAAGCCTTCAAGGCCTACTGCGAGACCTATCCCACGAACGCCACGCTGCTCGCGGACACCTACGACAGTCTCCACTCCGGCGTGCCGAACGCGATCCGCGTCTTCGACGAGGTCCTGCGCCCGCAGGGCATCACGAGCTGCGGCATCCGCTTCGACTCCGGCGACATCGCCTATCTCACGAAGAAGGCGCGCAAGATGCTCGACGACGCCGGCTGGCCCGGGTGCAAGATCACGGTCTCCAACTCGCTGGACGAGCGTCTGATCAAGGGGCTTCTGGATCAGGGCGCACAGATCGACGCCTTCGGCGTCGGCGAGCGTCTGATCACCGCCAAGAGCGAGCCCGTGTTCGGCGGCGTGTACAAGCTCTGCGCCATCGAGCGCGAGGACGGCACGGTCGTGCCGAAGATCAAGATCAGCGAAAACGTCGGCAAGATCACAAACCCGCACTACAAGCGCGTCTATCGCTTCTACGGCAGAGACACCGGCATGGCCGAGGCCGACTATATCACGGTCTATGACGAGGTCGTGGACGACACACAGCCGCTCGAGATCTGCGATCCCGATGCGACGTGGAAAAAGAAGCTCATGACGAACTTCGTCGCCAAGGAGCTGCAGGTACCCATCTTCCTCGGCGGCAAGCAGGTTTACACCTCCCCCACCCTGCCGGAGATCAAGCAATACTGCAAGGAGCAGATCGCCACGCTCTGGCCCGAGGTGCTGCGCTTTGACAACCCGCACAACTACTATGTGGATCTGTCGTACAAGCTGCTGGGCATCAAGATGGATCTGCTCAACAAGGGTCGCCCCTGACCGGAGGCAACGCCCATGGAAGCAAGCACCCGGCGCAGCGCCATACTCCGCGCGCTGACCGCAGCGGACAGTCCCATCAGCGCCTCCGCGCTGGCGGCGCAGTTTTCCGTCAGCCGCCAGATCATTGTGGGCGACGTAGCGCTGCTGCGCGCTGCCGGCGAGGCCATCTCCGCGACGCCGCGCGGCTATGTGCTCGAGCGCGCCGAGCAGGGCATCACGCGCACCGTCGCCTGCCGCCATCCCATCGAGGGCACTGAGCAGGAGCTGCAGATCATGGTGGACAACGGCTGCACCGTGCTGGACGTGGTCGTGGAGCACGCGGTCTACGGTCAGCTCACCGGACAGCTCCAGATCCGCAGCCGCTATGACGTGGCGCAGTTTATGGAGCGCCTGATCTTGGACGGCGCCAAGCCTCTCAGCTCCCTCACCGACGGCATCCACCTGCACACGCTGCTCTGCCCCGACGAGGCCGCCTTCCGGCGCACCCGCGACGCGCTCAGAGCGGCAGGATTCCTGCTGGAATAAACCGAATACCATGCACACGCTGCCGATCTCCTTCGGCAGCGTGTTTTTATGTATACTTTTACCATTTACAAATAAGGAAAAATACCTTATAATATTGGATTATGTAACCTGCATATCCAAACAAAGGAGGTCAGGCGGGGCAAATCCGCGCCGCCGATACATCTATGAACCGAAAACGCATCCTTTCGCTGCTGCTCTCGGCGGTGCTCGCCGCGGCGCTCGCCGTCCCCGCGTTTGCAGCGCAGACGTCCAAGTACAACGACGACTGGGTCTTCATTGCGATCGACCCCGGCCACGGCGGCATTGACTCCGGCTGCGTCGCCACATACGACGGCAAGCAGTACACCGAGCGCGACATCTGCATGCAGCTCGGCCTGTATCTGAAAGAGGAGCTTGAAAGCTACCGGCATGTAAAGGTTTTCCTCACGCGCACCCCGGACACGCCCTGGTCTCAGCTCCCCAGCGGTGAGCTGAAGTTCCGCATGGAATATGCCGTGCAGGAGTGCTGTGACTTTCTCATCAGCCTCCACATCAATGACGTTGCTCCGAACGCGTCGGTGCGAAACGGCGTCTGCGCGCTCGTGAGCAGAGGCAGCTATCGCCCTGAAATTGCCGAAGCCGGAAAGGCTGTGGCTGCCGTCGCGCTCGCGGAGCTGGAAAAGCTCGGCGTGAAGAACGAGGGCTTCCTGTTCCGCAGCTCTGAGGACAACACGCGCTATCCCAACGGCGCGCTCGCCGATTATTACGGCATCGTGCGCTACGGCATTCTGATGAATATCCCCTCCACGCTCATCGAGCACGGCTACATCCGCAACGAGCATGACTTCCGCACGATGCTGTCCAGCGAAGAGAAGCTCCGCGCCGTCGCCAGAGCGGACGCCGCGGGTCTCGTGCAGTATTTCGGTCTGGAGAAGAATCAGCCGGATGCAGCGCCCGAGCAAGCGCCCCTGCGTCTGAACGATGTGCCGGGCCACTGGGCGGCAGCCAGCATCACCACCGCCATCGCGCACGGCTGGGTGGACGGTTATCCCGACCACACCTTCAAGCCCAACGCGACGCTCTCCCGCGCCGACTTCGTGACGCTCCTGTCGCGCATGAGCAGTGAGGATTACTCCGTCTACAAGACCTCCGGCTTCCCGGACGTGAAGGATGACGCCTACTACTGCAAGAGCGTTGCCTGGGCGACGGATGCCGGCATCCTCGACGGCTTCCCGGACGGCACGTTCAGACCCACGGAGAACGTCACCCGCGAGCAGATGGCGCACATCATGCGTCTGTATCTGACCCACAAGGGCATCGACGTGTCTGAAATCGATCCCGCGATCGACAGCAAGATCTCCGATCTGAACGAGATCGGCGATTGGGCGCGCGACGACGTACGCTTCTGCTATGGAGCGGGGCTCCTGGAGGGCCGCGACAACGCTTTCGTGCCCGCCGGCACCGCCACCCGCGCAGAGGCCGCGACCGTGCTGCTGCGCCTGTACGACTATGTGAACGCGCAGTCGGCGTCCGAGACGCCCGAACAGCCCGTCGAGCCGGTAACGCCGGTCGAGCCTGAGACGCCCGCCGTGCCCGCGTCGCTGCATACGCCGATCTATGAAGGCGTAATGCCCAACGAGCCGGTTGCCTGAGCCATTCGGCAGAAAGAAGAGCTTACAAATGAAACGTCTGATTTCCGTGCTGCTCGCGCTTTCGCTCGCGGTGACGCTCTGCGTCACCGCGGCAGCGGAGGGCGGCAGCAGCTACAAAGACTTTTCGCCCCGCGCGCTCGCTGACGGCGAAACGCTGCGCTACGGCATCGACGTATCCCAATTCCAGAGCAAAATCGACTGGAAGACCGTCGCGGAAAGCGGCGTGGACTTTGCCATCATCCGCGCCGCGCTGCGCGGATGGGGCGCTGAGGGGCGTCTGCTGGAGGACACGCGCTTCCGGGAAAATCTCACCGAGGCGCACAAATACGGCATCCACGTCGGCGCATACATCTATTCGCAGGCCACCACGCTTGAAGAGGCGCGCGAGGAGGCGCAGTATCTCGTCAACTGCGTGAAAGACTATCAGATCGATCTGCCGCTCGTGATCGATCAGGAGTTTGCCGAGCAGGGCGCAAGCTATATCGGCCGCCTGTACAGCGCGCAGCTCTCCAAGCAGGAGATGACCGATATCTGCAACGCGTTCTGCGCGGAGGTCGAGCGCCTGGGCTATCAGAGCATGGTTTACTCCAATCCGTTCATGCTCACGTCCCACCTCTACCCCGATCAGCTGGGCAGACTGTGGCTGGCGTGCTTCGACACCTCCGCGAAATACAACGGCCCCTATGAGTTCTGGCAGTGCAGCGCTACGGGCAGGATTCCCGGCATCGGCACAGATGTGGACCTGAACTTCTGGTTTGCCGGAAGCGCCGCGCCGGCGCCGGTGATGCGCTTTTCAGACGTCCCGTCGACGCACTGGGCGTATCTGGATCTGCGCACCGCCGTCATGAAAGGCTGGATTGACGGCTATCCCGACAACACGTTCCGTCCCTCGAACACCCTCACCCGCGCAGACTTCGTGACGATGCTTGCCCGTCTCAGCGGCGAGACGATCGCCCAAGCCGCGGCAGGCGTATTCCCGGACGTGCCTGCGGATCAATACTACGCTGCGAGCGTCGCCTGGGCGGTCAGCAGCGGCATCATCTCCGGATTCCCGGACGGCATGTTCCATCCCGCCGAGCAGATCACGCGCGAGCAGATGGCGCACATCATGGCGCTGTATCTCAAGCACATCGGCAAAGACACCGCCGTGCAGGGCGCCTCGGTCGACGGCCAGATCGCAGACCTGAACGCCATCGGCGATTGGGCGCTGAACGACGTGCGCTTCTGTTACAGCGTCGGTCTCTTGAATGGCAGAGACAGCTGCTTCGTCCCCGCCGGCACCGCCACTCGCGCCGAGGGCAGCACGGTGCTCGCCCGCCTGTATCGCTACGCGCACGGCGAGCTCGAGCCTCCAGCGCCTCCCGTTCAGGAGACGCCGGACCCCAGCTACGGCGTGATTCTCTCCCTGCCGGAGGTGCACATCGGCGCCTGAGCAGAGAAAACAAATTCCCCGGAAACCAAAACGGTTTCCGGGGAATTTGTTTTTGTCATCGGAACAGGAACGCCGACAGGAACGCAAGATAGAAAAACGCGAATGCCATCGGCGCAAGCGCCATCAGCAGAGTGAGCATCCGGTCGTCATTCGTCTCCGGCTCGACGAGCACGGCCTCATAGACGGGCGCAGGCCGTCTGCGCTCCTGCAGGGCGCGCAGCAGCGGGCGGTTTGCCAGACGCAGAGAGAGATCACGAGCGGACATGGGCATTCTCCTTTTCTGTGGTATACGCGGAAGCGGCGGCTTCCGGTGCGATCACACACACGGTCCCGGGCGTGATGCGGGTGGAATCGTTGTGGATGGAGCGGCGCAGCGCCAGATAGATGATCGAGCCGACGATGAGAAGCACGGCGAGGATGACCGCCATGATCATGCGCAGCTCGCGGCGCGTCTCGCGCTTCTGCTCTTTCCGGATCTCCTGCTCCCGCTCGATGATCTGCGCCGGCGTGACAGCGCCGAACTCCTTGGTCGTCTCCCCCTCCGGCGCGGCGGCAGGTGCAGCGCTCTCCTCCTCCGGGAGAGTCTCCTCGTCCAGCGTGATGACCTCGGCCAGCACCAGCGTCACATTGTCGCGCGAGCCGCAGTCCAGCGCCTGCTGCACGAGCGCACGTCCGACCACCTCCGGCAGCTGCGGCTGCGAGAGCGTTTCAATGATCTGCGCATCGCTCAAAACGCCCGTGATCCCGTCGGAGCAGAGGATGATCCGGTCGCCCTCCTCGAGCTTGACCGAGACGGCGAAGTTCGGTGTGAGCGGGCGGCGGTTGTCCATGCCGATGAACTTCGTCAGCACATGGCGCTCTGCCGGATCGGGGTCGGGAACGCCCGCCTCGATCATCTGCTGATAGCGGGTGTGGTCGCGCGTGAGGCACTTCAGCTCCGTGCCGCGCAGATGATACACGCGGCTGTCGCCGGCGTTGCTGGCAAAGACGCGGTTGCCGCGCACCTGCGCCACGGCAGCAGTAGAGCCGCCGGTCTCCTGCGTGCGCGCTTCCAGCTCGCAGACGACCTCGTTCGCTTTCTGGTAGAACGCGGGCGCCTCAAACGGCTGCTCGCGGCCCTGAAACTGCGAAAGCGTCGTCGCGCAGAGCATGGCGCACTCCTCTCCATGCGCCTCACCGCCCATGCCGTCGAACACGCCGAACAGAAATTCGCTGCCCTCGGGCGCGCTGATCAGCTCCTCCTGCGGTGAACGCGCGGAGAGCTTGAACGAGCCGTTGCAGTAGTAGTTATCCTCGTTGTTCTTTCGCACAGAACCGATATTCGTCTGCGCATAGCATTGCATTTTCATATCTTTAACCTTACAAGTCTTTGAACTGTTTGTCAAGCGGGCACGGGACAGTATGCCTGTATTTTTTTGCCTATCGTACATTTTTTCACGAAAAACCGAATTTTAGTCTTTTCGCGTTGGCGTTTTCGTGGTAGACTGGATATAGTAAAATTCTAACTCTGCGCGCTGCGCAGGCGACACTGAAAAAGGAGACAACAACATGGTAACTGTCGTAACAAAGGATAACTTCCAGGCCGAAGTGCTCGAGGCCGACAAGCCCGTTCTGATTGACTTCTGGGCCGTCTGGTGCGGCCCCTGCAAGATGCTCTCCCCTGTCGTGGACCAGATCGCCGAGGAGAACGCCGATATCAAGGTCTGCAAGGTCGATGTGGACGAAGAGGGGCAGCTTGCGCAGCAGTTCGGCATCATGTCCATCCCGACGCTGCTTGTGTTCAAGGGCGGCGAGCTCGTGGAGAAAACCGTCGGCGTGCAGCCGAAGGACGCCATCCTGGCATTGGTAAAGAAGCACATTTGAATATTATAAAATATTACAGGAGGATTCATCCATGCATTGCACCATGAAGATCTATGACGATCTGCTTTGGGTCGGCGCTTCCGATCGCAGACTTGCGCTGTTTGAGAGCGTCTATCCCATCCCCCGCGGCGTGAGCTACAACTCCTATGTTCTGCTCGATGAGAAGACCGTTCTGCTCGACACCGTCGATCACTCAGTCGCCGGTCAGTTCTTTGAGAACGTGGCCTATGCCCTGAACGGCCGTCCGCTCGACTACATCATCGTTCACCACATGGAGCCCGACCACGCCAAGACGCTGGCAGACACCGTGCTGCGCTATCCCGACGCGAAGATCATCTGCAACGAAAAGATCGCCGAGATGATCAAAAACTACTTCACCTTTGACATCGACTCCCGCGCCATTCTCATGAAAGAGGGCGACACGATGTGCTTTGGCAAGCACACCCTCGCGTTCGTCATGGCGCCGATGGTCCACTGGCCCGAGGTCATGGTGAGCTTCGACGTCACCACCGGCACGCTCTTCTCCGCGGACGCCTTCGGCACCTTCGGCGCGCTCAACGGCAACCTCTTTGCCGATGAGTACGACTTCGAGCACGACTGGCTGCCCGACGCGAGGCGCTACTTCACGAACATCGTCGGCAAGTACGGCACGCAGGTACAGGCGCTTCTCAAGAAGGCCTCCACGCTCGACATCCGCGTGATCTGCCCGCTGCACGGTCCTGTGTGGCGCAAGAACATCGGCTGGTTCGTCGACAAGTACGACAAGTGGAGCTCCTACACGCCTGAGGACAACGCGGTCATGATCGCTTATGCCTCCGTCTACGGCAACACGGAGAACACCGCCCATGTGCTCGCCTCCATGCTCGCTGAGCGCGGCGTGCGCAATATCGCCATGTACGACGTCAGCCAGACGCACGCGAGCGTGATCGTCGCGGAGTCCTTCCGCTGCAGCCACCTCGTGTTCGCCTCCACGACCTACAACGCAGGCATCTTCGTGAACATGGAGAACACCCTGCACGATATCGCGGCGCACAACGTGCTCAACCGCAAGGTCGCCATCATCGAGAACGGCTCCTGGGCGCCCACCAGCGGCGGCCTGATGCGCAACATCCTCAAGCCCCTCAAGGGCATCGAGTTCCTGAACGACAAGTTCACCATCAAGTCCTCTCTCAAGGAGAGCCAGCTCGGCGAGCTTTCCGCCCTGGCCGACGCGATCTGCGAGAGCATCCCGAAGCCGCGTCCGATTGTGAACGAGGGCGCGCAGAACCCCGCGGCGCTGTTCAAGTTCACCTACGGTCTCTACGCGCTGGGCGCGAAAGAGGGCGACAAGGACAACATCTGCGTCATCAATACCGCCCAGCAGATGGCCAACAAGCCCGAGCGCATCTCCATCTCCGTCATCAAGGCCAACTACACCTGCGGCATGATCGAGCGCACCGGCAAGTTCACGCTCGGCATCCTCACGAAGGAAGTGCCGTTCAGCTTCTTCCAGCAGTTCGGCTTCCAGTCCGGCGCGGACACCGACAAGCTCGCGGACTTCCCCTATATCGACCGCTGCGGCAGAGGCATCGTGTATCCCAACCGCTACATCAACGCCATGTTCTCCTGCAACGTGCTCGAGAGCTATGACCAGGGCAGCCATCGTATGTTCATCGCCGAGATCGTGGAGAGCAAGGTCTTCTCCAACGACGAGGGCGTGACCTACGACTACTACCGCTCCAACATCAAGCCCGCGCCGAAGCCGCTCGCCAAGGCCGAGAGCGCCTGCTGGGTCTGCTCCGTCTGCGGCTACGTCTACGAGGGCGAGGAGATTCCCGCCGACTTCGTCTGCCCGCTCTGCAAGCACCCCGCCAGCGACTTCACCAAGCGCGAAGCCACCCCGGGCGA
Organism: uncultured Eubacteriales bacterium; assembly: GCA_900316745.1. GTDB lineage: Bacteria > Bacillota > Clostridia > Oscillospirales > Oscillospiraceae > CAG-103. The sequence goes on along the minus strand of ONEB01000004.1, from coordinate 163,400 downwards.
CGACCGCGTGGGCTGGGTCTGCTCCGTCTGCGGCTACGTCTACGAGGGCGAGACCATCCCCGACGACTTCGTCTGCCCCCTCTGCAACCACACCAAGGCCGATTTCAAGCCGCTCGAGTAAGCATCAACACCGTCAAAAAGCTCCACGGGCAACCCCGTGGAGCTTTGCTATTCTTGACATTCCGGCGCATCTGTCCTATAATGTTCATGCTTTAAACGATGAAAACAAAGGAGGTGGAACGACATGGACCATCTGTGGGTGATCTTTGACATGGACGGTACGCTCATCGATTCGATGCACTACTGGCGCGACATCGGACGGGAGTATCTCGAGCGCAAGGGCGTGACCGGCGATCACGAGGAGCTGCTCGAGCGTGTGCAGCGGATGTCCATGCTGGAGTCCGCCACCTGCTTTAAGGAGGAATTCGACCTCCCCGGAACCCCGCGATCGATCGAAGCGGAAATGGAGGACATGATCGCAGGCCACTATCTCACGGATATCCCGCTCAAGCCGCACGCGGTGGAATACCTGCGCATGCTCCGGGAGGAGGATGTCTGGCTGTGCGTTGCGACCGCGACGCCCGAGCCTCTCGCGCGCGCCTGTCTCGAACGTCTGGGTGTGGCGGACTGCTTTGCCTTTATTCTGAGCTGTGATGATGTGAACGCCAGCAAGGAGCGTCCGGATATCTTTCTGGAATGCGCATGGCGGCTCGCCGCCGAGCCGGAGGATATTGCCGTGTTTGAGGACGCCTATTATGCCGCGCGCACGGCCAAGGCGGCGGGCTTTTATGTCGTCGGCGTCTATGACCCGGACAGCGACCGCCACTGGAAAGACATGCAGCGCATCTGTGATGAGACGATTCTCAGCTGGGAAGAGCTATTATAAGTCCGAATTCAGATAAAAAAACCGCAGCCAAATGGCTGCGGTTTTTTCTTTTGAAGCTTTAGCTCTCGCAGAACTGGTTCATCAGCGCGGCGATCTGCGCGCGGGTGACAACGCCCTGCGGGACAAGCGTGGTGTCGGTCATGCCCTGCACAGTGCCGGTCTGGACCGCCCACTGCATGGCTTCCTTGGCCCAGGAGGAGACCCTGGAGGCGTCGGTGAAGCCATTGAGCGCGGAGGCGCTGCCGGTGCAGTCGCCGACGCGGGAGGCATAGCGCTGGAGCATGGTGACCATCTGCTCGCGGGTGATGTTCTGGTTCGGCGCAAAGGTCGTGGCGGTCATGCCGTCCACAACGCCGTTGGCATACGCCCAGTTGACAGCGTTGGCATACCAGCTGTCACGCTTGACGTCCACAAACGGAGCGACGCCGTTCGCGGCGGGCTCGCCCTCAAGGCGATACAGAACCGTGACGAACTCGGCACGCGTAGTATTGCGATTGGGAACGAACATTCCCTCGCTCATGCCGTTCATCATTTTACCGTAGGTGACATAGTCGACCTCATCAACAAACCAGTTGCCGGTGTTCACATCCTTGTAGAGACCGCTGTACTGGAAGGGCTGCGTCTGCGCTTCCATATAGGAGGCGGGCAGCGAGCGCAGCCATGCGTTCGTGACCTCGGAGAAGTGCGCGTTGATGATCTGCATCAGGTTCAGAACGAGGTTCACCGCGAGCTCGGGGTTGGCAACGATGAACGGGAGCATCAGCTGCACGAGGTTCTTCACCATCGCATTGACCTGCTCGGCATTGTCATAGTTGATGACGCCGGCTCTGTTGAACGCCTCGATCAGAGACTGCTCCAGTACATTCGCCAGATTCAGCGGGTTGGCCGCGGCTTTCAGCAGGTCTCCCGCAACGAGGTTGCCTGCGAAGTTCATCAGACCCTTCATAATCTGAGAGGTGTGGAAGCCGAGCAGCGAAGCGCTGAGCTCCATCAGATCCGCCTGAAGGTTGTCCACATAGGCCTGGCGGCTGGGCGCAAGGCTCTTGAACATGGCGTCAAACAGGAGATCGAAGTACTCAAGCTGGGTGATGTCCTTGTTCTCGCCCTGAAGCGTCAGATAGTGGAAATCATCGATCAGATAGAAGCGGGACCAGCCCATGCTGCTGAGCTCTTTCCACATGGCGTCGGCCATAGGCTGATAGTTCGCGTCCTTCTGGCGGCAGGGGACGAAATAGTCCTCGCCGTAGCGGCTGAAGCCCCACGCGTCAGGTCCGACCAGCGGGACGAGGTCGTTGGGGTTCATGATGTTCTTAATATTGCGATAGATCGGCGCGCGGGCGTTCGGATCGACGGTGCCCTGCGGGGTCTCGAACGTGTAGCAATACACGTCGTGCGGCGTGGTGGTCACGCCATTGCCGAGATCAATGCCGTTGTCCAGCTGGGCGGAGAGCATGTTCGCCGTGGCAGCGCCGCGGCTGAAGCCCGTCGTCCAGATCTTCACACGGCCGGTGATGCCCATGGAGGCAATGTACTGGCGCAGGAAAGAAAGCACCTTGTCGCGCGCATCGACGAAACCGACGTGGTCGCCCTCGGAGCCGACCAGGAAGTTGCTCGCCCACTCCTGCCCATAGTTATGGCCGCGGATGCCGAGCGCGATCAGGGTGTAGTTGCCGCCGTTATCGACGAGCGGTTTGCTCGCGGCAACAGCGCCGATCGTGTGCCCGCCGGGCATGGTCTTGGCATCGTTGTTCGCCATGAACTTCACGAAGCCGCACTGCGTGAGCAGATCCTTGGCATTCTTCCATGCATCAGAGAAGTCCGTGGCGGAGTCAGCGGCAGCGAAGCTGCACTGCGTAAGCGCCATAGACGTCGTGGCAAGCGCATGGTTGTACTTGTATGCCGACTTCGTGAACCATTCGTCGCTGTACTGGAAGGACAGCTGCGAATTGCCGACAATGTCCAGGAAGCCGAGAGACGGGCAGTAGGTGTAGGTGCCGCTCACGGTCTTGTAACTGGACTTATTCGCTGCGAGTGCAGGGATCGAGAGCGATACCACGAGCACAACACACAGCAGAAGACTCAGCAGTTTTTTCTTCATGTGTTTTCCTCCTCTGTATTTATCCGTAATCAAATTCATTATAATCGGTAATGTAAAAAAATACAAGCTTTGTTCAAAAATAGGCGAACTAATGACACAGTTTCGTGATGTTGTACAATTTCGATCACTTTCAGTCGGCATTTTACAAAAAATGGGCGCCAGCAGTGTTCTGCTGACACCCATTTTGATGGTATCGGAATGCGGAAAATCAATGCGCGCGTTCATAGACAAACGCGTTGGGGAGCTGTCTGCCCTGCGTCATGACGGGATTGGAGCTTTCCATGATGTACTCACCGTCATACCAGATCATCGCGGTCGTGCCGCCGTCGACGTTCAGTGCCTGCATGCACTTGTGCTGCAGCAGGATCTCGGCGCACGAGCCGACGCTCAGGCCGATGGAGATACCGGGACGACGTCCCTCAATGAGGAGCATGAGCACTTCGCCGTACTCCGACTGACCGATGTTCGCGCGCGGCTGCAGATCCGACCAGCCCCAGCCGTTGCCCTCCAGTACGGACACGCCGTCGACGATAATCGCGGGCGAAAACTCCACGCAGTCTGTCGTGGTGGGGTCCACCGGATCCTGCGAATCGCGGATGTACATGCGGTCGTCCTCGTGCAGCTCCAGCCGCTTGTAGCCAGACGGCATGTGGTAGCCGTAAGGCTCGCCGTTGCACATGCTGAAGCCGACGGGCTCCGCGCCGCTGCCGACGCCGCCCGCATCCAGGAAGCCGGACGCCGTGACGCCGATGATGCCGTTATGCGCCGCGGCGATCTCGCCGCACCGCTGCCCGACGATGCCGAGCGTGGAGGCATACTGCATGCTGATGCGCGAGGGATCCTTGCAGATGGCCATGAGTCCGCGGAAGTTGGTCCCCTGCTCGCGGACGATGAGTATGCGCTCCGGCGCGTTGACGGCAAGCACTTTCTCGCCCATGTGCGTGCGGATCGTGGTCCCGTCCTTGCTGAGACTGGCCTCGTTGATGTTGATCTTGTCCCAGCCCTTTTTGATCACGTCGGGGTGCTCGCGCACATAGTCCTCCATGGTCTCAACGTCGATCTCCCAGAAGTCATTGTAAAAATCGATCTGGTCGTCCGACATGCCGGCGGTGCTTTTCAGCGTCGGGTTGCGAATGACGCGCTCATCGCGTTCTTTGTCGGCCGTATGGTTCTTCCAGGTGCTGTTGACGCCGATCTGCATCTGGCGGGACTGCTCGAGCTCCGCCATGGCGTCGTCAATGACGAAGCCGGGGATGAAATACGTCGCGAGCCACTGGTGGCGCATCGTCGCCATGGCGGTCTGGATATAGATCGTTCTCCATTTCGCGATAAACGGGATATCGGAGAAAACCGCCGTGAGATACAGCCCGAACAGGATCGCAAGCACGACGACCAGACGGCCGAGGTGCACCCAGACGCTGCGTTTCTTTTTCCGGCGTCCGTTCTTCGGTTCCTTCGGCTTGGGCGGTTCGCGCATGAGCTTTTCGGCGATGAATTCCTCCTCCGGCACGAAAGTCGCCGCGGGAGCGTCCGGGCGGAAGCCTCCCTCGGGTTCCATGGTCGCCGGGGCGAAATCCGGGTGGAAGCCGCTCTCGGGTATGCGATTGGTAGTATCGTTGTTCAAAGCGAAAACTTGCTCCTTTTGTCGGGTTTCCTCCGGGCGCCGTTTCCGGCGTCCGGAAGAAGCTGCGGTTTACGGTCAGCTGAGCTGCGCTCCGGTGGGGATGGCATCGTCGACCAGCGTGAGTTTGACGGTGTCGTCCTTCTCGGCGGAGAGCAGCATGCCGTTGGACGGCTCGCCGGCCATCTTGCGCGTGGGCAGATTCAAAATCGCGAGCACCTTTTTGCCCACGAGGATCTGCGGATCGGGATAGAACGGCTGCATGCCGGAAAGGATCTGGCGGTCAGAGCCGCTGCCGTCGTCCAGCGTGAACTTCAGGAGCTTATCGGACTTCTTGACCTTTTCCACCGCGAGGATCTTGCACACGCGGAGGTCTGCCTTGTAGAAGTCATCCACAGAGACATTTTCGCGCACGGGCACGAAGTGGTTTTCCGCGGCGGCCTTGGCGGCCATCTGCGCGGCATGGATGGCTTCGAGCTCCTCAAGCTCCTTTTTCGCGTCGATGCGCGGGAAGAGCGCGTCGCCGATCACGACCTCGGTGTCCGCGGCGAGGACGCCGAACTTCGTGAGGCTGTCCCAGTCCACGGCAGCGGTGTTCAGGCGCTTTGCGATCTCGGCGGAGGTGTCGGGCATGAACGGCACGAGCAGGCCGCCGCAGATGCGGATGGTCTCGAGGAGGTTATACAGCACACGGGCAAGGCGCGGCTTTTTGCTCTCGTCCTTGACAAGGAGCCACGGGGCGTTCTCGTCGATATACTTGTTGGCGCGGGAGAGCACCTTGAAGATCTCGCCGATGGCGTTCTGCGGCTGGAACTTGTCCATCTGCTCGGCGTAGGCGGCGTGCAGTCCGCCTGCCATCGAAATGAGCTCGGCGTCCATCGCGTCGTCGGCCTCCTGCTCCATCGGGAGCTTGCCGCCGAAGTACTTCTTCACCATGGCGGTCGTGCGGCTGACCAGATTGCCGAGGTCGTTGGCAAGGTCGGCGTTGATGCAGTTGATCAGAAGCTCATTGGAGAAGTTGCCGTCAGAGCCGAACGGGAACGTGCGCAGCAGGAAGAAGCGCAGCGCGTCCACGCCGTAGCGCTCCGCCAGCAGATAGGGATCAGCGACGTTTCCCTTGGACTTGGACATCTTGCCGCCGTCAATGAGCAGCCAGCCGTGTCCGTAGACCTTCTTCGGCAGAGGCAGGCCCAGACTCATGAGCATGGCGGGCCAGATGATGGAGTGGAAGCGGACGATCTCCTTGCCGACGATATGCACGGCGGGCCAGTACTTCTCATAATCGTCATACTTGTCGTTCATATAGCCCAGAGCCGTGATATAGTTCGTCAGAGCGTCGATCCAGACATAGACGACGTGACCCGGATCAAAGTCCACGGGAATGCCCCAGGAGAAGCTCGTGCGGCTGACGCACAGATCCTCCAGACCGGGGTCGATGAAGTTCTTGATCATCTCGTTGACGCGGCTCATCGGCTGCAGGAACTCACCGGACAGCAGCAGCTCCTTCACGGGCTGCGCGTACTTTGAGAGGCGGAAGAAATAGGCCTCCTCCTCGGCATACTTGACCTCGCGGCCGCAGTCGGGGCACTTGCCGTCCACGAGCTGGCTCTCGGTCCAGAAGCTCTCGCACGGCGTGCAGTACATGCCGGAGTATTTGCCCTTGTAGATATCACCGTTGTCGTACATCTTGCGGAAGATGCGCTGAACCGATTCGACATGATAGTCGTCCGTGGTGCGGATGAAGCGGTCGTTCGAGACGTTCATCAGCTTCCACAGGTCCAGGATGCCGCCCTCGCCCTCGACGATGTGGTCGACGAATTGCTTCGGCGTGACGCCGGCCTCTTTCGCCTTTTCCTCGATCTTCTGACCGTGCTCATCGGTGCCGGTGAGGAACATGACGTCATAGCCGCGCAGGCGCTTATAGCGCGCAAAGGAGTCGGTCGCGACCGTGCAGTAGGTGTGGCCGATGTGCAGCTTGTCGGAGGGGTAATAGATGGGTGTGGTGATGAAGAAGGTGTTTTCTTGGCTCATTGGGATCGTCTCCTCTGAAAAGAATCTGCTGGTAACAGTGGGGGTCATCTGCGTTTACAAAATAATACCGGCGTCTCCGGGATCGGGCTCAGTGGGTGCGCTCTCCACAGGCGCGGGCTCGACCGGCGTGGGTTCGACCGAGGCGGGTGTTTCGGGTGCCGGCGTCGGCGTAGGCGCCTCGGGTGTAGGCGTCGGCGCCGCAGTCGGCGCGGGCGTGGGCTTGGGCGCCTCATCGTGCGAATGGTAGGTGCTCGCTGCCTCGCGCTCACGGCTGATGAGCGTGCCGTCGGCGGCATAGACGCAGCGGTAGGTCGTCACATTCAGGCCGCTCACGGCGGACTCCATCTTGACGTAGCTTCCGTCCACGTTCGTGCCGTAGATCTCCACCGTGACCATCCCGCCCGAAACGTAAGCGTGAATCTTGATGGGGAACGTGCGGTTGTTCACAAACACGAAGTCCGGAGAGCCCCAACTCACTGTGGCGTCGAGACCGGGCTCGATATAGCCGACGGAGAAATAGTGGTTCGTGCGGCTCGTGATCTGGAGATTGGAGAGCAGCGTGCAGTAATACAGCGTGGAGGACACCTGGCAGATGCCGCCGCCGAGCTCCTGCACGACCTGCCCGTTGGCATAGGCGCCGGCCTCCCTGAAGCCGTTGGCGGCTGTTCGCTGACCGACGGTGCCGTTATAGCTGAAGCTCTGGCCGGGCTCGAGGATCACGCCGTCGATCTTCTGCGCCGCAAGCGTGATGTTGTTCACGCGGTTGGCGCTGCTGCCGCCGAGTGAGGTGGACTTCTTGGCAAGGAGGTCGGCATAGAGCTCCGTCACTTTGTCCGCCGTAAAGGCAGCGGGCGTGAGCGTGACGGGAATGTGCACGGTCTCGCCGTTTTCCGCGGCGTCCCAGAGTCTCTGCGCCTCGGCGACGTCGAACTCGACGCCGGGTTTGGCTTCGGCGATCTGCTTGGTCTCGGTGTCATAGCGGGCGTTGATCGGCTCGCCGCACACGCTGTCATGCAGCGCCTGCATATCAATGGAAAGGTCCTCATTTTCAGGCAGCGCGTAGGCCGCCTCGCGGACGTTCTTTTTCAGATTTTCGAGAATGAAATCATAGACGCTCTCGGTGTCCACGATGGCGTTGGCAGCGCCCTTGATGATCAGAAGCTCGGAGGCCTCCTCATCGATCTCAAAGCCGCCGGCCTCCGCCAGCCGGTTGGACTCGGTTGCCGCCGCCTCCGCCTTTGCGCGAATGGAGGCGTCGTCGCGCTCGCCGACGAGGTCATCGGCAATGTCTTTCGGCGCGATACAGGCGTACAGCCAGGTGAAGAAATTCGTGAGCATCGTGCCGTCGTGTCCGTAGGCATAGGCGGCCTCGGCGGCCTCGGCGGCCGTCGAGTGAAAGCCCGTGTCGGCGGCGGTGATGTTCGCCTGCACGCTGCCGGGCAGCGTCACGGTGAGCACGGTCGCCTCTCCGTTTTCGAAGCCGGCGGCGCGGATCGCCTCCTCCGCCTGCTCCTGCGTGAGACCCGAGAGCTCCACCCCGTCGAGCGTCACGTTCGGGAGAATGACGTGCTTGTCGTTGACCGTCATCGCGCCAACGAGCATTGCCAGCACCAGCACCGCCGCCAGGCTCATGACAACGATCGCGGTGATCTTGGAGGCGGGCAGCTTTTTCTTCGCGGGCGCCTTGGGCTGTTTTGCGCTTTTCTTTTTGCCCTTATTATCTTTTTTCATATATCAACCCTGTTCCTTCAGTAGCACGCTCTTGCGGTAGGCGTCCTCAAACGCCTCGTCCACGCTCTCAGGCAGTTCCTGCCGCTCGACGCGGTCGAGCGTCTGCTGCATCCAGGGCGTGCGCTCCGCGAGCTCAACGGTCTGCGCCTCGAGCATGGCGTTTATGAGCGTATTGGAGATGAGAAAGCCCGACGGCGTGAACCGCCAGCGTTCGTTCTCCTCCACGGCCCAGCCGCGGCGGACAAATTCGCCAAGCATCTCAGCGATGCCGTCGAAGCTGCTGTTATAGATCGCGGTGTATTCCTCGCGCGAAACGCCGAGCATCGTGCGCATGCCGAGCATGAGATACTCAGACGCGCGCTCAAAATCACCGATCTTTTCATATTCATCGAGGATATCGCCGCTCCCCTGCCCGCCGAGCACGCAGCGCACATACCGCTCGCGGTCGCGGACATAGCTGTAACGGAGATTGCCGATGCAGGAATGCGCGCCGGGGCCGAAGCCGACGTAGTCCTCCAGCCGCCAGTATTTCATATTATGGCGGGAGTGATAGCCGGGAATGCAGAAATTCGAGATCTCGTAATGCTGATACCCGTACTGGCGCAGCGTCTCTACCATTGAGAGATACATATCCGCCTGCGTATCATCGTCCGGGATGAGCGGGCTGCCCTCATATTCCTCCGCCATCGGCGTGCCGGGCTCGAGCTTCAGTCCGTAGCCGGAGATATGCTCCGGGTGCAGCTGCAGAGCGCGCATGAGCGTCTCTTCCCAGTCGGAGCGCGTCTGGCTCGGCAGTCCGTAAATGAGATCGAGGCTGACGTTATCAAACCCCGCGGCGCGGGCGGCGTGCATCGCCATCTGCACCTGCTTGAAGTTGTGGCGCCGGCCGATCAGCTTCAGGATATCGTTGTTTGCCGACTGCATGCCGATGCTCAGGCGGTTGACGCCCGCGCGGCGCAGAGCCCGCAGATCCTTGGGGCGCATGCTGTCGGGATTCGCCTCCATGGTGATCTCGGCGTCTTTGAGCAGGCGGCCGCTGCTTTTGAGCGCGTCGAGCAGCTCCGCGATGCGGCGCGCGCCGTAATAGCTCGGCGTGCCGCCGCCGAAATAGACCGTGTCGATCAGCGCCGGCGGCAGCTGCTCCATCGTCTCCTCAATGTGTGCCAGGAGCGCGCGCTGGTAGCGCGGCATCTCCTTTTCGCACGCGGCGGAGGAATAGAAATCGCAATAGCCGCACTTACTGGCGCAAAACGGTATGTGAATGTAAATGCCTAGCGTATCGGACAAAATCAATTCCTCCGTATTCGTTCCATCGTTGATCAGATCAGCGAGCAGACCATTTCGGAATACTCCGCAGGATCATCCAGCGTCTCGCCCGCCATCAGCAGCGCCTGCGCGTGCAGGATCTTGGCGATTTTGGCGGCTTTCTCCTTGTCGTCGGCGGCAAACGCCTCCGCCATGGCCTTGTAGGCCGGGTGCTCGGCGTTGAACTCCAGGATGCGGATGGCTTTCAGATGCTCCGGCGCGCCGGGCATACTGCGGAAATAGCGCTCCATCTCGAGCGTGACGCCGCCCTCGGTCGACAGGCACACGGCGCCGGAGACGAGCTTGTGGCTCAGCACGGCGCGCTCGATGGCGTCGCCGAGCGTCTCCTTGACGAAGGCCAGCAGATCCTTGGCCTCCGCCTCTTTCTGTTCGGTTTCTTTCTTCTGCTCCTCGGTCTCCAGGCCGAGGTCTTCGGTGGCGATGTTGCAGAACGGCTTGTCGTCATAGCGCTTGAGCGTATCGACCAGATATTCATCAAACTGCGAGGTCATGCAGAGAATCTCGTAGCCCTTTTCCTTCAGCAGTTCAGCCTGCGGGAGGCTCAGCAGACGGCGCACGCTGTCGCCGCAGGCATAGTAGATCTTCTCCTGCTCAGCGGGCATGGCGTCCACATACTCCCTGAACGAGACGAGCTTCGACTCGCTGACGTTATACAGCAGCAGGTCCTTGATATCGTCGATCTTGTCGCCATATTCGCTGATGACGCCGGCGCGCAGCACCATGCCGAACGCGTTGTAGAACTTCTCATACTTCTCGCGGTCGTTGCGCATGAGCTTGACGAGCTCGTTTTTCATCTTCTTGCCGAGGTTCGTGGCGATGAGCTTGAGCTGGCGGTCGTGCTGCAGGGTCTCGCGGGAGATGTTCAGCGTCAGATCCGGACTGTCCACGACGCCGCGCGCGAACGCGTAGCAGTCGGGCAGAAGCTCGGTGCACTTATCCATGATCATGACGCCGGAGCTGTAAAGCTCCAGACCCGGCTCGCTCTCGCGGGTGTAGAACTGCTGGGGCGTCTTGGACGGGATGAACAGCAGCGCGCGATAGCTGATCAGGCCCTCGGCGTTGACGCGGATCACGGCGAGCGGATCGTCCTGATCGTGGTACTTTTCCTTATAGAACGCGATGCATTCCTCGTCGGTGGCCTCCTGACGGCTGCGCTGCCAGATGGGGATCATGGAGTTGACGGTCTCCTCGACGGTGATGTTCTCCATCTTCGTCTTGGGATTGCCGTTTTCGTCCTTCTCATCGAGCTCGACCATCTGGCTGCGCTCCACGTCCATGACGATCGGCCAGCGGACGTAGTCGGAATACTTCTTGATGAGCATCATGAGCTTCCAGTTTTCGAGGTAGGTGCTGTACTTTTCGGTCTCGTCATCTTCCTTGATGTGCATGATGACGTCGGTGCCGACGGTTTCTTTCTCAGCGGACGTGATCGTGTAGCCGTCCACGCCGGTGGATTCCCACTTGAACGCCTCGTCGGAGCCGTAGCCCTTCGTTATGACGGTGACGCGGTCCGCCACCATGAACGAGGAATAGAAGCCGACGCCGAACTGGCCGATGATATCGATGGCGGCGTTCTCCTGCTCCTCCTCGTCAAGACCGTCCTTGAAGTTCAGAGAGCCCGAGCGTGCGATGACGCCGAGGTTGTTCTCCAGCTCTTCCTTCGTCATGCCGATGCCGTTGTCGGACACGGTGATGATGCGGTTTTCCTTGTCGACGGTGATGCGGATGCGGAAGTCCGAGCGCTCCATGCCGACGTTCTCGTCCGTCAGCGAGCGGTAGCAGAGCTTGTCGATCGCGTCGGACGCGTTCGAGATGATCTCACGCAGGAAGATCTCCTTGTGCGTGTAGATCGAGTTGATCATCATGTCCAGCAGCTTTTTGGACTCGGTTTTGAATTGTTTCTTTGCCATATATATGCCTCCAAATCATTAAATACAAATCAAAAATGGGCGCACTATCCCATTAACTAGATTATTATACACCACCGTCTTCCATTTTTCAACCTTGCATTTGGCACATTCTCCACTTGTCTGAAACCAGTTTTTAGTATATAATTATTGTGTATCAAAATGGAAACGAAACATACAGAGAGAGGAATGAGCCCCAATGAACAACTATGACAGACTCATCAACACCCGCCTGTTCCTGCTGGATATGGACGGCACGCTGTATCTGGGCGACGACGTGTTTCCCGGCGCGGTCGATTTTATCCACTCCATCACGGAGACCGGCCGCAACTTCATCTATCTGACGAACAACTCCTCCCGCGCGGGCACGGACTACATCACCCGCCTGCGCAAGCTGGGCTTCCCCTGCGAGGCGGAGAACGTGTTCACCTCCGGCATGGCGACGGGCGAATACCTCAACCAGAACCATCCCGGCGCAAAGGTCTATCTCGCCGGCACGAAAGCCTTCTACCGTGAGCTGAAGAGCTACGGCATCGACCTTGTAAACGACGAGAACGGTCACACCGACGTCATGGACGTTGACGTTGTCGTGCAGGGCTTCGACACCGAGCTCGTGTATGAAAAGCTGGATCTTGCCTGCCACTTCCTGCGCCGCGGCGCGACGTTCATCGCGGCAAACCCCGACTGGGTCTGCCCCATGCCCGCAAACGAAGTCCTGCCCGACTGCGGCAGCATCTGCGCGCTGCTCACCGCCTCCTCCGGCGTGAAGCCGAACTACATCGGCAAGCCCAACCGCAACATGATCGACGTCATCTCCAAGATGACCGGCATCCCGAACGAGCAGATCTGCGCCGTGGGCGACCGCCTGTATACCGATATCGCCGTGGCGAAGAACGCGGGCAGCGTCTCGGTCTGCGTGCTCTCCGGCGAGAGCAGCGAGGCCGACATCGAGGCAAGTGACGTCAAGCCCGACTATGTGCTCAAGGACGTCGCCGAGATCGCAAAGATCCTCCGCGCCGCGCAGAAATAAGCGCACACAAAACCATACAGCATAAAAAGCCCCGCCTCTTTCGGAAGCCCGAAAGAGGCGGGGTTTTGCGTTACGCGATTGTGATTACTCCTGATACTCCACGATATACGCCACACGGCCGCCGAAGATGGCGGGATAGTTCGTGACGGGGTCGCCCATGATATCGTTATAGTACCATGCGCCGCCGTAGTTGCGCAGGATCACATAGTTCTCCGGCGCGCCGGTCGCGCTGTCGGTCACGGTCGGCTCGCCCTGCGCCCAGTTGTACACGGGGCTCTCGCTCGGGACCACCCAGGCAAGCTCGCCCGTCTGGGTGCGGTAGAGACCCAGCCACACATACTGCGCGCCGCTGCCGGCTGCCAGCTGCGTGACCTCCTGCAGCTCCTCGGCGCTGTCGATGACGACGAGGTGGCCGCCCTTGGCCTCGGCCTCGGTCTTGGCCTGCTCCCACGGGGCGTTCGAGACGACGATCTCATAGGTCGAGGTCGGCACCGGCGTGGGCGTCGGCTCCGGCGTCGCGGTCGGCGTGGGCTCCGCGCTCTCGGTGGGCTCCGGCTCCGCGGTCACGTCCGCGGTCGGAGGCGTGCTCTCGATCACGACGGCGCCGTCGTCGCCGCCGCCGAAGCTGATGTAGCCGAGCTGATTCAGGATCAGCGCCGCGAGCGCCACTGCCGCGAGCAGCAGCACAACGATGACGGCGATCTGACCGGAGCGTTTCTTCTTCTCCTTGTCCTTGCCGAGCCAGCCGAGTTCCTCGACGCGGTCGGAGACCTCAGGCGCCTTGCGGTCGCGCTCGCGCTGGGCGTCGGTGGGACGCTCGGGCGCGGTCTTGTGCGCGGGTGCGCTCTCCTTTTCCGGCTTCTTGGGCGCGCTCGCCTCCGGCGCGGGCGTAAACGTCGGCGCTGCCTTCGGCTCCTCAGCAGGCTCCTCGGGCACGGGCTCCTCGGGGAGCTGCGCCTTCGGGTGCGGCACGACGATGATGGTCTCCTGCGGCTTAGACTGACGGCGCTCGATTGCGGCGGCAGCCTCCTCCACTTCGGGCGGAAGGGGCTGTTCCTCCGGCTCCATCTCCACCACTTCGACCTCAATATCTTCCTCTTCAGGAGCGGGCTGCTCCATTTTCTCGACTTCCGGCTCACCCATCTCGGCGGCGCGGGCGGCGAGGATATTCAGCATCATGCGCTCGACGTCCGAGAGCTCCTGCTCGGGCTTATCGAACATCTCCTTCGCCGTGGGAACGGCGGCGCGCAGATCTGCGCGGTACTGCAAAAGCGCTGCGCGCAGCTCCTCCGGTGTCTGATAGCGGTCAGCCGGACGGAACGCCGTCGCCTTGCGGATGATGGCGGCAAGCTCTTTGCCGGCAGAGCGCGGGATGGGCAGCTCGTCGCCGTTCATGCGGCGCTTGAGCGCGTCGGCGCGGTCGCTCGGCGCAGGCTTCTCGGGATAGAACGGCAGCAGACCGTTGGACACGCCCGCAAAGAGCAGCAGACCGATGGAATAGACGTCCGCCGCCGGGGACTGCGCTCCGCTCCAGAAGACCTCCGGCGCCATGAACTCCAGCTCTCCGGTGCTGCGCTGGTCGGCGTTCGCCCCTGCGGGCTCGCCCAGCGTGACGTTGCCGTCGTCTGTGTAGCCGATATTATCCGGGCGGACGCCGCCGAAAAAGCCGCCGCGCGCGGTCAGCTCGCTGCAGATCGTCTCTGCAAGCGCGGTGAGCTTCCCGCGGTCGAGCTGATACAGCCGCTCGCCCAGTACGTTCGGAATCTGTGCCATTGGTGTACATCTCCTTTCGACTGGAAAGGTGGGATTATGTTAACAAATCTTATCGTACCACAAATCGCATGGAAAGTCAACGCTTCACGGCGCGTCCGCCGAGTCTGGCAAACCAGCCGAACGTCATCGGCCAGATGCCCGCGGCGAAGAGCACGCCCAGCCCATAGCGCAGGCAGGTGACGGCGTCGCTGTGCCCGAGGACTTTTTTCAGCCCCTCGATGACGGCGAGCGTGATCACGAGGCCAACGACGACCTTGATGATCTGCGCCCACCAGACGGCCTTGGTATCAAAATGCGTGACGCGCAGATCCAGCGTATAGGCGATCGTGAGGCCGACGAGCGCGCCGGCAAGGAGGCTTGCGTTGTGGCGCGCCTCGGTGATATTCACGAAGTGCTCCTCGACATACATCCAGTCGGGATACGGCGCGAGATAGGAATACAGCAAAAACCCGATCAGGAGCACCGCCAGCACGGCGAGAAAGCCGTACATGCGGTTCGGGTGCTCGTCCAGCGAGCGGAACACGGGACAGAGGATCACGAGCAGGATGATGCCGAGCACGACGGACACGCCCACGTCCAGCGGCGTGTGCACGCCGAGATACATGCGCGAGAACGCGACAAGCAGGATCATCACGGCGCAGAGGACCTTCAGCCATGCCCTTTTCGTCCACGCAAAGACGCCGCCGAACGTGGCGAACACATTCTGCGTATGCCCGCTCGGGAACGAAAAGCCCCCGGCGTCCGGCACCGCCGCCTCAACCGGCTGGAAATTCGGGTCCAGCACCCAGGGGCGCGGAATTCGGAAAAGGATCTTCAAAAACTGGTTCAGCACCGTGCCGATAAAGCCCAGCGACAGCATGAAGTAGCCGCAGCGCTTATCAATGCACCAGAACATGATGATGCTGAGCACCATAAAGCCATACAGCCCGCCGAAATAGGTCAGATAAGAGAGCAGCTCCGTCAGCCAGGGCACGCGGATCTGCTCCAGGGCATATAACAGTTGCATACCGGAAAAAACCTCCCTTGCTTGATGAACACAATTATAGCAAATAATTCGACGAGATACAATTCCGAATTGACGAACTGCGAGCAGAATGCTAAAATAACAGGTGTAAAAACAGACATTTATTGTGGAGGTTTTCAAAATGGATCTGGAAAAAACCGTCCGCGCTCTCAAAAGCAGGAAATTCGACGTTACGCAGTTTGCGACCAAGGAAGAAGCCGCCGACTACCTTTGCAGCCAAATCCACGGCAAGACCGTCGGCATGGGCGGCAGCAAGACGCTCGACGCGCTCGGCGTCTATGACCGGCTGACGCAGGACAACACCGTATACTGGCACTGGCGCGAGCCCGGCATCCCGACGCTTGACAAGGCGCTGACCGCCGAGGTCTATCTCTCCAGCGCGAACGCCATCACCGAGCAGGGCGAGATCATCAACATCGACGGGCGCGGCAACCGCCTCGCCTCCATGGTCTACGGCCCGGGCAAGACCGTCTACATCGTCGCGGGCAAAAACAAGATCGCGCCCGACTTTGACGCCGCCCTCTTCCGCGCGCGCAACACCGCCGCCGTGCAGAACATGGCGCGCTTTGCCAGCGATCAGCCATGTCAGGGACCTAAGGGCGGCAAGTGCTATGACTGCCGCGCGCAGGGCCGCGGGTGCAACGCGCTGCTCGTTCTCTGGGGCAAGATGTTCGACATGGCGAAGCTCGAGGTCATCCTCATCGACGAGGAGATGGGTCTATGAGCAGAGCCGAAAGGCGGCCCAGCGCCGTCGCGCAGTTTTTCACGCGCATCAAATGGGCCTATGTGATCGTGAGCGTGTTCTTCCTCGTGCTCGGCATTCTGCTGCTCGTGCGCCCGGAGGCATCCCTCACGGTGATCTGCCGGGGACTCGGCATCCTCACGGCGGTCTTCGGCGTGATCCGTGTGCTGCAGTACATTCTGCGCGCGCCGGACGGCATCGGTCAGCGCTATGATCTCGCGGGCGGGCTGTTCTGCCTGTTCATCGCGGCGCTGCTCATTTTCCGCGCGCGCGAGGTCGCGGCGATCCTGTCCGTGATCGTCGGCATCTTCATTCTCATCGACAGCGTGTTCAAGCTCCAGATCGCGCTTGACGCGCGCCGCACCGGCGTCTCCTCCTGGGGCATGATGATGCTGCTCGCCTGCGTGTCACTGCTGCTGGGCGTCCTGCTCGTGTTCGACACGTTCAGAGGGCAGGCCGTGCTCTCCATCATCATGGGCTGCGCGCTCATCTTTGAAGCGCTGGTCGATCTGTTCACCATTTTTTACGTCACAACCGTCGTCAAGGGCGTGAAGTCCGCCGTGCAGGACGCCATTGACGACGCCACCGCCATCGAGACCACCGGCGAGGTCATTTCCGACGACTGAGAAAAAGAGACATCTTTCAGGAGGATACTGCATTGCTGGAAACCAATTTCATCCGCGTATACGATAAGTTCAAGATCGAGTTTTTCCGCCGTCTGTTCGGTCTGGTCAAGGAGCGCGAGGGCTCGCTGAGCGCAATGGAGGCGTTTGCCGTGGAGATCATCCACCAGATGCAGAGCCCCACCATCAGCCAGTTTGCCGACTTTCTCGGCATCTCGCAGTCCAACGCCACCTACAAGGTCAACAGCCTCATCAAAAAAGGCTATATCATGAAGGAAAACTCCGACATTGACCGCCGCGAGTACCACCTGAAGCTCACCGAGAAATACTACAACTACAACGGCCTCATGAAAGGCTATGTGGACACCGTCATGCAGCGCATCGACGAGCGCTTCACGCCCGACGAGGTGCAGACCTTCGCCAGCATGCTCGGCGTGATCGCCGACGAGCTCATGCCGGAAACGGAGATGTGAGTCCATCCAAAAGCCATGCTTTTGGATGGAAGAGACTGCACTGCACGGCTTTCTCTTGGACGAAAGTACGACTTTCGCGAAAAGAGGAAGCCGTTTCGTGTAGAGTGTTTTCCACGCCGCGGCGAATCCGCGCCGGGAGAACGGATCAGATTTCATTTGCCGCTGCGGCGGCAAACGCATGCGAGGCATTTTCCCTTGTTTTTTCTTGAAAAAACGCTTGACATCTGAATCTGTATTTGTTATATTAATTGGGCGCTCCAAAGACAGTAGGTAGCCGAAAGGTGTAAAGCCTGCCGAGGATGCATCAATTTATTGATGATCTATTGAAACTCCGGAGCAGTCTGTTCCGGAGTTTTTTCTTGGGCGTGTTTGATCTATCACTTGGAGGTGAAACACACAAATGCCGAACGCAAAAGTCCTCAGCGAGAAACAGGCGGTCGTCGCAGCGCTTACCGAGCGTCTGCAGAACGCAGCCTCTGGCGTGTTTGTCGATTACAAGGGCATCACCGTCGCCGAAGATACCGCGCTGCGTTCCGAGCTGCGTCAGAATGAGGTTGAGTATTCCGTCGTGAAGAACACCCTCGTCCGCTTCGCTCTCGACAAGTGCGGCCTCGAAGAGCTCGACGGTATCCTGAACGGTACCACGTCTCTCGCAACCAGCACGAGCGATCCCATCGTTCCCATCCGTCTCATCCACGAGGCGTCTGAGAAGATGAAGGACAAGTTCACCATCAAGGGCGCGTTCCTGGAGGGTAAGATTCTCTCCGAGGCCGAGATCGCCGAGATCTCCGCTCTGTCCAACAAGGATGCGCTGCTTGCCAAGGTGCTTGGCACCATGCTCGCACCCATCACCAGCCTGGCCGTCGCTCTGGGTCAGGTCGTCGAGCAGAAGGGCGGCTCTCTCGAGAGCGCGGAGCCCGCTGCTGAAGAAGCTGCCGAGTAAATCTCACCGGCAACCCCACTCAAAACAATTATTAGGAGGAAATTACAAATGGCTAGCGAAAAAGTCACTGCTCTGATCGAAGAGATCAAGGCTATGTCCGTTCTCGAGCTGTCCGAGCTCGTTCACGAAATCGAGGATGTCTTCGGCGTTTCCGCCGCTGCTGCTGTTGCCGCTCCCGCCGCTGGCGCCGGCGCTGCTGCCGCTGCTGAGGAGAAGACCGAGTTTGACGTCGTTCTGACCGGCTTCGGCGATCAGAAGATCAAGGTCATCAAGGAAGTCCGCGGCATCACCGGCCTGGGCCTCGCCGAGGCGAAGGCGAAGGTCGAGGGCGTGCCCGCTGTCCTGAAGGAAGCTGTCTCCAAGGACGAGGCCGAAGAGCTCAAGAAGCAGCTCGAGGCTGTCGGCGCCACCGTCGAACTCAAGTAAGAAAACCTTACACACCAAAACAGGCTGTCCGAATCGGACAGCCTGTTTTTTTCGTTATTCTGCCTCGCAGAGTTTGCCGCCGCAGCGGCAAATAGAATCGAATCTTTTTTGCCGCGCGGCTTCGCCGGGCGTGCAAAAATAGCTATCATGAAACCGGACGCTCTTTTCGCGAAAGTCGCACTTTCGTCCAAGAGCGTCCGGTTTTATGCAGTTCTCCTCACAGGAAGTCCTCTTGAGGACTTCCTGTGAAGCCGAAGGCTTATCCGCCGCAGTTGACGATGTTGGAGATCATGCCGTCGTAGAAATGCGTGATCTCAAAACTGTTTTCGTTCAGCAGTCCGCCGCAGAAGCTCAGATGATCGAAGAACAGTTCCGGCATGACGTACCAGGTCCCGGGACGCGCGCCGGTCACGCCGACGTTTGCCGCCACATGCGGGTCCTCGACCCAGCGGCCGTTGTCCCAATGCGCCGGCCAGCGTCCGGAGACAACGTTCACAAGTCCGTCGTTCGGCCACCAGGAGGAATCCGTCGTGGTGGGCGTCACGGAAACAAGCTTGCGGTAGTCGCCGTAGCCGTCGGCAAACTTGCCCTCGGTGGTGCCGATGTACTGTCCCATTCTGGCAGCCTGGATCTGAACCACGAACCACATACGCGGAGACGGGCGCATCACGCCGGCGATCGGGTCGTTCAGCATGCGGTTGCCGTAGTACGAGAAGTAGTAGACGTTCGGCTGCATCTGGATATCCTTGTTGATATACAGTGCCTTGTCGATCGTAAGGTCGTGGAACGCGTTGTCGTTATGGTTCAGGAACTTGGACGTCAAAGCGTTCTTCAGCGCGGTCGTAAAGTCCTCACCCGGCGTCGGCTGAAGGCCGAAATGCTCGAGCTGGAAATCATAAAGACCTTTAAACGAGCTGAGGCCGAGGATCTTAGACAGCTCCTCGCCGAGCTGCGCGATGGTAAAGGTAAAGACGTTGTTGGCTTCGATGAACGTCGTGCCGTTCGACGGTGCGGCCAGTGCCGTGATGGAATGGATCCAATCCGCCTTGCCGCCCGTGAAGAGCGGGGAGATTCTGCCGCACTCGGGGTGTGCCTTCATGTAGACTTGTTCCTCGGCACTGCCTTCGGCCAGCAGATCGAGCATCAGACGGCTCGTCGCGCCGCCGAAGCTGTGGCCGACGAGGTTGATCGGGTGCTTGGCATCCCAGACGCCGTCGATGAGCTTGGAATACTGTCCGCCGGAATAGTCGCGGCCGTAGCGGTCATGACCGTATTTGGCAGAGTGGGCAGCGCCGTAATCGGTGACGGTACCGGTGAGCTGCGCATAGAGCTCGCAGGCTCGATCCCATGCACTGGAGAGCGGTCCGACGGACGCCGCATAAGCCTCGACGCCCAGACTGCGCAGATACTTCACGGTATTCGTCGCCGTCATGCCAAAATACGGGATCAGGCCGTTGATGTCGTCATACTCACCCCAGCCGAGCAGACCGTGGACGAGGATGACCGGATACTTCGTGGTCGTGAGCACGGAACCGCTTCCGCAGGCATAGCGGTACAGGAACGTGACGATCTGCGCGCGGGTGCAGTCGTCGTTCGGCGCGAAGTGCTGCGCGTCCTTGCCGTCGGTGATGCCCTGCTCCTTTGCCCATGCCACAGCGTCGGCGTAGTAGGCGTCTGCCGGGACATCGGCAAAGCCGGAGCTTCCGGTGGGCTTCTTCGAGCCGTCGGCGCGCCACAGGAATGTGACGGCCTGCGCGCGGGTGACCTTGTCGTTCGGGCTGAAGTGCGTGTCGTCCGTGCCCTCGGTGATACCCTGCGTGGTCGCCCATAGGACGGCGTTATAATAGTAGCTTGTCGGAGCCACATCCACAAACGGCACGGTCTTGTTTTGCACGACGGGCGAGCCGTTCATGCGCCACAGAAACGTGACCATCTGCGCGCGGGTGCAGCTTGCGTTCGGCGAAAACGTCGTCGCGGTGGTGCCGTCCGTGATGCCGCGCGTGACGGCCCAGTCCACGGCGTCTTTATAATAGGCATCGGCAGGCACATCAACAAATGCTCCTGCTGCCGCCGCAGTCGGGACGAGCAGACTGCACGCGAGACACAAAGCAAGCAGAATGCTGAGAATTCTCGATTTTTTCATCCGATCTCCTCCTTATCTGGTATAAAATACACATCAGGATGGTAACATTTTAACACTTGCTGTCCTGTTTGTCTATAAGTATGGCGGATTTTTGTCACTCCGTTACGACCTCGTAGACCGTGCTGTCGCTGTAATGCCACCACTCGGCGCTGTATCCGACGAAGCCCTCGGCCAGCATGGCCTGCTCGAGCATGGCGGCATTCTCCCGCGCGGTCTGAGAGACGTCGCTGTAATCCCGGTCCGCGAGCGCGGAGAACGTATCGAAGTCACTCGGCATCGGGATCTGCGTCCCGTCCGCTTTCACGAGCGTGAGATCAACCGTGTTGCCGCGGCTGTGCGAGGAATAGCCGTTGTTCGGATTCGCGACATAGGCGCTGTTCGGGCAGACTTCCCAGAGCCTGAACTGCGCATGCACCGGTCGGTAGGCGTCCCAGATCTTCAGGCTGTAACCGGCCTGCAGGAGCGTCTGCTGTACGCGCGCGAGCTTCTGCACGGTCCCGTAGCGCAGGCGCGCCTCGGTGAAATCATAGATCACCTGCCCGGTGAAGTTATTCGCCGTGGCATAACGCAGCTCGACAAATACAGACGGAATATAATCCTGCACAAAGACGAGATCTCCGGCCTCCGGCTCCGGCGTCGGGCTCGGTGTGGGCGTCGGGCTCGGCGTGGGCGTCGGGCTCGGCGTGGGCGTCGGCGTCGCAGGCGCGGGTGCGGCCGTGACCTGCGCATCCTCCGGCTCCGCGCTGCGCAGCTGCAGCCGGTGCAGGAAAAACGCGCCGCCCGCCAGCAGCGCCGCGGTCAGGATCAAGGCTATAATCCAGCCCCATCCGTTCTTCTTCATCGCAAATCCACTTCTCTTTCCCGGATCGTTCGATCCCTGTCGATTTATGATTTTATCATGCACCGCAGCGCTTTCTTTGTCAATCCCTCTTGTGTGTCAGACATCAGCGCTTACTTTTTTCGCATTTGTCCGAAAATGTTACACATCCCATAGTTTGGGTGATGATTCTTGCTTGAAAATGGGTTAAAATGTAAAAAGTTTCAAGGGTTTAAATGGATACGGCATACAAGGGAGGGTACCATGAAGCGCAATCGCACCAAGATCGCAATCGCCGACGCTTTCATTCAGTTGCTCAATGAAAACACCATCGATAAGATCACGGTCAAGATGATCACGGATGCCGTCGGATGCAGCCGCAAAACGTTTTATTATTACTTTACGGACGTTTATGAGCTGACGCGCTTCGTCTGCGATAATCATGTGCAGACGTTCATGGGCATCGCCAGCGGTGTTGAGGGTGTGCGTGACACGTTCCTTGCGCTTGTGAACTATCTCAACGAGCACCGACAGGTCGTGCTGAACATGTTCCACGGCTACGGCAAGCAGGAGCTGCAGCACTTCACCTGGCAGACCACCACATTCTACACCAACCGCTTCATCTCCCTCTACTCCGAGGGGCACGAGCTCACGGCGCAGCAGCTTGAGCCTGTGATCCACATGTATGAGTACATGCTCTTCGGCATGCTCGTGGATTGGCTGGAGCACAGCATGACCCAGATCGATTATCAGCGCACGCTGGATATCGCCCTCTCCGGACTCCCCTATGTGATCGGCCACATCGAAAAAACAACGGAAGCCTGAAAAAAGCCGCACCTTTCGGTGCGGCTTTTTGGTTGTTGATAACCCTGTTGGAATTGTGGATTATGGTAACTTTAGATGCGCAATAACCGCAGGATATCACTCCGTTTCGCAGAAATCTGTCGAGAATATTGTATTATGTTAACTTATAGGACAGAAAACATGCAGCCGCTTTCTCCGAGAGGGCGGCTGCATGTTTTCTTTCAGGCTTTTTCGCGCTCGAACGTAACGACGAAATCATCGCCCTCATATTCGGCGCTCTGCACGATCCAACCCGCCTCGCCCTCGGCGGCGAGGGCGTCTGCCAGCGCGCCGGCGCTGACGGTATTGCGGTTGTAGCGTTCGGTTTTGGTTTCCAGCATTGCGGCTTCCTCCGTTTGCATTGAATATCTTGCCACTATCTTAACGGATCGCGCCTGAAAATGCAAGCCCCGCCGGGCTTGACTTTCTCGCAGGCAATGGTAAGATAATGTCGACCACTTCAGGAGGTTCCGATCATGAATGAGATCTATGTGACCGGGCATCGCAACCCGGATACCGATTCGATCGTCGCTGCGATGAGCTATGCCGCCCTGCGCAACGCGCTCGGCGACCGCGAATACGTTGCAGCGCACCTGGACCATATCAACGACGAATCCCGCCGGATGCTGAACCGCTTCGGCTTCGAGCCGCCGATCGCAATCCCGAACGTCCGCACGCAGGTGCGGGATCTGGACTATGACACGCCCCCGGCGCTGGACGCCTCCGTGACGATGGACCGCGCGTGGCACATCATGCTCGAGCAGAGTCTCTCCGTCGTGCCCGTGACGAAGGAGGACGGCAAGCTGTTCGGCATGCTCTCCGCAGGCGATATCGCCTCTTACAACATGCGCACGATCACGGATCCCCATGTGGACGCGCTGCCGCTGTTCAATCTGCTGAGCGTCCTCGAGGGGCGCGTGCAGGGCGGCGGGGAGCTGATCGACACCGTATCCGGCAACGTCGTGATCGCCGTGCCGCAAAGCTGCGAGACGCTCCTGTTCTCCGATCCCGACAGCATCGTGATCTGCGGCAGCCAGCCGGACATGATCCGCCGCGCGCTGGACATCGGCGTGAACTGCCTCATCCTCTGCCAGACGGACATCGAGCCCGAGTGGGTCGAGAACACCGGCAGCACCTGCGTGATCTCCACTCCGTTCGACGCCACGCGTGTGGCGCGGCTTGTGTATCAGGCGATCCCGATCGAGCGTCCGAGTCAGGTGGACGGGCTCGTGAGCTTCCATCTGGACGACTACATCGACGATGTGCGCGAGGAAGTGCTCAAAAGCCGCTACCGCAGCTACCCCGTGCTGGACGAAAACGACCGCGTGGTCGGCACGCTCTCGCGCTATCACCTGCTGCGCCCGCGCCGCAAGCGCGTCGTCCTCGTGGACCACAACGAGCGCGCGCAGGCCGTGCCCGGTCTGGAGCAGGCAGAGATTCTGGAGATCATCGACCACCACCGGCTCGCGGACATCCAGACGACGCAGCCCGTGCGCATGCGCAACGAGCCCGTCGGCAGCACGACGACGATCATCACCGGCATGTATCAGGAGCTCGGCGTCATGCCCACGCCCGCGATGGCGGGGCTGATGGCGGCGGCGATCCTCTCGGATACCGTCATGTTCAAGTCCCCCACCTGCACCAAGCGCGACATCGACATGGCTGAACGCATGGCGCGCATCGCAAACGTATCGCTGGAGGAATTGGGACACGAGCTGTACTCCGCCTCGATGGCGGAAAAGCCCGCCGAAGAGCTCTTCATGTCGGACTTCAAGGCATTCCACATCGCAGAGCAGTACCTCGGCGTCAGCCAGATCACCTGTCTCGACTCCGAGGCGATGCTGGATCGCAAGGAGGAATTCCTCGAGGTCATGCGCCGCATGCGCAAGGCCAGCCGCTACGACATGGTGATCCTCATGCTCACGGACGTGCTGCTCGAGGGCACGCAACTCATTTACATCGGCAGCGACGACACGATCCGCCGCGCCTTCTCGATGGAGCCGAAGGACAACACGCTCTTCCTCCCCGGCGTGATGAGCCGCAAGAAGCAGGTCATTCCGATGCTGACTGCTCTCTGGGGTTAAGAACACCAATCAAAAAACCTCTCCCGATCGGGAGAGGTTTTTTTCATGCATGGTTTACTCCGCGTCCGCCCGGAAGAGGAACGTCACGATGTGCGCTCTCGTGCAGGTGGTGTCGGGCTCGAACGTGGTTTCGCTGACGCCGTCGGTCACGCCGTTCCCGACCGCCCAGAGGACGGCGTCGGTGTACCAGCTGCCGGCAGCGACGTCGCTGAACGGATTGGCCGCGTCCTTGGCAGCCTCGCCCTTGTTCGCCCGGAAGAGGAACGTCACGATCTGCGCCCTGGTGCATTTCCCGTCAGGGACAAACGTATTCTCGGTCATGCCCTCGGTGACGCCGTTTTCGACCGCCCAGAGGATGGCCTTGTAGGCATAGCTGTCGGAGCTGACGTCGGTGAACGGGCATTCGGTCACGGTAGGCTCGGGGCAGCCTGCCGCCCGCCACAGGAACGTGACTGCCTGCTCACGCGTGCAGGTATCAGCGGGGGCAAACGACGTGCCGGTCTTGCCGTCTGTGATCTGCGGCTGGTGGTTCACGGCCCAGGCGACCGCCTCTTCATAGTAGGAGTCCTTTTCAACATCCTGGAAGAGCATGGACTTATCAGCGGTCTGGAACGCGGGAACAGTCAGCTCCGCGTCATTGGCGATCGCGTTATAGAGGGCAACCGCAGTCTTGTGAGCGGTCTCCGCCATGGCGGCGCTGTTGGCAGTGGCATACTTGGCAGCGAGGTCGGCGCCGACTGCGAGCGCGTCAGGCATGACCTTTTGCTCGGCGGCAAATTCGTCGTAGATCTCCTGCTGGAGATCGGCATAGGTGCTCAGGACGAGCGCAGTGTCCTCGGCGCTCGCAAGGCCGGAGGTGATGTGCTTCGAGACGCTCTCAAAGCTCCAGAAGTAGGAGTCGGCCCAGTTCTCGGGGAGAACCTTGTAGACGGTCGTGATCTCGCCGGTCTTGTAGTTCGTCTTGGTGGTGGGATAGTAGTTGCCCTCGGTCGGCTGCTCGGCGACGGTCGTCGCCTTGGCGGTTCCGAGCTGATAGCCTGCGTAGGTGTTTTCGGTGATCGCCGGATAGTACGGGACCATCACGCCGTAGGCGCCGTGGCTCATGCCGACCCACTCGACCGTGGCGAGCTGAGGCGCAGCGTCGGCATAGACCTGGAACACATGATATTCAAGGTTTCCGGTGTTGCCGATGCCGTCCACCTTATAGAAATCTACCATGTCCTTGACGGACATTTTGTGCGCGAGCTGGAACGGTGTGTAGAACGGGACGATCTCGCCGTCCTTGACGTTGGAGATGGTGAAATCGGAATCCTGAATGTTGTCGCTCGTGAGGGCGTCCGTGCCGGTGAGGTAGTTAACGCCGTTGATAACACGGGCATTCGCGCCGGGGTTGGAGTAGGACGCCTTGAAGTTGATCGTGTTGGCCTCGGCGTCGCCGACAAAGGTGCCGGCCTTCTGCGCCTTGGCGATCAGGTTTTCAGAGGCGAAGACGTTCGGATCGTCCAGATCGAGCAGACCCATCGCGCTCACGTTGGGGCTCACAAAGGCGAGCTCGGGATTGAGCTTGATGGCGATGTACTGGCTGCCGGTGGTGTTTTCGATGAAGTACGCTTCGGTCTGATCGGCAATGATGATGCCGTTGCCGCCCTTGGTGCCGAGCGTATCATAGATGTTCATCAGGAGATCCAGCGCTTCCTTGGCGGTGGCGGCCTCGCTCAGGAGGACGGTGTTGATCTCGGCTTCTTCGATGCCGGTCTCATAGTTTTTGGGATCGACCGCGCTGATGGCCTTGTTCGCGCTTAGCGTGACAGTGGAAGTGACGGTGACGCCCTTTTCATTGGTACCGGCTTCCTCATACGGAGTGTGCTTGTGCGTGCCGCCGCAGTCGGGGCATTTGCCAGAGAGATTGTCGTCGCTGAACGCGGTATACGCGTAGCTGTCATGCGTAAAGGTATACTTGAAGCCTTCACAGCCCTCATAGACCTCGCCCGCCTTGTGCGTGCCGGCCTTGGCGACATAGAAGACCTTATTCTGGCTGGAGGTGTCTTCGCTTCGCGCGAAGTACGTCCCGCCGTCCTCGGTCAGATCCGAGCCCACGTAAACCATGGAGCAGGCCGAGGCACTGATCACCAACATTGCCATCGTAAGGACGACAGCGGCAATGCATGCCCAAAATTTCTTCGCGGTAGTCATGATGTTTTCCTCCATTTTGATAACGCTGAGGTTGGGTGCTTACATGCATCATTATACGCATAAGTATGCATTTGTCAAGCTGTTATTTGCATGTTTATTCATTGCTTATGCATTTTTGTGAATATAACAAACAAAAATGTGCATAGAGCTTTCCGCTTTGTGCGAAAACTCCATGCACATTTTTCTGATTTCTTTTTTTGTCTCACAGATGCCTCTGTCTGTCACAGCTTCCAGAGCTCCAGATACGGGACCTCCGTGAAGCCGACGCTGCGGTACAGATGCACGGCGGGCCTGTTTTCCTCCTCAGCCTCGAGCCGCAGGAGGGCGTTCGGGTTCGCCGCGGCGAGCTCCGTGAGAAAGCGCCTGCCCACTCCCCTGCCGCGTGTCTCGCTCGTCAGGTAGAGATCCTCGATCCAGACGCAGGGGCGTCCGTACTCGGTGGCAAAGCCGGGATACGTCAAGGCGTAGCCGACACACGTTTCCGCCTCAGTGAATACATAGCCCGTGAGCGGCGATTCGGGATCGAGACACGCCTCGATATCGGCACGGTAGATCTCCTCCGAGCCGTCGGTCGCCACGGCGGGCGAGGTGTAGAAGGTGCGCATCATGTCCAGCACGTCGTCAAAGTCCGCGCGGGTCATTTTTCTGTAAGTAATCTCCATAAGTGTTCCTCATGCATAAAAAGCACCGAGACGGATCTCGGTGCTTTTGGTTTTGTGTATTGATTACACGAGCTCGATGACCGCCATCTCCGCGGCGTCACCGCGACGGGTGCCGATGCGGGTGATGCGGGTGTAGCCGCCGTTGCGCTCGGCATAGCCGGGGGCGACGGTGTCGAACAGCTTCTTGGCAACATCCTCGCGGGTGATGAAAGCCAGCGCCTGACGGTATGCGCTCAGGCCGCCTTTCTTGCCAAGGGTAATCATCTTCTCGGTCATGGGAGCGATCTCCTTGGCGCGGAAGAGCGTGGTCTCCATGCGGCCGTTGTCGAGCAGGTCAGTCACCTGCTGACGCAGCATCGCCTTGCGCTGATCGCTGGTCTTACCGAGTTTCCTTGTTCCGGGCATATCGGTTTATCCTCCTTAATAAGGGTTGTTATTACTGCTGAGAGTCGTCGCTCGCGAGGGACAGGCCCATCATGGCGAGCTTGTGTTCGACCTCTTCCAGAGACTTGCGACCGAGGTTGCGCACCTTGATCATCTCTTCCTGCGTCTTGTTGGTGAGATCCTCGACGGTGTTGATGTTCGCGCGCTTCAGGCAGTTGAAGCTGCGGACGGAAAGGTCGAGCTCCTCGATGGTCATTTTCATGACCGTGTCGGG
This sequence comes from uncultured Eubacteriales bacterium, assembly GCA_900316745.1. Taxonomy (GTDB): domain Bacteria; phylum Bacillota; class Clostridia; order Oscillospirales; family Oscillospiraceae; genus CAG-103. The sequence continues at coordinate 135,366 of ONEB01000004.1, read as the reverse complement.
ACGCTTGACTTCTTTCTCCACCACGGTGCTGCGGCTGCCGATGGAGTCGGACAGATCCGTGAACAGCGTGAAGTGGTCGCAGAGGATCTTGGCGCCCAGGGACAGCGCATCCCGCGCGGAGATGGTGTTGTCCGTCCAGACTTCGATCGTAAGCTTGTCGAAGTCGGTCTGGTTGCCAACGCGGGTGTTTTCCACGGCATAGTTCACCTTGAGAACCGGCGCATAGATGGAGTCAACGGGAATCGTGCCGATGACCTGCTGGGCGCTCTTGTTCTTGTCGGCGGGAACGTAGCCTCTGCCCTTGTCGAGCGTGATCTCCATGGAGAGCGCGCCGTCGGGGCCGAGCGTGGCGATGTGCTTTTCGGGATTCAGGATCTCGACGTCAGCGTCGGGCTTGATGTCCTCGGCGGTGACTTCGCCTTCGCCAGCAGCTTCGATATATACGGTCTTGGGACCGTCGGTGAGAAGATTGGCGATGATGCCCTTGACGTTCAGAACGATCTCGGTGACGTCTTCCTTCACACCGGGGATGGTGGAAAACTCGTGCTGCACACCATTGATGCGGATGGAGGTCGCAGCGGTGCCGGGGAGAGAAGAGAGCAGAACTCTGCGCAGAGAGTTGCCCAGCGTCGTGCCGTAACCGCGCTCCAGAGGCTCGATTACATACTTGCCATAAGACGGATCTTCGGGCGTTTCAATGCATTCGATGCGCGGCTTTTCAATTTCAATCATAATCGACTAAACCCTCCTAATTCAATTGTTGCGTCTTACCGACGCGGTGATTGTCAGCTTACCAATTTGAGGGTCTCTATATTACTTGGAATACAGCTCGACGATGAGGTGCTCCTCGACAGGCAGATCGATGTCTTCGCGCGCCGGAGCGGCGACGACCTTGGCGACCATGTTGTTGGCGTCATACTCGAGCCACTTCGGGGTGGCGCGGTAGGAGCTGCCCTCCACATTCGCCTTGATCTTCTCGAGGTTCTTGCTGGAGTCCTTCAGCGTAATAACCATACCCGGTTTCACGAGGAAGCTGGGGATGTTGACCTTGCGGCCATTGACGGTGATGTGACCATGAGAGACAAGCTGGCGAGCCTCAGGGCGGGTCATGGCAAAGCCCAGACGATAAACGACGTTATCGAGGCGGCTCTCGAGGATGCTCAGGAGGTTCTCGCCCGTCTTGCCCTGACGGCGCTCGGCCATCTCATAGTAGCCCTTGAACTGACGCTCGAGGACACCGTAGACGAACTTGACCTTCTGCTTCTCGTTGAGCTGACGGCCATACTCGGACTGCTTGCGGCGAACCTGGCCCTTGGGGTTGCGCTTGGTGGTCTTCTTGGCATAGCCCAGCTCGGCCGGAGAGATGCCCAGAGCCTTGCAGCGCTTTGCGATCGGCTGAATATTTCTTGCCATTGTATCTTACCTCCTTCAATCAAACACGACGGCGCTTCGGGGGACGGCAGCCGTTGTGCGGGATGGGAGTGACGTCCTTGATCATCGTGACCTCGAGACCGGCGGTCTGGAGGGCGCGGATCGCAGCTTCACGTCCCGAGCCGGGACCCTTGACGAAGACTTCGACCGTCTTCAGACCATGCTCCATAGCCGCCTTGGCAGCGGTTTCGGCAGCGGTCTGAGCCGCGAAGGGGGTAGACTTCTTGCTTCCACGGAAGCCCATGCCGCCCGCAGACGCCCAGGAAATGGCGTTGCCCTGCGTGTCGGTGATGGTCACCATGGTGTTATTGAAGGAAGAGCTGATATGAACGGCGCCCTTCTCGATATTTTTGCGCTCTTTACGGCGCGTTCTAACTTTCTTACCTTTCGGTGCAGCCATGATTCAGTTCCCTCCCTTACTTCTTCTTATTGGCGATAGTGCGTTTCGGGCCCTTGCGGGTGCGCGCGTTGGTCTTGCTGCGCTGGCCGCGGACGGGCAGGCCGCGTCTGTGACGCATGCCGCGATAGCAGCCGATCTCGGTCAGACGCTTGATGTCAAGCGCGACGGAGCGGCGGAGGTCGCCTTCCACGATGAAGTTGTGATCGATGCACTCACGGATCTTGGCTTCTTCCTCGTCCGTGAGGTCTTTCACGCGGGTGTCGGGGTTGATACCGGTCATTTCGATGATTTTCTTTGCGCTGGTTCTGCCGATACCGTAAACATAGGTCAGGCCAATTTCAATTCTCTTGTCCTTGGGCAGGTCAACGCCGGCGATACGTGCCATGTTGTGCGATCATTCCTTTCGAATTATTTTTGGATGATTGGGACTATTTTTATCCAGTGCCTATTTCATGGGAGTCGGCTTACTCCCGCCGGAGGGAGCCGGGCTTCCGGCACGGGATGTTACAATGTGTGGTGCAGCAGGACGAACTCCCATTTTCGTTGCCGAGCATCCGCAACTCGTCGAGCAGCAGACTTGGTAACGCTTGACAGTTCTTTTGGTTCCTTTTCTTTCAAGAAAAGGAACTTAGCCCTGGCGCTGCTTGTGCTTGGGGTTTTCGCAAATAACCATAACTTTGCCCTTGCGCTTGATGATCTTGCATTTTTCGCACATGGGCTTAACACTCGGTCTGACTTTCATTTGTTTACCTCCTACTTGCTTCTCCAGGTGATGCGTCCGCGAGTCACGTCATAGGGCGACATCTGAATCGTAACCTTATCACCGGGGAGGATTCTGATAAAATTCTGCCGGAGCTTTCCGGAAATGTGCGCCAGGATGACATGGTTGTTGCCGATGTCGACCCGGAACATCGTGTTGGGCAGGGATTCGACTACCGTGCCCTCAAGCTCGATTACATCGTCTTTTGCCAAGGTGATGAACCTCCTGTGATTGTCAAATGTCGTCTGCGAACGTGAGGATCTCGGGCTCACCGTCCGTGATGAGAAGAGAGTTTTCGTAATGGGCGGAAAGGCTTCCGTCCTCTGTAACTACGGTCCAGTCGTTGTCCAGCACGCGGACTGCGACGCCTCCGGCGTTCACCATCGGCTCCACGGCAATCGTCATGCCCTTGCGCAGGCGCACGCCGTGACCGGCATGGCCGTAGTTCGGAACCTCGGGCGATTCATGGAGCTGCGCGCCCACGCCGTGACCGACGTACTCGCGCACGATGGAGTAGCCAAAGCTCTCGGCGTATTCCTGAATGGCGTGGCCGATGTCGCCGATGCGCATGCCCTCGCGGGCAAATTTGATGCCCTCGAAGAAGCTCTGACGCGTGACCTCAATGAGCTTTCTGGCGTCCTCGCTGATCTCCCCGCAGGGATACGTCCCGGCGCAGTCGCCGTGAAATCCCTTGTACTTGGCGCCGACGTCCACGCTGACGATATCGCCCTCATGGATCACCCGGGGACCGGGGATGCCGTGGATGATCTCGTCATTGACGGAGATGCAGGCGCTGCCTGGGAAACCGCCATACCCCAGAAACGAGGGGACGGCGCCGGACTTTTTGATGAAGCGGTGAACTTCCTTATCGATCTGGAGCGTCGTGACGCCGGGCTCGATCATCTGCCGGGCGATGGTTCTCGCCCCGGCAGTGATCTTGCCGGCCTGACGCATCAGGTCGATCTCGCGCGGTGTTTTGATGATAATCATTCGATGCCCAGAGCTTTCTTGATCACATCGGTCGTCTCGGCGACGGTATCCTGGCCCTCGACCGAAACGAGCTTGCCGCGCGCAGCGTAGAAGTCCTTCAGGGGCTCCGTTTCCTTGTGGTAGGTGGCGAGGCGGGCCTGCACGGTCTCGGGCGCATCATCCTTGCGGATGGTGAGCTCGCCGCCGCAGAAGTCGCACTTGCCTGCTACCTTCGGAGGATTGGAGACAATGTGGAACGTGCTGGAGCAGTCCTTGCAGGTGCGGCGGCCGGACATGCGGTCAACGATGACGGCGTCGGTCACCTCAAGGCTCAGCGCACAGTCGACCTCGATGCCGCACTGCTCAAGCGCCTCCGCCTGCGGGATCGTGCGCGGCATACCGTCGAGGATATAGCCATTCGCACAATCGGGCTCAGCCAGACGCTCCTGCACGATGCCGATGATGACATCGTCGGGAACGAGTCTGCCGCTTTCCACAAATTCCTTTGCTTTGAGTCCAACGGGCGTGCCGTTTTTCATCGCGGCGCGCAGAATGTTACCGGTGGAGATGGTGGGGATGTTCAGCGTCCGGCTGAGGATCTCAGCCTGCGTGCCCTTGCCGGCACCGGGCGCACCCAACAAAACAAGCTTCATGATACAAGCCTCCTAAATCAGTTGAGGAATCCCTTGTAGTTGCGCATGACCATCTGCGCCTCGAGGGCACGAACGGTTTCGAGCGCAACACCGACAACGATGATGATGGACGTGCCGCCGAGCGACAGACCCGTGAGCGCCTCGACATTGGAGACCATGCTGATGATGATCGGGACCACGGCGATGATGCCGAGGTAGATCGCACCGAAGAGCGTGATCTTGTTGAGCACCTTCTGGATGAAGTCGCTGGTGGGCTTGCCGGCGCGGAAGCCGGGGATGAAGCCGCCGTTCTTCTTCAGGTTGTTGGCAACCTCGATCGGGTTAAACTGGATCGTGGAGTAGAAGTAGCTGAAGAAGATGATCAGCAGCAGGTAGATGACCGCGTACGGCCAGGTGTTGGTGTTGAAGACGTTCGTCATCAGCCAGCTGTCCTGCCACTTGGAGACGAACATGCAGATCGTCGCCGGGATGGTGGCGATGGACTGGGCGAAGATGATCGGGAGCACGCCCGACATGTTCACCTTCATCGGCAGATGCGTCGACTGGCCGCCGTACATCTTGCGGCCGACCACGCGCTTGGAGTACTGCACGGGGATGCGGCGCTCAGCGTCGTTCACGAGAACGATCAGCATGATGAGCAGCAGTCCGCCGAGGTACGTCAGCACCAGGAGCCACCAGGGCAGCGTGCCGTTGGCGACGTTCTGGATCTGCTGGGCAACATCGCTCGGGAAGCGGGCGACGATGCTCACGAACAGGATGATCGAGATGCCGTTGCCGATGCCGAACTCGGTGATCTGCTCGCCGAGCCACATGATGAGCGCGGAGCCGGAGGTAAAGGTGAGGATGATCACGATCGCCGCCCAGATGTTGCCGGTGAAGCCGGTGTCCATGAGCTGGTAGTTCTTGAGCATCATGTAGTACGCGAAGCCCTGGATCAGACCAATGACGACGGTGCTGTAACGGGTGATGCTGGCGATCTTCTTGCGGCCTTCCTCGCCGCCCTCCTTCTGCAGACGCTCAAGCGCGGGGATGGCGATGCAGAGGAGCTGGATGATGATGGATGCGTTGATATACGGCTGAATGCTCAGCGCGAAGATGGTTGCGTGGGAGAAAGCGCCGCCGGACATGACGTTGTAGAGACCGAAAACGGTGCCCTGCATGTTCGAAGCAGTGAAGTACTGCTGGAGCTTTTCCACATCGACGAAAGGTACGGGTACGGCATTGCCGAGACGGTAAAGCAGGACAATGAGAAGCGTAAAGAGGATCTTCTTGCGCAGGTCCTCAATTTTCCATGCATTACGGAGTGTCTGGAGCACCTTACACCACCTCAGCCTTTCCTCCTGCTGCCTCGATCTTCGCCTTGGCGGATTCGGAGAAAGCGGAAGCCTTCACGGTGAGCTTCTTGGTCAGCTCGCCATTGCCGAGGATCTTCACGCCATAGCGGCACTTGGAGAGAACGCGTGCGTTCAGCAGTGCCTGCGCGTCGACGACGGAGCCGTCCTCGAACTTCTCAAGCGCGGAGACGTTCACGGCCTCCAGGGGCTTGGCGAAAATGTTGTTGAAACCGCGCTTCGGGATGCGGCGCGCCAGAGGCATCTGGCCGCCTTCGAAACCGATGCGGACGCCGCCGCCGCTGCGGGCCTTCTGGCCCTTGTGACCGCGGCCTGCGGTCTTGCCGTTGCCGGTGGCGTGGCCACGGCCTTTACGCTTGTCAACGTGGGTGGAGCCCTTAACGGGGGACAGTTCGTGGATATACATTGCGGGGCCCTCCTTTATTCAACTTCAGTGACCTGGACGAGATAGCCGATCTTGGCGATCTTGCCGCGGGTCTGCGGGTTGTCGGGCTGCACGGTCTCGTTGCCGATCTTGTGCAGGCCGAGGGACTGGGCGGTGGCGATGTGCTTATCGTGTCTGCCGTTGAGGCTCTTAACGAGCTTAATCTTCAGATTTGCCATTGCTGCGCCCTCCTTAACCCAGAATTTCTTCAGCGGTCTTGCCGCGGTAAACGGCGACCTGCTGGGCGTTGCGCAGGCTCTTCAGACCCTGCATGGTAGCCGCGATGACGTTGGCAGGGTTGTTGGAGCGCAGGCACTTCGTACGGATGTCCTGGATGCCGGCAGCCTCGACGACGGCACGGACAGCGCCGCCGGCGATCACGCCGGTACCGGGAGCAGCGGGCTTCATGAGCACGCGGCCGGCGCCGAACGCACCGATGACCTCGTGCGGAATGGTCGTGCCCTGCAGGGTGATGGTGCAGAGGTTCTTCTTGGCATCCTCAAGGCCCTTGCGGATGGCTTCGGAAACCTCAGCCGCCTTGCCGAGACCATAGCCCACGCGGCCCTTGCCGTCGCCCACGACGACCAGAGCGGAGAACTTCATGACGCGGCCGCCCTTAACGGTCTTGGAAACGCGGTTCAGGGAGACGACGGTTTCGGTGAACTCCTGGGGCTCCTCGTCGCGGTTGCGGCGATCCCGGCGATCATTTCTATCGTTGTTATAAGCCATAATTCGTTTCCTCCTCCCGTTAGAACTTCAGGCCGCCCTCGCGGGCGCCGTCGGCCAGTGCCTTCACGCGGCCGTGATAAATGTTGCCGCCGCGGTCGAACACGACCTCTTCGATGCCTTTGGCAACAGCGCGCTCAGCGACGGCCATGCCGACCTTCTTCGCGCCCTCGACGTTGCCGCCGGAGCCTTCGAAGCCCTTCTCGACGGAGGAAGCGGAGCAGAGAGTCTTCTGCGCCACATCGTCGATGATCTGGGCATAAATGTGATTTTCGCTGCGGAAAACGCTCAGGCGCGGTCTTTCAGCCGTGCCGGAAACCTTACCGCGGACGCGCTTATGACGCTGCATGCGCTGCGCTTTCGTGTTGGGTCTTTTAATCATTCAGGCACACCTCCAATTACTTCGCGCCGGTCTTGCCTTCTTTGCGGCGGATATGCTCGTAATCATACTTGATGCCCTTGCCCTTGTACGGCTCGGGAGGACGCTTCATACGAACTTCAGCTGCAAACTGGCCGACCTTCTGCTTGTCGATACCCTTGATCACGACGGTGTTCGGGTTGGGAACATCGATTTTGATGTCGTCCGTCTCAGCGACGGTGACAGGATGGGAGTAACCAAGGTTCAGGACAAGGTTGGTGCCTTCCTTCGCGGCTCTGTAACCGACACCGTTGATCTCCAGCGTCTTCTGGAAGCCGGTGGTAACGCCGACGACCATGTTGTGCAGGAGCGTACGGGTCAGACCGTGCAGAGCGCGATACTTCTTCTCGTCGCAGGGACGCGTCACATGGACGACATTGCCTTCGACGTTCACGTCGATCTCGGGGACAACGTCCATCTCGAGGACGCCGTTGGGACCCTTGACGGTGACGTGCTTGCCCTCGACCTTGAAATCAACGCCGGCGGGCAGCTCGATGGGAGCTCTACCAATTCTAGACATATCTGTACCTCCCTTACCACACGAACGCGAGGACTTCGCCGCCGACATGCGCTGCGCGCGCTTTCTTGTCGGTCATGATGCCCTTGGAAGTGGAGATGATCGCGATGCCGAGACCGCGCAGAACCTGCGGGAGCTCGTCAGCGCCGGCGTAAACACGCAGGCCGGGCTTGGAAACGCGACGGAGGCCCTGGATAGCCTTCTCTTTGCCGGGGAGATACTTGAGGGTGATGCGGATAACGCCCTGCGTGCCATCATCAATCAGCTGGAAGCTCTTGATGTAGCCTTCCTCCAGAAGAATCTCGGCGATCGCCTTCTTCATCTTGGAGCTGGGGACATCCACGGTGTCATGTCTCGCCGAACCGGCATTGCGGATACGGGTCAACATGTCTGCGATGGGATCAGTGATCTGCATAATGTGTTTTCCTCCTTGTTGAGAAATACCGGACGTTCCGGTTTGGGCGGCGAGGTTCCGCATGAATACCTGATTCCCTGCGGCCTTTCGCCATCCCTCTTCTTTCTTGAAAGAAAGAAGCAAAGACTTTGTATGCGTTACGAAGATTGGAGCTTGTCTCGGTGCGGTATCTCGACCTGAGGTGCCAAGCGTCCGGAAGTCCGGTCCCTCGACCATAAGTCAATCTGCCGTTTTTTTCAGGTCGCGGCCGTGAGAGTGCCGCGGCTTGTACACCTCGAAAAGTCCTTGCCTCGCAACGTTTTTGAACGCACGTTAACGCCTTCCGCAGATCCAGACGGAAAGCGCACACGCGTGATCAAACCTTGAAAGGTCAAACCAATTTATTATAGCATGACAGCCCGCCATTGTCATTTGTCCAATACGGAGAAAATTTAACCAATTGTCATACTATTCTGCGCACAGTGTACAAAAACAGGGCCGTTTTCACGCAAATACATCGGTTTTCCAAAGGTGCGTACGCCCGCCGGTTGTGCCAGAGACACAAACGGCGGGAGTACATGCATTATGACGCGATTACCAGGAAGCTTTACGCACACCGGGAATCTGGCCTTTGTAAGCCAGTTCGCGGAAGCAGATACGGCAGATGCCGTAGTTGCGCAGGTAAGCGTGGGGACGACCGCAGATCTTGCAGCGGTTGTAGCGGCGGGTGGAGTACTTCGCAGGGGCCTGCTGCTTGAGAATCATAGATTTCTTAGCCATTGTGTTTCCTCCTCCTTTATGCGTTGGTCACGAACGGAGCGCCCATGAGACGAAGCAGCTCGCGCGCTTCCTCATCGGACTTCGCAGTCGTGATGATGGCGATGTTCATGCCGCGGAGCTTCTCGATCTTGTCATACTCGATCTCGGGGAAGATGATCTGCTCCTTCAAGCCGAGGCTGTAGTTGCCGCGGCCGTCGAACGCGTCGGCGCTGATGCCGCGGAAGTCGCGGACACGGGGCAGAGCGATGTTGAACAGACGGTCGAGGAACTCCCACATGCGGTCCTGACGCAGGGTGACCTTGACGCCGACGTGCATGCCTTCGCGGAGCTTGAAGTTCGCGACGGACTTCTTGGCGACGGTGGCGACAGCCTTCTGGCCGGTGATCGCGGTGATGTCCTTGATGACGGCGTCGAGTGCCTTGGCATTGTCCTTGCAGTCGCCGCAGCCGACAGAGACGACGATCTTGTCGAGCTTCGGGATCTGCATGACGGACTTATACTGGAACTTCTCCATCAGAGCAGGAGCGACTTCCTGCTGATACTTGGTTTTCATAGTAGGCATAGCAGTCTCTCCTTTCCTTACAGATCAGCGCCGCACTTCTTGCAGACGCGGATGGATTTGTTCTTCTCCTCGCCGGCGATGGTGACCTTGCGGACCACGTGACCGACGCGGGTGGCCTTGCCGCACTTGGGGCAGACGACCTGCACCTTGCTGGCGTAGATGGGGGTCTCAACCTTGATGATGCCGCCCTCTTCGCCCTGCTTGCGGGGCTTCTGATGCTTGGTGGCGACGTTCACGCCGGAAACGATGACCTTGCCGTTTTTCGGATCGGCCTTGAGGACGGTGCCCTCCTTGCCCTTATCCTTGCCGGAGAGGACAACGACCTTATCGTCTTTTCTGATATTCATAGATGCGTCCTCCTCAAATCACTTCCGGAGCCAGGGACAGGATCTTGATGAAATCCGCGTCACGCAGCTCACGCGCCACGGGCCCGAAAATACGGGTGCCCTTGGGGTTCTTGTCTTCGCCGTTGATGATGACAGCGGCGTTGTCGTCAAAGCGCACATAGGTGCCGTCGGCGCGGCGGACGCTCTTCGCGGTGCGAACCACGACAGCCTTCACGACGTCGCCCTTCTTCACAGAGCCGCCGGGGGCAGCCTTGCGGACGGAAGCGACGATCACATCACCGATGCTGGCATACTTGCGCTTGGATCCGCCCAGAACGCGGATGCACTTGATTTCCTTGGCGCCGGTATTGTCGGCAACCTTCAGAAAAGATTCTTGCTGGATCATTTAGGTTACCTCCTTACTTCGCCTTTTCAACGATTTCGACCACGCGCCATCTCTTGTCCTTGCTGAGGGGGCGGGTCTCCATCACGCGGACGATATCGCCGACGCGGCACTCGTTATTCTCGTCGTGCGCCTTCAGACGATAGGTCCGGCCGATGATCTTCTTATAGGTCTTGTGAGCGACGTGGTCAGCCACGGTCACAACGACGGTCTTATCCATCTTGTCGGACACGACCTTGCCCACGCGAACCTTGCGGGAAGTATTTCTAATCTCGTTCATTCTCACTTACCTCCTCAAGCCTCGAGCTCTTTTTCGCGGATCACGGTCTTGACTCGGGCAATGTCGCGACGCACGGCAGAGATCTTAACGGGGTTGTCAAGATGATTGGTAGCGTGCTGCATACGGAGCATGAACAGATCCTTCTTCAGTTCGACGAGCTTGCTCTGCAGCTCTTCGGCGGACATGGAGCGAATTTCACTTGCCTTCATCTTATTCACCACCATTCTCAGTATCTGCCTTGGAGACGATCTTGGTCTTGCAGGGCAGCTTGTGGCTCGCCAGACGCAGCGCCTCACGCGCCACTTCCTCGGAAACGCCGCCGATCTCAAACATGACACGGCCGGGCTTCACAACGGCGACCCAGTACTCGGGGGAGCCTTTACCGGAACCCATACGGGTCTCGGCGGGCTTCTGCGTAACGGGCTTGTCGGGGAAGATCTTGATCCAGACCTGACCGCCGCGCTTGGTGTAACGCGTCATGGCGACACGAGCCGCCTCGATCTGGTTGGAGGTGATCCAGGTGGGCTCCTGCGCCTGCAGGCCGAACTCACCGTAGGTGACCTTATTGCCGCGGGTGGCCTTGCCGGTCATACGACCACGCTGCACTCTGCGGTACTTCACTCTTTTGGGCATCAGCATTAGTTGTTGCCTCCTTCCTTAGCAGCCGGAGCTGCCGGACGCGGGCCGCGGTTGTAGCCGCCCTGCGGACGGTTGCCCTGTCCCTGACGGGGCGCGCCCTGGCGGTCACGGTTGTAGCCGTTACCCTGACGGTCGCGGTTGTAGCCGCCGCGGCCTCTGCCTCTGCGGTCGCCGTCACGACGGTCGCGGCGACGGTCGTCGCGGCGATTCAGATCCATCGTGCGCGGGGTGGTGCGCAGAGTCTGGGAGAGGATCTCGCCCTTGTAGATCCAAACCTTGACGCCGACGCGGCCATAGGTGGTCGCGGCCTCGGCGAAGCCGTACTCAATGTCGGCGCGGATGGTCTGCAGGGGGATGGTGCCCTCGTGATAGCACTCGGTGCGGGCGATCTCGGCGCCGCCCAGACGGCCGGAGCACATGATCTTGATGCCGCGGGCGCCCATGCGCATGGCGCGGCCCATGGCGTTCTTCATCGCGCGGCGGAAGCCGATGCGCTTCTCGAGCTGCGCGGCGATGTTCTCAGCGACGAGCTGAGCGTTCGTATCGGGAGTGCGGACCTCGACGATGGAGAGAGCGACGGGCTTGCCGATCATCTTCTCGACGGAGAGGCGGATGCGCTCGATCTCCGTGCCGCCCTTGCCGATGACAACACCGGGACGGGAGCAGTGGATGAAGATGCGGACCTTCGCGCTGTCGCGCTCGATCTCGATGGTGGGGACGCCTGCGGAATACAGGGTCTTCTTCAGATAATTACGAATCTTGTAGTCTTCGACGATCAGATCGCCGACCTTCTCGTCACGGGCGTACCAGCGGGAATCCCAATCCTTGATGACGCCGACGCGCATGCCGTGCGGATGAACTTTCTGTCCCATATTCTGCCTCCTCCCTTACTCTTTCTCAGCCACGACGATGGTGATGTGGCTGGTGCGCTTGTTGATGCGGTACATACGACCCTGAGCTCTCGGACGGCCTCTCTTGAGGATGGGGCCGGCGCCGCAGTAAGCTTCCGCGACGTAGAGGTTGTCGGGGTCCATTTCGAAGTTGTTCTCAGCGTTCGCGCAGGCGCTCTTGAGAACCTTCAGCATAAGCTCGCAGGCCGCCTTCGGCGTGTGCTGCATATAAGCTTCGGCGAGCTTGACGTCCTTGCCGCGGATCATATCGCAGACGATCTGAACCTTGCGGGGAGCGATGCGGGCATACATCAGCTGTGCCCGTGCAGTTTTCTTTTCTTCCATGGTTCCTCCCCCTTATCTACCGGCGGTCTTGCTGCCGGCGTGACCGCGGAAGGTACGCGTGGGCGCAAATTCACCGAGCTTGTGACCGACCATATCCTCCGTGATATACACGGGAACATGACGGCGACCGTCGTGGACAGCGATGGTGTGTCCGACGAAGGACGGGAAAATCGTGCTGGCGCGGCTCCAGGTCTTGATGACCTTCTTGTCGCCGGCCTTGTTCATTTCGTCGACGCGCTTCAGGAGTTCCGGCGCGGCGAACGGGCCTTTCTTGACACTTCTGCTCATTTACGTCACCCTCCTTACTTCGCGTTGCGGCGCTTGACAATATACTTGTCAGAAGCGTTTTTCTTCTTGCGGGTCTTGTAACCCATCGCGGGCTTACCCCAGGGGGTCACAGGGCCGGGACGACCGACAGGGCTCTTGCCCTCGCCGCCGCCGTGGGGGTGGTCGTTCGGGTTCATGACAGAGCCGCGGACCGTCGGGCGGATGCCCATGTGGCGTTTGCGGCCGGCCTTGCCGATGGAGACGTTGGCGTGATCGATGTTGCCGACCTGGCCGATCGTGGCAAAGCAGTTCATGCGGACCTTGCGATACTCGCCGGAGGGCAGACGCACGGTCGCCATGCCGTTCTCCTTGGCCATCAGCTGCGCGGCGACGCCGGCGGAGCGGACGAGCTGGGCACCCTTGCCGGGATAGAGCTCGATGGCGTGGATGACGGTACCGACGGGGATGTTCGCCAGAGGCAGAGCGTTGCCCGGCTTAATGTCGGCGGAGGCGGAGGAGACGATGACGTCGCCGGCCTTCAGACCGACAGGCGCGAGAATGTAGCGGCGCTCGCCGTCTTCATACTCGCACAGAGCGATGAACGCGCTGCGGTTGGGGTCATACTCCAGACGCAGAACGGTGGCGCTCATGTCCAGCTTGTTGCGCTTGAAGTCGATGACGCGGTACTTTTTGCGGTTGCCGCCGCCCTGGTGACGGACGGTGATCTTGCCGTAGCTGTTGCGGCCGGCGTGCTTCTTGAGAACCTCGACGAGCTCCTTCTGGGGCTTGGCGTGCTTGTCGACGCCGTCGAAGCCGGAGACCGTCATCTGACGGCGCGCCGGAGTAGTGGGCTTGTAAGTTTTAATAGACATACTCTTTTACCTCCCTTACACCATGCCCTCGAAGATATCGATGTTCTTCGAGTCGGCGGAGAGCTTGACCACAGCCTTTTTGCGCTTGGCGGTCATGCCGGAGGGGTTGCCGCCGACACGCTTCTCTTTGGGGTGGATCATGGTGGTGGTCACTTTGATGACCTTGACGTCGAAGATCTCTTCGATCGCCTTCTTGATCTCGATCTTGCCGGCGTCGACGGCGACTTCAAAGACATACTTTTTGATGTCGAGGTCTTCCATGGACTGCTCGGTGATGATCGGGCGGAGAATGACGTCGTATGCGGTTCTCATGCGAACACCTCCTCGATTTTCTGGAGCGCAGCCTTGTCAACGACGAGAACGCGGTTGTTCAGGATCGCATAGGGGCTGAGAATGGTGGCGGTGGTGGTGGTCACGCCGGGGATGTTGCGGGCGGACTTGACGACCTTCTCATCGACGTTCTCGGTGATGACGAGCGCCTTGCCGTCAACGCCGATCTTGTCGAGGAACGCCTTGAAGGGAGCGGTCTTGATCTCTTCGACAGCCAGACCGTCGATGACGAGGATCTTCTCCTCGGCGGCCTTGGCGCTCAGAGCGCTCTTGAGAGCCAGACGCTTAACCTTCTTGTTGAGCGTGTAGCTGTAATCACGCGGCTTCGGCGCAAACGCGACGCCGCCGTGGGTCCACACCGGGGAGCCCTTGTAGCCGGCGCGTGCGCGGCCGGTGCCTTTCTGGCGCCAGGGCTTGGCGGTGGTGTAGCTGACTTCGCCCTTCGTGAGAGCACTCTGCGTGCCCTGACGGCAGTTGGCGAGGTGATTCTTGACAGAATCGTGCAGCACGGACTTGTTGGGTTCCACCCCGAAAACGGCTTCGGAGAGGGTAACCTCGCCGACGTTTTCGCCGGCCATGTTGAACAGATTTGCTTTCGGCATTTCTTAACTCTCCTTTCCTTACTTTCTGGCGGAAGCCTTCTGCGGGTTGCGGCCGCTGGCCTTCTGCGGGTTGGAAGAGATACCGGCGTCGCCCTTCTTCTCGATGAGCTTCTTGACGGTGCTCTTGACATACACGATGCCGCCCTTCGGGCCGGGGATCGCGCCGCGGATAACGATCATGTTGAGCTCGGGATCGACCTTGACAACGTCCAGATTCTGAACGGTGACCTGCTCGACGCCCATGTGACCAGCCTGCTTCTTGCCCGGGAAGATACGGGAAGGATCGGTGCTGGAGCCCATGGAACCGGCGTGACGGTGGACAGGACCGCCGCCGTGGGTCATGGGGGTACGGCCCTGGCCGAAGCGCTTGACGACGCCGGCGTAGCCCTTACCTTTGCTGATGCCCGTAACGTCGACCTTGTCGCCTTCTTTGAAGGTGTCGGCCTTGAGGACATCGCCAACATTCACGGATGCGCAATCTTCAAGTCTGAATTCCTTGAGATGCTTGAGGTTGCCGACGCCGGCTTTCGCCAGGTGGCCCTTCTCGGGCTTGGACAGCTTCTTCTCAGCGACTTCCTCGAAGCCGAGCTGGATCGCGTCGTAGCCTTCCTTTTCCTTGGTCGCCTTCGCGGTGACCGTGCAGGGGCCGGCCTCGATCACAGTGACCGGAACGACCTTGCCTGCTTCATCGAAGATCTGCGTCATGCCGACCTTTTTGCCGATGATGGCTTTTTTCATTGGGTTTTCCTCCTTCAGGTTATTGGTCAGACCGCGTAACAAAGCCATTGGGTGCTCTGACAGAGGCTTCTGACTTGACCCGCCCACCTATTTTAATATGTGGGTTGGGGTGATGGATGAATTTGTGGGTGTCTCAGAGCTTGATGTCGATCTCGACGCCGGCGGGGAGCTCCAGGTTCATGAGAGCCTCGACCGTCTTCTGGGTCGGGTTCATGATGTCGATCAGGCGCTTGTGGGTGCGGCGCTCAAACTGCTCACGGCTGTCCTTGTACTTGTGGACAGCACGCAGGATCGTAACGATCTCGGTCTTGGTCGGCAGGGGGATCGGACCGGAGACCTTCGCTTCGGTGCGCTTTGCGGTCTCGACGATCTTCTCGGCGGCCTTGTCGATCAGCTGATGATCGTAAGCCTTGAGGCGGATGCGGATCATTTTCTTGTTTGCCATTGTGTTTTCCTCCGTTACGAATGTTTGTGGGTTCGTACGGATGAGCAAAAAGCCATACACTGTTCCGTGCGTATCAAACCCTGTCCGAAAAACAAACCGGCAACATGCTTGCCGGCGTTGTCCCACACAGGTGATATACGCAAGTGCAGGTATTGCTCAGCCGCCCGATTGTCTGCCGGAACAACAGCCCGACAGCGGACATACTCCACGGAAGTTACCAGCGAATCGCTGCAATCTCCCGCTTCATCGCATTATACGCCCTTTCTTTGACAGGCGCTTTGATAGAATAACAAAGATCCCCTCGGTTGTCAAGGGGATTTTCTCTGTTTTCCAAAAAATTTTTACGAATAATTTGTGAAAAACCACTTAATCGGTCTCCGCGGCGTTTTTTACGGCTTCGACGAGCGCTTCCGCCTCGTGCAGCAGGGCTTTGGCGCGCTCTGAAAGCACCTCGCCCGCCGGGGTGAGGATGACGCTGCGGCTGTGGCGGCGGAAAAGCTCCGCCCCCAGCTCCCGCTCCAGCGCGGAGACAGCCCGGCTCGTGGTGGAGTGGCTGACAAAGAGGCGTTTGGCAGCCTCGGTGAAGCTGCCGCACTCCGCCACGGCCAGAAACATGCGCAAATGCTCCAGTTCCATCGTCTTTAGAAATTAAATGTATAGGGCATGAGCTCTGAGAGCTTGTTGGACACATAGCGCCCCGCCTTGGCGGAGAGCACCTCCATCTCGGGCGCGAACTCCGCGAGGAACTGGCGGCACGCGCCGCAGGGATAGCAGTATCCCTCCCCGTCGCCGTAGACGGCGATGCGGACGAAGTCGCGATGCCCCTCGCTGATGGCCTTGCAGGCAGCGGTGCGCTCGGCGCAGATCGTGCTGCCCAGCGCCGCGTTTTCGACGTTGCAGCCGGTGAACACCGTGCCGTCGGCGCACTCGAGCGCGGCGCCCACGGCGAAGTGCGAATACGGCACATAGGCGTTTTTGGAAGCCTCAACGGCGAGATCGATGAGCTGTTTGTCTGTCATGTCGCGTTCCTCCTGTCAGATCTGGATCACCCATTCGGGGAGATTGTTGAAGATATTATATTGTGTCGGCATGAAGCCGCCCACGATGCCGCGGTGCGCGCAGACCTCATGCTTTTCAAAGCAGACGGGGATGATGGGCGCGTTTTCCGCGACGAGACGCAAAAGGGTCTTGGCGGCGGCGGAGCGGTCGGCGTCCGAGGCGGAGAGATAGGCGGTGTTTGCCTCGGAGTAGGCGCCGTTCGTGATGCCGCCGTAGCTCAGCGCGCCGCCCGGCGCGAGCAGCGGGGCGAGATCAAAGTCCGCGCCGAGGCGCACCTCGCCGTAGTAGAGATCGAAGTTTCCGCTCTGGAGCGCGGCGAGGTACTCCTCCCACGCCAGACTCTTGACCGTGGTATGGATGCCGAGCGCGGTGAGATCGCCCGCGATCTTGTTGGCGATGGCGGTCTTCTGCGTGCTGTCGCTGCACACAAGGAACGTCAGGCTGATCTTCTGCGCGGAGGATTCGTCCGTTCCGAGCAGATACTCGCGCTGGTCATCGCCGTCATAGTCCACGATGTGCGCGTTTTCCAGCGCCTTTTTCCCGAGCTCGGGATCATACGTCAGGGTTGCGGCGAGCTGCTCATCGTAATACGGGCTCACGGGGTGGAACGGCAGCGGCGCTGCCACGGCGGAGTCGTTGAGCATGGCGACGGCATAGGCGCGGTCGATCAGGTGCGTGAGCGCGGCGCGGCGCTCGGGCACAAGAAACAGCGGGCTGTTGGTATTGAAGCCGACATACTGCAGATTCGTGGTGGAGTACTGCCGCGCCTCGCTGACCGTGCCGAAGCCGAGGTCGATGGCGCCAGTCGGATCGTTGCAGACGAGATCGAGCGTGCCGGAGCTGAAGGCATTCACGATGTCCTCCATGTTCGGGAAGGACGCGAGCTCGATCCGGTCCACCGGCATCTCCTCTGCGTCCGGATGTCCCGAAAAGACGGTCAGGGACGTGCCGTCACCCTCAAACTGATACGGTCCCGTGCCGGGCGCGAGATTCATGCCGAGGCAGTTGTTGGCGATGACAGGAATGTTCAGCAGGGCCGGCAGCTGCGTATTCGCGGCGTCCATCGTGACCGTGACCGTGCCCTCTTCCTCGCCGAGCTCGGCGCTCACGACATGGCGCAGACGCGCAGCGTAGGTCTCGGACTCCATGGCGCACTGGATCGAATAGGCGGCGTCGGCGGCGGACATCGCATGCCCGTCGTGGAACTGCCGCGCTGTATCGACCGTGAACGTCCAGTGGACGCCGTCCTCGCTGCTCCACTTGGTGAACAGCCCCGGCTGGACGAGGAACGTGCCGTCCACGACGGTGAGCGTCTCATAGACAAGCTCGGAGACGACGCGGTTTAATTCGCTCGTCGTCGTGTAGGGGTTCATGGAGGCGTTCGGGGTATAGTTCAGCGTGAACTTCCCGTCCGAGATGACCTCGGCAACGACGCTGCTGTCGTGCGTCTCCTCCTGCTGTTTGGTTTCCTCCCTGCCGCAGCCGAAGATCGCGAGCGACATGCTCAGCGCCAGCGCGGCAACGAGATAGCGTTTTCGTTTCATAGGGGGATCGAACCCTCCCTTACAGGGTAATGATTGCGGCCTGTACGCCGCGCGCGCCGTGGGTTGCACGGTGCGACCAGAAGACGTCCGGCATGCACATCGTGCAGAGGTCGGAGACGCTGATCTGCGCCTCCGGCACGCCGAGCTGCCGGAGTCTCGCGGCGTTCACGCCCTTGAGATCGAGCATGGGTCTGCCGTTTGGGCCGGTGCGCACGAAGGGCAACACATCGCCGATGAGCCGCTCGGCGGCATGGATGACCTCGTCGCCGACCTCGAAGTGATCAAACCCGATGCCGGGTCCGATGGCGGCGCGGACGCAGGAGATCTCAGCGCCGAGCGCGGTCATCTGCCGCAGGGCCTCGGCGAGAATGTCTCCCACGGAGCTGCGCCAGCCGCAGTGCACCGCGCCGATGACGCCGTGCTCAGCGTCGTGCAGCAGCACGGGCAGGCAGTCGGCCATGAACACCGCGATCGGAACGCCGGGCTCATTCGTCACAAACCCGTCGCACAGAAAGCGCGGCTCGCGCTCAGACTCCTGAAGCTCTGCCGAAACAGCGGGATGCACCTCGGTGCCGTGCACCTGTCGGGCATAGACCATTCGCGTGAGATCCATGCCGGTCGCCGCGGAGAGGCGGCGGAAGTTTTCGCGCACGTTGCGGGGCGTGTCGCCCCGGCGGACGGAGAGGTTCAGGCTCTGGAGCGTACCGGTGCTGACGCCGCCGAGGCGCGTGGTAAAGGCGTGGCGCGCGGGGATGTTCGGCGCGGTGTAGAACACCACGCAGTTTTCCGCGTGCCGGAGCCATTCGGTTTTGTTATTCGTTTCTTCCACAGCAATCCTTATACTTCATGGGCAGGCCGTTCGGGCGCTTTTTGCCGCAGGGGCAGGGATCGTTCCGGCCGGGCTTTTTCACGCGGCGGACGGGCTGCTTCTTGAGAGAGGCGTCTCCCCCGGCGTTGGCGGCGGCGTTTTTCGCCACGCTCTTGCGCTCGAGCTTCTGCTCGCGGCGGATGCGCACGGTGAAGAGCCTGCGCACGGTCTCCTCGCGGATGCCCTCGGTCATGGCGTCGAACATCTGGAAGCCCTCCTGCTTGTAGGCGTCCACGGGCTTGACGTTGCCGTAGCCGCGCAGGCCGATGCCCTGGCGGAGATCCGTCATGGCGTCGATGTGCTCCATCCAGTATTCGTCCACGACGCGCAAAAGGATCACGCGCTCGAGCTCGCGCATGAGCGGCACATCGGAATTCTCCTGATTGCCGAAGGCTGCCTCGCGCTCGGCATAGACGCGCTCGGCGATCGCCATCACATCGTCCGTGAGGCGGTCGGGCGTGAGCTTGCGGAGGTCTGACGGGTCATACTTCAGCTCGCCGGGGCGCAGGAAGAGCTTGTAGAAGGGGCTCAGCGCCTCCTGCAGCTGCTGCTCGCTCTCGGGATGCCCGCCGTGGAGGACGGCGTTGAGGTTCACCGAGATAAACTCCCGGATCATGCTCTGCACCTGCTCCTGCAGGTCCTCCCCATCGAGCACCTTGCGGCGCTCGCCGTAGATGATATTGCGCTGGACGTTCATGACGTCGTCATATTCCAAGACGCTCTTACGGGTCTGGAAGTTGCGGCTTTCCACCGTGCGCTGCGCCTGCTCGATGGCGTTGGAGAGCATCTTGTGGTCGAGCGGGGTGTCTTCGTCCACGCCGAGGGTGTCCATCATGCTCATCATGCGCTCGGAGCCGAACAGACGCATGACGTCGTCCGTCATGGCGATGAAGAAGCGGCTCTCGCCGGGGTCGCCCTGACGGCCGCTGCGGCCGCGGAGCTGGTTGTCGATACGGCGCGACTCATGGCGCTCGGTGCCGACGATGAAGAGACCGCCGGCGGCGCGCACCTTGTCGGCCTCGGCGTCAATGGAGACCTTGTGCTGCGCGACGTGGTCGGCATAAAACTGACGCGCGGCGAGCACCTCCTCGTTGTCCGTCTCGGCATAGCCCGTCGCCTCGAGGATGATCTCCTCGGGGATTTCGGCCTTGCGCATATCGGCGCGGGCGAGATAGTCCGCGTTGCCGCCGAGCATGATATCTGTACCACGGCCGGCCATGTTCGTCGCGATCGTGACGGCGCCGAGCTTGCCCGCCTGGGCGATGATCTCGGCTTCCTTTTCGTGGTTCTTGGCGTTCAGGACATTGTGGGGGATCTTCTCGCGCTTCAGGAGCTTATCCAGATGCTCCGACTTGTCGATGCTGACCGTGCCGACCAGAACGGGCTGCCCCTTGGCGTGGCAGGCCTTGATCTGCTCGATGACGGCGCGGTCCTTGCCCGCCTCGGTCTTATAGACGACGTCGGGATTGTCGATGCGCGCGAGGGGCTTGTTCGTCGGGATCTCGATGATATCGAGGTTATAGATGGCGGCAAACTCCTCTTCCTCGGTCATGGCCGTGCCGGTCATGCCGGAGAGCTTGCCGTAGAGACGGAAGAAGTTCTGGAACGTGATGGTCGCGAGCGTTTTGTTCTCGCGCTGGACGTCCACATGCTCCTTGGCCTCGATGGCCTGGTGCAGACCCTCGCTGTAACGGCGGCCGAGCATGAGGCGGCCGGTGAACTCATCGACGATGATGACCTCGCCGTCCTTGACGACGTAGTCGATGTCGCGCTTCATGATGCCGTGGGCCTTCAGCGCCTGGTTGATGTGGTGCGAGAGCGTGGAGTTTTCGAGGTCGGCGAGGTTTTCGAGGCCAAACGCCGTCTCGGCCTTGGCGATGCCGCGGGCGGTGAGCGTGGCGGTGCGCGCCTTTTCGTCCACAACGTAGTCGGCGTCGAGATCCTCGTCCTCCTCCTCCTTCTCGTCGATGGAGGCATAGACTTTGACTTTCAGGCGGGAGACAAAATCCTCCGCGCGGGCGTAGAGATCCGTGCTCTCATCGCCCTCGCCGGAGATGATGAGCGGCGTTCTCGCCTCGTCGATGAGGATGGAGTCCACCTCGTCCACGATGGCAAAGGCATGCCCGCGCTGCACCATCTGCGTCTTGTAGATCGCCATGTTGTCGCGCAGATAGTCAAAGCCCATCTCGTTGTTCGTGCCGTAGGTGATATCGGCGGCATAGGCCTCGCGGCGCTGCGCGTTCGTGAGCCCGTGGACGATCAGGCCGACGCTGAGCCCGAGGTAGCGATAGACCTTGCCCATCCACTCGCTGTCGCGCTTGGCGAGGTAGTCGTTGACCGTTACGATGTGGACGCCCTCACCGGTGATGGCGTTTAAGTACGCGGGCAGGACGGCGACGAGCGTCTTGCCCTCGCCGGTCTTCATCTCGGCAATACGCCCCTGATGCAGGACGATGCCGCCGACGAGCTGGACGCGGAACGGACGCATCTTCAGCACGCGCGAGCACGCCTCGCGCGCGACGGCAAAGGCCTCGGGCAGCATGTCGTCCAGATCCTCGCCGTTCTGGTAGCGCTCCTTGAACAGATCCGTCTGCGATCTGAGTTCCTCGGCGCTCATGGCGGCGTAGGTCGGCTCCAGCGCTTCGATTTTATCAACGATCGGATAGATCTTTTTCAGTTCGTGGTCGCTGTGCGATCCGAACAGCTTTTTCAGAAAACCCATAGATCGAATACACTCCTTACAGTTCCGCTGGTATCCCAGCGTAATATAGGATTATACCATAGTTTTATGAATAAAGAAAGCATATTTGCGCCGCGCCGCAAAAAAATCGAACTCCCCCAGCCGTTCGGACGGATGAGGGAGGTTTTTCATTTTGCAGCGCCCGCGTGCTTCTGCTCGAGATCGTCCAGACTCACGTCGGCGTTGTGCGGGATGGGCTTCCACTCGACGTGGCTGAACAGGGCGATGATCAGCGAGAGCTTGCCGATGAGGTCGAAGATCGGGAACGTGAAGATGTACCAGAGCTTGCGGTACCACTTGATCGGCACGATGCGCTTATACTCAGACACAAAGACGTAGGCCGCGTAGATCATATTCGTCAGGCAGCCGTTGATCGTCCAGGAGAGCAGGAACACCCACAGCAGGAACACCGCCTGCTGCTCGCTCGAGGCCGTCCACGCCAGATGCAGCGCTCTGACGATCGACTGTCCCCACCACGGCATCATGCCGGCGCGGACGAAGGCATAGCCCGTGGCATAGACCATGACGATCCTAAGGGCGATCACGACAAGCTTTTTGAAAAACGACACAAGCGCGCGCGGATAGACGATCGTGAGCATATCGAAGCTCATGAAGCGCAGGCGGATGTTATTGAACAGGCGCTTCCACCACGGGGCGTCTGCCGGCTCGTCGCGGTTTGCCATACCGTGCGTCACGAAGATATGGGAAAACAGCTGCGGCCCCGTCTCCACGAACGCCTGCAGGTGACCCTTTGCCCAGCGGATGCGCTGGCGCATGGCGATCTTAATGTCAACGGGCTGCTCATCATAGAACTCGGCGGCGTTGTTGTAGCTGATTTTATAGCCGTTTGCGACAGCGTCGGCACAAAACGCGCGGTCCTCGGTGAGGGACGTGTAGTTCCAGCCGTTTTCGATGATCTCGGCGGCGAAGAGGAAGCCCGTGCCCTGAATGCGCGTGGCAAGGTGGTAAAACGAGCGCGCGCGGTGCTCGTTTCGGATCGTGCGCAGCCAGTGGATGCCGTAGGAGGCGCTGATCCAGTTGGTGTCGAAGTTCTTGGTGTTGCGGTAGGACGTGACGATCTTCTCGCCCGCGTCAAAGGCGTCGTTCATGCGGGACATGAAGTCGCGCTTTAAGAGGTTGTCGGCGTCGAAGATGATATAGCCCTCATAAGCGTAGATGCCGAAGTCGCGCCGGATGTTCTCAACGAGAAACTGCAGCGCGAAGCCCTTGGTGCGGTGCTCGTTGTCAAAGCGCTCGTAGCAGTAGGCGCCGTGCGAGCGGGCGATCTCGGCGGTATTGTCCGTGCAGTTGTCAGCAGCGACGAAGATATCGATCAGCTCCGCCGGGTAGTCCTGTGCGCGGATGGAGGCGATGAGGTTCCCGATGACGGTGGACTCATTGCGCGCCGCGATCAGGATGGCGTACTTGTGCTGATTTTTGGCGGGCTTGAATTTGCGCGTGAAGAAGATACCGGTGTAGATCAGTACGTCGCGGTACTTATACAGGCTGCTGATGAAATTGGAGATCGCATTGATGATCGAAACGATCAGCGCCGCCCAGAACATAGGCCGGTACCTCCCTTCGGAAAAAGTCGAAAAAGCGATTTATTATAACGCAAGGACCCCGGCTTGTCAAACCGTTTCCCTTACGGCACAATAGACGGCACCGTGTCCGAAAAGGTTCCAAAACAAAAAACCGGCGTACCGAAGTACGCCGGTCATTTTGTTCTGACTTAGAGGTCAATCGCTTCAGCGGGGCACTGAGCAGCGCAAGCGCCGCACTCCACGCAAAGGTCAGGGTTGATCACATACTTGTCGGGACCCTCGGAGATCGCCTCCACGGGGCACTGAGCAGCGCAGGAACCGCACTTCACGCAATCATCACCGATAACATATGCCATAGCTTGTTACACCTCCTGTACATGAGTTCAGCATTGGTTTGCTTTCAAGTGCATTTTAACATAAGTTTTGAAAAAAGCAACGCCCATTCGGACAATTAGCCTATGCCAACTGACTAAAAATTTACCCTTTGTGGAAACATTACTGACAGATTGCCGCATTTCGGCACGTTCCGAACGGCGATTTGGCATACAATGCACACTGTATGAGATTCCAAAAAAGGAGACACGGATATGCGCGGCAGTGATCGGTTTACCCAGCGCGCGTCGACCGCCATCAACAAGGCGCACGACGCCGCCATGCGCATGGGACACAGCTATGTAGGGACGGAGCATCTGCTCCTTGGCATCATGCGCGAGGGTGACGGGCTCGGGGCCCGCATTCTCATGTCGGACGGCATCACCGAGGCGGCGCTCACGCGCATGGTGACGGATACGATGGGGCGAGGCGTGCCCGGCGCGCCGGAGCAGGGGCTCACGCCCAGAGCCAAGCGCGTCATCGAGCGCGCGGCGGAGGACGCCGCGGGGCTCGGCCACTGCTACGTCGGAACAGAGCATCTGCTGATGGGCATTCTGCGCGAATCAGACTGCGCGGCGGCGCGCGTGCTGGTCGCGCTGGGCAGCGACCTGGATGAGCTTTACACGAACATTCTGGACGTCTTCGGGCGTCCCCAGCCGGACCGGACACGCAGCGTCGCCCATGCCCCCGCCGTGCGGCGCGGCGAGACCAAGACGCTCGACCAGTACGGGCGCGACCTCACCGCGCTCGCCGTGTCGGGGCAGCTCGACCCCGTCGTCGGCCGGACGCGCGAGATTGAGCGCGCCCTGCAGATCCTCTCGCGGCGCAGCAAGAACAATCCCGTCCTCATCGGCGAGCCGGGCGTCGGCAAGACGGCGGTGGCGGAGGCCGTCGCCGTGCGCATTGCAGAGGGCGCGGTGCCGGACGATCTGCGGCAAAAGCGCGTCGTGGCGCTCGATCTCACGGCGATGCTCGCGGGGACGAAGTACCGCGGCGACTTTGAGGACCGCGTGAAAAACGTCCTGCGCGAGGTGCAGCGCGTGGGAAACGTCATTCTCTTCATCGACGAGCTGCACACGATCGTCGGCGCGGGCTCCGCCGAGGGCGCGATCGACGCGGCAAACATCCTCAAGCCCGCTCTGGGGCGCGGCGCGGTGCAGGTCATCGGCGCGACGACGCTGGAGGAATATCGTCTCCACATTGAGAAAGACGCTGCGCTTGAAAGAAGGTTCCAGCCCGTGCGCATTTCCGAGCCCGACGCGGACGAGAGCCGCCGCATTCTCTCCGCCCTGCGCCCGAAGCTGCAGCAGCACCACGGGCTGACGATCTCGGACGAGGCGCTCGACGCCGCGGTGCGGCTTTCGGTGCGGTATATCGGCGACCGGTTTCTGCCCGACAAGGCGATCGACCTGGTGGACGAGGCGGCTTCGCGCGTGCGAATGCAGGCGCTCCGGCTTCCCGAGACGCTGCACACGCTCGACCAGCGGCTGACCGTCTGCTTAAACGAGCTGGAGCAGGCGGCGAAGCGGCGGGACTTTGAGACTGCCGCGAGGCTCAAGGCGCGCGCCGAAGCGCTGCGCGAGCGCTCCAACCTCGCCCGCGCGGGCTGGGAGCAGACGGCGCGGGGACACGTCCGCGCCGTGACCGGCGAGGACGTGGCGCAGATCGTGGCGCTCTGGACGGGGATCCCCGTGACGGCGATCACGTCCGACGAAAGCGAGCGTCTGCTGCATCTGGAGGACGTGCTGCGCCGCCGCGTTGTGGGGCAGGACGAGGCGGTGTCCGCCGTCGCCTCCGCCATCCGCCGCAGCCGCGTGGGACTCGGCGATCCGAACCGCCCCATCGGCAGCTTCCTCTTTCTCGGCCCGACGGGCGTGGGGAAAACGGAGCTCTGCCGGGCGCTTGCCGAGGCGCTCTTCGGCGACGAGCGCGCCATCATCCGCATCGACATGTCGGAGTATATGGAAAAGCACGCGACCGCGCGGCTCATCGGCTCTCCGCCGGGCTACGTCGGCCACGAGGAGGGCGGGCAGCTCACGGAAAAGGTCCGGCGCCGCCCCTACTCCGTCGTCCTCTTTGACGAGATCGAAAAGGCGCACGAGGACGTGTTCAACCTCCTGCTGCAGGTGATGGAGGACGGGCGGCTGACGGATTCTCTCGGGCGCGAGGCGGATTTTCGAAACACGGTCATCGTCATGACCTCGAACACCGGAGCGCGCGCCATCACGGACGGGCGCGGGAAGCTGGGCTTCTCCGGCGAGCAGCGCACGGAGCCCGGGCGCACGGACGCGGAGATCCGCAGCATGGTCATGGAGGACTTAAAGCGCACGTTCCGCCCGGAGTTTTTAAACCGCGTGGACGAGATCATTGTCTTCCACCGGCTCACGCCCCGGCACCTGCGCACGATCGCGCAGAAGCTTCTGTGCACGCTCTCAGAGCGCATGGAGCGCGCGGGCGTGCATCTCACGGTGCCGGAGGCGGCGCTGGAGCTTGTGGCAAAGCGCGGATATGATCCCCGCTACGGGGCAAGGCCCCTGCGGCGCGTGATCCGCACGGAGCTGGAGGACCCGGCGGCAAAGCTTCTGCTCTCCGGCGAGGCGGAAAAGGGCGACTGCCTGACCGCGCGCGTCGAGGGCGATAAAATCATTTTGACGAACGGCGCCGAACATGATAAGATAGCCTCCGAACCATAACGAATCGGAGGCGTATCCCATGACACCGGAGGAAAAACAGAGACGCTTTGACCTGTTTCACAGCTATGACGACTTCAACCGCCACAACGGTCTGCGGCTCGTGGACGTGGACGACGGCGTGAGCACCGTCGAGGTCACGCTGCGCAAGGAGGGCTTAAACCCGCACGGCATTGCCCACGGCGGGCTCATCTTTACGCTCTGTGACGTCGCAACCGGCGTCGCCGCGCGCTCCGGCGGGCGCAACACCGTGTCGCAGGACGCCTCGATCTATTTTCTCCGCCCCGGCACGCGCACCGAAAAGCTCACCGCAAAGGGCCGCGTCATCAAAGAGGGCCGCACGACCGGCTACACCGAGGCCGAGGTCTACACCGACGACGGCACGCTTATCGCCAAGGCCGGCGTGACCGTGCACTATATCGAGGGACCGATCATCTGACCGCGGTTATTAAAATGTCTTAAACTTCCTGCAGCCTCATAGAGAATCCACCCTGTCCATGCTATACTGTCAGCATGGACAGGGTGTTTTTTTTCGGAGGTTTTTTATGAAACGAGAGAAATGGAAAACGATCTGCATCCTTGTGCTCACTGCGGCAGTCATCGTGCTCGGTGTGATGCTTGCCCGTACCGCGGCACATGCCCGCAGCGAGCGGGAAAACCGGCTGCAGGCCTGCCGGGCGACAATTGAAACGATCAATGACATGCTCTTCGGAATGCAGGCAGCCGACCCCGACGCACAGGCGCAGCTCATCACGCGTGCGCAGGGCAGCGCGGAAGCTGCCGCTCGTCTGCTGAACGGGATCGCAAGCCCCACAGCGGAGGAAGCGCTCCTGCAGGAATACTTCGACGTCATTCGGTCGCGTGCGCCCATCATTTTAAAGGCGGACTCACAACGTTATCAAGAATGGTTCGCGCAGACTGCGCATTATCTCAGTATCGGTGACCTCGACAGCCTAAAGAGCGTGATCGATGGAATCAACGCGCTCGCGGCATAGGGCTGCGCAGGCTGTCATTGCGAGGAGCGCTAGCGACGCGGCAATCTCGTCAGAAGACGCGCGCTCCATCTCGCAGCTCGGCAAAGGCTTTGCCTCCGCCGACCGGCTCCATATCCGCTTCCGCCTTCTTCCTCTCCAAATCAAATCTGACCATTCGATTTGGTATTTGCCCGTAGGGGCGCACCAAAACAGACTGGTTCGCAATGACAGGATCGCAAAAACCCTCCCGCTTTGAAAGCGGGAGGGTTTCGTATATCCGTTTGCTTTTACACTTTCGGACCTGCCTTGACGAGGGCCTTGCCGGCGGCGTTGCCTTCGTACTTGACGAAGTTCTTGACGAACCGCTGCGCCAGATCCTGCGCCTTGGCGTCCCACTCGGCGGGGTCGGCGTAGGTGTCGCGCGGATCGAGGATGGCGGGATCGACGCCGGGCAGCTCCGTCGGGACCTCGAAGTCGAACACGGGGATCTTCTTCGTGGGGGCTTTGAGCACGTCGCCGTTCAGGATCGCGTCGATGATGCCGCGGGTGTCCTTGATGGAGATGCGCTTGCCGGTGCCGTTCCAGCCGGTGTTGACGAGATATGCCTTCGCGCCGGAGCGCTGCATGCGCTTGACGAGCTCCTCGGCATACTTCGTCGGGTGCAGCTCGAGGAAGGCCTGACCGAAGCAGGCGGAGAACGTCGGGGTGGGCTCCGTGATGCCGCGCTCCGTGCCGGCGAGCTTCGCGGTAAAGCCGGAGAGGAAATAATACTGCGTCTGCTCGGGCGTGAGGATGCTCACGGGCGGCAGGACGCCGAACGCGTCGGCCGAGAGGAAGATGACGTTCTCGGCGGCGGGGCCGGAGGAGATGCCGTTGACCTTCTGGGCGATGTTTTCGATGTGGTCGATCGGGTAGCTCACGCGGGTGTTCTCGGTGACGGACTTGTCGGCAAAGTCGATCTTGCCGTTTTCGTCGAGCGTGACGTTCTCCAGCAGGGCGTTGCGGCGGATGGCGTTGTAGATGTCGGGCTCGGAGTCCTTGTCGAGGTTGATGACCTTGGCATAGCAGCCGCCCTCGAAGTTGAAGACGCCCTCGTCGTCCCAGCCGTGCTCGTCGTCGCCGATCAGCAGGCGCTTCGGGTCGGTGGAAAGGGTGGTCTTGCCCGTGCCGGACAGGCCGAAGAAGATAGCGGTGTTCTTGCCCTCCATGTCGGTGTTGGCCGAGCAGTGCATCGAGGCGATGCCCTGCAGAGGCAGGTAGTAGTTCATCATGGAGAACATGCCCTTTTTCATCTCGCCGCCGTACCAGGTGTTCAGGATGACCTGCTCACGGCTCGTGATGTTGAAGACGACGGCGGTCTCGGAGTTGAGACCCAGCTCCTTGTAGTTTTCGACCTTGGCCTTGGACGCGGTGTAGACCACGAAGTTCGGCTCGAAGTTCGCCTCCTCCTCGGGGGTGGGCTTGATGAACATGTTGCGCACGAAGTGCGCCTGCCAGGCGACCTCCATGATGAAGCGGACGGCCATGCGGGTGTCCTTGTTCGCGCCGCAGAAGGCGTCGACGACGTAGAGGCGCTTGTTCGAGAGCGCGTCCTGCGCGATCTTCTTTACCGCCGCCCAGGTCTCCTCAGAGGCGGGGTGGTTGTCGTTTTTATAGGCGTCGGTCGTCCACCAGACGGTGTCCCTGGAGTTTTCGTCCATGACGATGAACTTGTCCTTGGGCGAGCGGCCGGTGTAGATGCCGGTCATGACGTTCACGGCGCCAAGCTCGCTGACCTGACCCTTGTCAAAGCCCGTGAGCTCGGGCTTCATTTCCTCTTCAAAAAGCGTCTCATAGGACGGATTGTATACGATCTCTGTCGTACCGGTGATGCCATACTTGCGCAGATCAAGTTCTGCCATGTTGGGATTCCTCCTTTGAATTACTGGAAGCCGCGCGGTAAAGATGCCGCTTCTTACCTAATTTACACCAAAACAATATGAAACGCAAGACGAATCTTCGGGATTTTTCCTAAAGTTTACGTTTTGGTCATGACGCAAACTGTGAAAATAGTAATAGGCGCTTTTTTCCTGCGGGAATCTGTGTTATACTGATAAAATGAAACGATTGACAGGAGGGGCTTACATGCTCGCAGCCGTTTTATCCGCCGGGGCGGTGCTCGCGGCGGAGACCGTCGTGCGCACCCGCGTAAACCGCGCGCCGGACGGCACTTATCCGCGTATGCTCACGCGCCGCGTCCAGCTTCGCCGTGCCCACAACACCGGGCTCGTCGGCAGCCGTCTGGAGAGCAGACCCGCGCTGGCAACGGCGGTGCAGACGGCGTCCGCCCTCGTCGCGCTCGGCGCGGCGGTGCTCATCCATCTGCCGGAGGCGCACACGCCGCTTTTCGGGCGCATCGGCGCAGGACTGCTCTCAGGCGGCGCGATCGCCAACACCGCCGAGCGCTGGGCGCACGGGATGGTCACGGACTATCTCTATCTGAAGGACAGCCGCATTCCCCTGCTGCGCAGGCGGATCTGGAACATCGCCGACGCCGCGATTGCAAACGGCGCGGTGCTCGCAGCGGCGGGTCTCATGATCGGAGGCGGGCTCTGATGACAGAACAGATCGCCCTCCTGGACGCCGACCGCGCGCCGATCGGAAAGATCGTGCCGCGGGGAACCAAGCTTCTCGACGGGGAGCATCTGCTCGTGGTTCACGTCTGCATCTTCAACCGCGCGGGCGAGCTCCTTGTGCAGCAGCGCAGCGCGCTCAAAAAGATCTATCCCGGCTACTGGGACGTGTCCGCGGCGGGCGGTGTGCGCGCCGGCGAGACCGGGCGCGAGGCCGCCATGCGCGAGACGCGCGAGGAGCTGGGCATCTCGCTTACCCTCCGCGACAGCGCCGCCGTGACGCTCGCCTTTCCGGGCGGGTTTGACGATTTTTACATCACGCAGGCCGATGTGCCGCTCAAAGGCCTCACGATCCAGACCGAGGAGGTGCAGGCCGTGCGCTGGGCGACGCGCAATGAGGTGCTGCAGCTGCTGCGTGAGGGCGCCTTCGCCCCCTACTGGGAGAGCTTTTTAAATCTGCTCTTTGACCTGCACGAGAACCTCGGACTGCGGGAATGAAAGAATGGGAAACGACTGAACATGATGAACTGGACTGAAAACAAATTCGCACCGATGACGCTGCTGGCGTCGCTGCTGCTCGTGCTCGCGGGTCTTGCGGCGGCATGCATCCCGTGGCGGCTGGCGCGGCTGATCGACGTCGGCGTGCGCTGCGGCGGCGTGGAGTATGCCACGCCCCTGCGCATCCGCGCCTCGACGATGGACGACCTGCGTCTGTTCCTGCCTGAGGACACCGCCGCGGAGGCCAAGCGCGCATACGATCTCGTGGGCGGGGTCTATGTGCTGCACGGCACGGGCGAGGCAAGGCGGCTGAGCGCGCGCTTTACGCAGCCGGTGCTGGAATACCTGCGCGTGTCACAGCGCGGCGTGAACACCTTCGCCGCCATCCGCGCAGGGATTGAAAACGGCTCCACCTCCGCCGAGGAGGTGCGCGAGCAGGCAGAGGCCGCCGTGAAGGCGATGGGCGAGATGACACAAGCTGCCCGCACCGAGGCCGCGACCGCCTTTGTGCGCACGGAGTATGCCGTCTCCGGCGGCAATCCGGAGTCGCTGCGCAGCCGTGTGATCTCCACCGAGCTCTGGCGCATGGCGGGGCTGACGGTTGCGGCGCTGCTTCTGGGCGGCGTCGGGCTGGCGCTCCTGGAGCGCGAGGGTGCGTGGGAGCGCCGCATGGTCCTCTCTGCCGCGCTCGCTCTGGGCGCCGCGGTCAGCGGTCTGCTGCTGCATGCGCTGAGCGGGGCGGTGCTGCTGGCTGAGGCAGCGGTGTTGATCCTCGCAATGTGGAAGCTCAGCCCGAGATCCCGGCGCGCCGTGTCGCTCGCGGCGTGCGTGATCGCCTGCGGCGCGATCCTCTGCGTCGCCGTCGGGAGCGTACACGCGCTCACGCTCTCGCCCGGCAGGCTCCCGGCGCTTATGCTCTGCGCCCTGCTTGCCGCCGTGCCCGGGCTCTGGGTACGCAACGGAAAGGAGGCGCGCGCATGACACAGGTAAACCGCATTCTCTCCTCTGCTGACGCAGGCTTCAGGCGCTTCGGCAAAGCCGTGAAGTCGCAGCCGTTCGGGCTGCTCTCCGGACTGAGCGGCATCGCGGCGGCGATCCTCGCCGTGACGCTGCCGTGGGCGGTACCGGGGCTTTTGGATGATCTGAGTCTCGCCGTGGCAAAGCGGCTGGCGGGCACCGGCGTGCAGAAGCTCGCGCCGATCAGCGCCTCGGCGCTGGCCCTGCTCGGAAAGACGGCGCTGGCGGCGGTACTCTATCTCGCGGCGATCTGGTGTGCGCTGCGCTGCGCGAAGAAGCTTCGGGGCGACCTGCGTGCCGCCGTGGAGGCAAAGCGCGCGCTGTACGAAGCCGAGGGACACACCCCGCCGCCCGACTGGGAAAAGGACGTCGGGCGTGACATCGACCACATCTCGGCCATGACGGCGGCAGCGCCGGAGTGGCTGATGGTGCTCGCGGGGCTTGTCTGCTGCGGGATGCTCATGACGCGCGCGCCCCTTGTCGCGGCGATCTGGATTCCCATCACGGCGGTCGCGGTCTGCGCTGCGCGGGATATTCTGCGCCGGCGCCGCGTCCTGCGCGCCGTGCAGCTCGGCGTGACGGCGGCGATCTGGTGCGCGGGCACGCTCATGATGGTGCTGCGCGCCGTGCAGCCGGCCGAGTCCGGCACCGTGCTCGGCACGCTCGCGCTGCTGCTCGCCGGTATGGCGCTGATCGTGCCTGCCGCCCTGCAGCTGCCCTACCGCAACCTCATCCCCGCATGGCGGGCGTATCAGCGCGTGAGAGGATTCTTAAAATAAACAACAGAAAAAGCCACCTGCCGGAACGGTTCGACCGGCAGGTGGCTTTTTGATTCAGGAGAAAATAGAGCAGAAAACACGCCGAAACAATTGCTGGGGGACAATTCTTTCGGATTTCCTCTTGTTTTCTTTCCGCACTTATTATATAATGCACACATTAATAAGTAAAGCGAATATTTCTAATAGTTAAATTACAAACGTTTCTGATTTGAGGTGCGCTATGAACCGATACGACGCATTCCTGCAGGTGCTGGAGCGCGGGACGTTCTCCGACGCCGCACGGGCGATGGGCTACACACAGTCTGCGGTGAGCCAGATGGTGAAGAATCTGGAGGAGGAGCTGGGCGTGACGATGCTGGTGCGCTCGCGCACGGGCGTAACGCTCACGCGCGAGGGCGAGCTGCTGCTGCCCAGCATCCGCGGCGTTGCCAACGCGCGGCAGCTTCTGACCGAGTATGCCGCCAATCTGCGCGGTCTGGAGAGCGGCACCGTGCGCATTGGCACGTTCACAACCATCTCGTCCAGCCTGCTCCCGCCCGTAATCAAGCGCTTCAAGGAGGCGCACCCCGGCATCCGCTTTGAGCTGCACCAGGGGCTGTATGCGGACGTGGAGGCGCTGGTGCGTGACGGCGTGGTGGACTTTGGCTTCACGGATCTGGTGCGCTGCGGTGATCTGCAGCACGAGCCTCTGCTTCGCGACTCGATGCTGCTGGCGCTCCCGGCGACCCATCCGCTCGCGCGGGAGGCGCAGGTCAGTCTGGAGCAGCTGCGCGGCGAGCCGTTCATCCAGCTCGACGAGGGCCCCGGCGGGGCGACGATCCAGCGCACCGTGGCGCAGCATCCGGAGCTGGACGTGCAGTACCGCGTGGCGGATGATTACAGCGTGCTGAACATGGTGGAAAACGGTCTCGGCGTGGCGCTGCTGCCGGAGATCGTGCTGCACAACACGAACCGAAAGGTGCTCGCCCGCCCGCTCACGCCGCCGATCCGCCGCTCACTCGTGGTTATCTCCCGCCGGCGCGAGGAGATGAGCACTGCCGCAACCGCGTTCCTGCATGAGCTGCGGCAGGAGGTGGGGCAGTCATGAGCTTTCTGGGCGTTCTGGTCAACACGCTCACCGTGATCGTCGGGAGCCTGCTGGGTCTGCTGTTTCGCAAGGGCATCCCGCAGCGCGTTTCGAGCGCGGTGATGATCGGGCTCGGTCTGTGCACGCTCTACATCGGCGTCGACGGCGCGCTGGAGGGCGAAAACGTCCTGATCGTGATCGCCGCAATGGTGCTGGGCGGCATCGTGGGGACGCTGCTGGACATCGACGGCGGGATCAACCGCCTCGGCAGCTGGGTCGAGACGAAGTTTCAGCACCGCGAGGGCGAGCAGGCCTCCGTGGCGCAGGGCTTCGTGACGGCAAGCCTCCTGTTCTGCGTCGGCGCGATGACCGTCAACGGCGCGATCGAGGCGGGCGTGAAGCACGACGACACGATCTTCTACACCAAGGCGACACTGGACTTCTTCTCCTCGATGATGCTCACGGCGGGGCTGGGTCTCGGCGTGATGCTCTCGGCGGCGTTCGTGCTGGTGTTTCAGGGGCTGCTGGTGCTGCTCGCGGGTGTGATCGCCCCGGCGCTGACGCCGTTTGCCGTGGCGGAGATGACCTGCACGGGCTCGCTGATCATGCTCGGCATCGGTCTGAACCTGATCGGCATCGCCAAGATCAAGGTCGCGGACTACCTGCCCGGCATTCTCTTTGCGCCGATCATCTGTACGATCGTGAATCTGTTCTAAAAAAAGCGGTGGGAGAAAGCTCCCACCGCTTCATCTACTCGTTTAGTTTACATAACACTGTTCCCGGGTAATAATGCTCCAGGATCTCGGCGTAGGTGCTCCCCTGCCCGGCCATGACGTTGGCGCCGTACTGGCTCATGCCGACGCCGTGACCGTACCCCGTGGTGGTGAAGCGAAAGACCCCGTCGGCGTATTGCACGGTGTATGCCGCGGACCGCAGAGACAGCAGGCTGCGCAGCTCCGCGCCCGAGAGCGTGATCGACCCGACGCTCTGTGCCGAAACGCGCCCCGAGGCATCGTGCTCCGGCGCGCCGAACCAGGCGGCGGGGTCGTCCGGCAGCTGACAGTCCGGGTGGGCGCCGAGGATCGCCTCGCGCACCGCCTCGGCGCTGCGCTCCGTGACGGCGACGAAGTCCGGCACGTCCTGCGCCGTCTCCGGCGTGGAGACGCTCACGAGATAGGGCCTGTCACCCCAGAGGGCAGCGCTGCTCTCAGTCTGCCCGGCGGACGAGGAATGGAACACCGCGCGGATCGGCGCGCCCTCCCATGTGAGGATCTCGCCGTCTGTGTCCGCGACGGCGGCGGCAATGCGCGCGCGGTTGGATGCTGCGTCCGCGCCCCATTTTTTCTCCATGTCCGCGTCCGAGCACCACGCCGTGCAGCATTTCGGATCGTCGCAGACGTCGGCGTCCGGGTGCGCCTTCGGGCGGTGGGAAGCGTGGTCGGTCACATAGGTGCGCGCCGCGACCGCCTGCGCGCGCAGCGCCTCGGGCGCAAACGACGCCGGCATCTCGGCGGCGACAACGCCCGGCAGCCACTCCGAGAGCGGCAGCGTGCGCACGGCGCCTGCCTGCCGCACCGTGATCATCGTGGCGGCGTCCGCACCGGCGGCGTCTTTCTCCGGCGTGGCAAAGAAATGCAGCATCCCCCACGCGATCACAAAGGTCAGCGCCACGAGCAGCAGCGAAATGAAAAAAACACGGCGCACGCGCAAAACCCTCCTTGACGCAGGCGAAATTCCCGTTTACAATAGAATTTGCTTTAAAACTCCGGGCGGCATGCCGCCCCTATCATCTTATAGATCGGATCGTGAAACTATGCAAAAATACGCTTTGCGCATGAGCGTCGGCAGCGTGGTGCTGGCCGCGTTCGGCGGCTTTCTGCGCTGGATGCAGAATCAGGTAAGCTTTGAAAAGGACACGGGTCTGGCTGTGCGCGGCTCGATCTGGCCGTATATGCTGGCGTTGTGGGTCCTCGTGGGCGCGGTGTATCTCGCGGTGATCGTGGTGCGCATGCAGCGCAGCGGACGCGTCCGTCTGCCGCGCACATTCGCTTCGGCGTTTCGCCCCGACACGGTGCTGACTCCGGCGCTGAGTCTGGTGTTCGGGCTCATGATGCTCGTGGGCGGTCTGCTGCTGGTGCTGCGCACTCCGCTGTATGAGCCGCAGCGAAAGCTTTTGATGGTTCTCGGCGCCATCGCCGCGCTGACGGGGCTGAGCTTCCCCATCTACCTGCTGCGCGCGG
Organism: uncultured Eubacteriales bacterium; assembly: GCA_900316745.1. GTDB lineage: Bacteria > Bacillota > Clostridia > Oscillospirales > Oscillospiraceae > CAG-103. The sequence continues at coordinate 99,840 of ONEB01000004.1, read as the reverse complement.
GCGAGGAGGATCCTCCCTCCGCCCTGCGTCCTGCGCTCGGCGCTCTCCCGATCGCCCTGTTCGCGTTCTGGCTCATCGTGAGCTACAAGATGCACATCGTAAACCCCACGATCTCGTCCTACGCCCCGGAGATCATCACGATCGCGGCGGCTGCGGTCGCGTTCTTCCGGCTGGCGGGCTTCGCCTTTGAAAATCCGAAGCCGGAGCGTGCGCTGTTCTGGGGCAGCTGGGCGGCGTTTTTGTGCCTGCTCGGTCTGGCGGACAGCCGCTATCTCGGCGCGCAGCTGATGCTGATCGCCGCGGCGGGCATGCTGCTGCTGCAGGTGTGGCTGGTCTGCATGCACGCGGAGAAAAACTGAATGGAAACGCAAAAACGCCTTCCCGTATCGGGAAGGCGTTTTTGCTGTATTGCTGGATGAGGCCCGCTCTTACATGTCTGCCTGAAGCGCTTTTAATTCTTCGAGGCTGAACACATATTCCGCGTCGCAGAACTGGCAGGAGCAGGTGACGGGCTCTCCCGCCTCGATCATTTCGCTGATGGCGTCCGCGCCAACGCCCCGGAGCGCCTCGCGCACGCGCTCGTGCGAGCAGTAGCAGCGGTATTCCACGCCGTGGCGCTCCACGATCTCGGGCTCCATGTCCTTAAGAACCTGCCTGACGACGTTGTCCACACCGTCCTCATCGAGGATGGTGGTGAGCTGGTCCATGAAGAAGATGTTGTCCTCCAGCTTCGTGATGAGCTCCTCCGGCGCGCCGGGCATGAGCTGCACGATGAAGCCGCCCGCCGCCCTGATCGTGCGGTCGGTGTCCACGAGGACGCCGAGACCGCAGGCCGCGGCAATCTGGTCGCTCTCGGCGAGGTAGGACGCCAGATCCTCCGCGATTTCGCCGCTCACGAGCGCGGTGCTGCCGACATAGGGCTCCCGGAGGCCGATGTCCCGGCTGACGGTGAACGAGCCGTCGCGCCCGACCGCGCCGCCGACGTCCAGCTTGCCGTCCGGGCGCAGGGGCAGATCGACCGAGGGATCGCCCACCATGCCGCGGGCGTTGCCGCCGGAGTCCGACACGGCGATAACGCTGCCGATGGGGCCGCCGCCGTTGATGCGGATCGTGAGCGTGCCGTCGTCCTCCTTCAGGAGATCGCCCATCAGCGAGGCGGCGCAGAGCGCGCGTCCCAGCGCCGCCGACGTTGTGGGCGTGCAGGCGTGGATCTCGTTTGCGCGCTGCACCATGCCGCGCGCCGTGATTACCGAGAGCTTGACAAAGCCGTCCGCTGTGACGGCTCTTACGATTTCGTCCATAATATCATCCTTCCTGATTGGGTGCTCTTCTTGCGCTGACAAATCGCCGTCCCGCGGCGTACTGCGGGGTGCCGGAATGCACGTTCACCTCGTCAAAGCCCGCCGCCGCGAGCGTCTCGGAAAGCCACCGCAGACTGTGGGCATACTCCACGTGCTCCTCCCGCTCGCGCTGCCAGAGCCCGCCGCGCCGCTCGAAGAGGTCCATGCCGTAGCGCATGACGGCGGCGTCCTCGTCGAAGTCCGCGCGCCAGAGGCAGAGCACGTCCTCGGTCTCATCGACGAACGTGCTGCCGTCGAGCGCGGCAAAGGACTCGGGCGTGCGCACATCGAACACCAGAAGCCCCTCCGGGCGGATGAACAGATGCAGCCGCCGGAGCGTCTCACGCAGCTCCTCCGGCGCAAGATAGTTCATGCCGTCGAGCGAGCAGAACGCCGCGTCCACTGTGCCGTAGAGGTCGAGCGCGTCCGCGCGCTGGCAAAGCAGCAATGGCGGCGTGGTCCCCTCCGGGAGACCCGCCGCCTTCTGCTGCGCCTGCATGAGCATCTCGGGCGAGGCGTCCGCCGCGATCAGCTCATACCCACGCGCTGCCAGGATGCATGTGAGCGTGCCGGTGCCGCAGCACAGATCGAGCAGCGTGCGCACCTCGCCGGACGCCCCGGCGAACACCTGCTCATAAAACTGCGCGAAGGCGGAATAGTCCACGTCCTGCGTCAGGGCGTCATACCATGCCGCCAGAGGCTCGTAGGCGCTCATTCCTTTCGCTCGCCCTCTTCGGGATAGCCGAGCCGCTCGAACACGACCTCATAGCCGTCCGCGCCGTACTGCAGGCTGCGATTGACGCGGCTGATCGTCGCGCTGGAGGCGCCTGTGCGCTCGAGGATGTCGTTGTAGATCATCCCCTGCCGCAGAAACGACGCCACCTGATAGCGCTGCTCCATCGCCGCAAGCTCGCTGACGGTGCAGAGATCGGAAAAGAACTTCATGCACTCCTCTCGCGTCTGAAGCGTGAGGATGGCGTCATACAGCTCCTCACAGCGCTTGTTTTTATTGCGTTTATACATGTCGTTTGTTTCTCCTTTAAAATTCTCTCCCGGCCGGGCCGGTTCTCTTCTTTACTTATTTTACATGATAAAGTTGAAAAAGTAAACAGCTGTGGCAGAATTGTTTACCCTTAATTTTGTGAAAAGGTCCAGTCTGCCGGTATTTGGATCGGGAAAAACCTTGCAATTCGACAGCATATACGTTAATATAAAAACAAATAATGCAGTTGTCTGCGCTTTTAAAAAGGAGGGAGAACATGCCGGAGCTTACTCTGTCCATGACCGTCATCTGGATCATTGCGATCGTGGCGCTGCTGATCGTCGAGGGACTGACGGCGGGGCTTGTGACGATCTGGTTTGCCATCGGCGCGGTGGCGGCGCTGATCTGCCAGATGCTCGGCGCGCCGCTGTGGCTGCAGATGGCGGTGTTTCTGGCGGTATCGTTCGTGACGCTCGTGCTCACGCGGCCGCTGGCGCAGAAGCATCTCAACAACCGCACCCAGCCCACGAACGCCGACCGTCTGATCGGCAGAGAGTGCATCGTCACGGAGGTCATCGATAACGTCGCCGGAACGGGCGCCGTGACCGTCGGCGGTCAGGTCTGGACGGCGCGCAGCGTCTCCGACGACCCGATCAGCGCGGAGAGCCGCGCGATCGTGCGGCGCATTGAGGGCGTGAAGCTCATCGTCGAGCCGATCGCATAACATCACCATGTTTCAGGAGGAGGAAGAACTATGGGACCCGGAACTATCGCAATTTTGATTCTTGTCGCGCTGGTCGTTTTCGTGCTGGTGCGCAACATCCGCATCGTGCCGCAGGCGCAGGCGTACGTCGTGACGCGTCTCGGCGCATACAAGACCACATGGGACGTGGGTCTGCATCTGAAGACCCCGTTCATCGAGCGCGTGGAAAAGCGCGTGAGTCTGAAGGAGCAGGTCGCGGACTTCCCGCCGCAGCCCGTCATCACGAAGGACAACGTCACCATGCAGATCGACACCGTCGTCTATTTCCAGATTACCGATCCGAAGCTCTACACCTACGGCATCGAGCGCCCGATTCTCGCCATCGAGAATCTCTCCGCCACGACGCTGCGTAACCTGATCGGCGATCTTGAGCTCGACCAGTGCCTGACGAGCCGCGACATCATCAACACCAAGATGCGCCAGATCCTCGACGAGGCGACCGACCCCTGGGGCATCAAGGTCAACCGCGTGGAGCTGAAGAACATCCTGCCGCCGCGCGAGATCCAGTCCGCGATGGAAAAGCAGATGAAGGCCGAGCGTGAGCGCCGTGAGGCGATCCTGCGCGCCGAGGGCGAGAAGCGCTCGGCAATCCTCGAGGCCGAGGGCGAAAAGGAATCCGCCATCCTCCGCGCCGACGCGAAGAAGCAGCAGAAGATCCTGGAGGCCGAGGGCGAGGCGGAGGCGATCCTCGCCGTGCAGCGCGCCACCGCCGAGGGCATCCGCCTCATCAACGAGGCCAACCCCACCGACGCCGTGCTGAAGCTGCGGAGTCTCGAGGCCTTTGCCGCCGCCGCGAACGGTCAGGCAACGAAGATCATCATCCCGTCCGAGATCCAGGGCATCGCAGGTCTGGCGTCCGGCATCATCGAGAGCGCGAAATAACACAATCGAGCTCGCGTGCCCGACGCGGTCTGCGCCGGGCACTTTTTTCAGGAGGATTCAACCTATGAAACTACCCTTTTTCAAGAAAAAGGAAAAGCCCCTGCCGGAGGGCATGATCCGGCAGCAGATCATCCCGCGCGGCGTCGATCCGCATGTGCGCACGAAAGAGCAGATCTACAACCAGGCGCGCATGAAGACCGAGCTTGACGCGCCCCCGCCGGAGTTCAGCGACGGCGTGCGCGATCTGATGCGCCGCAACGGTCATTTCTATGCCGACATCGACTATGACGCCGTGACGGACGGCATTCTCTCCGCCATGAAGAAGGGTCTTCGCGGCGAGGCGGGCGGGCTGCCGATGCTGCCGACCTACCTCTCCGACGTGGGTGAGGTGCCGGAGAATGTGCCGGTCGCGGTGCTGGACATCGGGGGCTCGCACCTGCGCGCCGCGGTCGTGACCTGGTCGCGCGGCGCGTTTGAGATCGAGCAGCGCGAGGAACTGCCCCTGCCGGGCATGAGCCGCGCCGTGAAGTGGGAGACCTTTGTCAAAAAATGCGCCGATCTTCTTGCGCCCCGTCTGGAGGGCACGGACCTTGCGGGCGTGTGCTTCTGCTACGCCGCTGAGCCGACGCCGGAGCGCGACGTGCGCATGCAGGGCTTCACGAAGGAGGTCCGGATCACGGGCAGCGAGGGGCATCTGCTCTGCGCCGACCTGGAAGCGGAGCTCAAAAAGCGCGGCGTGACGGGCAAGCACTTCACCGCCCTGAACGACACCGTCGCCGCCCAGCTCACCGGCCGCGCGGAGATCCCGCCGCGCTACGGCGGAGCCTTTGCGGGCATGGTGCTCGGCACGGGCGTGAACACCTGTCTGCCGCTGCCGGTCAGGGCGATCGAAAAGCTCGGCAGACCGGACGACGAGACAGTCATGCTCGTGAACGTCGAGTCCGGCTTCTATAACGACGTGACGCTCTCAGCGTTCGACCGCGTGATTGATGCGGGCTCCGACGCGCCGGGCAAGTGCCTCTATGAAAAGCAGATCGCGGGCCGATATCTCGGCGAGCAGTGCCGCCTTGCGCTTCACGCCGGGGCGGATGCAGGGCTGTTCTCCCCCGCCGTCGCCGGGAAGCTAAAAGCCATCGAGACGCTCTCCACCGCCGCGTGCGACGCCTTTGAGCTCGAGCCGGAATACAGCGGCGCCATCGACGCGCTCGCGGACGCAGACGCCGACGACCGCGAGACCGCGGGGCAGATCATCCGCGCCGTGTTCCTGCGCGCGGCGAATCTCGCCGTGTGCGCCGTCTCCGCGCTCTCGGAGCTCGTGGGCAGACCCGCCGACCGCTACAAGCCCATCATCACCTGCGTGGACGGCTCGGTGTACAACCGCAGCTGGCGCATCCACAACGCCATGATGCTCGCCATGCAGGACTTCACCGTGCAGGAGCGCGCGTGCTTCGCCGTCTGCAAGGGCGTGGAAAACGCCACCTACATCGGCAGCGCCGTCGCAGCATGGTTCCACGGGGCGTAAAATCATCCGCACATAGCAAAACCACCCGGCTTGAGCCGGGTGGTTTTTATGTATGTTCTTGTGTCTCAGATCATGCCGCGGAGCTTGAGATACTGCGTGACGAGCTCCACGACGCCGGGGATGCCGATGGCGGCGGTGTTGACGGCGAGGTCATAGCTCTGCACGTCGCCCCAGCGCTCGCCGGTGAAGAAGTTATAATACGCCTGGCGCGCCTTGTCGGTCTGCTTGATGATCTTTTCGGCCTCGGCAGCGTCGAGCTCATCGCGCTCGGAGATGCGCGCGACACGGGCGAACATGGGCGCGTGGACAAACAGATCCACCGTGCGGACGTTTTCACTGCGCAGGACGTAGTTTGCGCAGCGGCCGATGATGATGCAGCTGCCCTTGGCAGCAAGCGAGCGGATGACCTCGCTCTGCGCCTGGAAGAGCTGGACGCTCACGGGCTTGTCGCCGCTGATCGTGGCGCTGCCGGTGACGAGCGAATAGAGGAAGCTCGTCGGGCGCTGCTCCTCGTGCGTCTGCACAAAGCCCTCGGCGAAGCCGCTCTGCTGGGCGGTCTCGGCAATGAGCTCGGAATCATAGCACGGGATGTTCAGCACACGCGCCAGCTCCTCGCCGATATAACGGCCGCCGCTGCCGTGCTGTCTGCCGATGGTGATGACAAAATTCGACATATTGCTCCCTCCAGTCTGTCTCTTTCTTTTATTATAACGCGTGATTTTCCGTTTGGCAATGCTGAATCTGTTTCATTCAGACGGTCGCGGTCTGCCTGGCCTCTTCCTCGATCTTTTTGAGCTCCTCTTCCTCCAGCACGCGGTAGGCGACCTTGCCGACGAGTGTCTTGGGCATGTCCTCCTTGAACGCGATGTCATACGGCATGGCGTACTTGGCGATATGCTTGCGGCAGTAGTCCATGAGCATCTGCCGGGTCTCCTCCGTCGGCTGATACCCGGCGGCGAGCTTGACGAACGCCTTGACCTTCTGCATCTTATAGGGATCGGGCACGCCGATGACGCAGCTCATCTGCACCGCCTCGTGCGCGTCGAGAATGTTCTCCAGCTGACCGGGATAGACGTTGTAGCCCGAGGAGATGATCATGCGCTTGGCTCTGCCCTTGAAGTAGATAAAGCCCTCCTCGTCCATCTCGCCGAGGTCGCCGGTGTAGACCCAGGTCAGGCCGTCCGCGTGATGGCGCAGGGTCTGGGCGGTCTCTTCGGGGTGCTTCATGTACTCCATCATGACCGTGGGACCCGCGAGCAGAATCTCGCCCTCCTCGCCGTAGGGGAGCTCCTTGTCCGTGCCGGGCTCAACGATCTTGATATAGGTGTCCGGGAACGGGATGCCGATGCTGCCCTCCTTGTGGTAGCTCACCGGCGTGAGGCAGCAGGCGGTGACGGTCTCGGTGGTGCCGTAGCCCTCGCGCACCTGGATGGTCGCCTTGTGATCGCGGAGGAACTTGTCGAACTTCTTCTTCAGCTCCACGGACAGGCTGTCGCCGCCGGAGAACACGCCCTTGAGGCAGCTCAAGTCCGCGCCGTCCATCGTCTTCAGGCGCAGGAGCGCCTCATACAGCGTCGGGACGCCGGCGATGAAGTTGCAGCGGTATTTCGTGATCTGCTTGGCATAGCTCTCGGCGGTAAAGCGCGGGATGAGGATGCATCTGCCGCCCTGGGAGAGCATCGTGTGCACGCACACGCCCAGTCCGAAGCCGTGGAACAGCGGCATGGCGGCGAGCATGCGGTCACCGGGGCGGAACATCGGGTTCGTGGCGACGACCTGCTGGCCGAGGGCGTTGAAGTTTTTGTTCGAGAGGACGATGCCCTTCGTTGTGCCGGTGGTGCCGCCGGAATAGAGGATTACGGCGGGGTCATCACTCTTACGCTCGACGGCGTACTGATAGAAGCAGGCGTCGGCGAGACGCATGAACTGCTTCCAGCGGATGACGGGCGCTTCCTTGGGGATCTTCTTGATCTTGCGCCCCTCGGTGAGCATATAGCCGGCCTTGATGGGCTTGGAGAGCGCATCCGCGACGGAGGCGATGATGATGTTCACGACCTTGGTGTTGGCGCGGATGTGCTCGAACTTGTGGTAGAACTGGTCGAGCGTGATCGCCGTGACGGACTCGGACTCGTTTAAGTAGAACTCGATCTCCTTTTCCGCGGAGAGCGGGTGAATCATGTTCGCGATCGCGCCGACGCGGTTAACGGCGTAAAACATGTAGATCGCCTGCGGGCAGTTCGGCATGGCGATGGTGACCTTGTCGCCCTCGCGGACGCCGATGGTCTTCAGCGCGCGGGCGCAGCGCTCGATCTCCTGCACCATCTTTTTGTAGGTGGTGCTCTTGCCCATGAAGTCAAAGGCGATGTTGCGCGGGTACTTTGCGGCGATGTCCGCGACCTTGTCGAACATCGAGCCCTCGAAGTAACTGAGATGCATCGGGACCTCGCCCATGTGAGCCGCCCACGGCGTCTTGACGGTTATTGTTTCCATTTTCGTTTACCTCTGTTGTATTTTTTAAGGATAAGCATCTAAGAGAAAGCGCCGGAGAAATCGAAGTGCACAGATTGGCGAGCAGATTTTTCGACTGACGAAGTCGAGAAATCGAAGGAATACTTTGTGTATTTCGAGATTTGGAGCCGAAGACAGGCGGAAAATATGCCGTCAAGATGTGTGCGGCGTTTTTTCCCGGCGTTTTCTCATTTATAATCGTAGCCGCTCGGCTCGCCCAGGGGCTGATCCAGCAGCTCGGGATGCGCAAAAATGTATTTTACGAGCTTCAGGCTGCGGGCAAAATAGAACCCGTCGCCGATGCGCTCGTCCACCGTCGCGCCGATGTTCACGACGTCGCGGATCTCCTTGTGCCCGTCGGGCATGACGAGCTCGGCCTTGTGAATCGTGCCGACGGAGACGACGATGCTGTTCGTGCCGTAGTTGTTCAGGTGGTGATAGATCGCGTCGCACTGGATGCTGCCGAGGTTTGTGAGCAGCACGGACGTGAAGTTCGTGTCGCCCTCGGTGAGCGCTTTCGGCACCATGCCCCAGAAGTCCAGCCAGCGGATCACGCGGATCACAAACATGAGCAGCAGGCGTGGGATCTTCGCAAACGCATCGACCGTGGCGTCAATGCCGCCGGTGGAGGTCTCGCTCTTGCGCGTCTCCTTCACGTCGCCGACGATCTTGCGGCTGAGCGTGTCGATCACGTCGTCGTCGTGCGCCTTGTAGACCATGAGCGACTCCCCGCCGTTGTCGGCAAAGCGGCGCTTGACGACGAAGCTGAGCGTGATCTCGTCGCGCTCATAGGTGCGTCTGCCCGCGACGAAGCGGTTCATCTTCGGCCGCTCGCGCACCATGCGCGCCACCGACAGCACGAGGCACTGGAACAGCGTCGTCTTAAACTCCGGATGCTCCGCGTTCTTGCGCTCGATGTATTTCAGCAGCTCCGTGCAGTCGAGCTGCTCGTTGATATAGACCTCCGCGTCGGTGCGGTTGACCATCATGTGGCCCATGATCGTCTGCAAACCCGGCACGTCGCGCACCCAGCGTCCGTCCCTGCGGTCTCCAAAGCGGCGTTTGGCTGTCATAGCATGTTCTCCTCTCCGCGCGCCCGGTGCGCGCAGGTTATTCGATTTATTCTAATATAATCCTACAAAATTTTCAACTTTTTTCCCGGGATATCCGCACCGTTTGCAGCTTTTTGTGAAAAGTGTCGAAAAAAGTCTCAGGTTGTGATACAATACCGACGGTAAGAAAGGGAGTGCGGATCATGATTTACGAATGTGCGCCGATGGAGGGCGTGACGGGCGACCTGTTCCGGCAGGCTCAGGCGCGGCACTTTCAGCCGTGCCAGCGGTACTACACGCCGTTTTTATCCACCACGTCGAGCCGCACGCTGGCGGCGCGGGAGATGCGCGAGCTGGATCCAAAGCACAACGCGGGGCTGAACGTGATCCCGCAGCTGATGGGAAACGACCCCGAGGACTTCATCTGGATGGCGGGCGCGATCCGCGACCTTGGCTACACGGAGGTCAACCTGAACCTCGGCTGCCCCTCCGGCACCGTGACGGCGAAGAAAAAGGGCGCGGGCCTGCTCGCAGAGCGCGAACTCTTAGAGCGCATGCTCGACGGCATCTTTGAACGAAGCCCCCTCCCCATCTCGATCAAGACGCGGCTGGGGCGCGACAGCGCGGCGGAGTTTCCCGCCCTCGTGGAGCTCTATAACCGCTACCCCGTGACGGAGCTGATCGTCCACGCGCGGATCATGACGCAGCAGTATGCCGGCACGCCGGATCTCGAGGCGTTTCAGTATGCGCTCTCTCACAGCCATGCGCCGGTCTGCTACAACGGCGACGTATTTGACGTCCCGTCGGCAGAGGCGCTCAGGGCGCGGTTCCCGACGCTAAAGCGCATCATGGTCGGGCGCGGACTCGCGGCAAACCCGGGGCTGATCACGGAGCTGACCACCGGCGCGCCGCCGACGGCAGCCGAGCTGCGCGCATTCCACGACACGCTCTATGCCCTGACGCGCGAGCGCATCCCGGATCGGCGCGCGGCCCTCTTTCGCATGAAGGAGGCGTGGCGCTACCTCGGCTGCTCGTTCGAGAACCCGGCAAAGCCGTTAAAAGCCATCCGCAAGGCGACAACGCTCCCTGACTACGAAGCCGCCGTGCGCATGCTGTTCGCCAGCTGCCCCGTGCGGGAGCATCCGGGATTCTATATGGTATAATCATGGAAACCGCCCCTGCAAGGCACACAGGCCCTGCAGGGGCGGTTATGCTGTTTTCGGCTTCAGGGTCCTATGCCGAGGTATCTTTCGGCTGCCTGGACGGTCTCCGTCAGGTAGGTGATCGTCTCGACCGGGTAGTCGCCGACAGCGGTCTCGCCCGTGACCATGACGGAGGTCGCGCCGTCGAGGATAGCGTTGAAGATGTCCGAAACCTCGGCGCGGGTCGGCACGGGGCTGTGCTCCATGGAGGCGAGCATCTGCGTGACGACCATGAACGGCCTGTAAGCGGCGCGGCAGGTGCTTGCGATGCGCTTCTGCACGCCGGGCAGGTCCCACAGCGGCACGGCGTTGCCGAGGTCGCCGCGGGCGATCACGATCTCGTCCGCCTCGCCCACGAGCTCCGGCAGCGCCTTGAGCCCCGCCTGATTCTCGATCTTGGCATAGAGCCGGAGCTGCTCCGCGCCCGCGTCGCGCAGTGCCTGGCGCACGGCGACGAGGTCCTCCCGCGAGCGCACGAAGGGCTGCATCACGCCCGTGACGCCGTACTCCGACGCCGCCGCGATGTTGTTGAGATCGGCACCGGTCAGCGCGGGCAGCTTCAGCGCAACGCCCGGCAGCGCGATGCTCTTGCGGCTGTGGAGCGTGCCGCCGCGCAGGACGTCGGCTCTGCCGTCAGCGCGCACGCGCAGCAGCAGCTTCCCGTCGTCCAGCAGCACGTCCTGCTCCGGCTTCAGCGCCGCGCGGATTGCCTCATCGACGGGGATGCCCTCCGCGCCGAACGAAACCGTCTCGCCCGGAACCAGCTCCAGCGGCGCCTTCAGCGCGCCGATGCGCAGCTCCGGTCCCTGCAGGTCAATCAGAAGCTTCGGCTTTACGCCGCAGCGCCCGCCCGCCTCGATGAGCGCGGAGACCCACGCCGCCGACTCGACGAGCGTGACGTGCGAGAGATTCAGCCGCACGCCGGTCATGCCCCGGCGCAGCATCGTTTCCAGCGTGTCCGCATCGGCGCACGCGGGACCCAGTGTGGCGAAAATATCTATCATAGGAATGCCTCCTCAATGACCATGCGGTTTTAAGTCAAACAGCTGCTTCTCCGCAACGAGATCCGCGCGCAGGAGCACGGCGAGCGTCACGCCCAGCGGCACGAGCGCAAGCCAGATCGCCCTTGCGCCGAGCGCCGGGCAAACGAGCGTGAGCAGCAGCCCGCCGAGGAAGAACACCGACACCATGCCGAGGTGCCGCGCGCTGCGTCGGAGCGCCGCGCCGTCACGCTTGCGCACGCCCTTGACGAGCCAGATGCCCGTCTGACGGATGTGATTCGTGACGAACGTCGTCGCCATCGGGATGCCCTCCGCCTGCCGGAACGTGTTGTACTGCATGGAGCAGAGGAAGTTGATCATGACCTGCACGATCTGCACCGGCGCCGAGAGCGGGATGAACCCGATGCCGAAGAGCGCGAGCATCTCAAACGCGATCAGATAGGTGTCCCACCGGAGGAACCGCCGCGCCCGGATGCCCGAGGGCAGCACCTCGGAGATCACCGCGCCCAGCAGATACGCGCTGATCGGGATCAGGTAGTAAAACCCGCCCGCCCAGCGGCCGTGCCCGAACTCCAGCGCCATGAGCACCACGTTTGCCGTCTGCGCGTTGCAGAAGACCCCGCCGCGCAGGTTGAACGTGTACGCGCCCATCATGCCCGCCGCGCAGATCAGCAGCTCGAAGATCCTGTATTTTTCACATGTGAGGAAGATCGCGTCCTCACGCCGCGCCGATGCGTCCATGGCCGCCTCCGATTGCATAAAACTGCCGATCATTTTAGCCCTTTCCGCGCGGGTTGTCAAATCCGGGAGATTCGGCTATAATCTAGGGCAGCAAGCAGCAAAGGAGCAACCCGCCATGGCGATCATCCGCGAGATCACAACCTTTTCCGACCCCATGCTGGACGTCTACGCCCGGCTGACCGAGGGGCAGCTGAAAAACCGCGCCGAGCCCGAAAAGGGGCTTTTCATCGCCGAGAGCCCGAACGTCATCGACCGGGCGCTGGACGGCGGGTATGAGCCGGTGTCGCTTCTGATGGAGGGGAAACACATCGAGGGACAGGCGAAAAGGATCGTCGAGCGCTGCGGGGACATCCCGCTCTACACTGCGCCGCTCGACGTGCTCACGCAGCTCACCGGCTTTCCGCTCACGCGCGGCGTCCTGTGCGCCATGCGCCGCAAGCCGCTCCGCTCCGTGGAGGACACGGTAAGGGGCGCGGCGCGCATCGCCGTTTTGGAGGACGTGCAGAACCCGACGAACGTGGGCGCCATCTTCCGCAGCGCCGCCGCACTCGGCATGGACGCGGTGCTCTTAACGCCCCAATGCTCCGATCCCCTCTACCGCCGCGCCGTGCGCGTGAGCATGGGCACGGTCTTTCAGATCCCGTGGACACGCATGGACGCGCCGGCGGGCGAAGGCTGCCGGGACGCGCTGCACGCGCTCGGCTTTCAGACCGTGGCGCTCGCGCTCACGGACGAGTCACTCCCGATCGACGCGCCGGAACTGATGCAGGCAGACAGACTCGCCCTGATCCTCGGCACCGAGGGCGACGGGCTGCGCAGCGAAACAATCACCGCAAGCGACTTCACCGCTAAGATCCCGATGAGCCACGGCGTAGACTCCCTGAACGTTGCCGCCGCCAGCGCCGTCGCGTTCTGGCAGCTTGGGCGGCATTGAACATAAAAATCCCTTTCCGTTTCTCTCGGAAAGGGATCTTTCTTTTAATAAAACGTTGCGACGGTCTCCTCCGGCTTTTCGGCAGGCTCGAGGCTGATCAGGGTCAGCACCGGGCCCTTGCTGCCGTAGGCGCGGTGGTATTTGTTTTCGAGCTTCGCGGTGATGGTGTGCCAGCTGTCGTTTTGAACGGTCTGCGCGTCGTCCCAGTTGACGACGAGACCGGCGAACTGGATGTCCTCCACGCAGCAGGTCATGACGTGGCGCCCGATGATGAAGCTGTGCTTCGGCAGATTCGAGCGCTGGAGGCAGCGGCCCTTGAAGCGCACGGTCTTGCCCGCGTACTTCTGGACCTCCTCGGACATGTCGCGGTACCAGATGGCGTAGTCGCGGTCGTCGATCTCGATGATCGGCGCCTCAATGTCGAACGGGAGCGGATCTTCGATGTCGTCATACTCCACGTTGCCGTCGGCGAATTCGTAGGCAATGTCCGCCCGACGCGACACGCCGCGCACGACCTTGTGCAGCGCCATGCGGTCCATGTCGCTGTTGTAGCGGTTCAGGACCACGAGCTCGGCGCTCTTGAGCTTGTCCACAACGAGCTGGCGCATGTTCGCGTTGTAGGTCAGGAACGTCTGGGCGTCGGCAAACAAAAACTCCTGCGCCACGACCCAGCCCTCGGGCAGGTTCTGATACAGCGTATCGAGCAGCCACATGCCGTTGTACTCGATGATGACGCGCTCGGGCAGCACCTCGCGCTGCATTTTTTGGAGGTTTTCGGGCGTGAAGTCGGCCTCGTCCTCGACCGTGCGCAGAAACACGTTCGGCGCGCAGAAGCGCTCGGGGTCGTATTCCTCCTCGCCGTCCTCGCACATGAGCAGCAGCGTGCGCTCGCCCTTGTGGAAGCGCTCATCCTCCAGCGTCTCCTGAATGAAGCGGGTCTTGCCCGCGTCGAGAAAGCCGGTGAACAGATAGACCGGCAGATCCTGCATCTGATTAGGCAATTTGGAACAGCTCCTTCAGCGCGTCCTCGTTGAGCTTCGAGCCGATGACGCAGATGCGGCCCGTGACCTGCGCGCCGCCGCGGCGCACATCGCTCTCGCCGGGCACATAGTCAAAGTGGATCCAGCCGCCGTCGGCAGCGGGGACGATGCCCTTGGAGCGGAGCACGACGCCGTATTGCTTCTCGTCGAGCAGCGCCTCGAGAATGGAGGCGATCTCCTCGTCGGTGTACTTGCGCGGGGTCTCGGTGCCCCAGCTCGTGAACACCTCGTCGGCGTGGTGATGGTGGTGGTCATGGTCATGATCGTGACCGCAGGAGCATTCCTCACCGTCGTGATCGTGGTGATGCTCATGCTCATGATCGTGGTCATGATGATGCTCATGCTCATGGTCGTGGTCATGATGATGCTCGTGCTCGTCCTCGTGATCGTGGTGGTGATGACCGCAGGAGCATTCCTCGTCCTCATCATGGTGATGATGGTGCTCGTGTGCCTCTTCCTCCAGATGCTCGAGCTCCGCCTGCAGCGTCGTGCGGCGCTCCATGGTCTCGAGAATCTGCGCGCCCGTGATTTCGTCCCACGGGGTGGTGACGATGGTGGCGACGGGGTTTTTCTCGCGCAGCATGGCGACGCAGGTATCGAGCTTCTTCTCGCTCAGCCCCTGCGTGCGGGAGAGGATGATGGAGCTGGCGTGCTCGACCTGGTTGTTGAAGAACTCGCCGAAGTTCTTCATATAGATCTTGCACTTCGAGGCGTCCACGACGGTGGTGAAGCCGTTGAGCACCATTTCGTCAGACTGCACGCCCTGCACGGCGCGGATGACGTCCGAGAGCTTGCCGACGCCGGAGGGCTCGATGAGGATGCGGTCGGGATGGAACTGCTCCATCACCTGACCGAGCGCGGCGGCAAAGTCGCCCACGAGCGAGCAGCAGATGCAGCCGGAGTTCATCTCGTTGATCGTCACGCCCGCGTCCTGCAGGAAACCGCCGTCGATGGCGATCTCGCCGAACTCGTTTTCGATGAGGACGATCTGCTCGCCCTGATAGGCCTCAGCGATCAGCTTTTTGATGAGGGTCGTTTTCCCCGCGCCGAGAAAGCCGGAGAAAATATCAATTTTGGTCATGATACAATACACTTCCTGTCTGAGATACACCGCGAAATGCGGCTTTTACGTTAAATATAGTATAACACCATTGTCAAGAGCAGAAAAAAGGACTACAATACTGGTATGAAACGGAAATTTGAAAGCCTGAGTACGCGCGCGCGCGGCGTACTCCTCGCCGTGCTTCTGCTCGCGGCGGCAGCGGCGATCTTCTTTCTTGCGCGCGCCTCGGCGTCCGGACGCACCGCGCCGGCGGAGAGCGAAGCGCCGCCCCCGGAGACGACCGCCCCGCCCTCTGAAAAGCCGGAGGCGCGCGCGGCGCGCAGGCTCCTGGACGGCATGACAACGCGCGAAAAGATCTGCCAGCTTCTCATCCTGCAGCCGGAGTTCATCCCCGGCGCCGACGGTGATGTGAAGACGCTCTCCCCTGCCATGCAGGACACGCTGCGCGCCTACCCCATCGGCGGCGTGCTGCTGAGTCTGGAGAACATGGACAGCGCGGCACAGCTGCGCGCGCTCACGGCGGCGTTTCAGGACACCGCCGCGATTCCCATGCTCATCAGCGTGGACGAGGAGGGCGGCCGAATCTCACGGCTGATGCTGCGCGTCGGTACCACAAAGCTAGACAACATGTATGCCTACCGGGACAAGGGCCCCGGCGTTGCGCGCCGGAACGCCCGGACGCTCGGAGCGGATCTCGCGGCGTTCGGCTTCAACACCGACCTTGCCCCCGTGGCGGACGTGTGGAGCAATCCCGAAAACGAGGTCATCGGCGAGCGCGCCTACTCGGACGATTTCGCCGCGGCAGCGGAGCTTGTCGCCGCGGCAGTGCGGGGCTTTCACGACAGCGGCACGATCTGCTGCCTGAAGCACTTTCCCGGCCACGGCAGCACCCGCACCGACAGCCATGAGGAGGCGGCCTATGTGGACGCCTCGCTCGATGCTCTGCGCCGGCACGAGCTGCTCCCGTTTCAAAGCGGCATCGAGGCAGGCGCTGACATGGTCATGGTGGGGCATCTCACCGTGCCGGACGTGGACAGCGTCCCCGCCACGTTCAGCAAAAAGCTCGTGACGGAGCTTCTGCGCGGCGAGCTGGGCTTTTCCGGCGTCGTGATCACGGACGGACTGGAGATGAAAGCCGCGCTCGACGCCCCCGACGGGGAAAAGGCGCTGCGCGCGCTGAACGCGGGCTGCGACCTGCTGCTGGGGCTTTACGATCTCCCCGGCACGGTGCGCGCGCTGGAGCAGGCGGTCGATTCCGGCGCGCTCTCGCCCGAGGCGCTCGATCAGCACGTAATGCGCGTCCTCACGATGAAACTGGAGTACGGACTGCTGCCCGACGCAGAGTGAACCGGCGAATTCCGTTTTTTATTAAAAAATTTTTAACCAAGTTCTAATAATATTCGGCTATAATGTCATTATCAGACAAATGGACTGTTCTCTGCTCAACAAACAGATTACCGATACAGAATGGAGGTTTGGCCATGTCATTTGTTGTCATTACGGATTCCGCATGTAATCTGCGGCATGATTTCCTGCAGGAGCACGATGTTCCCGTGATCCCGTTCACATTCTATGTCAACGGCGAGGAGCGCGTATGTCTCGGCCCCGACGAGTTTGAGGGGAACGAATACTACGACATGCTCTCAAACGGCGGCGAGGTCAAGACCACGCTCATCAACGCCCAGCAGTATGACGATGCGTTCCGTCCCCTTCTGGAGGCGGGAAAGGACCTGCTCTATGTCGGCATGTCGTCCGGAATCAGCAGCTCGATGAACATGGCGACGCTCGCGGCGCGGGAGCTGCTGGAAAAATTCCCGGACCGCAAGCTCGTGATCTTCGACGCGATGACCGCCTCTCTGGGCGAGGCCATCTTTGTGCGCGGCGCAATCCGCCGCCGTGACGCGGGGCTCTCTCTGGCGGACACGACCGCCCAGCTCATCGCCCTGCGCAGCCACGTCTGCTCTTATCTCACGGTGGGCGACCTTATGTTCCTCAGCCGCGGCGGACGCGTCTCCAACGTGGCGGCGATCATCGGCACCGTTCTCGGCGTGAAGCCCCTGCTCCACGAGGCGGGCGCGAAGATTGTCGGCTACGGCAAGACCCGCGGGCGCAAGAAGGCCCTGCGCGCGATCGCCGAGGAGTGCATCAACCGCATGGAGGAAAGCCCCGACCAGTGCGTCTCGATCGCGCACGGCGGCTGCGAGGAGGACGCAAACTTCGTCGCCGACCTCATCCGCGAGGCCAAGCCCGGCACCGAGATCGCCATGGAGATCTATGAGCCCGTGACCGGCTCCTATGTCGGACCCGGCACGGTAGCGCTGTTCTTCGTCGGGCAGAAGACATGAAGTTTGAATCCCTGAAAAAGAAGCATACCGGTGCGTTTCTGCACCGGTATGATATTACGTATTCCGACGAGCAGGGCAGGCGTCTCTCCTATGAGATGGTGAGCCGGGACGGTGCGCTCGACTCCTATGAAAAGCTGCTCCGTCACCGGCCGGACGCCGTCGTCATGGCGCTGACGGACGAGCGCAACGAGCGCTTCGTGCTGATCCACGAGTTCCGGCTGGAGCTCGGACGCCGGATCTACGGGCTGCCGGGCGGGCTCATCGACCCGGGCGAGACCCCGGAGGAGGCCGCGCGGCGCGAGCTGCGCGAGGAGACGGGGCTCAGGCTCGTCGAGGCGCGGCACGTGCTGCCGAGCGCCGCCTGCGCCGTAGGTCTGAGCGACGAGCAGACCGTGCTTCTGATGGGCGTCGCGCAGGGCGAGCTCCACCCCGCACCCGGCGAGGACACGCAGGCGCGCTGGTACACCCGCGAAGAGATCCGCGCGCTGCATCAGACCGACATGTTCGGCTCCTGGGCGCTGGCGTGCTCCTGGTTCTGGGTGAACGGAAAGCTGTAAGGACAAACAAAACGGGACTGAGAGGTTTTCTCAGTCCCGTGTTTTTTTCGATATTGTTTTGTTTTTACGCCTGCAGATAGCGCATCAGGATCGCGGCGATCTGTGCGCGGTCGGCGTTGCCCTGCGGCATGAGCAGATTGTCGCTGCCGTTGATGATGCCGCTGTCCACCGCCCAGCAGAATGCGGTGGTCGCCCAGGGGGCGATGGCCGCCTGATCGGCAAAGCCGCTGATCGCGGAGAGGTCGGCGTTGCTCGCGCCGGACTGCATGGTCTTGAAGCGATAGAGCATCGCGACCATCTGCTCACGCGTGACGGTGCCGTACGGATCGAAGCGGTTATCCGTCATACCGGCGGTCACGCCGGAGGCATACGCCCAGGCAACAGCGCTGCGATACCAGTCGGCGTCCAGATCCGTGAACGGCACGGCGGCCGAAACGCTCGGGCAGCCTGCCGCGCGGTAGAGCACCGTGACGAGCATGGCACGCGTCATCTGTGCGCTGGGCTGGAAGTGCGTGGTGTCAACGCCGTTCATCAGACCGCGGTCCACGCAGAAGTCGATGCCCCTGTGCGCCCAGTTGCCCTCGTCGGGGACGTCCGTGTAAACCGTGGAGGGGCAGACAGCGCCGTCGGCATGGGTCTTGGCGGCGAGCGCGACGCTGACGCTGGCGTTGTAGTACTGGAAGGTCTCGTCACTGAGCGTCTCGGTCAGGGTGTTGCCGTTGCGCTGGTAGGTGACGACACCGTTGTAGTAGGTCAGCGGCCAGGCGTAATCGTTCGCGGGATCGACGATGAGATAGGTGTGCGCGTCGATCTTGCCGGCGACCATGACCCAGTGACCGTTGACGGAATAGCTCTTCAGGTGGATGACTGCCGGGCTGTAAGTACCGCGGCCGTTGAGATAGTTGGCAGTCGCACCGTCCAGGGAGGCCTTGACATAGCTGCCGCCGAAGCCGCTGGTGTCCCACTGGATCGTGCGGAACGGGACACCGCCGGTATAGCCCTTCATGTTCCAGTAGTCGCCCAGCTCTGCGGGCGTGGCGCTCACGCCGACATAGCTCAGCGCCATGGAGACGCATGCGGTCAGGCATTCATGACCGGCATAGTCCACATAGGGTCCCCAGTAGGCCTCATAGAAATAGGGGGACATCTTCAGCTGGGAGCAATAGCGGATCGTGCCGGCCTGGGCACGGGCGGAATAGCTGTATTCTACGGGTGTGTACGGAGTGGCTGTGAGCTGCTGCGAGGCGGACGCACCGGTCGTCATCGGACCGACCAGAACGGCCACAAGCACCAGCATCAGCAGCGCGCTGATGATACGTTTCTTCATACAATACCTCTCGTTGTCATATCGACGATATGCATTATAGCACAGTCAACTCGTTATGACAACCTTTTCGTAACATTTTTGTTTCTTTTTTGTTGCATTTACAAATTGCTTTGTCGTTTTTTGTTGATTTTATCGGATTTGCACACGGTTTTGCACGTCGCTATGTCGCATAATAGAATCAACTGTCTGTTATGCGGCAGGAATATCTGCAACCAGTCTGCCCATCACGAGGAAGCGCTGCTGGTTGTTGACACGGAAGCAGGTGCTGAGAATGAGAACGCGGTCGCCGAATGTCGGGAAGCTGTCCTCCCTGCGCTGCGCGGAGGAAGAGACGGACGCGACGTCGGCGAAAAACGCGGTGTAGGCCTCGCGGTCGGTGAAGTCATGCTCCGCGAGAATCTGCTCGCTGCTGTGCGGGGCGGCAGAGAAGATCTCATACACCAGCGCACGGTCCGGGCGATAGAGATACATGTAACGGTGGTCAGAGAACACTCCGCTGTCCACGAAATCATTGAGCTTGGCAAACATGGTGCCGTTGCGGAGGTTGTGCCCGTAAAGGATGGTGACGGGGTCCGTCATGTCGGGGCTGTTGAAATCATCGCTGAAAATGCAGCCGCCGGAGTAGTACGAGCCGTTTTCAGCATGATTCATATAGTAGTTGTTGTCGCCCTCGCGGCGCAGCACAGCATAGCTGATGTCGGTGTCCGGAATCTCGATCCAGGCGTAGATGTCCGGGTTCATCGCATGCAGCGCGTCAAAATCCACGGGAATCTCGATCGTCTCGACCTCGGGATCAATCTCCACAGGATCCCGCATACCGATCCGGCGCAGGTTATCCTTGAAGCTGCGGCCGCCGTAATACTGGACAATATACCAAATGCACCACGCGCTGGCTATCAGGGCAGCGAGCAGGATAATGATCAAAACGGTGCGAAAGAGTGTTTTTTTCAAGCCGAGGGCCTCCCGAAAAAACGTGCAAAGGCTCCATGGCCGCATTCAGATGCGAACATGGAGCCTTTGCATCGGCAATTGAACGTCCATCACTTGACAGCAATAAACTTCTTTCCGCAGAAGAATGCAACGCCCAGCAGCACAACAGCCGCCAAAACGACCCAAACCACGGAGAAGCTCTCACCGGTCTGATGAGACTTGTTGCCACTCGGAGCCGGAGTCGGCTTCGTGTTGCCCTTCTCGGGGCTCGCAACGCCATTATCTGCAAAAGCAACGGAAGCCATTGCGAACACGAGCACGACGACCAGAACGATGGCCATAAACTTTCTCATATGCGTTACCTCCATCCAGGTTATATTCTAGTAATATCAAGGTTATTCTACTACAATCAGACTTGAAATGCAACCCCTTTTTTCTCTTTCCCGGGGTGATAGGAAGATTCTACAAATCTGACTGTAAAAGCCGTCTTGTCAGCGCGATCTCTTGGGAATCTTCACGACTGTTCTCAATCAGCACCGTGCCGACATGTCCGGCTTCGGCGCGTGTTCCCCGTGCCGAGAGCTGCCGCGCCGTCTCGCGCGCAGTCCCCGCCCCGCCGTCGAAAAGCTCGGTTTCGTTTCCGAGCACCTGCGCAATGGCGCGCCGCAGAAACGGAAAATGCGTGCAGCCCAGCACGGCCGCGTCCGCTTTTCCCCGATACGCGCCGAGACGCTGCTCGAGATAATCATAGACCGCCATGCTGCCGAGATCGCCCCGTTCCACAAATTCCACGAGCTCGGGACACGGGATCTTCACGATCTCCGCCAGAGACGCATACTGTTTGAGCAGTGCGTTGAATTTCTCCTCCCGCAGCGTGAGCGGCGTCGCCAGCACGAGCACGCGTCCGTGCGGATGCGCGAGCACCGCGGGCTTTACAGCCGGCTCCATGCCGATGATCGGGATGTCCGAAAACGTTCTCCGCAGCAGATCGACCGCCGCGCTCGTCGCTGTGTTGCAGGCGATGACGGCGGCCTTGATCCCGCGCGCATGCAGCGCGCCGATCCGCCTGAGCGTCAGCGCGCGCACGTCATCGACCGAGCGGGTGCCGTAGGGCGCGTTGGCGGAATCCCCGTAATAGAGATAGTCCTCCTCAGGCATCAGCCGCACAAGTTCGCGCAGGACGCTCACGCCGCCCATGCCGGAGTCAAACACCGCGACCGGGCGTCTCACGTCATCCATCGATCGGCTCATAGAAGGTCTTCAAAATCAGCTCATAGAGCGCTGTCTCGTCCACGTTGAACTCCGCGTGGTTGCCCGCGCCGAGCGTCGAGGTACCGGCGACTTTCTGCACATCCGTATTGAGCGTCATGCGGGAGGCGACGCGCGCCAGATACACCATTGCGGGAGCGTCGATATTGGTCGTCACGTTTTTGGAAACGCCGTCATAGATGGAAAGGATGCTCATCGGATCCTGACGCACCTTGCTGAGCATCGCCTTGGCGAGCTCGATCATCACGGCCTTGTGGCGCTCCATACGGCCGTTGTTGCCCTCGACCGTCTTATCGCGGTGACGGAGATAGGCCTCGGTATTGGAGCTGTTGAGCACGACAGGCGTGCCCGCCTTGAACGCGCCGAATGTCTCCTGCGGCGTCACGGTGACGCCGCCGACAAGATCCGTGAGCTTGGCAACGCCGTCCATATAAATAGAGGCGTAGGCCGAGACGGGCAGATCATAGAAGAGCTTCGAGACCGCGTCGGCGGTGAGCTGGCAGCTTCGGTCGCCGCCGTCGCCATAGGCATAGGAAAGCGCAAGCTGCGCGCGCGCCGTGCCGAGGCTTGCGCCGTTGTCATCCAGCACCTCTATCTCGCACATGCTGTCACGCGAGACGGAGATGAGCGAAATGTGCTTCGTCGTCGGATCCAGAACGCCCAGCACGATCACGTCCGCCTGATTGGAGTCGCCGAATTCGCCGCCGGAGGTATTTTTCTCCTCAGAGTCCACACCCATGAACACGATGGTGCTCACGTCGTTTTTATACTGATACAGCTGCCCCTTGTAGCGCACGCGTCCGGCGTCGATGTTCTCGGCATCGTCGTGCAGACGCATGTCCTCGCCGTCGCCGGTGAGCGCACCGTGACCGATGCGGTCGAGCACGAACACTGTCGCGCCCAGCACCGCTGCAATACCCACGACGACGCACACGATCGTGAGCAGGACGCGCGAGCCCTTGCTCATCCGGCTCCGCCGTTTGGGCGGCTTGCTTTTGGGCTTTTTCTCCTTGCCCGGCTTGGGGTCCTTATACTCTGCTTGCTGCATGCTCTGCTCCTTCTTCCGCGCGCGGCAGGTCGCGCACAGGCTCGTGATAGGTCGGCACGATCTGCGCGATCATATCACGCAAAACGTCGCCGTCCGGCTCGCTCCAGCTCTCCAGCGAATGAAGCCGGGCGAGAAAGCGTTCCTTGTCAAAGGCCAGCTCATGGCCGATGTAGATGAGATCGTTCGGCGTTTTCTGCATCCCCTCGCCGGAGAGCAAAAGCTCTTCATAGAGCTTTTCGCCCGGGCGCAGGCCGGTATAGACGATCTCGATATCGACGTCCGGCTCCAGACCGGACAGGCGGATCATGTTGCGCGCCAGATCGTCGATGCGCACCGGATCGCCCATATCCAACACAAAGATCTCTCCGCCGTGCGCATAAGCGCCGGCCTGGAAAATCAGCTGCACCGCCTCCGGAATCGTCATGAAGTAGCGCACGACGTTCTTGTCCGTGACCGTGACGGGTCCGCCCTCCTTGATCTGGCGGCGAAACAGCGGGATCACGCTGCCGGCGGAGCCCAGAACGTTGCCGAAACGCACCGCGACATAGTCGGTGTTCAAATAGCGCTCGTTCATCGTCTGAACGATCATCTCACACATGCGCTTGGACGCGCCCATGACGTTCGTGGGGTTGACCGCCTTGTCCGTCGAGATCAGGATGAAGCGGCGTGTGCCGTACTCGCCCGCCGCGCGCGCGACATTGCGCGTGCCGAAGACGTTGTTTTTGATCGCCTCAAAGGGCGAGGCCTCCATGAGCGGGACGTGCTTGTGGGCCGCAGCATGACAGACCAGATCCGGATGATACTTCTCGAAGATCCAATTGACGCGCGCGGCGTCTCGCACGGAGCCGATCAGCACGAGCAGATCCAGCTCCGGATGCCGGCGCCTGAGCTCAAGCTCCAGCGTGTAGGCGTTGTTTTCGTAAATGTCGAAGATGATCAGCTTTTTCGGGTGCTGCTCCGCCGCCTGACGGCAGAGCTCGCTGCCAATGCTGCCGCCGCCGCCCGTGACGAGCACGGTCTTGCCGGTGATGTAGCTGGCGACCTCGTCGAGATTGATCTTCACGATGTCGCGGCCGAGCAGATCCTCGATGTCCACCTCGCGCAGGCTCTGGATGCTCACCTCGCCATTGGCGATCTGATACAGGCCCGGAAGCGTGCGCAGACGGCAGGTCGTCTCCTGGCACAGATCCACGATCTTCGCGCGCTGCTGGCGCGTGGCAGAGGGAATCGCGAGCACGATCTCCTCGACGCGGTATTTCTGCACCATCTGCTTGAGCTGTGCCGTCGTGCCGACGACGCGCACGCCGCGCAGATAGCTGCCGGTCTTGGCGGGATCGTCGTCAAGAATGCAGACAACCTTGTTTTCAGAGTGCTCGCTGTAAAGAAACTCCCGAATGACCATCGCGCCGGCAGCGCCGCCGCCGATGATCATCGTGCGCCGCCGCTGGGCGCTGTGGCCGCCGTGGCGATGGAGCCGCGCGGCGCGGTAGCCCCAGCGCACTGCCATGCAGCCCACGCCGAGCAGCAGCATATACATGATCGGAAAGCTGCGCGGCATCCGCAGATGCAGCAGGTTCGTCCCGATCCAGTAGGCGACGCCGCTGAGCGCCACGGCGATCCCGATCCGGATCAGCTCCATGGTGCTGGCAAACTCCCAGAGGCTGGAATACAGCTGAAGAAGATAGAAGATCAGCAGCGTCAGGCAGGTGTTGACCAGCGCGTACTGCCGCAGGTGATCCAGATACTCCTCCGGCGGGTGCCCAAACTCAAAGCGGAGATACAGCGCCAGGAATGCAGCAGCGTTGATCACAATAATATCCGCCACGAGCAGTCCCAGCAGCCGTATCAATTTTTTCTTATTGGTG
This sequence comes from uncultured Eubacteriales bacterium, assembly GCA_900316745.1. Lineage (GTDB taxonomy): Bacteria > Bacillota > Clostridia > Oscillospirales > Oscillospiraceae > CAG-103. Next base: position 75,469 of record ONEB01000004.1, on the reverse strand, counting down.
TGTTCTCCCATGGAATCATTCTCCCTAAAGTATCCCAGCACAGCAGGCCGAAGATCAGCCCTCTTCGGTCTTTTGTTTCGGCTCCTCGCCGTATTCGCCATATTTCTTTCCTGAGCCATAGCCGTAACCGTAGCCATAGCCGTATCCATAGCCGTATCCGTAACCGTAGCCATAGCCGTAACCGTAGCTGTGGCCGCCCGAGATCCGTCCGTCGTAGGCGTTCATGATGTACCCGGCGACCGGAATATCGTACTCGCTGAGCATCATGAGCGTGCTGATCACGCTGTTTTTACTTGCGAAGTTCTGCCGCACCACGAGCACGGCGCAGTCCGCGACGCCGTGCAGCTCGCTGACGTCAGACAGCAGCGAACAGGGCGGCGTATCGAGCACCACATAATCAAAGGTTCTGCGCAGGTCCATGATAAACGTGGCAAATTCCTCGCTGCCGAGCAGTTCAGGCGGTGTTGCCCCCGCCTTGCCGGCATAGATGATGCTCAGGTTCGGTTCCTCCTCGTACACATGCGCGAGGGATTTCAGGCCGTTCTTCGGCTCGACCTCTCCGCGCAGGCAGTCGCCGAGACCGACGCATTCCTCCTGTCCGGTCATCTGGTACACGGAGGGATTGCGCATGTCGCAGTCGACCAGGATCACGCGCTTGCCCTTCTCCGTAAGCGAGAGCGCAATATTGAATGCGACCGTGGTCTTGCCCTCGCTGGGGATGGCGCTCGTCACGATCAAAACCTTGCGGTGGCGGCCCTTGAGGCTCTGCTTCAGGCGCACCATGACCAGACGAAACGCCTCGCGGAAGCCGCGGTCGCCGTCGGAGCGCACCGTGATGACCGGCGTATCGCCGCTGCGGCGCTTGAACATCACGCGGGGCAGCGCGCCGAGATAGCGGACGTTGGAGCTCTCCTCCATGTCCTCGCGTCCCATCACAGTCGCCTTTGCCCAGCCATACAGGAACATGGCGGCAAGGGAGAGAACCAGCCCGATCAGCGCGCCGCGCTCAGCAGCCGAGCGCCATACGCGGCCGTTCGTCGGGCTCGTGGGCACGCCGCTCTCGTCCACGACCGTGAGCACCGTCGGTCCGATGACAAACTCGGCGACATCGGGATAATTCTTGATCACAGACTGCAGCACATCGTAGCACTGCTGCGGATCGCTGCCCGTTACGCGCAGCTCAAAGAGGTTGGCGTCCTTCACGACGTTTGCCTGAATCATCGGAAGTGCGGGCAGACCCAGATCCGCCTTGACGACCTCGCTCAGAACGCCGCTCGTGAGAATGTAAGGAAAGGTATTTGCAAGCTGCTCTGCCGCAGCGGCGTTGTAGGTCGGCGTGCTCGCCTGCAGGGCGTTTCCGACATAGACCGTGAACGTCGCGCTCGCTGTGTAGCTCGGGCGGTAGCTGCGCCATGCGCGGAAGCCGAGAATGCCCGCGAGCAGGACGATCGCGATGATCGCGGGAAGCCAGAGCCGCTTAAAGCCGCGCTTAAATGCCGCAATGATGTGCGCAGGATCGAGGCGCGCAACAACCGTAGATTCGCCGTGATTCATTTGCGCTCCTCCTCCCCGCTGCTGCCGCTTCCGTAGCCGGTGCCGTAGCCGTATTTGTTGTAGCCCTGCTTGGCGGCATAATCAGTGCCGTACTTGCCGTATTTCCCGTATTTGCCGTACTTGCCGTATTTGCCGTATTTTCCGCCGTAGCCGTACCCGCCGCCGAAGCCATAGCTGATGTTCTCGGTAAAATCCGCAACATAGAAGTTGTTGAGCACACAGCCGATCAGCTCGGCGTTGGCGTTTTTGAGCACGTCGATCGTGTCGTTGATCACGCGCACAGGCGCGCGGTCCTGACGGACGACCAGCAGCGCTGCGTCCGAGATCTGCGCGATGCACTCGCCGTCGGCGCTCGCGGACATCGGCGGGGTATCGATGATGATGACGTCCATCTCCCGGCGCGCCTGCTCGAGCAGCTGCGCCATCCGCTCGCTCTGCAGCAGCTGCGCGGCATGCTCGCCCTTGTGGCAGGACAGGATCGCATAGATGTTGCGGCGCGGATCATGGATCAGCGCGTCATCGAGCGTGGCCTTGCCCTCCAGTACATCGGAGAGATAGGTGACGTTCTCGTTTTTATAGCCCAGGATCTTGTGCAGCGCGGGTTTGCGCATATCGCCGTCGATGATGAGCACTTTTTTATATTTGCGACCCATCGCGATGGCAAGGTTCGTGCCGACCGTGGTTTTGCCCTCGTTTTCAAGCACGGACGTGACCATGATCACCTTTGCGCCGGAGCGGCGCATCTGGTACTCAACGCGCGAGCGCAGCTTCTTCACCGATTCCACATACAAAAAGCCCGTTGTCGGATCGGAGATGAGCAGGCTTCGCTTCGGATTGCGAAGCATGGTGATGAGCGACTTGTTCTTCCGCTCGTGGTGGAGCACGGCGGCAAGCTTGATATCAAGCGCCTCCTCCACGTCCTTATCCGACTTGATCGTATCGCGCAGATATGCCATGGTGCCGATATAGGCCAGCATCAGCAATGCGCCGATGAGTCCCGCCACACGTGCGACATGCCTGGAGTTCGGCGCGTTGCTCGGATGCGTGGGGATGGAGGGCGGCTGCAGGATCTCCAGCGAGATGTTGTTCAGCGCCGCGCCCGTAAGCTCATTATAGCGCGTCAGGATGCTGCGCGTGATGCGGTATGCCATGCGCGGCGTGTCGGACGTGATGTACAGATCCAGCAGGTTCGTCTCGGAGATGACCGACGCCTTAATCTCGCCGTCGATGCGGCTCACGCCGAGATCTTCCGCGACGCGCTTGCGCATCACGTCGCTCTGCAAAACCTGCGAGAAGCTCTGTGCCATGCCGGTGGCGGCGTTGAGGTTGCCGTAAACGGTCGAATAGCTGCCGCGCTGATGGACGACGAACGTGGTGCGCGTCCGATATCTGGGCGTATAACGCAGATCCGCGATGATATAACCAACGCACCCGAAAATGATGCCCGCCAGCACCGCCAGCCACAGCCCGCGCGCCATCACGCGCAGAAGCAGCAGCATGTGCGGCTGGTTGTTGGTATGCTTGGGGCTTACGTTCTTTTTTTCTTCCATATCGCTTACCCCTCCTCTACCACAACAATCAGCCTGGTCGCGCTGGTGCCGAGCGTATAATGCACGTCATAAACGCCGGGCGCTGCGGTATTCACGCTGCTCGTGATCGCAAGGTCGCGATCGTTGGCGTAGTTCTCCGACAGATAGGCCTTGGGATCAAACTCGCTGCCGAGCGGCAGGTAGACCAGATAGTCCGTCAGCGGGATCTGGCGCGCGCTGTTATAGCCGCTCACGACCTCGACCCCGACCGTGAGATAGGCCGTGTCGCCGGTGCTGTTCGTCACGCGGAACTCCAGCGGATGGTTGCCGGGCGTGTTCAGGAGCGTACCCGATTCGAGCGACGCAACCTTGACACGCGACGTGATATTGCCGTCAATGCAGTCCGTCGCGCCGACATAGCTCAGCAGATCAGAGACGCCGGACTCAGAGAACATCAGCGGACCGGAAAGGTGAAAGCGCGGAGACGTATAGTCCACATAGCGAACGCTGCGCTTTGCCTTGGTGACGTGTCCCTGCGAATCAAAAGCAGCATAAGTCACCTCGACGGTCTTATCGCTCACGAAATGCGTGCTCGTCTCCACAAGCACGGAATCCGTCACATCGCCGTCCTCGGCGTCCGTGGCGGTCACACCCTGAAGCAGCTCACCCTCCGTGGCGCCCGTCGTCACCTCGAGCAGATTCGATTCAAAGCTGATGACCGGCGCCTCGCCGCTGGTGCTGCGCGCAGCAAGAAAGCGATAGACGCCGAGCCCGATGACCGACAGCGCGGCCAGAACAATCAAAACAGTTGGTAATCCTCTTCTCACAAAAGCACCTCTTGTCATTGGTCCACGGGCGTCGGCTCGCCCATGGCCAGCGGTTGATTGCGCAAAACGCGGCGGGGATTGGTTTCCAGAAGCCGTTCGGCGCGGCGATGGGAGAATTCCATCGCAATATAATCCTGGACGCGCGAGAGTTCTGCCGTGCGGCGATCCGAGCCATGCGCGTCGCTGGCGACAAATGCCGCCAGATCATGCTCCAGCATCAGGTTCGCGGTGTGCCGGGCGCTGCGGCCGAACGTGCCGGCCAGGCTCCCCTTGTTGATCTGCAGCGCATACCCCGCCTTCGCCCAGTTGAACAGGATGTCCGGCATGTCCTGCAGCGCGGTGTAGCGCTCCGGATGCGCCACGATGGGCTCCGCGCCCTCGGCACGGATACGTCCCAGCAGCTTCTCCATAAAATACGGATCCTCCCGGAACGCGAACTCCACCAGCAGATACCGGCTTCCTGCCAGCGTGCAGATCTTCCCCTGCCTGAGCAGCTCCGGCACATCCGGCGTGCCGAAGACCTCCATGCCCGGATGCACCTGTACGGTGAGTCCCGCATGGCGGATCGCAGCGCAGAGGATCGTCATGCGATTGTCCAGATCCTCGGACACATAGTTTTCATAGCGGCTGCGCTGGTTTGCGTGCGGCGTGGCGATGATGTCCGTAACACCGCCGTCCTGCGCCATCTGCGCCATGACGATCGACGTCTCGTAATCGCTTGAGCCGTCATCCACGCCGGGGATGATATGCGCGTGAATATCGATCATCTCGCTTATTCCTCCAGCGCGCCGACCTGACGCAGCTCATCAAGAAATTCCGAGGCGTCGGCGCGCGCCGTGGCGGCGTTCACCTCGTATGCATCGGTGATCCGCTCCGTGAGCGCATCGAGCGTGAGGTCTTCGGAAAGCGCATTCCAGATGAACGCGCCGAGCTCGTTGACGGTGATCAGACCGTTAAACTTCTTTGCCGCGCTGCCGGAGGGGATGAGAATGGTCTCTCCCGCGATCTCGCGCATGATGAAATCCTTGACTGCCCGCATCAGGGCACCTCCTTATCTGTGTCCGTGCATCACACGGCCGTAAATTTTCAGAATGACGTGTCGCATGGGAATGACGCGCAGCCATGTGTGCGCGAAAAAGTCCCACCAGAACGTGCCGGGCTTTTCGACCTTTCCCTTGCGCTGCGCGGCTGTGACATAGGCGAAGATGCAGTCGATGTCCAGCGGTCCCTCGACGACCGTCTGCGCGTCTCCGACCATCCAGCAGCGCCCGTTTCGGACACGCATGAGACGGTGGAGGATGTAGGCGCCGTTTTTGCGGCGATAAAAGACGATGTCACCGCGGCGCAGAGGCCTGTCCGGGCTTTTGAGCATCACGCTGTCGCGTCCCGGCGCAAGAAACGGAAGCATGCTCCCGCCGGAGATCACCAGCGGCAGCTCCGCGCCCTGAAGCAGCAGCGCTTCATATTCCGACATCAGCACCGAGGCCGGGAGAATTCTCGGACTCATACGGTTTGCTCCTCCGTAAGGATCGTACCGCGCAGGACATAGCGCCGATCGCAGATGGCGGCCGTGCCCGGGCGGTGCGTGATGAGCACGCAGCTTCTCACGCCGCCGCGCTCCATCAGATTGTGCAGCATCCGCTGCTCGGTATCCTCATCCAGCGCACTGGTCGCCTCGTCCAAAAGCAGGATGGGCGCGCGGCGCAGCACGGCGCGCGCGACGGCAAGGCGCTGTGCCTGACCTTCGGAAAAGCCGCGCCCGAGCTCGCCGGTCTCGCTGTAAATGCCGTCCGGCAGTTTTTTTACAAACTCCCAGGCGCAGGCAATATCCAGCGCCTCCAGGATCTGATCGTCCGTCGCCTCGGGCGACACCATGCGGAGGTTGTCCGCAATGGTTCCGGCAAAGATCGTGTTGCCCTGCGGCACATAGCTGAACGCTCCGCGCGTCGCGGCGGAGGCAGTGTGCGTCTCGCCGTCAGCGGTCGTGATCGTGATGCTTCCGCTCTTCGGGCGCACGAGCCCCAGCAGGAGCCGGATGAGCGTGGTCTTGCCCTCGCCGGAGGGGCCGGTCAGCGCTACGAGCTCGCCCGGATGCACCGAGAGGCTCACATGCTCCAGAACGTTCGCCCCGTCCTGATATGAGAACGTCACGTCCTGCATCTCGCAGGCGCAGTCTCCGTCGAGACCGGTGAGCGTCTCGCGCGCGCCGGGCTCCTCAGGGAGCTCCACGACCGCCATCAGACGGCCGGCGGAGGTGGTGATGGAGATATAGGTCGGCACGAGGCCGATGATGGAGCTGAACGCCCCGCGCAAAATCCCGGTCAGCTGCAGGAACATCGTCATCACGCCAAACGTGATCGCGTGTGCCCACAGACGGTAGACGCCCCAGCCGAAGCAGCCGGCGCTGATCAGAAGTCCGACCAGCGACATGACGAGCGACGCCACCACGGAAAAGCGGTTATAGTCCAGATACGCCGTGCGGTAGCGATGCTGCAGATCCAGCATCCGGTGGAAGAACGCGTCCATGATCCCGAAGCCCTTGATGGTCGTGAGATTACGGAACGAATCGTCGTGAAAGCTCATGACCTCGCTGGAGAGCACCTTCATGCGCTTGTTGTAGTCGCGCATCCGGCGCACCAGCACACGCGAGCAGATCACGCTCAGCGGCGCGCCGATGAGGGCGATGAGGGCCATCATCGGGTCATAGAACAAAATGAGCACGAGCGAGCCGAAAAACTGCACGCTGCCCGTGACAAAGCTGGGCAGAAAGCTCGTGACGCCGCTCGCGACGGTGCCTACATCGCCGTTTAAGCGCTGGAGCAGATCGCCGCTGCGGAAGGATTCCAGTGATTCCCAGTCCGTGCGCAGCATGCGGTCGTAGATCTCCGCCTGAATGCCGTTCTGCACGCGGATGTTGATGATGGCGGCAATGCGCCCCGCGATCGCCGAGAGGACCGCGCTGCCGACAAGCATGCCGGCCATATAGAGCGCGTCGCCCCAGATGTTGCTGTAACGAAAGCCAGTGACGGCGTCGATCAGCCGCTTCATGCCGATGCTGCTCAAGAGGCTCATGCAGGTGCCGACAATGCCGAGCAGAATATGGATCATGATGACAAAGCGATAGCGCCGGATGTAGGTGAGCATCCATTTGGTCTCGTCCCACATCTCGCGCAGTCCGCCGTCCCCGATCTTTTGTTTGAGCTTTCCCGAAAGCGTCATCATTCGCACCTGTTTTCTGTAATCCGTTGGCGCAGTAAGCGCATGATACCACACTAAGATGGTATTGTATCATATTTTATCATAATTCCGAAAAATCGCAACCGGTATTTTATTTAAAAAGAAGCAATAATACACAGCTTATCGCTGTGTATTATTGCAGAATGGCTTGTCGATTATTGGTTTTCCTCGTCGATCTCGACCGGGAGGTCGTCGAGGTAGCGGCGCAGCATGTCAAAGGCATGGTTGGCGGCGGCATGCTTGATGCGCTCTCTGCCCCATTTATCCTTGTACAGACGCCGGACATAGGTCGCGCCCTCCACGGCAAGTGCGACAAACACCGTGCCGACCGTATGCACGCCGTCGTCGCCGGGTCCGGCAAGCCCCGTGAGGCTGATGCCGATATCGGCGCCGAACTTCTCGCGCACACGCTCCGCCATCTGGACGGCGACCTCGCGGCTTACCGCGCCGTGCTCGCGCAGGACGTCGGCGTCCACGCCGAGCAGGCGGTTTTTGATCTCGTCGGTATAGACGATCATGCCGCCGAGAAAGGCGCTCGAGGCGCCGGGCGTGTTCGTCATCTGGTCGCCGACGAGACCGCCCGTGATGCTCTCGGCAACCGCTGCGGTCTTGCCCGACGCGATCAGACGGCGCATGGCGTAGTCCTCGATGTTCTCAGCGTCCACGCTGTAAGCAAACGGCGCGAACTGCCTGGAGATCTTCTCGACCCACGGGGCGATGAGTGCCTCGGCCTCATCCTTCGTGGCGGCCTTCGCCGTGATGCGCACGAGGCACTCGCCCTCCTTGGCGTAAGGCGCGAGCGTGGGATTCGTCATCTCGTTCATGAGATCGCGCAGATAATACTCCATCGTGCCCTCGCCGATGCCGAACATGCGCACGTTGTGCGACAGGATCAGGCTGTCGCTGCGCGCATCGAGCAGCGGGCGCACGCGGTGCTCCAGAAGCGGCCCGCACTCCAGCGGGGGACCCGGAAGCATGATGACAAGGCAGCCCTCCGCCTCAAAGGCGCAGGCGGGCGCGGTGCCCCAGTCGTTCACGAGCACGGTGCAGCCCTCCGGCAGGTACACCTGCTGGAGGTGGTTTTCGGTCATATAGGTGTGGCGCTCGGCGTAGAGTCCGCGCAGGCGCGCCTCCTCGGCCTCATTCAGCACGAGCTTTTTGCCGAACGCTTCCGCCACAACCTCCTTCGTGAGGTCGTCACAGGTGGGGCCGAGTCCGCCGGTAGTGATGATGATGTCCGAGCGCTCCTTGGCGACGTTCACGGCGTGCTCGAGCCGCACGCGGTTGTCGCCTACGACGGTCTGCCAGTAGACGTTGATGCCGTATTCGCTCAAAAGCTGCGCCACGGCGGCGGCGTCGGTGTTGATCGTCTCACCGAGCAGAAGCTCCGTGCCGACGGAGATGATTTCAGCATTCATAACCGATCTTGATCCTTTCGATTCCGGCGACCGCCTCCTGCACGAGACCGTCGATGTCCATCACGGATTCGACCTCGGCGACCTCCGCGACCGTGGGACGGGTTTTGGGGTGGCGCGGCGTGAACACCGTGCAGCAGTCCTCATACGGGAGGATGGAGGTCTCGAATGTGCCGATCTCTCGGGCGTAGCGGATGATGTCCGTCTTGTCCATGCCGATCAGCGGCTGCAGCACCGGCAGATCGATGACGCTCTGCGTGGAGGCCATGGCCTCCATGGTCTGGCTCGCGACCTGACCGAGGTTTTCCCCCGTGACGATCGCCTTGCAGTCGGAGTGCGCGGCGATGTCAGCAGCAATGCGCATCATGAAGCGGCGCATAACGAGGGTGAAGTATTCCTCCGGCACCTGACGGCGGATCTCCTCCTGAATATGCGTAAAGGGGACGATCTGGAGCGTCATGCGGCCGGTGTAGGGCTCCAGGAGCTTGGCGAGGTCAATGACCTTCTGCTTGGCAAGCTCGGAGGTATACGGGAACGAGAAGAAGTGCACCGGCACGAGCCGCACGCCGCGCTTTGCGATCAGATAGCTCGACACGGGACTGTCGATGCCGCCGGAGAGGAGCGTGACGGCGCTGCCGTTGGAGCCCACGGGCATGCCGCCCGCGCCGGGCAGGGGCGCTGCGTGCACATAGGCCGCCAGCTCGCGCACCTCGAGGTGCACGACGAGGTCGGGATGGTGCATCTCCACCTCGACGTCGGGATACGCCTCTTTCAGAAGCCCGCCGACATACTGCGAAAGCTCGATGCTCGTCATGGGAAAGCGCTTGTCCGAGCGCTTCGTCTCCACCTTGAAGGAGCGGGCAGACTCCATGTCCGCTTTCAGATGGGAGATTGCAAGCTTGGCAATCGCCTCCGGTGTCTTTTCGCAGGCGGCAGCGCGCGTCACGGTTGCAAAGCCGAACACCTGCCGCGCAGCCTCCAGCGCGGCGTCGAGATCGGCGTCCTCGCTGCGCGGCTCGACATAGAACGTCGACTGGCGGCAGCTGACCTCGAATCTGCCGACGTGCTTTAAGCGGCGGCGGAGGTTGTTCATGAGCTTTTCTTCAAAATAGCGCTTGTTCAAGCCCTTGAGGAAGATCTCGCCGGGCTTGAGCAGGAGAATGTCGTTCATATCGGGTTACCCTTTCGGTCAAAAATCTAAACAAGTACTCATTATAAAGGCTTCCAATCGTTTTTTCAACTGTAAAAATGTGTCCGGGCGTGGTATACTGGCCTCAACCTCTCCACAAGGAGTGACGACATGAAGCTGATCCATCTGAGCGATCTCCACCTCGGCAAGCGCGTAAACGGCTTTTCGATGCTGGATGATCAGGCAACTATCCTGGAGCAGATCCTCGCCGTGATCGACGACGAAGCCCCGGACGCGGTGCTGATTGCAGGCGACGTCTATGACCGCACGACGCCGCCGGCGGAGGCGGTGCGGCTGTTTGACGACTTTCTGGTAAAGCTCTCCGCGCGCGCAGTGCGCGTGATCGTCATCAGCGGCAACCACGATTCCGCGGAGCGGCTCTCGTTCGGCGCGCGTCTGATGGCGGGCTCCGGCGTCACGCTCGCGCCCGTGTATGACGGCACGCTGCAGCCCGTGACGCTTACCGACGCGCACGGCGAGGTGCGCATCTGGCCCCTGCCCTTTCTGCGGCGGGCGCAGGTGCAGAGATATTTCCCGGAAACCGAGCTCAAAAACGAGACGGACGCCATCGCCGCCGTAATCGGCAGCATGGACATTGACAGCACACAGCGCAACGTGCTCGTGGCGCACCAGTTCGTGACGGGCGCCGCCACATGCGACTCCGAGGAGCTGCAGGTCGGCACGGCCGACGGCGTGGACGTGAATGTGTTCGCCCCCTTTGACTATGTCGCACTGGGGCATCTGCACGGTGCGCAGCGCGTGGGGCGCGAGACCGTACGCTACTGCGGCACGCCGCTGAAATATTCCTTCTCGGAAAAGGACCACATCAAATCCGTGACGGTCGCGGAGCTCGGCGCGAAAGGCGAGGTTCTGGTGCGCGCCGTGCCGCTCACGCCAAGGCACGATCTGCGCGAGCTGCGCGGCACTTACGACGCGCTCACGCTGCGCGCAAACTACGAGCACACCGCCACGGACGACTATCTCAGCATCGTGCTCACGGACGAGCAGGACGTGCCGGACGCGCTCATGAAGCTGCGCGTCATCTATCCCAACATCATGCAGCTGCGCTATGACAACACGCGCACGCGCGCCGAAGCCGTGATCGAGGGCGCCGGGATCGTGCCCAGGCGCTCGGCGCTGGAGCTGTTTGAGGACTTTTACGCCCTGCAGAACGGGCAGGACATGACCAAGGAGCAGCGCGACTTTGCAGCGCTGCTTCTGCAGGAGATCCGGGAGGCGGAAGCATGAGACCTGTTTATCTTACGCTCTCCGCGTTCGGTCCCTACGCCGCGCGGCAGGAGCTCGACTTCTCCGCGCTGGGCAGACAGGGGCTGTATCTCATCGCGGGCGACACCGGCGCGGGCAAGACCACGATCTTCGACGCGATTACCTACGCGCTCTACGGCGAGCCGAGCGGCGAGGCGCGCAGCACTGCCATGCTGCGCTCGAAGTATGCCGAGGCCGACACGCCGACGTTCGTCGAGCTGCGCTTTGAAAACGGCGGCAAGACCTACACCGTCCGCCGCAGCCCCGAATACACCCGCAAAAAAGCGCGCGGCTCCGGCTTAACGAAGCAGGCAGCCGCTGCGGAGCTGACCTGCCCCGACGGGCGCGTGGAGACACTCCCCACCCGCGTGACCGCCGCCGTGACGGAGATCCTCGGTGTGGACAGGCGGCAGTTTTCCGAGATCGTGATGCTCGCGCAGGGCGACTTTCAGCGTCTGCTGCAGGCCGACACCCGCGAGCGCGAGTCGATCTTCCGCGAGGTGTTCGGAACCCGCGTCTTCGAAGCGCTGCAAAAGCGCCTGAGGGACGAAGTGTCCGCGCTGGAAAAGGCGCGCGCTGATTGCAGGGACGCGTTCAATCTGGCGGCGCGCACGGCCTCCCACACGCCGGAGGAAGCTCTGCTCGAAGCGGAGCATCTGCAATGGCTGCATGAGCAGATCGCACGCGACGAGCAGGCGGAGGCCGAACACAACGCGGCGCAGAAAAAAGCTGACGAAGCGCATGAGGCAATCACAGCCCTCCTCACCCGCGCCGAAACGCAGGCGCAGACGCACGCCCAGCTTGAGACCGCACAGAAAGAAGAAGACGCCTGCATATTGGCGGAAGCGGAATGCGCAGCCGCGCTGGAGGCATGCGCAGGCGACGACGACAAGCGAGACGCGCTCACAAAATCCATCGCCGCGCAGGAGGCGGCGCTGCCCGGCTATGACGCGCTGGAGGCAGCGCTGAAAGACGCGCGGGAAAAGAGCGACCTGCACGATGAAAAATCCGCCGCACTCCATGCAGCCGAACAGGCGGCGCAGCAGCAGCGCGATGCCCTCACTGCCATGCGCGACGAGCACGCCGAGCTCGGCACAGCGGGCGAAGCCCTGCAGGAGCTGCGCCGGAAGAAAGCCGAAAACGAGCATCGCGCCGATGCGCTTCGCGCGCTCCAAAAGGCGCTCTCTCTGCTCCGGCAGGACGAACAGAACGATCAGGACGCGCAGGCGGCCTACCTCGCCGCCGAGGAGAAGGCGGACGCTCTGCGCGCAGAGGCCGAAGCTCTGCGCCGCCGCTTCAACCGCGAGCAGGCGGGACTGATGGCGGCAGAGCTGAAGCCCGGCGAGCCCTGTCCCGTCTGCGGCTCGACGGCGCACCCCTCCCCCGCCTGCCTGAGCACCGACGCGCCGACACAGGCAGAGGTGGACGAAGCCGAAGCCTCCGCGCAGGCCCAGCGCGACCGCGCGACCGAGGCCAGTCAGTCGGCGGGCGCCGCGCACGGCAAGCTGGAGGCCGACCGGGACGCCGCCGCAAAACAGACAGACGCGCTCCTGCCCGGCACACCGCTTGCGGAGGCGGACGCGGCAGCGGAGCGGGCGCTTTCCGCGCTGGAGGAAACCTTGACGCAGCTTCAGGCGGACATCGACGCCGAGACCGCGCGACGGGATCGCGCGCAGGAGCTCGCCGAGGCGCTGCCGGCAGCGGAGGCGGCGCTCCAGGCTGCCGAACAGGCGGCGCAGCAGCACGCATCTGAGCTGGCGCAGGCGGCGCAGGACCGCGCCGCCGCAGATGCGCGGCTTGCCCAGCAGCAGGAAGCACTTCTCTTTCAAAGCCGCGCCGAAGCCGCTGCCGCGCTGGACGCAGACCGCGCCGCGCTGCGCGGCCTGCTCGACTTAAAGCAGCAGGCAGAGGACGCGCACCGCGCGGCTGCGGACGCGCTCACAGCCGCCCGCGCGCGGGTCAAGCAGCTCTCCGAGCTGGTGGAACAGGACGCGCCCTGTGATCTTGATGCGCTGCGCACACAGAAGGACGACGCGGCGGCGGAGCGCAGCCGCCTGCAAAGCGAAAGCCGCGCGCTCGCCCTGCGTCTCGCCGCCGACCGCAAGGCCGCGCAGGAGATGGATGCCGCGCTCAGCAGGCTGCGCGGGCTCGACGAGAAGTGGCAGTGGCTGCGCGCGCTGAGCGACACCGCCAACGGCAGTCTCACGGGCAAGGCGCGCGTAATGCTGGAGACGTATGTGCAGATGGCGTACTTCGACCGCATTCTGCGCCGCGCGAGCCTGCATCTGATGCGCATGTCCTCCGGGCAGTATGATCTCAAGCGCCGCGAGGAGGCGGGCGATCTGCGAACCCGAAGCGGGCTGGAGCTGAACGTCGTAGACCACTACAACGGCACGGAGCGCAGCGTGCGCTCGCTTTCCGGCGGCGAGAGCTTTCTGGCGGCACTGTCGCTGTCGCTGGGGCTCTCCGAGGAGCTGCAGGCCGCGGCCGGCGGCGTGCAGCTCGACTGCATGTTCGTGGACGAGGGCTTCGGCACACTCGACGAGGACACGCTCCGGCAGGTCATGCGCGCTCTGCAGAGCCTGACGCAGGGCAATCGTCTTGTGGGCGTCATCTCCCACGTCGGGGAGCTGCGGCAGAACATCGAGCGTCAGATCATCGTGACGAAAAACCGCACCGGCGGCTCGGAGATCCGTTTGAGACTTCCATAAGCACAAAAATCCCACGGTTTTCAAAACCGTGGGATTTTGTTTTCTCATTGCTCCTCTGCGGCCGGCGACGGGGACGTCGTGGCGGGCGGGGCGTCGGTCTGCTCCTGCTCGGGCAGGAGGAAGTCCGGCACGCGGAAGATCGAGATATGGTGCTCGTCGTCAAACATGTTGTTGTACTGGAGCTGCCAATACTGATTCAGCATGGCCTTTTCCTCGCCCTCGGCGTCGTCGAACTCCACAAAGCCGCCCAGCGCGGCGGAGTAGTAGCCCTGCGAGTTCACGGCGGGGATCGCCTGCTGGAACGTTGCGAGCATCTGATTATACTGCGGCATCTCCATGCCTGCCGCCTGATAGAGGAAGTTCGACAGGTAGTTGATGCTGGTATACTGGATCTCCTGCTCGGGGATATCGTAGTTCGTCCAGACGAAGAACGGGACGGTATACCGCTGCTGCTTCTGCGTCAGATCCTCAAACGATCCGCCGTGGATCTCCTCATAGAACGAATCCGGCAGCTTCGGCAGATGGTCGCCGTAGAACGCGATCACGACCGGCTCATTGACCTGTCGGAAGTAGTTGATGAGATACTCCAGCGCCTTGTCCGTCTCATGGATGACGGAGAGGTACTGCTCGGCGCTCTGATATTCGTTTTCCAATCCCTGAAGAGCGATCGTCGGCACGAAGTCGGAGCCGCCGTAGGTATAGCCGCCGTGGTTCTGCATCGTGACGCCCCAGATAAACAGCGGTTTTTCAGGGTCGCGCGTCTCATAGCGGTGCGTGATCATCTCGAACATCTCCTGGTCGCTGACGAAGGAGCGCAGGAGATTCTCGCGCGGGAAATCATCGAGGAACATGCACTCGTCAAAGCCCAGACCCGGCCATACCGTGTTGCGCATCCAGCCGGACTCATAGTACGGATGCATGGCGAGGCATTCATAGCCGCGGCCTTTCAGCTCGGACACGAGCGAGCAGGCGCCGCCGTGGACATACTGCTGGTAGCAGATGCAGCCCTGCGGCAGGAACGCCAGAGAGTTGCCCGTGAGAAATTCATATTCGGAGTTCGCCGTGCCGCCGCCGTAAACCGAGGACAGGGCATAGCCGCGGATCGTGTTTTCGTGCAGGGAATCCAGAAACGGCATGACCGGCTCGTTCGTCTGGAAGCCTTCACCCATGACGCGGAAATCCGCGAACGACTCATCCATGATCACGATGATCGTGGGTCCGCCCTCCTGCGTCGGCTCGGGGTATGCCGCGGCGAGCGTTTCCAGCGCCTCGGCGTCATAGCTCTCGGGCTTGCGGATGACGCTGTCACGCACCTCGATGGCGAAATTGAGCATGAAGCCGTTGTTGTTCACGCCCTGGAGCTGCCACTGCTGCGAGACACGACCGCGCATGCCGAGCGCGACGATCAGCGCGACGACCGCCATGGTCGGCAAAAACACAATGGCGCGGCGGCGCAGCTTAAACGGCGGATAGCGGATGACGGAGATGAGCATCAGAAACAGCGCCAGCAGCGACCACGCGCGCACGAGCGAGACGCCCGGCGTATAGTTGTAGCCGCCGGCGACGTTCATCGCCGTGCCGAGGCTGAGAAGATCCGTCGGCAGAAACTCCGTCCCGCGGAACGAATACACATACCAGTCCACGGTCGCGAGCGCCATAACACAGCCCATGCCGAGCCCGCAGCTGAGCACCACGCGCCCCGTGAGCACGAGCCAGACCATGATGATAAACCCGCCGATGCCGATGCCGAGCAGCAGCTTCACGGGCGAGAGCATGAGCACCCAGGAGTGCATGGCCCACTGCGTGAGAAACACGAGGAACACCGCGCCGAAAAACGGCGTGAGATAGCAACAGACCTCGTTCCACTGCGGCGTGAACTTCCCGGTCTCGGAGGGCTCCAGGCGGAACAGCGAGCAGGCCAGAATGCCGGCGGGAATCAGAATCACGAGCAGAAACGACTCGTGCGACAGGATCAGACTCACCAGTGCGATCAGCGCCAGCACCGCGCCGAGCACAGCGCGCCTGCTGCGGTATTCAAATCGAAGCAATCAAAATCACCTCTGAAATAAAAAGCAACAGCACAACGCCGACAAACACAGCTTGCCGGCGAAAACATGCTCGCATTATACCATACGAGTCCCCGGAATTCCACATGAAAAGCGCAAAAATTCGTGAACTTTGTAAAACTTTTTTGAACGAATATGCATAATATAAACGCCCTGTCGAAAAACGACAGGGCGTGTTTCATTCCTCGCCGGTCCAGACGTCGGAGCCGCTCTCGGAGAGGATCTTGTACTCCTCGTCGGAGAGAAGCTCGCGGTCTGAAAGCTCCTCGGGCGACTCCTCCCCGGCGTTGGCGTGATAGCGCAGGCGCGCGCCGGAGCAGAGCTTCTTGTGCGAAAGCTTGCGGGCGATTCTGCCCGCCAGTCCCTCGCCGATGGCGTAGGCCGCAAGGTGCTTGCCGATGATGTCGGCAAGGTCCGTGTTCTCATCGAGATTGGAGACCGTGCCCTCCATGACGAGCAGACTCCGCCCGTACATCGTGAGCGACATGGGGATCTCCAGATCATACTTTCCCGCGATGGTGAACATGTCCACGAACACGTCGCCGGTCTCGTTCATCTCGCGGATGGACTGGATGCGGTATTTATCCAGAAAGGCGGTGAAGTCCTCCTGCAGCCGCTCGCGGCAGGGGTGGTCGCCGGGATAGCCGAACAGGATCAGGCCCCATTCGGTGAACTCCGCGACATCGTTTTTCCAGATGCCGTGCATGCAGTGGTGCAGCGCCTCGGCCTCGGTATCGGAGAGCTGCCCCATCATGCCGAGATCGAGCCAGACGATCTGCCCGTCGCGGACGCGGATGTTGCCGGAGTGGGGGTCGGCCTGGAAGAACAGATCCTCCGCCCACTGCTTGATGTAGCTGCGGATGAGCTTCTGGCAGACCTCGCTGAGATCATAGCCCGCGGAGAGCATGCCTTCATGATCCGAGAGCTCGCAGCCGTCGATAAACTCCATCACGAGCACGTTTTTCGTCGTGAGCTCATGATACACCTGCGGCACATAGGCAAACTCCATCGGCGCAAGGATCTCGCGCATGCGGTCGATGTTCTGCGCCTCCTGGTTGAAGTCCATCTCCTGCTGCGCCACGCGCCACGTCTCGTCCAGCGCGTTGTTCACAAGCCACATGATGTTCTCAAGCTGCTTGATCTTCAGGACCGACAGCGCCTTTTTCAGAAGCCGGATGTCCTGCTCCATCATGCGGTAGCTGTCCGGACGCTGCACCTTGACGGCGACACGCGTGCCGTCCGGCAGGAACGCCTCGTGCACCTGCGCGATCGAGGCAGAGCCGACCGGAATGCCCACGATGCGCGTGAACACCTCGTTCCACGGTCTGCTGTATTCCTCGGAAATGATCTCGCGGATCTGCATGGTCGTGATCGTGGGTGCGCTGTTGCGCAGGCCCTCCAGCGCCTTGCAGTATTCTTTCGGAAGCACCTCCGGGTGCAAACTCAGAAGCTGACCGGTCTTGATAAACGCGGTGCCGAGCTCCTTGAAGATCGCAACCACCTTCTCCGGGGTGAGCCCCTGCGTGACCTTGTGCTTGTTGGCCACCATCAGGATCTCGCCGAGACGTCTGGCGTCGCCCAGCAGCCCGTACCGAGCGTTGTTGTTTTCCATGGGATCGCCTCACAGAATCAGAAAATTCGCAATCAGTGTACCATAAATCACATTTTGTGGCAAGAAAAACAATTTTATTTACATAATATAATATTATGTTCCCTCTTGTTGCAAACAAGCCGGTTTTTTGGTATGCTGATACCAGAACATACAGACAAGGAGCATCATCATGTCCATTCCGATTGAAACTGTCAGAACCCATGATTTTGAGATGCGGTTTTTCCGCTTCGGCAGCGGCTCGCGCGCGTTTGTGATCCTGCCGGGGCTCAGCGTGCAGAGCGTGATGGGCGCGGCGGCAGGCGTCGCGGATGCGTACGCAGACTTTGCCGAGGACTACACGGTCTACGTCTTTGATCGGCGGGAGAATCTGCCGGAGCCTTACAGCGTGTACCAGATGGGGCTGGACACGGCAGAGGCGATGCGCGCGCTGGGGCTGCGCGACTGCGACATCTTCGGCGCGTCGCAGGGCGGCATGATGGCGCAGGTGATCGCCATCGAGGCGCCCGAGCTCGTGCACAAGCTGGTGCTCGGCTCGACGACCGCACACGTTAAACCAGAGGACGAGCCCGTGTTCGACGAATGGATCCGGCTCGCCAGAGCCAAGGACGGTCCAGCGCTCTATGACGCGTTCGGCAGGGCGATCTATCCCGAGGCCGTCTATGCGCAGTACCGCGACATGCTGCGCTCCGCGGGCGAGACCGTGACGGACGAGGAATTCCGTCGCTTCATCATTCTGACCGAGGGTATCCGGGGCTTCAATGTCACGGATCAGCTCGATCGCATCCGGTGTCCGGTGCTCGTGATCGGGGTTTACGAGGACGCGGTGCTCGAATCCGACGCCACGATGGAGATCGCCGTGAAGCTCGATGAAAAGCCCGGCTTCTCCCTCTTCCTCTATACCGGCTACGGGCACGCCGCCTTTGACACCGCGCCGGACTACCGCGCGCGGATGCTGCGGTTTCTGCGCGCCTGATGAGACAACGCCCCGCGCTGCTGTAACGTGCAGTGCGGGGCGATTTTCTTGCTGTATTGGTTTACATAATATTTGATAGATAGACGATCCCGATCGTGACGTAGGTCAGCAGGAGCAGTGCCGCGAGAAGACGGATGTGAACCCTGCGCTCGGAATAGAGCGTGGCGATGTATTCGCGCACGAATGCGTTGAGCCAGAAATAGCGCTTTGTGGGGCTGCCGATGCCCTCGGCGCGGATGCCCTGCTCCGCAGCAAGCATCCCCGCGCGGAAGACATGGTAGTTCGTCGTGGAAAAGGCGAGATTCGCGTCCTTCCCGCCCTCGCGCGCGCGGATCAGCGCGGCGGAGTTTTTCAGGTTTTCATACGTGTTCTTCGACTCCGTCTCCGGCAAGATCCGATCCTCCGGAATGCCGCGTTCAATCAGGTAGCGGCGCATGGCCTCACCCTCGGAGATCACCTCATTGCTCCCCTGCCCGCCGGACGGGACGAAGATGAGCTCCTTTCCGGTGGCCTCGCGCTGCATCTCGGAGAATTCTACGGCGCGGTCGACGCGCGCGCGCAGGATCGGCGGGAGCGTGCCGTCCTTTCGGATCTGGGAGCCGAGGATCAAGAGATAGTCCTTGTCAAAGGCCGGGATGTGCCGCGCGGACTTGATGCAGAAGAGCACCGTGCCGATCAGGATGCACTCGAGATACGCAACAACGGAGTAGATCGTGTGCTCCACGATCATCTCCACATACATGCCCGCGCCCCGCTCGTTATGCACATCGACAAGCGTGGTACGCTGCAGGAATTCTCCGAGGAACGTGGGCACGAGCGTGCTGAAACACAGCAGCGCGCCGAGGATGCACCCGAGCATGTTGCGCCACGTGCGTCCCTCGCGCCGCATGAGCTGGATGTTGCTGATGGTGATGAGGATGGAGAGCACGAACGCCACGGGCAGCATGAGCATGGACAGCAGACTTGCCGATTCCATCGCGCCGCGCGCCGCGCCGAGCAGCCCATGAAAGGACAGCAGTGTCTGGATATGTCCGATCAGCACGGCAGCCAGAAACACCAGCACGCCGAGCTCCACCACGTTTTGATACCGGTACATGTTCTCGCGCATGTCCGCCCGATAGCGCCGCAGGAGGCTCACGAACAGCAGTGCGGCATACAGTGCCGCCGCGATCGGGATGACATATCCGCCCGTACACTCGCCGAAATAGGTATTTGCGGTGATGGCGCCCGTGGGGTGGACATAGAGCATGTCATACAGAATCGGATAACTGACCTCAATGCCCTGAAAGACATCCACGCCGGTTTTGCCGGGCTTCTGCGCCTGAAAGGTCAGACGCAGAACACCGTCCTCCGAGGTCTGGGAGCGCAGACGCACGATCGCGTCGTCATATCCGACCGTGAAGTTGTCCGCGCTGTAATTCGCGTCCAGAGGTACCTCAAGTGTATAAGTTCTGCCGACGACGGCGAGCCAAACAAGGCAGAGCAGCACAAGGGCAATACCCAGCAGGATCAACTGCTTTCTGCTCATGCGTCAGCCCTCAAAGTGCTTTGCGACGTCACGCATCAGCCGGATGATCGGCAGATGCTGCGGACAGACGCTTTCGCACTGACCGCAGGCGATGCAGTCGGATGCCTTGCCGAACGTGTTTGTCAGGTTTTCGTAGTAGGACTCATTCACCGTCCAGCCCTTTTCCTCCAGATCCTCGCGCATATTCTCGTTGTAGAGCGAGAAGTATTTCGGGATCGGAATGTGCTTCGGGCAGCCCTCCGTGCAGTAGGAGCAGCCGGTGCAGGGGACGGTGATCTTGCCGTTGATGATGTCCGCCGCCTGGTGCGTGAGGGCGATCTCTTCCTCGGTGAGCGGCGTGAAGTCCTGCATGTAGCCGGTGTTGTCCTCCATCTGCTGGATCGAGCTCATGCCGGAGAGCACCATCATGACGTTCTCCTGCGTAGCGGCAAACCGGATCGCCCACGACGGCACGGACATGTCGGGCGCGGCAGTCTTGAACATCTGCGTGACGGCGTCCGGCACCTTGGCGAGCGTGCCGCCCTTGACAGGCTCCATAACGACGACGGGCTTGCCGTGTTTGACCGCCACCTCGTATACCGCGCGGGACTGGACCCACTCGCTCTCCCAGTCGAGATAGTTCAGCTGCATCTGCACGAACTCCAGCTCCGGGTATTTCGTGAGGATCCTGTCGAGAAGCTCCGGCGTATCGTGGAACGAGAAGCCCGCATGGCGCACGAGCCCCTGCCGCTTCTTCTCCAGCACCCAGTTGAAGCAGTCGTATTTTTCGTACTTCGGGTAATTGCTCGCCTCCACGCCGTGGATCAGGTAATAGTCAAAATAGCCCGCGCCCGTCTGCTCCAGCTGCTCGGAGAACACCCGGTCGCGATCCTCAAGGGAATCAAAAAACGCGCTGTGGAGCTTCGTGGCAAGCGTGAAGCTGTCGCGCGGATAGCGGTCAACGAGGATCTCCTTCGCCACGCGCTGACTGACGCAGTTGTGATACATGATCGCGGTGTCGAAGTAGGTAAAGCCGCGCTGCATGAACAGATCTACCATCTGCTTTGCCTGTTCAATATCCACGCTCGCATCGTCATTGGGGTTCAGCAGCGGCAGCCGCATGAGCCCGAAACCGAGTTTTTTCATGAATGCTTCCTCCATCGTATTGGTTTACATAAGTAATTAAATTAAAAGATTATGTTCTCTCATACAGCTTCGGATAGACCTTGCGGTCACGTTTGGCGAGGACAAGCGTGAGTCCGGCCGCGAGCGCGAGCAGACCGATCACGAACGCCCAGGTCGGCGCAGAGCCGGCGCCGTCATAAAGTCTGCCGACCGTGACCTGGCAGACGCTCTGCAGCGCAAAGCTCAGCACAGAGTTGAAGCCGTTGAGCCGCCCGCGGTGGCTTGCCGGGATGCGGCGCGTCATATAGGGATCCTGGGAAATGGTGCTCACGATCTCGCCCCAGGTGAAGAGCAGCATCGCGAGATAATACGCCGGGATGAAGCCGAGCAGAAGCAGAAACACGAGATAGCCGACCGCGAGCAGTCCCTGCCCCATGAGGAGCTTCGTCGGCTCGGAGGCGCGGGCGGTCAGCCGCGTGATCAGCGGCGTGAAGAGCACGACGACGATGCAGTTGAGACTGCTGACCGTGCCGAACAGCACCGCGCCGTTTGCGCCGTGCAGACGCCCCAGCTCGAGCGGCATGAGGAAGTTATACTGCTGGTAGGCAGCGAAATACAGCGCCTGCCCTGCGAGGAAGAACAAGATGAGCCTGTTGCGGCGCAGCACCTCCAGCAGGCTCAGCTCCTCCTGCGCGCTCTGGTAGACCGAGGCAGCGCTCGTGTCGGTCTCGGGCCGAATGTCCCGGATGCGCCAGGCGATCAGCACCGTGGAGCAGCCAATGGCAACGCCGCTGATGAGAAAGCTCAGCCAGAGGTAGTTTTGAAACAGCAGGCCGCTCAGCGTCGGCGAGAGCACGAGGCCGAGATTTCCGCCGAGATACTGCAGCGAATAGGCGCGGTCACGGTCCTGCGTCGTGCTCAGATCCGCGATCAGCGCGTTGTACGCCGGGTACTCCATGCTCTGGCACATGCCCGCGAGCAGCATCAGCACGATCGTGCCCCACGAGAGCGGGATCAGCCCGCAGATGAGATAGCACACGACCGACACGCTGTCTCCGGCGACGATGATGTGCTTTTTGTTCCACCGGTCGGCGAGCTTGCCGCCCAGCAAGTTCATCGGGACCATCAAAAGCCCTGAGCCGACCGTAACGAGCGAGATGGCGCTCGCGCTCAGCCCCAGCTTCTGGCTGAGGATCAGCGTCAGCATCGGCCAGACCATCGAGCCGAGGTTGGTCACGACCCGCCCGAAGAACAGGATATAGATTTCTTTTCGCAGCCCCCGATACTGGGACAAAGCGCCAAGCTTCATAACTTCGACCTCTCTTCTTACTGGATGCAGTGTACCACAGCCGCAGTCAGAGCCGCAAGCGCCATTTGGAAAAACCCATCCGTTCAGGCAAACAAGATACACAAAAGCGCGGCAATGCAAAGCAGCCATCCGGCCGCAAACAGCACGGCGTGCTTTTTCTCTGCGTGGATTGCGATGAACTCGCGGATCATTGCGCTCGGCCAGTAATAGAAGGCCACGCGGCTGCCGATGCCGGTACAGTTCAGACCGATCTTGCGGCAATAGCGGAGCGCGCGGTATACATGGTAGTTGCTCGTGACGAGCGCCGTGTACTTTCTGCCCTCAAGTCCGTCGAGGATCTGCTTGGAGAATCTCAGATTCTCAAGCGTCGTTTTAGAAGCGCTCTCCGGCAGGATGTCCGACTCCGGGATCCCCTGCCCGATCAGATACTGTTTCATTGCCTCTGCTTCCGGGACGGTCTCATCCGCGCCCTTGCCGCCGGAGGGGATGATCCTGGGCGGGGTCGGATCCCTGCGGTAGACCGTGATTGCCTTGTCCAGCCGGTCACGCAGGAGCTTTGAGAGCTGATCGCCGTGCAGCAGTCCCGCGCCGTGGATGATGACGTAGTCAAAATCATTCTTTCTGGGGATGATCTGCAAAAACAGCGTGTAGATCATAAATATGAGAAACGTCATCGATCCGTAGATGACCGTCACGCTGATCAGGCTGCCTGCAACGAACCAGCCGGATCGATAGAACGACCGATCCGGCGTGAACGCCGTGGAATACTTCACCACGAGAAAAACCGTTGCCGCCTCCCCCACGAGGATGGCGGCGCCGAGCGCCAGAGAGAGCAGATGCGAAAGGTGCTTTCCCTCTCTCCGGAGCATGATGATCCCGTTATGGATCAGGAAAAACGGGACGATGAAAAGCGCGACCGACACCGTGATGAACACGGCAAACACGGCGCTGCCCATGTTGTCCCCGAACAGGCTGAGAATAAACGGGATCATGCTCAGCAGCGCGAGGAACAGCAGATAGCAGTTGCGGTAACGGCTCCGATCCTTCTGAAAGCAATGCAGAAGCACTGCCCAGAAGCAGACAGAGAATAAAAAGAATATCAGAATATGCATCGGTTTGTCTCCTGCGTTTGGTGACCTGCATCCGGCGCTCGCCGGGGTTTGGCGCGGTCCTCCTCTTTGTGGCCGGGGTGCGTCAGTTGATGACGGCAGTGATCACGGGCTTGCCCTCCCGATCCAGCAGCGGCGTCATTCCGCCTGCATACCCGCTTGCATGAAACACATAATTCACACCGGTCTCCTTGTCCACCCAGATTTCAGTGACCGTGAGCGTTCCCTGAGAATACGTCTTTTCAAATCTCTCTTTTTTTGCCATGTTCATTTCCTCCACAATGATCGTGTGCTTGCAGCACCTGCGTCCATGTTTCTTCTTCGTTTCTGATCCATTTTTGGATACATATAGAATATCACATTCTTCATCCCGGAACAAGAAATGACGGTTTTTTTCAGGGACGGGAAACCGTCATTCCGGCGGCCGGACAAACCACAGATGCTTCAGACTTTCCGGCATCAGGGCGAAGAGCGTATCCGCTGCCGCGCCCGGGTCAAGCGAATACTGTCCCAGCGTCCATTTCTTATACATATAGCTGATCCCGTAGCACAGCACGTCCACCTGCAGGTTTTCCTCCGGCGTCAGCGCGGCGCCGGCTCGGTTCTGCGTGGTGATCTGCTCCACGACGGATTTTGAATAGGCGTAGACGAAGTTTTCAAAGGAGTTCACGCCGGTCGTATAGAAAGCCCTGCGGAAATCCGTCCACTCGTCCCTTGCAAAGCTGTAAAGCAGAAAAAACAGATCCCGATAATTATCGCACTGCTCCAGCGCGCTGTCGAGCAGCTCCTGATAGTTGTAGTTCAGCACATCATATTTGTCCTTGAAATAGCGATAGAAGGTCGCCTTGCTCACGCCTGCCTCCGCCGCGATTCTCTGTGTGGTGATTTTTTCGATCTCCGACTTTGCGATCAGGCGGTTGAAGGCGGCTACGATTGCTTTTCTGGTACGATCCGGCACGGGCGCGTCCTCCTTTGAGACGATTTGATATTATAGTATCATAATGAGACGAAAATGCAAGAGTGTTTCGTGACTTCATCCGGTGCATCCCGTATAGTGAAACCAGAACCCGTTAAATTATTATCTTACTGTATTGGGAGGCATGCAAAATGGCAGACCATGTTTTTACCGAAGGCGAAAAGAAGTGTCTGGAGGCATACTGGAAAGAATGCAGCAAGACGCCGCGCAAGAATCTGATCAAGCTTGTGCGCCACATCAACATGTTCAACCCCATGCCCAGCGAAAAGAGCTGGGAGTACATCTTCTATGACCGTCAGCTCACCGACGAGCAGGTGGACTTCGCGCTGAAGATGAAGCTGCGCAAGCCGTACTACATTGCGGAGCTGGCAAAGCGCGAGGGCATGTCCGTGGAGGACACGGCGAAGATGGCGGACGAGCTCGTGCACATCGGCCTGCTCGAGTACTGCTGCGACGATGACGGCGTGGACCGCGTGATGCTGCCGGTGTTCGCCCCCGGCAACATGGAGAGCACCGTCATGACCAAAGAGCGCACGGACGCCTTTCCCGAGACCGCGCCCGCGTTTCTCAATTACGTTCTGGAGCTGCAGAAGAAGATCTCCTGGGCCGTGCCGATGGGACAGGCGCTCATGCGCGCGATCCCCGTGGAGCAGGCGATCCAGAACGAGCCGAAGCGCGTGAAGTATGAGGAGATCTCCTACTGGCTGGACAAGGCCGGAGACAGCATCGGCGTCGCGCCCTGCGAATGCCGCAAGCTGCGCCGCATGGTCGGTGAGGGTACGGCGGATCTGGAATTTGACTGCTGCATCAATCTGGGCAAGTATGCCGAGAGCTGCATCCGCGCCGGAAAAGCCCGCCGGATCACCCGCGAGGAGGCAGAGCACATCATCCTGGAGGCCGAGCGCCGGGGCGCTGTCCATCAGCTGTCGAACATCGACGGCAAGGACTTCTCCCTGTTCATCTGCAACTGCCAGTGGGACACCTGCATGGCGCTCAAGACCAGCTGGTACACCCATTCGCCGAGCCTCTCGCGCTCGAACTACATCGCCGAGGTCGACCCCAAGAACTGCGTCGCCTGCGGCGGCTGCGTGGAGGTATGTCCGCAGAACGCCGTCAAGCTCGGGCAGAAGCTCTGCCAGAAGAACCCCGTAGAGATCAAAAACACCGTCATCCCGGACAACAAGGTCTTCTTCGGAAAATCGCACTGGCAGACGGACTTCCTCACAGAGCGCAAAAACGTCGTGCCCGAGACCGGCACCGCGCCCTGCAAAACAAACTGCCCCGCGCACATTGCCGTGCAGGGCTACCTGAAGAAGGCCGGCGAGGGCAAGTATCTCGAGGCGCTGGAGCTCATCAAGAAGGAAAACCCCTTCCCCGCCGTCTGCGGCGACGTCTGCGCGCGCTTCTGCGAGCAGGTCTGCACCCGCGGCGACATCGACCAGCCGGTCGCCATCGACGAGGTGAAAAAGTTCGTCGCCCGTCAGGAGCTTCTGGCCGAACACCGCTTCGTGCCGCAGAAGCTCTTTGACCACGGCCACAAGATTGCCGTGATCGGCTCCGGCCCCGCGGGTCTGAGCTGCGCTTACTATCTCGCCGTGTTCGGTCACGACGTGACCGTGTTTGAAAAAGATCAGAAGCCCGGCGGCATGATGGTCACGGGCATTCCCTCCTTCCGTCTGGAAAAGGACGTCGTCGCGGCCGAGATCGACGTGCTGCGTCAGCTCGGCGTCAAGATCCGGTGCGGCGTGAACGTCGGCGAGGACGTGACGATCCAGCAGCTGCGCGAGGAGGGCTACAAGGGCTTCTATGTCGCCATCGGCGCGCAGAAATCCTCGAAGCTCCGCATCCCCGGCGAGGAGCTCCTCGGCGTGCAGGGCGGCATCGACTTCCTGCGTCAGGTAAACCAGAGCGGCGACGCTTCCATCGGTAAGCGCGTCGCCGTCATCGGCGGCGGCAACGTCGCCATGGACGTCTGCCGCACGGCGGTGCGTCTCGGCGCGGAGGAAGTGACCGTCGTCTATCGCCGCAGTGAAGACGAGATGCCCGCGGACAAGGAAGAGGTCGCCGAGGCAAAAGCCGAGGGCGTCATCTTCCGCTATCTCAGCGCGCCGGTGGAGATCCTCGGCGCGGACGGCAGAGTCTGCGGATTAAAGGTCGAGCGCATGGCGCTCGGCGAGCCGGACGAAAAAGGCAGGAGAAAGCCCGTCGGCACCGGCGAATTCGAGACACTCGACGTCGACACCGTCCTCGGCGCGATCGGCCAGACTGCCGACTGGGGCAGGCTGCTGGAAGGCACTCAGGTCGCGCTGAACAAGCGAGGCTATGCCGAGGCCGACAGCTGGACGTATCAGACCGCCGAGCCCGACATTTTCGTGGGCGGCGACATTTACACCGGTCCCCGCTTCGTCATCGACGCCATCGCCGCCGGCAAGGAGGGCGCCGACTCCCTGCACCGCTATGTGCACGAGGGACACAGTCTGACGCTCGGCCGCGTGAAGCGCGACAACTTCCACTACATCGACAAGGACAATCTCGCCATCGGCGAATACGACACCGCTTCCCGTCAGAAGCACGGCACGGACGAGACCAAGGTAAAGACCTTCCGCGACGACCGTCTGCCGTTCACGGAGGAACAGGTCAGGGCCGAAGCTGCCCGTTGCCTGAGCTGCGGCGCGGCAAAGGTCGACCGGAACATCTGCATCGGCTGCGGCCTGTGCACCACGCGCTGCAAATTTGACGCCATCCATCTCCGCAAGGAGTTCGACGCCTGGGGAGTGGAGTATGAAAAGCTCGTGCCGCTGGTGCTCAAAACCACTGCGCAGAAGGTCGGCCGCCGGATCGTGAAAAAGGAGATCTGAGATGCACGAGATCGGCGTACTGACGAAGGCAGTGGATCTCGTGGAGAGCGTTGCCAAAGACAACGGTCTGGATCACATCGGCTATATCACGCTGGAGATCGGCGAGCTCACGGGATATGTACCGCTGTTCTTTGAAAAATACTTCCCCGTGGTCACGGAGGACCGCCCGATCTTCCAAGGCACGGAGCTGCGCATCCAGACGGTGCGCGGGCAGGCGCTGTGCGCAGATTGCCAGAGCCTGTATAACGTCATGAAACAGGAGGGGCGCTGCCCGAAATGCGGCAGCCGGGAGAAAACAATCCTCGGCGGTCAGCAGTTTCTGGTCAAGGAGATCGGATACTGAACCCAAATTTTAAAGCTCCTTCGCAGGATGGCTGCATCTCTGCGAAGGAGCTTTTGATTGTCCGTGATATTAAATTATGTAAACCAATTGCTCAGCAGTCCACATAGTGGATGCGGCTTTCATCGAACCGATCCTGCTGCGCCCTCTCCTCTGCGGGATAACCGTAAGGGAAGATCGCAAACGCCCGCACGGTATCGGGGAGATCGAGAACCTCCTCGACGGCGCGCATCCGCTCCTCCTGCGGCGCGATGCCGAGCCACACGCCGCCGAGCCCCTGTGCGACGGTCTCCAGCCACAGGTTTTCCATCGCGATGGACATGTCGATCTGCGCATAGATCGGAACTCTGCAGTCCTTCCTGTAAACGGAAACGATCGCCGCCGGCGCGTTTTTTGTCATGCCGGCATAGGGGCTGACCTGCGACAGCGCCTCCAGCTTTTCCTTTGCCGTCACGACATAAAACTCCCACGGCTGCTGATTGACAGCGGAAGGCGCCTGCATCGCCGCGCGAAGGATCGCTTCGGTCTTCTCCTTTTCCACGGGCTTGTCCTGATACTTTCGGATGCTGACTCTCGTATAGATGGTATTCATCGTCGTTCCTCACTTTCGAAGAAAAAAACCTGCCGCAGATCCCTGCCGAATCACCCGACGCTCACAAGCTCGATTCTGAAGTTCAGCTCCTTGCCCGCCATCTCATGATTTGCGTCAAACGTGATCGTGGTCTCATCCTTTGCAGCGACCTTGACCGGAATGGGGCGCCCGAGCTGATCCTGCAGATAGACCTGCTGCCCGACCGACACGCCCTCAGCGCCGGGCAGGCGGGCGATCTCGACCGTGAAGATCGCGGAGGGATCGACCTCACCGTACGCCTCCGACGGCGTGAGGTGCACATCCACGATCTGGCCGACGTCCATGTCTGCAACCGCCGCGTCAAATCCGGGGATCATCTGCCCCGCGCCGCACACGAACTCCAGAGGCTCCCCGCGGTCATAGGAGGAGTCAAACTGGGTTCCGTCGTTGAACGTGCCGCGGTAATGGGTGCGGCACTTTTTGCCGACGTTTTTGCCCTGCGGCCCGGAGTGGCAGCTGTCATGATCGCAGTCGTGATCCCCGCAGTCGTGATCTCCGCAATTGTGGTCTGCCCCGTGATGGCTGCAGTTGGCTCCGGTGTTCACGAGCTCGCCGCGCAGGTAGGCCTCCACAGCCTCGTCGACGTCGCCCGACTGACCGGCACAGAGCTCGATGCCGCGCTCGGACAGCGCCTTCTGTGCACCGCCGCCGATGCCGCCGCAGATCAAAACGTCGATCCCGCGATCGTTCAGCAGGCTCGCGAGCGCGCCGTGGCCGCTGCCGTTGGAGCCGATAATCTCGGATTTGACGATCTTCCCGTCTTCGACCTCATACACCTTGAATTCCTCGGTATGGCCGAAGTGCTGAAAGATCTGTCCGTTTTCGTAAGTGACTGCAATTCTCATGTTGATTCTCCTTCTTTTGTTTCACCGGTCTCATCGCCGGTGCATCGGGCAATTCGTTACAGGAATTCGTAGAGGTTCAGGCCGGTCACGGCCTCGTCCAGCTTTCGCTCCACGACGCCGTCCAGTCTCCGGACAAACATCTCGCAGGTGGCGGAAATGCGGCATTCGTTCAGATGTCCGCCGATCACGCTCATGTCCGCCCGGCAGAGATTGATGTGCAGATGCAGATACGTTCTGCCGTCCTTCGTGGAGACATTGCCGAGCAGCGACGTAATCTCCATGGGCTCGTCAAACGCGTGACGGTGATACTGTCTGGCACCGACGTCATAGAGTCCGATCACGGCGTGATCCGCCGCGCCCAGCGCCTCGACGGAGGCGAGTTTGACGCCCTCCTGCTCACAGAATGCGGTCAGCGAGGCAACTATCTCTTCCCCGCGATCCATGCGGATCACATAGGTATCCTGAAATTGTCTGTATTCCACGCAGATTTTCTCCTTTAGATGTTATTCTGATTGTTTTTCATCATACCACAAAAAGAAAGGTACGGCAATTGCTTTGCGTGAGATCCCGCCCATAATCATTTGGAAATGCAAAAAACAGGGACAACCGGATCCTGTCAAACCGGTTGTCCCTGATTGGGAACGATAAAGCTCAGGTATCAATTGAAAAAAGTGCTGCTTGTGCCGGGGTCGGGATCAGAAGTCGGCGCCCAGGTTCTCCATCGAGTCGATCACGACCACGCAGTCAGGAGACACATGCTGCATGACGAAGTACATCTGGTCCATCGGGATCGCGACACAGCCTCCGGTGCGGGGCTTGCGATCGCCGAGGCAGCGCAGAAAGATCGCAGAGCCCGCGTCCGGCGTTCCGTCCGCGTTGTAGCTGATGTTGAGGCAGTATTGGTATTCATACGGGTAATCCAGTATGTGCTCGCTGTTCTCCGTGTCCAGATCGGGGAGATCCTGGATGCTCACGAGCTCGTTATAGTGCATCCCGTCGTTGACGTCGCCGGACCAGTAGGTGTTTTCGTCCGCCTGCACATAGGCGATTGCGCAGCCGGGGTCTTGCGCAATGCCGAACGCGCGGTTGAACGTGAAGGTGCCGACGGGCGTCATGCCGTCGCCCTCCTTCGTCTTGCCCAGACCGTTCTTGCCGATGAAGCCCGGCGTGGACATGATCATGCGCCACTCGCCGTTTTCGTCCTTTTCATGCATGGATACCCATGCGGTGGTTTTTTCGTGCGCTGCGATGACAAACAGCTGCTTTGCGTCTTTCGAGTCTTCTGATATTGTGGCACATTAAGGGTTTTTGAGGCTGATACGGGTCGAGCCGTCCGAGCCTTGAAAATCCTCATTTTTTTGCTCTTTTTGAGGGCAATCCGGAAGCCCTTGAAAAATCAGTACGAATCGGGCATTTTTCCGTTTTTCTTGCCAAATGACGCCTCGTTCTTGCCAACGTACAAATGCAAGAACGCAGGAAAGAACCGGTGGCATTTTCACCAAGCATACCTCAAAACCCGTTGAAAATCAATCCATTTTAGGAAACGAGGTATCTGTATGATTTATGAACCTTCCGAGTTCGAATGCCTTCCCGATGAGATGACTTTGGAACAGACACGCATCTGCTGTCATATCGGGAAACGAACCGCCGCCTACCTGCTGCAGAGCGGACTGATCCCCTGCGAGATGACCGGCAGGAAGACCCGCTGCTACCACGTCCGCAAGCAGGACGTAATCGCCTTCATCCTCGACCGCGAGAAGAACCCCGACCGCTACATCGTCCCGCAAAACTGGACCCAGGGCAACCCCGCCACGAAGCGCATCCGCGTCCTGCCGCCCATGCCGGACGAGACCGAAAAGCGTTGCTATTACACGAAAAAGCTGGAGCTAGTGCCCGATGTGATCGACGTCGGCATCGTCTGTGAGATCACCGGCTACAACCGCCACACGGTCTGCCGCTGGATCGAAAGCGGGCGGCTGAAATACCTCATGCGGACGAACAAATTCTACATCCCGAAGTCCAGTCTGATCGACTACATCTGCTCCGAGCAGTACGAGGCCTCCCACCGAAAAAGCCGCCGGCATATCGACGCGCTCTGGGAGATCCACAACGAAAACAAGGCAAGAAAACGCCCGAAAAAGGCAAGAACGACCCGTAAAAATGCAAGACGGGAAAAGTGAGCTGTGTCCACTTCGATACGAACGATTGGAGGAATTGCACAATGAAATTGACTTATCGTGATGAAAACGGCTATCTGATCCCCGACCTGATCGCACCGGATTCGCCTGCAGTCGGCCCGTGGGGCATGCGCCGATTGGCGCATCTGCGGCAGCATCAAAGACCCATCTACAGCGGCATGCTGATGACCAGAACGCTGAACGAGCACCTGGAGGAGATCGACCGCGCTGCGGAGGAAATGACGGAGCTGCTGATGACGCAGCTGGCAGAGCGCGAGGGCGTCACGGAACAGCTCAAAGCAGAAGATCAAATGGCATGGGTGCAGGCGATGAACAGCATCCGAAACCGTGCCGAGGAAATAGTCCTCGCGGAGCTGATCTATACAGAAGGCAGGTGCTGAAGATGTTTTTTCGACCGAAGCGAAAATACGCCGTCCTGCTGTCCCCCGCCGAGCGGAAGCTCATCCGCTATTGTCTCCTGGAGCTGCGAAACAAGCTGGCAGCGGAGGGATTTGATACAGAGGATGTGGATGCGGTGATACTGCGACTATCAGCAATCAAATGACCATTTCATATTACATTCAGAACCGGCTCTTGACAATAGTCAAATCAGAGTATAATATGACTATATAAGGAGGCGTTAGTATGTCGTTATCAGAAAGCATTCGCCCGTCTGCAGATTTGCGAAGCAGATACAGCGAGATTTCCCGTCAGTGCCGCGAAAACCGGGAAGCTGTGATCATTACAGTAAACGGACGCGGTGACACAGTGTCTCTTGGCTATGAGCAATACCAGCAGATGAAGGCAAAGATCGAGCTTCTGGAAATGCTCGGTGAGGCAGAAGACGATGTTCGTGCCGGACGTGTGGCGCCCATGCAGGAGACCTTTGATTCCCTTCGCGCCGAACTCCTTAAGAGGGACTGAGCATGGCATATCTTGTTGAGAGAACCGACAAAGCCGAGGCGCAGATCCGGGACATCATCTTATATCGAGCAGAGCTTACCGGGAGCACAAATGCCGCACTTGAGCTGCTGGACAAACTGGAATCCGGCTTGATGCAGCTGGCAGATTTCCCGGAATCCGGCACTCCGCCCAGATATCCGGCACTCCGCGCCAGAGGATACCGAGTTCTGATTATTGAAAAATACCTGTTCTTCTACAAAATCGACCATTCCCGAAAGAGCGTAATCATCCACGCCGCTGTCGACGGAAGACGGGATTATCTGAATTTGATCTGAAACCAGCCCTACACTTTCATCACCGGAAGCGTAGGGCTGCTCATCTTTTCTTTGCGATCCCGCTGTCCCCCCGCAGAGCGGAAACTGTGCAGCGATATAGCAGACTGCAGCACAGCCGCCTCCGGTTGGAGGCGGCGGTTTGTCCTGCATGATACTTTTTGCACTCTGAGGCTGTTGAACAGTCTTATAACCACTTTTTCCTTTTGAAAAGGATCAGGCAAGAGACTATTATTGCAACGCTCAAAACGAAAACTGCCAGATAACCATACCGCCACTCCAGCTCAGGCATATATCGAAAATTCATACCATACCAGCCCGCGATGAGAGTCAGCGGCATAAAGATGGTTGTAATGACGGTAAGAAGTGTCATAGTCTTGTTTTGACGAACCTCCAGTTGTGTGTTATGGAGATCCCGTACCTGAATCGTATAATCGCGGAGTGACGTTGCCGTGCTGTGCCGTCTGGTTAAATAGTTCATGAAAAGGTGGATATAGCGCAAGTTATCTTCACTGAAGAAGCCATTTTCATTCTCCTCCAGTTCCTGTGTCATATCCATGAGCTGCTCATAATGAACAAGGAGCCTGCGGATATCACTGCGAATCTCGTTGACTCGGGCCAGATTCCCCTGGCCATCAGAAGACAAGACCTCATCCTCGATTTGATTCAACTCAGATTCGTAGCGCTCCATGATCGACAAATCGCGCGCAACGATCTGCTCCAGAAAATCATACAGGAAACGTTCCAGACTTGGCTCACGCCAGCGCTTTGTGCGGCGAATGAAATCGATCATCTGTTCCGCCTTGCCGCTGTCATCGATAAAAACGACGCCTTTTTCGTCCAAGGCAAAGGCAAAACAGGATTCTTTTCCTCTCAGATCTTCCCGGTCGGGGATCTGAAAGGATCCTGTCAGCGAGTCATAGTTGACCTCAGCCTTGGTGTTGTGGATGTCTCGGGTATCCAGATCAAGCTCGATGCCCATATCGAAGCTCTCCCTCTCAAGTTCCCATTCAGGCGTTGTCAGGACAGCAACAAACTGGGTAGTGGCATTTCCGAAAACATCTGGCTTTGCACAAGGCTGTATGGTCTCTCTTAAAAGATAGTAGCTCATAGCTCCATTTCCTTTCTTGATATGTCCGGAAAACACTCTGTTTTACATCATATCACAAATAAGAATGTACGGCAATTTCTTTCAGGAAATCGCCGTGCATTCCACTTGAAGAAACACTGGATTCAACATTTGAGCTATTCTTTCTTCCCCGAAATATCAGTTTTCAAAACAAATCTCATGCGATTTGCACTGAATATGGAAGCCGCGAAGAATCTTCTTTTGCATATCATCCAGATACTTCATCGCCTGCTCGCGAAGCTCTTCGGGCACACCATAACGTTCTGAATGCTGTAGCAAAAATTGTTGTCGTTTATGGGCAGTCTTTGAATGATACTCGGGGTTTCGAGTGCAAATTCGGCTTGACACGCCACAATTTGGGTGCTAATATTTGCGCTGCCAATTTTTTTAGGGAGAGCTTTAAGATGGAACAAAAAAACGCCCTCACGGGTCGGTACTCCGCCGTGCAGGGCTCTTTCTGGATGGGCTATTGTGTGTGCATCAGCTTCGCCGCGGTGTATCTGCAGGGGCTTGGTTATACGAATGCGCAGCTCGGCGTCGTGATGGCGGTGGGAAATCTGCTCGGCGCGGTGCTGGGGCCGGAGCTCTCCGCCCGCATTGACCGCAGCGAGACGCTCACGGCGTGGCGTCTGATCTGGCCGTGGCTGGCGCTGCAGGCGGCGGCGCTGCTTGCGCTGGCACTTCATCCGGTGATGGGTGCGGTCACGAGCGCGGCCTTCGCGCTGTTTATCGCCTTTTCCATCAGCCTCAATTCGCTCAATCTCAAGCTCTTTGTGGACTGTGTCCACAGCGGACAGGCGGTGAATTACGGTGTGGCTCGCGGCGTCGGCTCGGGCTGCTTCGTACTCATGAGCACAGCGCTCGGCGCGATCGTCAAGGCCGCCGGTGTGCGCGTGCTGCCGTGGGCGGGACTCTTGATGGTGCTTGCGCAGGCGCTGGCGCACGCATGGCTACGCAGGGGCTATGTGCCCGGGGAGAAAAAGGCGGAGGCGTTTTCCGCCCGCGGCCGCACGATGGCGGCGTTTCTGCGCGGCGAGCCGAGATTTACCGTGCTTCTGGTCGGTGCGGCGCTCATCTTCTTTGGCCACAACACCTCCACCAACTTCCTCATCAATGTCACGCGCTATGCCGGCGGTGATACGGGCACCATGGGTCTCTTAAACGGCTTCATGGCGGCGGTGGAGATCCCGGTCATGGTCTTTTTCGGCAGGCTGCGCGGCGGGCGCCGCAGCGCGGATCTGATGCGCATTGCCTTCGTGTTTTTCGCGCTCAAGGCGGCGGCCATGCCGCTCGCGGCCAGTGTGCCGCTGCTGTTTGCGGTGTTTCTGCTGCAGGCGCCGAGCTTTGCGCTCTACACGGCGGCGATCGTGGACTATGTGGCGGAGACGGTTCCGTTTGAGGACAGCGCCAAGGCGCAGTCTCTCGCCTTCAGTATGACGACGCTCGGCGCCGTGCTCGCAAGTCTTGCCGCCGGCAAACTGTATGACGCGCTGCCGGTGCCGGCCGTCCTCTGGATCGCCTGCGGCATCACCGCCCTCGGCGTTGTGCTCGCCATTCTCGGAACGCAGAGACAAAAGTAGATGTCACAAAGGCTCTAAGTAATCCACATACATAATAGACTTGTTATGATCAGTGCCCTCCTTCGTGGAATAGGTCAAGGACGGCGCTGATATTATGTAAACTTATCTGAGTATTCTTTTTGATCCATTCACCCCAACAAACTGGATTTTGTCTTATTATAGGGTTGCTATGCGTTAGCAACTTTTCCGTGCCGTCCTGCTGTCCCCCGCCAAACGAAAGCTCATCCGTTAATGTCTCATGGAGCTTAGAAACAAGCTGGCAGCGGAGGGATTCGAAACGGAGGATGTGGATAGGGTGATTGTTAGACTAGCTGAAATGTGAATACTAATAAATCAGCAAAAAGTGCGATATTGGATTCCTTACAGGAACTCTGATACCGCACTTTTTTATCAAGCCTTGACAGGCAAATATGAATGAATTAAGCTAATATCAGCCACTGGTTATAATCCATGTCGTATGAATGCACAATTAAGATAATAGTTTGAGAAGAGGGATATTAGTGAGCGGAGTTCTAATCGCATTCATTGCCGTTTGCGCTATTGTTTTTGCGATTCTTGCATATCTTGTATTATCAAAAAGAACCTATGTCATATGGGAACTGGTTAGAAAGTGGAAAAAGCACTCAATATCTAACCACATTTCAAACATCCAGACTACATACAACCGTGCCTCTGGAATTGGGAAGAAAATTAGTACGTTCGAAAAACTTAAAGTCAAAAAGGATTTTGAGAAAAGCGAAGCAGCTTTTACCGAGTATATTCAATATTGCGATAGTAAAAAGCTTTCTTTAAC
Organism: uncultured Eubacteriales bacterium; assembly: GCA_900316745.1. Classification (GTDB taxonomy): domain Bacteria; phylum Bacillota; class Clostridia; order Oscillospirales; family Oscillospiraceae; genus CAG-103. Next base: position 39,476 of record ONEB01000004.1, on the reverse strand, counting down.
TGACGATGAAGAAAGACTGAAAGTGGCGGTTGATGAAACTATAGATCTATTAGATCCTGCAAAAGCCTTAGACAGGAAGCTAGAACGCTCCACCAGCGAATATAATCATGCCTATCAGGAAGTTAACTCTTCCGGAGAACTGCTTTTAGAAACACGGCAGGAATCTGCCCGGATAATTGAAAAAATCGAAATACTAATAAATAGCATCGCTAAGCATCCGAAGGAATTTGACAAAGAGATCGAAGAAATCATCGTTCAAAAAAACAAGTTTCGTGATGCAATAGATTTTGGCTTGAGAGAGCAAAAAGCCGCAAAGGTCGCTGCTGGAAGTGCAGGCGCAGGTGTTGCTGCTGGAGCTGCTGTTGCCAGCATGGCACCTACAGCAGCCATGTGGGTTGCGACCACTTTTGGAACCGCATCAACTGGCACTGCTATTTCTGCACTCAGTGGTGCCGCAGCCACTAATGCTGCATTAGCGTGGCTAGGCGGCGGTGCGTTGGCTGCAGGTGGCTCAGGGATGGCAGCCGGTCAAGCTCTCCTTGCTCTTGCTGGGCCGGTTGGCTGGGGTGTAGCAGGTGGTTCTGCGCTAATGAGTGTTCTATTGCTTTGGCGTAAAAGGAAGAATCTTCAGGAAAGCAAAAAAGATGAAGTCTCCAGAATTCAAAACTGTACACACGCACTCAAATCATTAAAATCAGAGATTGACGCTATAACCATTCAAACCGATAGCCTAAACAAGAGTCTTCTGGAACAATTTGGCACTTGTTGCGCTTTACATTCCGGTGACTACACGGCATTTACAGATGATCAAAAACACCTTCTTGGAGCAGTTGTAAATAATACCAAATCGCTCTCCCTTTTGATAAGCAAAGTACTTGCAACAGAGGATGAACATGATACAGACAAGAAAAAGAGAAAGGCTTGAGAAGAGTAATCAGGAGCAAGCCATTGCTTCCTGGATCAATTATCTAAATTCTGTGAGGTTGGAAACTCTATCCCGCACCTTAAACGCACAAGACACCAATCTCGAAAAAGCGATGAGCACTATTGATGATACTTTTAATACCATAAAAGATGAGATAATTATCCGAAATCGTGGCGGCGAAAAAGGAATGCATGGCTTTATTGCTGAAATTGCTGAATGCGGAATTGGTAATGCGCGCAGAGAAATTGCGGGAAAAGCTCCTAATTACATATGGGTTAATGACAACGGTCCTGCAGATTTGATCCGCGATGGTATTGAGATTCAGCAGAAGTTTGTTAATGCTGGCAATCACCTCTCTCTACAAGCAATTAAACAACATTTCGAAGCTTATCCTTGGTTTCTTTCAACAGGCAGGAAATATCAAATCCCTCAGGACCATTACGAAAAAATAATGTATCTTCTTTCAATCCCTGAGGAGCAGGCTTATAAAATGCCCACTAGTAACAGTGAGTTCTCTCTGAAGCAGTGGAAGGAAGTTCACAGTTTTTTTGAGCAAGGCGATATCAGAGTGTCAGATATTGAGCCCTCCCAACTCTCCTATAAAGCAGTTCAAAAAGGCGTAATAAGCGATACCTTAAAGGCGGAAAAAACATCACTTAAGGAGACGGACAAGGCTCTAAGAAAACAGGCCTATGCCAAAAGCAAGCCAACAATAGCAGAAGGAATAAAAGCTACTTCAACTGCTGCCGCTTTTGAGGGCGGATTTACTTTTTGTGCAGCTATTATTCGAAAAATCCGAGACGGGAAACAAATCAAGGACTTCTCAACAGACGACTGGAGCGAAATTCTTAAAGAATCAGGCGTCAGCTTTGCTAAAGGCGGAGTCCGCGGCGCAAGCATTTACGCGCTTACTAACTACACAGCGACGCCTGCAGCCGTTGCTAATTCTCTAGTTACCGCTTCGTTTGGCATTGCTCAGCAAGCACACCTTCTCCGCATCGGCTCAATATCTGAAGCAGAGTTTCTTGTCAATTCTGAAGTGCTTTGTGTTGATGTTTCTGTTAGTGCACTTTCCTCGTTTATTGGTCAAGCAGTGATACCAATTCCGGTCCTTGGAGCAGTAATAGGAAATACGATTGGTACATTAATGTATCAAGTCGCAAAGGACAGTCTGAAAAAGAAAGAGCGTCAGCTTCTTGAGAGATATCTACGCGAAATCGAACAGTCAGAGAAGCAACTGGACAAGCAATATAGAGAGTACGTTAATAGGATCAATTCCGAACTGAAACAGTATTTTATGCTCCTCGAAAGCGCCTTTGCTTTTGATATTAAAGATGCATTTTCTGGCTCCGTTAAGCTTGCGCAATATGTTGGAGTCCCATTGGAGGATCTTCTTAAGAGCGAGGAAGAAATCGATGACTTTTTTCTGAACTGACATCTATCTGCTTTCACACTTTTCTACTATTACAGAGTAGAGCTGCGAACAATAATATACTGCGAGAGTATCACAATCCCGAGATTCAATCCTGAATCTCGGGATTACACTACTCTTTAGCATTAAGAGTTATCTCACGAATATCTAATCGGTTCTCATCGTTGATAAAGGTTTCAAAAAAGTGCTGAATGCCAGCTACCTGAGCAGATCTAGTAATAATTAACCTATCGCGCTCACTTGTCCTTAATCCGAAGGCGATTCCGTAGGGAATCCACTCCTGCATAACTTGCCCACGCGCGTTGTTTCTTAACAGCATTCTCCATTCTTCATCGTATTCATGGCATTTCGATTTAACAAGCGTGATTCTTTCCTGTTGCCACAACGCATTAGGAAGCGATGCAATGACTTTGTTTGCAATTTCCGGCGAAAACATATTTGAAGCAAGAACAGCTGTCATCAAGTTTTTAGCAAAGTCTGTTGCATCATATCCTTCATCTGAATAGTAAACCGGATATAGAGATACCCCTGCACTATTTACGACACAATTCTTACACTTTTCCTGCTTCCCGCATAGCTTATTGTTTTCGTCATTCAAATCATATATTACACAGAATCCTTTATATTGGTCTGCATACTTCAGCCACATTGCTTCATTAGTTGCACCCTCGGAGAAGCAAATCGACCACATATTTTCTTTCAGATATGATTGAATATTGGCTTTTAGAAATGCATCGATTCTACTCAGAATTACATCGACATCCAACTGTTTTAATTGATCAATCGAATCTTTCCAAACTTGTTCTGCAATTCCGGTTGCCTCGCTTAAAGTGCTTAGGCGATCATACAAGGATGGAGATGCAAGCAAGTCTTTTGTATATCGATGAAGCGCATCATAATTGATCTTTATCAGAGTGTCAAAAGGATCATCATAATAATTTGCTTTTGAGAAATAAAGCTTATTTGTTTGGAGTGCTTCAATTGAAGAAACCGAAACGGAGCGAAACCGATATAAGAATCTTGGATAAATGATAGTGTCTTTAACCGTTCTTGCATCGGCCTCAATATCCTCACCAGTCAAAGAACACAGTGTATCCCAAAACTTTTGTCTCTCTACGTTGTCCACAGCTTGATCTCCTTGTTATAGTTGATTGTGCTTAGTCTTCATTACTCGCTCTTAATGCACACTTCCTTGCCCCGGAAGGCGATTCCAATGCAGTGGATTTCTTTAACCCCGGCTTCCTGCATTTCCAGCGAATATTGCTTATCTTTGATCTGCTCAAGTGCTTCGTCAGCGAGCTTTTCCAGATCCACAGATTTTTCTCTGGTAGCCTTCAGTTCGATGATGAAGCCGGGCAAGTCCGGGAAGAGCGGAAGGAGTTCAATATCAAAGCGTCCAAACCCAGCTTCACGGTTGGATTTGAGCCGATAAGCATTATTTACAGCCGAGCACAGACCAAGCATCAGGCCGTGATAGAATCCCTCGTTACTGCCGTCAAGGTGACTTATGGTCTGAACTATAAACTCCTCGATCGCACTTTGCAGCTTTTTGAAGTCACGCTCAAAGATTGCCTGCTGAATCTTTACAGCCGTGGATTGGGATTGAATCGGAACGACCTTGGAGAGGATCTCCTTGGAATAGACGAATGTGATTTCCTTATTCGGGATCTCCACTCTGCACATGAAGTTGCCATCCGCCTGAGGGACGATCTCTGCATTTTTCAGATAGCCCGTAATGAGAAGAAAGCTGTAAATGCTTGCCGGGTTCTCCGTCACGCGAGGATAGATCACATCGGTGTCAATGTAGGTCGTCACCGTCTCGCCCTGCATGAGCCTCCGCAGGTTTTCCGTGATCTCCGGCGTTGCTGCTGCGGCGATTTCTCCGATAATCTCGTTGCTGCCCGTCGATTGCCAGAAGGCCTTCGGAACGCAGCCTTCATCGACGTAATTGATGACAGACCACGGATTGAAAATATCGCTGTTACCGAACCGATAGCCATCATACCATTCGCACACTTCGTTCAGCTTTTCGCTCTTTCCGTAGTAGGCCAGCAGTTCAGCGACCTCGTCTTTCGTGAAGCCAAAATACGAGCTGAAGCGGGGCTCCATGATGGTCTGTACCTTCAGGTTATTCATGCCGCTGAAAATGCTCTCCTTGGCCACGCGCAGAATGCCGGTCAGGAAACCGTAAGCCAGATCCGAATTATCCTTGAACGCACCGGAGAACAGGTTGCGAATGAAGTCCACAACTTCCTGATAGTAACCGTTGAGGTGCCCCTGCTGGATCGGCGTGTCATATTCGTCGACAATGATAACCGCGGCCTCTCCGTAGTGCTTGTGAAGCATGGACGAAAGCATTGAAAGAGATCTGCTCAGATCTACGCCGTCCGGCGTACCAGACACAATGCTTTGATAATAGGTCTTTTCACGCGCGTTGCATTTGGAGCTGTCCGCGAGCTCCGCATGACGCGCGAACTCCGAAGCCAGACACTCGGAGATATCCTTCCGAGCATCCTCCCAGTTGCTGTACTTCACGTCCTTGAAGGAGAGGTAGATCACAGGATATCTACCCTGGAATGCGCGATAATGCTCCCCGCAGCGCCAGATTGCCTTGTCTTGGAAATATACTGAGGTATCACGGTCACTCTTTTCAAAGAACACGCGCAGCATATCCATGTTCAGCGTTTTTCCAAAGCGGCGCGGGCGTGTGAACAGCGATACCTTCGGGAGCGTATCAATGAAATCGCGGATCAACAGCGTTTTATCCACATAGTAGTAATTCGTGACCGCTTCCACATAGCTGGAGACACCGACAGGCAAAGGGAGCGGTAAAGAAGATTTGATTGATTCCCGTTTCTCTGGAAGCACAGTGTTTTCAGGGATCTTCCACAGACGCCCTTCTTTGACTGCACCATCAATTTCGCCTTCTTTGCACATCTGCTGAAGGCGACGGGAAGAAACTCCGAGCTTCTTTGCGGCCTCGCTGATTTTGATAAATGTCATACTTAGCACCTGCCTTTGCGAAATCATTATACCCGATTTCGCGAAATGAATCAACTATTTCGCGAAATTATGCGAAATAATTTCGTTTAAATTTCGCTTGTATGCGAAACAAAGTTGAAAATGATTCGTGATAATTTATAATTGTCCGTGTTTTCTATATATTTCTCTTCAATTTTGTCCGCTTTTTCCGATTTCGCGAAATACAGACGAAACTGAATATTATATCACTATATCGCTGTAGCGATATAGTTTAGCGCTGTTATACTACTCCATACAAAAGCCGCCTCAACCAATGATGGTTGAGGCGGTATTATTACGGTTCCAGATTCGTTTCTTCAAAAAGCGATGATGCGAAGAACTCGGAAATAGATATCCCCATTCCCTGACACAGCTCATGGATGATCCGCAGCTTCACGGAGTCGTAAGCGCAGTTGATGACATTGCCGATTGTGGACTTCGGGACTCCGCTTTTCATGTAGAGCTGATATTGTGTCATGCCACGCGCCTGCAGCAGTTCTTTGAGCCGCGCGCTGACTGCCTGATTGAGCTGCATCCAATCACCACCGTTCCTGTAGCTGTACTAGCATTATATGGTGATTGTTTGCTCAATTAGTCCCTGTAACTGTACTATTCCACATTTTTATGATATATTGGCTCTACAGCACAAACAGAAAGCGTGATTGCCATGGGAAAAGAAAACCGAGCCTACTTTATTTACAGTCCCCGCACTGCGGAAGAACTGCTGCGTCCGCATGATCTGAACTCCGAGAGACCATATCAGATCGTCCACACCGTTTCGCTGAGCGCCATGTCCTATGAAAACTTCATCACAGACATGCTGGCAGACCGGCAATTCCTGGAGGACTACGCCGATCTCTGCAGTGAGGGCGAAGTCTGGCGCTGCATCATTGTCAAACAGCACGGACAGTCAGGCGGCGTCCTCGTCGTGCCGGATGGGTGCTATGTGAAGTATGCTGCGTTAGTAGACTGAAAAGCCGCCTCAACCTTCAACGGTTGAGGCGGTTTGCTTGTGGACGCATCATGCTGTAAGGCGCTCGGAGTTCTCCGGGCGCCTTTTTGACGCTTTGTATTGACAAAACGAGAAGCAATATATATAATCGTTGTTATATAATGACGATAATAATACAGAAGGGAGAAACTGCGCATGCCGCCCAAAACAAGAATCACGAAAGACATGATCATAAATGCAGCTGTTGAAGTTGCGAAACAAAGCGGATATGAAAAGATTAACGCCAGAACGGTCTCGGGGCTGCTGCACTGTTCCACGCAGCCGGTCATGTATCATTTTTCAACCATTGATGCCATGAAACGAGCAGCTTACGCCCGGGTCGATCAAATGCATACGGAATATATGATGACGGTTTCGCCGCAGCGCGATCCGCTCCTCGGGATCGGTCTCAATTATATCCGCTTCGCCGTAGAGGAACCGCAGCTTTTCCGATTTCTGTTTCAGTCCGGCTACGCGCAGGAGAACAGTCTGCTGGAAATGATCGATTCCGAAGCGCTGATCCCGGTCCTTGCCGCCATGCAGGAGGGCGCCGGATTGAGCATGGAAAAAACCAAGCAGGTCTTTCTGACCGTTGCGATGTTTGCACACGGCTATGCCAGCATCATTGCCAATAACGGTCTGGAGTATGATGAAGTACTGGTTGCAAAGCACCTGGAACAGGCTTGGAACGGTGCTTTTCTTGCGGCTGTTCAGGAGGAATAAGATGAAAGGAATCATATTGATTCCCTCCTTCATCTTCATTGGGTTTTCAGATATTTTCTTTATGATCAATTCCATCTTTGAGGTCGGTGTCTTCCGCAGATGGCCGGCAAAGAAACAATAAGGAAATACATGTATCAGCGTAAAAGGAGATAGATCCATGGCTCATTCATCGAAAAAAGACAGAGTTAAGATGATTACGCTCATCGGAATGGCGGCAATGATCATAGCAGTCGCAGTCAAAGCAGCAACATCCTCCGTGATTGCCGCCGCAGCAATCCACATCGCGGGACTGGCGTGCTTCTTCATCGTCGAGGGCATCGAAAAAACGCCCGATTCCGAATCCGGTCTCAGTTTCAAACGTTTCTTTTCTGATCTGAAAAAGCCGGGCGTGATTCCCCTGATTCTTCTTATGCTTATCTTGACTCTTGCAGAAATGCTCATGAGCAAGGCAGTATTCGGCAGTGCCTATATCGACCATGTGCTGGGACGGATCGATGTGCCCGGTCTTGACCAACTTCCCCTGCTGCTGTTCAGTCAGACCGTTTCCGTACTCGGAGAAGAGATCGAATTCCGCGCGTTCTTTGTGGGCAAGGGCATGAAGCACTTTTCGTTCTGGCCGATTGCTATAGTCGGCGCCGTACTCTTCGCTGCGGCACATTATACTGCAGGCGCTGCTGGTATCGTTGCCTGGGATCTGGGCGCCATCTTTATCGATGCGATCCTTTTTGCGATTCTGTATCGCAAGACCGGCAACTGCCTGATCAGCTTCATTCCGCATTTCCTGAATAATATGATCGGATTCTTCCTTGTTCCAATTCTGTTCGGGTAATCATATAACTTAGTTCCCACGCAATGAAATTGCGTCATGCAAAACGAAGTTTTGCATCAATCTTTGCTTGCTGACAAGCAAAGATTGGGGAACACGTTGTGCCGTCGTTCGCTGTTGGCGCATCTCGTGCGCCATTGGCGGATTATCATCCGCTTTCGTCCGCGTAACGCGGACGTGCGAACAAAGGCATACTTGCTGACCCCCTGAAAGGGGTACCAAGGTTTTTCATCGCATCACTACTACAGGCAGCCACTTGAAGTGGCTGTCTTTTTTTGATCGCGTCAATTTCTCCTTTGATTCGTTGAACTAGTGAGACTTGAAAGACTTTGCTCAGTAATATGCCGATAGCGACGTAACTACAACATTGAAATTCTATGCTCACCTTGACGACAGCGCAAAACTGGTCTCAGCGCATCAAATGGAATCGAGTCTGGATCTTCCAGAATGTACTCTTCCTCGACCGTGGGAATAAAGAACTTAAAATGAAAAAAGCCCTCGAAGACATAAGTCTTCGAGGGAAAATGGAGCCGCCTTCGACTTTGATACAATTTCAAAGGGGGGTGCAAATTTCGGCCCAGGGGGGGCAAATTGAACGATTCCCTGTTTTGCAAAATATTATGTTGACCAATCAAATCGTATCTTATTGGCGGAAATTTCGACCTGCTTTTTTGCCCAATACCTCCCCGTGGATGCTTCGCTCCGGGGGATGCTTATGTATAATTACATTGCATGTCAGATCAGATGTGCTTTTGCTTTTTTACAAATCCCAATGAACTATTTTTTTCTGTCTCATCATAAACATGTTTTTCAACGTATGCCATCATGGAGTTGTTCCTCCAGCCGTGTGCTGTAAGGACAAGCAAAGGAGTAATCGCTACCAGCAAACTGTTTCTGATGATTATTCCCGCAGCAAGCACTGCAATAATACAAATGCCGATGAGCGCCATGATCGCAGCATGCTCTTTCAGCCATTTCTTTTTGAAGAACTCGATCTTGTCTTTTTGGTCGAATTTACTTGATTTGACCAACTGGTTCAAATTTTTCTCTGCGGCCACAATGTATTCCTGTTCGGAGAGTCTTTTGCCGCTGAGCAGCTCATTGATCGTAATGCCAAAGAGCTCACTCATTTTCATCAAGGCATCTGCCGGGGGCATATATACGCCTGTTTCCCAACGGGAAACGGTTTTGTTTGTAACGCCGATCTGTTCTCCAAGCTGCTCCTGAGTAAGCTCTTTCTGTTTTCTGAGTTGCGCGATGAAAGTACCGATTGATAAGAGATCCATTTTCATTACCTCCAGGAAAAATTATAGCAGGTTTATCTCAAATTGTCTTTACCACAAACAGCGAATCGCCTCAAAAAGCGAATTCTTTTTCGAACAGCGAACTTTTTCCGGATTATAAACGAAAAGTATTCTGATCACTTTAGGCTGAATCCAGGAATGATACAATTTAGCGAATTTCCCTTGTAATTTCTGACTTTTCGTGATACTCTGGCACTGAGCAGAAAAGTGTATATGTAGGCTAAATTTACCGCTTTTTCATAATTGAGCTGGTTCGGGGGGTGCAGCGCCGTGGAGAAAAAGGTGACAAGGATTCCACCAAAGAGTGAGCTTTCCATGGATCCCTTCAAGCATGTGGGAATCTACTGCCGGGTCAGTTCCTCATCCAAGAAACAGCTCCACAGCCTAGCTGCGCAGGCATCCGGGTTGGCCCGGCGGGTGGCTACCCAGCATCTCTGGAAGCTGGAGGACATTTACCTGGATGTTGCCTCCGGAAGTGACAGCCAGCGGGTGGAATACCGCAGGATGCTGGAGGACGCCGTGAAGGGTAAAATCGACCTTGTCGTAGTCAAGAGTTCCAGCCGCCTGGGACGGGATACTGTGGAGGTGATCCAGGCCTGCCGGGATTTGGCTGCCCATCACTGTGATGTGTATTTCGATAATGCGGATGAGTATTATTCGAGGCTTGGTCCGCTGGTTGTAGAGATAACGGCCGCTGTAGACCAGGCGGAAAATGAGAGCCGCAGCGAGAATATCAGCTGGGGCATCCGCCGGCAGATGGAATCTGGGAGTTCCAAAATCTATGACCGGGTATGCTTTGGGTATGATCACGATGCGGACGGGCATCTGGTCATACGAGAGGACCAGGCCGTTGTTGTCAGAAAAATCTTCATGCTCTATCTAGTCGGCAACAGTGTGCTGAAAATCAAACGGGCGCTGGAGAATGAAGAAATCCCGGCGCCGCGCGGCGGAACGACCTGGCCGAAGAGAACAATTGAAGCGATACTGACAAACGCGAAGTACGCGGGCACATCCTATGCCCGTACCTACTGTATTGCTGATGCCGACAGCGGGCGCGGGATCGTCGCAACGGGCGATAAGGGAGAACAGTATATTCTGTTCGGCGCCATAGATAATAATCCTCCAATCATCCCCCCGAAGACATTTGATAAAGTTCAGCAGATGCGGATGGATCGCAGCAATATCGAATACGACCCGGATGGAACGAAAAAGAGAAAGAGCACGCACTATTCCTCGAAGCAGAAACCTGCCGGAGATGTTTGACATACTAATCCAACGGACTAATTGACATCAAACAGCTGATAGCCGTTTTTTTCGGCATTCTTTCCTTTTTCGCCAGCCTGTACCAGCTGCCCGCTCTTTTTCTCATACCAGTAGAAGCCCGTCCAAGCCCAGGAGAATGCCGTGAGAACAAAGCTGATCTTCACACAATCGTAAGGCTTGCCGTTTACCTCGATCGTCTCCTCGCCGACTTTTTCCGCGGAGAATTCGCCGAGACCCATAGCGCCGCGGTTATTCCCTGTTCCAATCGAATAGAATACGATCTGCTTTTCTTCCGAAGCGATAAAGGCCGGCATGGACATATCCATCATCTGGTACCAGAGGCCGTCGCCGATTTTGAAGGTTTTGTTCTGGCTTTTGCCTTTGAAGGTCCCAGACAGCTTGATGGTTCCGCCGTCTTTTTGCGCAATGAGGTCCGTCTGGTCGGACGGCCTTTTGTACTGCCAGCGCGCACATGACAGATTACGCTCTACCTGAAATGTTTCCTCAGACCACGTGGCGCCGTCCCGCAGCAGGCTTTGAGTGATCTCGCCTTTTTCTGCATAGCCCGACACATCTACGTGTCGGGTTTCTGTATCACCGGATTTCCGGTATTCCAACATAGAAACGCCTTCAGGGTAAGTATAATCCGGAATGTCATAGGAGGAAATCGCCTTCTGGGAGAATACAAGGCAGCCCTTTCGGAACACCTTGTCGATGAACTGAATGTTGGAAATGTCTTCTGCAGGATCCTTTTCCAGCAGGATCAGGTCGGCCTCCATGCCTTCCTTCACGAGCCCTTTGCGCTCCGCGATCCCCAGATGCTCGGCGCCGTTTTTGGTGGCAAGGACGATGGCCTGCATGGGGCTAAGTCCGGCTTCCACGTAATACGCGAGCTCTTTGTGCTCGATTTCGCCTGTCATGCTCTCCAGCATGCTGTCCGTGCCCATGGCGATCGGGATTCCCGCGTCGTACAGCACCTTAAGATTGTGCAGGCTGTGCGTCAGTCTTGCCGGATCCTTTTCGTAGGTCATGGCGTTTACGGTGGGAACGAAGCGCGCTCCCGACTCTTTCCACAGCGCGATGATTGGATCGCCCGGCTCGATGTCCCGGTCCAGGATTCCGTGCTCGATGCCGTAGATCCCGGCCTCGAGCAGTTCTTTTACGTCGTCGTAATAGAACACGTGCGCCGTCGCGTTCAGGCCGTTTTCCTTGCCCTCGCGGATGATCTGCCGCATCAGCTCCCGGTCGATCTTCCGGATCGTCCGCTTTTCATCGAAATACCAGTAGTCGCCGCCCTGATAGGTGAACTTCAGGAAGTCGACGCCCGCTTTTTTCAGCTCCCGGATTCCTTCGCTCACCTGCTCCGGCGTGGAGACCTCAATGGCCATTTCCGCCTTCGCCCAGGGACTGTTCGAACCGAGGGTGCTGGCGGGATGCCCGCCGGGAGCCGTGAAGTTGGGACCGACGATCAGCAGTTCGGGGCCTGTGAACTCTCCCGATTTCAGCTTATCGCGCAGCTTGTAGATAAAATGCTTCGGCGCATCCAGATCCTTGATCGTTGTGATGCCGTAGGGCAGCACTCCCTCGCTGAAAATTTGAGGGATCTTCTCCCGAAGGAAACCGTCGCTCTCTTCCTCGTTATGGCAGCTGAATCCACCCTGTATATGAACATGAGAGTCAATCAGTCCGGGCATAAGGGTAAAACCGGTCCCGTCGATCACGGCCGCGGCGACGTCCTCGATCGCTTCTCCGCTGACCGTCCGGATCGCGCCGTTTTTTATGAGGACGTTCTGGTGAAACAGCTCGCTGCCGTCGCCTACGATGACATGGACGTCCCGGATCAGATACCCGTCCGTCTCCTTTTTCCTGGGACGGCGCAGAAATTTGATCAGGGCAAATAGAACGACGCCCGTTCCGACGATGATCTGGATCCAGGCAATAAGGGGCATCCCCAAAAAACTCGGCATAATTGTTACCTCCTGTTCCGTCGCTTATCCGAAAAGCTTTTTGAAATAATCGTCAAAGGAATCCTTCGGGGGGATTGCCATACCCTGTTTTTCATCGGCCAGGATCAACAGGTGATCTCCTGGCTTAATATCAAATACTTCGCGCGCTTCTTTAGGGATGACGATTTGTCCCTTTGTTCCGACCGTTACGGTCCATGCGTATTTTCCTTCCGGCTTTCCCATGTGAATCCAGCTCCTTTCTTATTGACATACAAATCATACATTTCATACTATTGTTTGTCAATATCTTTCCTTCTCCATTTCTGCTAGAAAAAAACCGCGCAATTAGCCTATTTAAAATCAAGATTCTGCCAAAGAAATAGAGGCTAAAAGAATTAAGCCCATTCCAAGGTGTCTAGGATGCCATAATAAACCTTTTGGCGTATCTTGAGAAACGCCAAAAGGTATATGGGGTGGGTGCAATCTTTGAGACTCCAAAACAAAGCGAAAACCTTGAAAAAAGCGAAAAAGCGAGACAACTTGATGCAAGGTTGCACCCACCTGTCTCGCTTTTCCCTTGTATCAAGGGGTTTCTAAGAGGGATACGCAAAAAAGTACCCAAGCTATTGTATCATAGCTTGGGTACTAACGTGGGGAAGGAACTCGACAATGATACTTTGCAGGCTGCTTAGGAAATCAGGCGAAGGATGCTGCCTAGCATCTGCTTTTTAAGAATTTCCGGCGGTAACGGATCTGCATCAGTAAACCACCACCTGGCAGCCTGCTCAAGCCCGCCGATGATCAATTCGGTAAGCAGTTTCGGCTCTGCAGAAAGATCATGTCCTGCAGCTTTGTCGGCTGTCAGATGAGTCAGCAGATCATCATGCATACTGGTACGGATCACTCCTGAGATCGACCACAGCATAGAATCTGAGGCCAGAGAACGCAGAAGTTCCGTGTTGTTCTCCAGTAACGAGAAGGCGCCTGAAATGAGACTTTCGTAGTATGCATGACCGGAAAGTCTGCTGAGGTCAGCGTTATCTCTGTGATAGCGCTGCAGCATATCGCGTATTATAAAGTCCGCAAATTCGTATTTATCCGAAAAATGATTATAGAAAGTCGCAGTCCTGACTATTGCGGCATCGCATAGCTCTTTGACTGTGACCTGCTCAAAACTTTTGGTCTTGAGAAGATTGGTAAAAGCGCGTGTCAGTGCCGCGTATGTTTTCTGTATCCTGAGATCTGTGCCTGACATTTTTGACGAATTTCCTTCCAGCGTAAATTATTTGATTCTGAGAGCGCGTTCATGCCTTCTCTTTTTGCATGAAATAAATATAATGATAGTGTAACCAAATAATTTACTGATGTCAAATAATTTTCGGAGGTAAAACAATGGAAACTATCAGAGTAATGAACAGACCTGAGGACTATGCTGAGGCGAATATCAATAAAGAACACGTTGAAGTATGGGAAGAAGGAGAAAGAAATAAAGGTAACAAGGGCTGCCTTGAGTGGTGGTATTTTGACTGTGATACGGAGGACGGTATCAAGATTGGGGTGAACTTTGCCCTGTATCATCCTCTTATGGGGTCATCCGGGCAGGGATATAACCCGTTCGTTTACTTCAACATACAGATGCCTGATGGAACGGTCAAGAATCATCCAATGATGTTCGGAAGTGATGACGCGACAGCAAGCAAGGACAGATGTGATGTGAGGATCGGAGATAACAGATTTGAGGGAGATCTCGATAACTACCATATAGTGATCAATGGTGATGAGGGCACGAAGATCGACGTCTGCCTTAAGAGCACATCCAGCGCCTGGAGACCGGGCACAGGTTATGTTCTGAACGGGGAAACAGATCAGTTCTTCACATGGCTCTGCGCTGTTCCGAGAGGTGATGTTAGCGGAACTCTCGTTGTCGATGGAAAGGAATACGATGTTAAGGGCACAGGCTATCATGACCACCAGTGGCCGAGCATCCAGACTTTCTTCTTCTGGAATCAGTGGGTATGGGCAAGGCAGCAGAACGATGATTACACGATGGTACTCTTCGACTGTGTCGCTCCGGCAGCGAACGATTACAGACGCATCCCTATCTTCTTCATCGAAGACAGGGAGGGCAATGTGATCTTCGACAATACCGATACTGAGACATGCAGAGTCGAGATACCTGAGACTCTGGTCCACGATAAGTGCGGAAGGACATACCCGGCAGTATCCAGGTATATCTTCACCAAGGGAGATACCACAGTGGAATACACACTGACAGCGGGCAAGGAATTCGTATACACAGATCACTATGCGGCCGCACCTGCTCCGCTCAAGGCGGTATTCGATGCAAAGGGCATTGACACTAAATACAGCAGATACGCTGCGGTTGGCGATTTTGTCATGAAGAAGGGCGGAGAGACAGTTCTTGAATTCTCCGGAGAACTTCTGTATGAGCTTGAAAGCTTCACTAAGAACTATGTGCTGTAAGTGTCGGAGACGGCAAAGGAGAATTAATTCTGAAATGATCTTGACAGACGGATTCTGAAATCCAATCAACAAAGCAAGGCGCAGCCGTATGGCTGCGTCTTGCCTGCTGATTCTGAAATTTCGCTCATTTTGATTTACCATAATTTATTTATGTTAATCACTAACGCAAAAAACTTGACGCTCAGTTGGTACTGCTGAGCGTCATTCTTCCATTCACGCAAGTGTAGGGTGCGTGCGTTGCACCCTTGCACTCTTGCTTTTTTTACCGTTTCTTTGCCCGAGCGGTTCTGACACGCGCGTGCAGTGCAGACATTGCGTCGGAAGCGAATGCCGCTCCGGCGCGGGCATAGAACCGGATATTGACCGCCGCAATCTCACGCAGCCGTTTGCGCTTTTCGTACCGAGTCTGCGCCTCCCGGAGCCTGCGCAGATGCGTTTCCTCCGTCACGCCGAGCTTCGCATAGTATTCCGCAATTGCAGCCTGCGGGTCCAGCTCGACGCCAACGAAGGCCTCCTCCCACCCGGTCTCGGCGAGGACACCGCGCAGCGGATGGATGATGCGGCTGTGGCCGCCCTCGGCGCCGCGGTACTCTCCGGCAGGAGAACTGTGGTTCGCGTCCACAAGAATGACGCCGTTTTCGAGCGCGCGGTTCGTGCCGCTCCAGCGATGGTACTGCATCATCAAATCCAGACTGCCGAGCCGGCGATCCATCCCCGGCCAGGCCGTGGGCGAGAGAATGATCTCGGCGCCCGCGAGCTTCATCCGGCGCACAACGTCCGGGAAGACCTTGTCATAGCAAACCAGCAGGCCGATCTTCCCGATGGGGGTGTCGAACACCGGGCACGGGTCGTTCCCTGCCTCCACCTCGAAGGCTTCCGTACCGGCAAGGTTCTGCTTGTGATACTTTCCGATGAAGCCTTCCGGTCCGATCAGAACCGCGGTGTTCCAAAAATGCCCGTCGGCGTCACGCTCCGTCATGCTCCAGCAGACATAGAGCCCCAGCGCCTTTGCCTTCTCGATCAGCGTCTGCACGCTCTCCCCTTCCGGAACCGGCTCGGCATTTTCGTGGAAATACCGCAGGCTCTCCGGATGCGGCCACGCCATGCTGAGCGTTGCAGGAAGCCCCGTAAGACTCAGCTCCGGAAACAGCAGCAGCGTTGTCCCGCGCCCGGCGGATTCCTCCATAAAGGAGAGAAACCGCTCCAGATTCTGCGCTTTATCCGCCTGAGCCGTCATCGAATATGCTTCAATCCGAATCCGAGCCATTGTGACACCTCCTTTCTCTGTTTGCCTGTCTTAATATGTCTCGTAGTGCACATTTTCAGCGTGTAAATCCGCATCTGTATAGGCACTCTTTTGTTCTGCTTTCTCTCCTATGGCGATCAGGTTGAGAACCGTGTACCCGTCCGGAACCCCTAGCAGTGCGCGGATCTCTTCATCAGAGGTTCCCCTCTGCCCCATGCGGTTGCGGATGTGCACCCAGCAGGCACCGAGTCCGTACTGCTCCACGGCAAGCAGAATGTACGCCGAGGCGATCGCGCCGTCCTCGATCCAGAACTCCGCCTCGCGCTTGTCTGCGGTCTTCACCATCACGACGACCACCGCGTCCGCGCCGTTGATCTGCGATCCGCCCATGCGCTTGCAGGCGCCGATCTCTCGAATCGTGTCACGATCTCTGACCACCACATACTCCACAGGCTTGTGCCCGAATGAGGTTGGCGCAGTCAGGGCAACCTTCATGATCCCTTTGATTACGCTGTCATCAATATGCTTCGTTCCATACCGCCGAACAGAGCGGCGCTTTCTGGCAAGCTCATACAATGTGTTTTCCATAAGAATCCTCCTTCAGTGCTGCCAGCGTCTTATGATAGCACCACATATTCGGATCGTACAGCCCGTTTTCAAAGATGCTGCTGTCGTCGCCCGTGGTGTGTTTCAGTATCGCAGCGGCAATGCCTGCGGAGCGGGAGATTCCGGCGTCGCAGTGGACGATGACGTCCGTGTCCGGGTAGGTTCGCAGAAGCTCCGCGACCTGCGCCGCGTCCTCGTCGCGCATCAGATCCTCGACTTTGGCGTCATATCCGTAGATATCCGGGCCGGGCTGATCTGCGTCTGCAAAGCAGAGCGAGAGGATCTGCAGGACACGGTTCTCCTCGCTGCAGAACGGCGTTGCCGCATACTGCATGTGCGGGTCGGAGATGGAGATCATGACGGACGGCTGCGCGTGATCGTTGTAACAGTAGAACACCGCGTCCCAGCGGCTCATTACTGTGACATTCATGTCACCAGTCCTCGCCCAGCAGGATGGACATTTCCGCTGCCTCGTCAACCCAAGACGCGTCATAGGTCACTTTAGTCTTCTCAGTGCCGCAGACCGGACACACCTGATAGGGCTTGTCGCAGACCGCACGGCAGGCGGAGCAGATATACTGGTCCTTGCTGAACAGGTGCGTTTTCTGAATCCATAAATCCTGTTTCATATTAGGCTCCTTTTGCTGTCAATCCCTCAGCAGATAGTGCAATACCTTTTCCGGATTGTTGAGAAAGTCCCGCATGGTTCTGAAATGCTCCGTGTCCGAGTACTGCACGGCCTGGATTCCGTCATCACGCAGCTCCAGGATCTGCGCGTTGGGCATCGCCATCAGCATCGGTGAATGTGTCGCGATGATGAATTGCGAGTTTTCTTTTACAAGCCGGTCTATCTCGGCAATCAGCGTGAGGATCCGCATGGGTGACAGCGCCGCCTCTGGCTCGTCGAGGATGTAGAGGCCGTTTCCTCCGAAGCGGTTCTGAACGATCGCGAGAAAGCTCTCGCCGTGCGATTGCTCGTGCAGTGACACACCGCCGTAAGATTCAATGAGCGGCGGGCCGAAGGACGGTGCCCGATCGAGCTCATCGATATTGGTTGCGACGTTGTAGAGGCTTTCCGCCCGCAGGAAAAAGCCGTCCTTCGAATACGCCTTGCGGGAAAGCCGCAAACGCTGGTATAGCTCCGAGTGCGTCGCGTTGGTGGAGAAATCGAAATTTTTCGTGCCTCCCTCCGGATTGAATCCGTACGCGACCGCGATTGCCTCCAGCAGCGTGGATTTCCCCGTGCCGTTCTCCCCAACAAAGATCGTGACCGGTCGCTCCAGCACAATGCTCTGACGCGACAGGTGCTTCACAACCGGAAGTGCCGCAAGATACGACCGGCAATCCACCGGATCGGCATATTTGATTTCAGAAATGTATCCGGGATTCATCACAGATCAAAGTCAAAATCATCCGGCTCGTATCCGGCGTCCTCAAGGATCTCAGCACGCTCTTCCGCATCCATGAGCTCCAAATCATCACGGCTGTATCCGGTTGCCAGTTCAAGCTCGCTGTCTTCCTCTTCTGCGCCATCATCTGTCAGCTCGTCATCCATCATCATGAGACCGAACGCAGTTTCACCCGCGTCCAGACTGCCGTCGCCGTCCGCATCAAACAATCCGCCAAAGCCTAAGAAGTCGTCCATTTTGAACCTCCTGATTCTTCACGAACCTGCTGCTCGCATTTTCACGGTCAGATCGTGCAGGCTCTTGTCGTGCTGCGCCTTGGTGATCGCCCCTCGCTCCAGAAACAGATCCAGCGTTTGCTTCTGCTTCAGGTACAGCGCTCGGTTCTTCTCCGCATACGACATGCTGCCCCAACTGTTCTTCTGATCACTGCCGATAAAATCCATATGCTTCCCTACTCCGTTATTCTGTATTGATCGTCCGCCGGATTCTCCCCGTGGCAATATCCGTAATACCAGCACTCATATGGGTTCGTGCATTGCTCTCCCGGTTCCACCACGATTTCTTCCCGCTGCTTCTGCTTCCGGTTCAGATCCCAAATGTGGTCGTTGATCCACTTGTAATATCCCTTAGCCTCTTCTGTCACATCGACCGGTACGAAGGGGTTTTTTTCATCCTGTCCATGGATCACAATGAAGACCTTGCCGATCTTCATCTTGCATCTGGTCATGATGTAATACTGGAATCCCGCGTCCTTGACGAACTGAGGCCGTACCTCCGGAGCGTTCTTCACCTCGTAGAAGTCATATCCGCTCTCCGTCTTGCGCAGAATATCGACCGCGCAGTAATTGTTGTAGTTGGAAAAGGCGGCTTCACAGATGACCGGTGTGCCGGCTGCCAGATGCTCCTGCGTTTTCTTCAGCATCGCGGCCTTATCCGGGATCGTCGTCCCCGGACGGTACACCGTCATCTCTTCATACGGGCCAAACATGCCCATCGCGTCGTCGCCGAAATCATTTCCCGCATCGAGCCGTGCCTGGATCTCCGGAGGAATGACCTTCAGCCGCGGCTTGTGCTTGTCCAGCCACAGCATCTTCGGGCACTGCATCCCGCGCATGAAATCTGTTTTTGTGATTGCCATAGCTGCCTCACCTCGGTGTCTGCTGAATGTCTGTTTCCTGCTTACGCAGGCGTCCTATCAAGAAGCGGAGACGCCGAATCGATCAGCGTCATCGCCGTATCACGCTCCGTCAAATACGCTCGAACCGATTCCTTAGCGATGATGATCGGCATGCGGTCGTGCGTCTCGATCATGGAGGCATTGGCGTCCCGCGTGAGGATCGCAAAGCGGTATTGCCCGTCGATGATCTTATAGATGCCGCAGAGGTAAATCAGGTTCTCACCGCCCACGGTGAAGAGATATTTCGTCTTTTTCGCGTCGCGGCTCCACTCAAAAAAGCCGCTCGCCGGGAGAACAATCCGCCGCTCGCGCAGGCTCTCGGAGAAAGTCTGCTTCTGCGCCGCCGTCTCGGAGCGGGCGTTGATGAGGAGCCTCCCGTCCTGATAGCCCGGAAAACCGAAAATCGCCGGCACCGCCACGATCCGCCCGCCGTCGCTGATCACCGCAGGCGCCGCGTCGCCGGGGAATATCTCGCCGGTCTTGTATTCGCCGGGATAGCGCCGATCAAGCATATCCACGATGGCGGCGGACATGTCGTCAGAGCCGGTGGTAAATTGATAGCGTCCGCACATATAGTCCTCCAACTGAATATACCAAAACCGCGAGAGTATCAAATTCTCGCGGTTACATATTGCGCAGATGTCGGTTCGCATGAAGCTTTTTAAGCGCCTTGTTCTCAATCTGACGTATACGTTCTCTGGTAAGGTTGTATTTCTGACCTACTTGCTCAAGTGTTTTTTCCGGCTCACCCTTTAGGCCGTAGCGGTCTATTAATACTTCTCGCTCTCTTTCGCGAAGGCAATCGAGCGCCTTACTCACTTTTTCTGAGCGAATTCTTGACTCAACTTCCTCAATCAGATCTGCGTCAGGGTAACTATAGCGCTCATCTTCAACATCATTCTCAGCCATTTCGTCTAGGGATAAGCAAGGTAGCGCGGCATTCAAAACATCACAAACTCGTTCCTGTTCGCACTGGATTTTTTCGCAGATCATGTCATTGACTTTATCACACTGCAAAATAGTATCGCACTCAATGCACCCTCTTGCCTTGAGCATGGGGTACATTGTATAGAACCATTCCTTACGATGTACCGGAAAATAGAGGTTAGGATTCCTTGTGCTTTGTTCTCTAGACATGTTCTGATAAATCCAGAGAGATGCAAATGAAACGAACGGCCCAGAATAGTCTGGGTCATATTTATCCACGGCAACTATTAGGCCAATAATAGCATCGCCAATTGTTTCTTCAAGAGCAAGATCATAAGTTTTTGCTCTTGAAACGGCGAGCCTCACAGCCAAGCGAAGATACATTTCTATCATGCGCTCACGGGCGTGAACATTACCTTCTATAACCTGATACTTTAGTCGACCAACTTCACCCTTTTGAGGAGGCTTGATACGCCGAATACCCTCAATGAGCATCTCTGTCTCTGGGGCCATCTCTACGGCTTCAGAAAATGTCTGTTCATAGTCGACTTGGGCATAGTCATCGTAATCATCATCTTCTGAACTTACTGGCTTTGGAGCTTCATCATAAATGATGACATTCCTTGAGCTAGCAGTTTCAGCTAGCCAATCAAATTCGCCAATGGAGAGGGAGTTGTCGTCAGCGCAACGCATAACATCATCAAACGTAACATATCCGTTTGATGCTGCGATTGCAAGAAGCTGTCTAAGTGCAGCTTGACGTGTATCCCTCTCCATTACTTTTTTTCTCCTTAGGTGACGCAAAGCTTCATTAAAGCGTCGGCGTCAACTTCTTGATTATATCGATCCTGAATGTCTTCCAGAAAATCATAAAGGCGTTTTACGTAGTCTTCCGGCTCGCCTCCACCCTCAATAAGCTTCTCATAAAGCACATCTATACCTCCACGAACATACTCATCGAAGCGTGCTTCGTCCTCCGGGATCTTTCCAACATACCGAAAAGCTTTATCGATTCGAGCTTCTTCATCAGATTCATACATGCTGTCAAGAAGCATAATAAGGCAGAAATTGAATGTAAGTTCTTCTTGTACAGAGAGGACTTGCTCGGCCATGATGCTGTAATCCAATTCCTCTCCGGTTTCTTCGCTTTTAGTATGGTCTAGTTCGGCGCGGCGATTGTATAGAAAGCCTACTAGGGGTGCATATGCATAGACATCTTTTGCAGCCTTAAAAAACTGTGCCTTGCTAGCTCCATCGAAAAATGCTACGAGCTCTCTGGCCTTTTTTGAGTGAATACCCCTCAGCCGATACGGTTTATCAAACACATTCTCGCCCCCCTTAGACCAATTTTGTTTCAAACTCGTTGAGTTTTTCAAAACGATGCCTGCTGCCAATTCGGTCGCCCATGTGCTCTTCGGCGAGGTCTCCATCTGTATCCTTGATGAAAATAACGACCTGCTCCGCAACTTCCGGTAGCGCAGTACAGACAGTTTTAATTCTACGCTTGTCAAACGCAGAGAGAGGTGCGTCCATTACCAGCGGATATGGCTCAGAGGACAACAATTTGTCGTCTTCATTTGTAGCGTTGCGATTATCTCGTGCCATTTTGATGATGCCAGTGATAAACGCGAAAATGACAGAAATACTTTGGGCTGTTGACGTTTCGACGTTGCCATGATATTCGTCCGCATAGACAGAAATGTGATATTTATCATCAATTGTTAGCGCCAGACCACCTTCATAAATCTGTCTGAAGATTTCGTTAATGGTATCCTGAAGTTTCATCCGCACGTCATCTTCGCTCTTTTTGTAAAACTCAACCAGTTCTTTATAGACGCGCTCAGCATAGGCTTTGTAGATTTCCGTTTTCTTATTGCTTTCATCAAGCAACGCCAATTCACCACGACGAGTATCAGCTCGCTCCTTACGCCCCGATGCATCGCCTCTATCGCTTATACACCGATCTCTCTCGTGTTGACTATCACGAAGTACCTTATCACACCGTTGAACCTCGGCGTTGATCGCCCGTACTTTTGCTCTGACATCATCCCCGCTCAGCTTTTGCTCCACACTATGCAGTTCCACGGTAAGGTTGGTAATCTCGTCTTCTTGCTGGCTGATAACGCTCAAACGCTCGCCAACCTGTTCAAGCAAATCTGTTTGCTGTGCTCCGCTAACACGTCTGACTGCCGCCTTCTTGAAATCGCTAATGTTGGAACTCAAAGACTTAGGAGGCAAAAATTCGATTAGACTCTTAACCTTTTCGTATGGCATAGAGCCCTCTGTAAGATGAGTCCCACAAATACAAACCCGCTGCTTCAACAAATACTCAATTGTATCTCCATGCATGTGTGGAATATCTTTACCAGTAAAGTCGCAATCTTGCAGCATTCGCATTGCCTTCTGGGTCATCCAAACCGAAAGGAACGAGCCAATATTTCCGGTGAAATCTGAGCAAATTGCCTTTACCATGGAGGAACGAGCTCTTTGTGCTGCTGCAATTTCTTTTTCAAGTTTTTCTTTCTCGCTCTGCCACTTCTCCCCATCTTCGTATTGTTTGAGTTCTTCTGTTTTCTGGGCTTTTCTAATCTGAGCCAGTTCCATCTGTCGATCTAGTTCTTCAATGCGGGCATTCAGCTTGTCGATCTTCGCATTGCACTCTTCGATCGTTTTTGTTAATTCAGCGATGCGGGCATTACTACTCGAATCATAGCTAGCTTCATATTGTCCGATGACGCTAAACTTACTGCCAGGGTTAAGATGCTGGATAGCCTTCTCCATTCCCTTAAGTCCAAGAAGGCTACGTACAGCATCCGCAAAATCTGTTGCTTTCTTATGCGTAGAAATATCTTTACTCATCCGCTCAATTCGTTCGCCGTCAAAAAAGAAATATTTCGACAGTTCCTTAGGAAGAATACTATTCACTTCGGCTTCCCTGAGCGTCGGTTTGATCATAGTTGTATTTCCAGACCTATCGCGGCGCATAATATCAAACACTGTGTTGGCACCTTTGATATTTCCTGCTACGTCTTTGGTATAAGTCTGTTCCCTAGTGAGCGTATACGCATTTTCTCCATGCAGAAGTTGCAGTTCAACCACAACCTTTGCACTCTGACCGGTAAGTAGCCGATTCGCAATCAGCCGGTTCAGAATCATCTTATCAGAAAACTCCGTATCCCCGTATAGGCACCAGAAGAAAGCTTGTGCAAACGTAGTTTTACCAGTGCCATTTTCGCCGAGAATAATAGTAACATTCTTTCCGTTTTCGCCTGAAGCGAAAGCAATCTCTTCATTCATAAACTGTCGAAAGTTTACAAGTTTAATTGATTTCAGCAGCATTGGCTTCCTCCTCAATCCGCTTTTTGATAGCTTTCACCATCTCTGGATCGCTTTTACCTCGGGTTTTGATATTCTGATTTTCCATCAGAATGATCCATCTTTTAAGGCGCTCAACTGCTTTGCCATTAACTTTGATTTCTTCTGCCATCAAAATTCCCCCTCGCCCGGCTCGTCGTCCGTAATGTGGTATGCATCTTGTATTTCCCAGATTAGGCTTTCCGCATCCATAGGATTCATAGAAAGCCGTCCGAATTCCTTTATTCTTGCAATCTCATTCCTAACAAGAGACATGTCGCGTTTAACCTGATCCTCAGTCATCGACGACACTGTGTCTAATGGCCGAGGCAGAGTTATAAAGTCATAAATTTCCGCAAACTCTTTCTCAGGGGCCTTTCGAAGCACGCGTCCACGCCGCTGAATATACTCTTTTGGGTTAGTCGTGCTCGCAAGAATAAAAGCAGTGCGGATCCCAGGTATATTAACACCTTCGTCTAAGCATTTAATGGCAACTATTGCTTGAAGCTTTCCTTTTTTCTGGTACTGATCGACAATCAGAGCTCGAGTTTCCATGTCCTCATCTGCAGTAAATTTCGAAACCGACATACCGAATTCATTTCCCAGGATGTTGGTCACCGCTTCAATCTGCCGAACATCACCATCATCTGTTGAAGATCGATCCGCTTTTTCGTCCAACACATTCGTTGCTCCACAGTAAACAAGCAAATTGTTTTCATGGACATACGGAAGGATTTGCTCCCTCAGAGACACCAGTTTTTCTGAAGCTCCTGCTACAATACGAGCCCTTTGCAAAGCAAGAATTTCTCCGCGCTTATTGAGCTTGTAATTTCCTTTTTTATCCTTTATCAGGCATCTACTCATCTCATATGACAGTTGTTCATACCGAGACAGCTCGTCATTATTAAGATACACAACTATGGGAAAGTATTTATAGCGAGTTAGCTTGTCTTCATCAATTGCGCGACTCAGGGGATATTCAATGCACTTCTTTCCAAAGAAGCTATAAAGCAAAGAAGTTCCTTCATCATCGTGATGACGTTCGAGCGTTGCCGAGAGCGCAAGTCGATATGTAAACCTTTCATCAAGGCACTCAGCGTATGTCGGAGCTCCGAAGTTATGTGCCTCGTCGACAACGAGCAGAATTGGCATTTTAATTTTACTTATCTGCTCTTGTACGTAGTCACTCGCGAAAGTCGCATTGGTTGTAACGAAGCAAAAGAACCGTTTGTCTCTCCTGATCTTTTGATCCCTGATGGCGTTAGAGAGGCGCTTTTTCCAGTCCTTTTGAGCTGAAGCACTGTAGCCGATAATCGGCTTCATGTTGAACTTAACTATATCTTCAACCCACTGCTCAACTAGATGCTGGTAAGGGCAAACAATAATTACAGCAAGTTCATCATCTAAGTCTTCAGATATTTTTGCGATAGATCCAAGCCCAGTAAAGGTTTTGCCGGTGCCAGTTGCCATATCAAAAATGCCCCGGTAATTCTCGCCAACCCATGAGGCGATCGCTTCTTTCTGGTATGCGTGGAATTCGATCTCTTCCGGCACTCTTGCCCCAATCGAATGAACAGAGGCAGTTCTGCCAGTATGTCTGCGCTTTGATCCCGAATACTGCTGCCGGTCAAGGCCAAAATTGGGAGACTTCTTTCGATATTTTTCGATTAACGCTTCTGTTACTTTAGGAAACTCCAACACATGGATGTTTGGCTCTGTGTCGTTCCAAATGGAGTAAAAAGCGTTTTGCTTAAGCGTAACTCGCTCCTGTTCGCTCTCATCACCCCAACTACGGAAAACATCAATTGTTTCATAATTGACCAACATCGCAGTTGCTGATTCATTCATTGATCCAGAAAACGCAACCCGATTACCGTCAGTGTCCGTAATGAGCCCCATTTTCTCATGATACATACCGATGCCTTTTGAGTCTTCTGTGTAAGCGATACGAATATCAAGAACTCCGTCTGCTATTAGGTTTGCCAGAAGATTGAGCCTTTCCATTGAGTAATAGTCAACGTGCTCATCCGAGAGTGATGAAAGTAAGGCTCCCTCAATAATTTTATCTCTATCGGAATAGCCTTTCTTAATTGCTTCAACATCCTCGTCGGACAGGTATGGTGAAGCTACAATCTGAATCTTCCCTCCAGCTTCAGCCATCGCTGCAATGCCCTTAGAAATCTCAACTAGTGAAGACGAAGAAAAGAATCCCACAGCTCGCTGATATAGTGTCGCATCTTTAAGAAGCGGGATGTAAAAATCCTGAACCACATTATCGAGTAGCGACCTGTACTCTTTCTTAAGTTCAACGTCCTTAAGGCTCATGAACCCGCCCCCTCAAAGATTTGCTTCAATATCGTCCAATGCATCTCTTAACTCTGTGAAATCTGCATCTGCAGTCAATGCATTTACACTGAATCGGATTGTGCCTGCTGGATAAGTTCCAAGGAACTGATGCGCTTTCGGTGCGCACTGGAGTCCAGTGCGCACTGAGATACCACGCTCAGAAAAGATGCTTCCTGCGCCGTCGCTGCTTATCCCATCAAGGAGTACTGAGACTATTCCAATATACTTTCTTCCTTCGACATTCCCGACAATTCTGAGAAAATCGTAATCTTCCAGTAGTGTTAGGAGTTTTCTCCTGTGTTTTTCTTCCTCTAGGAAAATGGCCTCAATAGAATGATCCTTTATCCATTTGAGCGCAGCGTTTAACCCCGCAACTCCAGCAATATTGAGCGTCCCCATTTCATATCGTTCGGGGAGACTGCCAGGCATATCTTGATTCGCCGAATCATATCCAGTCCCTCCGAAAAGAACAGGTGGGAGATCAAAGACTGGGTTCATAATAAAACCAGAAATACCTGTGGGTCCCATGAGCGTTTTATGTCCGGCAAAAACTGCAAAGTCAATAGTTTCAAGACCTACGTTCAGATCGACGAGCCCCGCAGTCTGCGCCATGTCAACAAGCGTAGTTGCACAATAATCTTTTCCAAGTGAGAATATTTCTTCAACTGGAGCCACTAGTCCAATTACATTGCTAGCGTGACTTACGATAATAAAATCAGGTCTCACAGCATCAAACTGATATCGTATCCGGTCAAGATCGTATTCGAGTTTCTCTGTCACGCTAAGTTCCGTCACAGTGATCTTTCCGATCTCCTCAAAATGATGTAGTGTCCTTGTAACCGCATTGTGCTCGAACGGGCTGATATAAACATTCTTTACACCTTCGGCAATCAGTCCTTGCACGATCATGTTCAAAGCGATCGTCGCCGTCGGTGTAAAAATCACTTGCTTTGCAGGGCAGTGCAACAGGTCTTTCAAGAGGGCGCGAGTTTCCTCCACAATTCCTTTTGCGGATGCTGCCATCGCATATTCGCCTCGGCCGGCACTGCCGCCGTGATTCCGATAGAATTCGTCCATGAAGGAATAGACGCATTCCGGCTTAGGATATGTAGTTGCCGCATTGTCAAAATACGCCATTGTTTTCCTCCATTCTTAGCAGAGTTTTTTCAGGACTTCCATGAGGATTTGCCGCTTCTCCTGCTCAGAGATAGAATGCCCCATTGACTCGAGCGATGATGTGATCTGGTTAAACAGCAGCTTGCCTTTGGCCGATACTTCGACTTTATCAAAGCGTCTCACTGTATTCTTGCCATCCTCATCAGCGAAGATCACCTGATAGCTAGATGTATCGTTTATGGTTTCCGCGACGGTCGTTTCATGGAATTCTTTAGCAGTCTTTATGAACTGCTCAATGGCTGTAAAGAAAGACGCTTCCGTCTGGCTGTCCCAGTCCTCCATCCTGAGTCCCGTAGCAAGTTTTGCAAGCCTTGTAATAAACAAGTCCTCGTCATTTGTCACACTCTTAAGGTGTTGCAGGAAACGTTCTGTACCATCAGAAAAGAGTTGCTCGAAACTTTTAGGATCAAGGGAATCACACCATTCTTTAACGACCGTCGTGAGCGAGGCTTTCTTTCCGGATTCCTTGTCCTCCTTTGGTAGGAAGCGGAGCTTGGTTTCTGCAATTAAATACTTTTTTAGCTCATCCAGCAACCCATCGTAAAGGTTCTTTGCTCCAATAACGTCTCCAGCAGCATCAGCAGTAAAAACATCATAAGCAAAAATGGTCGGAAGTTTCTTGAACAGCAAATCTGAACCGCTGGTATTTGACCGGAGAAGCTTTATCATTTCTTGCTGGCGTTTCCCAATTTTAATGCCGTTAGGACGAACTTTGCACTCTTTAGAGAATTTGGGAAGTGCCATAAACCATCGTCGCATGGCGTTAGCAACATAATCATAGGTGCTTCCAGCTTTCTCCGCTTCGACAACAAAATCTCCATACGCTGTAGCGAGACGTGCAATGTAATCTTCCTTCTCCGGATTCCAATCAAGATATTCGATTGAGAAATATCCAGGATTGCTGTTAATCTGTATCAGCGCATCAACGCCCATTTGTACCGGCCCAAACCGGTTACTTATCACGATCTGCTGACGGTAATTGTGCATGACGGCTGCCACATAGATTGGGATCAGTCCTTTGCGCAGGCCGACATGATACTCCGGGGAGATTAGTCTCTCATAAAGAACTGAGAAACTAATTTGTCCATTCTGCCTTGCTTCTAGGAAGAAGTTTTCTATAGTCGACAACATATTGCTCATGGCCAGATCCGCTGGATGGAGGTTAATCTGAGGAATGCCGTTTTCCTCACTCCAGATTCCAGTCCTAAGCAGTGTGCTGCGCATGATGGAAACTTCCTGCCCAGTCCCTGACAATCCAAGATTTGGCTCCAGTTCATTCCTAAGCAGCGCGCCGATGATTTTGTTACGACTATTAGCTGCGATGTTCGTTATATCATTTTTATTTACAGACTCGTTGTTGATTATCGGCGTCATGCCAAATACTCTGTCACAGATTTTGGACATTACCTCAGTGAGACCAGATTTACGGCTCACATTAATAACTGCACCATCGTGAATATAAACCGAGCGATAATTTTCCGGATGTGTATAAGAAGCGATAAAACCATTGATCACCTCTTGCAAATCCTCGAACACAACTTCGTATTCGTCGAACAAGACAGGATCATCCGTGGCAAGATCTCTTAACTGCTTGACAGCGGCATACTCTCGAATCACTTCGTCTATCTTCCTAAAGTGCTTTGGTAGCACAAAGATAAACCGATCAAAGCCCTGACTTGTGCGAGTGATAATTTGTGTGATCGCTTTAAGCTGAGCTTCACTGTCCGGGATGATTCCGTAAATAATGCCATCCGCTTGGACACTCTCACTCTTCACATTCCAATCTACATCGTCGGCAATCTCACCGCCATCAATAAACTGAAAAGCAAAGAAGCGCGTCATCTCACGCTCGTCGTTGTAACGAGAGGGATATATATAGTTATCGAAGTTAGAAGCATTAAGGATTTCCTTTGTCGTAACCTTTCCAGTCTGAGACTCCACCAAATCATGGATCTTCTGTTGGATGTCAACGCCAGAAGTTTGCTTCAAGCGGAGATAGTCGTTGCTCCGTTTGATATAAACGACAAATTCTTTCTCGATCAAATCGGAGATAGCTTTTTCTATTTCATCGACTTCGTAAGCACCAGAATAGATGCCAATAATTTGTTCCTTTGTCGGATTAAGGCGCTCAAACTGTTCTAGAATGTAGATGAGCGAGAGCGTTTTGATAATTTTACTTCCTAGCGTGCCTTCCGGAAGTTGATTGAGAATTACACTTGTAAGGACGAATGTATCGTGGATTCCTCCTGTATATATTTCCTTTCTGAACAGAGGCTCAAAATAATCATAAATCAGATCCGGTGTTACAAGAGTAAAGTCATTCTCATAAACATCGAGGAACGACGCCAATGTCGCATTCCCTTCTGCAGAAAGGAATGTAAAAAGCGTCCGCTCGTTCTGCGCTACACGCTCAGATAATCTAGGAAGAATGAATGTCGACACTGGATGAAGAGGAAAGCAGCCTTTGATCGCAGTCTCAATTTCTCCCTGCGCATCCTTAAACATCTGGTGGCTTAGGTAGCGAGTACGAAGCCCCTCAAAATCGCGGTAATGCTCGTTGCAGAAAGCACCCCATAGCGGCTCCTTATGTTGGATAACAGAAGAAATGATCTCGTAGGTCTGTGTAAAGTTATTGTTCATGTGGATGTGCTTGAAGCGCTCAGATACACCGCGCCAGCCATCCGTCTTCTCCTTTGGGAGCTCATCGATATAATTGCTGATTTCCTTATGGGATATAAGCATCAGATGAAGCTGCAAATCTCTACTCCGGCAGCATTTTTCTGCAAAATCCTGCAGCATTTTCGTATCGCTGACCGAAGCGTCAACAATATTAGCCTCCAAGAATTTGCTAAATTCATCATAAACAACATAGATACCAGTATAACCCAAAGGCTTCAGACTCTTGGCAACACTTTCATAAAGCTCAACCACATCGAAACCAAGGAACGGATTAAACACGCTTCCCGCCGTCAGTGCAGGATATATTCTCTCGAACGTCTCGTAGGCGATGACGTCATAGTTTTCCAGCTTATCGACTAGGATTTCAACGGGCTCATCAATTTCTTCTTGAAATCTTCTAAAAGCGTCCGGAAAATCTTTTTCCCAGCGACGAATCACACTAATAGCAGCTTTATAGTTTGTTTCTGGCATTGCCGACAACAACTCGTGCTCTGAGAGCGTTCGCTGCAAGGAAAGCAAGAACGCTTGTGTAAGGCTAGTGTTACTTCCGCTGATAACAACAGGGAGAATCTTATCCTCGCTTTCATAATAATTTTGGACAAGCTGATAAAGCCTCGGATTCTCTTGAACCTTCGGCATCAGCTTCTCAAACAGCCTAATATCGCGTTTCTGCAGCATAGAAAGGATTGTCAGCACAATGTGGGACTTACCCTTGCCATAGGCGCCGATCAACACTCGAGCACGGTCTGTCGAGGTTGGATTTACGCTAAGCAAAATATCTTCGAGTAGGCTTATTGCGGACTTTGTCGGAATAAAGTTTCTGAGCTTGTTATCGCTGCCAAGATCGTACCCGATGTTAACAGAGTACTGGAAACCAGAGGCAACAGAAATCATATCACGCATTTTGCTCCTCCTGACCCTGTTCATCGATTGATGCATAGAACAGTTCGACACACTCTAAAAAGCTCATCTCGGCTTGAAGTGTAATCACGTCAAGACCGGCAGTACGATTGATCTTGATTTGGCCGAGCTTTTCTATCTTGTAGAGCACATCGAGCATAGTAATTGAATCGAGGTTAAACACCTTTCCAATATTATATGGAGCTGTTAGAAGCTCGTTCAAGCTAATCTCTCTGCGACCCTTTGCGTTATCGGCAATGACCGCGAGTATTACATAAGGATTCAGCGTGTCACTTGCAGGAATGCTTTTCTTGTATGTTTTCTTTCGCTTATTCAGAGTATCAACCAAGCCTAGCTCCCCGAAGGGACAATCGATGTTGTTTTCAGGACTCACTCTGCTAGGATTCGATTTATAGCGTGGAAGGTAAGTATTGATGATGCACTGGAAATCATCATTAAGCGAACGGATAGCATACTCGGTCTCCGCGTCGTTCATCTTGATATACTTTTGCAGTGCAGCAACAAAATCTTCTCTCGAAAATTCCGACATAGAAAATTCGTTGAAGAAAAAATACCAAGCTGTTGCATCTTCCTTTTTTGATGCAAGGCTGTATTGTAGCAGATAAAGCGTTCCTAGTTCTTCGATATAAGTATCATGCTCATATATTAGTTTTCCGAGATCAGTGAAGCTCTGAACCCGTTTTCCTTTACTCGGCTCAGAAGTAAGACCAACCGCTTGGAGCCAATATCTAAGTGCCTTGACCATATTGGCGCCGATCCCCAGAACATCCATTGGGTTTTCGTCGTGAGCAACAAAAACGTCAGGCTTTCTCGCAACGCAGCGCATGCCTTTAGAAAGCCAGCCTTTTCTGATGAAAAAAGTATCATGAGCTCGAAATTTCATTGGCATCGCTGTTTCCTCCATCGTTTACTTTGTCCGAAGATATTTGTCCATCATGCAACCGCCATCAAGATATTTGGCGGTCATGCACATTTTGCAATGGACACATTTGCTCGGATCAATAAAATAGCTATCCCCGATAATGGAGATTGCGCCTTGCCTGCAGATCGATTCGCATTTGAGACACTTCCGACAGGCATTAAATTTCCTTATTTGATAGCCGACCATGCGTTGTAAATCGTCATGGTCTGCAACGTTCATTGTCCTAACCTTCACTGCATAATCGTAACCGTCCTGGCTGAACGGCTGAATTGAGAGGATTGGGACATTCGTTTTAGCATCAAGGATTATACTCTCTCGGAGCAGTTTTTTCCCAAGCTCCGGTGCGACACGCCCAAAAGGAACAAACATTCCAGTAAGTTCATCATCAAACGGTCTAACCAAGCGATAGATCTTTGCATGATCCTCTGTCGTGCAATTCGTAAAACGTATCTTTACGTCGCCAGCCGAGGGAAGTCCGTTCCCTCCTTGCCGCGCTTTCCATTTTCCGCTATCAACATATACTTCCGGATCTGGCTTTCCAATCTTCTTTGCGAACTCAATCAGAAACTCTCGCCACTTTTTTGATTCCTCTGGCATGTAAATTCGTGAAAGGAATTGTGCTCGCTGGTTATTGTTCGGGCAGCACCAGCAGCCAACTCGGTCATAGCCGAGCCTGTATGCATAGTTGAAATCAACTTCGTCCGCAAGCATGTATAGCCAAATGTCGATATCCTTCCAGAAGAAGATCGGTGAAGCAACTGTCTGCTGCTGGATTTTTACGGACTCCGCATCATCTTCAATCCGATTATACTTGCTTCGACTAACAGATTCTGACTTGCGAATTCCATAGAAGGTTAATATCTGCTGGTTCCGGTAAAGGCTGTTAATTACCCTTGTAATTGGACCAGTCTTGAACATCGAGCAGCACCAGCGCATCATCCTGGCCGGTGGCCCAATATCTTCACATACATCATAGAAGACTTGCTCATCGTTATGTGCAACCATGAAAATTGCAAGAGGATGGTTGTTCCTGTACCGTTTTGCGTATTCAATAGTAGATGGAAATTCGAGTGCCGTATTTCCAAAAATATGTACTAGACTCGGATTGCTGAGGGCCTTTGTGACTACATCTGCTGTTACTGTCGAATCTTTTCCGCCTGAAAACGAGATAACAATGTTTTCTTCCTTGAATTTCTCTGCAGCTTTTCTGACGAAAGAAAAAGCTTCATCTTTAAGATATGCAAGTCTGTGTTGATTTGCCTGAACAAATTTGTGAATAGTATCATTAAAATAAGCGTAGTCTATTGTTTCCGCAGAACCGTTGATCTGCGAAGTGATTTTATCAGTGTTCGCTATCTCAAAAGTTTTTGCTGGAACAGATAGTGATTTCCCATCAATGTAATATCTGCTTCCAGCTGCCCATACCGAGTGTTCCATAAAGGAATTGGTCGATTTATCAAGAAGAATAGCAAGAAGTAACCTCTCTTCAGGAAAAACTGGTCTAAGATCAGTGGTTAAATAGTGGGTTTTCCCACGACAGATTGGGCAAATGCCTTTATCAGCCGCAGTGGAAATGTGGATAATTGGGATATTGCAATCGTCACACCAGTAAATCTCAACCGGCAGATCTTCAGACGTTTCCGATCCACAAACAGGGCAGACTGGTTCGTTCGTCTCCAAATTGCAGTTTTTGCACCACATCGCTTAAACCTCCTTCCTAAAACAATAATACACCAGGTTACGAATTCTCAGAATAAGGCTCAGTCAAGCTCCACGATATCATCAATCTTGCATTCGAGCACTTCACAAATCTTCCGAAGCACCTGCGTAGAGACATCGCCACCTTTTCCCATCTTGGCAATAACATTAGTTGAGAGTCCTGCCATCTCTCGGAGATCTTTCTTTCTAAGCTTCTTGTCTATCAGAAGCTTCCACAATTTATTGTAATTCATAGAGCACCCTCACATTCCTTATGGAAAGTCCAGCAGACACGTTATATCGATTATAGCAGGAAAATTAAGAAATGGCAATTTAAGTTTGAGTATTTCAAACCATAATAACGAAGAACAGGTCAAAAATCGTCAAAGCCGAAATCATTCTGCCCATATCCGGCTTCCTCCAGAACCTCAGCGCGTTCTTCCGAATCCATGAGTTCCAAATCATCACGGCTGTATCCAGTCATCAGTTCGAGTTCGCAGTCTTCCTCTTCTGTGCTCTCATCTGCCAGCTCGTCATCCATCATCATGAGACCAAACACAGTTTCACCTACGTCCAGACTACCGTCGCCATCCAAGTCAAGCATTCCGCCAAAGCCTAACAAATCGTCCATTAAAACCTCCTATTTTTATACAACTGCTATTTGAGTTCATCTTCCAGTACGACAACATTGATTCTATTGCTGCGTGCAGTGCAGGCATCAAGTGCAATCACACCAGGGCCATAGTATGGAGTAAAGTCCGCGTCCGGTCCGAATTCGGACCCTTCATGCTCATATCTTGCATGGCCATAGGAGCAATGCCAATGTCCGCAGAGAATGGTCTTATCCTCATTCGCGCTCTGCGCGGCGTCCATTCCGTTATACCATCGTGCGCTTTTCCACTCCAATTCTTTCGCAGATCTCCAGTCGGAATAATAGCTGTATCCGCTGCGTTCTCGGATACAGGGAATCCAGCCATGCGTAAAAACGTAGTGTTTTGTCTCGTAGTAATCAACTATTGCAGGGATGATAGTTTTATAGTATGGAGTCTTTCTTGCAGCTTCCGCAAAATCGAAGTTCCGGATTCGTGCCATTGCCGGATCATAGCCGGTCAACTGCAACGCAGTATCATAGGTGCCGTTGCTGACATGATGGCTGTATGGCAATCCTGCATCCTCAGTCACCATTTCTACAAACAAATCCTCGTGGTTTCCTTTTACCAAAATTACCCGCTCTTCCTCCATCAGCTGAAGGATGAAATCCTGCATTTCACGCGCTTCGGTGCCTCTGTCGAACAGATCGCCAAGGATAACCAGCTTATGTGGAGCTGTCTCAGCAAAGAATCCTGCCTCTGTCAGCGCTTCTCGCAGGATGGAGTAGAATCCGTGCGTGTCTGCTGTAATATAAAATCTCATATGATCGCTCATCTTATTTCAAAATGTTGTGATTTCCTGATGAACTATTTCCTTTTTGGAAACAGTTGCAGTTCCCTTCTTTATAAATAATAATCCAAAGCAGCAAGTCAATGATACTGCCGGGAGCTCAGAGGCAGGGACGCCTCTGAAAGCGGTATGCAGGTCCCGTGGACGTTGCTCCAAACCCTGTTACGCCTTCAGCCTCTGCTGCTTTTGCTCTTCGATCCCCGCCCAATCCTCATCTGTCATAAAGAATGTATAGACCGGGATTCCCAACTTGTCGCAGATGCGCTCGATGGAATCGATTGAAAGCTGTCCATTTCGGGATTCTGCGTTTTTCAGCGTGGAATATGGAATATCACAAATCTGAGAAAGCTTATAAAACGAGAGGCTGCGGTCTGCGGCAATCTCCTTTAACCGTTCGATAGTATCCATGCAGTGATCACCCTTTGCTGTCAAAGCACTCGCCCGATGATTTGAAACGCCGCTTCCGGGCGGATGACCTTCGGCGCATATTTTTGATTATAAGAGACCAGAACCGGCTGAGGCCTGACATTACCGTAGCTGTCTGTGTACTCTTCTGCTACAGATGCGTCCGGCTCCTGCTCATCGTAGACCTTCAGATAGCCCGCGCCGTCATAGACGAACACACCGACCTGACCGGGTGTGAGGCGGCTGCATTCCTGCACCCACACGATCTGCCCGTCATGGTACACCGGCTCCATGGAGTCGCCGGCAATGCGGATGCCGAAATCTGCGCCGTGCGGAACAGAGCCTTCCGGGAAAGGAACAGTCTCAAAGCTGTCTTCATCCAAAAACTCTCCGGTACCGGCGGAGACCGCCAGATTGCTGACACGCATATCCACATAGCGGATCACGTTGTCCGTCTTTTTCACAGACGGCACATACTTCCCGGAAGCGATCAGATCCTCCTTATAGACCTGAACCTTTTTCAACCCCTCTGAATTAAGCTCCGGCTGGTAGTCATTCATAAAGAAGCGAACCTGCTCATCCAACCCGAGCGCATGGAAAATCGCCACAAGCTGGTATGCGCTGGGGACAGTCTCGCCCTGCTCCCATTTATTAACGGCAAAACGAGACACCTTCACGCCATTGCATTCCAGCAGTTTGCGGAATTTCTCCAAACTATAGCCGTTCGCCTTGCGTGCCTCCTTGATTCTTCTGCCGATCACATTGGCATTCCGTTCTTCCTCAAGGTGATATCGTACCCTATCCCTGTGATCGGATAATCTAACAATGTTTTTCATAGCAAAGCTCCTCGTTCCGATTCAGCGCGAAAACGTATCATCATTTTCAAATAGTAGTATTCATTAAAAACATCCTATCACATAGATTTCATACAGTCAACAGTTTTTATCCTTTTTACTCTACAAATGCGACCTTTACAAACCGTTTAAAGGGATATATTATAGCGTTGACAGGAACCCGCCTGTATCTGCATGTATTGCCGCAGAGCAAGCGGAATGGCGCATTGCGCCGAGTGCACCTTGTAAATTGAATATCGGAACCAGAGAACGTTACCGCTTTCGCCGAAAGGGAAGCCGCCCGGGCAAGCACGCCACGACCTCAAATTGAGCGAGCGATCCATCCTTGCAGCGGACAGCACAGATTCAGCCCTGTGCTGCAGGCCATGACCGGAAGCGGGGATAATGATACATCTGTGGAAACATGGCTCGTCTTGGGAGCGAGATATGGTCCTTTTGGGTTGGAATAGATGCCCTTTACGCCATATATGATATTCGAAGCTGCGAAGAACTCTGGTTTTCTGGCCGCTGCGGGTGAGAGAATACAGCGGTGATGGCATAATCATCTTGCCTATACGACATAAACGCAAAATATATCACAATACCACAACAACAAAAAACATCCGCATATCTCCTGAAACGAAGATATGCGGATGTCATATATGCAGAAAGATTCTATCTGCTAATACATCTTTTATTACGAAAGTACCGAGCAACGGGTCCTTGAAGATGGTATCTTCATGAGTCACCAAATAGCCGGACACCAAATCGAAATACATAACCAGTCCTGAAACAACGGGATAGGTATGTCCATTTCGATTTGGTGTCCGGCTTTTTTTGTTGCAATTTTCGGACACTGTTGGAGGTGAAAAAAGAGCACGCAACAATTGAATACCAACCGCAGCAGAACAACACCGCAGATTGGAGGAATCGCACATGAAGAAATCAGAACTTAGAGAGCTCTACCAGACGATGTTTCCGGAGTACCCGGACATTGTGAACATCACGCAGCTTCGACAGATGCTGGGCGTGAGCCGCCATCTCGCGTACGACCTGATCAACGACGGGTACATCCACGGGCTGAAGATCGGCAACGCCTTTCGCATCCCCAAAGCCAGCGTGATCGAATACGTTTTCCGCGAAGCGGAATGGAAAGACGCCGGCTGAAACAGATAGGCCGGTGTGAAAATCAACACTTGAGAACTTAGAAGGAGAAAAAACACAATGGAAAGAATGTTTACCATCAATGCAGAAGAATTACAGGCAAGACCCTTTGTGCCGCCGACGTTTCTGGTGGAGGGTCTGATCCCGCAGGGCGTAAGTCTGCTGTGCGGGCCGAGCAAATGCGGCAAGAGCTGGCTGGTGCTCTGGATGGCGATGCGCATCTGCCAGGGGCTCCCGATCTGGGGTCTGAAAACACATCCGTGCGAGGTGCTGTACCTCTGTCTGGAGGACACCTTCTCCCGCCTGCAGGACCGCATGTACCGCCTGCCGGACGAGGCGCCGTCGGGGCTGCACCTGTGCGTCGCAGCGGGAAAACTCCGCGCCGGTCTGGAGGAACAGATCGAATCGCACATGGCAGCGCACCCGGAGACGGAGCTCATCATCATCGACACGTTTCAGAAGATCCGAACCGCGCACGGCTCCGGCGTCGGCGTCTATGCGGGAGACTACGAGGACGTCTCCACCCTGAAGAAGATCGCGGACGGGTTCGGGATCTCGATCCTGCTGGTGCACCACCTGAGAAAGCAGAAGGACAAGAGCGACCCGTTCAACCAGATCTCCGGCAGCAACGGCATCCTCGGCGCTGCGGACGCGGCCTTCGTCATGGTCAAGGAGCGGCGCTCACAGGGCACGGTGTCCATGTTCATGACCGGGCGCGACCTCCCGTATCAGGAGCTGGTGCTGCAGCTGACCGACTGTGTCTGGGAGCTGCTGGAACAGAAAACCGAGGACGACATCCGAGCCGAGGAGATCCCGGAGTTTCTGCACCGTCTGGTGGGCTTCCTGCAGGAGCGCAGGGAGTGGTCGGGCACAGCCACGCAGCTCATCGAAGAAATGGGAGAGGACGAGAGCATGAAGTACCGCGTGGTGAAGATCCTCGGGCGCTTCCAGCACTCGTTTCTCGAGCCGAACGGCATCCGGTACAGGACGGAGAAAACGGCTGCTGCGCGCCTGCTGATGCTTCGGCGGGATGACAGTTGTGACAGTCGTGACGGTTTGATCGCAGGGTAAGGTATCCATGAATCGTACTGTCACAACCGTCATAACCGTCACAGGAGCAAGGGCGGCCATGGATGTGGAGCATCTTTGGCAAACCTGCTAATCTTGTCAAGCAGTTTTTTCAAGATTGTTTTACCATCAACGCACAATAAGCCGTCAATTTGGCGGCCTGAAAATGAATAGTGATTCAAATTTATTCTAGCTGCTTTTTACTCAAACCCGTTGCGATTCAATGGCTTATGGCACTTCAGTGAGTGCCTCTTCTTTGAGAAAACACTCATTGACACGAGCAAAGTAAATTCGAAGCAATTTAGCAGCTCCGGCAACCATATAAACGTAATAATGCTTTCCTTCATTACGCTTTTTGTCCATAATATTGGATCTTCAAGATTGCCATTCCTCAGGATGGCACTGCACGTAAGAAATGCTACTTTTCGTAAATGGGGAGAGCCTCTTTTTGAGATGTGCCTGGATTTCAACTCAAACGTGCCGGATTGAAATGGAGGGGCATCAAACCCAGCAAAAGCAACCAGCGCAGATTTGTTTTTGAAACGCCTGACATCGCCAATTTCAGCAATGAGCCACGGCCCGGTAATTGGTCCAACACCATCGATGCTCATCACTGTATTGTACTCCGGGAGCATACTTGCCAGTCGGTTCATTTCGGTGCGGATTGCCTGCAGAGAATCATATGCAGCATTCAGCATATCAACGGACTGCACAACAAGTCGCTTTGTGCTTTCGCATTTGGGCAGAATGGCAGTTACCTCTCTGGCCGCGCGATGGATCTTCGCTGCATCTGCATCGGAGTAATTATATCCCTCACGTCTACACCAAGTGTAGTAGGTCTCGGCGAAAGCTTTAAGCGAAACGCCTGCCACACAATCCCGGTGCCAGAAGCGTTTACAAAAATCAACCCATTTGAAATGTCCAGATGCTGTTCTGGTTGTAGAGGGCAGCAACTTGTTGATGCCGGGAAAGGTTTGCTCTGTGAGCGTCACCAGTCCGTTTCTCATCACGATACTGACATGAGATGTCCTTTCGTATAGTCTGCTTTGAGCCTTCAACATGGTGCGGATCTCATCATCTGGAACGAATCTGCGCAGAGAATTCCAGAATGACAAACCATAATTTGCTATCTTCATGGCATCTGCCCGGTCGGTTTTCACTTTCCGCAGAGAGTTATCGCTGAAGTCGTG
>ONEB01000017.1 GCA_900316745.1 uncultured Eubacteriales bacterium | reverse complement strand
TTTCACACCTACAGCTTAACGCAAAAAGAAGCACCAGCCAAGCCCTTTCGGGCATGACTGGTGCTTTTTTGCTGCGCGTTATTTTGCAACGTGCCCTTTGTTTTTAAAGCTCCACGACCCGATCCGCCATTTGCAGCGACTCGGCGTCATGCGCGGTGAAGATCGTCGGGATGTCCATGGAGCGGATCAGCGCGATCAGAGACTGGATGCGCTCTGCGTCCACGCCGGTGAACGGCTCGTCGAGCAGGAGCAGGCGTTTGTCCTGCCCGTAGGCGAGACAGCGCGCGAGGGCGAGTCTGCGCCGCATGCCGCCGGAGAGGGACTCCGGCGCGGCGTCGATCTCGTCTCCGAGTCCGACGCTGCGCAGCCAGTCGGCAGCGCCGCGCCCCTTTGGGCGGACAATCTCGATCTGGCGGCAGGCAGGCAGCCGCGGGATCAGGCGATCCTCCTGAAACATCAGGGCGATCTCGCCCGGCGGCGGGCAGTTGATGCTGCCGCTCTGCGGCTGTTCGAGTCCCGCGATGAGGCGCAAAAGCGTCGTCTTGCCGCAGCCGGAGGGGCCGGACAGCGCCGTGACGCCCGTGTCCGGAAGCGGGAGCGTGAAATCCCGGAAAATGCTCTTTTCCCCGTAGGAGAATGTGACACGGTCAAGCTTCATGCCCGCTCCCCCTTTCTCCCGAGCAGGAGCCGC
Organism: uncultured Eubacteriales bacterium; assembly: GCA_900316745.1. Taxonomy (GTDB): domain Bacteria; phylum Bacillota; class Clostridia; order Oscillospirales; family Oscillospiraceae; genus CAG-103. The sequence goes on along the minus strand of ONEB01000017.1, from coordinate 32,311 downwards.
CGCGCGATGCGCTCCACGGTCATGGAGAGCGCGACGACCACCAGCGTCCACGCAAAGAGCGCGGGCGTATCGAGATAGAGCTTCGAGAAATAGACCTGCGTGCCGATCGCGGCTTTCGGAAGACAGAGCACCTCCGCCGCGACGCCCGATTTCCACGCAAGACCGATCGCCGTGCAGACCGCCGCGGAGAGATGCGGCAAGAGCGCGGGAAAAACGACATGACGCAGCGTGTCCATGCGCGTAAGCCGATAGACGCGGGCAAACTCCATGAGCGGTCTGTCCACGCTGCGGATGCCCGCCGAGGTGCTCTCCCAGACGACGGGGAGCACCACAAGCGCGGAGATCACGGCCGGCACGCGCCCGTTTGCGACCCAGAGCAGCACCAGGATGATGAAGCTTGCGACCGGCGTTGCGCGCACGACGCGCACAGCCGGGGCGAGCAGCGCGTTTAAGAACGCAGACCTGCTCGTCAGCACGGCTGTGATCACGCCTGCGGCAATTCCGATCAGAAGCCCCAGCGTGATGCGCAGAAGGCTCAGCCCCGTATATCGCCAGAACGCGGCGGACGCGATGAGCTCAAGCAGTCTGCGCACCACCTCCGGCGGCGCGGGGATCAGCAGGCTCTTCCCCACCGCCAGAGACGCCAGCCACCACGCCGCGAGCCAAAAGGCCGCGGGCAGAAGCCAGCTCCAGGGCCTGGGCAGATTACTTCGCAACGAAATAGAAATCGTCGCCCGGCATTGCGCCGCCGATGGACTTCGGGTTAGCGTCAAACATGACCTGGAAGAACGGCTCGATGGCGGGACGCACATCCTCGCCCGTCACGCAGCAGAGGTTGCAGCTCGGGATCGCCTTGGTCGCGATGGGCGCCTTGGCGACGATGCCGTACTGCTCGCAGAGCTCGCCCGCGTGGGCAGGATCGGCGAGAACGGAATCGATCGAGGCGGCATATTCCTTCAGGAACGCCTTCACGGCGTCGGGGTGCTCCTCGGCAAACTTCGTCGTCACGACGATGCAGCCCTGCGTGAGCTTGCCGTCAACGCCCAGCTTGTCCCACTCGGCGGTGAGATCGAGCGCCACGCGCACGTCGGGGTTCTGCACGGTCACAGCCGTGACGGCGGGCACGGGCAGCATGCACAGGTCATACTGACCGGAGACCATGCCGGCGGTGAGCTCCTCGGAGGCCATGAACTGCAGCTGCACATCGGCGGCGCTGCCGTCGAGGCTGTAGGTCAGGCCATTCTGCTCAAGCAGATACTCCAGGACATATTCGGGGTTCGAGCCCTGACCGGTCGCGTAGACGGTCTTGCCCTTGAGATCGGCAATGCTCTGCACAGTCTCGCCCTTTTCGAGGATATACAGCACGCCATAGGTGTTGAGCGCGACGAGCTGCACGCCGCCCTGCGTCTTGGCATAGAGCGTGGAGGCGAGGTTCGTCGGCACAGCCGCCATATCGAGGCTGCCGTTGGCAACGCCCGCGACGACCTCGTCGGGAGCGGAGGCGACGGTAAAGGTGTAGTTGTTCACGGTTTCCTTGGCATCGTTGGCCTCCATGAGACCCACGGCGCCGATGCCGGTCGGGCCGGCGAGAACGGCGAGATTCACGTCAGCGCCCTCGAGAACCTCTTCGGTCTCCTCGACCGGGGCGGCGGAGGCGTCGGCAGCGGGCTCGGCAGATTCCTTTGCGCAGGCGGCAAGGCCCAGCACCATGACGAGCGCCAGCAGAATGGCAAGATACTTTTTCATTGGTGGATTTCTCCTTTCAGAATGGTTCAGGTTTGAATGGTGTCCGTAATGACGTTGGAATACGCGGTTTTGGCGCTCACGCCCGGCAGCGCGCCGATGCGCCCGGAGAGCGCGCTGATCACGTCCTGCGGCGCGTCCAGCGCCACGCTGATCAGACTGATGCCGCGTTCCCGATAGGGTACGCCCATACGCCCGATCATATACGCAGACGCGTCATGCAGCAGGGCGTTAATCGCCTCGACAGAGGCATGGTTTTCCACAACGATCGCAATGACTGCGACTCTGGTGCTCATTTCTCCCCTCCTTTAAAACCGAAAGCTCCCCTCGAAACAAGACGAAGGGAGCTTGAAACATGCAAGCGTATTGTGACATGAAGCCATCTTCCTGCTTGGAATGCCCTTGCGGTCAGAGTTTCATATCTGCATTGTATGCGCTTTGGAACGGTTTGTCAATATGTGTTGGCAAACAGCAGTCGTAAAACCGTCGCGGCATCCATCTGCTGCACGCCGTCGGGGTCGGAGAGTCCCGGCATGGTCTGCGTGTCCCAGCGAAACAGGCTGCCCGCGAGATACGATCCCGGAGCGCGCACCACGGCGGCATAGCGCTCCGACCACGCGGGATAATAGCGCGTCATATAATCCTGCGCGAGCCGGTAAGCCTCGCAGCCGGTGCCGGAGCCGACGGCGCTGAGCTGGACGCCGCCGCCGAGGGCGCCGGTTTTGCCGGCGCTGGGCGTGCTGTGCGCGATCACGATGCTCCCGTCGTCGCAGGTTCCGAGCGCGATCCAGACGTGTCCCGACATGCTCATGATATCGCCCGGGCGCACGGTCTGCGCGCCCTGTACGATCGTGCCCCAGTGCCGCTCGGCAAGCTCAGAGGCGACCCGGTCGGCGAAGAACACGAGTCCCGCTTCCCCGTCGCTATCGTACAGGGTGTTGTAAAGCGCCCAGCCGACGTAGCCGGAGCAGTCGGCGCCGGCGAAGTAGTATTCGTTCCACCCGCCGAACGGATAGAAGCTGTGCGCCGCGTCGCCGAGCTTATAGTGATAGTCCGCGCCGCGCGTTTGGAAGAACGTGACCCATTCTTCCGGCAGGCCGATGGACGCCGCCTGACGGGCGGCCGCGTCATCCTGCCAGTTCCAGCCGCCGCCGTAGACATAGAGCGTCGTGCCGACGGGCGTCATGGCGGTTTTCAGGAAGTTTAAGAGCGTCCGCTCGCCCGGAGTCCCCGAGACGGGCGGCGTATAGCTTTGCGCGGCGGGCAGCAGATAGAGCGTGCGGCTCGCCTCGTCGAGCACGGCGCTGACCGGCTCTGCAGCCTCCGGCGCGCCCTCTTCGAGAACCGCGCCGCCCGCCTCGGTGCGCACGCGCACGACGCAATCATAATCTGAGCGCTCCGGCAGTGCGGAGACAGGCTTCACCGCCTCCGCCGCGACGACCGTATCCTGCTCGACCGTGAGGGCGTAGACCCCGCCCTCCTCCAGCAGATTCTGGATCGTGTACGCAGCGTCCGGCGCGATCGCATAGGTCACGGTCTCACCGCCGGTAGAAAAGCGATAGCGAAACGCGTCCTTTTGCGCGGCGTCAACTCTGCCGTAGTGTTCCACGCCGAGATAGACGGCAAGGGGCTGCGCGCTCGGCGAGGCGCTCTCTGCCGGGGCGGGCGCGGGCGTGTCGCTGCGCGTCTCCCGCTCCGGCTGTGACAGCCGCGAGCAGCCGCAGAGCAGAGCCAGCGCCAGCAGCGCAATCCAGACTCGATTCATTTCCACACGCCCTTTCCGGCAAACATCACGCGACTGACGCCGCATACCGCTCCAGCAGCCCGCTCATCTCGGCGCCGCTGAGCCACGGCCCTGTCAGATACAGATTCTCGCTGTCGCCGGACATGGCCTCGAGCAGCACCTTCAGGTCGCTGCCCGCCGCGCGGTAGAAGTCCCAGAGCGCGACCTCGCTGCCCGCACCGATGGATACTCCATTATATGTCGCGTCGCCGGAATGATCCCACGCGCCGACGCCGAACGGCTCCTTCTCAAATGCGCCGCTGTTCAGATGGAAAAACTGCACCCTGGTGGAGTCGCGGCTGAGCTTCACCATCACGCCGTCCGTTCCGGCGCGCAGCAGCGTCGTCATCCAGGTGTATTCGTCGAGCTGTCCGCTCTGAAAGCCGTAGAGCTTGTCCTGGTAATGCCCGGTCAGAGCGGTCGTATTGTCAGACTCCGCCCGCATGCTGTCCGCCTGCGCGATCCAGAGGATCGGCACGCCGCTGCCGCCGTCGAAGAGCGCCGCCATCACGACGCCGCCCTGTGCCGCGCGGATCTTGTCGGCACACGCCAATGCCTGCGCGGACGTCATGGTGCACGCGTCCCGATCGCCGATATAGCCCATCTGCTCCAGCAGCTGCACGCGCACCGGAACGGGCGCTTCGGTCGGCTCCGCGCTCGCGGCGGGTTCTGCCGAGTCCGTTTCCTCAGGTTTTTCCTCCCGCGACTCGATGCGCGGATCCTCGGCCTCGTCATCGTCACGATCTTTCGCGCCGCCGAGCAGCCAGCCCGCCGCGGCAGCGCCGCCGAGCAGGAGCACGACAAGCGCCGCGATCAGCGCCGTTTTCCACGCGGCGCGTTGTTTTTTCTCTGTCTGCATGGTCTTCCCCCGCTTTTTCTTTCTATGCCTCGATTATACGTGCATTCGCGCGAAAATTCAATAAATCCGGCGTGGAATCTTTTCCGTCTTTATGCTATGATCAGAGCAGAACCGATCCTGTTGAAAGGCAGGCGAATGTAGATGCATACAACCTTTGATCCTCTGAACGCGCGCTATCCCTCGCAGCGCTTTCCGCTCTATGCCCGCGGCGGCATGGTAAACTGCTCCAGCCCGCAGGCGGCAGCGGCGGGACTGGAAGCGCTCCGGCAGGGCGGCAACGCCATGGACGCCGCCGTCGCCGCGGCAGCCGCGCTGACCGTCACGGAGCCGACGGCAAACGGCATCGGCTCGGACGCCTTCGCCCTCATCTGGAGCCAGAAGGAGCAGCGGCTGTTCGGGCTCAACGCCAGCGGGCCCGCGCCCATGCTCGCGGACGCCGCGCGCGTGCTCTCAGACGGCAGGGACGAAAACGGGCGCATGCCGGCGCACGGCTGGACGAGCGTGACCGTCCCCGGCGCGCCGGGCGCATGGGCGGCGATCACGGCGCGCTTCGGGCGCAGATCGCTTCTGAACAATCTCTCGCCCGCCATCCGCTATGCCCGCGAGGGCTACCCCTGCGCGCCGAATCTGGCGGCTGCCTGGGCTCGCAGCTTCCGGCAGTATCGGGACACGCTCAAGGCGCCCTGCTTTGACAGCTGGTTCAAAACCTTCGCGCCCGGGGATCGCGCCCCGGAGGCGGGCGACCTGATCACCTTGCCCGACCACGCCGACACGCTGCAGGCCATCGGCGAGACGAACGCGGAGAGCTTCTATCGCGGCGAGCTTGCAAAGCGCATCGACGCCGAGAGCCGCAGGTTCGGCGGCTATCTCCGGTATGACGATCTCGCGGCGTTCCGGCCCCTTTGGGTGGAGCCCATCCGGGTAAACTACCGCGGGTATGAGGTCTGCGAGATCCCGCCGAACGGGCAGGGCATCGCGGCGCTGATGGCGCTGAACATCCTGAACCAGTTTGATTTCCCGGAAAAGGAAACGCCCCTTACCTATCACCGGCAGATCGAGGCGATGAAGATTGCGTTTTCCGACGCGTTCCGCTATGTGACCGACCCCAAATACATGGAGCTCAGCTATCACGATCTGATCACGCCCGCTTACGGCGCGATGCGCGCAAAGGAGATCGGCGCGAGGGCGCAAAGGCACGTCGCGGCGCTGCCGCCGAAGAGCGGCACGGTCTATCTCTGCTGCGCGGACGGCGCGGGCAACATGGTGTCCTACATCCAGTCAAATTACATGGGCTTCGGCTCCGGCATCGTCGTGGATGGGACGGGCATCGCGCTGCAAAACCGCGGCGCAGACTTCTCGCTCGATCCTGCCGAGGCGAATGTGCTGCGTCCCGGAAAGCGGAGCTATCACACGATCATCCCCGGCTTTTTGATGAAAGACAGAAAGAACGTCGGACCGTTCGGCGTCATGGGCGCCTACATGCAGCCGCAGGGGCATCTGCAGGTCGTGATGAACCATGTGGATTTCTGTCTCGACCCGCAGCAGGCGCTGGACGCCCCGCGCTGGCAGTGGCTGCGCGACGGCAGCGTGACGGTGGAAAGCCGCTTCGACCCCGCCATGGCAAAGGCGCTCGCGGCGCTGGGGCACGACGTCCGCTTCGATCCCGACACGCCCTCGTTCGGGCGCGGACAGATGATCGTGCGGCTCGATAACGGCGTGCTCGTCGGCGGCACGGAGAGCCGCACCGACAGCAACATTGCTCTGTTCTGATAAAAAAGCAGATCCGAATCGGATCTGCTTTTTTGTTTACAGCTTGGATTTTATCAACGCGCCCAGTCGCCGCATGCCCTCGTCGATTTTCTCCGGCGAGACGTTGCCGTAGCTGATGCGCATGCAGTTTTTGCCCTCGCCGGCGGAGCCTGCGAAAAAGCCCGCGCCCGCGATATAGGCGACCTTGTAGTTTGCCGCCTCTCTCAGCAGCTCCGTCGTGTCAATGTCGCCTGGGAGCTCCACCCATGTGAACAGCCCGCCGTCCGGATACACCCACTTCGTGCCCTCGGGCATATACTTCTCCATTGCTGCCATCATGGCGTCGCGCCGCGTGCGGTGGATGGCGCAGAGGTTTTTCAGATGCGCCTCATAATACCCGCGCGCGAAAAACTCCGCGCAGAGGATCTGCGGCACCATGGAGGTGTGGGAGTTCGTGGCGGTCTTGGCGTCGAAGAGCTTTTCGATGATGGCGCGGTCGGCATAGACATAGCCGAGACGGCTGCCGGGCGAAAAGATCTTGGAAAGGGAGTTTGCGTAGACCGTGTGCCCCGTCCGGTCATAGGCCTTGATGGGCTTGAGCGCCTCGCCGCTGTAACGCAGCTCGCGGTAGGGATCGTCCTCAAGAATGATGACGTCATACTGACTACCCAGCGCGGCGAGCTTTTCGCGGCGGTCGGCAGGCAGGGTCTTGCCCGTGGGGTTCTGGAACGTCGGGATCACATACACCATCTTCGGGTGGTATTCCTGGATCTTGCGCTCCACGTCCTCGATGACGAGACCGTGCTCGTCCGTCTCGCAGCCGATGCACCGCGCCTGAAACATCTCGAAGATCTCCACGCAGTGCACGAACGTCGGGGACTCGACGAGAATCACGTCGCCGGGATCGATGAACACCTGACACAGGAGGTTCATGGTCTCGAGCCCGCCGTTCACGATCAGCACATCCTCGGGGTCCGCGGGAATGTCGTTCGGCTTTAAGAGCTTTTCCGCGACGATCTCGCGCAGCTGCCTGACGCCCTTGACGGGGCCGTACTGCAGCGCTTCCCTGCCGCGCTTGTCGGGTGAGAGCACCTCGGCGGCAATCTTGCGGATCGTCTCTGCCGGCAGCGCCTCGGTCGCGGGCGCGCCGCCGCCGAAGGAGATCGTCTCGGGATCGTTCATCGCGCCGAAGAGGCCGCGGATGATGGCGGCGGAGCCCGCCATATAGTCCATGCGTTTTGCAAATTCAGGCATAGCAGACTGCTCCTTTGTTTACAAATCGAGTTCCTTTTCATACTCCGCGAGGAAGGCCGCAAACTCCTCCTTGTCGCCGGTGAATTTATACTTGTGCTCCGGTGCGGGGAACGCGCCGCCCTTGACCTCCGCGATATAGTCGCGCATGCCCTGCGTGGCGAGAGACGCGATGTCGCAGTACTTCTTGGCAAACTTCGGCGTGAAATTCTTGTACATGCCGAGCGCGTCCGCCGCGAGCAGCACCTGACCGTCGCAGTCCGCGCCCGCGCCGATGCCGTAGACCGGAATGGGCAGGATTTTGTGGATAAAAGAGGCGGTCTCCTCCGGCACGCCTTCGAGCAGGAGCACGCGCGCGCCCGCCTTGTAAACGGCGATGGCGTCCTCGATGATGGCCTTGGCAGTGGCGGTGTTCTTGCCCTGCACCTTGAAGCCGCCCATGGCAGCGCTGCTCTGCGGGGTCAGACCGATGTGACCGAACACGACAATGCCCGCCTTGCTGATGGCCTCGATCTTATCCGCGACGGCGACGCCGCCCTCAAGCTTGATGGCGTCCACGCCGCCCTCCTTCATGAAGCGCACGGCGTTGCGCACCGCGTCCTCGCAGCTTGCGTGATACGCGCCGAACGGCATGTCGCCGATGAGATAGGTGTTCGGCGCGCCGCGGCGCACGCCCTGGCAGTGGGCGATGGACATGTCCATTGTGACGGGGACGGTGCCCTCCCAGCCATAGACGATCATGCCCATGGAGTCGCCGACGAGGATCATGTCCATCCCGGCCTCCTCGGCGTAGGACGCAAAGCACGCGTCATACAGCACCATCCAGACGGCCTGTTCGCCGTTTTCTTTCATCTGCACGAGATCAAGGATCGTTTTCTTTTTTGCCATGGTCAAAACCTCCCGAGAGAATTTTCAGATTACCGCGTCTATTTTACCGCATATTTCCTCCGTTGCCAAGACGGAAAGGTTGACAAACGCGACATTCTTCGGTACGCTGTTTAAAATCAATGACTTATGGGAGGTGCGGCATGGAGCAATTCGGTCAGTTTTTTCTGGATAAGGAAAAGGACATCGTCGTGGAGCTGTTTCGTGACGGCGAGACGCTGCGCTATCTGCTGCGCACGCCGAACCACAGCACGGGAAACCTGATCACGAATCTCGCGACGCTGTGTGACCTGCCGCTGAGCCTGGACGAAAACGGCCTGAAGGTCATCCGCGGCACGATCCCCTGCTATGTGGACGGCGAAAACCGCAGGCTTTACATTTTCCGCATGGGGAACACGAAAATCGCGAACATCTTCCCCGACGGCGCCGTGGAGCTGAAAGCCTCCATCCCCTCGATCTCCAAGGTGCTCATGAGCCAGACGCGCAGCTACCGTCTGAGCGAGACAAAAACCATCGTCAAGACCTATATCTTCGACGACTGCAAGTTCCACGCCGACCTCCACACGCACATGAGCGCGAATCTGGAGCCGGACGTGCTGATCGCCCTCGGCATCCGCCATCAGATCCGCTACCCGCTCTATTACATCCGGAAGCTGGGTCTGCGCTTGACGCCGGAGCAGCGCGAGCGTCTCAAACGCGACCGCGCCGAGACCGCGTCCCGGTTTGCCGGCTCACCCCTCACGGGCAAGTACTTAGACCGCAAGATTGACGACAACTGCTTTTTGAACTTCGCGGATCTCATTTTGAACAATCCTGCGGACGCCGCCTATAATATTGCGCGCATCCGCAACTCGCTCGCCGTGCCGAAGGACGGGCAGGCGGTGTTCGCGGATCTGGAAAAGGTCTATCTCTATCGCTATGTGTTCACGAAAGGAATCGCAAGCGACCGCCCGATTTCACTGCGGGATGATTTCACGCTCCCGGACGCGGACATTGCGCGCACGCTCCGCATGATGCTCTCTGACATGGAAAGCCCCGACTACCGGGACAACACGCTCTATCAAAACAAGCTCCTCTGGATCGCGCGCGGGTATCGGCGCTACGGGATTTCCTACGCGGAGATCTCCGACACGGCGCTCTGCAAGCAGGCTGACGCGCCGCGCATCCTGCGCGAGATTCACGCTGTGATGCCCTCCGTTACGCGCGAGACAGGCGTGACGCTGCGGTTTCTCGCGGCGCTCCGGCGCACACCGCTCACGATCGTGCGCGACAATGTGACGCCGAACGACGCGCTGGCAGAAAACCTGCAGGTGCTCCGCGCCGTCGCCATGGACCCTTACATTGCGGGCAGCGACATCGTGGGCGAGGAGATCAACGACATTTCAGAGCTGCGCGGCGTGCTGCGCGAGCTCGCTGCGATCGCGAACGAGAACCCCGGCTTTGTCCTCCGCGTCCACGCGGGCGAAAACGACAGTCTGCGCGACAACGTGGCGGGCAGCATCCAATGCGTGCGCGACGCGCTCTCTCCCGGACAGGCCATGCCGCCCATGCGCATCGGTCACGGGCTCTATACCTCGAACCTGCGCACCGCAAAGGGACGCAAGCTCCTGCGCGAGCTTCGGGAGAACAACGTCGTGCTGGAATTTCAGCTCACGTCCAACGTGCGGCTCAATAACCTCAGCGACCTCGACCGCCACCCGCTCAAGGCATATTTAAGCGCGGGCGTGCGCTGCGTGCAGGGCACGGACGGCGGCGCGCTCTACGGCACGAACTCCATCGACGAGGAGCTGGCGCTGGAAAAGCTGCTGGGCTTAAAGCACGAGGAGCTGCGTCTTATGCGCAGGGCGGAAGAGGCCGTCACGGCGGCGGGGATGCAGGCGTTTGCGCATAAGCAAAAAGCGTTTAACGCCCTGTGCGGAGACGGCGACCCCGAAGCGCTCTACCGCGCGCGGATAGCCGGCACCCAGCGTCCGGCGGCGCAGTTCTGGCGCACCGACGGCAGGATCGACGCCGCCGAGGCGCTCAGCGCTCAGATTGAGCCGCTGCCGCAGGAGGGGCTTCCGATCATCATTGCGGGCGGCAGCTTCTCCGGCGACCGGCACGCGGCGCCCATGCGGGAGGATGACAAAGCCCTCCTCGACGCGCTCCTGCGCACGGCTGACCCGGAGAAGGTCTTCTTCGTGATCGGGCATCGCCTCTCGGGCTATGAGCGCTATCTCGTCGAGCGCAGCCGCGGCCGGTTTCGGATCTTTGCCTTTGTGCCGACGGCGATCACGCCTGCGGAGCGCGACCGGCTGCGGCGCCACGGCGTCGGCATCCGGCTCTCCATCGAGCCGAGCGGCAACGGCGTATACAAGAGCTTTGCCTACGAGATCTTCAAGCGCCGGCCGTCCGTGCTGCTCGCGCTGGAGGGCAAAAGCCCGTGTGCCAATCTCGTGCAGGAGGCCAAGAACGCGCCGGAAAAATGCGCCATCTTCATAGACCCCAGCTCCCGCGTCCTGCGCGCCAAGGCAAAATCCCTGCAAGGATATGTAAGGCTCCTGCAGGAGCTCGATGATCCCGTGCATGAAATCCTTTCATAAACAAAACGAGGACAGGCCAAGACGGTCTGTCCTCGTTTTATCATTTTAGTGTCATCAGGTGTTCGGGCGCGAGATGCAGATACAGCGTCTCGCGATCGCTCCATGCCTCCTTCGGCAGCTCCACACGCAGACGGCTCTGCGCAGTGTCGCCGCCCGGGGTCGAGGCCATCACGATGGTGGAAAACACATCGTCCACGACGCGCAGCACCCCGCAGGGGATCGTGTTCTCCCCCGGCATGTCCGAGAGCGCGATATGGTGTGCACGGATGGCGACATACCGCGTATCAGGCCGCGCGCCGCAGGCAAGCGTCACGCCCCAGTCGAGCGCGCGGATATGCTTTTCATCCAGCCGCTCGGCGCGGCTGTAATTCTTGCAGCCGGAGAGCAGACACGCCGAGAGCGTCTCCGGCGCGTGAAAGAGCGTCTGCACCGGCATGCTCCCCTCGCCCGCGCCGTGATCCAGAACAGTGACGGTGCGGCAGAGTCTGTGCACCTCCTCGCGGCTGTGTGTCACGAGCAGCGTTGTGCCGGGAAAGTCCTCCAGCACCTCCTGGAGCTCCAGCTCCGTCTGCCAGCGCAGATAGCTGTCGAGCGCGGAGAGCGGCTCATCGAGCAGGAGGATCTCCGGCTTCGTGAGCAGGATGCGCGCCAGAGCGACACGCTGCTGCTGTCCGCCGGAGAGCTGCGCCGGGCGGTGGCGCTCCAGTCCCTCCAGACGAAAGCGGCGGAGCATTTCGGCGACGGCGGCGTCTGCTTCCCTGCGAGATGCGCAGCGCACGGCGGCGCGGAGATTTCCGTCCACCGTCATGTTCGGAAAGAGCGCGTAGTTTTGAAACAGCAGCCCCACGCGCCGCTCCTGCGGCTTTACGTCGATGCCCCGCTCGCTGTCAAACAGCACGCGGTCATTTACCACGATGCGTCCCCGGTCGGGACGCACGACGCCGGCGATGCACCGGAGCGTCATGCTCTTGCCGCAGCCCGAAGCGCCCAGCAGCCCGTGCACGGCGTCGAGCGCCTCAAACTGCACGCGCAGGTGAAAGTCTCCGAAGCGCTTTTCGATGTCCACTGTGATCGACATTTCAGCGCGCCCCCTCTCGCTGACGCTTCTCCAGCAGGTTCACCGCCATGAGCACCACGAACGAGATCGCAACATTGATCATCACCCAGCGAAACGCCAGCGCCTCGTCGTTCGTGCGCCAGAGCTGATAGACCGTGGTGGAGATCGTGGCGGTGCGCCCCGGGGTATAGCCCGCGACCATGCTCGTCGCGCCGTACTCGCCGAGCGCGCGGGCAAAGGCGAGCACCGTGCCCGCGAGAATGCCCTGCCGGCAGCACGGCATCTGGATGCGCCAGAAGATATAGCGGTTCGAGAGCCCCAGCGTCTGCGCCGAGTCGCGCAGCGCGGGGTCAAACGACTCAAACGCGCCGCGCGCCGTGCGGTACATGAGCGGGAACGCCACGACGACGGAGGCGAAGATCGCAGAATACCACACCATCGTCATGCGCACATGAAACGTGCTCAGCATCCACGCGCCGAACACGCGCTTCGGCCCCAGAAGCACCAAGAGGAAGTACCCCACGACCGTCGGCGGCAGCACGAGCGGCAGCGTGAGCACCACATCGAGCAGCCCCTTGATCACGCGCGGCAGCTTTGCCGCAAAGTGCGCGGCGAAAATGCCGAGAAAGAACACGATCACGCAGCTGATCGCCGCGATGCGCAGCGCGTTATACAGCGGATAGAGATCCATCATGCGTCCTGTCTCTGAAATGTGCCGCTCTTGCCGCCCGTCTTTTTCAGCAGGCGGATGTCCGTGATCTCCATGTCTTTCTGCACGGCCTTGCACATGTCATAGACCGTGAGCGCGGCGACGGAGACCGCCGTGAGCGCCTCCATCTCCACGCCGGTGACGCCCCGGCACTTCACCGTTGCGGTGATGTCCACGGCGCAGTCGGCCTCGTTGAGATTGAAATCCAGATCGACGGCGCTCAGCATGAGCGGGTGGCACATGGGGATGACGTCGCTCGTTTTCTTTGCCGCCATGACGCCCGCGATCTGTGCCGTGGTGAGCACGTCGCCCTTTTTCATGCCGCCGGATTTCACCAGCGCAAACGTCTCCGCGTTCATGCGCACGCGGCCGGCGGCGACGGCGGTGCGGGCGGTCTCGTTTTTCTCGGACACGTCCACCATGTGCGCGCGTCCGGATTCGTTGAAATGTGTAAATTCTTTCATGGCGTTACGGTGCGGGCGCGAAGCCGACGGACTGGAAGACCTGCATGGCGGCGTCAGACTGCAGGAATGCGAGGAAGTCGCGTGCAGCCTCTTCATGCTGCGTGTTCTTCATCACGGCGGCGGGATAGATGACCTGACGGCAGAGGGCGCTGTCCGCCTGCGCCACGACGGTGAGATCGGCCGAGAACGCGTCGGTCGCATAGATAATGCCGGCGTCCACGGTGCCCTCCTTGACCTGCGTGGTGACCTCTTTTACGTTGGAGCCGTAGGTGAGCTTATTGGAGGCCTTCAGCGTATCGAGGATGCCGAGCGTGGTGAGAATCTCCTCCGAGTACGCGCCGACAGGCACGTCCTCGTTGCCGATGCAAAGGAGCGTGAGCTTGTCCGTGCCGAGGTCTTCAAAGGACTGGATATTGGCCTTGTTCTCGTCGGGAACAGCGAGAACGACCTTGTTTTCCAGCAGGTTCACGCGCGAGTCGGAGAGGACGAAATCGAGGCCGTCCGTGTTGCCGCCCTCGGCGTCCACAGCTGCGTCCAGCTGGTTCATCTGCTTCTGCGCAGCGGAGATAAAGAGGTCGCACTCCGCGCCCTCTTCGATCTGGGTCTTCAGCGTACCGGAGGAATCGTAGGTCGGGACGATCGTGACGTTCGGCGCTTCCGCCTTGTAGAGCTCGATAATCTGATCGAGCGTCTCCGTCATGGAGGCGGCGGCGAAGACATAGAGTGTGATCTCTTCCGCTTCAGCTGCTTCCACCTCGGCTTGTGCCTTGTCATTGCCGCAGGCCGCGAGGGCAAACAGCATCATGACGGCAAGCAGGAATGCGATGGTTTTTTTCACGTGACGGCTCCTTTCTTATGTCCTTGCACAGTTATGCGCCGTGCCTCTGAGAATCTCGAGTCCGTGCTCCAGACTCGGCAGGATGAATTCCAGGCACTCCCTGACGGCCTTGGGGCTGCCGGGGAGATTCACGATGAGCGTGCCCTTGCGGATGCCGGCTCCGGCGCGGGAGAGCATGGCGCGCGGCGTGATCTGCAGCGAGTAATACCGCATGGCCTCCGGGATGCCGGGTACGGCGCGCTCGGTGACGTCGGCGGTCGCCTCGGGCGTGCAGTCGCGCGGCGAAAAGCCCGTGCCGCCCGTCGTCACGAGCAGATCCGCGAGATCCCTGTCGCAGACCTCGCGCATCTTGTCCGCGAGCATGGCGCGGTCGTCCGGCAGCATGGCATAACCCGCGATGGTGTATCCCGCGTCCTCCAGCATTTCCTGCGCGGCGGGACCGGACTTGTCCTCGCGCTCGCCGCGTGAGCCTGCGTCGCTGGCTGTGAGAATGAATGCCCGAAAAGCCATGTTCAGTCCTCCTTCAAAATTTCCATTGTGTCGCCGACGGAGATCGTGCCTCCGTGCAGCACGCGGGTGAACACGCCCTCGCGGGGCATGATGCACTCGCCCATTTTCTGATAGATCGCGCAGCCGGAGTGGCACTCCTTGCCGATCTGCGTGAGCTCCAGAACCACGTCATTGCACTTGAATTTCGTGCCGACGGGAAGCGTGCGGAAGTCAAAGCCGTCCACGACGAGGTTTTCGCCGAACGCGCCGTCGATCACCTCCGCGCCCCGCGCCCGGAACGCCTCGATCTTCTCGTGGCTCAGCAGCGACACCTGCCGGTGCCATTTTCCGGCGTGGGAATCGTTTTCGATGCCCCAATCCTCAATAAACCGCGCGGAGCCGACGTTTCGTTTCTCCGTGCCTTTTTTTTCGCTGATGCACACAGCAAGAACCTTGCCCATAATAATCAGCCTCCGATCTGACTCATGATGTGTGTTTCGCCGTTTTGTACGGCGGCGGACTGGAATTGGTGCGAGGCGGGCTTGCGGCCGATTGCCTCCTGAACAGCGGCGCGGATCGTCTCGTCCGGCTCAGAGAGCAGCGCCGAGAGGTCGGCGCCCGTCTCATACTGCAGACAGGTTTTGAGATAGCCCGACGCCGTGAGGCGCACGCGGTTGCACCGGTCGCAAAAGCCGTGGCTCACCGCGCTGATAAAGCCGATCTTTCCGACGAAGCCCGGCAGCGAGCAGTAGTGCGCGGGACCGTTTCCGAGCGGCGTGTCATAGGGCGTGAGCTTCCCGTAGGCTTTCTCCAGCGCCGCCGCGACCTCGGCTTCCGTACAGGGCACGCTCCCCTGCCCCATGCCGATGGGCATGAGCTCAATGAAACGCACCGTAACATTTTGATCCTTTGCGATCTCCGCGAGCGAGAGCCAGTCAGACTCCGCGCCCGCCATGGCGACGCAGTTGAGCTTCAGATTCAGGCCCGGAACGCCGAGCGCGGCGTCCAGCCCCTGAAGCACCTGCGGCAGCGCGTCACGCCGGGTGCGCTCAAAAAAGCGCGTGCGGTCGAGCGTATCCAGGCTCAGATTGATCCCGTCGATCCCCGCGTCGATCAGGGCGGGCAGCTGCGCTTTGAGATCCACGCCGTTCGTCGTGAGCGTGACGCTCTGCACGCCGTCGATCTGTTTCAGCGCGCGGGTGAAGTCCGCGACGCCTTTTCGCACAAGCGGCTCTCCGCCCGTGATCTTGAACTTCGTGATGCCGAGGGAGACGAAGATCCGGCACAGGCGCAGCAGCTCCTCATAGCGCAAAATGCGCTCGTGCGGCAGCCACTGAACGCCCTCGGCAGGCATGCAGTAGGTGCACCGCAGGCTGCACCGGTCCGTGATGGAAAGGCGGATATAGTCAATGTTCCGCCCCAAAGCGTCAATCATGGCGCACCTCCCTTTCGATCAGCGCGGCGATGCCGGCAATGTCATCCGGCGTGCAGGTCGGGACACCGGGAATGCGCAGCGCCGTGTCCGTGACGAGGGCAAGGAGCGTATCCCGATCGCAGACAGCCTGCTCCGAGACACCCTTGCGGACGATCTCGATCTTCGGATAGTCCGTCCACTTAAACCCCTCCAGCAGGATCAGATCCGCCTCGGGATAGAGCGCGAAGAGGTTTTCCTCCGTCACGGCGGCGTACTTCACCGCCTGAAATTTTTCGCCGTCGAAGATGGCGGCGCCCATGGCGCCCGAAGCAAGCATGCGGCAGGTATCCGTGCCCTCGCGGTCGGCGGCAAAGCCGTGCCCGTCGTGCTTGATGACGGCGCAGGTGATTCCCCGATCTATCAGCGCGGGAATCAGCTTGGTTAAAAGCGTGGTCTTGCCGGAGTTTTTCACGCCGGAGACCGCAATGATCTTCTGTCTCATAACAGCCACACCCGTACCGTGCTGCCCGCCCTGAGCGGGGCATCCGCGGGCGGGATCTCCGCGAGGCAGTTCGTCCCCACGGCGGAGGCGAGCTGACCGGAGGAATGGCCCTGCGGGATCGTGACGTGTCCGTCGCGGAACACGCTGCGCACGAAGCGCCGTCCGCGTCCGAATTTCTCAAACGTCGTGTCAAGCTCAGCCGTGACGACCTGCGCGCGCAAGGAGGCGTCGCCGGAGCGCACGGAGAGCAGCACACGTCCGAAGAGCTCAAACGTCGCGCTCGCGGCAAAGGGATTGCCGGAGAGCGACAGGAGCGGTTTGCCGTCGTAAATGGAAAACATCATTGGCGAGCCCGG
This sequence comes from uncultured Eubacteriales bacterium, assembly GCA_900316745.1. Lineage (GTDB taxonomy): Bacteria > Bacillota > Clostridia > Oscillospirales > Oscillospiraceae > CAG-103. Next base: position 15,630 of record ONEB01000017.1, on the reverse strand, counting down.
CTTCAGGCGCACCTGCCAGAACACACGGTCGGCGTTTAAGCGCGGCAGCGTCTCGTGCAGGATGTCCTTCGCGCCGACGCTCACGCCGCCCGTGGTGAAGATCACGTCGGCGGTCCCGGCGGCCTCCCGGATGGCGGCGGCGAGCGCCGCGGGATCGTCGGTAAATTCCCCGCGCACCACAGTGAGCTCCATGCCGAGCTCCGATAGCCGTGAGGAGAGCACCGCCTCGTTCGAGGAATAGATCTTCCCCGGCGGGAGCGGGCGCACCGCGTTCGGCACAAGCTCGTCCCCGGTGCAGAGCACGGCGCAGCGCACGCGTTTGTAAACGGTGAGCCGCTCGTCGTCCCGGTGCAGTCCCGCGGACGCGAGCACACCGAGCGCGTTGCCGTTGAGCTTCGTTCCGGCAGGCAGCAGCTTGTCGCCCTTGAGAAAGTCGTCGCCGATCTTGCAGTAGTTGTCCCACGCGCTGAGCGCTTTGTAAATCCTGACGCGCTCCGCGCCCAGGTCCGTGTCCTCCTGCCGGATCACGCAGTCGCATCCGGCGGGAATCGGCGCGCCGGTCATGAGACGCACACACTCGCCCGGCTGAACGGTCACCTCCGACCACCCGCCGGCGTAGATCGTATCGACCACGCGGAGCATGCGGGGCGTATCTTTCGACGCGCCGGCGCTGTCGGCGGCGCGCAGGGCGTAGCCGTCCAGAGGCGAGCGCGGCCACGGCGGCTGGCTGATCGGCGCGCAGACGTCCTCTGCGAGGATGCGTCCGTGCGCGCGCGTGGCTTCAATCCGCTCCGTCCCCACGGGCAGCGTATTTTGTTCGATCAATTCGATGGCGCGTTCTACGGAAATGCCCGTTTCCATCGTCATTCACCCTTTCCAAAGCCGCAGTTCGGCCAGGTACACACGTCACACCCGAGGCACAGTCCCCCGTGACCCAGCCGCACGAGATCCCGCTTCGTGACGGGCACACCCGCCGCAATGCGCGGCAGCATGAGATCAAAGATTGTGGTCGCGGCATACATCACGCAGCCCGGCAGCCCCATGATGGGCGTGCCGTCCGGGAAATAACCGAGCAGGAACATCGCCCCGGGGAGCACCGGCGCGCCGTAGGTGACGATCTCACAGCCGGTGGCCTTGATCGCACCCGGCGTGCGGTCGTCGGGATCGACGCTCATGCCGCCCGTGCAGAGGATCATATCCACGCCCGCCGCGCGGAAGTCCAGCGCCGCGCGCGTGATGGCGTCCATGTCGTCGCCCGGCGTGCAGTGGCGCGTCACCTCGATGCCGTAGCGCTTGAGCTTCTGCACGATCACGGGCGTGAACGTGTCCGGAATGCGGCCTTTCGAGACCTCGTTCCCGGTGGTGATGAGACCCGCAGTCTTCAGGCGGAACGGCAGCACCTGCAAAAGCGGCTGATCGCCGCAGAGCGCTTCCGCCTCAGCAAGGCGGCTCTCTTCAATGACGAGCGGAATGACACGCGTGCCGGCGAGCTTGTCGCCCGCCTTCACCGGCGTCATCGTGTGGCGCGTCGCGATCATGAGCTGCTCCACGCCGTTTACGCGCTCCAGGCGCTCCACGTCCACGGTAAACAGCCCGTCGATGTCCGCGATGAGCTCGATCTTGCCCTCCTTGGGCGCCGTGGCGTGCATGTTCTCGCCCTGACACATTGCGCGCAGGCGATCTGCCGCCTCGTCCTCGTGGAGCATACCGGGCGTCTTTTCCCAGACGAACAGCGTCTCCTTTCCCATGCTCAGGAGCACGGGAATGTCCTCCTCCGTCACGATATGCCCCTTGCGGAAGCGCGCGTCCTTTGTCACGCCGCGGATGATCTGCGTCATATCATGACACAGCACATGCCCCACAGCCTCTTCGGTTCTGATTTCTTTCATAATGACACCTGCAAAAAAATGGGAATGGTCTGAATCAGAAAACAGACCATTCCCACTGTAATCGGGTATAGCACGCCCACGACGGGCGTATGGACTGTTTCCTTTTCAAACAGGGAAGGCGCTGCCGTTTCCGGCGGCACCCCGTCCGCAGCACCATGGGCATGACCTTTAGGTACTGAGGATCGGAAACGTTTGATTGATTATACCACAATCGGCTGTCAATTGCAACCGCAAAACGCTCACAGCATGGCGGCGATGTGCGGCACAAGCGCCTTGATCTCCCGGTTCGTTGTGTTCACGCAGAGGTCATAGCAGCGCTTGTCGCCCCAGGTCTGCCCCGTCGTGTCGTTGTAGTACCGGGCGCGCTGGCGGTCGATGCGCTTGATGTGGCGCATGATCTCCTTTTCCGTGAACTGCTCGGAGCCCTCGCTGCGCGCCATGCAGCGGCGGATGCGGCTTTCCATGTCGGCATAGACAAAGATCCGATAGGGATCACGCTCGCGCAGATAATAGTCGGCGCAGCGGCCCACGATCACGCAGCTGGAGAGGCTCGCGACCTCGTTTAAGATCCGGCTCTGCGCCTCGAAGACCGAGGCGATCATCTGCGCATGGGTATCGGAGGTGAAATTGAAGCTGTGGTTGATCGTGATGGGATAGAGCCGGTGACGCCGTCCCTCGACGATCTGGTGGATATATTCCTCGGAAAAGCTCGTGTGCGCCGCGATCTGCTCGACGATCTCGCGGTCATAGTATTCAAAGCCCAGCTCCTCTGCCAGACGTCTGCCGAGCTCGCGCCCGCCGCTGCCCGCGCCGAGCTCGCTGATCATAGCGTTGAGGAAGCAGTTTGAGACCATTGCGAGCGCCACCATCGTAATGCCCGCGAGCCCGCAGGAGAGCACGTCGCGCAAAATACGCCAGCCGCGGCGCAGCAGCTTTGGCGCAAAGGAGAAGAGCGCCTCCCCGCTTCGGGAGAAATAGAGCGCAAAATATCCGAGCGAAATGACGTTTGCAAGCGCGCTCGCAATCGCCAAGGGCTTTGTCGCCTCCGGCGTGGGCGCCGTCATCATGAACTGGCTCGTCACCGTGCTGGGCGCGTGGATTGTCAAGCCCGCCGCGCTCGTGGCGCTGTTTCTGCTCGCGGGCTTCCTCCTGAGCCAGTTCATGGCGAACGGCTCTCTCGTGTCGATGCTCTCGGCGATGGCGGTGCCGATGGCGATCCAGATCGGCATGGACCCGATGCCCGTGGCACTCGCGTGCGTGTTCGGCTCCAGTCTCGCCATGGCGACCCCCGTCGCCACGCTCACGATCACGATGGTGCAGGTGGCGGGCTACCGCTTCAAGGATTACCTGCGCATGGGCGGTCTCGTCGGCCTGATCGGTCTTGTCACGGCGTGGGCGGCCATCGTGCTGTTCTACGGGCTTCTGTAATCCACCGCAAAAGAGCGGCTTTCCGGAATCGGAAAGCCGCTCTTTTCATGCGTTTTCAATGTATGTGATTCATCAAGCCGCGCGCCGGGCGCCGCGGAGATCGAACCGCCACACCGCGAGGACAAAGGACGCGAGCGCGCACAGCTCCACGGCAAGGCACGCCCAGGAGCCGATCATGAAGTTATACAGCACCAGCGGCGGCGAGTTGAGCAAAAAGAGCAGCCACGTCTTCTTCATGTCGTGCGTCCAGAGCGCGACCGTGGTGAGCATCATGGACCAGCACGGCAGGACGGACGTCCAGCCTGCCCATGTGAGCGCGGCGCACGCGCCGTACGCGCAGATGAGCCCCGCGACCCAAGCACTGCTCTTCGCCCATGGCCGGTCGTTGCAATAGCAGATTCCGGCGCGGGCGATGTTCACCACGTTCGTGAGCACCGCCGTAAACGCGCCGAGCAGCCCATAGTGCGCAATCCACATCACGGAGCACACCACCTGCAGCATCAGAATGCGCTTGCGGCTGCCGGACTGCAGGGAAGTAAAACAGATGACAGACGGGATCAGACCCAGCGCCTGCACAAAGATATCATAGAACAAAAAAACACCTCGGTTTGTCAGACCGCCGGCTGCGCAAAGCGAAACGCGCGGCGGCGGGAAATGAGATACGCCGAATTCATGGCGATCGTCGTGAGCACCCATGTGACGGGATAGACGAGGATCAGCACCTCCGGCGAACGATAGAGCGGGAAGAAAAACTGCACATAGGCAAGACGCGCCGCGCACGTTCCGAAGATCGAAATGAGCGCCGGGATCGCCGAACGGTTCATGCCGCGCAGGGCGCCGCCCGTGATCTCATAGGTCGCGCAGAGAAAGTGCAGCGTAAACGCGTAGGTCACGCGGATCATCGCGTAGCGGATGACCTCGGGATCGGTGGTAAAGAGCTGAATGAGCTGGTTGCGCAAGAGGAACATCACGGCGATGAACGCCATGTCGATGCCGACGCCCATCAGCATGGAGATGCGCCACACGCGGCGGCAGCGCTCCTCGTCCCCCGCGCCGTAGTTCTGGGACATGAACGTGACGCATGCCTGCGCAAAGGCATTCAGGAGGCAGTAGGAGATAAAATCGAAGTTCTGCCCCGCCGTCATGCCCGCGATGCAGTCCGAGCCGAAGCTGTTGACCGCCGACTGGATCACGACGTTCGAGAGCGAGAACACCATGCCCTGCAGGCCCGCGGGCAGGCCGATCTGGATCATCTTTTTCAGGATCACGGGGTCGATGCGAAGACGCCGCAGATCCAGCCGGAACGCCTTTTCCTCGTGCGTCAGGTAATACACCATCAGCCCGCCGCTCAGGCAGTTCGAGATCACGGTCGCGAGCGCGACGCCGATCACATGCAGATGCAGGACAATGACGAAGAAGAGATTCAAAACCACGTTCAGAACGCCCGCCAGCACCATGGCGAGAAACGGGCGCGCGCTGTCGCCCTTGGAGCGGAGAACGGCGGAGGCAAAGTTATAGAGCGTGATCATCGGCATGCCGCAAAAGTAGATGCGCAGATACAGCACGGCGAGGTTCAGCACATTTTCCGGCGCGCCCATCAGCCGCAAAATCGGCTGCGCCGCCGCGTTTCCGATGACGGTGAGAATGAGACCCGAGATGAGCGAGACGGCAATGATCGTGTGCACGGCGTCATTGAGCCGGTCCCGGCGCCCCGCGCCGATGAGGTTTCCGACCACCACGTTCGCGCCCACGGAGAGGCCGATAAAGAGGCTGATGAGCAGCGAGATCACCGAAGCGTTCGAGCCGACCGCCGCCATCGCCTGCGGGTTGGTAAACCGTCCGACCACGGCGAGATCCGCCGCGTTAAAAAGCTGCTGGAGCATACTGCTCAGCGCGAGCGGCACGGCAAACAGCAAAATCTTTTTTGCCAGCGGCCCGTGCGTCATATCCATTTCGTTCTTCGTCTTTTTCATAGCAGCAAATTATAGCATAAAAAGAAACGACTGTGAATGGCAAAGAAGACAAACTTCGCCATTCGCAGTCGCTTTTTTCCTATGCAATTTGTTTGTTAATAACGCGCTCAGCTCTTCCCCTTTTCCTTGGAGCGCTTGTCATTGATGATCTGCATCTCGACGGCGGTGACCTCCTTGACGCCGTGTTCCTTCGCCCACGCGGCGCAGGCCTTGAGCACCGTCGGCAGGAAGATGCGCGGCACGTTCACGATCATCTCCAGCGCGTCGTCGGTAAAGTGCACGTCGGGGTCGGTGCGGTCGGCGGCGTAGCGGACGGACTGGAGCGAGGCGTTGCGGATCGGCAGCAGCTCCGGCACGAGACGCGGCGTCTTTGCAAACCAGAAGTTCTTGCTGTCGCGGTAGCCGTGGCAGATCAGGACGTTCGGCCAGAGGCGGCCCTTGACGCCGTTGATGATGTTGTCATAGAATTTCGGCTTCATGAGCATCTTGTCAATGCGCAGAATGAAGTGCGCGCCGTACTGCGTCGTGATGCCGTTAAAATCGTGATACGGAGGCGGATAGCAGCCGTCCTCGAGCTTGCGGCCGATATCGGATTCCGCGTTCTCAAGATCGCTCATCCAGGTGCACTCCATGACCTGATATGCCTCCCGGATGACCTTCGGGCGCGGCGTGGAGGGATCGGCCTCGATGCACAGACCGTCCTCGAGCGTAAAGCCGAAGTCCTTCATCTTCTCGGCGGGCGTGTCGCCGGGCCAGCCCTGCGCGACGATCTTTTTGTGGTAGCCTCTGCCCTCGGGCATGAAATTGATCGCCACCTGCTTGCGGCCAGCGAGCAGATGCTGCGCGGTATTGGAGGAGTTGCGCGCCTCCAGCACCATGGCGTAATAGTCCTTGCCCGCAATGTAATACGGGAAGCACAGCGAGTACGAGCCCACGGACGTGCTGCCGTCCTCGGCGAGCGTCGAGATCATGACGGTGGGCATGGGGAAATAGGAGCTGGTCTGATAGAAGTTATCAACGATGCGAAGGTCTTTGAAGCTGCTCATGAAGTGATCCTCTCTTTTCTCAAAGCATTTTGCCAAAGCCGGACATTTGATATCGGACTGTAACTATTATAGCATGCGCACATTTTGTGTCAAGAATGTTGAATAACTGGACGCAAAATACGTCAGCCGGGACTGCCCTGCTTTGCGACCTCCACCAGATTGGTATGCTGCGCGTTGCCGTGCGCGTAAGGGGTGGGACGCAGGCTTGTGAGGACGTTGATGGAGCCGTTTAAGTCCGTGCCGTTTTCGTCCGGCTGATACCAGCTCCCCTGCGCAAGCGCCGTTACGCCCCGACAGATATCCGGCGTCAGATGCGCGACGGTGCGCAGGCGTCCCCGATCGTTGAAGACCTCCACGGTATCGCCCTCTTGAATGCCGCGCGCGGCGGCGTCCTCCGGGTGGATCCAGAGGCGCTGGGGATCCAGGCGCTCCAGCTCGGGATTGTTGTCATGGGTGCTGTGGCAGCGGCGCTTCGTGTGCCAGCCGATCAGCTGCAGCGGATAACGCCGGCGCAGCGGATCCTGCGCGCCCTCGGGCGGAGCCATATACCGGGGAATCGGCGGAAACGGCGCGCTGAAGCGCCCGGACGCAACGGCAGGTGAATAAAGCTCGATCCTGCCGCTCGGCGTGGGAAACGGATGGCACTCCGGATCGGCGCACTGCTCCTGAAAGGCCACCACCGGCGCGTCCCCCTGATAGCGATAGACGCCCTGAGCGCGGAACGCTTCAAAGGGCGGCAGCTGCGGCTCTTTCCGGCGCAGATCCTCATACATCCACCTGAGCCAGGAGCGCGTATCGCGTCCCTCGGTGAACGCCTCGCGCAGACCGAGCCGCTCCGCGACCTCCGCGAGCCAGTCATACTCAAAGCGTCCTGCCCCGATCGGATCGACGACGCGGTTGTTATAGCCGAGAAAGTCTCCCGCCTCCCAGGGCATGGTGAGATTCTCGCACTCCAAAAACGACAGTCCGGGGAGCACGATGTCCGCAAACCGTGCGCTCGACGTGAGGAAGAGATCGCTGCAGACGATGAACTCGCATTTTGTTGTATCGCGCAGCAGCGCCGTCGTGCGGTTGATATCCCCGTGCTGATTCACAAGGCAGTTGCCCGCCAGATTCAGAATCATCTTCACATCCGTGTCCAGCCGTTCCGCGCCAACAACGCCGTCCAGCGCCGTCATGGCGCTGCCGTGATCCACCGCGTCCGTCCAGCGGTAGACCGGGATCTGCGCGCGCACCGGGTTCGGCACAAAGGGCATGTGGGGCAAGGCGTGGCGGTTTACATAACCCGTTCCGGATGCCCAGCCGCCGGCGACGCCGACGTTGCCGGTCATGCAGGCGAGGAGAATGCCGCCGCGCACGCTCTGCTCGCCGTAGGCGTGGCGCTGGGCGCCGTAGCCCTGAACAAGCGCGGCGGGCTTTGCCGCGGCGAAGCGGCGCGCCAGATCCGTGATCGTCTCCGCCGGCACGCCTGTGATGGCTTCCGCCCAGCGGGGCGTCTTGGGCACGCCGTCGGAATGCCCCAGCAGATAGGACACGACGCTCTCCGTCCCGTCCGCGCCGGACGGTATGTGCTCCGGATCAAAGCCCAGACAGCAGCGATTCAGAAACGCCTGATCGTGCAGCCCCTCGGTATAGATCACATACGCCATGGCGTCCTGCAGCGCCGCGTCGGTCGCCGGACGGATGGGGATCCACTCTGCGTCGAGCGCGCGGACGGTATCGCTCCGGCGGGGATCGATCACAATGATCGGCGTCCCCTGCTGTCTCGCCCTGCGCAGATAGAACATGGTCGTGGCGTCAAACACCGTCTCTGACGGGTTGTGCCCCCAGAGCAGGATCAGGCGGCTGCGCAGCCATGTGTCGCGGCTGCTGCCGGTTTGATCCGTGCCGTACATCAGCCGGGTGGCGTGCTCGATGCAGGGCGTGCTGTAAGAGTTATAATAATCCAAAAATCCGCCGTCCAGCGCGAGCAGCCGCTTTGCCAGCTGGTTGGGGCGAAAGGCGGCGCTGACACCCGTGGCGTAGTTTACATAACGTGACGCAGGCCCGTAGGTGTCCCGAATGCGGATCCACTCGGACGCAATGCAATCCACGGCCTCCGCCCACGAGATGGGGCGAAACTGTCCCGAGCCCCGCTCCCCTGTACGCAGCAGCGGCTGCGTGAGGCGGTCAGAGCGCAGAAAGGTCTTGTGATAATTCAGCCCGCGGGCGCAGGCGCACAGCGGCACGCCCTCTCCCGCCGCCTCCGGCGTATCGGTCGTCAGGCGCAGGATCTCCCCGTCGCGCACATGTGCGTGGATGATGCACCGCCCGCCGCAGTTGTTGCGTCCGGTGGTATGGATGATCTGTTCGGTTGCCATGTCCTCGCCTCCGATCTGACGGTGGGCCGTTCGCTTTCAAACTGTCTCAGAGCTTTTCAAGAATCGTCTCGATCCCGGAAAGCTCCTTTGTGATGGCTTCGCCTTTCATCCCGGCGAGGAACACATCGTCATCCATCGGCACACGCGCGATGACGGCCTCCGGGTTCGGCATGTGGTCCTTCATCCAGGCAAACTGCGCTTCGGTGGCTCGGTTCACAACGATGTACACCGGCTTTGAGAAGCTCCTGCCCATCTCGCAGATCTTGCCGGAGAGCTGAATGGATTCAAAGGACGGGTCCGCGACCATCAAAATCGCGTCGGCATACTGGTCCACGCCCCTGCCGAAATGCTCCACGCCGGCCTCGGTATCGACGATGACGATCTCATCGTCACGCAGGACGAGGTGCTCAAGGAAGATCTTCGCGAGCGCGCCCATCGCGCACGCGCAGCCCTCGCCGGCATCATGGATCTTGCCGATCACCATCAGGCGGATGCTGCCGCTGCGCGAGCAGTACCCCTCCGGAATGTCCTCCAGATGCCAGCCGCCGTCAAAGACGTCCTGCGCGCCGTCCTGAAAGATGCCTTTCTTGTGTCCGAAATACTGCGTAAAATCCTCCGGCAGCTCCATGCCGAGCTGCTTGTGCAGGCCGAAGTTCGATTCGTCCGAGTCGATCACAAGGACGTTTTTCCCGTGCGCTGCGTAAGCGCGCGCCAGGAGCGCAGCAAGCGTGCTCTTGCCGCTGCCGCCTTTGCCGCAGAGAATGATTTTCATAAAAAGCCTCCTATCCGAAATCTCTTACAGTCCATACAGGATCGCTTCGCAGAGGATCTTGCATGCCTCCTCGCGCGTGACGGCGCCCTGCGGGCGGAACGAGCCGTCCGGATACCCGCCGAGCACACCGGCGCGCTGCAGCTGCGTCACCTCTGCCGCAGCCCACCGACTGATCGCCGCGCTGTCGGTAAACACCGCCTGCGCATACAGAGCCGGGAGCGCAATCGCAGGCTTGTAAAGTTGCCGGATCTCCGCGACCTTTGCGCGGGTGAAATGATTCGCGTACTCATCCGGCATGACATAGTCAGGCTCCAGACACGCGCGCAGCTCCACCGTGCGCATACCGCCGCAGCCGAGCTGCGTGAGATATGCCCCCGTCGCATGCGCGATCCGGTCGGGATACGCTCCGGGCGTGCGGTGCATATACTTATGGGAGATATTGTTCTCTCCGATGCCATTGGCGATGCTGTCGCCGAGCGAAACATAACAGGAATAGCCGCTGTAATCCTTCTGCGCGCCGAAGCAAACGCAGAGCGATGAAAGGACAGCAGCCATCAGCAAAATACAGATCCCGCGACGCAAGCGCTTCATAACGCGCCTCTGTTTCAAGAAATCAAGCCCATTTTAGCAGAATGCGTTCGATCCAGCAAGACAAAACGTATTCTTAACTGCACAGCATGTCAAAAAGTCTATCAAAGTCCTCTTCCTCGTGCCGTCGGTGATTTCCTTCAGGATCTCCCGTTTGATCGGCTCGCAGCTCCATCTTTCGGCGATGCGGATGGAAAACGGGACTGCCGCAACACGCAGCAGTCCCGTTTCGGGTTTTCGGATGATCAAAAGGTCAGATTCGGGGACCAGCCCTTGAAGAGGCTGCGGATGATGTTCTGGAAGAACTCGCGCAGCCAGTTGAAGTTGAACAGCTCCCAAATGGTCCATCCTTCGCCGGGCTCGGGTTCGGGCTCCATTTCGGGCGTATCGGGAATATCGGGAACCTCCGTACCGAAGTATGTAGCCGCGGCCTTGATCGCCTCAGGCGCCTGAATCAGACCCCAGCCGTATTCATAGTCGTAACCCGCTTCTCCGAGATCTTTGCAGGAAGACTGCAGGATGGCCTTGAAATCGTTGGTGTTCATCTCGGGGTGTGCTTCCTTCAGCAGTGCGGCAAGACCCGCCACCAGCGGAGCGGAGTAGGAGGTGCCGCTGGCCGTGCGGACGGAACCGCTTCCCAGCCCAAGGCTCGTGGAGTCCTCACCGGGCGCCACGACAAAAATGCTCCTGTTGTTGTGCGAGAAGGAGCTGCGCACCATCGATTTGTCCACGCTGCCGACGCCGATGGTCGCCTCCAGCGCGCCGGGGTAATACAGGCTTGTGTTGCCGTCGTTGCCGGTCGAGCAGACGACGATGGTACCCTTGCTGACGGCATAATTGACCGCATCCTTCACACCGGACATGAGCGCCTTGGAGCCGGAGCTGTAGTTGATCACGTCGCAGTGGAATTCATCCACCGCCGCGCGAATTGCCTGCGCGCTCACACCGTCGGCGGTTGAGCCGTCGTTCGAGGTCTTGATCGGAACGATCGTCACGCCGGGCGCGACGCCCGCGATGCCGACGCCGTTGTCCTTCTCTGCGCCGATCAGACCGGCGACAAAGGTGCCGTGGCCTCTCGTGTCATTGGTGGACGCAGTTTCGCTTACAAGATTTTTGCCGGCCTCCAGGCGGCCGTCGCCGAAGTCGTTTGTGTTCGTGTAAACACCGGTATCGATGACCGCGACGCGCACGCCTTTTCCGGTCAGACCGCTCTGCCACGCCTGCCCCATACCGATCATTTCAAGATTCCACTGCTGGGAGGAGTAGGGATCGTTCGTCATGCCGGCGGACAACGCCTGCGCGCCGTCATTGTCCGGAACCTCAACGTCTTTGAACTGATAATCAATGGGCAGGTCCTCTGCGTTCTCCGCCAGCACGGAAATGCCGAACAGCGGCACGAGCAGGCACAGAGCCATCAACAGCGCGAGACCCTTACGGAAGGTGTTTTTCATATTCTTTCTCCTTGTCGATTACTGAAATCTCAAAGCGAGAAGTTCAGATTCCACCCCTTGAAGAGGTTGCGGATGATGTTCTGGAAGAACTCGCGCAGCCAGTTGAAGCTGAAAAAGTCGCTCCAGGCGCTGCCCGGATTGTCCGGCGCAGACATGTCGGGCGCTTCATCACCGAAATACTCGGCGGCAGCGCGGATCGCGTCGGGCGCCTGAACGAGACCCCAGCCGTAGTAGATATCATAGCCCTTGGTGCTGAGATCCTTGCAGGAGTTCTTCAGGATTTCCCTGAAGTCGTTCGCGGTCATCTGCGGCCAGGCCTCCTTCAGCAGCGCCGCTACGCCGGCAACAACCGGCGCGGCAAAGCTGGTGCCGCTGCTGAGCGTGACGGTGCCGGGCAATCTGCCGAGGCTGTACACGCCGACACCGGGTGCGGCGACAAACACGTGGTCATTCCGGTTGGAGGTGGCGCTGAGCACCAGATCCTTGTCCACAGACGAGACGGAAATGACGCCGTCATAGGAGGCAGGATACAGCAGCTGATTGTCCCCGGAGTTGCCGGCGGCTGCGATCACGATCACACCCTCGTCCAGCGCGTGCTGAATTGCGGCCTGTACCTCCGGCACGATGTCCGGATCGCCGGCGCTGATGTTGAGGATGTCGCAGTGGTATTCGTCCACCGCGGCGTAAATGCCGGCGGCCTGCGCAGCAAAGTCCGTTTCGGAAGAGGCGTAGCTCTTGATCGGCGCGATCGTGACGCCGGGCGCAATGCCCGCGACGCCGACGAGGTTGTCCTTCGTCGCGCCGATGATGCCCGCGATAAAGGTGCCATGGCCGATCGTGTCGGTTACGCCGGTGCCGCCGACGCAGTTTTTACCGGGCAGGATACGGCTCTTGTCGATGTCCAGCGTCATGTCGGACAGACCCGAGTCCACAATCGCGACGACCACACCCTTGCCGGTGAGGCCGGAGCGCCAGGCTTCCTCCATCCCGATCGCCTTCAGATTCCACTGCAGAGCGGAAAAGGGATCGTTGGAAATGCCCTTCAGGCTGCCGGAAATGCTGCTCTCCTTGACTTCGGTAAACTGATAATCTGCAGGCGTGTCTGCCGCGAACGCCGAAAGGCAAAACAGCGGAATGAGCAGACACAGAACCATCAGCAGGGTGAGACTCTTGCGGAAAATGCTTTTCATCTTCTTCCTCCTTGCAATGGATTACGTTCAGTGTCTGTTCAGAAGCTCATGCCGGGAATCAAGCCCTTGAAGAGGTTGCGAATGATGTTCTGGAAGAACTCGCGCAGCCAGCTGAAATCGAAGATGTTCCAGTTGCCGGACGGCTGATCGGGCTCGGTGGGAGCGCTTGTGTCACTCAGCTCATAGCCCCATTTCTCGGCGGCATATCTGAGCGCAGCGGGAATCTGGATGAGGCCGTTGCCCGCCTCGATGTCATAACCCGCTTCGCCCAGATCCTTGCTGGTGGCAGCCAGGATCTCCTGGAACGCCGCGGCATCCATGGCGGGGTTCATCTGCTTGAGCAGGGCTGCCAGACCGGCCACATAGGGCGCGGAGAAGCTGGTGCCGTCCTTCGTGCTGACGACGCCCGGCAGGAGGCTGAGGCTCGCGACCTTCTCGCCGGGAGCCACAACGAACACGCTGTCGTTCTTGTTGGAAAAGCTGCAGACGTTCAGATTCTGATCCACGCCGCCGACGCCGATGACGCCGGGATAGGCTGCGGGATAGTTGACCGTCGCGTTGCCCTCGTTGCCGACGGAAGCGACCACGATCACGCCGGCGGCGAGAGCGCGTTCAACGGCGGACTTGAGCGCATCGCTGCTGTAGGTTGTGCCCATGCTCATGTTGATCACCTGGCATCCGGCACCCACGCAGTCATCGACGGCCTGCGCCATATCGCTGAGCGCCTTAACGATGTAGAAATCGCACTCGGGAGCGACGCCCGCGATGCCGACGCCGTTGTCCTTCGCCGCGCCGATGATGCCGGCGACAAAGGTGCCGTGGCCTTCGATGTCGGTCGCGGAGTTGCCGATGGAGCCGGTGTAGTTCGGGCCGGCCTCAACGCGGCTTCTGGCAATGTCGCCTGTGGCGGTGGAAAGGCCGCAGTCGATGATGCCGACCTTGACGCCCTTGCCGGTGGGGCCCATGCCCCAGGCTTCGTCCATGCCGACGGCCTTCATGCCCCACTGCTTGGCAGAGCCGGGGTCGTTGGTCATCTTGTCAGCTGCCAGCGCGGAGATGCCGAACAGCGGAACGAGCATGCACAGAATCATCAGCATGGCGAACAGTTTTTTCGTCTTTTTCATGTGCTTCCTCCTCAAAGTATTAAAATATAGTCATTCTTCTGCTATGATGTTCATTATATCACAAATCTGTCCGCATGTCGCGGTCAGGGATATAGAAAATTAGAGCTTGGATTTGTGAAAACAGCCGAACGGATCAGCCTTCCGTTCCAATTGTGTAGAGATTCAGGAAGATCTGTGCGCACTCGGCTCGGCTGAGCGTGGCCTGCGGGCGGAAAGTGCCGTCCTCGTAGCCGTCCACAATTCCGGACACTTTACAGATCAGCACGCTCGTGGTAGCCCAGGAGCTGATGGAGGTCGAATCCCGGAACTCGTTTTGGAGCAGCGCCGAGGACGTTTTTGCGTCCAGCCGCTGGATCATCTGCGCGGAGGCGTCGTCCGGCTCTGCCTGGTTCAGCAGGAAGCGAACGATCATCGTGGCCATCTGCTCACGGGTGATGGCCTTATTCGGGGAAAACACGTTTGCGCTGCCGTCGCCGTCAGTCACGCCGTTCTTTACAGCCCAGATCGCCGCGTCGCGATACCAGCAGCCGGGGTCGTTCGGCACGTCGCGGAAGGGATTGCTTTGGCCGTTCACATCCTGCTGGCCTGCCAGACGATAGAGCACCGTTATGACCATGGCGCGCGTGACGGTGCCGGTGGGATCAAACCGATTGTTGCCGACGCCGTTCATCAGCCCGCTGGCATTAACAAAATCAACCGCCTCTGCATACCAAGCGGAGCGGGAAACGTCGGAAAAACCGTTTGCGGGAAAGCTCGCCGCAAAGCCAGAGACGCCGAGCGCAAAGACCAGGCACAGCGCCAGCAGCAAGGAAACCAGTTTTTTCATGTTGAAACCTCCAAATGACATACGATGAATGTTTAGACGTTGTAATTACTAAATAGTTCCAGAAATCTAAAAGGCGAAAGCCATTCCGGAGTGACAAAATCTGCTCATCCGCAGTTCACTGAAAAAAAGCAGAAACGCCTGTTTCAAGACGCGAAAAAGCCCTGTAACCATTACAGTTACAGGACTTTTCCTTGGCAGGGGAAGAAGGCTTCGAACCCTCGGCCTACGGTTTTGGAGACCGTCGCTCTACCAACTGAGCTATTCCCCTATATGAAATGCATTTTAACTGGTGGGCCTTCAGGGACTCGAACCCGGGACCGACCGGTTATGAGCCGGCTGCTCTGACCGACTGAGCTAAAGGCCCATAAAAGAATCAATGCCGCCACCAAAAAAAGTGGCGGCATCGTCTTGGCGCCCCCTGTAGGATTCGAACCTACGACCCTGCGGTTAACAGCCGCATGCTCTACCTGTTGAGCTAAGGAGGCTCCCGGTCCGTCTCCAGACAAGTATTGTCGGCACTGGTGAGCTTAACTTCCGTGTTCGGAATGGGAACGGGTGGACCCTCACCGTTAAAAACACCAACTTGAAGTAAATGGCTAAGCCAGATACTACTATAAAATTATGCACATGTCAAGCACTTTTTATTCCCATCGGATGCGTACCACACACATCCGATGGGTGGTACACCATCAGGGACTCGAACCCTGGACACCCTGATTAAGAGTCAGGTGCTCTACCAGCTGAGCTAATGGTGCTCGAAAAATGGTGACCCGTGGGAGAGTCGAACTCCCGTTTGGGGCGTGAGAGGCCCCCGTCTTAACCACTTGACCAACGGGCCACACCATGTGCTGTCTGCACCTTCAAAACTGAACAGAGAAGAATCATTTGCAAGGCTGCCTGCAAATTCTTGTAGGTCAAGCCCTCGGGTTATTAGTACCGATCAGCTAAACATGTCACCACGCTTACACCTTCGGCCTATCAAC
>ONEB01000034.1 GCA_900316745.1 uncultured Eubacteriales bacterium | reverse complement strand
TCATCCCGCGGGACAGCGAAGGGCTCCCCAAAGGTGCGGAGATCCAAGTTTATAAAGAGTGAGGTGCCGACTATGGGCTTTGAATATCTGACAAACATTCCCCTGGAACAGGCGAAGAAGGATTACCTCCGGAAGCTGCGGGAGAACGGCTTCGGCACACATCTGGAAACCGTTCCGGTGCAGAAATCCTACGGGCGCGTCACGTCCCGGGCGGTCTATGCCAGGATCAACGCGCCGCACTATGCCGCCAGCGCCATGGACGGCGTAGCGCTGCGGGCGAAGGACAGCTTCGGCGCTACCGAGACCACGCCCGTGACGCTCCGGCCGGATCAATTCACCGTGGTGGACACCGGCGATCCGATCCCCGAAGACTGCGACGCGGTCATCATGGTGGAGGATATCGTCAAGAACGACGACGGCAGCATCACGATCCACGCCGCTGCCGCGCCCTGGCAGCATATCCGGCAAATAGGTGAGGATATCTGTGCCGGGGAGATGATCCTGCCCAGCTTCATGGAGATCACTCCCGCCGCCATCGGCGCCATGATCGCGGGTGGGGTGCTGGAGCTCGAGGTCATTCGCCGCCCGGTAGTGGGTATCATCCCCACGGGGGATGAGATCGTCCCGCCCTGCGCCGACCCGAAGCCTGGGGACATTCTGGAATTCAACTCCTCCATCTTCTCCGCCATGCTGAAAGACTGGGGCGCGGAGCCCAAAACCTATCCCATCGTGCCGGATCGCTTCGACGCCATTCGGGATATGGTCGCGAAAGCGGCTGACGAGTGCGACATGGTGATCCTCAACGCCGGTTCCTCCGCCGGACGGGACGACTATTCCACAGCCGCCGTGCGGGAGATCGGCGAGGTGCTGGTTCACGGCGTCGCCATCAAGCCGGGCAAGCCCGCGATCCTGGGACTCCGCGGTCCCACGCCCATTCTGGGCGTCCCGGGCTATCCGGTGTCCGGCATCATTGTGATCGAGGAATTCCTGCAGCCGCTGATCGACGCCTGGTACGGCAGAGAAAACGACAGGGGCAGCCGTACGCGCGCAAAGCTCACACGGCAGGTGGTCTCGGGTCTCAAGTATCAGGAGTTTGTGCGGCTTCGCATGGGCTATGTGGGCAATTCCCTGATGGCCTCCCCGCTGCCCCGCGGCAGCGGCGTGGTATCCTCCTTTATGAAAGCGGACGGCATGCTGGAGATCCCCCAGGGCAGGGAGGGCTATGCAGCGGGCGAAGAGGTCCGCGTTCGCCTGCTCAAGGACAAGGGACAATTGAAGAACACGCTGGTCGTCATCGGCAGTCATGATCCGCTGCTGGATGAGCTGACGGATCTGATCCACCGGGAGGATCACAGCATCTTTCTTTCCTCCACCCACGTGGGTTCCATGGGCGGCATTATGGCCATCCGCCGGGGCGAAGCGCATGCGGCGGGTATCCACCTGCTGGACACGGAAACCGGCGAGTATAACCGCAAATATATCAAAAAGTATTTCCCCCACGGCGGCGTTTATCTGGTGCGCTGCGTGGGGCGTCAGCAGGGGCTCATGCTGCAGAAGGGCAATCCCCTGGGGATCGAAGGTTTTGCCGACATCGCCAAAGACGGCGTGCGTTATGCAAACCGGCAGAAGGGCTCCGGCACCCGCATCCTGACGGATTATCTGTGTCAGAAGGAGGGCGTTGACCCCGATCGCGTATACGGCTATGAGCGCGAGGAAGTGACCCACAACGCCGTGGCCGTCCAGATCGCCGGCGGAAGCGCGGATGCGGGCATGGGCATCTACTCCGCGGCCAGGCTCTACGATCTGGACTTCCTGCCGATCTGCGTGGAGGAATACGATCTTCTGATCCCGGAAAGTGTGTGGAACACAGGGCTTGTCAAACAGCTGATAAAAACTCTCAAGAGCGATGCGTTCCGGGAGCGTATCGAGGCCATGGGCGGCTACACGCTGGATCGGCCGGGCGAGATCATCGATGTGTTCTGATGAAGAGTTATGATGTGGCCGTCATCGGCGGCGGCCTTCTGGGCTGCTTTGCGGCGCGGAACCTCTGCCGCCGGAAACTGCATATCGCGCTTTTGGAGGCGCGGGAGGATGTCTGCACAGGCATCTCCCGCGCCAACACGGCTATCATCTATCCGGGCTATGACCACAAGCCCGGCACGCTGAAGGCGGAGCTGTGCGTACGGGCCAACGCCCGTTTCGACGCGCTCTGCCGGGAATTGGACGTGTCCTTTTCCCGCTGCGGCTCGCTGATGGTGAGCTTCGGAGAAAAGGCCGACGCGGTCTTGCGGAAGAAATACGAAAACGGGCTGCTCCTGGGCGTGCCCGGACTGCGCCTGCTTTCCGGCGAAGATGCGCAGCGGATGGAGCCCTCGCTCGCCGAGAGCATTAGCTCCGCCCTGTACGCGCCCACAGCCGGAACGGTCAACCCCTGGGAGCTGGGCATCGCCGCCTGTGAAAACGCAGCGGCGAACGGCGCGGCGCTTTTTCTCAGCACCCGTGTGTTGGGTATCCGCCGGACAGAGCAGGGCTATCAGATCGAGACCGATCGGGGGGACTGTTCCTGCCGCGCGGTCGTCAACTGCGCCGGTTTGCAGGCAGACAGAGTGCAGGAACTCCTGTTTCCCTCCCCGGTACACATCGCCCCGAACGCGGCGGATTATCTGATTCTGGACAGGGCGGCGGGGAACAAGCCAAGTCACATCATCCAGTATGAGCCGGAAGATGGCGGCAAGGGTTTCAATGCCGTGCCCACCGTGGAGGGGAGCCTTGGAGGGGAGCCTGCTGCTGGGCCCCTCGGAGCGGGAGAACGAGACGGATTTTGCCGTGAGCGCGGCGGGGCTTTCCTTTGTCCGGGAACGCGCCGGGCAGGTTCTGCCCGGTCTCGACCTCAACGACACCATCCGCTCCTTTGCCGCCGTGCGTCCGAACCCCCAGCGCCCAGACGGCAGCAGCATCGGCAGCTTTGTGATCGAGCACCCCGGCCTCGCCTTCTGGAGCCTGATCGGGATCAAGACGCCGGGGCTGACCTGCGCCGACGAGCTTGGACGCTATCTGGCGGATAAGCTCGCTGCGGAGCTGGGCGCGGAGGAAAACCCGGCCTTCGACCCCTGCCGTCCGGGTATCCGCAGGGCCCGGGAGCTGCCCCTTTCCCAGCGGGCGGCGCTGGTACGGGAAAACCCCGAATATGGCGAGATCGTCTGTCACTGCGAAGAGGTCACAAAGGCGGAAATCCGCGAGACGATCCGGCGCGGGGCCGTCAGCGTGGATGGAGTCAAGCGCCGCGTCGGCGCCGGCATGGGACGCTGCCAGGGCAGCCGCTGTGAGCGCACCGTCATGGAGCTTCTGGCGGAGGAGCTGGGCGTTCCCGTTACCGCGGTCCGGAAGGACGGCCCGGGCTCGGAGATCCTGGAGGGCGGCCATGGAAAAAACTGAGCTTCTGATCATCGGCGCGGGGGCCGCAGGGATCTCCGCCGCCTCGGCCGCGTGGGACGCCGGCTGCCGGGATATCATACTGACCGACCGCCTGCCGTACCCGGGCGGCGTTCTCCCGCAATGCCTCCACGAGGGCTTCGGCCTGGCTGCCTATGGGAGCGAGCTGACCGGCCCCGCCTATGCGGCGAGGCTAGCGGAGCGTCTCGCGCAGACAGGCGTGCGCTTTCTGCCGGGACGGGAAGTGCTGGCCGTGACGAAAGAAAAAACCGCTGTCCTGTCCGGCAGCGGCGGCATAGAGGAGATCCGTTTTGAAAGGCTGATCCTGGCGACGGGAAGCCGGGAGCGTACAGTCGGCTCCCTCGCCCTTGCGGGGACGCGCCCGGCCGGTGTGTTTACGGCCGGGCAGGCGCAGGAAATGATCAATCTCCATCATTGGCAGTTGGGCGATCGCATCGTGATCCTGGGCAGCGGCGATCTGGGGATGATCATGGCAAGGCGCTTCACCCTGGAGGGAAAGCAGGTTCTCGCCGTGCTGGAGCAGGGTGAAAGCTACGGCGGCATCGCCAGAAACTACCACCGCTGCATCGAGGCGTATCACATCCCGATCTTCTATCGCCGGACGATCCGGGAGATCCACGGCATGCCCCGCATCACGGGTGTGACAGTCGAGAATCTTGAAAGCGGCGAACGGGAGCTTCTATGCTGTGACACGCTCATCACCGCCGTCGGTCTCGTCCCGGAGCGGGAGCTGATCCGCGGACTGGAAGGGAAGCCCTGGCTCTCCCTGGCAGGAAACTGCAGCAGGGTGCATGACCTGGCCGACTCCGCAGCCGCGGAAGGCACGAAGGTCGGGAGCCTTGTTGCAGGACAGCTCTTGAAATGATTTCATATCTTTTCGGTTTGTTTCGCACAATCTTTTCCGAAAGGAGAAATCCGTATATGAAGCTCAGTGCGAGAAATCAGCTCAAGGGTACGATCGTGGAGATCCAGGACGGCGCCGTCAACGGCATCGTCAAGATCGATCTCGGCGGCGGCAATATCATCAGCGCGGTCATCACCATGTCCTCGATCCGCGAACTCGGCCTCAAGGTCGGCGGCACGGCCTATGCGGTCATCAAGGCCAGCAACGTCATGGTCGGCGTGGAGGACTGATCCCCAAGGCGATAAAGCAAAAAAACACCGCGACGGCCCGCATATTGCGGACCGCCGCGGTGTTTTATCCGCCCAGGGTGAGAAAACGGATCATGAATTGCCGGTGGAAGCGTGCGACTGCTTCCTCCTCGCCGGAGAAGGTCACAAGCGTGCGGGGAAAGGCATAGCTGCCGACTCTGCTCTCCTCCTGCGGCTGAAGACAGATTTCGCAGCCGCCGATCTGATACCGCGACGCCGAGATCTGCCGCGCCTCGTTAAGCCCCTGCAGGTATTCCTTGATCCGCGCCGTGGACAGCGCCCAGTTTTCCTGAACCGTCATCTCAGCCTCCTGCCACAGCCGGGAAAAAATACACCACGTCTCCGTCCAGGAGCCTGGTCCGCACGCTTGCCCTGACGCCGTTGACGGCTACCAGACAGGCGCGGAAGTCTTTTTCGCTCACGGTACAGTCCGGCCTTTGCCGCCGGATCTCCCGGCAGACGAGCGGGATCAGCTCCCTGACGCTCCCGGCCTCCAGATGCAGCTCCAGGCGCAGCGCTCCGAACAGCTTGACCGTCACCATCAGCGGATCCCCAGCCTTCTCAGCTTCTTTTCGGAGGGCAGACCGTTTTTCTCCCAGCCCCGGGCCCGATAATAGGTCTTTTTCATCTGCTCCAGCGGCACTCTGGTGTCAGGCCTTTTGGGATCCTGCGGCACGTCCGTCAGCCGTTTGGGCAGCGTGTCGTTTTCCGCGCTGACGCCGAAGCGGGCGTTCACCGCGCGCTCCACGTTATAGCTGCGCTCGCCGCAGCGGATGAATTTCCCGATGTTCATCTTCATGCCCGTGGTATAGGAAAGCTCGGAAGGATAGGGGAGCAGGGGAAGATTGAAGCAGGCGATCTCCGGCAGCTTATTCAAAACCCGTACCGCGGGACCCAGGAACGGGATCACGGAGTTGACGGTCTTTGTCAGAGCTCCGTTGGGGTTGTTCAGCAAAAACGCCGGGAAGACAGCGTAAGATGTGAAGAGGCACTGCCCGCCCATGGAGATGGCTTCCATCAGATCCTGCATGACCATGCACAAATCTGCTTTGCCCCGGGGCGTCTGGCCGTTGACGTCCAAGCCAAGCCCCTCCAGCACCACGAGATAGCCGCCGTTCAAGTGGCAGCCGCCGCGGTTGGCCACCGCATAGCCCAGCCCCTGGCCTACGGCGCGCCGCGGCTCATAAGCGGCCAGCTCCATGCCCTTGGACTGAATGGCAAAGTCCCTGCCGCCGTATTTCTCGCTCAGGCGCTTGCTGCCCTCGGCAAGCTCATCGCCGATGCCGCGCCGGTGGGCGATGTCGTCAAAAACCTGAGACAGATTGTCGGTTTTTCCAAACGCAAGCCCATTTTTCCAAAGGCCCTTTTCGTTGGCCTCCATGGCCCAGGCCAGGGTCCCGGCGGTGGAAATGGTGTCCATCCCCAGCTCGTCCAGCTCATAGTTCCAGCGGCAGATTTTCTCCAGATCGGGGTTTTCGATGTTGCCGCCCAGAAGTCCCAGCGTCTCCAGCTCCGGCCCCTTGACAGTTTTGCCGTCCAC
>ONEB01000006.1 GCA_900316745.1 uncultured Eubacteriales bacterium | reverse complement strand
CTGTATGCAGGAAGTAAAACGCCCGAAAAAACCACTAATTTATTTTTATGTGGCGATGATTCTCGCAATCCTTGTATTTAACTGTCTCGTTGCCCCATAATATATATTGAAAAGTGTGATTTTCACAGAAGCAATAATATTGAAATGTGTGGATTCCTGCGATTTGGTTTTGTTGAAAAGTGCAGAGGTGTGCTATGTTATATCGGAAGATCCAGCCGTAGATCAAAGAGAAAAACATCGATAATGCGCAGTATCGTGAAATAAAGTGGAGCCGCATTCTTTCAGCTGCTCTGTGATGCCTTCCTGCGCGGCCATCTGCGTCATAAGCTGATCCATCATTGTCTCTGCGTGACGGTTGATTTCTTCGAGGTGTGCGGCAAGCTTTCCGGAGAAGAGCAGCTGTGTGTACAGCACCCGATCCAGAGCCGAAGAAATTGTCTGGACCGAGCTAACCACCTAATCAACAGTAGCTGCAGCAATGCAGCTCCAATTTTCAATGCATATGGCCAAATGGATCCACTATTGCCGCATTGAGCTGAGGACAGATTGCAGAAAGACAGGCATGGTATATTTTTGCGTTGAGCTTAAAACGAAAGTCAATAGCTTCCGGGCTCGGAGTGGTAGAGCTTTCCGGAAATGATGATTTGGCATACCTCCGAGCTGCCTTCGCCGATGGTAAGCATCTGCGCATCGCGGAAATAGCGATCAATATCGCTGTATTGCCGCAGGCCTTTGGCACCGTGGATATGGACGGCGTCCCTGCATACTTCACAGCACATCTCCGAGGCGAAGAGCTTCAAAGCGGCAACCTCCATGGAGACGCGCTCCTGTGCATCAAACATTTCCGCCACGCGGGTTAGGGTGCTTCTGGCGGCAAAAATCTTTTCGTACATTCTGGCAACAGGGAAGGAAATGCCTTGGTAAGAGGCCAAATTTCGTCCATATCGCCCGGTACGGCTGCTATGACGGATAGCGCACTCCATCGCGCCCTGCGCAATTCCGACGCTGAGCGCCGCCATGTCCAATCTGCCCTCGTTCAGCAGCACCTTAATGTAGCCGTAGGCGTCGTTTTCCACGCCGATCAGACAGTCTCTGGATACATGACAGTCCTTCAGCCGGATCACACCGGTGGGAGAATTGTTCATCCCGATCAGATCCGCCCGCTCGGAGGCATCCAGCCCCTCGGAAGCGGCGTCCACGTAGAACAGGCTGACGCTTCTGCTGCGTCGATCCGTGGCACTTTTCGCGGCGATCACATATCCGGTCGCGGCATCTGCGTTTGTGATCCAGTGCTTTTCGCCGTTCAGCGTCCAGCCGTCTCCGTCCGGCGCGGCGATTGTGTCGATCCCGAGGGCGTCAGACCCGCCCGACGCCTCCGATATCGCAAAGGCCAAAAGCTGCTGCCCGCTCAGACATCCCGGCACGACCCGCTCGCGCAGGCTTCGGGTACCGTGGAGCGCAATCAGGTTCATGCACTGCACGTGGGGGCTGAGACTGAGCGCCATGGACGGAAGTCCGCGGGCGATCTCCTCCAGAATCACCATGCTTTCGGCGCAGTTGTATTTTGCGTCTGTGCGCTGATGGTAATAGCTCATATCCAGATAGCCTAACTCTCCCAGCCGCGCATACAGTGCAAAGGGAAAGGTGCGGCTCTGTTCAAAGGCCGCTCCATGGGGAAGGATCTCCTGATCCACAAAGGCGCGCAGCTCTCTGCGAAGCTGCCCCAGCCGGGTTGATTCCTGCGACATGCTCATTCCTCCTTCCCGTCCGGCACGGAAGCGACCAGAACGGCTTTTGCATATGAAGTGGTGTCATCGTTGATCTCGGTTTCGATCACATAAGTGCTCCCGGCTGTCTGCTGCAGCTTGCTGATCAGCAGAAGGCTCTCTGAGGAGCGTATTTTTTTTGTGGCGAAAAAGGTGCCGCTGTCCAGCTTGAACGCGGTCTTTCCAATCTGCCGCAGATGATTGTCGGCGGCACAAAGCAGGATGTCCATTTCGATGTGCGCGATGTTTTTCATTTCGGACTCCGGGATTCGGATCCGATAAATGACAGTATTTTCATCAGACACCGTGTTATCCTTTTCCAGGAAAGACTCCGCTGCCGATTCATAGGAATTCGGCTCTGTGATCATGTAGTACCGCAGCAGATCATTCGGCGTAATGGTACCCACCATGCGTTTGCCGTCCATGACTGCCGCCAGCGTTTCCCCATTGACGACGAATCTCTTGGCCACTGCCTTCAGATCATCCGTCAGGGAGACCGTCGGGATCTGCATTTCATCTGCTGCGGCAGATCGAAGCTTTTGAGAGGGAACTGCGGCAGACGCGCGCCAGAGATCCAGACCGCCATACAGCTCTAAATTGTCATCCACAAGCGGATACTGCTTGATAAAGCTTCCTTCCGCGTAAAACTGCTGCCAGTCTGCGACAATATCATTGTAATAAAGATAATCCGGCGTCTGCATCCAGCTGGAAACCTGATCGCTGTCGGAATAGTCGGTGTGCTCTGCAAACTCCGCGTCAAAGGCTCGCACCAGAGAATAGGCGCTCTGTGCCGAGGATAAAATGATGAGCTCGCTGCGCTCTGCCTGACTGATCTGGGTCCAGGTGGGCCGTGCCCCATCGGTCAGGAGCAGATGTCCGCCGGTGGAAAGAACAGCGTCCTGAATATCCGGACGATCTCCACAAAGGCACAGACATGCTTCGGCCGGGGTTCCGCCCAGCTGACGGAGCAGATCCTGCACGGAGCCGTTGCAGATGACCAGCTTGCGGATGCCGTGGCGCAGATGCTCCTTTCCGGCATGAACCGTCAGGCCGAGAAGGCTGCAGAGATCTGCGGCGGGAATCATTTGATCCAGAACAGACCGTTCACTTTTGACGCGGACCGTACCTGCTTTAGGCTTGACAAGCACCAACCCGCGCTGCTCTGCCTCCTTTACCGCTTTATAGGCAGTGCCTTCGCTGACATTGAGCTGTGCGGACAGCTCCCGCACAGAGACTTTCGCCCCCTCAGGGAGCTGCTCAATGAAGGAAATGACAAGATCACTTTTAATAGAAATAAGACATACACCTCTCTCAAAAAATGATACAGAGATCAAATTGTTATATTAATTCTGGAAACATCAAGATGCGTGTATTATAAAAATCGTTTCTACGAAAGAAAACATCAACAGAAAACTGTCAGTTGTGATGAAAATGACAAGAACAAGGCAAAAACTGTTGACTCCTGTATCTGCCTTGTTTATAATTTAACCAGATTCAGACGAAAGAAGCCACAAAACAGAAATCTTTCTTTGATCTGTATTATAACAGATTATTAGAAAAATGCAAGAATTATTTTTAACTGTATCAAATAAATTAGGAGGTAATGAAAATGTTCAAGTTCACCGAAGAGCAACTGATGATCCGTGATATGGTGCGCGAGTTCACCGCCAACGAGGTGGAGCCCCGTGACCGCGCGATGGACGAAAACGGTTTTGACTGGGATCTGATCCCCAAACTGGTGGATGCCGGTCTTATGGCCATCCATCTCCCCGAGCAGTACGGCGGCGGCGGCGGAGACACCATTACCAGTGAGATCGTTATCAACGAGATCGCCAAGGGCAGTGCCTCAATCGCTCTGTTCCTGGACGCACATTGGCTGGCCGCTGATATGATCCTGTATCACGGCACGGACGAGCAGAAGGCCAAGTATTTGCCGCAGGTCGCAGAGGGCAAGATCTTCGCTTTCGGTCTGACAGAATCCAACGCGGGCTCTGACGCCGGTGCCATCAAGTCCGTCGCAGAGAAGCAGGCTGACGGCAGCTATATCCTCAACGGCGGCAAGGCATGGATCACGAACTCCGGCATTGCGGACTACTATCTGATTATGGCCAAGACGGACCCCGAAGCCGGAAACAAGGGCATCACCGTATTCATCGTGCCGAAGGAGGCCGAAGGCCTGACCATTGGTAAGTTTGAAAAGAAGATGGGTATGCGCGGTACCGGCACCTGCGAGCTCAGCTTCGACAACATTCACATTCCTGCCGAGAATCGTGTCGGCCCCGAGGGACGCGGCTTCATGATTGCCATGCAGGCGCTGGACGGCGCGCGCGTCTCCATCGGCGCCATTGCTTCTGGCCTGATGCAGCACGCCATGGAGAAGGCCGTAAAGTATGCCAAGGAACGCACTACCTTCGGCAAGCCGATCTACAAATATCAGGCGGTCGGCTTCAAGTTTGCCGACATGGCTGCCAAGATCCGCGCCACCGATCTGATGATCTGGGATACCTGCCAGATGAAGGACGAGGGCAAGCGCATCTCCGTGGAGGCCGCCGAGCTGAAGCTTCTCGCGTCCCGCTGGGCCTGTGAGGTCACGGATGACTGCATCCAGATCCACGGCGGCAACGGCTACAGCCGCGAGTTTGATGTAGAGCGCTTCTACCGCGATGCGAAGCTCCTGGAGATCGGCGAGGGAACCAGCGAGATCCTCCGCATGGTCATCTCCGGCGCGGTCATCGGCCGCTGAAGCAGCGAGGGCCTGCCGAGAGACAGCGCTCCCGGCAGACCCGCAGGCAATCCACTATAGAAGGAGAAAGACACGCCAATGAAAATTTTGGTATTTGTCAAGCAGGTTCCGGATACCGATGATGTAAAGCTCGATCCGAAGACCGGCAATATCATGCGTGAGGGCGTGAGCAGCAAGCTCAACCCTCTTGACGCAAACGCAGTCGAGGCTGCGATCCAGCTCAAAGAGCGTTACGGCGCCACCGTCTGTGCCGTCAGTATGGGACCTCCCCAGGCGGAGGATGTGCTGAAGAAGGCGCTGGCCCTGGGCTGCGACGAGGCCTATCTGCTCTCCGACCGGGCCTTCGGCGGCGCGGATACGCTGGCGACCTCCTATACGCTCGCCATGGCCGCAAAGAAGATCGGCGATTACGATTTGCTGCTCTTCGGGCGCCATGCCGTGGACGGAGATACCGCCCAGACCGGACCCGCCACCGCGGCGCAGTTGGGCATTCCGCAGATTACCCTTGCCTCGTCGATTGACGTGCAGGATGGCTACGTCATCTGCGACCGCGTGCTGGAGGACTGCACGCAGAAGGTGCGCGCAAAGCTTCCCGCGCTGGTCACGGTCACCGGAGAGATCAACACACCGCGCTATGCCAAACCCATCAACATCATGAAGGCACTGAAGAAGCCCCGCTTCGTGTGGAACGCGGCAGATCTCGAGGCGGACACGGCGCAGACCGGCATTCCCGGCTCTCCCTCCTCCACCAAGGAGGTCCTTGAGCCGCCCAAGCGCAACGCGAACACAAAATACTTCTCCGGCTCCGCCGAGGAGATCGCGTCCCAGATGGCGGACATGCTCCATGACGAGCACTTGATTTAAGGAGGCGAACATCTGTTATGGCGAAAGAAGACTACAAGGGAATATGGGTGTTTGCCGAGCAGCAGAACGGCAAGCTGAATCCCACCGTTTTTGAGATCCTGGCGAAGGCACTGGAGCTGAAGGCACACACAGGCGAGAACGTCACGGCGGTCCTGCTTGGCAGCGGCGTGAAAGATCTGGCTCCTGCACTCTTTGCTTATGGCGCAGACAGTGTGATTCTGGCTGACGACCCCAATCTGGCGCAGTACAGCGCCCGACCCTATCAGCAGGCGCTGACACAGCTCAGCGAGAAGTACAAGCCCTCCATCCTGCTCTACGGAGCGACCTCACTGGGCCGCGATCTTGCGCCCCGCGTCATGGTGTCGCTGAAAACCGGCCTCACCGCCGACGCGATCGACCTGGGCTTTGATCAGGATGAGGTGTTCTATCAGACGACGCCTGCCTATGGCGGCAGCATTCTGGCACATATCGTGATTCTGGAGGCCCGTCCCCAGATGGCGACGGTGCGGCCCATGATGTTCGAGCCGATCCAGCCCCGCGAGGGCGCGGACGGTGAGCTGATCATCGAGACGGTTTCGGTGGACGCGGACGCTGACTATGAGGTGCTGGCAACGGCGCCCAAGCAGGATACCGGCGATTCCATTGAGGGCGCCCAGGTGATTGTGGCGGGCGGCCGCGGCATCAAGGAGGAAGCCGATCTGGAGCCGCTCAAAGAGCTGGCGGCGCTGCTGGACGGCAAGCTTGCCGCCTCTCGTCCGCTGGTGGACAACGGCTGGCTGGCCCACGAAAAGCAGATCGGTCAGAGCGGTGCCACCATCAAGCCCAGGTACATTTTCAATGTTGCGATCTCCGGCTCTGTACAGTATCAGGTCGGCATGCAGAACGCCGGCTGCGTTATTTCCATCAACCACACGAAGGGCGCTCCGATCTTCGACATTTCCCACTACGGCGCTGTGGCGGACTACAAAACCGTGATCCCCGCCCTGGTGGAAGAGATCAAGCGCAGAAAAGCCTGAACCATCTCAACTTATCTTGTAAAGGAGAATCATTATGAGCGAACGTAAATTCATCATCCCTGAGTTTGGCCCCTTTGCCGGTATGCGTGTTGTCTGCTCCGGTTCTCTGGTGGCGATGCCCTTTGCCGCTACGATGCTGGCCGATTTCGGCGCCGAGGTCATCCAGATCGAGCGTCCCGGCGTTGGCGATACCCTTCGTATGCTGGCACCCTTTGCGGAAGTGAACGGCACCAAGGTCTCCACCGCCTGGGCGCAGGATGCGCGCAACAAGCTGGCCATGAGTCTGGAGCTGAATCTGAAGCACGAGGAAGTGAAGGAGATCTTCTACGGACTCATCAAGGAAGCGGACATCTTCATGGAGAACATGGTTTGGCTGGAGAAGCTCGGCATCTATGACGAGGAGCTGCTCAAGGTGAATCCGAAGCTGGTCATCGTGCATGTTTCCGGAATGGGTCACAAGGAGTTCGGCGGCATCCCCTCCGTCTGCAACCGCGCGTCTTACGATATGATCGGTCAGGCCTTCTCCGGCTGGCTGTACCTGCAGGGCGACGCTGACCGCGATCCCGCCATTGCCAAGCCCTACACCAACGACTACGTCTCTGCCTTTGCGACGCTCTTCGCCGCGCTGGCCGGCTACACCCACGCCCAGAAGACCGGCCAGGGCCAGGTCGTGGACGTGGCGCAGTTCGAGGCCATGGCACAGTACATGTGCGGCACCTACACCACCTACACGATGGCCGGAAAGGTCTCTGAGCGCTCCGGCAACTTCAACCCCGCCTTCCAGCCCTACAACCTCTTCAAATCCAAGGACGGCTTCCTTGTGGCCCTGGGTGCGTTCGGCCCCGGCGTCTACAAGCGCTGCATCCCCGCCATGGGACTGGATATCGAGTACTTCAACTACAAGGACTGCTCCTCCGGCCCCGCTGCGGTGGCTTCCGAAAAGGGTCAGGAGCTGAACCGCAAGGTCATCGAGTGGTGCGCCTCCCACGACGCACTGGAGATCGAGAGCATCATGGAAGGTGCCCGCGTCCCCTGCGCCACGGTCAACACCGCCAAATCTGCCTATGAGAACGAGCACTTCCGCTCCCGCGGCGACTGGGTCAAGTATGAGGACCAGACCACCGGCGCGGAGATCGAGGCCTTCGGCATCGCCCCGAAGATGAGCGAGACGCCGGGCAAGATCTGGCGCGGCGCTCCCTCCATGGGCCAGGATACTGAAACCATCCTTAAAACCATCCTCGGCTACGACGAGGAAAAGATTGCTGATCTGAAATCCAAGAATCTGATTTGATCTTTCATTCATCCCCCCTTCCCATACTTTGGCCGGCTGCCATCTGGCAGTCGGCCTTCTTTCAGGAGCAGCCTATGAAGCGTTTTATTTATGCGGATCGCTTTGAACCGCCGACACTGAGTCATCAAAGCCTGATCGACAGAGCAAGCAGGCTGTTCCCGCATCTGGAGCTGCTTGTCATCGACTCCGGGGCAGACGTTTTTTCGAGAGAAGAAAGGCTGCGCTGTGTCGAAGAGATGACTGCGAATTATGCCAATGTGTCCATTTGCCCGGATGCGCGCCCAAACGGCGCCGTTTTTCTCTTTCCTTTGACGCCGGGCAGCTTTGACCTAACGAGCAGAAAGGAGTATATGTTGAGGCAGAGTCTGTCATCCATCGAGGTGCTTTATCTCCCGGTAGAAACGCGGCATGCCGATTTGTCCTTTGAAGACCTTTTTGCACTTTCCCAAAACGGAGTGGATCTAAATCTGTTTCTGCCATCACCTGCTGTCAAACTTGTCCATGGGTGGATTACGAACCACCCTCATCCAATCGCGCGCGAAGCGTCGGCGGCGCTTCGAATCCACCATCCCCACCAATAAGCGACGTAAGATTGATAGAATCTTACGTCGCTTATTCGCATTCTTGTTTATTGGTTCTTTTCAATGTCCTGCCAGCCGGCATTTGTGAGCAGCTCTGCGTCGTCTCCGACAAAGACCTTTGCCGCTTCCTCGTCTCCCTGCAGCTGCCATAGCATCCATGCGGTCATATAGCCGTCCGTGCGCAGCTGCATCTCCTCATGCTCCGCGCCGACACAACGCGCGCGCACCTTGGCGAGACTGTCGGGCAGCGTATTATAGATCTCCTCCAGCGCCTGCAGCGGGCAGACGCCGCCGAATTCGGCGTTTGCGTCCGCGGCGCCGGTGTCATCTGAGGCGCCGGTGGCGGCGGTCATGAAATAACTGACCGCGATGTCGGCGACGTCGTATTCCCAGCCCATGCTTTTGGCAAGAAGGGGATAGGCGGCGCTGCCGGTGAAAAGCGTTTTGTACAGACGGCTGTTTTCAAACTTCGTGACGGCGTTGATCGCCCCTGCGCCGCCCTGCGAGTAGCCTGCGGCGCCCATGTTCGCCGTGTCGATATGATCCCGGATCTCGCTCTCATTCAATACATAGTCCAGCGCCTCGGAGGCGGTTTCGCCCGTGCCGGGCTGCGGATCGTCGGTTCCGACGACGATGAAGCCCCAGGAGGCCAGACGCTCGAAGTAGGGCAGATAGGTCTTGGCCGGGCTCTGGCTGCCGTTGACTACCATGACCAGGGGATATTTGCGCTCCGTGCCTTTCAGCTCGGCAGGGTAGAAGATGCGGATGTTTTTGATGGACTTGTGATCCGACGGAACGACGATGCTTTCTACGTCATAGCTGCCCCTGCCGACATACTTCGCCTCCAGCGCTCCGCCGGTTTGAATCAAGGCGTAGTAGTCGTCCGGCAGACGCGGATCGTTCAGCGTTTTATGCGTTTTGACCGCGTTATAGATCAGAAATGCTGCGGCCAGCAGCACGATGATCCCCAAAAGGATGCCCAAAATCATCAGCACTTTTTTCATGTCCTCTCTGCCTCTCCTGCGATCTCAGATCTCGAATGTGTCAAACAGCGCCGCGACCTCCTTCGGCGGCAGCGCATAGTCCGTCTCCACCCAGTGGACGTAGAGCTGATAGACGCCGCCGATCAGGAACGCGAGCCGCCACGGATCGTAATACCGCCCGATGTTCTGCTTCGTCGCGCGCGCAAACTCCGCCGCCATCAGGTGCATCTTTCCGTCCCGCATCAGGCCTGCAACGAAATCGCGGTATTCATACATGTGGAGCAGCAGATGCTCCATCCGGAGCCTGTTCTCCTCCGGATCCACGACGTGGACCCAGCCGCTTCGGCCGATCCATTCCTCCGTCTCACCCTCGATGTAGCGGCGCAGCACGTCTTCCTTGTCGCGGAAATTGCGGTAGAAGGAGTTGCGGCTCACGCCCGCGCGGCGCACCAGCTCCGTGACGGTGATCTCCTCAAACGGACGGACGACGATCATGGCCGCCATGGCCTGCGTGATGCTCTCAATGACGACCTCATTTGTGTTTCTGGGAGGAATCATGCTGCAGCCTCCTTTACCGGATGGCGCAATTGTACCATGCCGTATTTTTTTACGTCAAGCGCAGAGCGACCAAAAAGCTGGTACAAAAGGCAGGGCTTTGTTCCAGTTTCCGGCTGCCGCGTTTACAGATTTTTTCGCGCGTGGTAAATTGAACGCACCTGCGAAAAACGAAAAAAGGAGAATGCTGTTATGAAAAGCAGTTTCAGAAAAACCGTTGCCGTGCTGCTGACGATCGCCATGGCGTTCAGTCTGTGCGGCGTGGTCTCGTTCGCCGCCACCGCGGAGGACGTTTGGCAGTACGAAACCTATACCTCCCTCGGCGACAGCGCCGTCGCCGGCTACGGCCTCCCCGGCTGGGAGGAAATGAAGATGCAGTATGCTGTCTGGGGCGAGGACGCCGTGGACATGGACGTGCGCGACGCGATCGCGACGCTCAACAGTCTTGCTGGCGAAGATCAGGCCCTCGTGGAGGGAACGCCCGAGTACGAAGCGACGTTTGCCGCGCTCAAGCAGCAGAAGCTGGAGGAGCTGGGCGACGATCTGGCCAGCCACTGGCACGCCACGGACTTCACCCGCCTGCACGAGGTCGAGGGCACCTATGCCTCCCTGATCGCCAAGGCGGTCGGCGCATCAGAGGCAGACGGAACCTTCCATCACTATGCGCAGTGCGCCTTCCGCACGGAAGAGCTCCTCATGGTGCTGGACAAGAACTACAAGGGCGACAGCAAAGAACTGGTCGACATTGCCGCCGGCATGTCCAACGGCTCCTTCAGCTATGAAAACCTGCTGGAGGTGCAGAGCAGCGAGCTTTATCCGGAGGCCATCCGCAATTCCAATCTGGTCACGATGTCCATCGGCGCAAACGACATTTATGTGCCGATCCTCGGCACGATCATGGTCGACCTCGTGAAGCTGCTGGTGGAGCAGGCCGCAGCGCAGGGAGAGCCGATCACCGAAGAAGAAGCCATTGCGGACGCAGCGCAGGCGGTCGCTGAAAACGACACCGAGGTATTTGAGCAGGCTGCGGAATATGCTCCTCAGGTGGAGCTCGGAGAAGCGACGGAGGCTGAGCAGGCCGAGGCGGTGGAAGCACTGAACGATGCCGGCGGCGACACCGGCGACGTCGACACCAACGACGAAGCCAGCGCGCTGCAGGCGATCGCCGCGCTTATGGCTGTGATCTCGATGAAGGATCCGCTCTATCCCGCCAAGATCGCCAATCTCGCGCTCAAGTGCGAGGTGAATTACCGCATCAATTATCCCAAGATCGTCAAGCGCATCTTTGAAATCAATCCGAATGTCACGCTGGTCGTTCCGTCCTACACCCTGAACTATGACGGCTTCGGCAATCTCGGCGGCATTCTCAAGCTCGTCTTCGGCGAGATGAACCTGTTTGTGAAGATGCAGCCGAATTACAACGGCCATGTGATCCATGTCATGCTGCCGGACAAGGATCTGAGCTTTGTGGACAACTCCCATCCCGACGTGCCGAGCCACGCCCTGATTGCGGAGACGATCCTGAAGGCACTGCCGGTGCAGCCGGCGTTCGACGACGTCGCGGGTCTCTCCGAGGAGTTCAAGACCGCCATCAACTGGGCGGTGCAGGAAGGCGTGACCGAGGGCACGAGCCCGACCACGTTCAGCCCGAATGAAACCTGCACCCGCGCCGAGATCGTCACGTTCCTCTGGCGCATGGCAGAGAAGCCCGCGCCGACGCAGGCCGCTGCCTTCACCGATCTGACGCAGGATTGGTATGCCGACGCCGTCGCCTGGGCTGCCGAGAACGGCATCACCACCGGCACGAGCGCCGACAAATTCAGCCCCGACCAGACCTGCACCCGCGCGCAGATCGTCACGTTCCTCTATCGCTACGATCAGAAATTCAACCCAGACGCGAAATCGTCCGTCTTCGGCGGCACGAGCTTCCGCGACGTGAGCGCCAGCGCCTACTATGGCGCGCCCGTGGCTTGGGCGGTGAAGAACGGCATCACCAACGGCGTCAGCTCCGTCCTCTTCGCCCCGCTGCAGTCCTGCACCCGCGCGCAGGCGGTCACGTTCCTGTACCGCTACGCGGCGCTGTAAGATCGCATTCTCAAAGGAAAAGCTTCCGTCCTTTTGATCTTGTGCTCTGGATTCTGGAGCTGGCAGGCGAAAGCGACGCCAATGAGATCCTCAGCTGGTTCTCCAGCCTTTGGGGGTAAGGGAAAAACCTCTCGCGAGCGATCGTGAGAGGTTTTTTCTACATTCCCCGCATGCTGAAGGAGCGTTCGGAAGCATTCATCACAGCAACAATGGGATGAGAAAGAAGGACAAACATATGAACTCTGCAAAACCGAAAAGACGGGGCTGGAAAATCGTTCTGATCGTATTCCTCGTGCTTGTGGTCATCGCCGCCGTCGCAGTGGGTATCATTCTCAAAAAAACCGTCCTCGTGAAGCATCCGGAGCTCACCGGAGAGCCGGAGGTCGGCAAATGGTATCGAATCACCCCGGAGGGGGCCAAGTCCTCCGACGGGAGCGAATGGCACGGCTTGATCCGACTCGGCACGGAAAACAAGGTGGTGGTGTACTTCTTCGGCGGCGGCGTCAGCATCACCGGCGAAACCTCGGAGGGCGGAAAAGAATTCTACGCCACGACGGCCGGTGCTCAGGATTTTGTCGCTTCCGGCGGGATCGGCAGTGACAGCGAGAACAACCCGTTCAAGGACTGGACCTTTCTCGTTCTGCCATATGCCACAGGCGATTTTCACTGCGGCACCGGAGAATACCACTATACTGACGGCGGCAAAGAGAAAACCGTCTATCATAACGGATACAACAATTATGCTGCTTTGATCGAAGCGGCAAAGCAGTATGTCGGAGAGCCGGACACGCTGCTCATAACAGGCTTTTCCGCAGGCGGCTTTGCGACGTCGCTACTGGCGGACGATGTGATCGACCGCTTCCCCAGCGCAAAGAATATCACGGTCTGTGTGGACAGCTCGCTGCTGCTCTATGATGGATGGCACGAGACTGCAGTGAACCTCTGGCAGTCGCCGAAGGAGATCTCTGACAGACTGACAACGAACAACCTTGTGCTCGACAGTCTGACCGCACTGTATAACAAACGCGGAGACTCTGTGAAGATCCTGTTTGACTGCTCCTATCGGGACGATACGCTCATGCAGTATCAGTCCTATATCAACACCGGAAAAATGAATCAGACCAAAGCGCTGGGAAACCAGTTCCAGAAGGATCTGGCCAAGATGGTCGCCGACCTGCAGGAGAGCATTCCCAACGTCGGTATTTACATCTGGCGCTGCGGCGAGGATGCAGACACCGGAAACACGCAGCACACCATCATTTCCAGCAACGTCTTCGATGCGCTGGAAGATGGCGTCAGCGTTGCGGAGTGGATCTATGCCGCAGTCAACGGCGATGTCCAGACCCACGGACTGGAGCTGCTCGAAACGGAATCTGCATGAAAAGGAAGGATAGGAATTAGCAGCTCCTACCAAAGCAACGAAATCCGAACCCGTCGCCGATCAGCGATGGGTTCGGATTTCTCGTTTTATTGACTGCTTCAAATCAACGTTTTCGCACATTCGACAGCTATGCCCTCCTTCGCTATAATTTGATCATCTTTTCATCGTGATCAAATTGCACCGATGTAATCATTTGGCGTAGACACGCCAAATATGCGGTTTCACCGCATACTTCCGCGCAGCGGAAGTGATTACTTAGGTATGATGGAACCATCAAGCGAAGGAGGGTTTTTTCATGCGGTATAAAATTAAAATCAACGACGATGAACGGCAGCTGATCGTCAAGGCGCTGTATGATTGGCGCAATGAGCTTCCCGGGGACAGTCTGCTCCGTCCCGATCTGGAGCAGCTGATTCTGAAGATCATCGACACACCGGATTGCTCCTGTTTTTATAAAATCTCCCAATAGGGCTTTTCTTTTGAAGAATGCTGTGATATACTACTGTGTTAGATGCTGCTAACTAAAATCAAGGTATGAAAACCATATCCTTCAAACGCTTATAAGCGTTTTTCTTTCGCCTTGCAGTTAGCGCCGACTAATATCAAACGCGCGTTTTGGTCGTTTGAGAAAAAGGAGCGGTTCGGGTCGTGAAATACCACGTCGAGAAAAACACTGTGCAGGAGACGCTGGTCATCCCGCTGCTCGGGCGGCTGGTGTGCTCCGAGCATTTTCCGGAGCTGTTCTCCGACCCGGAGGCGAGGCGGATCTGCGACTCGCTGGACTATGATTTCGCCGAGAAGCGAAGGAAGATGGAATCCGTCGCTGGCCTTTTTGGCGCGCTGGAGGTCGCGCAGCGGCAGTACGATCTCCGCTGCGAGGTACAGGATTATCTGACTGCGTATCCGAAGGCGGCCGTGGTGAATCTGGGCTGCGGGCTGGACGACACCTTCCGCAAGTGCGACAACGGCTCCTGCAGGGGCTATGACCTCGATCTGCCGGACGTGATCGCAGTCCGAAACGAGCTGCTGCCCGCCGGCGAGCGGGAGCGGAGCATCGCCTGCGACCTCAACGACCTGACCTGGATGGAGCAGATCGATGCGTCTGACGGCGCGGTTTTCTTCGCATCGGGCGTGTTCTACTATTTCAGAACCGAGGATGTAAAAAGACTCTTCGACGCGATGGCGGCGCGCTTTCCCGGCGCGGTGCTGGTCTTCGACTCCTGCAACGAGCGCGGCGCAAAGCTGATGCGAAAAACCTGGCTCAAAGAGGCCGGAATCACGGACGTGAACGCCTTTTTCTCACTGGAGGACGAGCAGGAGCTTCTTGGCTGGAGCAATCGGTTCGCCTCTGTGACCGCCAAAAGCTATATGCGCGGCTATCGGGACATTTATGACGACGTCGGCGCGATCCACAAGCTGATGATCCGATTCTGTGACAGCCTTGTACGGATGAAGATCGTTCGAATTGAGTTTGGAGGCAACAAAGCATGAATCTCATCCACCGATTTTTCAATCAGACCAGAAAGCCTGAGGGCGTCCTCGGGAAGCTGATGCTCCGCGGCATGAACAGCGGTCATGCGAAGCTGGCGGACTGGGGCATGTCGCATCTTCCGGCGCAGAGCGTTTCGCGGGCGGTCGATCTCGGCTGCGGCGCGGGTCGGAACGCGGGAGAGCTGCTCAAGCGCTATCCGGCGGCGCATGTGACCGCCATCGACTATTCAGCGCTGTCCGTGGAAGCGGCGCGGGCGTATAACCACGAGATGATCGACGCCGGGCGCTGCACGGTTGCGCAGGGCGACGTGTCCGAGCTGCCGTTCCCGGATGCGCAGTTCGACCTCGCCACAGCGTTTGAAACCGTCTATTTATGGCCGGGGCTGGAACACTGCTTTGCAGAGGCCTTCCGCGTTCTGAAGCCGGGCGGGCTGTTTCTGATCTGCAACGAGTCGGACGGAACGGATGCGGCGAGCAAGAAGTTCGAGGCGATCATCGACGGCATGAAGTGCTATACGGCGGCGGAGCTCGAAGCGGCTCTGCGGAAAGCGGGCTTCTCCGAAGTGCGAGCCGATCATCACGGGAAAAAGCCGTGGATCACCGTGCTTGCGAAATAATAAAAGGAGTGGATTCCAATGAAACCGGATTATAAAAACTGGGTGCCGAAAAGCATGGTCGCCGGTCTCTTTGCCGGAACGGCGGCAGCGTTCGGGCTGTTTCTGGTCCTTGGTGCAACGGGGCTGGTCCTGCACGGTACGGCGCGCCTGATCTGCGCTTTGATCCTCGGCGCCGGGACGCTGGTGCTGCTGTTCTTTGCGATCTGGATGCTTATTCTGCACCGGACGTTCGACTACAACGGCAAGCGGAAGCTCTCGAAGACGATCATCGACGGCACGGCGGCGCATGTGACCCTCCCCGAGGGCGGCGTCGGGCTCGATGTGGGCTGCGGCAGCGGCGCGCTGACCATCGCCTGCGCCAAGCGGAACCCCAATGCGGAAATGGTCGGCTGCGATATCTGGAGCGGCGCTTACAAGGCGGAGTTTTCAAAGAAGCGCTGCGAGGCCAACGCCGCGGCGGAGGGCGTGCGCAATACATATTTTCAGGAGGGCAACGCGATCCGTCTGCCCTTTGAGGACGAGACCTTTGACGCTGTTACCAGCAACTACGTCTATCACAACATCGCGGGCAGGGACAAGCAGAAGCTGCTGCTGGAAACGCTGCGCGTGCTGAAAAAGGGCGGCGTCTTTGCCATCCACGATCTGATGAGCCCTGCCCGCTACGGCGATATGAGCGCCTTTGTGCGCCGGCTCGAGCTCGCCGGATACCGGGACGTCCGCCTGATCGACACGACGGACGGAACTTTCATGGGGAAAACCGAGGCCAAGTGGCTTGGTCTCGACGGCTCCACGCTGCTTGTGGGGCAAAAATAACAGAATAGAAATGGGAGGAAACCAAAATGACAACCACCGGAAAAATCGCTCTGTTCGTAGGCGGCACGCTGTTCGGATCCGCCGGCTTTAAGGTGCTTGGCAGCAAGGACGCCAGAAAGGTCTATACCGAGGTCACGGCCGCGGTGCTGCGCTGCAGGGATCAGATCATGCGCGACGTGGAGACGGTTCAGGAGACCTGCTCCGATATCGTTGCCGACGCAAAGATCATCAACGAGGAGAGAGCCGCCGAGGCGGAGGCAAGCTTCATCGAAGACGCGGCCACGGTGTGAGATGAGATTTCAGATTCTGCATGAAAGCCGCGGACGCGTGCGCCTGCGCGCGGTGCAGCCGTCCATGAGCATGGAGCAGGCCGACCTGCTGGAGGCCTGGCTGCTGGCGCTGGAATGCGTGGATCAGGCGACGGTGCACGAGCGCATCTGCGGTGTGATCGTCGTCTACCACGGCGAACGAGATGAGCTGTATGACGCGCTGTCCGCCTTTTCTTACGCGCAGGCGTCACAGCAGACGCGCGTCATCAGCCGCAACAGCCGCGCGATCAACCGGGAATACAAGCAAAAGCTTGTCATGAAGGTCGTGCGCCGTTACCTGAAAAAGCTCTTCCTGCCGCTGGTCTTCCGAAGAGCGATCAATGCCTGTCTGGCCGTGCCGCGCATCTGGCATGCGGGCAGAGTGCTGTGCCGCGGCAGACTCACCGTAGATGTATTGGATGGTGTCGCCATCGGTGTGTCTCTGCTGACCGGGGACTTTTCCACAGCGGGCTCCGTGCGCTTCCTGCTCGGGATCGGCGAGTTGCTGGACGAGTGGACGCACAAGAAGTCCGTGGACGATCTGGCAAAGAGCATGTCGCTGCAGGTCGATCAGGTCTGGCAGCAGCGGGGGTACGGCACGCAGGAGCTTGTGCCGCTTGACAGCGTGCAGCCGGGCGATTTGATCGTCATCCACACGGGACACGTCCTTCCGATGGACGGCATTCTGGAGCAGGGCGACGTGATGCTCAATCAGGCGTCCCTGACGGGAGAATCTGTTCCCGTCGCCAAGCGCCCCGGCAGCGCTGTGTATGCCGGCAGCGTGGTGGAGGAAGGGAACTGTGTCGTGCGCGTGACCGGGGCGGTCGGCGAGAACCGCTATGACCGCATTGTGCGCATGATTGAGGAGTCCGAGCGGCTGAAATCCGGCGCAGAAAACCGCGCCTATGATCTTGCGGACAGGCTGGTGCCGTGGTGCCTCGGCGGGAGCCTGCTCACCTGGCTGCTCACAGGCAATACCACCCGCGCCGTCTCGGTGCTGATGGTGGACTTCTCCTGCGCCTTGAAGCTGTCCATGCCGCTGAGCGTCCTGTCCGCCATGCGTGAGGCGGGGCGGTACAAGATTACGGTCAAGGGCGGCAAGTATCTGGAAAAGCTCAGCGAGGCCGATACCGTCATCTTCGACAAGACCGGCACGCTTACGCATGCCTGCCCGACCGTGGCCAGTGTGGTTCCGTTCAACGGGCAGGATGAAACAGAGATGCTGCGCGTGGCGGCCTGTCTGGAGGAGCATTTTCCGCACTCCGTCGCCAACGCCGTCGTGCGCGAGGCCGAGGAGCGCGGACTGGATCACTCCGAGATGCACAGCGAGGTGGAGTATGTCGTCGCGCACGGCATTGCCACCAAGATCGGCAAGCGGCGCGCCGTGATCGGCAGCCGCCACTTCGTATTTGAAGATGAGGGTGTGAAAATCCGAAAGAAGGATCAGGCGCAGTTTGACGCGCTCGATCCAGGCTGCTCCTGGCTGTATCTGGCCATCGGCGGCGTACTCTCTGCCGCAATCGGCATCCTTGATCCGCTGCGCCCGGAGGCGCGGGAGATCGTGGAGCTTCTGCACGAAACGGGAATCAAGAAGACCGTTATGCTCACCGGCGACAGTCAAAACGCCGCTGCCGCGATCGCAAAACAGCTTGGATTGGATGATTTCCACGCGGAAGTCCTGCCCGAGGACAAGGCGCGATACATTCAGGACGAACAGGCACAGGGTCGCACCGTCGTCATGATCGGCGATGGCATCAACGACGCTCCGGCGCTCTCGCTCTCGGATGTCGGCGTCGCCATCGGCAGCGGTGCGACGATTGCCCGCGAAGTGGCGGACATCACCATCGCGGCGGAGGATCTGCGGGAGCTTGTGCTGCTGCGGGAGCTGTCGGAAAAGCTCATGCGCCGCATCGGACGCAACTACCGCTTCGTCATGGGCTTCAACAGCGGTCTAATCCTGCTCGGAGCGCTCGGCGTTCTGGCACCCGCGACCTCTGCGCTGCTGCACAATACATCCACGCTCCTGCTGAGCATGGACTGTCTGACAAATCTGCTGGCGGAATCAGGCGGATAACAAAGAATCGCCCCGTCGTTTCACGGGGCGATTTCAACACTCAGCAGTTAGCACAATCTAACCAAAGAGGAATCAGGCGGGCACAGGGACGCCGCTGTTTACACAAGGAGGGATATCCGTAATGAAAGAAAAGAAACAAAGCGACGTAGCCGTTTTGCTGGGTTACGCGGGCAGCTATAAAGGGCTGACCTTCCTGGGACTCGGGCTTTCGGCCGTCGCCATGATTCTGGGCATGCTGCCGTATATCTGCGTTTGGCTGGTGGCGCGGGATCTGATTGCCGTCGCGCCGGACTGGACGCAGGCGGCGGGCGTTGCGCGCTACGGTTGGATGGCCTTCGCCTTTGCCGTGGCGGGGATTGTGGTCTATTTCGCCGCACTGATGTGCACGCACCTCGCCGCCTTCCGCACGGCCTCCAACATTCGCAAGCAGGGCATGGCGCATCTGATGAAGGCACCGCTCGGCTTTTTCGATTCCAACGCCTCGGGTCTGCTGCGCAACCGTCTGGACGGCGCAGCGTCTGAGACCGAGACGCTTTTGGCGCACAATCTGGCTGACATCGTCGGCAGCATTGCGATGCTGCTTGCCATGCTGGCGCTGATGTTCGTTTTCGATTGGCGCATGGGCGCTGCCTGTTTGCTTGCGGCAGCGGTCTCCATCCTTGCCATGCTTAGCATGATGGGCGGCAAAAACGCCGGGCTCATGGCGGAGTATCAGGCGGCACAAGACGTGATGAGTAAGGCCGGCACGGAATATGTGCGCGGCATCCCCGTGGTCAAGGTGTTCCAGCAGACGGTATATTCGTTCAAGGCCTTCAAGCAGGCGATCGAGGACTACAGCGCCAAGGCGGAGCGTTATCAGGGGGATATCTGCAAGACGCCGCAGGCCATCAACCTGACCGCTACCGAAGGTGCTTTCGTTTTCCTTGTCCCCGTGGCGCTGCTTCTGGCGCCTGCCGCGCTGCGTTCCGGAAGCTTTGCGTCTTTCCTCACGGATTTTGCGTTCTACGCGGTCTTTTCCGCCATCGTTTCCACCGCGCTTGCCCGCATCATGTTCGCTGCCAGCGGCATGATGCTCGCGAGCACCGCGCTCGGGCGCATTGCACAGGTTATGGGCGCGCCTGCGATGGAGATCACGGATAATCCGCAGGTGCCGAAGGACAACAGCGTTGCGTTTCGGGACGTCAGCTTCACCTATGACGGCGCGGAGATCCCCGCGTTGGATCATATTTCCTTCAGCGTGGAGCCCGGGCAGACCGTGGCGCTGGTCGGGCCTTCCGGCGGCGGCAAGACCACGGCTGCCAGTCTGATCCCGCGCTTTTGGGATGTCAGCTCCGGCTGTGTAGAGGTCGGCGGCGTGGACGTGAGGCAGACCGATCCCCACGTGCTGATGGATCAGGTTGCCTTTGTGTTCCAAAACACGCACCTGTTCAAGGCTTCCATTCTGGAGAACGTGCGAGCTGCAAGACCTGAAGCCACCCGGGAGGAAGTGCTTTCGGCGCTCTCCGCCGCCCAGTGCGGCGACATTCTCGATAAGCTTCCCGATGGCGCCGACACGATGATCGGCACCGAAGGCACCTATCTCTCCGGCGGCGAGCAGCAGCGCGTGGCGCTCGCCCGCGCGATCCTCAAGAATGCGCCCATCGTGGTGCTGGATGAGGCGACCGCCTTTGCCGACCCGGAGAACGAGGCGCTGATCCAAAAGGCGTTTCAAAAGCTGACCGAGGGTCGAACGGTCGTCATGATCGCGCACCGCCTGTCCACAGTCGTCGGTGCGGATCGGATCATTGTGCTGGACTCCGGCCGCGTGGCGGAGCAGGGCACGCACGAGGAACTGTTGGAGGCAGGCGGTCTCTACAGCCGTATGTGGGCGGATTATCAGCAGGCAGTGAAATGGCGGATCTCGGCAGACAAGGAGGTGGAGTGAATGTTCGGCAAAGGCTTTCAGCGCAAGTATGCGCTCAGCGATCAGGGCGTAAAAAATGCCCGAACAGGCACGTTCTGGACGGTCATTGTCAATCTGGTTGTGATGGGCGGCATGGGCATCCTTTATGTGATGATGCGCGGCTTTCTGGCCACGCTGACCGACGGCGCCCCGCTTCCTCGCGCCTTGCCGATTGTAATCCTCGTTCTCGCCTTCCTGTTGCTCTCTTTTATCACGCACCTGCAGCAGTACAAGGCGACCTACGGTCTTGTCTACGGTGAGGTAAAAAAGACGCGCATCTCGCTCGCGGAGCATCTGCGCAGGCTGCCGCTTGGCTATTTCGGCAAGCGCGATCTGGCTGATCTCACCGAGACGATCATGGGCGACGTGAACCGGCTGGAGCACGTCTGGTCGCACTGCCTCGGTTATCTTTACGGCTCTTACATCTCCACGGCAATCATCGCCGTTATGCTCTTTGCCTACAACTGGAAGCTGGCGCTGGCCTGCCTCTGGGGCGTCCCCGTGGCGTTCGTGCTGCTGTTCGGCAGCCGGAAGATGGCAAAGCGCCATTCCGAGATCACCAAGGCGGCAGGCGTCCGCGTGTCCGACGGCATTCAGGAGACGCTGGAGAACATCCGCGAGATCCGCGCCACCAATCAGGAGGCGCGCTTCCTGAACGAACTCAACGAAAAAATCGACTACCACGAGCATACGATGCTCCGCGGCGAGCTCTCCACCGGTATTTTCGTCAACGCCGCGAGCGTGATCATGCGGCTCGGCGTCGCGACCACGATCCTCATCGGAACAAAGCTAATCCTCTCCGGACAGATCGACTTTCTGGTACTGTTCATGTTCCTTCTGGTTATCACGCGCGTCTATGCGCCGTTCGATCAGGCGCTGGCGCTGATCGCGGAGATGTTCGTGTCGCAGGTCTCCGCCAGCCGCCTCATGGAGATCTACGACGCCAAAACCGCCGAGGGCAGCGAGCGGTTTGAGCCTGCGGGACATGACATCGTGTTTGAGAACGTGGGCTTTGCCTACGATGAGAAACAGGTGCTCCGCGGCGTCAGCTTCACGGCGAAGGAGGGCGAGGTCACGGCGCTTGTCGGCCCCTCCGGCTCCGGCAAGAGCACCTGCGCCAGACTCGCCGCGCGGCTTTGGGACATTGACAAGGGCAGCATCCAGGTCGGCGGTGTGGACATTGCCTCCGTTGATCCCGAGACGCTTCTCACGGACTACTCCATGGTGTTCCAGGACGTGGTGCTGTTCGATGACACGGTCATGGAAAACATACGCCTCGGAAAGCGCGGCGCAACGGACGAGGAGGTCCTCGCAGCTGCAAAAGCGGCCAACTGCGATGAGTTTGTGGAGAAGCTGCCGCAGGGCTATGCCACGCCGATCGGTGAGAATGGCGCTAAGCTCTCCGGCGGCGAGCGGCAGCGCATCTCCATTGCACGCGCGCTCTTAAAGGATGCGCCCATCGTTCTGCTGGATGAAGCGACGGCATCTCTGGATGTGGAAAACGAGACCAAGGTGCAGGGCGCGCTGTCGCGCCTGCTTTCAGGGAAGACCGTTCTGGTCATCGCCCACCGCATGCGCACCGTAGAGGCGGCGGACAAGATCGTTGTCCTCTCCGACGGCAAGGTTGCCGAGGCGGGCAGCCCTGCGGAGCTGCTTTCCAATGAGGACAGCATGTTCCGGCGCATGACCCGTTTACAGACAGACAGCGCCGGCTGGAGCCTGTAAGAAACATTCCATCAGATAGAAACACATCAGGAGGAGCCGAGGCTCCTCCTGATG
Organism: uncultured Eubacteriales bacterium; assembly: GCA_900316745.1. Classification (GTDB taxonomy): domain Bacteria; phylum Bacillota; class Clostridia; order Oscillospirales; family Oscillospiraceae; genus CAG-103. The sequence goes on along the minus strand of ONEB01000006.1, from coordinate 189,480 downwards.
TGTTTCTATGGACTTTTCTTACTTCAAATTCTGCTGAAAACGCATCAGGATCGTGGCAATCTGCGCGCGGGTGCTGTCGCCCTGCGGCTGCAGCAGGTTTCCGGGCATGCCCTGAATGAGCTCCTCGGCAACGGCCCAGTGGACCGCGGCGTCTGCCCAGCCGCTGATCGAAGCGGCGTCGCCGAACTTCGAAAGGTCGACCGTCTTCGATACGTCGACGCCCTTGAAGGCGGCATAGCGCATCAGCATGGTCGCCGCCTGCTCGCGCGTAATTTTTTCGTCCGGCGCAAAGGTGGTTGCGCTTGTGCCGTTAACGATGCCGTTTTCAGCCGCCCAGGCGACGGCTTCCTTGTACCAATCCTGCGTCAGATCGGTGAATTTACTGTCTGCCTTCGGCGTGGGAGTACCTTCCATGCGGTGCAGTACCGTAACGAACATCCCTCGCGTCATAGCGGCATCAGGCTCTAAGGTGTCCTCGCTCGTCCCCTGAAAGAGACCGTTCACGACCGCGTAATCCACAACCTCGTGATACCACTTGGCCTGGTCCACATCCTTGAACTTCTTCGACGGGCAGCTTTCGTCACCGGGGCAAGCCTTCTGCTCATATATTGCCTCAGCGCTGAGATCGGCGTAGTTGTCGCTTGTGACGGTAACGGTGTAGGTTGTGCCGTCGACCGCCTCCTCCGTGCAGACGACCTTGCCGTTTTGTACCGAAGCGTTTTCGGCGATCACAACGGGTGTCTCACCCTTGCCGACCTTGCTCGCGACCTTGGCAGCGGGATTTTCGATGTCCCCGGGCAGACCGGTCAGCGTCAGCGTTTTGGCGTCGTCAAACGCGGCGGACATGCCTTCTGCGTGAAGCTTGATGGGGATATTCACATCATAGCTTACGACCTGATAGCTGCCGTCGGCATCTCTCAGATAATAGGTCACATTCGTGACGGTGCCGCCTGCGAGACCGGCACCGTCCATCGAGCTCCAGCTCCACCCGATCTGGCTGACACGCCAAAGCTCGGCAATGTGGCGCAGCGCATATTTGGCTTCCTTGCCGGAGGCGTCCTTTGCCGTGATGATAACGCCGTTGACTGTGGCCTTGCTCGCGTCCAGCGCGTCCGCCGTGAGCGTCAGAACAATATCGGCGTGATGATCGCTGTAATTGGAGGTCGCTGTCGCCTCGCCGGAGCTGGCTGCAGCGGTCGTCGCCGAGAAGCTGCACTTGCCGTCCTGCATGGTGAGCGTCTTATAGGCGTTCGGCTCGGTATCGAGCACATAGTACGCATGATCTTCGTTCTCAAAAAGCGCATCCTTACCTGTGAAGGTGGTCGTGGTGGTCTGACCGCGGTTCGTGACCGTAATGCTGACACTGTCTTCATCCGTGACCTGCTTGAAGGGCGCGAGCATCGCGAGATCCTCCACATAAACCGGATAGATCACACCACTGATATCGGTACCGTCGGCATTTTTGTGGTAAGAGCCGCCGGCAAGCGTTGCCGTGCGGGGCTTGTTCTTGGTAGCGGAGGTCACGCCGTCCACATCGGCGATACCCTCGCCGGCATAGAACTCGGCATAAGGAATGTTCATCAGCACGTAGCCGGGCTGCGGCTGACCGATCTGATAGCCATAGGTTACACCGTCCTTCTGCACGGAGACGGTTTTGATCTTGTTGGTCTCGCCCGCTTTCACCTCATCGGTGTAGGTCTCGGGCGTGTAATCCTTTGCCAGCGCGTAGTTATACAGAGCGCTGTCCGCGATGGGCTCGGTGAAATAGCCGCCCGTGATATCGTAGATGGCGTAGTTGTCGGTCTTATCACTCGGCACGCCGCCTGCAACGGCGCCGTTGAAGTAACCGCCGGAGATCGTGACGGCAGGTGTGGCCTTATAGCGGTTGCCGCCCGCGCGGATGGAGTCCGTGCCGCCGGAGATCACCGCGTCACCGGAAATGGAGAGCGTGTTGTTCGCGCTGTTCTGGATCTGCACGCCATAGGTCTTGCCCTCGATCGTGCCGCCGGTGATCGTGCCGGTATTGCCGCCCTGGAAATAGGCCACCGCGCAGGAATCGGCACTCTTGAGCGTGCCGCCGGAGATCGTGAGTCTGTTATCCATTTCCAGGCAGACTGCATAGGAGCGGTTGCCGGAGGCGTTGATTTCACCGCCGGAGATTTCGATCACATGACCGTTCGGTCCCATCTCTACCGTCTGAATGCCATAAGAGTCGCTGCCATCGACTGCAATCTTACCGCCGGAGACAACGGCTTTCTGGTCGCTGCCTGCAAGATAGATGCCCATGCAGCCCTGACCTTTGGCAGAAATCTCTGTGCCGGAGAGGTCGATCACGGAAGTGTCATTATCCATAGCCGCAGCACCCATCGAGCCAACGCCGTTCGCCGTAATGGTGCCGCCCTTGAGCTCCGCCTTACCGCCAGCCTGTGCACGAACGCCCGCGCTGTCCTGACCGGACACCTCAATCGCGCCCGCCTCAAGAACCAGTCCGGTATTCACAATAATCGCGATCGTCTGTGCCTTTTCCGGCACCACGATCTTACCCGTCCCGGAAGCGGAGCTGTCCGTCACCGTAAGCGTTCCGGCTTCGACGCGCAGCGCACGGCCGGATGCCGTTCCGGTGAGCGTATAGCCCGCGAGATCCAGTTTGGTGTCGCTCGAAATGACTGCCGTATCCGCCAGTGTCACATCGCTCGTGAGCGTGATGACGCCGTCCACGGGATCGGGCAGCGAGGTTGTGTCTGTTGCCAGCGCCGCAACGGAGCCGAAGCTCAGCACCATTGCCAGCACAAGCAGAACTGCTGTTGCTTTTTTCATACACATGTTCCTTTCTGATTGATCTATCATTTGGTTAGCCAAAACTAACGTCAATCCGTTTTGATGGCGAAGCGCGTGCAAGAAGCGAAAACACGCGCTTCGCCGGGGGAAATGCTGCATTATTTGGCCGTCTGCGTCATAAAGCGCATCAGGATCGTGGCGACCTGCGCGCGGGTGCTGTCGCCCTGCGGCTGCAGCAGGTTCCCGGGCATGCCCTGAATGAGCTCCTCGGCAACGGCCCAGTGGACCGCGGCGTCTGCCCAGTCGCTGACCGCATTCGCATCGCCGAATTTCGACAGGTCGGCCGTCTTTGTCACGTCGATACCTTTGAAGGCAGCGTACCGCATCAGCATCGTCATTGCCTGTTCGCGCGTGACCTTCTCATCGGGTGCGAACGTTGTCTCGCTCATGCCCTTGACGATCCCGTTCTCAGCCGCCCACGCGACAGCGTCCTTGTACCAGTCCTGTGCCAGGTCGGTGAACTTGGAGGGGGCCTTCGGGGCGGGCGCTTTTTCCATGCGGTGCAGCACCGTAACGAGCATGCCGCGCGTCATCGCAGTGTCCGGCTCGAAGGTGCTCTTGCCCGTGCCGTTGAAGAGTTCGTTCACGATCGCGTAGTCGATCGCCTCATGATACCACTGGCTCTGATCCACATCGAGGAACTGCTTCGACGGGCAGTTTGCGCCGCCGTCACACGGCTGCGGTTTATCGGGCTGCGCGGGCTCTTCCTGCGGCTCGAAGCCGACGATCTGATCCGAAAGCTTCCACTCGCGCAGATCGGATCCGTCGCCGTGATAGTAAACACTGTGGTATTTCGAGCTTCCGTTTGCATCAGCGCCGAGCGCCTGACGCACCTGTGCCATGGTCTCCGCCATAGCCGCGCGGTTCTGGTTGAGCTGCTGCGCGAATGCATCCGAGCGCATTGCGGCGGCAGTCTGCGCCTGCGCATTTGCCTCGGCGGACTCATTGACGAACTTGCCCGCGTACTGTTTTTCTTTCACCGGCTCGCCCGCGATCTTCTGGTCAGCGTCGGCGTTATAGTAGCACTGGCGGTGCTCGGAGGAGCTCGCCGCCATGCCGGCAAAGCCGCCGAGATACATGCTGTATTTGCTCAGGACCTCGACATTACCGCGGGCGTAGCAGTTGACGCAAATACCACCGTCGAGTGCGATGAAGCCGCCGACCTCAGCGCGGTTCGTCTGATCCGCGTCACCGTGGGCATCACCGAGCGTATAGGCGTTTACGATGGTCGCGCGGTTCGTCACGGCGGACATGCCGCCGGTATAGCTGTAGTTCTTGCCGGACCAGGCCGTAGCGTCCACGTCCGTCCAGCAGTTGGTGACACAGCCGTACATCAGACTGCCCGCGAGGCCGCCGGCAAAGGCGAAGTCCTCCGTGGAGCGCGAGACGATCTTGCCCGTGACACTGCAGTTGTCGATCACGAAGCCGCCCTGTGCGTTGCCGACGAGACCGCCGATGTAGTTGCGCCAGCGTCCCTCGGAATAAATGCCGATATCCTCGAGACGGATATTCTTGAGCGTCGCTGTGCGGACATTGCCGCTCGGGATCTCATTGGAGTCGTAATCACCCTGAATGATACCGAAGAGGCCCATCCAGTTGTTTGTGCTGTAATGATCCATGCTGCCGGCTTTGAGATTGCGGATCACATGATCATCACCGTCGTAGTTGCCGCGGAAGGGGTAGAGCGCCGCGACATCCTGACCGAAGCCGTCGCCGTCCACGTCGGCAAAAATGCCCCAGCCGATCGGCGTCCAGTCGCCGTCCCTGAGCATAATATCCTGCGTCTGTTTGAACCACACGCCTGCCCAGTCAACGTCCTCGTCGATGGAGGCGGACAATGCGCGCAGATCCGCCTCGGAGGTAATCAGACAGGGATCCGCTTCCGTGCCGCTGCCGGAGAAATGGACGGCGTCCACCTGGGAATAATCCGTCGTATCGCCGTAGGTCGCTTTGAAGCGGGCGCGCGCAAGCGCATAGTCAAAGTTGTCGCCGCGGCTCTCGCCGGTCTTGACCTCGGTATTGACGACCGCGCCGTCCTTGACCGTGATGGCGACGATGGTGCTCTTGTCAGAGGATCGGCCGTACCACACGCCGTCAAGCAGTACCGGCTCCGGCTCTTCCTGGATATTCTTTTCGATTTCGGACTGCACATAGGTGATCTCTTCCCGGGAGTCGGAGAGCACTGCATGATCGCCCGAAACAGTCCATGTGCGCAGGCAGTCGGGCGCAAGGCCATAAATGCCCTGCAGGTCGATCGGGAACGCCGAGAAGTTGGCGTTAAGCGCCTTTGCGACCTTCGCCGCTCCGTCCGCGCCCGGCGTATAGCCGTTGTTATTCTCCAGAAGGCTTCCCGGAAACTTGAAGCCCCATTCGTCACTGACGCCGCCCGCAACGACCTCGCCGAAGGGATCCACTGGCGAGACGGTGCGTCCGTCGATGACCATGCGCGCTTTTTCGTTATACCAGCAGTCGTACACCTTGGCGATGCCGGTGACCCAGCCCGTGAGCACGCCGGTGTCGATGGAGTATTCCAGCGCCTCAACACCGCCCTCGCCATAGCAGTTGACGATATAGCCGCCGTTGACCGCCGCGAGATTGCCAACGCAGGCCATGCCCTCAATGTCATGCTGCGTATCGCGGTAGCCGCTGCCCGTGACATTTCCGAGGGCATAGCAGTTTGCGATCACGCCGCGATTCAGAAGGCCGGCCACACCGCCGACCTCTGCCAGCTCACCGGAGCGCTCCGTGCAGGAGATTGCGACGTCCGTCATGGTATTGATGATCGCGCCCTTGAACACATGACCGCTCACGCCGCCGACAAACGTCGTGCCCTTGTCCGTCGCATGAGAGATCGTACCCTTGACCGCGCAGCCATCCACAATGACACCGTGGTAGTCGCCCTCGGTCTCCGAACCGCTCATGCGTCCCGCAATGCCGCCGACATAGGCGGTACCGGCGCTCGTCGTGTAGATCGCGACCTGATCCAGCGTCAAATCCCGAATCACAGCCTTTTCGTTCAACCAGCCGAAGAGTCCGATGTACGCGCTCTCGCTGTCGAGACTGCGCGGCGCTTCTGGCGCGCCCTCTGTCAGGCCGGAGATCGTTTTGCCTGCGCCGTCAAACGTACCGTTGAAGCGCGCATAGCTGCCGCCGACAGGCTCCCAGTTCTCGCCGGAGAGGTCCAGATCAGCGCCGAGTCGGACGAACTTATCCGTATAATCCACCTTCGGCGTGACCGAGGCGGCAAAGGCTTTGAGCTGCTTCGTTGTTTGAATAAGATAGGGATCTTCCTCCGTACCCGTACCGGAGGCAAAGATGCCGCTGTCGATGTCACCGGACGTCCAGGGCGTGTCCGTCGGAAGCACTCTGCCATCCGTCAGCGCCCACTCGCGCAGGACAAGCGTGTCCTCCGAAATCGCCGCCTTGACGGCGCCGATGTTACCGTTCAGTATATCGGCAAAGCCGGAAAGCGCCATGTCGGGCTTTGCCATGCCCACTTCCGCTCCGTCAACGAACTGACCGAGGGATTCCGCAAATGCGGCAGCTTCTGTGGATGCACCGTTCACTGTGATGGCAGCATCGGAAGCATAATAGATATAGTTTCCCGAAGCACTGCCCGCAGCCTGTCCTGCGACCACGCCGGCATACTGCTTTTGCACATTCGGATTCTGGCGCAGTGTGACCTCGCCAGCCGCGTAGACATTATATGTCTTGCTCGAGAGCATACCCGTAGCGCCGCCTGCATAGGCGTCGGCAGCCGTGCTCACGGTGTTTTCAGCACAAACCGGGCCGAAAGCAGCGCAATTGGCAAGTACGGTACTATTCCCCGTCATGCCCGCAAGCCCGCCGGCGTAGGCCGTGCCCCAGTTCGCACCGCCCACGGAGGAAACCGACGCATAGGAGACGCAGTTGACGGCGGCTGCCTTGGTAAACAGTCTGCCTGCAACGCCGCCCGAGTACGCCTGTCCGTCCTTCGTCTGCACGGAGACCGAGCCGCTCACCGTACAGCCATCCAGCACCGCGGCGCGCGCAGCGCCATTGGCAACACGTCCGGTATCGCCCGTGATACCGCCTGCGCGGATGTTCACATAGCTTGCGCCCTCGCTGACGGAGGCGCTGATCAGTACGTCCGTGAGACGCACATCACTGACGCGCGCCGTATAGGCCAGAGTGGAGAACAGGCCGAGGTTTGCTTCCGAGTCATAGCTCCCGACAATCTTCATGCCCGAGATCGTGTGTCCGTTGCCGCGGAACGTACCGCCAAACAGCTTGTCCGCGTTCGCTGTAGCCTTGCCCTCAGCACCGATCGGGTTGAAGGATTCGACGCCGGAAAGATCGATGTCCGCGCCAAGCACGACCACCGCATTCACAAAATCAGCGTCTCCCGCGTCCACGCGCGAGGCGAACTGCTGCAGCTGTCCCGCCGTGCGGATCACATAAGGATCGGACGCCGTTCCGCTGCCGCCGATCACATCAGCAGCCTTTGCAAGCGCATCATTCACGGCTGCCTTGATACCATTGCTGCTGTAGGTCGCGCCGCTGACGCCGTCCACTTCGGTGGAGTCCGCGTCAATGATGGTCTGCAGCAGCGTGACTGCTTCGCCCCAGTACCGCGGCGTCTCACTCTGCGACACTACCTCAATGGCGCTGATCGAGCCATCCTTCACGGTGACAGAAAGGGTAATGTCGCCGTTGCGTCCGGTGCCGGTTCCCTGATATACGCCATCGGCATAGGTGTCTGCGGCAAGGCTGCTGACCGGCAGCAGAGCAACAATGAACAGAATTGCCAACAGCATGGAAAGCGGCCGCCGCATTTGGAAATGTTCCATATTATCGGATTCCTTTCAAGAAAAATTTGCATAGACTAATTTATATTAGCCACCGCTAACTACAAACGAAAAGAAGAACTGCGCTTTCACGCAGCAAGCCTCTTTCTGTTGAGACAGTATATCACATCTGTATTTCCTACGCAAGAAAAAAATCTCATGGCGCAATTAACATTATCATGCAATTTTTAGCTAAGAAAAAGCGCTTGACAGGAGGGAGGAGTTGTGTTAACATACAGTTAGCGACGGGTAACCGCGTACAATATGCATCTTTTTTTAATGTCGCAAGTTAGCCGAAGCTAATAGATTGGTTCTGTCGATTATTGTTGTCTGTTGTCATTTTGGGCTGAAACGAGTTCCTGGTCTGCGAATATAATGAATTGTTAAAATTGCACCCCAAGGGAGGCGCGAGCAACGCGCCTCCCGTTTTACAGGCAACAGTTTGCTTTTGCGAATAAAATCTGTCTGAAAGGAGCATTTTTGATATGTTGCTTCAATTACGCGATATTCGCAAATCATTCGGCGCCGGGGAGAGCCGTACCGAGGTCCTGAAGGGCATCTCCTGCGACATTCCGTCCGGCTGCTTCTGCGTGCTTTTGGGTCCTTCCGGATCCGGAAAATCCACGCTTTTGAATATCATCGGCGGCATCGAGACGCCGGATTCCGGGCACATATTTATCGGCGGGCAGGCGCTCGGACTCATGAGCGAAAAGGAGCTTGCGCTCTACCGCCGCCGACATCTGGGCTATGTGTTCCAGAGCTATAATCTGATTCCAAACCTGACGGTTCGTGAGAACGTGGAGGTCGGCGCGTATCTCAGCGAGCATCCGCTTCCGGTGGACGAGCTGCTGCAGTCGCTCGGCCTGTGGGAGCATCGGAACAAGATCCCCGCGCAGCTCTCCGGCGGGCAGCAGCAGCGCACGGCCATCGGCCGCGCCCTTGTGAAAAAACCGAGCGTCCTTCTGTGCGATGAGCCGACCGGCGCACTTGACTATGCCACGAGCAAGGAAATCCTGCAGCTCATTGAGCACGTGAATGAGACGTATCACTGCACGGTCGTGCTCGTCACGCACAATGACGCCCTGCGCGGTATGGCGGACGAGGTCATCCGCCTGAAGGACGGTGCAATCCGGGAGTATGTGCGCCAGCTGACGAAGTATCGCGCCGCTGCGCTCAACTGGTGAGGGGGCGTCGGAATGAAAGATCCCATCCGCAAGCGCTTTTGGCGCGAGCTGCGCGACGACGCGGGTAAGTATATTGCGCTCTTTCTCTTTCTCACGCTCACGATTGGATTTGTTTCCGGCTTCATGGTCGCCGACGGCAGCATGCTTCGCGCCTACAATGAGAGCTTTGAGAATTATCACATCGAGGACGGGCATTTCACTGCCGCCGCGCCGCTGGAGGATGCGGCACTCGATACGCTGGAGCAGGAGACCGGAGCGACGCTGTATCCGCTTTTCAGCATCGACCGGGAAACGGATAACGCGCACACGGTGCGCTTCTATCGCCAGCGCACGGAAGTCAACCGCGTCTGTCTCATGGACGGCGCATTTCCTGCGAGGGACGGCGAGATTTGCATCGACCGCCTTTATGCGCAGAACAACGAGCTGTCGATCGGAGATACCATGGCGGTCTCCGGCAGGGATTATACGATCTCCGGCGTCGTTGCGTTTTCCGATTATAGCGCATTGTTCAACAACAACACGGACATGATGTTCGATGCCAACAAGTTCACGGTCGCCCTCGTGACGGACGCGGACTTCGACGCGCTTGGCGAGCTCGGCAAGCGCTTTACCTACGCATGGACCGATCCCGATGCGGGCAATACAGACAAGGAAAGGCGAGATCGTGCAGACGCGCTCCTCGGAGCCATTGCAGGGCATGCCGTGCTCACGGACTTCGTACCGCGCGATCAGAACTTTGCAATCAACTTTTCCGGGGACGACATGGGAAGCGACCGGGTCATGTTTGCGACGCTGCTCTATATCATGATGGTGATCCTCGGCTTCGTCTTCGCCGTCACGACTCGCGGCACGATTGAGCAGGAGGCCTCCACGATCGGAACGCTGAAGGCTTCCGGCTACACCAACGGCGAGCTGCTGCGGCACTATCTCGCGCTGCCGACAGTCGTCACGCTCGTTGCGGCGGTTATCGGTAACATCCTGGGCTACACCTGCATGAAGCGCATTGTGGTGTTCATGTACTATCACAGCTATTCGCTGCCGACCTATCGGACGATCTGGAACGGCTCTGCCTTTCTGCTCACGACCGTGATCCCGGTGCTGATCATTTTCGTGCTGAATCTGCTCGTGATTTCCAGGGCGCTGCGCTTCTCGCCGCTGGACTTTCTGCGCCATGAGCTGACGCGCCGGAAGTCCAGCGACGTGGTCCGGCTGCGGCGCGGCTCGTTTCTGTCGCGCTTTCGCATGCGCGTTGTTCTGCAGAATCTGTCGGGTTACCTGACGCTGTTCGTCGGCGTCGTATTTGTGTCGGTGCTGCTGGTGTTTGGTATGATGTTCCGCCCGCTGATGAACCATTTCAAGGCAGACGTCGTGTCCTCCATGATCGCGCAGTATCAGTATGTGCTCAAGACGCCGGTTGAGACCGCCGACGCGGACGCTGAGCGCTACAGCGTGCAGGAGCTGGAATACGACGGCTGGGAGAAGATCACGGTTTACGGCGTTCAGGAAGGATCACGCTATGTGCCCGGTGTGCGAGCAGGTGAGGTCGTCCTCTCCGATGGCTATATGGAAAAGTACGGCATCCGCACAGGGGACACGCTGAAGCTCAGCGATCCGTATGACGGGAAGGATTACAGCTTCCGCGTCGGCGGCGCGTATCACTATCCCGCCGCCATGAGCGTGTTTCTCTCGGAGGAGGATTTCAACCGGACCTTTGACCGCGAGCCGGGGAGCTTCAACGGCTGGTTCTCGAACCGGGAACTGACCGATCTTCCCGAGGAGGCGATTGCGACCAGGATCACGCAGTCGGATCTCACGGTCATGGCCGACCAGCTGGACGACTCCATGGGATTCATGTTTCCGCTGTTCTGCGGGTTCGGATTTGTCATCTATGTGCTGATGATCTATCTGCTCGCCAAAATGATCATTGACCGCAACGCACGCAGCATCTCCATGCTGAAAATCATGGGTTACCACGACGGGGAGGCGGGACTGCTTTACAACCGCGCCACCGCGCTCGTCACAGCGATATCGCTGCTGCTAGCGATTCCGCTCACCGTGCTGCTCATCAAATGGATCTACTATGCCATGATGAAGGAATACGCCGGATGGCTGACGTTTTACGTTGCGCCGTGGGTCTATCCTGTGAGTTTTGCGTTCGGCGCATTCGGCTTCGCGCTCGTCACGCTGCTCCTGATGCGGCGCGTGCGGCACATCCCGCTTTCCGTTGCGCTGAAGACACTGGAGTAAAAAAGAAAACAAATATCGGAAAGGAAAACCGTCCCTCTATCTACCTTATGCCGAGATTCTCAAAAAACAGTAAGAATCGCGAAGCAGCGAAAACCTTCCTGTGAGGCAAAATCAGAGCGGAAGCCAGACCTGATCCTTCTTCGGAAACACTTCCCGCTGTATCCAATGACGGATTCGACGGATCGCCTGCTTTGCAAACGGCTGTGATTTCGTGAGATCCAGCTCCGCCAGCTTTATGATCCGGAACTGCCCGGTTTTGCAGTCGTATTCAATTTCACCCCATTCGCCGTCGTTGTCCGCCTGGTAGGCGTAGACAACGGCGGCTTTGTTTTTTTCAGCTTTTTCAAGCGTACTGTATGCAGAAACCCGCGCTCCGTCAGCTCCTCTCTCATTTGATTGAGAGAGCGATAATGTCTCTGTTCGCTCGTCCGTGAATCACGGACGATAGTGGGCGAATGCCCACAAATGGCGCACAACGTGCGCCAAAAGCGAACGACGGTACAACGTGTTCCCCAAAAACTGCTTGTTTGCAAGCAGTTTTTGATGCAAAACTTTGTTTTGTATTCCGCAATTTCATTGCGTGGGAACTAAGTTATAGATATTCTCCGCCGCCTGTGCGGAGCGGCGTCCGTTGCGGAGCGCGAGAGCCTCAAACGTCTGCTTTTCTGTTGGACGGAAGCAGCTTTCGCAAAAGCCCAGATGAAGTGAAACAATATCCCGATTCACGTTTGGCAGTTCAGCAAACGCCGGAACGATCAGCCCGGACTGCTCCGACCCGGTGCCGCAGCGACGGTTGCATTCATTTGCTGCTGTTGTTATAATAATTTGCGCGCGCGTCACGAATGCCGGGCGCGTTTTTTGAATCTTCGGTAACAGGAGTGCTTGCCGTGACGGAAATCACTTCACAGCCCCGCCGCAGCTTTGATCCGGCGCTGCTGCCCGCAGTGCTCACGCTCGCGTGGCCGACGATGCTGGAGCAGCTCATGCAGACCGCCGTGCAGTACATCGACACGGCCATGGTCGGCTCGCTCGGCACGGCAGCCACAGCGGCGGTGGGCGCGACAACGACCATCAACTGGCTCATCATCTGCATCATCTCCGCCTGCGGCATCGGCTTCTTGAGTGTGATCGCGCGCGCAAGCGGCGCAGGCGACGCGCAGATGGTGCGCCGCGCCTCCGCGCAGGCGGCCATGATCGTACTGATCGCAGGCTCGCTCTTCACCGTGCTCGCCACCGCCTGCAGCAGTCTCGTCCCCGCCTGGATGCAGGTGGACGAGGCCATCCGCCCCATGGCAGGACAATACTTTCTGATCCTCTATCTGCCCACGCTTTTCCGTGCGGCTTCGATCATTTTCGGCACGGTGCTGCGCGCGGTCGGCGACGCGAAAACGCCGATGCGCGCAGGCGTCGGCGCCAATGTGCTGAACGTCATTTTGAATTTTCTGCTGATCTATCCCACGCGCACGGTTCATCTGTTCGGCAGGAGCTTTTCTTGCTTCGGCGCAGGCTGGGGCGTCGCAGGCGCGGCGGCCGCCAGCGCCATCAGCTACGCCGCAGCCGGCATCGTGATCACGTCGGCGCTCTGGAAGCACCCGGCGCTCTCTCCGCGCGGTCTCTCGCTGCGCCCGGACGGCGCCGTGCTGCGCCCATGGAGCCGCGTGGCCTTTCCGCTGATGGTGCAGCAGTTTGCCACATGCATGGGGTACATCGTTTTCGCAGCGATGATCAACGCGCTCGGCGAGATCTCCACCGCGGCACACACGATCGCGAACACGGTGGAGTCAGCGTTCTATATCCCGGGCTTCGGCATGCAGAACGCAGCCGCAGCGCTCTCCGGCGCCGCCGTCGGCGCGCATGACCGGACCCGGCTCCGCGCGCTCGGACACACGATCCGCACGGTGGAGGTTTCGCTCATGCTCGTATCGGGCGCTCTGCTCTTCGGCTTTGCTCCGGCAATGGTACGGCTCTTCACGAAAAGCCCTGCCGCCATCGCCCTCGGCAGCACGGTGCTGCGCATGGTTGCCTGCTCCGAGCCGTTTTACGGCGTCTCTCTCGTGACGGAGGGCATGCTGCAGGGCGCCGGGCAGACGCGCGTCCCGCTTCTGTTCAGCCTCACCGGCATGTGGGGCGTGCGCATCCTGGGCACGTTTCTCTGCACCAGAGTGCTCGGTCTCGGTCTGGTCGCAGCCTGGGGCTGCATGATCGCGAACAATCTGCTTGTCTTTACGCTGTATCTGATCTATCTGCTGCGCGGAAAGCTCGACGCGCTGGCAGACGGAAGCTGACAGAAATTTTCAACATTTCAGCAAAAACCGTCGCATAACCATTGTTTCAGCCCCCGCCCTGTGCTATATTGGGCTCAGGGCAACCGAATTCAGGAAACACAGTCATGCGAAGGAGGGCTGATCATGTTCATTTTCTGGGGCGACGGATCGCAGGCGTCCATGGATCTGGTGGACAGCATACGGGTCAGAAGCACAGAGAACTTCAACTGGACGTTCATTTTTATTCTGGCAGTTGTCTTCTATATCTACTGGTCGGAGATCCACAAGAAAAACACGGAAGCCGTTTGCGCCGGACTTGCACTGTACGGCGTCCACTGGCTGTATGAGATCTGCAACGCGATCATTGGGCACATCTCCGGGTATCCGCTGTGGTCGGTCTCAAACGAATCCACGACGTTCATCCTGCTGATCGGCGTGTGCTGGGAGCTTTCCATGATGTTCTCGATCGCGGGCATCATCTCGTTCAAGATGCTGCCGCACGACCGGAACAAACGGTATTTTGCCAAAAACGGCAGGGGCGGCATCAGCTGCAAGCTGGTCGGCGCGCTGGAGATGGCGCTGCTGTTTGCGCTGTTCGAATCGTTCCTCGCCGGAACCAGCAACCACTCCTTTATCTGGGTGTATAAATGGTGGGGCGTCCTGCCGGTATTCATCACCACTTACATCCCGTTCTTCCTCGCCAGCAACTATGTGCCGGATATGGCGCCGAAGAAGAGAAAGACGTTCCTCATCTCGCTTTGGGCGCTGGACGCTCTGCTGCTGATCATTCTGATCCCGTTGGGCATCATCTGAGCCGCGTTTTGCAGAAAAAAGCACTTGCAATAAGCAAGTGCTTTTTTCATGTATTTGTGTTTCTGCGATCAGGCAGCGGGTTTCACAGCTGCGCTCTTGGCAAAGTCTGCCGCGCTCTGGCCGGCGATGCGGCCGAAGACGATGAAGTCACAGACAGCGTTGCCGCCGACGCGGTTGCCGCCGTGGATGCCGCCGGTGGTCTCGCCGGCAGCGAACAGACCCGGAATGACATTGCCTTCGGTGCTGATGACCTCTGCGTTGCTGTTGATCTTGATGCCGCCCATGGTGTGGTGGATGCCCGGGGCGATCTTGATGGCATAGAAAGGAGCGGTCGAGAGATCGTCGTCCATGCCGTTGTTGCGGCCCCATTCGGCGTCCTCGCCCTTGGCGACGGACTCGTTCCATGTGGTCATGGTGTTGACGAAGTTCTGCACGGCTTCGCCCTTCAGGCCCATATTCTGCGCAAGCTCCTCGTAGGTCTTGCCGGTGATGGCAAAGCCGCGTTCGACGAACTTATGCGTCAGCTCCACTTCGTCGTAGAGGTGCTGGTCGAAGATGATGAAGCAATAGCCGTCCGGCTGCTTCAGCTCGGCCTGCGAGACGACGTCACGACCCGCCAGGTCGTTGACAAAGCGCTTGCCCTCGGTGTTGACGATGATCGCGCCGTGGCTGCGGACGGATTCGGAGACCAGCGTGCCGTCCTGCTGAATGACGGTCGGGTGCAGCTGGATCTGCTCCATATCCACGGTGTCGGCGCCGACGGCCTGCGCCATCTTGATGCCGTCGCCGGTCGCGCCGGCATGGTTCGTGGTAACCGCGTTCGCGAGGCTGGGATCATAACTTGCCATCAGCTCAAAGTTCGAGCCGAAGCCGCCGGCGGTGATCACGACGGACTTGGCATGGATGATGTAGTTGTGCTCCGCGTCCTCGGCCTTGACGCCCACAGCCTGCCCGTTCTCCATGAGGATTTCGGTGGCCTTGGTGTTGACGCGAACGTCAATGCCCAGCTTCTCGGCCTGCGCCTTGAGCTTCTCCACCAGATACTCGCCGACGGGAGCGCCGTCCTCGGGCTTGTGCAGGTATTTGTGCGTGGTGCCGCCGGTCGCGACGACCTTGGTCAGCGGCGCGTCAATGGAGAACAGCCAGTCGACCGCCTCCGCGCTGTTTTCGGCCAGGGTCTGCACCAGCTCGCGGTTGGCAAGATCGTGACCGAGGCGCATGGTATCGTCCACGAAGTTCTCCACGGTGCTGTCAGTGATGCCGAGCTCGGCCTCAACCTTGGTGTCCGCCGCGTTCATGCCGCCCTCGGCGCGCAGACTGTTGCCGCCGACGAAAGGCATCTTCTCCAGCAGGATGACGTCTTCGCCCTGCTGCGTGGCAAGCACCGAAGCGGTCAGACCGGCGCCGCCTGCGCCGACCACCACGACGTCGCAATCGAGCTCCACATCCGTTTTCTCAACCGGTTCTGCCGCGGATACCGCGCGCTGGAACACAGCGGGATCCAGACCGCCGGACTCCAGAGCGTTCACCACCGCGGCCTTGATGGCGTCCGAGGTGATGGTGGCGCCGGCGATCGCGTCGACCTCCAGGCTCTGGTTTTCATAGATCGCAACCGGCAGCTTCTCCACGGCAACCGTGCCGATGCCCTCGGTCTCTTCGTGGTTGGTGACGCTGATCTGATAGATCTTTTCAGCGTCGGCGACAATCTCGACGTCCACCGGACCGTTTCTGCCGGGGGCGCTGCCGGTCAGAGTGACAGCGTCTGCAGAGACATTGGCGTCACCGACCGTCTTCGTCGTATTGGCCGAAATGATGCTGGCCACCAGGACGATCAGGAGAAACACGCCGCAGGCAATGCCGATGATATCGTGCAATCTTTCTTTTTTCTGTTTGCCCATGATTTCCCTCCGTTTGTTTGAAATGAAACGTGCAGAATGATGCAAATCGATGTCATTACTGGAACTATAATACCGAATCTGTCTTTCGATTGCAAGCATCAATTCTCGCGCCGTTTTTCCCATTAAATAGCGTTTATTCCAACCGCTTGTATTTTTGAACGCAATTGCACCCAAAAACATCGTTAACAACCTTGAAATCTACACATTTTGTTTGGTTTATGACTTGCGCCAAGTTTTTTGCACTGTTATACTAATAATGTATCAATAGTTGAAGTATTCTGCCAAAAGATTCCGGCCGCACCGACGCTGCCGCTGTTATAGATGATCCTGAAAAAATCATTCGAAAGGTAAGGGACTTCATGAAGAAAACGATCTCCGTATTATTATTGCTGTGTTTGTTTGTCTCCCTGTTTTCCGGCATGGCGTTTGCCGTGGACGAAACGGCGGACGCGCAGGTCGCCGCAGCCGTGGACGACACCCAGGAGTCTGACGTCAAGAGCGTTTTCAACTCCAGATTCTATGTGGAGGAAAATGCCGACGCCGGGCTTAAGAGCAAGGTCGTCGTGCTGTTTGACCTCATCGGCACGAACGGCACGCTGTATCTGCCCGGCAAGGTCGACGTCTCGAAGCTCTGCTTCTCCTGGGACGACACGGGCATCACCGTATCCAAAAACGGCGTTGCCTATGAAAACGGCACGGCGCCCGTCGCGCCCGCGGGCGAGAGCGTCACCTACAAGGTCACGAAGGGTCTCGCCGCGGCATACGTCAAGGTCAAGACCGTGCAGGGCTCTGCCGACGTCGAACCCATGTTCCTGGAGCTGGACGAGAGCCTCGGCACGATCGACGCCATGAACGGCGACAAGATCCACGAGACCTCCTGCTACGGCAAGGTGCTGTTCGACGGCATCGACAAGCCCATCAGCATCAAGGGCCGCGGCAACTCCACCTGGAGCGCCGAGAAGAAACCCTACAACATCACAATCTACAAAAAAGATGACTACGCCAAGAAAGGCAACGCCGAGCTCATCCCCGGCGTGGAGGCCAAGAAGTGGTCGCTGCTCGCCAACCACCTCGACAACTCCCTGATGCGCAACAAGATCGCCATGGATCTGGCGAACGAGCTGGGCATCGGGCTGCCGTCCAGATTTGTCGACCTCTGGATGAACGGCGAATATCTCGGCAGCTATCTCATGACGCCGAAAAACGACTACAAAGCCCCGGACGACGGCTATGTGCTTGAAAACGACAACTATCTCGATTCCGAGGATCCCCAGTTTTTGATCCCCGGCATGTATGAGATCGGCAAGCCCATCAACGACGACGGCTACTACAACCGCATGACCGTCAAGGACATTGGCGAAGATGAAAATGACAACCCTGTCACGGACGTCGCCGCGATCGAGGCTCATTTCGACGAAGCCTGGGCCGCGGTCGAGGATTTTTCCTCTGAGAACTATCAGAACTACTTCGACATGGATTCCTGGGCGAAGATGTTCCTGATGTATGAGGTCTCCAAGACCTACGACTGCTTCGCGGGAAGCCTGCTGATGCACCGCGACGGTCTGACCGACAGCGACAAGCTCATCGCCGGTCCCGCGTGGGACTATGACGTCTCCTTCGGCCGCACGCTGCACAAGTTCCTCGTCGGCATCGCAGAGCCCGTTCAGCTTAACGCCGAGGGCTGGTACAACGACAGCATCGGTCTGATTGCGGTGGACGAGCCCGTCAGCCTCCTGCAGGAGCTCGGCAAGCACGCGAGCTTCATGCAGCACGTTGCGAAAGTGTACAGCGAGAACAAGGCCGTTTTTGAAGACATCGCCTCCAATGTGACCCGCCAGCAGGAGATTCTGCGCGGCTCCGCGCTGATGAACAACGTGCTCTGGGGCACGCACCACCTCTGCGCGGAATATCTCATCGCGCCGAACACGATGCGCATGCTCGGCACGGGCAAATACGCGCTGAACTATCAGGTGACCGTGAACTGGGACGCATACGTCGCGAACCTGCGTGAATTCGCCGCAAAGCGCGTGATGTGGCTGTCCGATCACCTCTATGCGGAGGCTCCGGTCGGCTCCATCGTGAAAAAGACCATGCCCGACGGCTCGGCTCAGCTGGAAGCGGTCCTGTCTGCCGGCAACACCTGCAACACCTACCAGTGGCAGCGCTCCGATGACGGGGACACCTGGACCAACATCGGGCTTGCCACCACGGCAAAATACACGCCCAAGGCCGACGCGGTCGGCGACGTACAGTACCGCTGCGTCGTGACGAACGCCGGCGCGGACATCACGACTGTCCACGGCGGCACCGTTTCCAATTATGCGACGACCATTCTCGCTCCCGAGACCGTTGACGTCCAGATGACGGAGACAGAGCTGGAGGCCGGAACGCTGACGCTCGTTCTGAACGGGACGGACGTCGGTGCCTACACGTTTGCCGAATACAATGGCGGCTGGAGCATCCGGAACGCGGACGGCAAGTATCTCAAGCCCGTCGGCAAGGTGCTCGCGCTGACCGATCAGCCCTTTGCCTGGGAGCTGCAGGACGGTGTGTTCGTCTCCCATCCCACGGTCGCCGTCACGATGCTCGGAAAGCTCTTCACCCTCGGCCGCACGCGGCCCATCTATCTGAACGTGGTCGCCGGAGGCGTCGCAGTCTCCGCGAACGCCGGCGCGGCCGCTACGTTCCTCAAGCCGGTCGCGGAATAAGGAAGCCGCCTCCCAACCATCCGAAAGGAGAACCGAAACCATGAAGAAAACAATCTCCGTATTGTTGCTGCTGTGCATGTTCGTCTCATTGTTTTCCGCAATGGCTTTTGCAGCCGATGAGACACAGAGCGAAGCAGAACCCTATGTGACGGACGAGACCACAGACGTCCAGCTCGCCGCAGCCGTGGACGACACGCAGGAATCTGACGTCAAGAGCGTTTTCAACTCCAGATTCTATGTGGAGGCAAATGATGACGCCGGACTTAAGAGCAGGGTCGTCGTGCTGTTTGACCTCATCGGCACGAACGGCACACTGTATCTGCCCGGCAAGGTCGATGTCTCGAAGCTGCGCTTTGCGTGGGACAACGCGACGCTCACCGTCTCCAGGGACGGCGAAACGTTTGTCAGCGGCGCGGCGCCCGTCGCGCCCGCGGGCGAGAGCGTCACCTACAAGGTCACGAAGGGTCTCGCCGTGGCATACGTCAAGGTCAAGACCGTGCAGGGCTCTGCCGACGTCGAGCCCATGTTCCTGGAGCTGGACGAGAGCCTCGGCACGATCGACGCCATGAACGGCGACAAGGAGCACGAGACCTCCTGCTACGGCAAGGCGGTGCTCGGTAAGGTCGACAAGTACATCAGCATCAAGGGCCGCGGCAACTCCACCTGGGACTTCCCCAAAAAGCCCTACAATATCACGTTCTACGAGGCGAGTGATTTTAACAATAAAGACAAGGCCCAGCTCATCCCCGGCGTAAAGGCCAAGAAGTGGTCCCTGCTCGCCAACCATCTCGACAACTCCCTGCTGCGCAACAAGGTCGCCATGGATCTGGCGAACGAGCTGGGCATCGGGCTGCCGTCCAGATTTGTCGACGTCTGGATGAACGGCGAATATCTCGGCAACTACCTCCTGACGCCGAAGAAAGACTACCAAGCTCCGGACGGCGGCTTCATGCTGGACAACGACCACATCCCGCAGGACGCGGATCAGTTCCAGATCAAGGGCATGCACGACATGCTCCTGAAGCACAACCGCATCAACATCGAGGACATCGGTGACGACGCCGCGGAGCTGGGTGTGGATCAGGCCTACATCGAAAATTACTTCAATGAGGCCTTTGCCGCGCTGACAAAATACGATTCCGAAGACTACCAGAACTATTTCGACATTGACTCCTGGGCGAAGATGTTCCTGATGGTCGAGGTCTCCAAGACCTACGACTGCTACGCGGGCAACTTCCTCATGCACCGTGACGGCCTGACCGAGAACGATAAGCTCATCGCCGGTCCCGCGTGGGACTATGACATCTCATTCGGCCGCACGCTGCACAAGTTCCTCGTCGGCGTCTCGGAGCCCGTTCAGCTCAACGCCGAGGGCTGGTATAACGACAGCGTCGGTCTCTTCGCGGTGGACAAGCCCGTCAGCCTCCTGCAGGAGCTCGGCAAGCACGCGAGCTTCATGACGTGCGTTGCGAAGGTCTACAATGAGAACAAGGCGTACTTCGAGGATATCCCCTCCAACGTCGACCGCCAGCAGGCGCTCCTGCGCGATTCCGCGCTGATGAACAACGAGCTCTGGGGCACGCACCACCTGGGCGCGGATTATCTGGTCGCTCCCGTCACGATGCATCTGCTCGGCACGGGCAAGTATGCGCTCAATTACCAGGTCACCGTGAACTGGGACGCATACGTCGCGAACCTGCGTGAATTCGCCGCTAAGCGCGTGATGTGGCTGTCCGACCACCTCTACGCGGAGGCGCCGGTCGGCTCCATCGTGAAGAAGACCATGCCCGACGGCTCGGTTCAGCTGGAAGCGGTCCTGACCGCCGGCAACACCAGCAACACCTACCAGTGGCAGCGCTCCGATGACGGCGTCACCTGGGCCAATATCGGCCTTGCGACCACGGCGAAATACACGCCCAAGGCCGACACGCTCGGCGACGTGCAGTACCGCTGCGTTGTGACGAACGCCGGCGCAGAGATTACCACGATGCACGGCGGCACCGTTCCCACATACGCGCAGACGATCCTTGCTCCCGCGACCGACTCCGTCCAGATGGCCGAGGCGGAGCTGGAGGCCGGAACACTGACGCTCGTTCTGAACGGGACGGACGTCGGTGCCTACACGTTTGCCGAATATGAGGGCGGCTGGAGCATTCAGAACGCGGACGGCAAGTATCTCAAGCCCGTCGGCAGGGTGCTCTCGCTGACCGACCAGCCCTTTGCCTGGGAGCTGCAGGACGGTGTGTTCGTCTCCCATCCCACAATCGCCGTCACGATGCTCGGAAAGCTCTTCACCCTCGGCCGCACGCAGAACATCTATCTGAATGTGGTCGCCGGAGGCGTCGCAGTCTCCTCCGAATCCGGCGCGGCTGTCAGCTTCCTCAGCCAGGTCACAGAATAATGCCGGGGGCTGTTTCGATTGTGAAACAGCCCCTTTCTTCTTCATGATAATTATTAAATCTTTATTAATAATGTAATAAAAAAGCCCTTGAACTGCAATTACTTGTTACAGGGCTGTGCCCGGAGCGCCTTTTTCAGGGCTTCCGGTATTGCATCAGTACCGAACAATCCGCGGGAGGTCCGGATCTCCCGCAAAAAGGAAAGATGCCACATGAAGAAGATCATCGCTGGATTGCTAATGCTGTGCATGCTCGTCACGCTGCTCCCCGCAATGGCATTCGCCGCCGGGAACACGCCGGAGCCGGCTGCGGACGAGACAGTCAAAAAGGAAAGCAACATCAAGAGCGTGTTCAACTCCAATCTCTTTGTGGAGGCGAACGCGGGCGCCGGTCTTTCGAGCCGGGTCAACGTTCAGTTTGACGCACTCGGCACAAACGGCACGCTGTATCTGCCCGGGCAGGCTGACGCCTCGAAGCTCTGCTTCTCCTGGGACGACATGGGCATCACCGTATCCAAAAACGGCGTTGCCTATGAAAACGGCGCCGCGCCCGTCGCGCCCGCGAACGGCTCCGTCACCTACAAGATCACGAAGGGGCTTGCTGTCGCCTATGTGACGCTCAAGACCGTGCAGGGCTCTTCCGACGTCGAGGCCATGTTCTTCGAGCTCGACGAGGGCCTCGGCACGATCTCCGACATGAACGGCGACGAGACGCACGAGACCTCCTGCTACGGCAAGATGCTGTTTGACGGCAAGAGCAATTACATCAGCATCAAGGGCCGCGGCAACTCCACCTGGAAGTTCCCGAAGAAGCCCTATAACATCAAGGTCTATACAGCCGACGACTTCGACAAGGAAAAAGAGGTCGCGCTCGTTCCCGGCGTCACGACCAACAAGTGGTCCGTGATCGCAAACTATCTCGACAACTCCCAGATGCGCAACAAGATCGCGCTGGATCTTGCCCAGCAGCTGGGCATCGGTCTGGAAGCCAGATTCGTCGATATCTGGATGAACGGCGAATATCTCGGCAACTATATCCTGACCCCGAAATACGACTACCTGGCACCCAAGGAGGGCTACGCGCTCGAGAGCGACCAGTTCCTCGAGCCCGAGGGCGGCGATCCGCAGTTCCATCTCCCCGACACCTGGGAGATCGGAAAGATCACCGGCGACGAGGGCTACTACAACCGCATCACCGTCAAGGATATCGGCAGCAAGGCCGAAAAAGCCGGTGTGAACCTCTCCAGCACTTCCTCAAGGCGTGGGCCGCAGTCCGCGACTATGGTTCCGAGGACTACCAGAACTACTTCGACATCGACTCCTGGGCGCGGATGTTCCTCATGTATGAGGTCTCCAAGACGTATGACTGCTACGCAGGCAGCCTGCACATGCATCGCGATGGTCTGACCGACAGCGATAAGCTCATCGCCGGTCCCGCCTGGGACTATGACGCCTCCTTCGGCCGCACGCTGCACAAGTTCCTCGTCGGCGTGTCCGAGCCCATCCAGCTCAATGCCGAGGGCTGGTACAACGACAGCATCGGCCTGCTCGCAGCGGATGCGCCCGTGAGCATCCTGCAGGAGCTCGGCAAGCACGCCAGCTTCATGCGGCATGTCGCCAAGGTCTACAACGAAAACAAGGCCGCATTTGAAGACATTGCCGCGAACGTGGATCGTCAGCGTGAGGTGGTGCGCGATTCCGCGCTCATGAACAACGAGCGCTGGGGCACGCACCACCTGGGCGCGGATTATCTGGTCGCGCCTGCCACGATGCACGCACTCGGCACGGGCAAGTACGCGCTGAACTATCAGGTGACCGTGAACTGGGACGCCTATGTCAACAACCTGCGCGAGTACGCAGGCAAGCGCGTGATGTGGCTGTCCGATCATCTCTATGAGGCGGACGCCCCCGTCGGCACGATCACGAACACGCTGGCGGACGGCGCCTCCGTTCTGGATGTCGTCCTGACCGCCGGAAACGACAGCAACACCTATCAGTGGCAGCGCTCCGCGGACGGCAGCAGCTGGGAGAACGTCCCGGGCGCGACCGCCGCGCAGCTCAAGCTCGCCGCCGGTGACAGCGCGCAGTACCGCTGCATCGTGGCGAACACCGGCGCCGTGATCTGGACGACCCACGGCGGCAAGGTCCCCACCTACACGACGACGATCCTCACGGCTCCCGCCGAGCCGACCGGCACCGCGCCCGCGCCCGATCCGGCAGACGACGGCAGCGAAAAGCCGGGCATCTGCAAGTTCTTTGCCGACGTGGACCGCACCGTGAAAAGCTGGTATGCCGGCGCTGTGGACTGGGCCGTGAATCACGGCATCACGGACGGCATCTCCGACACGATGTTCGCGCCCGCACAGAAGTGCACGCGCGCGCAGGTGGTCACGTTCCTGTGGCGCGCCGCCGGCAAGCCCGCACCGACGAGCTCCGTCAACCCCTTCAAAGACGTTGCGCAGGACGCCTACTACTATAACGCGGTGCTCTGGGCGGTCGAGAAAGGCATCACCACCGGCATGACCGAAGACACGTTCGAGCCCGACGCGCCGTGCACGCGCGCGCAGGTGGTCACGTTCCTGTGGCGTGCGGCCGGAATGCCCGCCCCGGCGAGCAGCGCCAACCCGTTCGGCGATGTGCCCGCCAACTGCTGGTTCACGGACGCGATCCTCTGGGCGACCGGCAGGCACATCACCGACGGTACGAGCCAGACAACATTCGAGCCCGATGCAAACTGCACCCGCGCCCACGTCGTCACGTTCCTGTATCGTGACGCCTCGAGCAAATAATCCGATCGAGAAAGAAAGGAAAGATCCGATGAAATCTTCATGGAAACGTTTCTTGTCTCTGGCGCTGTGCGCCGCGCTGGTATTCGGCGTTCTGGGCGTCTCCGCCCTCGCCGTGAACGCGGAGGACGATTCCGCTCTCCCGTATCATTACTACACCTACCTCGGCGACAGCATCTCCTGGGGCTACGGGCTGAACGCCGACATGGACAGCCATGATCCCTACAACGTCGGCAGGCGCGTGGACGGCTCGTTCACCGATATCGTTGCCGACGTGCTGGAGCAGACGAACGGCGCAGAGGTTCACCCCGCCGCCAGCTCCGGCGCGCGCCTGTGCGATTTCCGTATCCTGCTGGAGCGCGGCATGGGCGTTACCGATCCCTACGACCGCGTGAACGACTGGTACGGTGACCGTCACCCGGAGCGCACGGTACGTCTGCGCGAGATGGGTCCTGAAATCTGCGAATACATCAGCCATTCCGACCTCGTCACGATTCAGCTCGGCATCAACGATCTCGCCGCGGCGCTGGTCAACGCGCTCTATGCGACCGGTCTTGTGGATCTGAACAAGCTCTCTGACATCTCGGACTTCAACTCCGCCATGGAGTATGTGAAGTTTGCCCTCGGCAACGTTCTGCAGAGCCCCGACGTGTTCGGAAATCTGGTCAGAAAATTCAACAGCGAGATCAATGAGATTCGCGCCAACGCCGTCGCGGTTGTGGACGACGTGACCCAGCTTGCGCCCGGTGCCGATATTCTCGTAATCGGTTATCACAAGGCCGTGAAGAGTCTCCGCGTGATCCCCGGCACGGATTTCTCCCCGCTGTTTGATCTGATCAATGCCGCGCTCGTCTCCCTGAATGACTACTACGCCAGCGTCGCCTCCAATTACAGCAATGTCCACTATGTGGATGCGCCGGACGCCACGGTGTTCTATTCCGACGGGACGCAGCTGGTCGAGGTCCTGAAAAACGTCGAGGGGATCCTGAAGAACGTCCACCCCGACGCCGCGGGCCATGCCTATATCGCCGACTGCGTGCTCGAAGCGCTCAAGGAGCTGAACGCCTGCCCG
Organism: uncultured Eubacteriales bacterium; assembly: GCA_900316745.1. Taxonomy (GTDB): domain Bacteria; phylum Bacillota; class Clostridia; order Oscillospirales; family Oscillospiraceae; genus CAG-103. The sequence continues at coordinate 164,446 of ONEB01000006.1, read as the reverse complement.
CACAACCACACGAACACGAACGCCTGCACCGTGAAGGTCGGTCTCCACAGCGAGTACGTCTCCACGGAAGTGTGCGCCGACTGCGGCAAGGTTCTGAATTCCTCCAAGCTCGTGACGCCTGCCGGCACGGTCTACACGCCGATGTACACGCTCAAGAACGCCGTCACCACCGTTCAGAACGCTGTGTTCTCCACGGCAAACCGCCTGACCTTCGGGCTCATGTCGAAGCTTGTAAAATAACATCTCTTTCCCGCTTTGGGCGCTGTCTCAGCAAGAGACAGTGCCCTTTTTATCAGCCTCCAAAGCTTGACACCCGTCCGGGAATCTGTTAGTTTATTCCTGTTGCGTCCAAAAAATGTTGGGCGCAGGCGGAAAGGACATGATAATTGATGAAACAAAAAGCAGCGGCGCTCCTGCTCAGCGCCGTGATGTGTCTGACGCTTTTCGCTGCGGCTGCGCCGCACGCGATGGCCTACAAAATCGGCTACGACGGGATGGGGCCGCAGGTGCTCGCCGGCGGACAGCGCGATTTTCTCTGGCCCGTTCCCGGGCACTGCAACATTCAGGGCTGCTTTTATGACCACCGCAACCACTGCGCGCTCGATATCGCCGCGCCGACCGGTACGCCGATCGTCGCGTCCTACGACGGCGTGGTCGTGGCGGCCGGCAACCTCGGAGACGGCTTCGGCAACTTCGTCGCGCTCCGGCACGATTACAAGTCGCAGGACGGAACGATCATCCCCCTCTATTCCCGATACAGCCACATGAATTCAATCTCCGTCCACACCGGCACGGCGGTCACCGCCGGCGTCACGCAGCTCGGCACCGTCGGCGCGACCGGCAAGGTGACCGGGCCCCATCTGGATTTTCAGATTCTCGTAAACGACTGGGACAACTACAAGGTCAACTCGATCGACCCCTACGCCAACGAACTTTTGGAGCTGCCCGAAAACCTGCAGGTGCTGGACGCGTGGAACTGCGGCTGGAGCTACTTTTCGCTCGTTCGGGCGCAGTACGCCATCCTCCCCGCGCCGACACGCGCCGTATTGACGACGGATCGCTCCGATTACGCCGCGCACGAGCGGGTAACGTTTCGGATGGACGGAGACGGCACCTCCAACAGCCTCTTTATCACGGGTCCCGACGGCACAGCGTATGAATACCACATGCTCGGCGACACCTATCAGCTTTCGTTTGAAGCCGAGGGCGCGTATCAGGCGCTGATCGAGACGCGCAATACCGGCGGCTCGTTCCAGAGCGAGCCTGTCACGTTCACGGTCACGCGCCCCGAAACGCCTCCGGAGGCTCCCGAGGATCCGGATCAGCCTGCGGTATCGGACCAGGCAGAGCCTTCCGAGCCGATCCCCAATCCGTTTGAGGACGTGGCGCAGGAGAACTACTTCTGCCGGAGCGTCCTCTGGGCGGTGTCCCAGACGCCGCAGATCACAAACGGCACCGACGACACGCATTTCTCCCCCAACAACACCTGCACCCGCGCGGAGGCGGTGACGTTCCTGTGGCGCGCCGCCGGCGAGCCCGAGCCCACGACCGCCGAGAACCCCTTTGCCGACGTGCAGGAAACGGATTTCTTCTGCAAAGCCGTCCTCTGGGCGGTGGAAAACGAGATCACGAACGGCACGAGCGCGACGACATTCGCCCCCGCCGCACCGTGCACACGCGCCCATGTGGTCACGTTCCTGTGGCGCAGCGCCAACGTCCCCGCCGCGCAGCGCGGCGAACCGTTCTCGGACGTTTCGGACGGCACGTTTTACACGGGCGCCGTGCTCTGGGCGACGGCGAAGGGCATCACGAACGGCACGGACGATACGCACTTCTCCCCTGGCAGCGCCTGCACGCGCGGTCAGATCGTGACGTTCCTGTTCCGCGACATGGGAGATCCTGCCGCTCCGGAGTCGGAATCAAGCCCTAAAATATAAACAATTCTTAAAAATTAGTTTCACAAAAAATACAGCTTGCCTGACAGGAATTTTTTTACTATAATGGAATGCAGCAGTAAAAACGAGCCTGTCTGCGGCTGGCTCGTTCAGAAAAATCGGAAGAAGGAGAGCAAAACATGAGAACACAGCTTCAAAGACGGTTGTCCTGTCTGCTGGTGATCGTGATGGCGGCAGCGCTGCTGTGCGTTCCGTCGTTTGCGGCGGGAAACACCGCCCCGAACGAATACGGCATCACGAACTATGTCGCGCTCGGCGACAGCATCGCCACCGGTCTGAACGACAACAACGGCACGAATTCAGATGCCTACGGCAGCTGGGAAGTCGGCTACACGACGCTGCTGGCAGGCCGTCTCGGACTGCTGGACGGCGCCGAGAGCTATGTGCCGGACGGCTACAACATGCGGTATTACACCTCCCCGAACGCCAGCGGCTTCCACTCCTGGGCGTTCCCGGCCATGCGCACCCGCGAGATCCTGCATCAGGTCGACGCGAGCTACAACTATGAGAAAGACGATTTCGCTTATCTGTGGCTGGACAACAACGAGCTGGATGAATCGCTGGGCGACGTCGGCGCGATGATCCGCTCCGATGTAGCGAATGCCGATCTCATCACGCTGAACATCGGCTCGAACGACGTACTGCTCAGTCAGCTGCGCATCACGGCCTGGGAGATCGACGATCCCGACAACGGTCTGACCTCCGGCATGATCGTGGATCTGATGAAGAGCAAGCTCGGCTTCGGCGACGCGCCGACACTGCCCGAGGGCGTCGATGAAAACGCGCTTGTGGCGAAGTTTATCCCGCGCTTTCTCGCGAACGTCATGAAGGGCTACAACGAGTTTCTCGCCAACATGCCCAAGATCATCAAGGCGATCCGCGCCCAGAACCCGACCGCCCAGATCGTTATTCTCGGCATCTTCAATCCCCTGCACTACTCGCTCAGCCTCACGGACGGCAAGCTGCCCGTTTCTCTGGGTGAGATGCTCGACGGCGTGATGAGCCCGATGAACGCGGCGCTGGCCGCCGACTGCGCGCTCTACGGCTGCACCTATGTGGACGTCGTGGACGTCCGCACCGACGGCTCCATGCACCCGGACAACGGCGGCTATGAGGAGATCGTCAACCGCATCATGAAAAAGCTGAAGCCCGCGAAGGTCAAGACCGTGTTCTCCGACACACAGAATCTCTCCGAGGAATTCAAAACCGCCATCAACTGGGCGGTGGAGACCGGCGTGACCACCGGCACCACCGAAACGACGTTCTCCCCGAACGACAAGTGCACCCGCGCCCAGATCGTCACGTTCCTGTGGCGCATGGCGGGCGAGCCCGAGCCGACGGCGCCCGCAGCGTTTGAAGACGTGAAGGCCGACGACTACTTCGCCAAGGCCGTTGCCTGGGCCGCCGAGAACGGCATCACCACCGGCACGAGCGAGACGCAGTTCAGCCCCGATCAGACCTGCACGCGCGGTCACATCGTGACGTTCCTGTATCGCTTCGACCAGAAGTTCAATCCCGACGCCGCGCAGGGCAGCGGCAAGACCGTTTTCTCCGACGTGAGCCCCCTCGCCTACTACGGCGCGCCCGTGGCGTGGGCCGTGAAGAACGGCATCACCAAGGGCATCAGCTCCGTCCTCTTTGCCCCGCTGCAGCCCTGCACCCGCGCACAGGCCGTCACGTTCCTGTATCGCTACCGCAATCTGTAATCATACCGCAAAAGAAAAAGGAAGCCGAAATCGGCTTCCTTTTTTCATGCATGGACTTAGATTTCCTCAAACACGATCGCCTCATAGGGGCGGAGCGTCATCTCCCGGCGCAGCAGCTGCCTGTCGTAGTTGGTGAGCCGCACGGCCAGCCGCGTGGCATGAAAGCCGGAGGGCAGGCGGAACTTTCGGCTGCGGGCGGAGAAGTTCCCGACGATGAGGAGCCTCCGTCCCTCCAGCTCGCGGGAATAGACAATCATCCGGCGGCTTTTCGGCAGGTGCAGCCGCGTCTCGCCGCGCAGGGCGACGGGATTCTCGCGGCGAAACGCGAGCAGCTGCTGATAGAAGCGATAGACCGAGCGCTCGGCGTTCAGATCGCGCCGGACGTTGATCTCCGGGTAGGCGCTGTTCAGGCACTGCCACGGCGTCTCGCCCGCGTTGAAGCCCGCGTTCACCCCGTCGTCCCACTGCATCGGGGTACGGGCGTGGTCGCGCGCGCCGCACCGGATGAGCCGGAACGCCAGACCGCGCGGGAAGCGGAACGTCTTTGTCATCGTGTCGAACACGAAATGTGAAACGGGATCTTTCAGCTGGTCCATAGAGGTGAAATCCGCGTTCGTCATGCCGATCTCCTCGCCCTGGTAGATAAAGGGCGTGCCCCATCCCATAAAGGTGATCAGCGCAAGGAAGGTCGCGGCCTCGTAGCGGTACTGCTCCGTCTTGATCCCGAAGCGGCTCACGCTGCGCACGCAGTCGTGGTTTTCCAGCACGAGCGTGTTCCAGCCCGTGGCAAAGTATTTGATCTGCGGCCCCAGAAGCCCCAGCTTGAAGCGCAGAAGGTCAAAGGGCTTGGGGATGAATTTCAGCCCGAAGAGGTTATCGGACGTGAGATGCGCGAAGTCAAAGATGCTGTCGAGCTCGCCGGATTCGCGCCTGATGTAGCGGTGGGCGTGTTCGGGGTCGGGGAGATAGGATTCACCCACGGTATAGGTGTCGTACTCAGAGAGCACACGCGTGTTGAGCTCGCGCAGGAATTCATGCATGCGCGGTCCGTCGACGAAGAAGCTGCTGCCCTTTTGCAGCCGCAGCAGACCGCGGTCATCGCGCAGGGGATAAACCTTGGACCAGAGATTGAACACATCAAAGCGGAAGCCCGCCACGCCCTTGTCCAGCCAGAAGCGCATGATGTCGACGATCTCATCGCGCACGGCGGGGTTTTCCCAGTTTAAGTCCGGCTGCTCGGGCGCAAAGAGGTGCAGATAAAAGTCGTCCGTGCCGTCAATGCGCGCCCAGGCAGAGCCCGTGAAGCAGGAGACCCAGTTCGTCGGCGGCAGGAGCTTGCCGTTCTTTTTCCGCCCGGGGCGGATGATGTAGTAGTCGCGGTACTTGCTGTTCGGATCGGCAATCGCCTCGCGGAACCATGCATGCTGATCGCTGGTGTGGTTGAGCACCATGTCCATGATGACGCGCAGGCCCCGCTTTTTGCACTCGGCCATCAGCCGGTCGAAGTCCTCCATCGTGCCGAACGCCGGGTGGATCGCGCGGTAATCGGAGATGTCATACCCGTAGTCCTTCCACGGCGAGGCGTACAGGGGCGAAAACCAGATCGCCGTCGCACCGAGATCTTTGATGTAGTCGAGCTTTGAGATGATGCCGGGGATATCGCCGATTCCGTCATTATTCCCATCCATATAGCTCAGCGGATAGATCTGATAGACCACCGCATTTTCAAACCAGTTTGTTTTCTGTGCCATTCGCTTCACCCACCATTCGACAGGATTCTACGCAAATTATAGCACTTTCGTGCCTCAGACGCAAATCGCCCCGGAGGGTTTCCCTCCGGGGCGGCGAGTCTGTATGGATCTTGTTTTACGCTTCCGAAATGATTCTGCGGATGACTTTCTCGCAGCGGGCGCGGTCGTAGACGACCGGGACGGGGTAGAAGGGGTTGGCTTCCTTCAGCGCCCAGGTGATCATCTGCGGGATGTCCTTCTCCTGGATGTGGTCGAAGCCCGTGGGGATCTCCATGCGCTGGTTCATGGCGCGGATCTCACGGATGAACGCCTTGGCCTTCTCCTCCTGCGTGCCGGAGGTACAGACGCCGGTGAGCTCCGCGAGACGCGAGAGTCTCGGATAGACGGCATCGCCGTAGTCCTCGAGGACGATCGGCAGAATGACGGCATTGGCAAGGCCGTGCGGCGTGTTATAGAGGCCGCCCAGCGTGTGCGCGATGGCGTGGACGTTGCCGACGCCTGCGCGGGTAAACGCAAAGCCCGCCTTGAAGGACGCAACCAGCATCTCCGTGCGCGCCTCCATGTCGTTGCCGTCGCGGTAAGCCCGCTCGAGGAACTTGAAGATCGCAACCGTCGCCTCCTCGGCGCAGCGCAGGCTCTCCTTGGTGTTGTACGTCCAGCAGACATAGGCCTCGACCGCGTGCGTCAGGGCGTCCATGCCCGTGGCGGCGGTAATCTTCGGCGGCAGACCGCGTGTCATCTCAGGATCGAGCACGGCGTACTTCGGCACGAGCGTCAGATCCATGACCGCGTATTTGTGGTGCGTCTCGTCGTCCGTGATGACGGCGGCGATCGTCGTCTCGGAGCCGGTGCCCGCCGTGGTCGGGACGGCGATGAAGGGCGGGAGCTTTTTCAGTACGCGCAGCAGACCCGCCATCTTGCCGACGGGCTTGTTCGGGCGCACGACGCGGGCGGCAGCGGCCTTGGCGGAGTCCATCGGGGAGCCGCCGCCGATGGCGATGAAGCCGTCGCAACCGTTTTCCACATACATGGCGCGGACCTTCTCGACCGTGCTGACGCGGGGATTGGCCTCGACCTCGGCGAACATGACCCATGGAATCCCCGCCTTGTCCAAAGCGGCGGTGACAATCGGCGCAAGCTTCTTGCCGACGCTCGGACCCGTGACGATCATAGCCTTGGTGACCTTTTCCTTCTTCAGGATCTCGGGGATCTTCTCCGCGCTGCCGATGCCAGAAACCTGGATCGGTCTGCGCCAATGCAGGAAGTGTCCGCCGATGTTGAAGAAAAACTGGTACACGCGGTAGTAAATCTTTTTGAGCATGTTCATTCCTCTCCTTCTCTTCTCTTGTACGCCCGAACCGGACTCGATGCCGAGCCGCCGGAGCTTTTTCTCGCTCGGGAGGCCGTTTTTCTCCCAGCCGCGGGCGCGGTAATAGACCTTTTTCATCTTTTCCAGCGGCACCTTCGAGTTGGGATCCTTCGGATCCTGAAGCTCGTGGGTGAGCCGCTTGGGAAGCTTGTCATTTGCCGCCGAGACGCCGAACTTCGCGTTCACGGCGCGCTCGACATTATAGCTGCGCTCGCCGTTGCGGATGAAGCGCCCGACGTTCATCTTCATGCCGACGGTGTTGTTCAGCTCGTAGGTATACGGAATCAGCGGGATCTGGAAAAACGCGATTTCGGGCACCTTGTTCAGGATGCGCACGAACGGGCCGATGAACGGCACGATCTTATCGATCAGGCGCGCAAACCAGCCCTTGTTCTCCTTGACCAGGAAAGGCGGGAACACGGAAAACGACGTGAACAGGCACTGCCCGCCCATGGAGATGCTCTCCATGAGATCCTGCATCGTCATGCAGAGATCGGCCTTGCCGCGCGGCGTGCGGCCTTTCACATTCATGCCGAGCCCCTCCACCGCCATGAGGTAGCCGCCGTTTAAGTGGCAGCCGCCGCGGTTCGACACCGCGTAGCCAAGACCCTGGCCGAAGGCGCTGCGCGGCTCGTATGCCGAGAGCTCCATGCCCTTGGAGTGAATGGCAAAGTCTTTGCCGCCGTACTTCTCGCTCAGACGCTTGCTGCCCTCGGCAAGCTCTGCCCCGATGCCGCGCCGGTAGGCAATGTCCTCCAGCACTTGCGAGATGCCATCGGTCTCGCCGAAGTTCAGGCCGCAGTTCCAAAGTCCGCGCTTGTTTGCCTCCATCGCCCAGGCGATCGTGCCGCCGCAGGAGATCGTGTCCATGCCGAGCTCATCGATCTCATAGTTCCACTGGCAGATCTGCTCGAGATTGTCGTTGAGAAGCTGGCTGCCGAACAGACCCAGCGTCTCCAGCTCCGGGCCCTTGATGAAGCGCCCGTCGTGCGGCACACGCCGCGAGCAGCGGATCGGGCAGGTCAGGCAGCCGTTGTTGCCCTCCTGATACGCCTCCATCGCCTCGCCGTTGATCTTGTCATATCCCTCGAACGTGCCCTCGGCGGCGTTGTGTGTCATGAGCGCGCTGTGCTCCTGCATCGGAGTCATCAGGCTCGCCGTACCCATGCGCGGGAGGCGGTCGCCCGTAATCGGATGGGAGCGGACGTACTGGATCCACTTTTTGCGCTGCTCGGAGGTCTTCTCCTGATTGTAGATCTTCGCCATGGCCTTGCCCGTGGCGGTGATGCCCTTGAGATTTTTGCTGCCGAAGACCGCGCCCATGCCGGCGCGTCCGGCGGCGCGCTCGCCCGACATGACGGAGGCGTAGCGCACAAGGTTCTCGCCCGCCGGTCCGATGACGACCATGCCGCACTTGACCTTCTTTTCATGGCTTTCGTCAAGCGCCTTCTGCATCTCCTCCTGCGTCTCGGATACGCGCATGCCCCAGAGCCCCGACGCGTCATGGAAGCGGATCGTGTCATTTTCGATCTCCACCCAGGTCGGCGTGTCGCACCTGCCGCGCACGATCAGCGCGTCCAGCCCCGCCTTTTTCAGGTAGTGGCCGAAGTTGCCGCCGCAGTTGGACGAGGCCGTGATGCCCGTGAGCGGCGAGAGGGACGAAACGTCGAAGCGGTTGGAGCTCGGCGCGCCGGTGCCCGTGATCGGGCCAGTCGCAATCACGATGAGATTCTCCGGTCCAAAGGGATCCTCGGCGCCGGTGAGATTATCGTAGAGGATCTTCGAGGCCATGGCCTTGCCGCCGATGTACAGCTCGCGGTCGCGGTCCGACCAGGGATATTCCTCCGCCGTGCGCGTGGTGAGATCCAGCAGCAGGACCTTGCCCATATAACCGCAGTAGTTTGTCAAAGAGATCACCTCGGTTCAATTCTGTCGATATTCTTAATTAAAATTAATTATATACCCTCCGCGCGCATTTGAACAGTCCTTTTTCCAACAAATTATCGTCAAATTGTTGACTATCATTGCAATGTGTTGCCGGTGGTGCTACAATCAGAAACGGAATCTGAAAAGCGGTGGACGAGCCTCTTTCCGGAGTCAGAATCGACGCAGCGATGCTGCGCCCATTCGGCTTGGGAACGAGGTTTTTTCACGCTTAAAAAAGAGGAGGAAAACCATGAAATAGTATCTGTCCCTGTTTCTGGCGGTGCTGATGGTGTTTGCGCTGTGCGCATGCGCCGCTGACAAGCCCGCCGAGAGCGCAGCGCCCGACGCTTCCGCCCCCGTGGAGGAAGCCGCCGCGCTGAACACCGTCATCCTGAAAGAAGCGGATGACAGCATGATCAACAACTACACGCTGCTGGCCGTGAACCCCGACGCGCCCTTTGTCGACGCCGACGGCAACGCGGTCGCGGACGTGAAGCTCAACACCATCGGCGCGGACGCGCTCATCAACTGGATGCTCAGCGAAGAGGGTCAGGCCGCAGCCGCGGAATACGGCGTTGAGGAGTTCGGCGACCATCTGTTCTATCTGAAAGACGAGCGCCCGGTCTCGACCGCCGAGATCCCCAAGGCGACCGAGGAGACAAAGCTCGTGCGCCTGTCCACCACGACGAGCGTGAACGATTCCGGTCTGCTCGGCTATCTGCTGCCGATGTTCGAGGACAAGTACGGCTATGAGGTCGAGGTCTACTCCGCCGGCACCGGCAAGGCGATCGCCAACGCCGAGATGGGCAACGCCGACGTGATCCTCGTGCACGCGAAGGCCAAGGAAGAGGCCTTTGCCGAAAAGGGCTTTGCCCGTGTCATCGACGGCATGGACGCCGCGCGTCTGACCTATATGTATAACTACTTCGTCCTTTGCGGCCCGGCGGACGATCCCGCAGGCGTCAAGGACGCGGAGAACGTGCTCGCGGCATTCCAGAGCATTGCCGACGGCAAATACAAATTCATCTCGCGCGGTGACGGCTCCGGCACGCACACCAAGGAGCTCTCCCTCTGGCCCGAGGCGCTCGGCATCACCGAGGAAGCCGAGAGCTTCGCGGACTACACCGACTGGTACATCTCCGCGAACGCCGGCATGGGCACCTGCCTCGTGATGGCCGAGGAGATGGGCGGCTACATCCTCACGGATAAGGCCACCTATTTGACCTTTGTCGCAAACGGCGGTATTATGGAATAAACCACCCACCCAAAACGCCGGGGGTGCGTTCAGCACCCCCGGCATTCTGTTCGGAAAGGACGCTTGCCATGCAAACAGCCCTGCAAAAAGCCATAGCGCTGATCCTCTCGGCGGATCGGGAGCTGATGAACATCCTCGGCACCACGGCGCGGATGACGCTCATGAGCTCCCTGCTCGCGCTTTTGATCGGTGTGCCGCTCGGCATTCTGCTGGGGTCGGCGCGGTTTCGCGCCCGGCAGGCGCTCGTGGTCTTAAACCGCACGCTGATGGGCATGCCGCCCGTAGTCTGCGGCCTTTTGTTCTATATGCTTTTTTCCGGCGTGGGACCGTTTCGCCATCTGCACGCGCTGTTCACGGTGCGGCTCATGGTGCTGGCGCAGGTCGTGCTCATCACGCCAATCGTGATCGGCAGCATGGAGACCTTTGCCGCGGGCGTCGCGCCGCAGCTGCGCGAGACGGCGCGGGGGCTTCTGTTTTCACGCGGCAAGACCTTTGCCCTGCTCGTGAATGAGTGCGTGTATCCCATCTTCTCGACGTATCTGCTCGGCTTTTCGCGCGCGATCGCCGAAGTCGGCGCGGTCGCGATGGTCGGCGGCGCGATCGCATGGAAAACGAACGTCATGACGACCGCCATCATGCAGTACACGAACCGGGGCAACTTCTCCCTCGGCATTGCGCTGGGGATCATTCTGCTCGGCGTATCACTCGTCGTGAACGCACTGTTTTCGCTGATGCAATGGAGGCTGAGCCGATGAAGACCGTGCCCTTTACGAAATCCTACGGCGGTGCGACCGTGCTCACGATGCCGTCCGTCGAGCTCGCGCCCGGCACCGTCACCGCCGTGATCGGCGCCAACGGCAGCGGCAAATCCACGCTGGCAAAGGTGCTTGCGGGTCTGGAGCCCGCCGACAAAAAAACGCGCGCCGAACTCGACGCGCGCGTGGGATATCTGCCGCAGAAGAGCTTTGCGTTCCGCATGTCGCTGCAGCGCAACATTGCCCTGAACGGCGCGGACGAAGAGCGCATGGCGCGCATCACCCAGGCGTTGGGGCTTTCCGCGCTTGCGAAGCGAAGCGCCAAGCGCCTCTCCGGCGGCGAGACCGCGAAAATGGCGCTCGCCCGCCTGCTGATGGCGGACTATGACGTGCTGATCCTCGACGAGCCGACTGCCGCCATGGACATGGAGAGCACGCTCGCAGCCGAGCAGCTCATCACCGGAGCATGCGCAGAGACGGGCTGCGCGGTGCTGCTCATCACGCACAGTCTCGCCCAGGCGGAGCGCACCGCCGGCCGCCTCCTGTTCCTGCACAGGGGCAGGCTCATCGAGCAGGGCGAGACAAAACGCATGCTCAAAGATCCGAAGGAGCCCGAAACGAAAGCGTTTCTGGAATTCTATGGCGCATAAGCAATGAAACCCGCCTCAATGTGGAGGCGGGTTTCGTGTCTTTAATCCAGTTCGATGAGCGTTCCCGGGCGGTCGAGCGTGTAGCCGCCCATGGCCTCGATGCGATCGCGGAACTTGTCGCTCTTCAGAAGCTCCACGAGCTTTTGCACCATCGGCGTGTCCCAGGCGCTGTCCGGCACGAGCAGGTCATATTCCTCGATGCAGATCGGGAGGAAGTCCAGATCATACAGGCTTGCCGCCGAATAGATGCCGAGTCCGGCGTCGGCGCTGCCGCCCGCGATCTGCACGGCGACGGAGGTATGCGTGAGCTCCTCGCGCTCATAGCCGTAGACCGCCGCGGGATCGACCCCGTCGGTCTGGCAGAGGTAGTCCATCAGAATGCGTGTGCCGCTGCCCTTCTGGCGGTTGACGTACCGCAGACCGGGGCGGGCAATGTCCGCAAAGCACCGGATGCCCATCGGATTCCCTTTCGGAAGCATCAGCCCCTGCTGACGCCCGACGCAGCGCAGGAGTTTGACGCCGCCGTTGGGGAAGTATTTTTTCAGAAAGCTCAGGTTATACACGCCCGTCTCGGTATCGAGCAGATGGATGCCCGCCGCGTGCGCCTCGCCGCGCCGCACGGCCATGATGCCGCCCATCGAGCCGACGTGGGCAGAGCTCATGTAGAGCTCCGGCGCGTCGCTGTGGAGCATATCCGCGAGCTCATCCAGCAGCGGATCGTGGCTGCCGATGACGACGAGGGTATTGCGCAGGCGGTGCTCCTCGCTCAAAAGCCGCACCGTGACGGTCTCCCCGGCGGGATAGCCCTCCAGCCCCTGCGGGACCGTGAGGATGCCGTCGGCTTTCATGAACGACGTGACGACGCCGCTTCCGCGCGCGAGGGGCGACGCCATGAGCCTGTCGCCCACATAGCCCATGCGCACGCGCACAAACTCCTCGTATTTGAGCCCCGACACCACCGGGCGCGTGAGCGTCGCAGTGACGAGGTGCGTGCCGTCCGGTCCCTGCCGGAACCAGTGGTCGAGGACGGGGCGCAGGAGATTATCGATCACGATGATGCCCGAGACGGGATAGCCCGGAATGCCGAGCACAGGCTTTGCCCCGACGCGTCCGAGAATCGTGGGTTTGCCGGGCTTGATGGCAATGCCGTGATACACGACCTCGCCGAGCGAGGCGATCACGGACGCGGTATAGTCCTCGCGCCCGGCGCTGGAGCCCGCGTTCACGAGTACGATATCGCACGCGTCAGCAGCCCGCTCCACCATGGCGCGGATGGCGTCGAAGTCATCCTTTACAATCGGATAGGTCACGGGCTCGGCGCCCCAGCGGCGCAGCATGGCGGAGAAAATGGAGGAATTGAACTCCAGAATGTCGCCCGGCTTCGGATCGGCGCAGGGCGGCACGATCTCGTCGCCCGTCGGGATGATGGCGACGCGCGGCGCCGCGATGACCTCGACCTCCAGCACGCCGCCGGCGAGCATCGCGCCGATGGCGGCGGGCGTGATCTCCATGGCTCCGGGCAGGATCATCTCCCCGGCGCAGACGTCCTCGCCGATCTGGCGGATATGCTGCCACGGCGCGGCGGCGGCGTGGATCGTAACGCCGTCCTCCGTGCGCACGAGCTCCTCCACCATGATCACGGCGTCGCAGCCCTCGGGGATCGGGTCGCCGGTATCGACCACGACATACTGCCCCGCTTTCAGCGTGACGGGCGTGGTCTCCGTGGCGCCGAACGTGTCGTGCGCGCGGACGGCGATGCCGTCCATGGCGGAGGCCGCGTAGTGCGGCGCGCTGATGGCGGCGTAGACCGCCCGCGCCGTAAACCGCCCGCAGCTTTCCGGCACAGGCACCGTCTCCGTCCGGCTCGCAAAGCCGCTCTCAATGAGCCGCGCGAGATACGCTTTTCGCGCCTGCGCGAGCGGCATATTATTCAAGTACGAAAATCCCATGGTGCTCTTCCTCTCGTATCATTGCAGTGTGACCTGTATCGCAGCGCCCGCCGGGAGCCCCTCGCAGTCGCGCGGGATGATGAAAAAGCCGTCCGCCCCGGCGAGCTGCGTGATGAGCCCGGATTTGGATCGGATGGGCTCGGCCAGCAGCCCCTCAGCCGTGTGCCGCAGGCGGCAGGGCGTGATCTGCGCGCGGCCGTGGTTGGCGTTCACGCTCTCTGAAAGCCGCGCGGCGACGGTGTATTCTCTCATGTCTCTGCCCATGAGGTGCCCCAGCAGCGGCAGTACGAACAGCCGCGCCACAAAATACGCGGCGACCGGGTGCCCGGGCAGGCCCACGAGCGGTTTGTTGCCTGCGCGGCCGAGAATCGTCGGTTTGCCGGGCTTGATGGCGATGCCGTGCAGCAGCACCTCGCCCATCGACTCGATGATGCCGCAGACGGCGTCCTTCACGCCGACGCTGCTGCCCCCGGAGACGAGCACGGCGTCACACTCGCGCGCGGCGCGCTCCATCGTCTCGCGCAGGAGCGCCGCGTCGTCCCGGACGATGCCGTATTCCGCGCAGTCCGCGCCGAAGTTGCGCAGGAGCGCTGTGAGCATGGGCGCGTTCACGTCGCGCACCTGCCCGGGTCCGGGCGTCACATCCGGCGGCACAAGCTCATCGCCCGTGGAAATGACGCCGACGCGAAGAGTCCGCGCCACGGGCACTGCCGTGCATCCGACGGCGGCAAGCGCGCCGACGTCCTGCGGCAGAAGCGTTCTGCCCTTTTGCAGAATGACCTTTCCGGGGTGCACGTCGTCGCCGCGAAAGATCACATGCATCCCCGGTGCGCCGGGTTTAAAAATGCCGATGGTGCCGTCGCCGTAATCCTCCGTATATTCGAGCATGATCACGCTGTCCGCGCCGCGCGGCAGCGCGCCGCCCGTCGGCACGGCGACGCAGGTTCCGGGCTTAAGCGCCGCATCCGCGCCCTCGCCCATGCGCACCTCGCCCGCGAGAGGCAGAATCGCCGGAATCGCGTCCGAGCAGCCGAAGGTGTCGGATGCGCGCACGGCATAGCCGTCCACGGTGGAGCGGTCAAAGTCCGGAACATATTCCGCGGCGCACACGTCTTCTGAAAGCAGGCGACCCGCTGCCTCGTTGAGCGGCACCGTCTCCGTAAGATCCGTACGCGTCGAAAACGCCTCCGGCACAAGCCGCAGCACCTCCTCCGGCGTCTTCACCGTGAGCACAGGCAGCACCTCCATTTCTGAACCGTTTTTTAATATTTTACCATATCCGCCAACGGCTTTCAATGTGCCGCAAAAGCTAAAAAACGCTTAATGCTGCGATATTTTGTTGCATACACAACAAAAAAATGTTAAAATGGTTTACCAAACTTTATCAATTTTTTTAATTTTCGGAGAAAGGAAGCGAACCATGAACAAAAAACTGATCAGCCTTCTGCTTGTTCTCACCATGGTGTTCAGCCTGCTGCCCATGGCCGTCTTTGCAGAAGACTCCGAAGCAACGTTTGACCCCGTCAAGGATGCCCCGCAGGGCAACCGCAAAGTCGCCGTGATGGTCTACGGCGAGCTGATTTCCGATATTGCCTGGAAGCCGGGCGTCTCGATTCTCAACATGAGTGACCAGATCAAGGCCGAGGCGCAGAACCTCCTGGCAAACGCAAAGCTGCCCGAGATGGAAATGGTGCTCGTGAGCTCCGAGGGCTATGAGTATCCGCTGACGAAAAACGCCGTTCCGGAAGCCGCGTTCCTGTCCTCTTTCTCGTTTGAGGCAGGCGGCCTTGCCAAATGGTTTTCGATCGTCATGGGCTGGCTTCAGGATCTCTGGTCGTGGCTGGTCGAAGACATGGACACGTACGGCAACCTCTACGCGATCTACGGCGCGACGAACGTGCCTGACGGCACCTACACGCTGAAAGTCCGTCATATCGGCGATACGGGCTGGAAGCTCTGGCGCCCGTCCTCCGGCGAAACCGTCGTGACCGTCAAAGACAAGGACGTGAACTACGTCGGCTATGAGAAGGATCTCGGCACCGCCGAGCTCCATGATCCCATTTTTGACGCCGAGATCGCCTCGATCCACTTCACCATGCCCGGCGTGTTCCTCCGCTGCGAAAAGCCCGGCTTCAGCTTCACCTCCGCCGATCTCGGCGGCAACAAGCTGCCCGGTACGGAGTTCATGCTCATCAACCGCGACGAGACTCTGAAGATCGTGAAGGCCGCGATGGCGCTCGGCAAGGACACCTTCACGAACGCGATGAATCTCGTCGGCACCGAGGGCTTCACCTGGGACGAGCTGAACGCATTCAACTATGATCTCATCAACGTCGATCTGGAGGGCCAGCAGATCTCTATCAATCAGGAGCAGGCGTACAAGCTGCTCGAGACCTACTGGATGCTCGTGGAGGCCTCCGCGAAGGAGCCCATCCATGACTTCATGAGCGACGAGACCGATATCCGTCTCCCCGCGATCCTCAAGGCCACCGCCGACCAGAACGGCATCGTGCGCTTCACCGAGGACAGCAACTGCACCCTCACCTGGTCCATCGAGATCCTCTTCAAGATGGCCGGTATCCTCAACGAGGAGCTGCAGGACGCGGAGCTCGCGCCCGACACCTTCGAGAACGAGAATCTGCAGGCACTGACCGAGATGCTGCTCATCGCCGTCAAGTACGCCATGGCCAACGGCGCCAAGTTCTTCGATGAGCACGGCGATCTCATCATCTCCGTCGTCAACGACTGGCTCTATTACCTCATGCAGAACGACAGCATCATGGAATCCGGCAAGAAGATCATCGAGTGGTATGTCGGCGAGGGCAACATCAACGAGCACCAGATGTCCATCCTCGACCTGCTGCCGACGCACGCGCTGCTCACCGCGAAGATGCCCGCCGGCCACTACATCATGCTCCAGAGCGGCGTGCCCGAGGGCTACATCCACAGTCCTCTGTTCTACACGATCGACATCTCCTGGAACACCGAGTCCGCCGACGTGCGTGACTGGTGCTATGTGAACGTCGCGAACCTCGGCCTGATTGGCCCCTACTTTGCGGAAGACTACTACACGTTCCTGCGCACGAACAGCCTCGCTGCCGAGGCCGACAAGGTCCTGGCTCTGATCACCGACGGCAAGAGCGGCACGCTCATTCAGGACACGCTGTCCGGAAAGAACGACCTCACCGCCGCGACGATCGTCTATCAGGCGCGCATCATCTACAACTACATGGGCGGCAACAAGGTCTATGCCTCCGAGACGGAGCTTGTCGACGCGCTGAACCAGCACCTCTACGCCTACGGCCGCACTGCGCAGAATCTCATGATGTTCGGCAATCAGGTCGCGCTGAAGGCCAAGAACGTTGTCAGCTGTGAGCTCACGCCCGACTGGACGTTTTACAGCATCACCACCAGCCCGCGCACGAACCTCGCGCTGAAAGTGAAAGCGCTGGCGGAGGGCTTCGCCGCCGCGATCGACACGACCGGCGACAACAAGGTCACCACGTTCGTGAAGGACCAGGCGGAAAAGGTCGCCGAGGCGATCGACACCACCAACCACATCGTCGAGCAGACGACCGCAATCCAGGAGCAGGTGAAGACCACGGTCACCAACGCGGTCACCAACGCCGTCAAGACTGCGGTGAACATCGGCATCAACATTCTGCTGAAACGGTGGCATTGATCTCATGACGAAAAAACGAGGACAGAGCATTCTGTCCTCGTTTTTTTATGCCGGATCGTCAATCGCGCTTTAAGACCCTGCGCACCACGCGGATGCCCGCGCGGTACGCAAGCGGCCGCAGGTCGCGGTCCGCCTGCTTCAGGAGCGCGCGGATCTCCAGATGCTGCGGGCAGTGCCGCTCGCACTTGCCGCAGCCGACGCACTGCGCGGCAAAGCCGGGTTCGGAGCGCATGCCGACGTTGCGCGCGTACTCATAGCGGACGGGGCGTTTTTTCTCGAAGTACATGAGATTATAATAATGGAACGTCCCCGGGATGTCCACGCCCTGCGGGCAGGGCATGCAGTAGCGGCAGCCCGTGCAGCCGACCTTCTGGCGCTCGCGGATGATCGTCTTCACCGTCTCGACCAGCGCGCGCTCGGCGTCCGTGAACGCCCCGGCGGCCGCCTCTGACGCAATGCGGCAGTTTTCCTCCACCATCTCGGCGCTGTTCATGCCGGAGAGGACGCAGGTGACCTCCGGCTGATCCCACAGCCAGCGCAGGCCGAGCTCCGCCGCGCTGCCCTGCCAGCCGCTCTCTGAGAGCGCCTGACGCGCCTTTTCGGGGAGGTTCACGAGCTTGCCGCCGCGCAGCGGCTCCATGATCATCACCGGTATGCCCTTTTCCGCCGCCGCGCGCAGACCTTCCCGTCCCGCCTGACTGTGCTCGTCGAGATAATTATACTGGATCTGGCAGAAATCCCAGTCATACGCGTTTAGGATGCGCAGGAAGATCTCCGTGTTACCGTGGTAGGAAAAGCCGATGTTCCGGATCGTCCCCGCCGCTTTCTGCTCGGCGATCCAGCTTTCGATGCCGAGCCTCTGAAGATTCTCCCACTCGGAGAAGTCCGTGAACATGTGCATGAGATAGTAGTCGATGTGATCCGTGCGCAGGCGGCGCAGCTCCTCGCGGAACGTCTTCTCCACCTGAGGCAGCGAACGCATGACATACTGCGGGAGCTTCGTGG
The DNA here is from genome assembly GCA_900316745.1 of uncultured Eubacteriales bacterium. Taxonomy (GTDB): domain Bacteria; phylum Bacillota; class Clostridia; order Oscillospirales; family Oscillospiraceae; genus CAG-103. Next base: position 146,443 of record ONEB01000006.1, on the reverse strand, counting down.
CGATGTTCACCTTATCGCGGCAGCGGTTTTCCTCCAGCACGCGGCCGAGACATTCCTCGCTGCCGGAATAGATATAGGCGGTATCAAAATAGTTCACGCCCCGCTCGATGGCAAGCAGGATCTCACGTTCGGCCTTTTCATAGTCAATGCTGCCGCCCCTGGTCGTAAAGCGCATGCAGCCGAAGCCCAGCTGTGAGACCGGATTGCCGTTTCGGTCGTTTCTGTACTGCATCATCATCACTCCATGTCGCCGCGGTGCTCCATGCCCCAGTCGCAGAGCTTGTCCAGCACCGCCACGAGCGACGCGCCGCGCGGCGTGAGCGTGTATTCCACGCGCGGCGGCACCTCGGGATACATCTCCCGATGCACCAGTCCGTCACGCTCCAGCTCCTTCAGGTTCTGGCTCAGCGTCTTGTCCGCCACGCGCCCCAGATACCGCTGCATGGCGTTGAAGCGCACCGGCTCATACTCCATCAGACAATAGAGGATGATCGGCTTGTACTTCCCCGCAATCAGCGAGAGGGTGTAGCTGTAACCGGTCTCACGAAAATCCGCCTCATCGATTCGTTTCTTTTCCATGGCTTACCTCTTGGTAAGTACCTTGCGTTCATGTAGGTACTTGTTCATTTTCTGGTTAGATGATATCATAATCGCAGACAAAGCGCAATACCGAAAAGGAGTATGAATATGGCAAAGAAGATCCTCATTTTGAACGGCAGTCCCCGCAAGAACGGCAACACGAGCGCCCTGACCGCCGCGTTCAGGCGCGGCGCGGAGGATGCGGGCAACACCGTCACGGAATTTCATCTCGGCAGCATGAACATCCGCGGCTGCCTCGGCTGCTGGCAGGGCGGCAAAGACGGCGAATGTCCCTGCGTGCAGAAAGACGACATGGCGAAGATCTATCCCGTCTACCGTGAGGCGGACGTGGTCGTGCTCGCCTCGCCTCTCTTTTACTGGTTCATCTCCGGGCAGCTCAAGACGGCGTTTGACCGCCTGTTCGCCGTCGCGGAGTGCGATCCGAACTACCGCAACCCCGTCAAGGAGAGCGTCCTCATCATGGCAGCCGAGGGCGCGGGCTTTGAAGAGAGCGAGCACTGGTATGACCATCTGGAAAAGCACGTCGGCTGGAAGAGTCTCGGCAAGGTGCTCTGCGGCTTTGTCACCCAGCCCGGCGACACGAAAGACAAGCCCGAACTTCAGCAGGCCTACGACCTCGGACACTCGATTCAATAATTTCAAAAAAGCAACGCCGCACGGCTTTGCCGTGCGGCGTTGTTCGTTTATATGTGCAGATGTTTCAGGTATTTGTTGTGCCAGTACGGCTGGAACGCGACAACCTCGGCGATGAAGCACATCGGGATTGCGGCAAGCACATCCAGGAACGAGTGCTGCTTGATGAAGTGGATCGAGAGGATCACGAGCACGACAAACACCACCACGAACACCTTTGCGCCGGGCTTTGCCTCGCGCGTTTTCAGCCACGCCGAGACGATGCCGAGCGAATACCCCACATGCAGCGAGGGGCAGACGCCCGTGGGCGTGTCGAACGCATAAATAAAGCCGACGGCCCAGGTGAAAATGTTATCGTGCGCAAAAACCTCCGGCCGCAGATCCTGACGGCTGGGATAGAGGATATACACGAGCATGGCGATCGCCTGCGTGATCATGATATATTTCTGCAAACCCTTGAAAGCCTCAACGTCATACAGCATAAACCACAGCAGCGACCCCGCCACGAGGAAGAACCAGCCCGTGTAGAACACGACGAAGTATTCGCAAAACGGGATCAGATCGTCCACCCAGCAGTGCATCACATGGCACTCCCGCGCGGGGATCAGGTTCTCGGTGATGAAATACATCGCGAAGTACACAAGCCAGCCGCCCAGCAGCTTCAGATGCGAAAAGCGCGGCTCATTGAGCCTGGAGAGGCGAAATTCGCGGTAATCCACGACCGGCTGCCGGAAGCGGCGCGGTTTCTCATTCGGCGCGGCGGGACGGCTGAACGGATAGTCGCGCTTGCGGATGTTGCGGTAAGGGATCACGCGGTGGCGCGGCTGCGCCTCGGCCAGATTCGTAATAGCCTGCATCAAGCCCTCGCAGATGCGCGTGCGCTCCGCCGAAAACGGCTGCTCGGGGTCGAAGCGGATCGGATCGCCGATGATCATCTTTTTCAGATGCGGCGCAATGTACATCGGCACGAAGCACAGCGCCTTTCCGGTGCGGCGGTAATACATGCGCGCAATGTCGATGAAGCGATCCTGAAAATCATAGACGATGTGGTTGTGCTCCTGATAGTGCTCGGGGAAGATGACGACATCTCTGCCCTCGTCCAGGCCCTGCATCGTCTTGCGGAACGTCGTGATGAGCCGCGCGTCGTGGTACACGGGGATCGTGCTGGCGTTGTTGAAGATCAGCACCGACAGCGGCGCGATCAGGTAGCTCACGATCTTATAAAACCAGTGCACGCGCTTCGGCTTATACGACCAGAAATCATGGAACGCATAGCCCGGCACCTCTTTGAGCGTGAACATTTCGCCGATGCACCATGTATACCGTGGTCTCGGCTCGTACAGCTCACAGGCGATGGGGCCGTACATCTGCGAGTGGTTGGCAACGATGATCACCGGCTCATCCGGCAGGCGCTCACGCCCCTCGACCTGAAAGCGCGGGGTGAAGAGCCACACAAAAAATCGTATGATGCGATATAACATTGAGGTTTTCTTTTCGCCCATGCGATCACTCCTCGTTAGAAACAACACAATATTATATCACGTTTTCATTCAAAAAAATGAAAGAATTATGAATAAACAACATGATGTTTTTGCACAATTCTATCGATCAGCGCAAAATATATCTCCCACTCCTGTCGGAGTGGGAGAAGTTTTTGACAGATTTCCTGCGTTTGTCAAACTTGTGACAGGTGTGCTTTCACGCACGCGAGAAGCGCCTCCACCTGCGCCTCGTCCGTCGCCCAGGAGCAGACGAAGCGGATGGCGGTGTGCCGCTCATCCGGCTTTGCCCAGAACTCGAACGCCACGTCATCGCGCAGCGCAGTGACGACGGCGTCCGGGAACACGGGGAAGATCTGGTTTGTGGGCGAAGCGAGGAAAAACGGCACGCCCAGCGCCGCAAGCCCCGCAGCGAGCCGCTGCGCCATGGCGTTTGCGTGCCGCGCGGTCTCGAGCCAAAGATCATCCTGCAGGATCGCGCCGAACTGCACGCCGAGCAGCCGCCCCTTGGCGAGCATGCCGCCGCGCTGCTTGATCACATTGCGTACAAACGGCTTGAGCGTCTCATTCACGATCACGAGCGCCTCGCCGAAGAGCAGGGCGTTTTTCGTGCCGCCGAAATAAAACGCGTCGCACAGGCGCGCAAAGTCCTCGGGCGCGACGTCGTTTCCCTCCGCAGTGAGCGCCGCGCCGATGCGCGCGCCGTCGAGATAGAGCCAGAGCCCCAGCTCGTCACAGGCCGCCCGCAGCGCCAGAAGCTCCGCGCGCGTATAGATCGTGCCGAACTCCGTGGAGTCGGAGATATACACCAGCTTTGGCAGCACCATGTGCTCCTCCGTGCCGGTGCGGTGCTCCATGACGGCGCGGCGCACCGCCTCGGCGGAGAGCTTGCCGTCCGTGCCCGGCACGACGAACACCTTATGCCCCGTGGCCTCGATCGCGCCCGTCTCATGGACGGCGACGTGACCGGACTCCGCGGCGATGACCGCCTCCCACGGGCGCAGGAACGCGGCGGCGGCAACGAGATTCGTCTGCGTGCCGCCGACGAGAAAATGCACGTCCGCCTCCGGACAGGCAAAGCGCGCCTTGAGCGCCTCGCGGGCAGCCTCGCAATAGGGATCGCAGCCGTAGCCCGCCGTGGACTCCATGTTGGAATCCGCAAGGGCGCGCATCACACGCGGATGCGCGCCCTCGGAATAGTCATTGCAGAAATGAAGCATTGCGTCCCCTCAGACCGTGGTCTTTTCGAGCAGGCTGTCGATGAGCGCCTGGTGCTCCTGCACGTTCAGCTCTGCCTCGCGCTTGACGACGTACTGGAAAGACGCGTCCTGCATATAGGTCGCATAGAGCGCGATCTGACCGCGCATCACGCTGATGACGGCGAGGCACAGATACACCGCCGCCTGGATCGTGGGCTTGTCCTCCGCGCGGCAGAGCGGTTCAAGCGCGTCCAGCAGCTCCATGCAGCGGCACATGAGATAGACGATCTCGTTCGGGATGCTGCAGGCCACGCGCGCGGCGCTCTCGAGGTGCAGCCCGTCCGCATTTTCCGCGAGCCGCTTCATCAGCGGAGCGCGGGAGCGCGGGATCTCGTCCACCTGCTTGAGCATATACTTGCGCATTTCATTGAGCTCGAGAACGAGATTCTTGTGCTCGCCCTCGGGGTCGATCCCGGCAAGCGACGCCGCCAGAGAGCCCAGCGCCGGAGCCAGCGCCGCGACCAGAGCGGCGGCACTGCCCGTCTCGGGCTTTCCGGCGGCAGAGGCGACCTCTTCCGTGAACGTGTTCAGCGGCTTTTCAGACAGCTTCTGCAGCTTGATGGATTTGGATTTGTCAATTACGATTTTGTGTTCCTGTTCTGCCATGGATGGTTCCTCCATATAAAGATATATTTGACTGTATCATAGCGGATAGATGGGATAATGTCAAGCGCAGCCACGATCGGCGGCACCGAGCCGATGATGCGTGGTACAGGAAGATGATGGAAAATCTGTCCGAATTCTTTTCTTGCATTTTCCGGTTTTTCTGCTATATTTAAAATGTGGTAATTTGCGAGATTTCAAGTTCCGTGTTACAAACGTGTAGGAGTGTGATGGTTTTTGGAAATCACAGATATTCTGACCCTGCTCGGCGGCGTCGCACTGTTCCTGTTCGGCATGTCGCTGATGGGCGACGGGCTGAAAAAGGTTGCGGGCAATAAGCTCGAGGTCGTGCTGTACCGGCTCACCAGCACCCCGCTCAAGGGTGTGCTGCTCGGCACCGGCGTCACCGCCGTGATCCAGTCCTCTTCCGCAACATCGGTCATGGTCGTCGGCTTTGTCAACGCCGGCATGATGCAGCTGATGCAGGCAATGGGCGTCATCCTCGGCAGCATCCTCGGCACGAGTATCACGGGCTGGGTGCTCTCGCTCTCCGCGATCAGCGGCAGCGGCTGGGTGAGCCTTCTGAGCACCGAGACGCTCACGGCGGTCGTCGCCGTTGTCGGCATCATCCTGCGTATGTTCTCCAAAAACCAGACCAAGCAGCATGTGGGCGACATTCTGATGGGCTTTGCCGTTTTGATGTTCGGCATGCACGCGATGAGCGGCGCGGTCGAGCCGCTGCGCACGGAGCCGAAGTTCATCAACCTCCTCACGCGCTTTTCCAACCCCGTTCTCGGTATTCTCGCCGGCACGCTGATCACCTGCGTGCTCCAGAGCGCCAGCGCCGCTGTCGGTATTCTCCAGGCGCTCGCCATGACGGGCACGGTCACGTTCGACGTGGCGTTCCCGCTCATCGTCGGTATCGCCGTGGGCGCCGCCGTTCCGGTTCTGCTCTCCTCCATCGGCGCGAGCTCGGACGGCCGCCGCAGCGCGTGGTTCTATCTCGCCACGGGCATCTTCGGCGTGCTCGTCGCAATCGTATTCTATATTCTCAACGGCATTTTTGATTTCTCCTTCATGACAAAGACGCAGACGACCGTGACGATCGCGCTCGTGAACACGATCTTCCGCGCCGTCAAGGTCCTGCTGCTGATGCCGCTTCTCAAGCCGATGGAGAAGATCATGCGCACCGTCATCCCCGACCGTCCGGAAGACCACGACGCCGACCAGGAGGAGTTCGACCGGCTGGAGGAGCGCTTCCTCGCCTATCCCCCGCTCGCCATTGAGCAGAGCCGCCTGACCGTCGATGCGATGGCCGCGCGCACGCGCGAAAACCTGTTCGACGCATTCAAGCTGCTGGAGGAGTACTCCGGCGAGGGCTTCCAGTATGTGGAAAAGCTCGAGGACACGGTGGACAAGTTCGAGGATCACATCGGCACCTACCTCATCAAGATCACAAACGCGGGCCTGAATCCCCGCCAGAGCGCGGATGTGTCAAAGTACCTGCACATGATCAGCGACCTGGAGCGTATCTCCGACCACGCGCTGAACGTGGCCGAGACCGCAAAGGAAATGCACGAAAAGCAGATCAAGTTCTCCGAGCAGGGCGAAAGCGAGATGAAGGTCATGCTCTCCGCCGTGACCGAGATCGTGAATCTCTCATTCGGTGCGTTTCTCGCAAACGACCTGCCGACCGCCTACCGCGTCGAGCCGCTCGAGGAGCTCATTGATAATCTCTGTGACGAGATGAAGCTGCACCACGTCGAGCGTCTGCAGGCCGGCACCTGCACGCTGCACCACGGCTTTGCGTTCAACGATCTGCTGACAAACCTCGAGCGTGTCGCGGATCACTGCTCGAACATCGGCGTCGCGCTGATCGAGCTGGAGTCGGAGAGCTTCGACGTGCACGAATACGTCAACAGCGTCATGGCGATGCACTCCAACCACTTCGACGAATACTTTGCCGAATACAGTAAGAAATACGCCATTTAAGGCATCACAAATGAACACCCCGGATCATTCGATCCGGGGTGTTTGCTTTTTGCTTTATCGTATGGGGCTGTTGCTGGCAGAGAGGATCTCCTCACGCTCGGTGGTAAACTGCTTGAACTCGTCATAGGTGATCTCGTCGCGCCGACGGATCGTGAGATCATAGTCCGTGGTGCCGCCCTCGATGCTGCGCGTGACCTTGCTTTCCGTGACCTGCGCGCCCCACGTCTCCAACTGCCGCTCCAGCGCGCCGTTGAAGTCATAGCCGTTGCGCACGGTAAACTGCAGCCGGATCGCGCAATAGGCATCGGCGCCGATGGCGAAGCGGTGCATCAGGATCTGCAGCAGGCTCACCAGGACCGTGGCAAACAGAGCCGGGACAATCATGCCGGCGCCTACCGCAAGACCGATGCCTGCCGTTACCCAGATGCCAGCGGCAGTAGTCAGGCCTTTGACGGTGCCCTGGTTCTTGAAAATGACGCCGGCACAGAGGAAGCTGATGCCGCTGACGACCTGCGCCGCGACGCGGGCGGGGTCTGCGCCCCGGATGCCGTTGAACACGCTGCCGTCGGGATTCGTAAGATCCGCGAAGCCGTATTTGGAGATCATCATGATCAGCGCCGCCGCGCAGCAGACGATGATGTGGGTGCGAATGCCCGCCTCCTTGAAGCGGCGGCTGCGCTCCACGCCGATCGCCGCGCCGCAGGCGCAGGCCAGCACCATCCGGAAGCAGAAATCCAGGTTCTGCGCCAGCGAAAACTGGCTGTTGAAGTACGAAAGAAACGTCATGACAATCTATCCTTTCCGAAAAGGGAGAGAGCCGCGCGTCAAGCTGTGCGGCTCTCTGTAATTGTTTTGTCAGACCCTGGTGTCGAGCCACGCCTTGGCGACGCCGGGGAAGTTCGTGATGATCCCTTCGCAATCCCACGCATAGAGCTTCTCCAGCCCCGCCATGTCGTTGACCGTCCAGACGTTGATGGCGACACCCGCCGCCTTGCAGTTGGCGACGTTTTCGTCATTCAGGCTCGCAAACGAGGGATGCCAGGCCTGGAAGCCGGACGCTTTGCAGTAGTCGCCGGGACGGACGCGGACCATGCCGTCCTCCAGAACCAGCGCACCGACGTCGGTTCGAGGCGCGATCTGACGCAGCTTCATGAGCGTCACATGGTTGAACGAAGAGAACATAACCCGATCCTGCAGGCCGTGCGCGCAGATCATGTCCCAGACCTGCTGCTCGATGCCGGGATAAAAGGTGTTGTCCGTCTTGATCTCGATGTTTGTAAACAGCGTCTGCTCTGCCGCCCACGCGCAGTACTCCTCGAAGGACGGGATCGGCTGGAAGCCGAATTTGCCGTCCCAGCGGGCTGCGGCGTTGAACCGGCGCAGTTCCTCGAACGTCAGGTCGCAGATGCGACCCGTGCCGTCGGTGGTGCGGTCCACAGTCTCGTCATGGTGAACGACGAGCACGCCGTCCTTTGTGGCGTGAACATCGAGCTCGATGCCGTCCGCGCCGGCCTCCGCCGCTTTCCGGAAGGCCAGCATGGTGTTTTCGGGATACATGCCGCTGTAGCCGCGGTGTGCCATTACCTTCATATTGCCGATTCTCCTATCTTATTCCAATCATTCCAATTTCTAATGATGCGGGAGAGGAGAGACTCCTCTCCCGGCGATTGCGTTTCAGGCCGCGAAAATCAATAGATCAGATTCGGAATCAGCAGAGATACCTGCGGCACATAGGTGATGATCAGCAGCGCGATAATGAGCGCAAGGATGAACGGCATGACCTCTTTGATAAATTCCGACATCTTGCAGTCCGTGATGGCGACGCAGGTGAACATCATGGAGCCAAAGGGCGGCGTCAGACCGCCGATCATGATGTTGACGTTCACGATGATGCCGAAGTGCACCAGATCGATGCCCGCGGCCTTGACCAGCGGCACCATGAGAGGCGCAAGGATGATGAGCGCCGCTCCGCCCTCGAGGAACATGCCCGCGATGAGCAGGAAGACGTTCAGCACCAGAAGCACCAGATACTTGTTGCTGGCAATGCCGGCAACAGACTCCAGGAGCATGTTGGGGATGTTCTCCCAGTTGAGGTAGTAGCCGAACAGGGAGGCGGAGACGATGATGAGCATGACGGTGCAGGTGCCCGCGAGGGTCTCGCGGAAGACGGGGATAAAGTGCTCCTTCTTCAGGCCCTTGTAGACGAACTTGCCGATCAGGAAGCAGTAGAGCACGCCCACGCCGCCGGCCTCGGTCGGCGTAAAGAGACCGAAGCGCATGCCGAGGATGATACCAAAGGGGAACAGCAGAGCCCAGAGACTCTCAAGCGCCTGCTTGCCGATGACGCCCAGCGAAGCGCGCTTGTCGCGGCTGGGCATGTAGCCGCGCTTGTTGGCGATGATGCTGACGGCGATCATGAGCACGGCAGCCATGAGCACACCGGGCAGATAGCCCGCGGCGAACAGCTGGCCGACGCTCGCACCGGCGATCAGTCCGTAAACGATCAGGTTGATGCCGGGAGGAATGATCGGCGTGATGCAGCTCGAGGCCGCCGTGATGGCGGCGGAGAAGCCCTTGCCGTAGCCGCGCTTTTCCATCTCAGGGACGAGCATCTTGCACTCCATGGCAGCGTCCGCGTTGGCAGAGCCGGAGCAGCCGCCCATGAGCATGGAGAGCAGGACGTTGATCTGCGCCAGACCGCCCTTCATGTGGCCGGTCAGGGCGTCGGCAAAGGCCATGAGCTTTTCACTCATGCCGGAATAGTTCATCAGCGAGCCCGCCATAACGAAGAACGGGATGGCGAGGAACGGGAACGACTGCGTCGAGGTGATGAACTTCTGCATCAGCAGATAGGGGTGGGACGTGGTGTCGATGAACGTGAAGAACGACAGCGTCGCCGTCATCAGAGCGTATGCGATGGGGATGCCCGTGAAGTACAGCACCAGCGCGATCACGATGGGAAGGAAAATCATAAAGCCGCTCACGCTTCAGCCCCCTCCCCTCTTTTGGCAGCAGGCTGCCGGATCGTCTGGATCAGATTGATCAGAGAATAGATCGTCATCAGTCCGAAGCCCAGAATCAGCGCCGCGTTCAGCCACACGGAGGAGACCTTCAGGATGGGCATGGTCTTCACGCGGGAGGACATCACGAACTGATAGCTGAGATAGGTGATATAGCCGTTGGTCAGGAGAATGATGATATCCGTGAGGATATGCACGACCTTGCGCACACCCGCAGGGAGCTTGTCCACCAGCAGGTCGACGCCGACGTGCTGGTGCGTTCGCAGGCACCAGGCGGCGCCCACGAAGGTCGTATACACAAAGCAGGTCGTGGCGACTTCCTCGCCCCAGGGGATGATGTAGTTCGCGAAGTAACGGGTGAACACATTGACGACGACCACGCACAGCGTGATGGCGAACATGAAGCCGGCGAAATATGCGTCCAGGTTCTTCAGGATCTTCTTCATCCGTACACCTTCTTTCTTTCAGATTCAGAATGAAAAAGGACTGCCTGCCGTGAAGCAGGCAGCCCAATGACAAGTGCTGTAAAAGGAGCTATGATCAGCCGTTCTGCGCGTCGTACTCGGCGACGAGCTTCTGCAGCTGCTGGATGAAGCCTTCGGTCACGCCGTCTTCCTTGACCATGCGCTCGTACTCGGGCTCCATGACCTTCTTGAAAGCGTCCACATCAACCTCGTTGAAGTGGCAGCCCTGCTCGGCCTCGAGAGTCTCCATGGTGCTCTGGAAATTGTCATCGGTGAACTGCGTCAGCTCAGCCGCGCCCTTGGTAAACTCTTCCTGGATGATGTCGCGATACTTCTCGGGGATGGAGTTCCACACATCAATGTTGATGTAGGCGCCGCAGGTACCGATGAGGTGGTTGGTGAAGCTCATGTTCTTGGCGACCTCAGCGGAGCCGTTGGTGGAGTAAGCGTTCATGTTGCCTTCCAGACCGTCGACAACGCCCTGCTGCACAGCAGAGATGGTCTCGGAGAACGCCATCGGGGTGGGAGTGGCGCCCATGGCGGTCAGGCAGTTGATGTACATGGAGCTGTTGGGAACGCGGATCTTCATGCCCTTCAGATCGGCAGGAGTCTTGATCTCCTTGTTGGTCTGCAGGCTGCGGAGACCGACGTTGAAGTCCAGAGCCAGAACGTGGATGCCGTAGTTGTCCTCGATATCCTGGCACATTGCCTTCACGACGTCAGACTGGCAGACATAGGAGTACTGCTGCAGGTTGGTGTAGAGCATCGGAGCGATCAGCGCTTCGAAGTCGATGTTGTAGTCGGCGAGGTAAGAGGGGTCCTCGCAGGCGATCCAGTTGGCGCCGTCAACGACCTGCTGGAGGTTATCCTTATAGACAGCCAGCTGGCCGGAGCCGTACGTCTCGATCTCGACCGCGCCGTTGGTGCGATCCTTGATGCGCTCGGCGACCTTTTCCATTTCCACGGTAAGCTGCTCGGTGGGAGCGAACACGTGGCTGAGCTTCAGGACGATGTGGAAATCATCCTCGTTGGCAGCCGTGTCGCCGGAACCGCTCTTGTCGGAGCCGTTGGTGCCGCACGCGCAGAGCGCGAACACCATGACCAGTGCCATAAGCAGTGCGATGGTCTTTTTCATTGGGGAGTTCTCCTTTCAGTTCTCTGCTTAATAATTGCTTAATTTACAAAGCGATAAGCCTTTTAGATAATAGATGAATTGCTCCAAGAAATCAAGACGCTGCAGCAATTTTCAGGAAAATGCATATTTTCATCGCCTGCTATTTGTGCTCATTGCTGCTTGAAAAACGCTTAATATTATGATTAAATATTATTAAACGTCGGATTTTCCCGATTTGGAGGTTCTCATGGCCAAAAAAGTTACACTGAAGGACATCGCGCAGAAGACCGGCGTGACGGCCGCCAGCGTCTCCATGATCCTGAACGGAAAGGAGCTCTCCCGCTTCACCCCGGAGACGGTCAGCCGCGTGCTGGCAGCCGCGCGGGAGATGCAGTATGTCACCCCTGCCGAAAAGCACACGCCGAAGCAGATCGCCATTATCAGCCCCTCGGTCAACAATCCCTACCACACCACCATCATCATGGGCATTGAGCGTGCGGCGCTTTCCAGCGGGTATCTCACCGCCACCTACAACACCTATTGGAATCCGCAGACGGAGCTGGTGCTGCTGCAGCAGCTGGAAATGCGCCGGGTGGCGGGGATCATTTACGTCATGAACCCGCTGCAGGTAGAGAAAGCGCGCGAGGTTGACGGACACATCCCCGTCGTAGCAGTCGGCGACATCGTGAGCCATCTGGGCATCGACACGGTCGACGTGAACAACTTCCGCGCCGGCGAGATCGTGGCAAAGCACCTGATCGATCTCGGGCACAAGCACATCGCCTATCTTACCACCTCTCTGAACGACCACCACATTGCCCGCGTGCGGCGCTGCGAAGGACTGCAGGACACGTTCCGCCGGCTCTGCCCGGAGGGCAGCGTGACGGTTTTCTGCAAGGAAAACGAGCTGGAGCAGGAGCTCCAGAGCCCGGACATCGAGCTGGAATCCGGCAAGGAGCTGGCAAAGGCATGCTTGACGCATCCGGAGATCACCGGCATCGTGGCGATCAACGACATGGTCGGCTTCGGCGTGCTGGACGGTCTGCTGGAGGCGGGAATGCGCGTGCCGGAGGACTACAGCCTCTGCGGATTTGACAACGTGTTCCCAACCGGGTTCCAGCGCATGCAGATGACCACCGTGGACCACGGGACGATCTACCACGGCGCCAGAGCGTTCCACCTCCTGAAAGACAAGATGGAGGCCACGGAACGTCCCGCCGCAGCCTATCCCATCACCCGCGTGGAGTATCGCAGCAAGCTCGTGCAGCGCGGCAGCACGGCTCCTCCGCGCACACAGAAATGAGGGCACGCCAATGAAGAAATCTTACATCATCACCATGCGCCATGACGAAAAGACCCTGATGGCGCTCTCCCACATGCAGTACGATCTCTTCTGCACACGCAACTACATCGTACGCAACATTCTGGCAATGGCGGCGATTCTGGTCGGCGGCTGGTATTTCAAGCAGATCTGGGGCATTCTTCTGCTGGCGTACGGGACTTATCTGCTCACCAGCGCCTATGCCTCGGCAAACCACACCGCGCGAAAGCTCATCGCCGCCATCCAGGCAAACGGCGGCAGCTTCCCCAGCTCCCGCTATTTCTTCGAGGACCGGCACATCCGCATTCTCTATCACCCCGGCGAATCAGACGAAGAGGAGCTCGATCCCGTCGGCTACGGCGCGGTACAGAAGCTGGGCGAGGACCGGGCGTATCTCTATCTCTTCACCAGCGACAGAGGCGGATACATGATCCCGAAGAAGGCGCTGGGCGACGACGAGTCCGGCTTTCGGGAATTTATCCGCCAGCGCACAAGAATGGACTTCCAGCGCAGCCGGCTGCCCATGAGCCGCTTCCGCGCGTGGCTGTACGAGCGTGAGCACAGAGGCCCGCGGCTGTAACACAGCAAAACACGATCAGACAAAACATGCCCCACGGGTTTTCCCGTGGGGCATGCGCGCTTTTAACAGGCCTCTATTTCTTTGATCGTCATGTCTCTGCCTTCGAGGGGCATGAGCTTGTTGCCGTTGCACACCGGGCAGCGCAGGATCTCCGCGTTGGAGTGGAACTCAGCTCCGCAGTCGAGGCAGCGGGCGACGCCTGGGATCTCCTCGATGACAAGCTCAGTCTCCTGGAACTCAGTGCCGTCGATGACGGCCTCCCAGCAGTCATACATGTACCTCGGCAGGACGCCCGAGAGCTCGCCGACCTCAAGCGTCACCTTGCTCACCTGGGTCAGCTCCTCCTCGGCGATGATTTTCCGGATCATGCGCAGGAGCGCATCACAAAGTCCGAGTTCGTGCATCTTACTTCGTGACCGCTTTCTTGATGATGTTGCCGGTCTTCTTCACGACGTGCTCGGCGACCTTGATGGGCATGGTCTCGAACTGCTTGGCCTGCCAGTTGCGGACGTGCTTGAGGTGGATCGCGTCGAAGGCGCACTTCGTGGTGCACTGGCCGCAGCCGATGCACATGTACTCGTCGACCTTGGTCACGCCGCAGCCGAGGCAGCGGGCGCATTCTTTCTTGACCTGCTCTTCGGTGAAGGTCATGCGGGCGTCCTGGAACGTCTTGGCCTTGGCCTTGTTGTAGCCGGGGACCTGACGGTGCTCGCTGTCGAAGCCGCCGACGCCGATCATGACGTTGTTCTTGTCAAGCATGTGATACTCGCGGCGGTCGCGGCCCATGGTCAGGGTCTGACCCTCGTGCACGGCGCGGTGCAGGCTGATGGCAGCCTCCTTGCCGGCCGCAATGGCGTCGATGGCAAACTTCGGGCCGGTGACGCAGTCGCCGCCGACGAAGATGTCGGGCTGGCCGGACTGGTAGGTGAGCGGATCGCAGACGGCGGTATTCTTCTTCGTGAACTGCATCTCGCCCACGTCGAGGGAACCCCAGTCGACGCGCTGACCGATGGCGCCGATGACGGAATCGACCTCGAGCGTCTCGAACTTGCCGGTGCCGACGGGCTTTCTTCTGCCCTTCTCGTCGGGCTCGCCCAGCTCCATGATCTCGACCTTGATGGCGGCGACCTTGCCGTTCTTGCCGATGATCTCGGCCGGCGCGTTCAGGAAGCGGAACTGCACGCCCTCCTCCATGGCCTCGGCGATCTCCTCGGGATCGGCGGGCATCTCTTCGCGGGTGCGGCGATAGAGGATGTAGGTGTCCTTCGCGGTGAGGCGGATGGCAGCGCGGCAGACGTCCATCGCGACGTTGCCGCCGCCGATAACGGCGCACTTCTTGCCGATGGCAGGCTTCTTGCCGAGGTTGACCTCGCGCAGGAAGTCCACGCCGCCGTAAACGCCCTTGAGCTCCTCGCCGGGGATGCCGAGCGGGGCGCTCTTCTGCGCGCCGATGGCGACATAGAAGCCCTTGTAGCCCTCTTCGCGCAGCTGCTGGATGGTGACGTCCTTGCCGACCTCGACGCCGCACTTAAACTCGACGCCCATCTCCTTGAGAATATCGATCTCGGCGTTGAGCACGTCCTTCTCGAGACGGAAGTTCGGAATGCCGAGCGTCAGCATGCCGCCGGGCACGGGGTTGCGGTCGAACACCGTGACGGGATAGCCCTTCTCGGCGAGATAGTACGCGCAGCTGATGCCGGCAGGGCCCGCGCCGATGACGGCGATCTTCTGCGGATAGGGACGACCGATCTGGTTGAGCATTTTGGGGATGTAGCGGGTCTCCTCGTTAAGGTCGTGGTCCGCGATGAAGCGCTTGACCTCGTCGATGGCGACGGCCTCGTCCACATCGCCGCGGGTGCACTCGGCCTCGCAGCGCTTGTTGCAGATACGGCCGCAGACGGCGGGCAGCGGGTTTTCCTTCTTGATGAGCTTGAGCGCATCGAGGTAGCGGCCCTGGGCGGCAAGCTTCAGGTAGCCCTGCACGGCGATGTGCGCGGGGCAGGCGGTCTTGCAGGGAGCGGTGCCGCTCTCGAGCACGTCGTGCTTGTTCTCACGGTAATCCACGTTCCAGGCATTCTTGCCGATGAAGGTCTCGGAGAGCTTCTTGTACTTCTGCTCCACGGGCAGGGGCTTGACGGTGGCGAGCTTCTGGCCGAGGTGCAGGGCGTCCGCGGGGCAGTTTTCCACGCACTGGGCGCAGGCAACGCACTTCGACTCGTCAACCTCCGCGACATAGTTGGAGCGGATGACGTCGCGCGCGCCGAACATCAGACCCACGCGCAGGCCGAAGCAGGCGCAGGAGCAGCAGTTGCAGATCGCGGCGCTCTCACCGAGCTCCTCGATGTTGGGGATGTTGTGCATCAGGCCGTTTTCCTCGGCGCGGTGGATAATCTCCAGCGCTTCCTCGCGGGTGATCTGCTTGGCGCGGCCAGTGCGGATGTAGTGCTCAGCGCCCTTGCCCATCTGCACGCACATATCCTCGTCGAGGTGGCCGCAGCCGTCGTTGATGCTGGTGCGGCTGGCGCGGCAGGAGCAGGGAGAGACGCTAAACGTGTCATACTTGTTCAGATAGTAGCTCAGGCGATCGTAAGGCTCGACATCGTCAATGCCCTCGAGCGCACTCTCGATGGGGGTGACGCGCATCAGACCGTAGCCGTTCGGGAGGATCGGCGTCATGGTCTGCATGCGGATGCGGGTGTACTCTTCGAAGGCCTTGCCGATCTCGGGGTGGCTGTGCAGCAGCTCCGTGTTGTTGACCAGCATCTCCATGATGCCGGGCGCGAAGATCTGCATGAAGTAGCGATCCTTCCCGTCCGTCGGGTCCGCGGTGCGGCGGAAGATGCCGATCCATGCCAGATGGTCGGCAAGCTTCTGGGTCTTCTCGATGGAAAAGCCGGTCTTCTTTGCCAGATACTCGACCGTGCGCTCCTTGCGCAGGCCGGCAGCGATGGCGACATCAGCCTCGTCATCCGTGACGATATTGACAAGGGAGTAATACTCCGGCGCGTTTTCGTCGATCTTATTGACCATACCGGTCAGACCGCCGACGACCTTACATAGCTTTACGATTTTCGGTCTCAATTGTGCCATTTTTTTCGCTCCAATCTTTCTCCAAATTTTACAAATATCAGCATGAGATGGCGCAATATACTAGTTTAATTATACACAATGTCACAAAAAAAGCAACCACTTCGTGAATCATTTGGCAAGCAATCGGCGCACCGCCCGGTTTCTCAAACATTTTCATTTTGCGCAGGTCTGTAAAGTTATATGAATAACAGACGATTCATCATGTATATGTTCAACAAAAGCCGGCTTTGTTTACCCGCCAGTATCATGATAATTAACAATTTAATTCGCAAAAGTGGTGTGCTATGATAGATTTATCCTGATCGGTCGATTGCATTTCTTCAGGCCGGAGACTGCGCACCGGATGTGCTGAAACAATCGCCCGAACAATAAGAAGGGAGATCGGAACATGAAGAAAAAGCTCATCACAGTATTGCTCGTTCTCGTCATGATCGTTTCTCTCGCCTTTCCCGCGCTGGCTGTGCAGGCCAACTCGCAGGCGCTGACGCACGGCGAGCTGGCAGCCATCGCTGCCAGACTGGAAAACGGCGAAGAGGCGCTTGCCGAGAGCGGCGCAGTCGCAATGGCAGAAGGCGAGGAAGACCCCGCCGAGGAGCCGGAGCCTGTGGAGGACGACGCGCCCGTCGTGCAGCAGGATGTTGCGGCGTTTCTGCTCCTCTACGCGGGATTGAAGGAATCCCAGCTGGGCACCTTCCCGGATGACTACAACGAGATGGCCCAGAGCGTCGGTCTGACCAAGGGTGTGGACTACCAGCCCGAAGCGGACTGCTCGGTCGCACAGTTTAAGACCATGCTGTCCAATGTGCAGGCGCTCTATGACGCGATGCATGCCGAGAACAGAGAGCCTTTCTTTGTCGACGGTCTTGCCCAGCCGATCTTTGAGATGTCTGACGCCACGCAGCCCAATGGCGACAGCGGCGTGGTTCGCTTCTGCGTCTATGTTGAAACGAACTATGACACCGACGACGACGGTCAGCTCGACCTCGTCAAGGCGCTCGTTCAGCTGCCGCACGAGGTGCTCGACGGCATGAAGGTCTCAACGATCTATGAGGCGCGTCCCTACATCACCGGCTGCACGAGCGGCAGAGCCTATGTGGACGGCTCCTATGATATTGACTCGCTGTACAGCCAGCCCGCGGCGCGCACGCCCGCCGGCAGCACCACCACAGCCGCCATGGTGGAAAACGCAAACCCCGACGACTGGTACTACTACAACCCCTACGAGAGAATGAACGTTTACGAGGATCTGTCCTGGTATGACTACTATCTCGTTCGCGGATTTGCCGTTGTGGAGTGCGGCGGTCTCGGCACCAAGGGCTCCGACGGCTTTGAGACCTGCGGCACCGATCTTGAGATCGACGCGTTCAAGTGCGTGATCGAATGGCTACACGGTGATCGCGTGGCCTACTCCGACAAAACCAGCAACACCACCATCGAGGCCGACTGGTCCACCGGCAAGGTCGGCATGACGGGCCGCTCTTACGCCGGCACCACGCAGTTTGGTCTTGCCACCACCGGCGTCGCCGGTCTGGAGACGATCGTTCCCGTCGCGGGCATTGCCAGCTGGTATGAGTATACCAACTCGCAGGGCGCAAGCACCTCCAGCGTCGCTTACAGCGATTATCTGGCCTTCTACTGCGCCGGCCGCTATCTGGACGATGAGGACTATGCCACCATCGCCGACAAGTACGGCCGCTATCTGAACCAGCTCCGTGCCGACCAGAATGCGCTCAACGGCAACTACGGCAAGCACTGGGCCACCCGCGACTATACCCTGAATGCGGACAAGATCAAGTGCCCGGCTCTGATCGTGCACGGTCTGAACGACACGAACGTGCGCACCAAGGAATTCGATCTGATGTACAAGGCCTATCAGAAGGCCGGCGCGGACGTGAAGCTCATGCTGCACCAGGGCACGCACCTGACGCCCACCTATCCCGCGCAGCGGTATGAGATGTTCATCGGCGACGAGCTGTATGACACGATCCTCAACCGCTGGTTCAGCCACTATCTGTATGGCCAGAACAACGGCGCTGAGCAGATGGCGCCCGTGACCGTGCAGAGCAACGTGGACGGCAGCTGGAGCACGCTCGACAACTGGGAGACCGAGAGCGCGCTGACCTTCAAGCCTGAGGTGGATCCCGAGGCCGAAGCGCCCGCCGCCACCACGGTCGCCTATCGTCAGAACGGCGTGTACACCTTCGAGGTTCCCGAGGAGTTCACCGTGCAGGGCGCCATCGCCGTAACCTTTACGGCCAAGCCCACCTCCGAGCAGATTGACACGCTGGACAACGTCCGTCTCACCGTCGGCGTGAACGACACCGCCGCGGAGGCCTTCCCCTGCTTCGTGCCGAGAAGCAGCTATCTGCCCATCACCACCCTCAAGAAGGACGGCGCCTGGATGGGCGGCGGCGTCAAAAACTACGACCTCGTCGAGTACGCCATATCGAGCGCTGCCAGCAAGAGCATCGGCCAGGGCTACATCGACCTGTACAACCCGACCGCCGGCTATGACTCCGCCAGTGCTGCCGAGCGCACCGCGCTGCAGAACGGCGAGAGCTACACCTATACGGTCTACATCCAGCCCAGCGTCTACACCGTGCGGGCCGGTCACACTCTGCAGCTGAGCCTGTCCCTGTCCAACCGCAACATCAGCATTGATGTTGATGACGCGAGCGTCTCCGTCTGCGTGCCCGTGACGAAGAAGGCCAACCCGAGTCTCGACGCGCCGAAGGAAGCCGTCGCCGCCTCCAAGGAAGCCGTCACGGATCTTGACGCCTACACCGAAGAGTCCGCGAAGGCCTACGCCGACGCGCTTGCCGCTGCCGAGGCGCTGATCGCCGCCGAGAGCACGGACGCCGAAGCCAACGCCGCTGCGCAGAAGGCGCTTGAGGACGCGCAGAAAGCGCTCACCGAAAAGCCCGCTGACGAGATGTTTACCGACGTCCCCGCCGACGCCTACTATCACGACGCGGTCTACGCGCTCGTGGAGCAGGGCGTGATCAACGGCATGACCGAGACCACCTTTGCTCCGAACGCCGCGCTCAGCCGCGCCCAGTTCGTGACGATGCTGTACCGCCTGGCAAAAGAGCCGGAGGTCACCGAGGCCTCTGCCTTCTCGGATGTCCCCGCCGACAGCTACTTTGCCAAGGCAGTCGCATGGGCAACCGCCAACGAGATCACCAACGGCACGGGCGATTCGACCTTCTCTCCGAACGATTCCGTGACGCGCGAGCAGATGGTCACATTCCTGTATCGCTATGCAAAGATGGCCGGCAGCCTGAACGACAAGACCGCGGATCTGAGCGTCTTCTCCGACGCCGCCTCCATCGCCGGCTATGCGCAGACCCCGTTTGCCTGGGCAGTCGCCAACGGTGTGGTCAACGGTCTCACCGATGATTCGATCGGCCCCGCCGTCACCGCCAACCGCGCGCAGGCGGCAACGGTCCTGTATCGCTTCTGCCAGAGCCTTTCGGCAGAATGACCCAAGCGCTCTGAGGGAGCTCGTCCCCCGGAGCAACCCATAAAAATCTCCCCTGTGGACTGTTCATCCACAGGGGAGATTCTTTTTTTGAAGCTCAGCGGCACAGGAAACAGTGCCAGTCCTCTTCATTGTAGTGCGCTTCGATGGCAAAGCCGTTTTTCACAAGAGCGTCCGCGACCTCGTCCTGGCGTCCCTCGATGATGCCGGAGCAGAGGAAGCTGCCTCCCGGCTTCAGAAACGGCCGCACCATGGACGAGAGCGGAATGATGACGTCGGAGACGATGTTCGCCGTCACGATGTCAAAATCCGTGCCGAGCATGGCGCGCATCGATGCATCCGAGAGCACGTCGCCCGCGTAGACGCGAAACCGGTCGGCGCCGATGCCGTTCAGGGCGGCGTTGGACTCGGCCACGTCAGGGGCTTTGGGGTCAATGTCGCAGCCGACGGCGCGCTCGCAGCCCAGCAGCAGCGCGCCGATGGCGAGGATGCCGCTGCCGCAGCCGAGGTCAAGCACGGTCTTCCCCGCGCCCGACAGTCCCTCCAGCGCGGCAAGACACATGCGCGTGGTGGCATGGCTGCCCGTGCCGAAGATCAGACCCGGGTCGAGACGGAGCGGAATGCGCGTCCCCTCCGGCGCTTCGAGCCACTCAGGGACGACGACGAGCTTTTCTCCGATCTCGATGGGCTCATAATACTGCCGCCAGTTGTTTTCCCAGTCCGAGTCCGCGACGATGGCGGTTCTGATCTCGCGGTCCAGTCCCGCGCGGATGGTCTCCAGGAGCGCGCGCCCCTCGTCGTCGTCCGCGAGATAAAACTTCACGCGCGACACGCCGCGGAATTTGTCCGCAAGCTCGTCGTCCACATAGTCCCAGTACTGGTGGTTCTGCTCGAGAAAGCGCTGGAAATCCGCCTCGTCCTCCACGACCATGCCGCCCGCGCCGAGCTCGGCGAGCGCGGCGCACACAGCGTCGATCTCCTCGCTTTTCGTCTCCACGGCGGCTTCGATCCATTGCATACTGATTGTTCCTCCTGTCAGGTCGTTAAAATCCAGCTTCCGGCGTCGCGTTTGGCGGGGATGAACGGCACGACGCGCGTCTCGGTGTCGAGCTCCGGATACGCGTCCGTCATCTTCCCCTCCAGAAGCGCGAGCGTAGCGGCGTCGGTAAAGACGCACAGCCGGTCAAACACGCGCGGCAGGAGCGTCAGCTCCTGTCCGGTGAGATTCGCGCGGTCATAGGCCACGGAATCGACGCTGCACACGATCGAGAGCTTCGCGTTCGCGCTCCGGACACTCCGGCGCAGATTCTTGGCAAAGCCCATCACGGCGTCGGAGCGCGAGACGTCCTCGCCGAGCTCCAGATCCGCGGTTGTGGCGGGCGTCTGCATATAGGAGCAGAAGATCTCCTCAAAGCCCATGCCCGCGAGCTCCTTGCAGAGCGCCGCGACATACTGCTGCACCGTCTCGTTCATGGGATCGACCCAGCTGCCGGAGCCGTCGGAATACGGCATTCCCGCGCTCTTGAGCGCAAGCTCGCTCTTTGCCTGCGCAAGCGCGGAGTCTGCGCAGCAGCTTACCGTTGCGGCGAAGCGGACGCCGTCCTCTTTGAGCTCCCGGATCGTGTCCTGAAGCTCGGCAGAGCCGTTCGCCCCGGCCTCATCGGCGAGCGCGACAGCGGACTTCCAGCTGAGCCTGCCGGAGGACGGCTTCATCTGCAGCACGAGCAGATCGCCGCCTGCCGCCTTGATCTGCGCGGCGGCGGACTTGAGATTCTCCGGCGTGATCTGGTCGGCGGTGAGATATTTTCCGTGCAGCGCCGAAAGCCCCGTACCGGCGTCGGTGACGAGGGTGGAATAGTCGGTTTTCCCGATCTCCACCTCCACGTCCACCACGAGCGGCGAGACCTCCGGGGCGGGCGCCGACGTGGCGGACGCCGCCGCAGACGCCGCCCTGGGATCGATGCGCACACCGTCGGCGGTAAAGACCAGATATTTCTGGCAGATGAAAAACAGCGCGATGACCGCGACGGCAGCTGCCAGAACCACCGCCGTCAGAATGCGCCGCAGTCTCCTGCCGGGCCGGCTCTTCGGGCGGTATACTTCGTTTCCCATTCCGGGTTTCCTCCTTTGAGGGTCAGCGGTTTTCGATGTCGGAAATGAGCGCGACGCGGCGGGCGTGACGACCGCCCTCGAATTCGGTGGTCAGGAACGTGTCCACGATCTTGAGCGCGAGGCCGGGTCCCAGCACGCGCGCGCCGAGCGCGAGGATGTTCGCGTCATTGTGGCGGCGGGTCATTTCGGCGGAGTAGCAGTCGCCGCAGAGCGCCGCGCGGATGCCCTTGACCTTGTTCGCGGAGATCGAGATGCCGATGCCCGTGCCGCAGATGAGGATGCCGCGCTCCGCCTCGCCGCCTGCCACGGCGCGGGCGACCCTCTCGCCGTAGACGGGATAGTCGCAGCTGTCGGCGGTATACGTGCCATAGTCCTTATAGGCATAGCCCGCAGCCTCCAGGTGCTTCATGATCTCCTGCTTCAGGGCGAATCCGCCGTGGTCAGAACCGATTGCGATCATAATAAAATCCTTCTTTCTGTATAATTATAAAGGCCACGAAGGCAGCCATTTGAGAAAGTGCGTAGAGAACGAGCGCGAGACCTCGACGCCCGCGAGCGCGGGATAGAACAGCGCAAAGAGCGCGACGCTCGTTCCCGTGCAGGCATAGACGAGGCGCATCTGTCCCCGCTGCCGCAGCTCGTCGAACAGCAGCGCGAGCGCGAGCGTGAGAAAGACCGTGCAGGCAAAATAGTGATATTCGAACGTGATGCGCGAGATGAACACCCACGGCAGAAGCTGCGCGAGATACCCGATGACGATGAACACCGCGCGCATGTCGCGCTTTTCGCCGCGGCGCAGCGCGCGCACCGCGCACACGATGACCGCTGCAAGGCCGCCCCAGCAGAGCACGGGATTGACAAACGCCGCGATGCTCGTGACCGTCCCCTCGCCGTAGCGCAGATAGTACAGGATCGGGCGGATGTCCAGCAGCCACTTCCACCACGGGGCGGAGTAGGGATGCGTCGAGACGAGCCCCGCGTGGTAGGTGAACATGAACTTCTGATTCTCCACAACGGTGGTGAAGTATTCCTTCGTGAAATACATCCCGACGCCGTGCAGGCCCCTGGCGGTGCCGTAGGGCGTGTAGCTGAGATAATACACCAGCGCGGGCAGCGCCACGAACGCGCCGAGGCAGAAGAGGATGTTCTTCCCCAGCGCCCGGTAATAGGCGCTTTTCTGCGCCGAGAGCGCCTCGGGCTGCTTTTTCAGGCTGATCTTCGGCGCGGTGTGCGCCCGCACACCGGCGATGATCCAGTGCACCAGCCACAGCACTCCGAGCCCCGCGCCGGCATAGAGGCAGGTCCACTTGCTCGCGGCGCCGAGCGCGAAAAACAATCCGGAGAGTCCCAGGTCGCGCGCCCGCCCGTCGCGCAGCCAGAGCCACATGAAGAGATACATCAGCAGGATGAAAAACACCGCGTAGGTATCGATCGTGGCGATGCGCGTCTGCGTAAAGTGCATGAAGTCAAAGGCGAAGATCGCCGTCGCGCACAGGGCGATGCGGTCATCTTCAAACAGCTCCCCGGCAAGCCGCCACATCACCGGCACCATCAGCACGCCGAAGAGCGTGCCCATGAAGCGCCAGCCGAACGGCGTGAGCCCGAAGATCGTGATGCCGATGGAGAGGATGAGCTTTCCGAGCGGCGGGTGCGAGACCTCGTAGGGCCTGAGATTCGTCAGATGCTCCTGCGCGGTGCGGGCGTGGTAGATCTCGTCGAAATAGGTGCTGTTGCAGTAGGTCGATTCCGCGGGGACGAGCGCCTGCTCGTCCATGAGCGCGTCGTTTGTCACATGCTGCGGTACGATGCGCGTGCCGTCCGGGCGGTAGAGGGCGATCTCACCGAGCTGCGCGCCGGTGCCGGAGCAGAGGATCGAGACGGAGGAAACGCTCGTCTCGCCGCCGTCCTCGGGCGCGGTCTCGTACCATTTGAGCACGTCTTTGTATTCCTGCGGCAGGGTGCAGAGCGTCTCGCCCGTGTCATCACGGACGACAGTCCAGCTGCCCGTGCCGATGCCGGCGTAGAACATCACGCGCCCGATGCGCTCCGGCTGCTGAAACGTGATCGTCGCGCGCTCGCCCGCAACGGGCACATAGAACGTCTGCGGGGCGACGCGGTCGCCGAGACCGATAAACGCCGTGACGCCGTAGACCGCCGTGATGAGCAGCGCGCCGACAGCACCGAAGCGTCCCCTGCGCGGCTGTATGGCGGTTTTTTTCGCTAACTCCAGATGCAGGAGCAAAAACCCGATCATCAGGATTACCGCGATCGGGAACACAAACGTGAGCGCTGACATGCCTGCGCCTCCTGTGGGAAATCAAATTAACATCTAATTATTATACCGGAATGTTCCACTCCGCGCAAGCGGATGTTGGCGGGAAAGCCTGAATCGGTATTAATTATTTTAAAGTATATATCCGCTTGACATAATGCACAAAAAAAGGTAGAATGATTTGATACTATTTTCAGCGGCAGTGTGGAGCCGCTGCTGAGAAATACGATTCACTATTCGGCGGATACGTTTTATGGTCCGCCTTTCGTCAAAACACCTATTTGGAACGCAATCAGAATGGAGGAACAAACACAAACATGAGCCCGATTATTTGGGTCATCATCTGCATCGCCACGCTCGTGATCGGCTTTGTGCTCGGCGTGATCTATCGCAAGAAGGTCGCCGAGGCGCAGATCGCCGGCGCCGAGGAAGAGGCAAAGCGCATCATCAACGACGCCCTCAAGAGCGCCGAGAGCAAGAAGCGCGAAGCGCTCGTGGAAGCAAAGGAAGAGATTCAGAAGAGCCGCACGGAGTTCGAGCACGAGGAGAAATCCCGCCGCGCCGAGCTGCAGAAGCAGGAGCGCCGCCTCCAGCAGAAGGAGGAAACGCTCGACCGCAAGACCGACGCGCTCGACCGCAAGACCGAATCTCTCAACGCCAAGCTTGCCAACGTGGAAGCACAGCAGAATGAGATCCGCACCATCCGCAAAACCCAGCAGGAGATGCTGGAAAAGATTTCCGGTTACACCATCGAAGAAGCCAAGGCCTATCTGATCGAGACGCTCGAAGCCGAGGTCACGCACGAGAAGGCCGCCAAGCTCAAAGAGATCGAAGCCCAGTACAAGGACGAGGCCGACCGCATGGCCCGCGAGATCGTCGCCACGGCGATCCAGCGCTGCGCCGCCGACCACGCCAGCGAAGTGACCGTATCGGTCGTGCCGCTGCCGAACGACGAGATGAAAGGCCGCATCATCGGCCGCGAGGGCCGCAACATCCGCGCCATTGAGACGCTGACCGGCTGCGACCTGATCATCGACGACACCCCCGAGGCAATCACCGTCTCCAGCTTTGACCCAGTCCGCCGCGAGGTGGCCCGTCTGGCGCTGGAGAAGCTCATCGCCGACGGCCGCATCCACCCCGCCCGCATCGAGGAAATGGTCGCCAAGGCCCAGAAGGAGGTCAACGCCACCATCAAGGCCGAGGGCGAGCGCGCCGTGTTCGAGACGAACATTCACGGCATCCACCCCGAGCTCGTGCGTCTGCTCGGCCGCATGAAGTACCGTACCAGCTACGGCCAGAACGTGCTGCAGCACTCGATCGAAGTGTCCCACATCTCCGGGCTCATTGCCTCGGAGCTGGGCGCGAACGTCGCCATCGCCAAGCGCGCAGGTCTGCTCCACGACCTGGGCAAGTCCATCGACCACGAGGTCGAGGGCAGCCACGTCACGATCGGCGTGAACATGGCCCGCAAGTATAAGGAAAACGAAGCGGTCATCCACTGCATCGAGGCGCACCACGGCGACGTGGAGGCGCACACCGTCGAGGCCTGCATCGTGCAGGCGGCAGACAGCATCTCCGCTGCCCGCCCCGGCGCGCGCCGCGAGAACATCGAAAACTACGTCAAGCGTCTGGAGAAGCTCGAGGAGGTCACCAAGTCCTTCCCCGGCATCGGCAGCTGCTATGCCATCCAGGCCGGACGCGAGATCCGCGTGATGGTCAAGCCCGAGGAGGTCAGCGAGGATCAGATGACGCTGCTCGCCCACGACATCGCCAAGAAGATCGAAGACGAGCTCACCTATCCCGGCCAGATCAAGGTCCACATCATCCGCGAGACCAAGGCCGTCGATTACGCGAAATAAAACCAAACGTTTGCCCCCGCAAAGGCAATGCCTCTGCGGGGGTGTTTTTGAGCAAGGGGAATGTACATGAGTCTCACCATGGTGATCGCGCAGAAGGTCGCGAGGCTCGCCATCTATATCGCGCTGGGCTTTCTCGCCGTGCGCTCGAAGCTGATGACCTATCAGGACAGCAAGGCGCTGGGGCAGTTCGCCCTCTGGTTTCTCACGCCGTGCGCCATGGTCAACGCCTTCCAGTATGAATTCAGCGCCGCAAAGCTCGCGGGTATGGGCGTGAGTCTCGTCGGCTCGCTGATCGTGGTGGTCGTGTTTGCGCTGCTCACGGCGGCTCTGCGCCGCGCGGTGCCGCTCACGGTCGTGGACTATACGACGCTGGAGTACCCCAACGCGGGCAACTTCATGCTCCCGCTGATCGCGAGCGCGATGGGCGGCGAGTGGGTCATTTACTTAAGCCCTGCGTTTTTCGTGATGAACCTGCTCATCTTCACGCACGGGCAGGCCGTGCTGAGCGGGCAGAGGCATATCAGCCTCGCCATGTTCGTGAAAAACCCGGTGCTGATCGCCGTTGTGATCGGTCTTGCGCTGTGGGTGTCCGGTCTGCGGCTGCCCGGGCTGCTGGGCGAGAGCGTCAGCACGCTCGGCGACATGATGGGGCCGGTGTTCATGTTTTCGATCGGCATGATCCTCGGCAGCGCCGATCTGCGCCGCGTGTTCGGGGACAAAAAAGCCTATCTCCTCTGCGCGGGGCGGCTGCTGCTGTACCCCGCCGCGGCGATTTTGGCGCTGCGCCTGTGCGGCGTGATGCACCTGCATCCGCACGCGCGCGAGATCCTCACGGTCGTCGCCCTCACGGCGGGCGCCCCCTCCGCCGTCATGGTCGTGCAGTTTACCACGATGTTCCGCACCGAGGAGGAGGCCCAGTTCGCCAGCGCGACGAACATCCTCTCCTCCGTCCTGTGCCTGTTTACCCTGCCGGTCATCCACTGGCTGTACGCGCTGATCACATGATGCAAAAAGCGCTGTTACTACATTTTACGGAAACGGGCGTACGCTGCTTGCATGGCGTTGTAGTTCCCTGATCGTTCTTGGTATGGTATAATGAGGTCTGTGTCTGCCTCTGCAAGCCAAAAGTTGTAGTTCCCTGATCGTTCTTGGTATGGTATAATGAGAAAGACGATTATCTGTACTCAGATATTGTTGTAGTTCCCTGATCGTTCTTGGTATGGTATAATTCGGAGCTATCCACCAACCTGACAAACCCGGTTGTAGTTCCCTGATCGTTCTTGGTATGGTATAATATGGGGAGAGGACAGGCAGTCGCAGGCGCTGTTGTAGTTCCCTGATCGTTCTTGGTATGGTATAATGGATACTTTCTGGTTGTACTCGCTCAGCCCGTTGTAGTTCCCTGATCGTTCTTGGTATGGTATAATCGTACGGCAATGTTCCTTTTTGCACACCGCGTTGTAGTTCCCTGATCGTTCTTGGTATGGTATAATGTCCACGGGCGTAACTGCCCTCGTATCTGCGTTGTAGTTCCCTGATCGTTCTTGGTATGGTATAATAGACGATCAAAAGATCCTGCGAAAGCAACGCTTTCGCAGCGGTTTCGTCGCCGCCAGCTGCTCCCGCGCCGCCGTGAGCGCCCGGCTGTGCTGCGCATAGGGCGTGAGCACGGCGCATGGCAGATGCTTTTCGTCACAGACAAAGACAGCGCAGCCGCACTGTCCCAGGCGGGACAGTGCGGCTGTTGTGATTGTGGATTGCCGGTTTTCAAGCAAAAGTGCAGAGAGATCCTCGACCGGCAGGCTGTATGCTCTGTCGGTATGGATGATCAGCTGCTCATTTTTGAGAGAAATATGCGCGGGATTTTCGATCATCACGTTCCGAAACGCCCTGCTCAGCTCCTTTTCCCGGTGAACGGCATGCGCCGCTCTTTCTCGACCTTGTGATACTCGCCCAGCACATCGACCGTGTATTTTTCAAGCTTTTCCAGCGTCTTGATTCCCATGCTTTTGATCTCGTAGGAATTGTCGTGGTTTCTGCAGGACACTGCCGCTCCGGAGATCCCGGCGCTGACATAGTACAAAAGCGCGGTTTTGCTCTCGATGCTTTCCGGCAGCGTGCTTTCTTTGCTCACGCGGCTCAGCTTCAGCGCCGATTTGTGCGTGACGCGAATCAGATCGTTCGGATACAAGGAGAAGATAAAATCACGATCATCCATCGTCCTCCATTCCGAATATGGCTTAAACGCCACGCAAGCCTTATTCGGCAAAACCGGCTTTAAAGTATCGGCAATATAGATCGGCACGAAGTAATATCCGTCGCCCTCGACGCGGAAAACATCGATACGCACCATGGAATCATTGTCTGCGACGCCTTTCCCGCCATGCACCGCGACATTCAGCGTCGTCGGCTCACAGAGCTTCACCTTTTTTACCAGCGGTCCCGGCGTTCCGTCGTGCCGGGGTTTATAGAACGGTTCCCGAAACGCCTTTGCTCCGTCGCCGCCAAATGCGGCTAGCCGCGCTTTCAGCGCATCATACAGCAGCCGATCGCTGCCGGGATCAAAGTAGTTTTCGATTTCGCCGTTTTTCAGCTTCAGATCCGTAAGCGCACGCCTTACGATCACTTTGCCTTCTGCCATGGCTTTCGGGCTCTTGACGGTATCCTTGTGCGCGGCGCCGCTGACCTTGCGGCGCGGCATGCGGGAAACAAACAGCGGCTTTGGCAGCGGCTCGCCGCTGTCCAGATAAAACGGCAGGCGAAGCGCATTGACCGCCCTCGCGGGATCGCTGCTGAGACGCGCCTCCAGCTCTTTTCTGAAATGCTCCCACGGATACGGGAAGATACGAAGCACTTCTCCGGTGGCCTCGTCGATCGCAGCGCTTCCGGTGTCTGTCTGCATATAGCGGCATTCCCGGTACTGCGCATACCGTGTGATCTGCCGGATCATGCCGTCCGTGGCGCACGCGATTACGAGCGCATCAACTGCATGATGCAGGTCTCCGTCGCCGCGGATCTTCGTGATGCCCCATCGCTTGCGCAGATAGGACGTCACGATGCCGTTTACGGCAGTCACGCGTTTTTTGCGCTCTTTTGCGGAAACGCCAAACTGCAGATGATCGTTAATGTAGTTCATCAGGAACCGCGACATGGTTTTCGTATCCTGCAGATTGCGCTCCTTGAACTGCTGTTTGTCCTCATCAGTGACCGTCGGCTTCAAAAGCTTCTGCTTCTTCCGATAATCGCGCACTGAGCTGTTGACCCAGACGATGAAATTGTCCCGCCGCTCTCCGGTCAGGTACTGCAGCGGCAGGCGGTTTCCCTTGTTGCGGTTTTCCTCCGCGAGCACGAGCACCTTGTTCCGGCGGGAATCATCAAACGAGATGCTGTAAGGAATAATGTGGTCGACCTCTGCATAATTCGGCTCAAACAGGCGCTGCAGAGACATCTGCTTCTGCGAATACGGGCAGACGCCCGCCTGCTCTTCATAGAGTCTCAGCTTGACCAGATCCAATCCGGTCGGATTCATTTTGCCGTATTCCTCTCGGATGCGCCGCATGAGCCGCTCGTTCTCCGCGCGGTTGGTCTTGTTGTCTTTCTCCAGTTTTTTGCGCTCCGTGAAATCTTTCGCCAGCTCGCGCGCAAGCTCGATATTCACAAACACCGGACTCCCATAGCGCCGGATGACAGCATTGATCACTTTCACCGTCTGGGCAACAGCGCGGCGAACGACCGGGCTCGTGATATCCGCCAGATCGTCCGGCGTCGGGTGCAGAACGACTGTTCGCTCCGTGCCTGAATGTCCGTGAAATTCGATCCCGGCCGCTGCACACGCCTCATTATAATTCATGCCCTGCTCCAGATAAGGAATCAGTTCTTTGCATGCACGCAGTGAGATATGACCCGTCTTGGAAAAGCCGGAAACGGATTCCAGCGCAGCAATATCACAGGGCTCGATCCCTGCTTCCGTAAGTTTTTCGGAAATGCGCTCCTGTGATTTATACAGTGTCAGAACGGTTCCGATCTGATCGCGCTGCTCCTGCGACAGGAGCGCAAAGCGCCCTTTTGACGCGCCGTCAATCGCCTTTCGCATCGTGTGATAGGCACGCAGATATTGAAACTTCTCTTTCTTCTCCGCGGCGGCAGGATCGCTTTCGATGCGGTATGAAACAGTATTGAAACGATATGCATCCGGGATCTGAAGCGCTCTGCGAATCCGGGCATAATCCAGATTCTCCGTCTTGTGCGCAAGCTCGATCAGCTGCAGTCGCTGCTCCGATGTGAGCGGCGTACTCTCCCCGTCCTTTTGCAGACGAATATGATTCACTTTCTGCAGCAGACTGAAGTACTCAAATGAATAGCAGGCGCGGGCAGCGCGAGGCTCTTCAGGATAAAACGTGCACTTTCCGATCATCCGTTCTATCTGTGCGCCGCCGTACGGGCTGTTCCCGCCCGGGCCTTCATCGAACGAGCGTTGGCTGAGCAGAATATCCAGATAGCCCTGCTCCAGCGCTTCCGAAGCAAACGCAGAGCCAAGCCTGCGCTGGGATGCAAAAACAAGCTTGACCTCGTCTTCGATCATCGCGCGGGAAACCGTGGTCAGGTATTCGCCGCCTTTATTGCGCTTGTGCTTTGCAAACACGGCGTCCCGGTACAGCATTTCGCCGACAGTCCGATATCCGCAGTCTGCCATGCGCTTTGCATTCTCCGAGACGGCATCAAGCAATTTGCCGTCCTCCTGAGCTGCAGTCGCTCTGCGATTGGAGCGAAATCCGCGCCGCTGCGACAGGTGCAGCAGCACACGGGCAAACTCCTGCTTCGTCAGTGCCTCATCCAGCGCTCGCGTCCGCAGCGCATAGATATCTTCAAGAGCACCATCAAACAGACCTGTCAGCTCCGCCTCTGACAGCAGCCCTTCTTTCAAAAGCATCCGGCGAATACGCTCGTTGCGATGCCGATGCCGACGAAGGCGGCGGCGCTGGCTGCGCTTTTCTCTTCGCGGCGCTGCAAGAGAGGCGCCGTCCTTTGGGTTTTCTGCAGCGTCAAAAATTCTGGCGCCCATATCCAGGATTCCACAGGGTGAGTCCTGATGGTCAAGCGCAATTGCCGCCCAGCCAACGGACGATATTCCGATATCCAATCCAATACCATACGGTCTCATATACACGCCTCCTTCTCTTGCCGTCATTATACATCTCGTTACATTCTTGTTCAACTGTCCGTTTTAAAAAGAGATAACGCCCCGTAAAGAAACGGGGCGTTAGAGCTCTTCGGTTTACTACCTTATTGTAGCAACCTGATCGTTCTTGGTATGGTATAAGAACATTTACATTATATCATGCTTCATGAGAAATGCAAGCCTGTTTTATCCTGCGATCAAGATGTCCACATTCTCCGTGCTGTATTCGATCTGCTCGGACCATCTTCGGAGCGCTTCGGGGAGGTCGCCGGTGACAGCGGCGGTGAGGAACACAAACTGCGCCGCGTCCTGCGCGTAGCGCGCGAGGGCAAGCGGTCCGTCCGTCTCCAGTCGGTCGAGCTGGCGATAGAGGATGTAGTGCAGGATGCGGTCGAAGACCGCGCTGTCGTATTCCGTCCGATACGCCTCTGCCGCGCAGACACAGGCGGCAGCATCGGCGCGCAGGGCGGCGAGCTGCGCCGTCCACGCTTCGTCGATCGGCTCGGTGCGGGCGTAACGCTCCAGGAGCGCCATACAGCTTGCCTCGTCGGTGCGCGGCTGAAAGCGCAGCATATCGTCCGAAAACGCGCATCCGGTGAGCGCCGCGAGCGGAACTGCTCGATCTTCCGCGCAAAACAGCAGCGGCTTTTTCTCCGCAAGCAGCAGGCGGCACGCCTCCTCGCAGCAAAGGCCGAGCCCCGCAAGCGTGACGCCGCCGACCTCGGCGAAAAAGCGCGGATGCAGCGCGCAGACGTCGCAGAGGATATCTTCACTGCCCGTCGTGCGGATGAGATCGCAAAGGCCGTCAGCGCGCAAAAACGGGCAGCGCTCATCCTCCGTGAGGCAAAACGTCGCGCCGCTCTCCGTCTCCGTGATCGACGCGCGCAGGCGCTCGCCAAGTTCTCCGGGCAGGACGCGATAGCGCGCGGCAGTCTCCGCATCGATATCGATCTCCCAGCCGCGGCAGCAGGTGTGGCGGCAGCCGGACGCCGCGCAGCGAAACACGTCGTAAAAATCGGGGTAGATCGTCATGATCTCAGCGGCGGCGCACGCCGACGGCCTGCATATACTGCGCGCGGTGGCGGCGGCGCATGAGCGCCTTGTCATAGCGCACGATGCCATGGTTTTCCCACGGATCCGCGCAGATATAATCCTCGCCGTCCTCGCCGATCAGCAGCAGGCAATGCTCATTGGAGCGCCAGACAAATTCTTTGCCGGAATCAAACAGCCGCCAGGAGGGACCCTCGACATGGGGCTTTAAGTCAATCGTCGTCCAGAGGGCGACGGGCGTCTTTTCCCGCTTTAAGTAGCGCTCGACGAGCTCATCGATCTCCGCGCCCGTCTCGTCCACGGCAAACCAGCCCTCCGGCAGCGCGCGCGAAAGCGCCTTGCGCAGCACCGGCGCATAGCAGCCCATGGCCTCGGGATCGCGCGGATCGCCGACGAAGCACTCCGCCGGGTGCGCCCCGTAGAGGACGCCGTCGCGCAGCTCGAAATCGCGGCGGTCGAGGCAGGTATCCAAAAACGTATCCACGTCCATGTCCACGCCCAGATACCGCAGCAGCATGACCGCCGTGACGCTCTCGCAGCCCGTCGGTGCGCACTGCGACTGGTCGATATATTCCACTTGAAGCTGCATAAGCTGCTCGCCTCCTTAAAAAACACACGTCATGGTATCACACGCGCGCAGGTTCCGTCAATGAAAAATCCCGCCCGCCGAAGCAAAAGTCGACGGGCGGGAACGATGGATTCCCGGATAATCAGGCCTCAGACGCAACGTAGCCCTCCGGGGCGTCGATGCCGAGCTGCTCGCAGATCTCAGGGTTGTACTTCTTCACGGGGCTGGGATCATACTCGACCTTCATCGTGGAGATATCAGCCTCGCCGGTGAGGATCTTGGCAGCCATCTCGCCGGTGGCATAGCCGAGGTTGTAGTAATCGATGGAGAGGGTGGCGATGCCGCAGGCCGCCATGAGGCCCTCTTCGCCCGCGATGACGGGCACTTTCTTCTCAAGGACGACCTTGCCGATCGCGTCCGCGCTGCTGGCGGCGGTGTTGTCGGTCGGGATATAGATGGCGTCCGCCTCGTCGCAGGCGCTGGTGGTGACGGCGACGACGTCATTGGAGTCGGAGAAGGTCTTCTCGATGACGGTCAGCCCCGCGTCCTCCAGATAGCCGCGCACGGCCTTGGCCTGGAACACGGAGTTCGGCTCGGCGGAGCAATAGAGGATGGCGACGGTCTTGGCGTCCGGGCAGAGCTCGGTGACCATTGCGGCCTGCTCCTCCAGCGGGGGCTGGTCGCTCGTGCCGGAGACGTTGCCGCCGACGACGCCGTCAAAGTCCTTGATGCCCATCGCATCGCCGTAATCGGTCACGGAGGTGCCGAGGATGGGGATCTCGGTGGTGGCATTCGCGGCCGCAAGCAGCGCCGGCGTGGCGTTTGCCATGATCAGATCCACGCCGTCGGCCACAAAGCCGTTGGCGATGGTGGCGCAGTTGGCGCTGTCGCCGGAGGCGTTCTGAAAGTCGAAGCTTACATGATCCTCGCCGAGCTCCTTCACGAGCGCGTCCTGGAAGCCCTTGGTGGCCTTGTCGAGCGCGTCATGCTGCACGAGCTGCACGATGCCGACGTTGTAAACTTCGCCGTCCGCAGCAGCGTCGCCGCCGCTGCCGCCGTTGGAGCTGCCGCACGCGGCAAGGCTCAGCAGCATCATCGCAGCCAAAAGCAAAGTGATAATTTTTTTCATGGTGATTCCCCTCTTTTTCGGAATATAACCACACTTTACTACCCTGCACCGCGAAAGTCAACGCCGTTTTTCACCACGCGGTGCATTTTCGTGAAAGTGCACGATTTCGGGCACGTTAATTTAGCCATTTAAATCAAATATGCTGAGAGCATCTCACTTTCCCGCCTGCTTCCGGAACGCCGCCATCTGCTCGTGCTCCTCTTTGAGCGCGGCGTGCAGACGCTCCAGTGTCCAGGAGGCGTTCGTCTCCGTGAGCATGGCCTTGAGCGGGATCGGCGCGATGCCCATCTCGCGAAAACCGCCGAGGAACGCATCGAGCATGCCCGGGCGAAAGCTTGCCATAACGAGCATCTCGTCCTGAAACGGCGCCCACTTGCCGCGCACGGGCGCGGCATTGCCGGCAACGAGGTCGCCCACCGAGCAGCCGAAGGCGCGCTGCTCCACGACCCGGAGGCCGATCCCCAGCCGCAGGCAGAGAAAGCGCAGCTTCCCGAGCTTTTCGGGCTGAACGTTCATGGCAAGGATAGTCGGTGTGGTCATTTTTCATGCTCCTTCCAGTCGATTGTCTCCGGTCCGACGGGCTTGACGCCCCGGCCGCGCACGGGCTTTTCGAGCAGCAGCAGCCGTCCGCGCACACCCGCGGCCTCGCCGACGCAGGTAAAGCCGTAGTGCGCATAGAAGCCGTTTGCGTGCTCGTTCGAGGCCGCGCAGTGCAGCCGGATGCCGGGAAAGCCGCGCGTCTCGCAGTACCAGACCGCGTGACCCAGCAGCTGCACGCCCCAGCCCTGTTCGCGCGCGTGCGGCGTGAGATAAAGAAAGCTGATCCACAGCCGCCCGTCCGCGCCTTTGTGATGCTCGTCGAGCTCGATCATGCCGACGGGCGTGTCGCCGCTCATCAGGCGCATGACGGCATCCCGCGTGCGGGCGTGCTTCTGCGCCGAGGCAAGATACAGCTGGGCGGTGAAGCCCTCCTCCGTGCCGTGGATCGTGCGCCACGCGTCGCGGTAGCAGGCGATATAGAACGCGCTGTCGCGCGGGAACGTCATCTGCTCCATGCGCAGGTTGCCCGGATCCTTGTCCACGCCCTTCCACCAGGTCTGTCGTGTGAACGTGCTGAGCTCCTCCGGCAAATGGGAAGCGTCGTTGTGGTACGCGACATGCACCGCGCCGTTTTCAAACTCCAGCTTGGCGACGCAGGTGTTGTCCCCGTGGGCGAGCGTGCCGATCTCTCCGCTGGCGATGCCGAGCCGGGCGGCAAGATAGGTGCGGATGGCGGTGCCGTGGCTCACGACGGCGACCGTGCCGCCGGGGTGGCGCGCCGCGATGTCGCGCAGCGCCGACGTCATGCGCGCCTCCAGGACGGCATAGGGCTCCGCGCCGGGGATCTGCCAGCGCGCGGGGTCGTGGTTGAAGTAAAACATCTGCTCGGGCTCGGCGTGGTCGGCGTCGCCCCAGGCGAGCCCCTCCCACGCGCCCATATAGATCTCGCGCAGACGCGGCGTGGTCTGCAGCGGCAGGTCGTGATACCGCAGAATCGCGCCGGCCGTCTCGATCGTGCGGCGCAGGTCGCTGGAATACACCGCGTCGAGCGGCACATCCCGAAAGCGCTCTGCCAGCGCCTCGATCTGGCGCTTGCCGCGGGGCGTGATCTCTCCGTCCCACTGGCCCTGAATGCGTCGATAAAGATTGCCCTCCGCCTCCGCGTGACGGATGAGATAAAGCGTTGTCATGTCGGTCTTCTCCTCTTGAAATCCGCGCGCGGAAGCGCGCTGAAAAAGCGCCAAAAATACGTCAAAAAATGACATTATGTAAAGTTGACTCCTGCGCAAACCTAAGTTATACTAGAATGTATTGAACAATGTGGGAGACTCTGCGCACGGGCGCAGACAGATCTGTTTTTCGGCGAATAACGATAGTATACTCTGTTTTTTCCCATCCGACAAGTGCCCGGGAGGCAAGCGTGAAAGTTATCCATCTCATCGGCGGCGGCGATACCGGCGGCGCAAAAACACATGTGCACTCGCTCCTGACCTATCTGGGTCAGGTCGTTGACGTGCGCCTTGTTTGCTTCCGCAGGGGCATTTTCTCCGATGAGGCGCAGGCGCTGGGCATTCCGACGATCGTGATGCAGCACAACGTGCTCTGGTGCGTCTGCGCGCTGCAGAAGCTGATCCGAGAGGAGGGCTATCAGTTCGTCCATTGCCACGGCGCGAAAGCGAACGTGATCGGCGCGATGCTCCGCCCGCTCGTGGGCGTGCCGGTGCTCACCACCGTGCACAGCGACTACCGGCTCGACTATCTCGGCCGCCCGTTCGCGACGGTGTTTTACGGCAATGCCAACAAGGTCGCGCTGCGGCTTTTAAACTACCGCGTGTGCGTCTCCAATCCTCTGATGCAAAAGCTCATCGACCGCGGCTTTGACCCCGGCCGGATGTTTTCCATTTATAACGGTCTGGACTTCTCGCACGAGGTCCCGCGCGTCGATCGGAAGGAATTTTTCGCCGGGTATGACTTCGACGTTGCGCCCGACGACGTGATCGTCGGCATTGCGGCGCGGCTCGATCCCGTGAAGGACATCCCGCTGCTGCTGCGCGCGGTCGCGCTGGCGCGGCGCCGCGGCGCGCGTCTGCGTCTGGCCATTGCGGGCGACGGCAAGCAGCGCGCGGAGCTTGAGGCGCTGGCCGAAAGTCTCGGCATCGGCGCGGACGTGTTTTTCCTCGGCTGGATCTCGGACCTCGACCGCTTCTACGGGGCGCTCGATATCAACGCCCTGTCCTCCATCTCCGAGAGCTTCCCCTACGCGCTCACAGAGGGCGCGCGCGCCCGCCTTGCCACGGTGGCGACGAGCGTCGGCGGCGTGCCGGATCTGATCGAGCACGGCGTGAACGGTTTTCTCGTGGAGCCGGGCGACGTGGACGGCTTTGCCTCCGCGCTCGTGACCTTTGCAAAGGACCCCGCCCTGCGTGAGAAAATGGGTCAGGCGCTCTATGACACCGGCAGGCAGCGTCTCTCCGTGATCGCCACGGGCGAACGCCAGCTGGAGATTTACAACACGATCTACCGCCACGAAAAGTGGCGTCACGGCAAGCGCGACGGCATCCTGATCGGCGGCGCCTACGGCTTCGGCAACGCGGGCGACGACGCGATTCTGGAGGCGATTTTGCAGGAGATGCGCGCCATCGACCCGAACATGCCCGTCACGGTGCTCTCGCGCCGTCCGCACGAAACGCGCCGGATCTACGGCGTGAGCACGCTGCACAGCTTCGACCTGATCCGCATGGCGCGCGTCCTGCGGCGCACGAAGCTCTATCTCAACGGCGGCGGCAACCTGATGCAGGACGTCACGAGCCGGATGAGTCTCTGGTATTACCTCTACACGCTGTGGTGCGCCAAGCACTGCGGCGCGCAGGTGCAGATGTACGGCTGCGGCATCGGCCCGATCGTCGTGCCCGGCGACCAGAAGCTCGCCGCGCGCACAATTAACCGCAACGTGGACGTGATCACGCTGCGCGAGCCGGATTCGCTGGACGTGCTCCGGCAGTTCGGCATCGAAAAGCCGGAGGTTCTGCTCGCGGCTGACCCCGTTATCCGCCTGCAGGCGGCAAGCGCGTTTCAGGTGGAGCGCTTCTTCGAGCAGCACGGCATGGACCCGGACGGGAAGTATATCGCGTTCGTGCTGCGCCGCTGGCGCGGCTTTGAGGAGCGCACGCGCGCCGTTGCCGCGGCGGCCTGGCACGCTTATACCCGCTATGGGCTGACGCCGGTGTTCCTGTGCATCAACCCACGCGCGGACATTGACGCTGCGCGGCTTGTGACCGAGGAGCTTACGGTGCCGCACTATCTCATCGACGAGCCGATGCCCGCCGCGCTGAGCATCGGGGTGATGTCCCGGATGCAGGCGGTCCTCTCCATGCGGCTGCACGGGCTCGTGTTCGCCGCCGGACAGGGCGTTCCGCTCGCAGGCGTGAGCTACGACCCGAAGGTGCGGGCGTTTTTGGACTATATCGAGCAGGACAACTATGTGGAGCTCGAGGATGCGGACGCGAAAAACATGTGCGCGATGATCGACCGCGCCATGTCGCTGTCCGGACAGAAAGACGAGCTGCGGCGGCGCACAGAGCTGCTGTATGCCCGCGAGGACAATAACCAGATCGCAGCCGCCCGGCTGCTTGGGAGGGAGTAATCATGGCAACGATTCGCGGTGCTGTTTTGGCTTCGGGAAACGGAACGAAGCTGCAGAGCCTGCTGGACTCCATATTCTTCGGTGAGATCCCGGAGCTGAAGCTGCTTGCGGTGATTTCCTCCGATCCGAACGCCTACGCGCTGGTGCGCGCGAAAAACGCGGGGCTTGAGACCATCGTGGTCGAGCCGGGCATGTTCCCCAACGCCTCGAGCTATGACATGGCGATCCGCAACAAGATCAAGGACCTCGACATCGACTTTGTGATCGACGCGGGCTTTCGCCCCGGCATCGGCAAGGAGACGGCGAGCGCGTTCCGCAACCGCATCCTCACGATCCAGCCCTCGCTGCTGCCCGCCTTCGCGGATCTGCGCGGGCTCGCGGTGCACGAAGAGGTGCTGCGTCAGGGATTGAAGCTCACGGGCGCGACGGCCTATCTCGTAAGCGAGACCGGCGGGATCGGCCCCATCCTGCTGCAAACTGCCGTTCCCGTTCTGGACGATGACGACGCCGTGACGCTGCAGCGCCGCGTGCTGACAGACGCCGAATGGTCGCTCGTCGCCGAGGCCACCAAGCTCTGGTGCGCAGGCAAGTTCGAGCTGCGCGGCGGCAGAGCCAAACGAAAAGCATAAGCGAACGCAAGAAAGGCTCCCCGATTGCTCGGGGAGCCTTTTGTTATTCGTATGCCCTGCGCCGCATTTCGACGGCGAACAGGTATTCCGCGTCCAGCGGCTTGAGCTCGATGCCGTAGCGCCGGCGCAGGATGTGCACGGCGAGCTCCGGCTTCCACCCGTATTCACCGAGATAGCGGCAGAGATCCTCCAGCGCCTCCGGCGGCAGCTCCGGCGCGCTCAACGAAACCACTCCAGCGGGATCGCATCGGCGGCAAGCTGCGCGCCGGCGTCGGTAAAGTGGACGCCGTCGGTGGTATACGCCGGATTCAGCGCCGCAGGATCGGTCGGATCGGTCAGATCCGGGAAGAACACCACGCCGTCCGCCGGACAGGCCTCGGAGCGCATCCAGTCATTGAGCTGCACGCGCAGGGCGTCGATCTCCGGCGTCCACCGGACGTCGTCGCCCGTGATGCCGAAGAGATTGCGCGTATAGCCTTTCCACGGCGTGAGCTCGGCAAAATAGACCTTTACGCCGCGCGCGTGCGCCATCTCCACGAGAGCGGTGAAGTCCGAAGTGAGCTGCTCGAAGCTCGCGTAGGGCGCGGCGCCCTGCTTGCTCTTCAGCTGCGGATGGATCACATCGTTTACACCGATCTTCACAATGACGGAGGTGACGCCCGCCTGATCGAGCACATCGGACGCGAAACGATCCACGCCCGCGCGGCCCGTGATCGCGGCAAGCTTGCCGACGCCGTCATAGCTCAGCCGGTCGCCCTTGATGGCTGCCTGCGTGACGCTCACACTCGTGACGCCGTTTTCGCGCAGACGGGCCGCGAGCATGCGCGGGATCTCATTGGCGACGGTGGAATCGCCGAAGACCACGCACGCACCGGCAGCGGGATCGGCAGTGCGCACATCGACCTCCTTGAGGCAGGGGATGATATCATAGGCGCCGCTGTCGGCGGTGAAATTGAGCGGGAGTGCCCCGAGCATGGCAGAGCTGTGCGTCCGGTTTCCGACGGCGGCATAGCTCCTGCCGCCGATGAGCCCGATCGTGCGCATGGCGGACAGGCCGCGATAATACGTCGTCACGGCGAGCGCCTCCCCGGCTGTGACGGACATGGCAACAGGATCAGAGGTGACCGTTTCGCCCGCGGGGATGACCACGCAGCCGAGCGTGTGAAAGCGCACTGTGCGCAGCGAGCAGAGCGAGACCGCCGCATCGCCCTTTGCCGAAGCGCCGACCGTGCAGGCGGAGATCACGAGCGGGAATTTGCTGTATTCATTGGAAAACACCAAACGCACCTGATCACCCGTCATCGTCGGACGAATCACGACGCGGGACGACACATTCACCACCGGCACCGAGACGCCGGAAAGCGCGCCGAGCTCAGACAGGCTCGCGTCCACGGGGCTGGTGCTCCACGCGCTGACCCAGTGCGGCTGCGCGGGCGCGGCAGCGGCGCTCGTCACGCCAAGGCCCGTGCAGAGCACAGCCGCGACAAGCAGAACTGTCAGAAGTCTTTTCATCAAACCGCCTCTTTCTCCCAAACTTGGCTTGTTATCCAAAGATCAGTATAGCAAGCTTTCGGCGCGTTTTCAATCCGAAAAGCAAAAACGTCTCCATCCGAAGATGGAGACGTTTGAGATTTGCTGCTTTACGCGGCGTTCGCCAGCGCATCGACAACAGGCTCCTGCTGCTCCGCAACAGGCTCCAGATATGTAGCGCGCAGGGCGGCAAAGTCATCGTCTGTCAGACCAATGACCTGACGCAGATAACCCTCGATGCCGCCGTAGCGGTTCATGATGTTCAGGGCGATATCCAGCCACTCGGGGCTGACGCCCTCATACTTCATGAATTCGGAGGCGATCCAGTCGCTGCGGGTGATCTTGTATGCCTTGTCATAGGCGCTCTGACGCGCCTCGGCCTTGAAGACGTTCGTGTTCTCATACTCGGCTCTGATCACGTCCAGATCGCAGCCCAGCGCCCCGAGCAGGAGCGTGGCCTCAATGCCGGTGCGGTCCTTGCCGTCCTTGCAGTGCCAGAGGATGGGCGCGCCGTCAGCGTCCAGAACCTCTGCGAAGAACTGCTTGGTCGCCTTGATCGCGACAGGATCCTGCACGCACTGACGGTACATATTCGCCATATAGGTATCCATGACGCCGGTGCGGGTCGCGCGCAGAATGGCCATCCAGTCATCCGACTTCATGACGAGCAGGTTCGGGATCGTGAGCGGGGAGATGTGCAGATACTCTGCGCCGGGAACAGGCTTGTTGGGCTTGAGCGCCGCCTCGATGTTGGAGCGCAGGTCGATGATCTTCGTGATGCCGAGCGACTGCAGAAGCGCAATGTCGGCAGGCGTCGCGTCATGCAGGTTGGCCGTGCGGAACAGCATGCCGGTCTTGACGCGGAACTGGCCGTCGGCAGTATAGTAGCCGCCCAGGTCACGCCCGTTGATCACACCGGTGAGTCCCGCGATGGCGTGGTGGCCGTTTGCCGCGGCCTGCTCTTCGGCGCTCGGGGTGCCCGCAGCGAAGGACACGGAGCTCAGCAGGAACGTGAAAACGAGAATCAGGCACAGGACGACACTCAGGAATCTTCTGGTTTTCAAGTGTTTTACCTCCTCTTGTTTTTCCGATTTCGCGTGACAGAACCACGCGGTTGTAACATGGTAATTATATCCTGACTTTCGCTGCGCGTCAACGCTTTTAAGTGTAAAAGCGCGCAAAAAATCAGAAGCCCGGATGCATGATGCATGCCTCCATATCGGTTTGGCGCGGCTTTCCGCTTCATTGCGTCCGCGCAGCCATTTGACGGCGCGGAGCGCAGGGTATATGATATACAAAACAAAACGGAAGAAACAACCGCAAAGGAGCATCGAATATGACAAATACCGAACGTCTGGAAAAGCTCTTCGCCCGTCTTGACGAGATCGAGGCCTACGCGCGCGTGCTCGGCAAGGTGAGCTTCGACATGGAGTGCTGCGCGCCGCCGGAGGGCATGGAAAAGGCGGGCGAGGACATGGCGATCCTCGGCAAGCAGCTCTACGCCATGACGCACGATCCGGAATACACGGCACTGATCTGCCGGCTGCACGAAGACGGCGAAGGGCTCACCGACGTGCAGAAGAAAGCCGTCGAGCACCTCTATGACAGCTACGCCAAAGAGAAAAACATCTCCCCGGAGCTCAACTACGAGATGGATCTCGCGGCGAACAAATCGTACAGCGCATGGCTGACGGCGAAGCAGGAGAATGATTTCTCCAAATTCCGCGATTCGCTCGCCGCGCTCATCGGCTACCAGCGGCAGGCGATCGATCTCAGGGACGAGCACCCCGAGGGCTACTACAACACCTGTCTCGACGACAACGAAAAGGGCGGCAATACCGAGCAGCTCGACGCGTTCTTTTCCGCGCTCAAGGCGCGCATCGTGCCGCTTGTGCAGCGCATTCAGCGCGAGGGCAAGCCCATCCGCGAGGACTTCATGACGCGTTCGGTCCCGATCCCGCAGCAGGAGGCGTGCTCCCGCTGGCTGCTTCAGCTTGAGGGACTGCGCGAATCGGCGCTCGTGCTGATGACGACGGAGCACCCCTTCACCACGAATTTCGGCCCGACCGATGTGCGCGTGACGACGCATTACTTTGAAGAGAATTTCATCTCCAACATTTTCTCCACGCTCCACGAGGGCGGACACGCGCTCTTTATGCAGAACGAGCCGGAGGAGGTCTATCGAAACCACTGCTCCGACCGCATGACGAACGCCATGCACGAGACGGTCTCCCGCTTCTTTGAAAACATCGTCGGACGCAGCGAGGGCTTTCTGCGTTACATCTATCCGAAGCTCCGGGAGCTCACGGGCGAGACCTTTGCCGACGTGACGCCGCGCGAGCTCTATGAGGCGGCGAACATCGCCCGCCCGAGTCTGATCCGCACCGAGGCGGACGAGCTCACCTACTGCCTGCACATTCTGGTGCGGTACGAGCTGGAAAAGGCTTTCATCAACGGCGACATCACAGCGTCCGAGATCCCGGCGCTCTGGAACGCCAAGTATAAAGCGTATCTCGGCATCGACGTGCCGGACGACACGCGCGGCTGCCTGCAGGACGTACACTGGTGCGGACTGAGCTTCGGCTACTTCCCGTCCTACGCGCTCGGCAACGCCTACGGCGCGCAGATCCTGCACCGCATGCGCGAGGATCTCGACTTCGACGCGTGCATGCGCGCGGGCGACCTGAAGACCGTCGGCGCATGGCTGAAAGAGCACGTCTTTTCCATCGCAAGCCTCACGACGCCCGACGAATGGATCCGCGCCATCACAGGCGAGGGACTGAATCCGGACTATTATCTCGACTATCTCGAGGCGAAATTCACCGAGGTGTACAATCTCAAATAAAGCTCCGCCAAAAAAACGGACTGCCCGACGGCAG
Source organism: uncultured Eubacteriales bacterium (assembly GCA_900316745.1). Classification (GTDB taxonomy): domain Bacteria; phylum Bacillota; class Clostridia; order Oscillospirales; family Oscillospiraceae; genus CAG-103. Next base: position 103,397 of record ONEB01000006.1, on the reverse strand, counting down.
TCCGTTTTTTATTCCAGTGTCCAAAGCTGACCGTCGGGCATGGTCTGCGCCGTGCCGGGGCGCTGCGCAAGCACCGCGCCGGTGAGATCGCGCACCACGAGCTCCTCGCGGTAGTCCGGGTCCTCGAACCATTTTGAGAAATACAGCCGCTCGCCGGCGCGAAAGCAGAACGTCTCCTGCGCGGCGATCGGAAATGAGACCTGCTCCGGCCACACGATCTGGAACGCGTCGCCCGTCTGACGTGTCAGGCACAGAGGCGAGCGGTGCAGCATGAGATTATAGCAGTCCGGCACGGCGCTGAACGGGAGCGTCACAATCGGTTTGATATCCCCATCATACGCCAGCACGCGGATCTCCTCCGCCGGAAAATCCACGAGCAGGAGCACGGGACGCCCGTCAGAGAACACGGGAGCGCCGAAATACTGCCCCGGCTTCGCTTTGACCGGCTCGATGACCTCGCCCGTTTTACGGCGCACGAGGATCAGGCGGCTATGGCGGATCCTGTGTCCGTCGCGGTAAAGCTCCTCCGCCTCATACAGGTCGCCGTGCGTGTAGTCCATTCCCCAGTACCAGTCGGGACTGCCCGTGAGCGGCTCGAGATAGGAAATCCCGTTCGTCGGGATGTTTTTGACCTGATGCATCACACATCCTCCACGCGGATATAGAGATTTTCGCCGTCGATGACGTATTCCGTCTCTTCATTGAAGAGCCGGTCGAGGGCGGCGAGCTTTTCCAGAAACAGCTGCGCGCCGCTTTCGCTGTGGATGCGGAAGTTTGCAAGAATGGCTTCGGTGCGTCGGTCTTCAAGCCCTTCCAATCGCTCGCCCGCCGCCTGCAGCCCCTCGTCGAGCTGTCCGCGGCGGATGCCCGGGAGCTTTCCGATGAAGCTGCCGACGGCTTTCTGCGCGCCGGCAAAGCGCTTCACGGCTTTGGACTCCACAGAGCCGGAGGCAATCTCGGCGATGCGGTCATAGCAGTCGGTATAGAACGCGCGGTACTGGACGTCGTGCGCTTCAACCTTTCGATATACGCTCTGCAGATAATCCGAGCGGAAGTTGCCGAGGAGCGTCACCTCGAGAAACGACGCGAACGCATACAGATACACGGACATGCGGTAATAGTGAAAGCCGCCGCCCGCCGCCGCGAGGCATTTGCGCTGGTCATCGTCCGTCTGGCGCCTGCCGATCCGGGAAAGGGCGTCGGTCACCTGCCGCTGGTACAGCATCAGATTCTTTTCCGCGCTGCGGCGGATCTCCTGCACCTGCAGGTGCTTGTTTGCGCAGAACGTGGCGTTATCCCAGTTGAAGCGATAGTCCTGCATCACATCCGAGAGCGTGGTGAGATCGGCGCGCAGACCCGCCTCGTTCTGCTCGCGCAGAAAGTCGAGGATCTCCGTCTGCGCCGCCTGCACCGCGTCAAGCCGCCTGTCGATGGCAACGAGCGCCGCCGCCATCACAAGCGACACCGGATCGGCCGGCACGGGCGTGAGGCGCTTCGACGCGGTCTGCACCATGCTCACGAGTCTGCTGCCGCCCGGCGTTGCGGTGAGCGCAGCCGAGACGCCCGCAGGCACCGTGGCGCGATAGGTCTCGCTCCCGCCGGCGGGCGCGAGCTTCTGCAGTGTCCGGTAGAGCTCCAGCACCACGCTGAGGGCGGAGCCCAGCGTCGCCGCGTGAGCAAGCTCCAGGCGGTCATAGCTTTGCAGCGCAGCTGCGTCCTGCTTCTCGGCGAGCCGGAACTCGACCGTCATGACGTCCTGCACGGCAGCGCGCCGCTTTTCTTTTGTGTCCATAACAATCCCCCTTTATCGGAGCAGCGCCTCCACCTGCGTGCGCTCCGGCATGGAGCGGATCGCGCCCTTGCGGGTGGTGACGAGATAGGCGGCGGTGTTGGCAAAGCGCAGCATTTCGGCAAGCTGCGTCTCCGCGAGTCCGTCGAGCCCGTTTTCAAGCACATAGTTCAGCACACAGGCGCAGAACGTGTCGCCCGCGCCGGTCGTCTCGACGACGCCGCCAAGCCTGCAGGCGGACACAAACACGCGGAATGCGCCGTAATAGGAATAGCTGCCGTCGGCGCCCGCCGTCACGTTCACGAGGCGGATGTTCGGGTACTCCGCGCGCAGGAGGGCGGCGCCGCGGTCAAAGTCTGTCTCGCCCGTCATGAACTCCAGCTCGTTGTCCGCGATCTTGAGGATATCGCACTGCCCGAGTCCCCAGCGGATGGCGGCCTTTGCCTCGTCCATGCTGCGCCACAGCGGCGCTCGGAGATTGGGGTCAAAGGAGATCAGAGCGCCGGCTTCGCGCGCCTGTTTCACGGCAGCGCGGGTCGCGCTGCGCACGGGCTCGTCCGTGAGCGAGAGCGTGCCGAAGTGAAAGATGCGGCAGCCCGTGAGCAGCTCTTCGTCCAGCTCCTCGGCGGAGAGCAGAATGTCGGCGCCGGGCTTGCGGTAGAAGCTGAAGTCCCGGTCGCCGCCGGGCAGCGTGTGCACGAGCGCCAGCGTGGTGGGGATCCCGGCGTCGCGCTTCAGGCCGCGCGTGTCCACGCCGAGTCCGGAGACGGTCTCGGCAAGCAGCTCGCCGAACGCGTCCCTGCCCACCTTGCCGATAAAGGCGCAGCGCTTATCGAGCTTGCACAGCATGGCGAGCACATTCGCCGGGGCGCCGCCGGGATTCGCCTCAAAGAGCAGATTCCCCTGCTCGCTCAGGCCGTTCTGCGTGAAATCCACCAGCAGCTCGCCGAGCGCGGTCACATCAAAGGGCTTGTTGTTCATCGGTTTTTCCTCCATCGTCCCGGTCGTCCGATGCGTTTTCCTCAAATTCACACAGCAGCCAGCGGTAGCCGCCGCCGGGAACGGACACCGCCTCCTTTTCGGCAGGCTCGCCGGTGATGAGATCCGCATAATCGCCGATCTCGTCTACGCAGATGATGCGCGCATCCTCGGCGAAATTGAAGAGCGCGACCAGCTTCTCGCCCCGGCAGTAGCGCCCGATACCGAGCACGGCGTCGTCCGCCGTGTCGATCAGCCAAACGTCCGCCGCGCCGTCGAACACGCGGTGCGCGGCGCGGAGCGTTTCGAGCCGCCGCAGCGCCGCGAAGATGCGCCCCTCGGGCGTCTCGGGGTCCAGGCGGCGCTCCGCCGAGGCCCAGTCGAGATTGCCGCGGTGCAGATAGCGGCTGTCGTCCCATTTGAGCGGGTCGTCGTGGTAGGTATTGTCATTCTCCTGCGCGATCTCGTCGCCGCTGTACAGAACCGGGATGCCGCTGAGCGTGAACATGTAGGCGTGCAGCATCTCGTCGAGCCGCAGCGCCCGGTCGAGCTTTTCCGCGTCCTGCTCATGCCGCGCGGACTCCACGCCGCAGAGAGACGCCGTCGTGCCGCACAGGCGCGCGTCGCCGAGACGCGGATCATCGTTATACAGCTCCCCGCGCGCGGGGCTGCCGGGCCACCTGCCGGTGAGATAGTCGTTCAGATAGCGCTTGTGCGAAACCTCGCCCACGCCGAACTGCATCAGAAAGCCGTAGTCGAGCCCCCAGCCGATGTCATCGTGGCAGCGGAGGTAATTCAAGAACGTGTACGCGCCGGGAAGCGCGAACACCTGCCCCAGCTGATGGCGCAGCAGGCGCACATCCCTTGTGGCGACGGTGTGCCAGGTGCTCGCCATGGTCGTGACGTTATACAGCAGATGGCACTCCGGGCGCTCCGGCGTGCCGAAATAGGGCACGACCTTGCTCGGCTCCATGACGACCTCGCCCAGCAGCAGTGTGCCGGGGCAGACGATCTCGCAGACCATGCGCATCATGCGCACGAGCGTATGGACCTGCGGGAGATTGCGGCAGCTCGTGCCGAGCGTTTTCCAGATGTACGGCACGGCGTCGAGCCGGATGATGTCCACGCCCTGATTGCAGAGGTAGAGCATGTTCTCCGTCATGTCGTTGAAGACGATGGGATTTGCGTAGTTTAAATCCCACTGATAGGGATAGAACGTCGTCATGACGACCTTGTGGAGGTCCTCACACCAGGTGAAGTTGCCGGGCGCGGTGGTCGGGAAGACCTGCGGCACGGTCTGCTCGAAGAGGTCGGGTGTGAACCAGTCGTCATAGATAAAATAGCGGCTCTGCGCGAGCGGGTCGCCCGCGCGGGCGGCCACCGCCCAGGGGTGATCCTCGCTCGTGTGGTTCATCACAAAGTCGAGGCACACGGCGATGCCGCGCTTGTGGCACGCCTGCGCGAGCCGGGCGAGATCGGCCATCGTGCCGAGCTCGGGCTGGACCCTGCGAAAATCCGAGACGGCATAGCCGCCGTCGCTGCGTCCCTCGGGCGAGGCCAGAAGCGGCATCAGGTGCAGATAGTTCACGCCGCACGACTCGATGTAGTCAAGCTTCTGCTCCACGCCCCTGAGCGTTCCGGCAAAGGCTTTGACATACATGAGCATGCCGACGAGGTCATGTCCCTTGTACCAGTCGGGATTGTTGAGCCGCTCGCGGTCGATGCATCGCAGCTCCTCGCTGCGCTCCGACCACATGCGCCGGAGCATTTCGGTGAAGTATTCATACGCCGTCGTATCTCCGTGATAGAGCTCCAGATAGAGCGCGCGCAGCTCCCGCTCGTGTCGCTCAAAGCGGCGGAGAAACTCTCGGCTTCGGGTTTGCTTGTCCATGGATGCAGATCCTCCGGGATGTTGATCGAATTCATTATATCGGAAGCAGGTGCGCAAATCAAGATTGTCCTTGCGCAGCGCTCAAACAGTATGCTACACTGAATACAATCCGAAACGAAAAGGAGTGCTGACCTTGGCAACGTATCCGCTCGATCCGCAATTCAGGGTGCTCACCCATTTCAAGCTGCCGCTCTGGCGCTGGCCAGCCGTGCCGCTGCAGGCGGGGATGCGGCTGTGGCCGGTGCTGTCTGACAAGCGCGTCGCCGTGACGACGGAGCGCGTTCCCGGTCCGGACGGAAACAGGATCCCGGTCCATGTGATGCGCCCGCGCGGGCTGAAGAACAACGCGCCTTGCTTCTTTTACATCCATGGCGGCGGGTTTTACTTCCCGAGCGCGCCGTACCACTACACGCTCGCCAAGGAATACGCCGTGCGCGCAGGCTGCGTGGTCGTCTATCCGGACTATCGGCTCGCGCCGAAGCACCCCTACCCCGCCGCAGCGGAAGACTGCTGGGCGGCCTACATCTGGATGACGGAGCGCGCAGCGCAGCTTGGCATCGACCCGAAGCGCATCGCCGTCGGCGGCGACAGCGCGGGCGGCGACCTCGCCGCCGTCATAACGCTTATGGCGCGGGATCGCAAGGCGGTGCAGCCGATGTTCCAGCTGCTCATCTACCCTGTTACCGACCGCCGCATGGGTACGGACTCGGCCAAGCGCTATCGCGACGTGCCGGTGTGGAACGCGGCGCTATCGGAAAAGATGTGGGCGTACTACCTCCCCACGCTCCCTGCGGAGCATATCGAGTACGCCTCCCCGATAGAGGCGCCGAGCTTTGAAGGACTGCCGGAGGCCTACGTCGAAGTCGCGGAGTTTGACTCTCTGCGCGACGAGGGGCTCAACTATGCCGACGCGCTTGAAAAAGCAGGCGTGAAGGTCACGCGCCACGAGACCAGGGGCACACCGCACGGCTTTGAATTCATCACGAACGCGCCGCTCACGCAGGCGACCGTCCGCCACAGAGCGGATGTTTTGCGCAAGGCATTTGAAAGGTAAAGCGTATGGAACACAAAGGCACAAGGATCATTGAAACCGCGCGGCTGGCACTGCGGCCGTTCACGGTAGAAGACGCGCCGGCGGCATACCGCAACTGGTGCGCGGAGGAGGCGGTGACGCGATTTCTGACGTGGCCGCCGCACACAGATCCGAGCGTGACTGAGCAGGTCATTGCGGATTGGGTCGCGGGCTATGCCGATCCCGCCTTTTATCAGTGGGCGATCGTCTTGAAAAGCATCGGCGAGCCCATCGGCTCGATCTCCGTTGTGGCGCAAAGCGAGCGGGTGAACGCCGTGAGCATCGGCTACTGCATCGGCAGCCGCTGGTGGCGGCAGGGCATCACCACGGAGGCGTTTCGCGCGGTCATTCCGTTTTTCTTCGAGGAGGTCGGCGCTGACCGCATCGAGGCGCGGCACGACCCGGACAATCCGAACTCCGGCCGCGTGATGCGCGCCTGCGGCCTGACCTATGAGGGCACGCTGCGGCAGGCGGCGACGAACAACCGGGGCGTCACGGATCTGTGCGTTTACAGCATTTTACGCAGCGAATATGAGACGCTCAAGCAAACTCGGGAAGCGGGGATGATGAAGCATGACTGATTTTCAGAAGCGGGCGGAGGCGGACGCCTCCGGGTTTGTCCTGCTTTCGGACTATGTGCCGGGGATCGTGCAGGAAATCCGGTATTTCTCCACATACAACTTCGTCGGAGACCGGATCGACGGCTACGAGGCGCCGTGCGCGATGCTGACCAGAGAGGCGGCGCGGGCGATGAAAACGATCGCCAATCAGGCGAACGTGATGGGCTACCGGCTGAAAATCTTCGACGCGTACCGCCCCGCGAGCGCCGTGAAGCACTTCGTGCTGTGGGGCATTGAGGATCTGGATCAGCGGATGAAGCCGTTTTTCTATCCCGGTCTGGAGAAGCAGGAGCTGTTTCAGCGAGGATATATCGCGAGCAAATCCAGCCACAGCCGCGGCAGCACGGTGGATCTCACGCTGCTTGACATGCGCACCGGAAAGGAGCTCGACATGGGCAGTCCCTTTGATTATTTCAGCGATCTGTCGCATCCGGACTGCAGAGCCGTCACGGAAGAGCAATTTCGAAACCGCATGCTGCTGCAGGATCTGATGACGAAAAACGGCTTTCAGCCGATCGACTGCGAATGGTGGCATTTCACGCTCGAAAATGAGCCCTATCCCGATACATACTTCTCGTTCCCGGTCTCTCCGGACGTACTGCGGCGATAAAAAAATGGTCATCTCCTGAGAGATGACCATTTTTTCGGGTTGATCTTAGAAGTTCTCTGCACAGACTTCGAAATATGCCTGCGGGTGGGCGCAGACGGGGCAGGTCTCGGGCGCCTTGGTGCCCACGACGATGTGACCGCAGTTGCGGCACTCCCACACCTTGACCTCGCTCTTTTCAAAGACCTGCTGCATCTCGATGTTCTTCAAAAGGGCGCGGTAGCGCTCCTCGTGATGCTTCTCGATGGCGGCGACGCCGCGGAACTTCTCGGCGAGCTCGTGGAAGCCCTCCTCGTCGGCGACTCTGGCGAACTCGTCATACATGTCGGTCCACTCGAAGTTCTCGCCGTCGGCGGCGGCAGCGAGATTGTCGGTCGTCTTGCCGATGCCCTTGAGCTCCTTGAACCACATCTTGGCGTGCTCTTTCTCGTTCTCGGCGGTCTTGAGGAAAATGGCGGAGATCTGCTCAAAGCCCTCCTTCTTCGCGACGGAGGCGAAGTAGGTGTACTTGTTGCGCGCCTGGGACTCGCCGGCGAAAGCGGTCAGGAGGTTTTTCTCGGTGCGCGTGCCGGCATAGGGGTTCGCGCCCTCGGCAGGCGCCGCGCACTGCACGCCCTCGCTCTTCCACAGGCCGTGGAGGTTGCAGTAGGCAAAGGCCGCGACAACCTCATCGCCGTCGAGCAGCGCGAATTTGACCTCGGGCTTGTCCCCGGCTCTGAGCTCCTTGCGCTGGTTGCCGAATTTCGTCTGCAGGGCGACCCAGGAGATCAGGTGTTCTTCGGTCATCGGGTGCGCGACAGAGCTCACCGTGACGGTGACGATATTGCCGCAAGCGCTCACGACGGGGACATGCTTTTCCACGGCGGCGTCCACGGTGTTGGGCTCCAGGACCTCCATGGCCTTGCCGCAGCAGTGCACGGGGCCGCAGTTTTCCTCCACGGCGGCAACGATCGTGCCGCAGGCGGAACATTTGTAAAACTTCATGCTGGTTTGCTCCTTTCAGGCAATGTTATTTGTTTGGATTTCTTCCTTACACGGTTAAGAGGTGCCCGATCCGCTCCGGGTCGAGATCAAATTCCTCCGGGAGGAAGCGGGGGCAGACGTTTTCCTTCGTGGCGATGACGCTCGCGGCGAGACGCGTGCCGATCACGCACGATTCCCCCAGCGACTTGCCGTAGGTCAGGCCGATGGCGATCCCGGCAAAGAAGCTGTCGCCCGCGCCGGTGGTATCGATCACATCCACCTTTCCCGCAGGGCAGACGCCGCTCTCCCCGTCGAGCGAGGCATAGACCGCGCCGTCGCCGCCCATGGTGACGACCATGCGCGGGATCTGCGCCTGCTGCACGCGGCGCACCAGAACGAACCGGAATTCCTCGCTCGTCATGTCCTCGTATTCCTCGCTGAACAGCAGCTCTGCCTCCTGAAGATTGCAGACGACGCAGGCCACGCGCTTGAGAAGGTCGCGCCGCTCCATGGCGATGGACATGTTGGAGACGACGGCGTAGATGTCCTTGCCGTAGCGCTCGGCGAGCGCGAAGATCTGCTTCAGGAGCGGCACCTCCATATCGATCTCCACGACGATGCTGTCGGCGTTTTCAAAGATCTCGTCTCCCTTTTCGTCCAGAATGTCGCCGATCGCGAGCAGCTCCGGGCGGCGGGAGATGGAGGAAACCACGTCGCCGCGGTTATCGAAGATCGCGAGCCACGTGCCGAGCCCGTCGTCCGTGCGGCGGACATAGTCGGTATTCACATGGTGGCGCCTGAGCTTGTCGAGCACATCGGTGCTCGTGCCGCTGTGGTCGAGCACGGTGACGAACGTGGGGCGCAGCTCCACGTTTGCAATGTCCTCCGCGACGTTGCGCGCCACGCCGCCGTGCACCTGGCGCACGCGCCCGGCGTTGCGTCCGGCGGGGATGTACTGACTGTCCGGATAACCCTTAATGTCCACAAAGGTGGAGCCGATGACTACGATACCCATTTGTGTATGTTCCTCTTTCTGTAACAGGGATAGCTTGCCCCTTTGTCGTAAGCTGCGGCAAAGGGGCAAGCGTTATTCTGCCGAATCGGTCTTTACGCCGGTGATACCGTCCTGCCGCGCGCAGAACTGGCAGAGGCGGGTGCGGTTGGCGGCAATGGCCTGCTCGACCGTGCCCACCGTGAGCGTTTCGCTCTGGTTGAGGCTGCTGCAGTCCTCGTGCGTGTGGTACACCTTGCCGAACGGCGCCCAGTAGACCTGCTCATCGCCGAGCGTCTCGACGGCGGCCTCTTTCTCCTCGGCGGAGACGGGGTTGAAGTCATAGCTCGACACGCCGCCGATCAGCAGCGCGATGATCGCCACGACCGTACAGATCGCCTTGGTCTTTTTATCGAGATTCTTGTTTGAGAGCATGAGAATCACGAGCGGCACAAACGCCACCACGCAGACGATCACGCCCATGTTGTTCCAAAGCCAGAATTTCGTGGGATTGGCCTCGGAAGCGGGATCGATGTGGTTTGCCTTCTTCCAGAACTGTGAGCCCACGATCACGCACGCGAGATCGAGCACGATCAGAACGATCAGCAGCGGCATCTGCGGCAAAAACGTGAGGTTAATCTTGCCGAAGGCCACCAGTACGGCCAGCACCTCAAACAAGATCGCGAGCGCCCAGAGAACGACCGCGCCGATGCGCAGTCCTCCGGCGTTGCCGACCTCGGCGGCAGGCTTGACGGTATGGGTCTGCGGCTTGGGGGCAGCGCCGGGCTTGACCTCCGCGCCGGTATCGGCGGAGATGATGGTGTGTTGTTTCTTTTCAGCCATAGCGTTCTCCTTCTTTCTCGAATTGCTTCCTCGGGTACTCTATATTTTACTACCGAAACGCCCCCGGCGCAACTGTTTTCTGCGCAAACAGGCAGGCGCGTGTCGGTTTTTGTTGACGGCTTGGACAAAACAGGATAAAATAAAAACAGCGGAACTGTCCGCACGAATCTAAATACAGAACGGAGGAGCCTCCCCATGGATGTCAAATCGATGCTGGGCACCGTAGTGTCCCAGGATAGTGTAAAGCAGATCAGCCGCAGCATGAACGTCCCGACGAAGGACGTGCAGAACGTGCTTCTTTCCGCCATTCCGGCGCTGCTCGGCGGCGCAATGGATCAGGCGAACAACCAGAACACCGCATCCGGCTTTGTCGGCGCGCTGAACCAGCACTCCGCGAGCGACACCTCGAACCTCTCGAGCTTTCTCAGCAGCGTGGATCTGGACGACGGCATGAAGATCATCGGGCATCTGCTCGGCGGCAACTCCAACGCCGTGGCAGAGCAGGCCGCGGCAAAGTCCGGCCTGGATCTCGGCACGACGCTGAAGATCCTCGCCATGGCGGCGCCCCTGCTCATGAGCCTGCTCGGCAAGACCGCCCAGACCCAGCAGCAGGTGCAGACCCAGAGCGCGACGCTCCAGCCCCTGCAGCAGAACCAGCAGAGCGGCAGCGGACTGAACATCTCCAGCATCCTCGGTTCCCTGCTGAAGAACGTCGATATCGGCAAGCTGCTGATCAGCCTGCTCAAATAAGCGAAAAGCGCATGACCCCTGACGTGATCGCGTCAGGGGTCGTTGATTTTCCGGTTGAGCGTGTTCAGCACGCGCTTTTTATTGCGCGTCCACTCCGGCGCAATCAGAAGCGCGCCGGGCGCGTCGCCGGTCATGCGGTGCAAAACCGTATCCGGCGGCAGAATGCGCACACTCTCGGCGATGAGATCCGCGTATTCCTCCAGCGAAAGGAGCGGGAACGGCTCTTTTTCGTACGCCGCGCCCATCTGTGTCCCGCGCAGGATATGGAGCATCTGGAGCTTCACGCCGTCGGGCGGCGGATCGAGCGCCGCGAGATACCGCACCGTATCAAGCATATCCGCGCGCGTCTCGCCGGGGAGCGAGTAGATCACATGCACGACCACCGTGAGCCCCGCCGCTTTCAGCGCGCGATATCCCGTCTCGAACACGGCGAGCGGGTAGCCCCGGTGAAAGGCCGCCGCCGTGCGGTCGTGGATCGTCTGCAGCCCCAGCTCCACCCAGACGGGCTTGATAGCGTTTAAGCGTTTCAGCATGGCGATCACATCCGCACCGAGGCAGTCCGGGCGTGTGCCGAGCGAGAGAATCACGACCTCATCGCGCGAGATCGCCTCGGTATAGAGCGCTTCCAGCCGCTTCAAGTCCCCGTAGGTGTTCGTGTAGGACTGAAAATAGGCGATGAATTTCCGCGCATCCGTCTTTTGGCGGATGCGCGCTTTTGCGTTCTCAATCTGCGCATCGAGCGGCGCAGGCGGCGCGGCAAAGTCGCCCGAGCCGCCCTCGGAGCAGAACGTGCAGCCGCCAAAGCCCAGCGTCCCGTCCCGGTTCGGGCAGGTGCAGCCGGAGGAGAGCGAGAGCTTATAGACCTTTTCGCCGTACTGCGCTTTCAGAACATCATTTAATCTGCGCACAGCCCGCTCACAGCCCCGCGCCGAAGGCTCTGATCTGTTCCAGCAGCGCCTCCGGCACGCCGGGATCATAGCTCTGGTTCGTGAAGACGCCCATGGGCTCGAGGCCGAGGTAGCCGACAAAATCACCCTCGTAGGAGAACATTGCGCCGCTGTACATGTCGGGATCGCCGGAGCTTAAAAGCATGGCGACCTTTTTCAGCTTCGGCGGGCGGCTGGGATAGGCGGCGGCATAGAAGCGGTCGATCGTGCACTTCATCTGTCCCGTGAGTCCGTGGTAATAGATCGGCGAGGCGATGACGAGCATCTCCGCCTCTTTCAAAAGCGCGTAGATTTCGCGCATATCGTCTTTCTGGACGCACGTGCCGTTTCCCTGGGTATGGCAGAATTCGCAGGCGAGGCAGCCGCGGATGTTCATCCTGCAGACGTCCGCCACATCGACATGATGCCCGGCGGACTGCGCGCCGTCGGCAAACGCCGCAATCATCTGACTGGTGTTGCCCCTGACGCGGGGACTGCCGTTGAGTACGAGAATGTTCATGGTGTTCCCTCCCATCCGTTCCATTGTACAGGAAAAAAGCAACCGCCGGACACGTTTGCGTCCGGCGGTTTGTGGATTTACAGTTTTTCGACCCGGCAGGGCGTCTGACGCCACTCGGAGTTCCCGGTGAGCTTGTCGATGGCCTTGCGGTCGGTGAGGAAGTTTGCGTTCATGTAGAGCTTCTTGCCCTGATAGTAGTTGCCGAAGTGGTGCGGCATCAGGCAGTAGCCGCGCGAGGCGCGCCACGAATACTCGACCGGGATTTCGATGCTGCCCCGGTTGGTGGAGAGGCGTATCGTCTCGCCGTCGGCAAAGCCGAAGGCCTTCGCGTCCTCGGGATTCATGAGAAGCGACCAGACCTTGCGGTATTTGTTCACGCCGGGATTGCGCATGGCGTTGTTCACGCCGGCCTCATAGCGATAGCCGGAGGAGAGATACATGTTGTTGCCGTCCTTGAGGGTCAGCGCCTCGCGCTCGGCCTCGGGCGTGATGTACTCATTGAGGTAATCCTCGATCTCCTGACACCAGAGGTGCATCTTCTTGTCCTTGTGCACGACGTGCTTTTCCATCATGTGATCCACGTCCGCCATGCCGATGACCGCGCCCTCGGGGTGGGCGATAACCTCGTCGAACGCCACGTCCGCGAGGCACCAGTCCCTGAACTTCGGGAGCTTGGAGAGGATCGGATACTTCTGGTCGGGCTTGACGGTCGGGAGCGCGCTCTTGTAGACCGGGCTCGTCATGAGCACCGCCCAGTTCATCGCCTGTCCGCCGCTGCCCATGGCCTTGCCGAGTGTGAGGCAGATGATCGAGGCAGCCTGGTCGAGATACTTGCCCTTCTCCTTCACAATCCACGCGACGACCTTGAGGAAATACTTGACGCGGTTGCCCGTGCGCACGGCCTCCTCGGCTGCGTCGTAAAGACTCTTGGGAAGCTTGGGCAGATAGCCCATCGCCTGCGTGAGCTCGGCGAAAATCGTGGCGTCGTCCTTCGCTTCGCCAAACGGCTGGATGATGCGGCGGCGGCAGCCAAAGACCACCTCGGGCCAGTTGAGCGTGAACATGTCGAAGTCGCCGTCGGCCTCGTAGGCGCTCATGCTGGGCAGGACATAGTCGGCAAGCCGCGTGGTTTCGGTCTCGACGCAGTCCACCGCCACAAAGAGATCGAGCTTTTTGAGTGCTTTCTCCATGGCCTGCGAATCGGGATAGCTGCGCGCGGGGTTGGAGAGCACGCAGAACGCCATGCGGATGCGGTCTTCGTTGTCGCCGAGCACCTCATCCGGGAACACGCCCTCCGGGAACACGCAGGACACCGGGAAGCGGTTCGTCACCGGCGTGCGCCAGGTTTTGGGGTTGAGCTCGTCGGAGTTGTCGAGATAGAGCACACGCTCGGGCATCACGCTGCCGCCCTTCACGAGCGCCATGCCGCAGACGATGGCGAGCAGCAGGCAGAGATAGCTGCTCGCGGTGGAGTGGCGTCCGAAGTAGATGCCGAGGTCACGGTGCATGCTCCATTTTTTCGTCGTGAGGATGCGGGCGAACTCCTCCGCCTGTGCGCGCTCGATCTTGCAGATCTCCAGCGCGGCGTCGATATCGAAGTTTACAAACCAGCTTCTGGCCAGTGCCCAGTCCTTGGTGTACTTGGCGAGATAGTCCTTATCCTCCCAGCCCTTTTCGAGAATCAGCGCGATGAGCGCGCGCAGGAAAAGGGAGTCTGAGCCGATGGCGGGGCGGATGTGCATATCCGCCATGCGCGCGGTTTCACTCACACGCGGATCAACGGCAATGACCATCTTCTCGGCGGCCTGCGAAAAGCTGCGGATCGTGCGCTTCGCGTTCGGCATCTGGTGGGAGACATAGGCGTTGGAGCCCCAGTAGACGATGACCTCACTGTGCAGGTCGTCGGGCTCCAGGAAGTGGAACTGATAGCCGAAGATGCGGCCGTGGCTCCACCAGTCGCCCATGAACTCGACGCCGATGGGGTTGAAGAAATACTGGGTGCCGATGGCGTACATCAGCGGCTTCATGGTCGCGGCAGGCGTCGTGATGGAATACGTGCCGCCGCCGATGAAAGCCGTGGAGCGCGGGCCGTGCTTATCTACGATGGCGCGGGCCTTCTCGCCAATCTCTTTATAGGCCTGCTCCCAGCTGATGCGCTCAAAGTGGTCGCCCACGCGCTTCATCGGGTACTCCAGCCGGTCGCGGTTCTCCACAAAGTATTTCGCGCTGCGGCCCTTGCGGCAGCAGTAGCCGTTCGAGCGCGGACTCGACGGATCGGGTCGCACGTTGATGATCCTGTTGTCCTCGACCTCCATCTCGAGGCCGCAGGTGACGGCGCAGAGGTTGCACCATGTCTTTTTCCATTCGCTCATGTGTGGTCCCTCCTTATGCGATCACGCGGACAATGTCTGCGTCCAGTACGTTTTTCAGCTGCGCGGGGTTGTGGCAAATTGCGCATTTGAGCGTCTTGCGTCCGACCTTGATCTCAAAGGTCTCGGCCTCGCTGTCCATGTTCCACTCCGCGTCCTCCAGGAGCCTGCCGTATTTGCCCGTTGCCGCCTCGTGCGGCAGGGCTTCCGGCGTCAGGGTGCGGCCTTCGTTCGGCTCGGTGCCGGTGCGGAGCATGATGCGGTAGAGCTCGCGGGCGTTCACGGCGAAGTCCGCGCACCCCGTCTCATAGACCTCGCTCGCCTCGGGGCCGATTGCGCCGAAGACGGCACATTTGTCCGCGCCGAGGGTGTCCTTTGCGTAAGCGCCGAAAATGCTTGCGGCAGAGGGCGCAAACACGAAGCGGTCAGAATAGTCCGCGAAATCCCGCTCGAGGAGCTTCTTCGCGGCGAGGGTGTCGGCGAGAATGGCGGGGCCATGCTTCAGCTGCTTGCCGAGCAGCTTTTCCGCTTCCGCGCGGGCGGCGTCCTTTGCGTCCTCGGCGCTCACGACGGTCGTGAATCCGAGCTTCTTGAGACCGCCCGCGATCTGCTCGATCGTGATAGGCGCATGCTTGCGCTTCCAGATGCGCTCGATCTCCGGGATCAGCGCCGCGTCCGCCATGGCGACAGTCTTCATTTCATAGGTGTGGGTATATTCCAGAATTTCGTCCTTGTACTCCTTGGCGAAGATCGCGCCGGTCGGGCAGACCTCGACGCAGCGTCCGCAGCCGATGCAGCGGCTCTCGGCCATGGGCTTAGAGAAGGCGGGACCGATCTTGACTTCGCTGCCGCGGCCGCTCGCTGCAAGATTGTGCACGGTCTGCACGTTCGCGCAGACGTCCACGCAGCGCTTGCACTTGATGCACTTGTTGGGGTTCCGGACGATGACACTGCTGTCGTCCACGGGATAGGTGTTGTGCTTCTGCTCGAACGGGAGCTGATCGACCTCATACTCACGGGCGAGGCTCTGCAGCTCACAGAAGCCGTCGCGCTCGCAGTCGCAGAAGAAGCACCATTCGCAGAATTTCGGATCGAGGTCGGCGCATTTCGTGCTGCCGATGCGCAGACAGTGATGGCAGTCGACGCTGTGGTCGGAAAGGAGGAGCTGCAGCGTGAGCTTGCGGGACTTGCGCACGGCCTCGGTATTCGTGTGGACGACCATACCCTCACGTACCTTGGCTGCACAGGCGTGCTGGAAGGTTCTCGCGCCCTCAACCTCCACGACGCACATGCGGCAGGAGGCGTGGGGATCCAGCTTTTCCATAAAGCACAGGGTCGGGATGTAAATGTCATTCGCTTTCGCGGCGGCGAGAATGGTCGTCCCGTCGGGAACGGTGATCACCTTGCCGTCAATGGTCAGATTCACGTTTGCCATGCTCACGCCTCCTTTCTCAGCTTCACGTCAAAGTCTTCGGGGAACAGTTTTAAAGCGCTCATGAATGCCGTCGTCGCGCTCTGTCCGAGCGGACAGAAGCAGGACATTTTCATGTAGTCGCTCATGGACTCGATGAGTTCAATATCCGCCTTGGTGCCCTCGCCCTTTGCAAACTTCTCCAGGATTTCCGCGATGCGCATCGTGCCCTCGCGGCAGGGAGAGCATTTGCCGCAGGATTCGTGGCGGTAGAACTTCGCGATCTCGGCGAGGATGTCCACAATATTTCTGGTTTCGTCGATGACGTAGACAGCGCCCGAACCGAGAGAAGCGCCGATGGCGCGGATGGAGTCAAAATCGATCGGGGTGTCGAGCTGATCCGGCGTCACGAAACCGCAGCTGGAGCCGCCGAGCTGGATGGCTTTCAGCTTCTTGCCGTTTGCCACGCCGCCGCCGAAGCCTTCGACCACATCTCTGAGCGTGGCGTTCGTGGGCACCTCGACGCAGACCTTATTGACAACGTCGCCGCTCATGCACATAAGCTTCGTGCCGGGATACTTTTCCGAGCCGATGGCGCCGAACCAGTCCGCGCCCTTGGTGATGATCTCGGGAATCACGGCAAAGGTCTCGACGTTGTTCACGATGGTAGGCTTTTTGTGCAGGCCCGCGACCGCCATGGAGGGCGGTTTGAGTCTGGGCTCGCCGCGCACACCTTCCAGAGAATTGACGATTGCCGTGCCCTCGCCGCAGACATACGCGCCCGCACCGGATACGACCTTGATGACCGTGTCGCCGCAGAGGCCCTTGTCCTCCGCCTGTTTGACGGCATTTCTAAGTAATTTGATCGAGTTTTCATACTCGCCGCGAACATAGATGAAGCATTCCTTCGCGCCGACGGCATACGCGCCGATCAGGATGCCCTCGATCACCGTATGGGGGTCGCCCTCCATGATGACGCGGTCCTTGTAGGTGCCCGGCTCACCCTCGTCGGCGTTGCAGACGATGTATTTCACTTCGCTGTCGTTCTTGAATGCGCTGCTCCACTTCTTGCCGGTGGGGAACGCCGCGCCGCCGCGGCCGCGCAGACGGGAGGTCTCTTCGATGGTCTCTATGAGCCCACCGCGATCCATCATGCGGGCTCAATGGACATGGGGTCGATCTTCCCCACATTGCGGAGTGCGATTCTGATTTCGTTCATTTGGCACCTCCGAGCAATTCCGGGATCTGGTTCAGATCCACATTCGTATAGAGCTCGCCGTTGATGAGAATGTTCGGCGCTGCCTGACACTGACCGAGGCACTCGACCCAGCCGAGGGAATATTTCTCGTTGCTCTCGCCCAGCTTCACACTGGTGGCGGCTTCGAGCGCCGCAACCAGCTCGGCGTTGCCGCCGGAGTGGCAGGCCGTGCCGCGGCAGACGCGGATCTCGGTCTGCGCAGGCTTTTCAAAGCGCAGCATGGAGTAAAAGCTCGCCGCATCGTAGAGCGCAGCGTCGCTCACGCCCACATGCTTCGCGAGGGCAGACAGAGCCGGTTCGCTCACATAGCCCTCCGCCTTCTGGAGCGCCAGCAGCGCGTCCAGCAGTCCGCCGTCTGATAAGGCGGTGTTGATGATTTGTTCGTATGCAGCCATAATGTTTCGCCTCCAAAAAGGTTTCTGCCCTCATCTTATAAGGAGAAAAACCGCCCGTCAATTGCTTGACAAGCGATTTTCAGAAACCCACAAAAAACCTGTTTCGCTTTTCACGCCGCAAAAAATGAAGCCGTCTCAAACCATGAGACAGCTTCGGGGTTTTTGTCCGATTTCAGGATTTGTCCGCGGCGGCGAGCTGCGCCTCGCTCCAGCGGTACTCCGGCGCGAGATCGACGAGCGCTTCCGTGATCCGGCGAGAGCGGGCGCGCAGAGGGTAGTTGCCCTTGTGGGCACTCCAGGCGTAGATCTCGTGATAGACCATGTCCGCCAACAGCGGCCCGATCAGCTCTGCGGGCTCGGCGCTCCGGATGATGCCGGTCTTCTGACAGCTGCGCGTCAGTCGGATGAACCACGCGTCCACGGAGTGCGCCAGCGAGAGCAGGTCAATCTCACCCCGCACTGACATGCACTGGAAAGAGGCGTTCAGCTCCGGTCCGAGAGACTTGCAGATCGAAATATAACGGTCTCCGATGATCCACATGCGGTCAAAATCGTTCTGCGCCGCGAGCAGTTCCTCGATGCTGACGATAGAGTTCGTGTCCGTGTGTTCCAGCAGACAGCGGATCGTGTCCTTTTTGTTGGAGAACACCCGATAGAATGACGAGCGCGCGACGCCCGCCTCCCGGCAGATGTCGTTCACGGAGACGTCGTCGTAGCCGCGCTCACGGAAGCACCGCACCGCGGCGTCCGTGAGGACACGCTTTAATTTGCTGCTGTTTTCCATCCCAACTCCACCTCCGGGACAGTGTGTTCGATCTGTAAGACAGTATATCCGATTCTCCGGTTTCCGTCAATCTGCTCCACGGAAGAAAAGATTGTACATCCGCAGCAAGTGTGTTACAATCAGGAATATCCACACTCCGCGTGAAAGGGAGAATCTGCTATGAACAAGTACAGAGATTTCGACAACTATCTGAAAGAGCACCCGACGCCGGACGGCTATTTCGGCAAGTACGGCGGCAATTATCTCGACGACCCCGAGCTCATCAAGGCGTTCAACGAATACGCCGAGGCGTATTACACGATCGCGCAGTCGGCGCAATTCATCAACGAGCTGCGCCGCATCCGCAAGGACTTTCAGGGCCGCCCCACCCCGGTGTATCACTGCCAGAATCTCTCGAACCACCTCGGCAGATTCCAGATCTATCTCAAGCGCGAGGATCTGAACCACACCGGCGCGCACAAGCTCAACCACTGCATGGGCGAGGGTCTGCTTGCCAAGTTCATGGGCAAGAAAAAGCTCATCGCCGAGACCGGCGCGGGACAGCACGGCGTGGCGCTCGCCACCGCCGCGGCCTACTTCGGCATGGAGTGCGACATCTACATGGGCGAGGTGGACATCGCAAAGCAGGCGCCGAACGTCACGCGCATGAAGATGCTGGGTGCGAACGTGATCCCCGTGAGCTTCGGGCTCAAAACGCTCAAGGAGGCTGTGGACGCCGCCTTCATGGCGTATTCCAAGGAGTATAAGGACGCGGTCTACTGCATCGGCACGGCCGCCGGCCCGCATCCTTTCCCGCTGATGGTGCGCGACTTCCAGTACTGCATCGGCGAGGAGGCCAGAGAGCAGTTCGTCTCCATGACCGGTCACCTGCCCGATCAGGTCGTGGCCTGCGTGGGAGGCGGCTCGAACTCCATCGGCATGTTCACGCCGTTTCTGGCAGACCCCGTGGAGCTCGTGGGCGTGGAGCCGCTCGGACGCGGTCCGAAGCTTGGCGACCACGCCGCCTCGATCACCTACGGCAGCGAGGGCGTGATGCACGGCTTCAACAGCATCATGCTCGCGGACGAAAACGGCGATCCCGCGCCCGTCTACTCCAACGCCAGCGGTCTGGACTACCCCGCCGCCGGCCCGGAGCACGCGCTGCTGCACGATATGGAGCGCGTGAACTACGTCACCATCGACGATGAGGAGGCCATCGAGGCGCTCTTCCTGCTGTCCCGGCACGAGGGCATCATTCCCGCGATCGAGAGCTCGCACGCTCTGGCGCACGCCATCAAGCTCGCCCGCACCGGCATCACGGGTTCGGCGCTCGTAAACCTCTCCGGCCGCGGCGACAAGGATCTGGACTTCGTCGTGGAGCACTACGGCTATGGTCCGGAGTTTTTGAAGAAGATGGAGGAAAAACGCGCGCAGAAGTGATCTTTCCAATCAAGCCAACCGGCGCACCCGAAATTCGGGTGCGCCGGTTTTTGCATTAAAATTCAATCACGCAGTGGTCACAGGCATTGATGATCGTCGTTGCGCCGTGCTGCGTGCGCTGCGGGATCCTGACGCCGTAGTTTTTATGGATGTGCCCGTGGAGGAAATAGCGCGGCTGCCAGCGGTCGAGCAGCTTCAAAAAGCAGGCAAAGCCGCGGTGCGTCTGCGAGTCGAAGTCATTGATGCCCCGCGCGGGCGCGTGCGTGACGAGGATATCGAAGCCCTCGCTTTTGCGCAGGGTATACCACAGGCGGCGGATGCGCCAGGCCATCTGGCGCTCGGAGTACTGATGCGACCCGTTCCGATAGCGGTGCGAGCCGCCGAGGCCGAGGATGCGCACGCCCTCGTGGACATAGAGGGTGTCCTCGATGCAGATGCAGCCCTCCGGCGGGCGCTTGTCATACGATTCATCGTGGTTCCCGTGCACATACAGCAGCGGGCAGCGCGCCATGGTGACGAGAAACTCCAGATACTCCCGCGACAGATCGCCGCAGGAGATGATCAGATCGTATTCGTCCAGCTTGCCCGGGGTGTAATAATCATAAAAGTAACGGGATTCCACGTCCGATACCGCGAGAATCTTCATTTTGCGCTCTCCTCCGCGACGCCGCGCATCGACGGCGCGACGCCCGCAGCGTCGACCGTGGACTGGGCAAGCGGCGAGAGCTCGGCGTAGGTCGGGATCGCGCCGATCACGTTATCGACGAGATAATCCATGCCGATGATCTGCTCGATGCTGAGCGCGTGCTGGTGCTCGCCGATCAGGCTGCCGTCCTGCGTATGGAGCGGCGCGAGGAACGGGTTGCAGACCTCCTTGGCGATGCTCTCGCGGAGATAATCCGCAAGACGCCGCGTGCCGCGCGGAAGCGTCGGATCCAGACGCAGGTCGATCACGCCGGCGGACATGCCCCAATAGTAGTTCAGGGCGCGGTTGCTGCGCTCGTATTCCTCTTTCACGGTGTTGTCGCGCAGGCGGCGCAGGATCGTTTCATAGTAGACGTCCCAGCGCCAGAGGGGCGCTGCCAGGAGCGTTCGTTCTCCGTCGTCCGCAACGCGGTAGAGCCCAAAGCCGCTGGAGCTGCCGTTCCGGAGCCTTGCAGAGTCCTGCGTGGAGATCAGCCGGATGCCCCGCTCGATGAGCGCGGTGTCCGCGTGCTCCCCGCCCCGGACGGACGCCCATGAGAGATGCACCTTTGCACGGGGATTGATCATCTGCGCGCCGAGGGCGAACGCATTGATCCCGGCGATCTGACCGAAGATGGGATAGTCCGCGACATAGCCCAGCTCGCCGGAATCGGAGAGTGTGGCGGCGACGGCGCCGATGATGAATTTCGCCTCATACATGCGCCCGTAATACGAGCGGACATAGCGATGCCGCTGGTTGACCGAGCAGTTCATGACGACGACCTCCGGGTGCGCCACGGCGACGCGCAGGCTCGCCGGCAGGATGCGCGGCGAGGTCGCGAAGATCAGGCCGCAGCCATCGGCGATGGCGCGCTCCATGACGGCGACGGGACCCTCGCCCTCCATGACGTTTTCATAAGCGCAGGTCTCGATCTGCCCCTCGAACACGCGCTGCAGGTGGCGGCGCCCCTGCTCGTGCCCCATCGTCCAGCCGGAGGACGCCGGCGTTTTGTCATGGAGAAAGGCGACCTTTTTCACGTTCTGTCCCGTGGGCAGCACGCGCGTCAGGAGGGTCTGCTTTTTCTCCGTCGCGGGCGCGGTCTTGACCTCGATGACGGACTCTTCCTGCTGCAGCGCCAGCTCCTCCCACATGAGCGAGAGATCCTTTTTCAGCGCGGACTCATCCGGCGTGAGCAGCTGCGGGTAGCCATAGACCTTGAGAAACGCCAGCAGCGCGTCGCCGGCGGTGGCGCGGAGCTTGCTGCCGCCGCTCGCCTCATAGACCTTGCGAAAGCGGTAGAATGCCGCCGAAAAGCGCCGCCGCTCCTCCTCTGTCCACGCCTCGTCCGGCGCCTTTCCGAGCAGGCGCTGCAGCACGGCGTAGCCGCCGGGCTTCGTCAGCTCCAGAAAGCCGACCCGGCTCAGGCGATAGAACGCGATGAATGCATAGTAGTTTTCGATTTTTGGGTCCCCTGTCCGCTCCGGGAGCACCCGGATCACATGCGCGGGGATGGTCGGCGCGTCGAAAAACTTCAGCACGCTCACGCGCTTGTTTCCCTCGTCGACGTAAAACCGATTGAGATATTCATAGACCTTGACCGGCTCGCGGATGCCCTCGGCGAGATGGGCGCGGCAGAGCGCATACCACTTTGCCGCGAACTCTGAGCTCTCCGGCAGCAGCGGCATGAAATTGACCGCGAAAGACTCCGTCCGGCCGCGGGTCTTGGTGCCGACGATGAACTCCGCCGGAACCTGCACGAGGCCGAGATCGACGCCCGCTGCCGAGCGCTCCGGCGGCACAATCTCGTCCAGCGCGGGCAGATACGGGCTCTGCCCCTTTGCGGACGCTGCGCGGGAGGCCTTCTGCCCGAGCTTGAGCGCGTCGGAATAATAGTAAAGTTCGGACATGGTCGTTCCCTTTCTGTGTTACTGCACGGTGCGCAGAAAGCGCAGGAACGCTTCCTTGCCGGCATCGTCCCGGCTGTAAACGCCCGCGTGCTCGAGCACCTTGGCAAAGACCTTGCCGGTCTCAGCGCGGACGATCGAAAGCGCGTTTTCGGCCGTGATCTCATATTGCGGCTTGAATGCCTCCGCCCAGTCGGCGTGCTTTGCGGTGCGCTCGTCGGCGCGCAGGTCCGCGCCCGAGACGAGCGCCTCCGCCACGGCGGCAAGCTCCTCGCGCAGACGCGCGGGCAGCACCGCGAGCCCCATGACCTCAATGAGGCCGATGTTCTCTTTCTTGATGTGATGGAGCTCATCGTGCGGGTGATAGAGGCCGAGGGGATATTCCTCGGTGGTGAGATTGTTGCGCAGCACGAGATCCAGCTCGAAGTCCGCGCCGCGGCGGCGGGCGATGGGCGTGATGGTGTTGTGCCGCTCGCCGTCCGTCTCGGCGTAGATCACGGCGGACTCGTCGGTATAGCCGCGCCACGCCGTCAGAATGCGGTCGGCGAGCTCTGCCAGCCGCGTCGGGTCGGTGCAGGTGAGGCGGATGACCGCCATCGGCCACTTCACGATGCCCGCGCGCACGTCCTCGAAGCCGGGGAAGACAAACGGCGTCTCCACCGGGGCTTTCTCCATGGCGAACGTGTAGTGCCCGCCCTGAAAATGGTCGTGGGCAAGGATCGAGCCGCCGACGATGGGCAGATCCGCGTTGCTGCCGACGAAATAGTGCGGAAACTGGCGCACAAAATCCAGCAGCTTTTCAAAGCAGGCGCGGTCAATCTTCATGGGCACATGCTTGCGATTCAGGCAGATGCAGTGCTCGTTGTAGTAGACATAGGGGGAATACTGCAGAAACCACGGCGAGTTGTTGATCGTGATCGGCACCATGCGGTGGTTTTGCCGCGCGGGATGGTTCACGCGTCCGGCGTAGCCCTCGTTCTCGGCGCAGAGCTGGCAGCGCGGATAGTTCGACGCCGGGAGATTGCGCGCCGCGGCGATGGCCTTGGGATCCTTCTCCGGCTTGGAGAGGTTGATCGTGATGTCGAGCTCGCCGTACTCCGTCGGGGCTTTCCACTGAATATCATTCGCGATGCGGTCGCGGCGGATGTAGTTTGTGTCCTGGCTGAACTTGTAGTACCAGTCCGTGGCGGCCTTGGGGCTCTGCTCGAAGAGGGCGCGGAAGCGCTCGATCACCTGCGCGGGGCGCGGCGTGAGACGGCCCATCAGCTCGGTGTCGAACAGATCCCGGTAGACGACGGAGTTTTCCGCAAGCACACCGCGCTCATACGCGTCGTCCGTCAGCGCGCCGAGGATCTCGTGCAGCGGCGATCCCTCCGCCACCTCGAGCTCGGGCATGGCGTCGAGCTTCAGCGTATCGAGGATCGTATTCTCCGCCCAGATCTCCTCCTCGGCGGTGATGAGCCCGGAGCGCAGGGCATAGTTTTTCAGAGCGATAACAGCGTTCATCGGTGGTTCTCCTTTCCGGTGCTTCAAACGATCTCACAGCCGCCCAGCGGACGGATGAAAAGGACATGGCACTTTCCCTCGCCGAAGACCGACTCGATCCCGGCGCGAAACGGCTCCAAAAGCGTCTCGGGCACAAAGGCCTGCACCGTTCCGGCAAAGCCGCCGCCGTGCACGCGGATCGCGCCCTTTCCGCCGAGCAGCTCGCGTCCGATGCTGAGCGCGAGCGACACGGCCTGCCGCGCCGGGTGCGCGGGCGACCAGATGTTCTCCAGATCGCACACGGACGAAAGCCCCGACTCGTTCACCAGCGCGAGAAAGCGCTGAAAGTCGCCCTCGCGCAGGGCGTCCGCCTCGAGCGCAGCGCGGCGGTTCTCGCTGTAAAAATGCCGGGCGCGCAGCGCGGCGCGGTCGCCGCATTGCGCGCGCACCGCGGCGATCTCAGCGCGGAAGAGCTCTTCCGGCACCTCGCGCAGGAACTGCTTTCCGAAAAGCTTTGCAACGTCGCTCATCTCGCGCGCCACGGCGGCGTAATCCTCCGTGAGATCATCGTGGGACGAGCCGGTATCGATGATGCACAGAGCGTGCCCGGAGGCGGTGAAGTCATAGCTGAGCCGCTCCACAACGGGGTTTTCGGGATCGGCGAAGTCGATGGCGACCGCGCCGCCGACGGCGGAGCCCATCTGGTCCATCAGACCGCAGGGCTTGCCGTAGTAATCGCGCTCCGCCATCTGGCTGATCTTCGCGATGGCGATGCTGTCGAGCGCGCCGCGGCAGAAAAAGCGGTTCAGGATCGTGCCGATGAGCACCTCGAAGGCCGCCGAGGAGGACAGACCCGAGCCCGCGATCACGTTGGAGTGGACATAGACGTCCACGCCCGAAACGCTGTGGCCGAGCGCCGAGACGCCCGCCGCCACACCGCGCACGAGCGCAGCGGTGCTGTCGCGCTCCTCCGCGCGCGGGGCAAGGTCATCGAGCGCCACCTGAACGCCGCCGTAGCCCTCGGACCAGACGCGGATCTCGCGCAGACCGTTCGGCGCGGCGCAGGCGAGCATGTCCAGATCCACGCTGCCGCAGAGGACGCGCCCGTGCTGATGATCCGTGTGGTTGCCGCCGATCTCCGTACGCCCCGGCGCGCTGAAGAGCGCGGCGCGGTCGGCGCAGTCCGGAAACCGTTCGGCAAAGGCCTCGGCGATCCGGCGCGCTCTGGCGCGGTCCGCCGTGCCGTAGAGCGTGCGCAGCGTATCATCGAAAGCGCCCGCGTCCAGTTTTTGCAGAAGTTCCGTTTGCATAAGCATGTATCCTTTCTCCCAAAAACGCCGATCACAGACCGGCGTTTTTGCGTTACATATCGAGTTTTTTCATCTCTTCGAGAATCTCCGCCTCGGTCTTTTCGGGCGCCGTGTCCTGCTCGGGCTCCGCCTCGGCGTCCTGACCCGGCTTTTGCTGGTTGCCGTTCTCGTCGAGAATGAAGTCGCCGTAGTCGTCCACCAGCGGGAGGAACGGCTTGAATTCCGGCAGCAGGAGCCGCGCCGTGAGCATGGCGATCGCGCCGAAGCCGAACATGAACCACAAAAACGCGTACAGCGGACGCCAGTGCGCGTCCGTATACGTCAGAAACAGCGGGAAGACCTGAAAGAACAGGATCACGATGAGCTTGAGGGGCTTTTTCAGCGCGAAATAATATCCCGTGCGCAGAAGATTCGGCAGCGTGTTTTCAAACGCCGCCATGGTGGGATAGAGATAGATCACGCCGATGAGCAAAATCCCGCCGAGGGCGAAGATCGCATAGCGGAAGTCGCCGCTGACGCCGCCCGCCTGCAGGCAGATGCGCACGTCGAAATACCCGAAGGCGGCGAGCGCAAGGACAATGATCCACGCGATGGTCGCCTGCCTGAAATTGATCTTAAAGCCGCGCCAGAACTGCACGAAGGGGTTGATCACCCCGTCGCCCCGGAGCGTCTTGAGCATGACGGTATAGAGTCCGGCGAGGGCGGCGCCGGTGGTGACGACCGGAAGGCTGAAGAGGATGAACAGCAGGTTCGCGGCGATCACGATGCCCCAGCGGGTCATCAGCCGGCCGAAGCGGCTGTCGTTGCTGAGCAAGCTGCTGATGAGCTCATGCACCTGTCGTTCCCTCCTCCAGCACAAATTCCAAAAACGCGAGCACAGCGTCGATCCGCCCGCTCTGCGCGCTGACGCCCAGCGCACAGTTGCCCGGATAGAGCTTATAGCGCGTGACAAGCAGGCTGTCGCTGAGATCGATGCCCACGGGAACGGGCTCGGTCTCATCGGCGTCCTCGGGCGGCTCGTACCAGACGAGCCGGTCGCCGTATTTTTTGAGGATCTCGGCGCAGCGCGGATCGTTCAGATCCATCAGACGGCCGCTCTGGCCGAGTGCCGCGAGCTGCGCGGCGTCCATCGTGACGAGATCGAGCGTGCCGGTGTCGGCAAGCGTCACGAACGCGTTGTAGTACGAATTCCCGCGCCCCTGGTTCCGAGTATAATCAAAAAAGAAGTTTGCGTCAAATTCGACCTTTTCATCGTCGGATTCAAAATCGTCGAACGCCTGGAAATCCTTCCAGATCGCGGAGCCGTTGCCCGCGTCGGCGGTCGTGTTGGCAAACACGGCGTACAGCCGGTACTGCGGCTCGCCCGCGATCAGATGCACCGCAAGAAACACGATCAGCCACACGCCAAAGGCGATCCCGAGGATCCAGATCCAGTAATAGGTGAGGATATAGCCGATCGCCTGCCCGACGGACATGCCTCGAAGCTTTTCCCGCTCGGCGGCTGCCCAGCTTCCCAGACGGCTCACGGCGCGTCACACTCCCCGTCCTGCCGGATCAGATGCAGCTGCGCCGCGGGATAGTCGCCCAGCATGCGCGGGAAAGAATAGCCGGCATACATCAGCGCCGCGCCCGTGACGACGATCTGCTCCTCCTCGAGCAGATAGCGCGCCTCCGGCTCCAGCCCGCGCAGGCAGACATGCGGCACCTTGGCAAAGGGCTCGGGATTCTGCACCACGAGATTCACGACGCTGCGCGCGCCGTCCGCGCTCACGGTCTGCCACGCGGTGAACCAACGGTTTTCTCCGTCCGACAGCCGATAGTAAAGCCCGTCATGCGCCGTGTCCTCGTCGGCATGGAACTGCCGGATCTGACGGCGGATCTCCTCTTTCTCCTCCGCGGGGAGCTTCGTGAGATCGAGCTCATACCCAAACGCGCCCGACATCGCCACGACGCCGCGGGTGCGGATCGGGGTGGAGCGTCCGGTCTGGTGGTTGGGCGAGGCGGAGACGTGCGCGCCCATGGCGCTCACGGGATAGCCGAAGGACGTGCCGCGCTGGATCTTCAGACGCTCGATGGGGTCGGTATCGTCCGAGAGCCAGATCTGCGGCGTATAGTAGAGCATGCCGGCGTCAAAGCGTCCGCCGCCGCCGGAGCAGCCCTCGAACAGCACATGCGGAAACGCCGCCGTCAGCCGTTCGAGCAGGTCATAGACGCCGAGAATGTGGCGGTGGAGCACCTCGCCCTGCCGCTCGGGCGGCAGCGCGCGGGAGAACACGTCCGCGAGCGAGCGGTTCATGTCCCACTTCACATAGGAAATATCATGGTCGCGCAGAAGCGCGGAGAGCACATCGAACAGATATGCGCGCACGTCCGCGCGGGACATGTCCAGCACGAGCTGGTTGCGGCCCATGACGGGCTTGCGGCCCGGCACCGTGAACGCCCAGTCCGGGTGCGCGCGGTAGAGGTCGGAGTTTTCGTTCACCATCTCCGGTTCGACCCAGATGCCGAAGCGCATGCCGAGGCCGGTGATGCGGTCGATGAGATCCTTCAGGCCGTTCGGGAGCTTGTCGCGGTTTTCAAACCAGTCGCCGAGACCGGCATTGTCGTCCGCGCGGCCGCGGAACCACCCGTCATCGAGCACGAAGAGCTCCACGCCGAGCTCCGCCGCCTCTTTTGCCAGCGCGAAGATGCGCTCTGCGTCCAGATCGAAATAGGTCGCCTCCCAGTTGTTGATGAGCACCGGGCGACGCTGCAGGTGATGCGCGCCGCGGCAGATATTGCGCCGGATGAAGCGATGATAATTCTGGCTCAGCTTCGTGAGCCCGTCCGCGCGGGTCAGGAGCACCTCCGGCGTGACAAACTGCTCGCCGGGCTTGAGCGGCCAGGAGAAGTCCTGCTCGCTGATGCCCATGACAACGCGCACGGCGTCCGTCTGGCTGCGCTCGATCTCGGCGCGGAAGCTGCCGGAGTACGCGAGCATCAGACCATAGCATTCGCCCGCGTCCTCGGTGGCCTCATGGTCGCAGAGAATGACGAACGGATTGTGCTGATGGCTGGACATGCCGCGGTCGGAGCCCACCGTGGTGACCAGGTGCGGCACGGGAAGCCGCTCCGGCTGCCGCTCCAGGCAGTGCCGGCCGTGGAAGTGCACGAGATCCCAATCTCCGAACGGGAGATCGAGACACACAGACCCCGCCTTTTCCAGCCGCAGCGGCGCGTTCCCGTCGTTGAGAAACACAGCGGCGCGCGTGATCATGTCGAGCGCTGCGAACACGCCGTAATAAAGCTGGAGCGTAAGGCCCGCGGAGTGATCCCGGAGCGTGACGACGAGCGTTTCGCACTCGCCTCCGTTGTCGTAGGCGGCGGGCAGGCCGGGCAGCGCATACTTTCCCGGGCGGATCTCATGGGACACATAGCGGAAGTCCGCTCCGCGGCTGCCGTCGGCGCGCAGCACCACTGACGCCGGCACGCGATAATCGCCCGTGCCGGAGGCGGAATACTCCAGCGGGATCAGATCCGGAGAGTTCGTGCGTTCCCAGCGGCGCTCGTAGGGGTTGCCCGAAAAGCCGAGATCATACTGGCGGTGGAAATACGTCAGCGCCTGTTCGCCGGCGTCGCGCCCGTAATACAGATGCCGCAGATAGCCCAGATCGTCGATCTGCATCTGATAGGAAGCGGTCTCGGTCCGCAGCGTCAGGCGGCGGGACGGTTCATCAAAATGAATGCTCATAGTGTCTGGTTCTCCTTTGGGTCATCGTGGTGGTTCGGGCTCTTCTGCTCCTCACGGTAGGCCGTGGGGCTCCTGCCGAAGCGGGTGCGGAAGATCTTGGAAAAGGTCAGCGGGTTGTCATAGCCGACGCGGCGGGAAATATCCTGAATGGAAGCGTCCGAATCCCGGAGCAGCTGGCAGGCGCGGTCAAGCTTGCACTGCATCAGATACTCCTGCGGCGAGACGCCCATTTTTTTCTTGAAGATGTTGGTGAGATAGCTGCGGTTGATCCCGATGTACCGGGCCACGTCGCTGATCTTCACATTGGCGGAATTGCTGAGAATGAAGGTCACGGCGTAGTCCACATAGACGTCCGCCGAGAGCTCGCGCTCCCGCAGGGAGGGCGGAAGCTGCTTTTGCGCGGATTCGACCGCGAGTGACAGAAATTCCAGCAGCAGACCGAGGCGGAGCAGGTCGTTTGCGAGCGTGAGCTCCGGGTGGTCCAGAAGCCGCTGCACGAGCAGGAAAAACTGCCGCTGATCCATGTTGCAGTCCACAACGTTCACGCCGTCGAAAAAGCCGGCGCTTTCGGTGTAGTGCGCGGCGTGGTTGCCGTCGTAGGTCATCCAGCAGTAGGTCCACGGCTCTTTTTCGTCCGCACGGTACCAGGTCTCCTCGCCCGGCTTGGTCACGAACATCTGCCCGTGCCGCACGGGCTGCTCCGCGCCGTTGACGCACAGCACGCCCTTGCCGCCGAGGATCACATGCAGGTGATACCCCGTGCGCTGTCCGGTGTGGAACTCATACCCCGGCGCGCATTTTTCATAGCCGCAGAGCGTGAGATAGAGATCATCGGTCTGCTTTTCCTGATACACCAGGCAGCGGTATCGATTTGTTTCAAAATATCCAGTCTGAGTTTTCATCCGATCCCTCCGGACAAAAAATGCGCCGAAAGCATTATACCATGCTCCGGCGCATTGTGAAACTGCATTTCGAATCTATGCGCGCAGCGCTCAGAGCTTGCCGCCGGAGGTGGCAATGCCTTCCACAAACTGCTTCTGGAAAATCACATAGATTACGATCATGGGGATGATGGCAAGAACAGCGGACGCCATCATCGTGGGATAGTCGCTGCCGTACTGGCCCTGCATCTTGGCGAGACCCGCGGACAGCGTGGTGGTCTCGGCCTTGGTGCAGACGATCATGGGCCACATGAGGTCCTTGAACGCGAACAGCGCCGTGAAGATGCCGAGAGAAACCATGGAGGAGCGCGTCAGCGGCATCATGATGCGCAAGAAGCGCTGGCCGATGTTGCAGCCGTCAATGGCGGCCGCCTCCTCCAGATCCTTCGGCAGACCCTGATAGCCCGTTTTGAGCAGATAGGTACCGAAGGCCGTGACGATGCCCGGGAACACAAGGCCGAATGTCGTGTTCAGGGCGCCCATCTTGGAAACCATGAGGTACTGCGGGATGATGAAGATCTGCGAGGGGATCATCATCTGGATGAGCACGAGTGCGAACATGATCTTCTTGCCGGGGAAGTTCAGGCGGCCGAACGCATAGCCCGCCATCGTAGCCGTGAGGCAGGCGCAGACCACGCGGAAGAAGATCATCAGCAGCGTGTTCTTATAAAGGGTCAGGAAGTTGTAGCTCTTCCAGACCGTGGCGAAGTTCTCCCAGTGCCAGCCATTCTGCGGGAAGATGTAGAAGGGGTTGACCGAGATCGCTTCCTGGTTGGTCTTCAGTGCGGTGAGGATCATCCACACAAAGGGGACGAGCATGATGATCGCCATGATGACCAGAACCAGATACATGATAAACTTATTCAGTCTCTGTCTGGCGCGTGCGCTTTCCATATCGCTTGTTCCCCCTTTCTCAATTATAGAAGACGAGCTTCTTTTCCGCCTTCTGCATGATGAAGGTGACGATCATGATAAAGACCACCAGCACAACGACAATCGTGGCGCCGTAGCCCTTATTGCCGTTGGTAAATGCATAAGTGTAGAAAAGATAGACGATGGACTGCGTTTTCTGCAGCGCGATGTTCGTCTTGTCCATGACCATGAACATCAGGTCGAACACGGTGAGCGCGCCGATCAGACGGGTCTGCACGATAAAGAAGGTCGTGGGGCTCAGCAGCGGCACAGTGATGTGGAAAAACTGCCGGACGCCCGTGGCGCCGTCAATCGCAGCGGCCTCGTAGTAGTCGCCGGGGATCTCCTGCAGGCCCGAGATGAACAGGACCATGTTATAGCCGATCACCGACCAGACGCCGATGATGCCGATGGAGATCCACGCGATGTTGGGATTGGAGATCCACGCGATGTTCGTGTGGAAGATGTTGTTCAGCAGACCGAACTGCTGGTTGTAGAGCCATTTCCAGACCATGGCGACAGCCGCAGGGGCGCAGACCATGGGCAGGAAGAAGATCGTGCGGAACGCGGAAGTGCCTTTGAGCTTCTTGTTCAGGAACACCGCGAGAATCAGCGCGATGATAACGCCGAAAGGAACCTCGATGATCGCATATTTGATCGTGTTCCAGAGGGACTGCCAGGTTTCGGAGTTGGCAAGCACTGTTTTGTAGTTGGCAAGACCGACCCAGATGTTCCCTTTACCAAAGTCACCGGTCTTGCAGAACGACTGATAGACCGTGTCGATGACAGGATAGAAGTTCAGAATGATCAGGCCAAGCATCGTCGGGAGGATGAACGCCCACGCCCATCTCGCCTCGTTCTTTGCCGCCGCTGACCGCTTTTTCGCGGGGTTTTTCATGAACTGCCTCCTTTGTTCGGAATTCAATCCTGACGGGGGCGTTTGCCCCCGTCAGGACGAGTTGCCCGGTGCGCCGGGTCTCCGGCGCACCGGTAAAAAGAATCAGATTACTCCGCCGCGATCGCGTTCTCGATGATGGTCTGCGCGTTCTCGCAGGCTTTCGCCATCATGCCGGCGTCATCGGGATGCTGCCACGCGTCGAGGAATGCGCCGGACTGCTGGATGGCGTCTTCCCAAACGGTGGTGTTGCGGGTGTAGGGACGGAAGTAGAGGTTGTAATCCTCAGCCTGGATGAAGGGGGACACGTCCATGCCCGGGAAGGCATTGGCGAAGGCATCGGAGACGCCCTTCATGCCGCCCATGGTGACGCCGAGCTCAGACTGCATGAGCTGGCCTTCCTCAGAGCAGAAGAAGGAGATCAGGCTGTAAGCCGCGTCGGGGTTCTTGGTAGAAGCGGAGGCAGCCCAGCCGAGGCCGTTGTAGGCCGACCAGCGCTCGTCGGAGTCGCACTTGCCGTTGTTGTTGACATCGGCATAGGGCAGCAGAGCCCAGGCATAATCGTCATGGTGCTCGGCCTTGTAGAAGGCGTTGATCATCCAGGAGCCCTGGGTGATCATGGCGCACTTGTCGCTCATGAACAGGGAGTCAGTGCCGGTCTCGGCAACGACAGACTGGGGCGCGCCGACGGTGAGGAGCTTGCGGCACATCTCCATTCCGGCCTTCGCCTTGTCGGAGCCGATCGTGGTGCCCTTGTGGTCCTCGGTGACGACCTGTGCACCATAGCTGTAAATGAAGTTGTACCAGCCGTCCTGGTTGTTGGAGGTGTTCATGGCCATGCCGTAGATCTCGCCGTTGGAGCCTTCGGTGATGGCCTTGGCAGCCTCATACATGTCTTCCCAGGTCCAGTCCTCGGTCGGATACTCGACCTTGTACTGGTCGAAGATGGCCTTGTTGTAGAGCAGGGCGATGGTGTCGTGATCCTTCGGCAGGGCATAGATGTTGCCGTCGGAGCGGGTGTAGAGCTTCACGATGCCGTCATAGTAGTTTGCCATGTCGATGGCGTCGTCAGCGTCGATGTAGTCGTTGAGCTTCAGGAGAAGGTCGTTCTCCATGTACATCTGGGCGGTGTTGGAGTGCATCCAGAACACGTCGGGCATCTCGCCGCCGGAAGCGCCGGCCTCGAGAAGCGTCCAGTAGTTGTCCCAGTCCACGACCTCGATCTTGGCCTTGATGCCGGAGGTCTCGGACCACTTGTCAGCGATCTTCTGGAGTCCTTCCTGCTGGTTGGAGTCCCAGATGTTGACCGTCAGCACGTTGGGGTCTCCGGAGCTCGAGCCGCTGTCCTTGTTGCCGCAGGCGACCAGGGAGAATGCCATCAGCATCACAAGCACAAGCGCCGCGATTCGTTTGATCTTCATTTCGTTTCCTCCTCGTTTTAAGAGTTGCCGTACTTTCTGCATTACATGCAGTCTGCATCCAATGTACTACCGCATAGAAAAATGTTGTATAGCAAAGTGTGATATTCAGATAGAATTATGTTGGAACATTCGGTTTGAGGCGGTTTTATTTCCCCAATTCGCACAAATGCGGAAATACAAAAAGCATCAAATCAAAAAATATTACCAAACAAAAGCATCGGCGGCACCCCGCTCTGCGGCTCGATATGTGACATTATTCTATATGCAGGCGACATTTGCCTATACAGTTTTTGTAAAAATGTCGATAAAATAATTTAAGCTGCGGGCATTTGTCAGCATCACCTGCCCGGAGCGAGAATCCATTGGCGCGCGTCCACTCCACTTCATGGGCGGCGTACATTTCAAAAGGAGGATCAGCCACCCGTTGGACTCACGGTGCGGCAGCGTGGAGACCTGCCG
Source organism: uncultured Eubacteriales bacterium (assembly GCA_900316745.1). Classification (GTDB taxonomy): domain Bacteria; phylum Bacillota; class Clostridia; order Oscillospirales; family Oscillospiraceae; genus CAG-103. The sequence continues at coordinate 70,069 of ONEB01000006.1, read as the reverse complement.
TAATGCGGAGCGTTCCTTTGCGGACGCCTGCGAGGCGATCGTGCGTGGGCAGGGTCGTCAGAGTCAAGCTTATGTCTGAAGTTTTGCTGAAGGGACTCAAAAAGGTCTACGACAACAAGGTGACCGCGGTGCACGACGTCAACCTGCACATCAAGGACAAGGAATTCATTGTTCTGGTCGGGCCGTCCGGCTGCGGCAAGTCCACCACCCTGCGCATGGTCGCGGGTCTGGAGGACATCTCCGACGGTGAGCTTTACATCGACGGAAACCTCATGAACGACATCGCGCCCAAGGACCGCGACATCGCCATGGTTTTCCAGAACTACGCGCTGTACCCCCACATGTCCGTCTATGACAACATGGCGTTCGCGCTCAAGCTCAAGCGCACGCCGAAGGACGAGATCGACAAAAAGGTCAAGGAAGTGGCCGAGTTGCTGGACATCACCCAGTATCTCAACCGCAAGCCGAAGGCCCTCTCCGGCGGCCAGCGTCAGCGTGTCGCCATCGGCCGCGCCATGGTGCGCGACCCCAAGGTGTTCCTGATGGACGAGCCTCTGTCCAACCTCGACGCCAAGCTCCGCAACCAGATGCGCGCTGAGATCATCAAGCTCCGTCAGCGCATCAACACGACGTTCATGTACGTCACCCACGACCAGACCGAGGCCATGACGCTGGCTGACCGCATCGTCATCATGAAAGACGGCTTCGTCAACCAGATCGGCACGCCCCAGGAGCTGTTCAACAAGCCCGTGAACCTCTTCGTCGCCGGCTTCATCGGTATGCCCGTGATGAACTTCTTTGACGGCTGCAAGCTCCTGCTCGAGGACGGCAAGTACATTGCCGAGGTGCGCGGCGTGAAGTTTGAGCTCGACGCGTTCCAGCAGAAGGCGCTCAAGCAGAAGGAAGCCAAGCCCTGCGACATCGTCGTCGGCATCCGTCCGCAGCACATCACCGTCGGCGAGGGCGAGCTGAGCGCGAAGATCGAAGTCAGCGAGATGCTCGGCAGCGAGTACAACATCCACGCCCGCAGCGGCGAGGACGAGGTCGTCATGGTCGTTCCCACCGTCGGTCTCGGCGCGGACGTCTCCATGGGTCAGGACGTGAAGTTCACGACGCAGCCGGGTCTGCTGCAGCTGTTCGACAAGGAGAGCGGCAACAACCTCATCTGGTACGATCCCGAATCCGCCGAGGCGAACGCTCCGGAGTGCATGAAGTACTGATTTACGCAACAAGAATTCTTTCCCCGAAACGGCTTTGTCGTTTCGGGGGTTTTTCGGTATATCAAAGGAAAAGAGGAATGTCATGTTCGATCAGCTGCACAGCGGCGAGCTCTATTACCCGATGGACGACACGGTCCTGCACGAGCAGCTGCAATATCTGGAACTGCTGTACGACTATAACCAGACCCGCCCGCTGGAGCAGGAGCGCCGCGCCGCGCTCCTGCGCAGGATGTTTGCCGAGATCGGCGAGGGCTGCTACATCGAGCCGCCGCTGCACACGAACTGGGGCGGGCGGTTTGTCCACTTCGGAAAGAACATCTACGCAAACTTCGGCCTGACGCTCACGGACGATACGCATATCTATGTCGGCGACGGGACGCTGTTCGGTCCGAATGTCACGGTCGCGACGGCGGGGCATCCGGTCGATCCCGCGCTGCGCGCGCAGGGGCTGCAGTACAACGCACCCGTGCGCATCGGAAAAAACTGCTGGATCGGCGCCGGCGCACTGATCCTGCCCGGCGTCACGATCGGGGACGACACCGTAATCGGCGCGGGCAGCGTTGTGACCCGGGACGTGCCCTCCGGCGTCGTCGCCGCAGGCAATCCCTGCCGCGTGATGCGCAAGATCGGCGAGCGCGACCGGGAATTCTATTTCCGGGACCGCCGCGTGGACGACTGCCCGCTCGTGCACAGGGAGGCGGAATGATGGAGGCTCTGCGCACCTATCTTCGCCGTCTCACCCCCGCGCGGGTGCGGCGCATGTGCCTCGGCGTGCTGTTTATCGGCATTGCCGTGGCCTGCTACCGGCTGAGTCTCTTCGGCGTGGACGCCTTTACCTGCATGAATCTCGGCGTGAGCGGATTCCTCCATGTCGGCTTCGGAACATGGCAGCTGCTGGTCAATCTCTGCATCCTCGCGGTCGTGTTCTTCCTCGGACGGGAGAACATCGGTCTCGGGACGGTCGTGAACATGGTCTTCGTCGGCTACATCGCGGATCTTTTGTGCTGGCTTGCGCTGGAGGTGCTCGGGCTGCACGCCGGTCTTCCCGGGAGGATCGCATTTCTCGCCGTGGGCTCGCTCTTTGCCGCTCTCGGCTGCGCGCTCTATATGGCGGCCGAGCTCGGCGTCTCGCCGTATGACAGCGTGGCGATCCTGCTGGAGAAGCAGACGAAGGGAAAGCTCCCGTTTCGCACGGCGCGCGTGCTCTCGGACGTGACCTGCGTGGTGATCGGCGTCGCATTCTGCCTGCTCGGCAAAAATGAGCTGCGGGAGATCGTCGGCCTCGGCACGATTCTCAACGCCCTGTTCAACGGCCCGCTGATCCAGTTTTTCCGAGGCCTTCTGGACCGGTAAATCCGCCTGCCCAGAGAATTGAACATGATAAAACCCCGAAATCTCATAGATTTCGGGGTTTTTCGATGCGGTGTGCTGCATGATAACATACTCGTGGTGCCGGTGGCGGGGATCGAACCCGCACAGTGTTTCCACCGAGGGATTTTAAGTCCCTTGCGTCTGCCTGTTCCGCCACACCGGCACATGGAATGGACCTACATAGATTACCACCGCGCGGCGCGCTCTGTCAAGCGCGCCGCGCAGCATTCTCTCACTTCCCGCGCTTGCGGTGCTGCTTCGGCGTCTCCTCGAGCTCCGGGACGGTCTCGCCGCGCATCGCAGCATTTTCCGCGCGCAGAGCGTCTACCGAGTCCTGCAGCGCGGCGATCTGTGTTTGCAGCGGCTCCAGCTGCTTTTTCATCTCGCGGGCAACCGCAGAGCGATAAAACCGATACCGTCCGACGCTGTGCGCCGCAGAGGTGACCGCCGCCGCGCCCAAAAGCGCCGCAGCGAGACGCCGGTTCTTGGGCGTGTTCAGCTTTTTCAGCGCCGTGGTTGCCAGGCTCCGGTTCACCTTCACCGGCTGCGCACTGCGCAGATCGATGTCCAAAATACCCGCCTCGATCGGCTTGCCATGGACCGCTCTCGCCCAATCAGCGGCAGACTGCAGCTTCAGCATTATCTTTTTCATAATATTCATCCTTCCCGATTGATCAGTCGCATGATACAGCTTCGCTTCCGGAGACCCGCGCTCGATCTGACTCCATTTCAAATTTGTGCCCATCATGCAGCGGCAGGACACGCACTCCTTTTCGATAAAGATATCATAAAACACTCGCTCTTGCAAATTCAGCTTTCATCATGTAAACTGATGGTAAAAACACGACTTTGAGAGGAGTGCACTTTATGGATATTGTATGCCTGGATATGGAAGGCGTTCTCGTTCCCGAGATCTGGATCGCGTTTGCGGAGAAGTCCGGCATCCCGGAGCTCAAGCGCACCACGCGCGACGAGCCGGACTATGACAAGCTCATGCGCTGGCGGCTCGGCATCCTGCGCGAGCGCGGACTGGGCCTGAAAGAGATCCAGGACGTCATCGACCAGATCGATCCGCTGCCGGGCGCGAAGGATTTTCTGGACAAGCTGCGCGCGCGCACGCAGGCGATCGTGCTGAGCGACACGTTCACGCAGTTTGCCATGCCCCTGATGAAAAAGCTCGGCTACCCGACGCTGTTCTGCAACGAGCTCGTCGTGGGCGCCGACGGCATGATCGAGGACTTTAAAATGCGCGTGGAAAACTCCAAGCTCTCCACCGTGAAGGCGCTGCAGTCCATCGGCTTCAACACGATCGCGCTGGGCGACAGCTTCAATGACCTCGGCATGATCCAGGCGGGTAAGGTCGGGTTCCTCTTCCGCTCCACGGAGCAGATCAAGAAGGATTATCCGCACATCCCGGCCTATGAGGAATATGACGAGCTCTATGCCGCGATCGAGGCGGCGCTTCAATGAAATGCGCGGTGCGCATTTCATTGGAAAGACTCGCACTCCGCTGCGCGAGAAGTATTTTGACGCCGAAACAAAGTTCCGCCGCCAAAATAATTGGATTTCTTTTTTCGCCTGCGGGCGAAAAACTCTGCCGAGGGCATTTTTCGAAAGATGCCCGGGCAGAGTTTTTTAATTCTTTTTTTACGCTCCCCGCTTTCGGCAAAAGGCGCAGATGTCGTGTGGTATAACGATAGCACACACACGAAAGGAGATTTTCCACAGATGAAAAAACTCATGACCCTTTTGCTTGCGCTGGTGATGGTGTTCGGCCTCGCCGCATGCGGAACCATGACCGGAACCGACGCCGCCAAAGAGAGCGCGACGCCCGAGACGACCGACGCCGCCGCGACCGACACGCCCGCCGAGGATGTCCCGGAGGCTGCGGAGTCCATGGTGCCGCAGATGAGCGACATCTCGGCAAAGGACGTGCTCGACCGCGTACACGACTACCACGAGGAGACCGTCGGCAGCAGCCTGCAGCTCTATTCCGCCGCGGCGACGCTCCTGAACTTCTGCAAGGCGGGCGGCCCGGATGAGGCCAGCTTTGCGCAGGACGTCAAGGACTATGTCGGCAAGCTGGATGACGCGGGCAAGGAGGCCTTCCGCGCCCAGTACGAGGCCGTCTCCGGACTCGCAGAGCAGATCACAAAAGGCGACGTGACGATGGACGACGTCAACAGCGCGCTCGTGGATTCGGACGTGTCTCTGGAGGACTTCGATCCCCTCGCCTTTGAGCACCAGCAGCTTGACGCATTCAACGACGCGGTCAAGGCCGCGTATGAAGGATAAACGAAAAGACCGATGCACGAAGCATCGGTCTTTTTTTAGTCATATCGGGTTTCCCACAGGATCAGGCCCTGCGCGGGCGCGGTCTCGCCGGCAAAGTCCCGGTCGCGCGCTGCCAGAATGGCCTCCATTTCGTCTGCCGGGCGCTTTCCGAGCCCGACCTCGATGAGCGTGCCCGCGAGGATGCGCACCTGATGATACAAAAACCCGTCGCCCGTGAACGTCAGGCGCACCTCGCCGCCCGCGCGCTCGACTTTTACGGAGCGCAGCGTGCGCACGGCGGATTTTTTCATGCGGCGGTTGGAGCAGAAGCTCGTGAAGTCATGCGTGCCGCAGAGCGCGTCGCCCGCGCGCTGCATCGCCTCGAGATCGAGCGGCTCCGGGATCACATGCTGCCAGCGGCGGTCAAACACGTTCGGCTCCTCGCTGTTCCAGATACGATAGACATAGGTTTTGCCCGTGCAGCTCAGCCGCGCGTGGAAGCGGGGCTCTGCCTCGCACAGATCCAGCACGCCGATGTCCGGCGGCAGCGCGGCGCGCAGGCGCTTCAAGAGCCTCTCGGGCGGCAGATGTGTTTTGGCGCGGAACGACGCCGTCTGCATCCGCGCGTGGACGCCCGCGTCCGTGCGCCCGGAGCCGTGCACCTCCACCGGCTGACCCAGCAGCTCGGTGATCGCGGTCTCCAGCCGCTCCTGGATCGTATTGGATGTGTTGCCCTGCCGCTGCCAGCCGCGATATCGCGTGCCGTCGTAGCAGAGCGTCATGCGGAAATTCGGCATCGTACTCTCCCTCCCGCCTGTATGATACCCGTTCGGTGCGCAAAAAGCAAGCGCGTTGCATTCTGAGCCGGAACGTGCTAAACTTGCTCTGTGATTTCAAACGCGGGAGTTGACGCACGATGGACGAAAAACAGTATTCCTATCCGCTCGAGCTCGGCATCGCCATGTTCAACGGCGACGGCGCGCTCAAGCCCGACGCCTATCAGGCGCTGTATATGCAGGCCGTGGAGCCGCATCTGGCAAACATCGAGATGGACGAGGCGCGGCTGATCCGCGACTACGGCGTGGCGTGGGTGCTGATTTCGATGGCGGTGGAGATCCGCCGTCCGGTGCGTCCCGACGACCGCCTGACCGCGAAAACCTGGAACACGACGGAAAAGACCCGCCTGCTCTTTCGCCGCGAGATGATCGTGACGGACGAAAAAGGCGAGACCGTGTTCACCGCGGCGACGTTCTCGGCGCTGCTGGATCTGAGCGCGCGGCGCGTCTGCACCGACCGCGAGCTGATCACGAAATTCAGCCTGCCAGCGGGCGAGACGCTGATGGAGGCGTCCGACCGCCTGCGCATCAAAACGCCGGAGGAGGCTCCGGTCGAAACGCTGCGCGTGCGCCCGAGCTGGATCGACGGCGTGGGGCATGTGAACAACCTCCGCTACGGCGAGATGGCCTACGACGCGCTCTCGGACGATCAGCGCGCGGCAATCGGGAGCCTGAAGCGCCTGGAGCTCTATTTTGTGAGCGAGACGCACCTCGGCGAAGAGATCCGGCTGCACCGCGTCGACGAGACGGATTCCGCCGCCGTGACCGCGACGGTCGCGGGAGAGAAACGCCCCGCCTTCACGGCGAAGCTCATCTTCGGATAAGGGGGAAAACGATGAAGCTCCACTACGAAAAGACCTTCAACGGTGACGTGAGCACCCTGCCGCAGCGCTCTCACGCGCCCGGCGCGGTGAAGTTCCGCGAGCCGGACGATCCCTCGCGCATGGCGCTGATTGCAAACGGCGGCGCGGTCGTGCTTTTCATTCTGACGTTCGCGGGGCTGGTGCTGCGCATCCTGCACGCGCCGACGGGCGGCGCGGTCGATTTTCTGACGCCGTTCATGATCGGCTCTGTCTTGAGCCTGCTGATGTTCTTTCCGCACGAGCTGCTGCACGCGAGCTGCTTTCGCGGCGATGTGTACCTCTACACCTTCCTCAAAAAGGGCATGCTCTTCGTCGTGGGTCCCGAGGACATGTCGCGCGGGCGCTTTGTGTTCATGTCGCTGCTGCCGAATCTCGTGTTCGGGTTTCTGCCCTACATCCTCTTTCTGATCCACCCGTCGTGGCTGGTGCTGGGCGTGTTCGGCGCGATGTCGATCCCCTGCGGCTTTGGGGACTATTTCAACGTCTTCAACGCCCTCACGCAGGTGCCGCGCGGCGGGCTCGTGTATTTATCGGGCATGAATTCCTACTGGTATCTGCCGAAAGGCTGAAAAAAGCTGCTGCACATTCTGTGCAGCAGCTTTTTTTATTTCTTTGCCTTTGCCATCGCGTCCTGCAGATCCGTCAGGAGCGAGACGGTCTCGACCATATAGGCGTCCTTGCCGTTGGGGAAGACCATGAAGCCGAAGCCCGCGTCGAACGCCGCCTCACGGCAGCGGGCGAGGAAGTCATCCAGCTCGATGGGCTCGGGGAAATCGCCCTCGCAGAACAGCGACGCGGAGGTCTCCGTCGGGAAGACAACGAGCGATACCTTTCCGTCGGACTCCATGGTGGTGTAGCCCACCTCGGAGGCGAGCGTCCAGACCTCGCCGCGCTCGGCGACGGTTTTCAGAAAATGCGCATAGCGCTTCTCGGGGCTTGCGCCCAACAGACTATCCAGCGATTGTGCCATGGTTGATCGTCTCCTTTATCCTCTCAGTTTTTTCAAAACAGCTTCAAACCAGTCCGGCAGCTCGGTCGTGACCGTAAGGCGCTCGCCCGAGCGCGGATGCACGAACGTGAGCTCCCGCGCGTGGAGGCACTGCCCCTCCAGCCCCAGCTCGGGCTTTTTGCGTCCGTAGACCATGTCGCCGAGCAGGGGATGCCCGATGTGTGCCATGTGGACGCGGATCTGGTGCGTGCGGCCGGTCTCGAGCCGGCAGCGGATGTGCGTATAGCCCGGATAGCGTGCAAGCACCTCCCAGTGCGTGACGGCCTCGCGGCTGTTTTTTTGCGTGACAGCCATGCGCTTGCGGTCGGTCGGGTGGCGGCCGACGGGCGCGTTCACCGTGCCGGAGTCGGCGCGGAGGTTTCCGATCACGACGGCCTCATAAGTGCGGGCGAGACTGTGGTCGCTGAGCTGCGCGGAGAGCGCAAGGTGCGCGAAATCGTTCTTCGCCGCGATGAGCAGCCCGGACGTGTCCTTGTCGATGCGGTGGACGATGCCGGGGCGCTTTTCGCCGCCGACGCCGGAGAGACTGTCGCCGCAATGATACAGCAGCGCGTTCACCAGCGTCCCGTCCGGGTGCCCCGGCGCGGGATGCACGACCATGCCGCGCGGCTTGTTCACGACGATGAGATCATCGTCCTCATACCGGACGTCGAGCGGGATGTTCTCCGGTACGGGCGCCGCGGGCTCCGGCTCGGGGAGGACGACTTCAAACCGCTCGCCGGGGCTCGTCCTGTGGTTTTTCTTCACAGGACGTCCGCCAAGCGTGACCGCGCCCTGCTCCAGCAGGCGCTGCGCGGCGCTGCGGGTCAGCCCCTCCACAGAGCGCGCAAGGAGAGCGTCGATGCGTTCGGCGCTCTCCGTTGCTTCGATCACAAGAATCGGGTCCATGTATCAGAGATCCGCAAACTCGCGGAGGATGTCTTCGAGATCATAGCTGACCGGTTCCTCGGCGCTTTTCGGCTCGGGCGCGGCGGGCTTCGGCGCGCTCTCCGGCTTTTTCGGCGCGAGCTTGGCGGCCATCTCTTCGATCTTCTGCGCGGCGACCTTGCGCGTAGGCGCGTCGTCCACGGCGGGCTTCTTCGCTTCGCGCGCGGCCTTGGCGGTTGCATCCGCGCTCACGGCAGGCGCCGGCCTGACGTCGGACTCGGCAGCCTTCGCGGCCTCGGCGGCGCGCTTTGCCTCGCGCTCTGCGCGCAGCTTCGCGTCACGCGCTGCCTTGCGCTCCTGCTCGGCCTTGCTGCGCGCGTCCTGCTCGGACACGGCACGGTCCCACGCGGCGAACGGATCGTCGCGCTTTTCCGCCGCGGGAGCGCTCTTCGGCGCGGCGGGCGCGGCCTGCTGCGCTTCGCGCTTGTGCGCGGCGGCGGCCTTTGCCTGCTGCAGCTTTTCGTCTGCGTTCTTTTTCAGCGCAGCGCTCTTTTTCGCCAGCACAGCGCCCAGCGCGGGCTTGGCGGCTGCGGGCTTCTGCGCCTCGCGCTCCCGCGCGGGCTTGGCGGCGGCGCGGCGCTTTGCCCTGGGCTTCGCGGCGGCGTCCGCCTCGGGGTCCTTGTGGAAGATCACATACAGGCAGAACGCGATGCCGCCCACAACGAGGCAGGCGTCGGCGAGGTTGAACACCGGGAAGCTCTTCCAGAAAGCAAACGCCAGCATATCCACCACATAGCCGCTCAGCACGCGGTCAATGCAGTTGCCGATGGCGCCGGCAAGCGCCAGCACGGCCATCCAGCGGCCGAAAGCGCCCTGGATCATGCCGCGCCGGAGCGCGAGAATGACGACCACGGCAAACGCCGCCGCGATGAGCGCAAAGACCCAGCTCGGCACGTTTTGCAGCCAGCTGAAGGCAATACCGTAATTATGGATGTTCATCACATCCAGCACTTTCGGGATCAGCACATGCCGCCCCTCATTGAGCGCGACATGCACGGTGACCCAGTATTTCAGCCCCTGATCGGCGATCAGCAGCAGAACGACAACTATCGCATATAGCATGGAGAGATCCTCCCGATGGTTTTTTGTGAGCTTGAACAGCTCTTTCAGTTGAGCGAAGCGACGACGCGCTTGCAGCGCGGGCAGAGACCGGTTTCCGGATCAGCCTCTTCAGAGATCGTCCAGCAGCGCGGGCACTTCGTGCCTTCGGCCTCGCGGACGCCGATCTTGACGGCGGGGAAGTTGCTGCCGTTTGCGACGACCGCGCCGTCCACCGGCACGTCGCCCACGATGCACTTGGAGACGATGAAGAGCTCGGCGAGGTTCATCGCTTCCGCGTCACGCTTGAGCTCGGCGCTGTCATCGAGATTGAGCGTGACGGAGGCTTCGAGCGCCTTGCCGATGCGCTTCTCGGCGCGGGCGCGCTCGAGCACGACGTTGACGTCGTCGCGCAGGGCGATCATGCGGTCCCACTTCGCCATGGCGTCCTCATCGAGGGCGTAGTCGGCAAAGGGCTTGTTCATGTCGTTGAGAACGACGTTGCGCTTGTCGTCCGCCTCGGTGTGCGGCATGGCCTGCCAGATCTCGTCGCAGGTGAACGCGAGGATGGGGGCGAAGACCTTCGTCATCGTGTCGAGGATCAGATACAGCGCGGTCTGGGCGCTGCGGCGCTCGAGGCCGTGCTTTTCCTCGCAGTAGAGACGGTCCTTGATGATATCCAGATAGAAGCTGGAGAGCTCGACGACGCAGAAATCGTTGATCGCGTGGCTCACGACGTGGAACTCATACTCGTCGTAGGCAGCAGCGCATTTTTCGATCAGCGCGTTCAGCTTCGTGACCGCCCAGCGGTCGAGCTCGAGCATGTCCGCGGGCGCGACCATATCGGTGTTGGGATCGAAGCCCGCAAGGTTGCCGAGGCAGTAGCGGGCGGTATTGCGGAACTTCAGGTAGTTCTGGCTGAGCTGCTTGAAGATGTCCTTGGAGCAGCGCACGTCGACGTGGTAGTCGGCGGAGCCCGCCCACAGGCGCAGCAGGTCCGCGCCGAACTCATTGATGATCTCGCTCGGGTCCATGCCGTTGCCGAGAGACTTGTGCATGGCCTTGCCCTCGCCGTCGACGGTCCAGCCGTGGGTCAGGCACTCCTGATACGGCGCGCCGCCGTAGCTCGCGCCGACCGCGCAGAGCAGAGAGCTCTGGAACCAGCCGCGATACTGGTCGCCGCCCTCGATATACATCGTGCTGGGCCAGAAGCCCTGTTCGCGCTTCATGGCGGCGATGTGCGTCGAGCCGGAGTCGAACCAGCCGTCGAGCGTATCGGTCTCCTGCGTGAAGTGCTTGCCGCCGCAGTGCGGGCAGGTGAAGCCCTCGGGCAGGATCTCGGAGGCCGGGCGGTCGAACCAGGCGTTGGAGCCTTCCTTTTCAAACAGCTGCGCCACAGCCTCGATGCTCTCGTCGGTGCAGACGGGCTTCTTGCAGTCGTCGCAGTAGAACACCGGGATGGGCAGACCCCAGCGCCTCTGACGGGAGATGCACCAGTCGGCGCGCTCGCGGATCATGGCGGCCATGCGCTCCTTGCCCCAGGCGGGCAGCCAGCGGACGTTCTCGCAGGCCTCGACGGCCTCCTCCTTGAAGGAATCGACCGAGCAGAACCACTGCGGGGTGGCGCGGAAGAGGATCGGCTGCTTGCAGCGCCAGCAGTGCGGGTAGGAGTGGACGACGTCCTGCGAAGCAAAGAGCGTGCCGTTGGCGCGCATATCCTCGAGGATGACGGGGTTGGAGTCATCGACGAACATTCCGGCGTACTTGCCGGCGTACTCGGTGTGTCTGCCCTGGTCGTCCACGGGGACGATCACGGGGAGCTTATAGCGCATGCCGCAGAGATAGTCGACCATGCCGAAGCCGGGCGCGGTGTGCACGAGGCCGGTGCCGTCCTCGGTGGTGACCTCGTCATCGAGCATCAGCAGGCTCGTCTTGTCCATGAAGGGATGCTTGGCGAGCATATACTCCAGGAAGTCGCCGGTGCAGGTGTAGACCGTCTGATAGGTCTCCACGCCGCCGATCTCCATCAGATGCTCCAGCAGATCGGTCGCGACGACGAGGATCTCGTCGCCGATGTCCACGAAAGAATACTCCACATTGGCGCCGACCATGATGCCGAGGTTGCCGGGCAGCGTCCAGATCGTGGTCGTCCAGATCAGGAAGGACACGGGCTTTCCGAAGTCGGGGAGCTTGCCGAGGTCGTCATGCATCGGGAACTTCACGTACGCCGTGGTGCAGGGATCATCGTGATACTCGATCTCGGCCTCGGCGAGCGCGGTCTCGTCATGGACGCACCAGTACACGGGCTTCAGGCCCTTGTAGATGTGGCCGTTGCGATACATGCGGCCGAACACGCGCACCTCGTCGGCCTCGAAGCCGGGATCCATCGTGCGGTACAGGTGCTCCCAGTCGGCCACGACGCCCATGCGCTGGAAGCCGGCCTTCTGGCGCTGGATATAGTGCTCGGCGTAGTCGCGGCAGGCGCTGCGGAAGTCGGCGATGCTCATTTCCTTGTGGTTGAGGCGCTGTTCTTTGATAATGGCGCTCTCGATGGGCATGCCGTGGTTATCCCAGCCGGGGATATAGGGCACATGGTAGCCGCGCATCATATAGCTGCGGTTGATGAAGTCCTTGAGCGCCTTGTTCAGCGCGTGACCCATGTGAATATCGCCGTTGGAGAACGGAGGGCCGTCGTGCAGATTGAAGCGGGGCTTGCCCTCGCTCTTCTTCAGCGCGGCATTATAAATGTCCTGCTCGGCCCAGCGCTTCAGCATATCGGGCTCGCGCTTGGGGAGACCTGCACGCATGGGGAAGTCGGTCTTCGGCAGGTTGATGGTCTCGTTGAAGTTGTTTTTGTCCTTTGCCATGGGTCGTGTGCTCCTTTTCTTCTGGTCTCTGGTCATCCGTTTTTCAACAAATAAAAGGGGAATGATCCGATATCCGCCCCGGATCGGGGGCTCCATAAGAACGCTCAAGAGGCGGACGGCGCGCTCTCACAGGAGTACGCGCCGATCCGCCTCGTTCACCTCTCAGAAGGTCTGATCAGCTGTTGTTCTGCAAAAAACGGTACAGCTGAGTAGCCTCGTCGGGTTCGACGGCGGGAGAAGCGGCCTCTATCACGGGGGTAATGTCGATCTCAGGCTCTTCCTCCGCGCTGCTGGCGACGGAGCTCTCAATGCTGCGAATGGTCTCCTGCACGTTGGCAGCGCTCACGGGCGCCTCCTCGGCAGGGGCCTCGACCGCGGGGGCTTCCTCAGCGGCGGGCGCTTCGACAACCGGCTTTTCGGGCTCTTTGGCGCTCTTGCCGGACGCAGCGGACAGGGTATCGAGGTAATTGAGCTGTTCCACACACAGGGCGCGGGCGTCCTGCATGAACTTGGCGCTGGAGGCCTTGGCGAGAAGCAGACGCTCTTCCTCGTCCGCCTTGGCCTGCTGCAGGCCGCCGATGGTCTTGTGGGAGTATTCATCGGCTTCGGCGCGGATCTTGGCGGCGTATTCCTCAGCCTCGGCGATCGTCTGATCGGCCTTTGCCTTGGCGTCCTCGGTGATCTGCTTGGCGACCTTCTGTGCCTGCACGAGCGCGAGGCGCATGGCGTCCTCCGTGGAGCGGTAGTCTTCGATCTTGTCGACGAGGACCTTCATCTTGCCCTTGAGCACCGCGACCTCTTTCTGGCCGTCGGCCAGCGCGACAGCGGCTTCCTCGCGGAACTGATCCACGGCAGCGATGTCATAACCGCCGATGACGGTCTTTTCCAATACCTTTTCGCGAATATCCTGAGGTGTCATAGTTCTTATCCCCCATCCCTTTATGTTTCTTTCTCTTCTATCACGAGACCGGATCGGCCCCGCAGAGTTTTGCATCCGAAGATGCAAAATAATATCCAATCAATCAAAGCTCAAAGGAGCTCTGCTCCATCTCGTCGAGCTGCTCGCCCATGAGATCGACGTTGTACGGCGTGATGATGTAGGTGCTGCGGGAGGACTTGCGGATCTTGCCGTCCTGCGCGTAGGCAACGCCGGAGAGGAAATCAATCAGACGGCGGCCGGTGGCCTCGTCGGTATCCTCCAGATTCATGAGCACCGCGCGGCGGTCGAGCAGGTGATCGGCGATCTCCGCCACGACCTCGAAGCGCAGAGGCTTGACGATGACGACCTTGAGCTGGCCGCCGTTATTCAGATTCACGACCTTGTCCGCCTGACGGACGCCGCGGGAGGACGCAGCCGGACGGGCAGCGGGGCGCGCGGGCTGGACAGGCGTCTCCTCAGGCTCCGCGGGCGCGGCGGCGCGGGCGGGCTTAGAAGCCTTGCGCGGCTTCGGCGCGGGACGCTCTTCGGGCTCATCGTCCATCACGGGATCGAGAAAATCGTCCTCATCATCGTCATAAGGCTGGGTCATACGTTTCAGTTCATCAAAAAAGCTCATATCAGATACCCCTTGTCATTCGGATTTCTGTACGGACGCGGCAGCATAATTGCGCGCGCCGAAAATGGAAGATCCCACGCGCACCATGTTGGCGCCGCAGCGGATCGCATCTTCAAAATCATCGCTCATTCCCATAGACAGAAATTGCATATTAACATTATTGTATTTTTTTCTTCCAATGTCAACAAAAAGTTCTTTCATTCGGCAAAAATATGCATGATTTCCGCCCTTTTCGACGCTGATGGGCGGGATCGCCATGAGTCCGCAGACGCGCACATGCGGGCAGGTGCCGGCAAAACGCAGCAGCGCGTCGAGCTGCTCCGGCGCGACGCCGCTCTTGGCCTCCTCGCCGCCGATGTTGACCTCGATGAGCACGTTCTGCGTCAGATCCAGCTTCGATGCGCGCTTTTCGATCTCGCGCAGCAGCGCCTCGGAATCGACGGACTGGATGAGCTCCGCGAGCCCGACCAGATATTTGACCTTGTTCGTCTGCAGATGACCGATGAAGTGCAGCGGCGCGCCGTCATAGGCGTGCTGCTCGTTTTTCTCCAGCAGCTCCTGCACGCGGTTTTCTCCGCAGACGTCCACGCCCGCGGCCACCGCCTCGCGCACGCGCGATGCGTCGTTCATCTTCGTGGCGGCAACGAGCGTGATATCCGCGCCCGTGCGGCCGCTCTCGACCGCCGCCGCCTCGATCCGCGCGCGGATCGCAGCCACATTTTCCGTAATACTCATTTCTCTCTTTCGCCTCGCAGAATAATGTTATCGGATAATTGCCTTTCCGTCCTCCAGACCCTTGCCGTCGACAATGACCTCGTTTCCGGCGCGCAGGACGTCCTTGCCCGTGCCGCGTGCGAGGATCACATAGTCCTCGCTCCGGTAGAGGATCTCCACTCGCTTCATCTCCATGCGCTCTGCCGTGATGACGTAGACGACGGGGACCTGTCCCTCGTCGGAGTCGATAAAGCGGATCGCGCGCAGGGGAACGCGCAGGCCCGTGTAGCTGGAGAACACGATCTCGCAGCCCGTCTCGCGCAGGGCTGCCGTCTCGGCAACGCCGCTCTTGACCGTGAAGACCACGGCGACCTCGCCGTTCACGGGCTCGGAGATGCTGCGCACCGTGGCGGGGAGGGCGTCGGCGCTGTGGCGTCCGAAGTCCAGCGTGGTCTCGGCGCCGGGGGAGAGCCGCTCGGCGTCCTCGGCGCTCATCACGGCGGCATAATACCATTTCTTCGCGGTGATGAGCTTGCCGAACGCGTCGGCGCTCACCTGCTGCTTCTCGGAAGCAAAGCCGCGCACGCCCTCGGGCGTGATGCCGTCGAGCATGTCCGGCGTCAGGGCTTCAAAGCCGTCCACCGCGGCGGTGAAAACGCCCGCCTCGGGGGCCTCGATCACGCCGTCGTTCGCCCCGGCGTTGAGCTGGCGGCGCTCCGCCATGAGCGCATCCAGATCGGACTGCGAAACATCCGCGCCGGTGCTCAGAAGCAGCGACGAGAGCGTGACGCAGGCATTGTCCAGCGCGGCGGTGCTGTGTCCGTTCACGGCGGCGGAGGTCTGATAGACCGCGTTTTTCACGGCAGTATCATGCTCCATGGCGCCGACGGCCTGATCCGCCGCGGACAGGAGCGAGCGGAGATATTCGATCTCGGCGTCGAGCTGGCGGACGCGCGCGGCGTTCTCGAGCGTCTTTTCCGAATCGCTCGCCACGGCGACCTCGCCGCCGGCACGCACCTCCGCGCCCTCGTTCACATACACGGAGACATGCGCCTTTGACGCCGTGAGCACATGCTCGCGGCGCACGACATAGCCCTGTGCCTGTCCGGTCTCGTTGACCGTGACCATCACCGCCTGCGTGGTGGTGTAGCCGGACTGCGACCGCCGCAACAGCGCAAAGCCGAGATACAGCACCAGCGCCGCAAACAGGACCGCAAGGGCGATATTCAAGCTTTTATTCGTCTTTACCATAAGGCTCTCCGATCCCCGCTGATCGCGAGGGGAGGGCTCATTCGGCTGCCGGTTGTTTGCGCTCCGTGACCGCGACAGTGGAGATGGCATGCTTATAGATCATCTGCTGCCGTCCGTCCACCTCGAGCAGGACCACGAAATTATCAAACCCCCGGATGTACCCGCGCATCTGGAACCCGTTTACCAGAAACAGCGTGACGCCAAGGCGCTCCTGCCGCGCGCGGTTGAGATAGCCCTCCTGCAGGTTTTGTGGTTTTTGCATACTGATCTGCTCCCCTCCGGAGCGGATCGTGTCGGATTCCCGATTTTTAAATTTTATCATAATTCGCCGCCCCATGAAATAGTGAAATTGTACAAAATGGGACGTCCCCCAGTCTGCACAGGGCTATTCTACACCGTGCAGTGCGAGAAAAGCGGTCGAATCGCGTCGTGCCGCATCCAAGTCGGGCGTTTCCTGAAAGCGGAGCCAGTGATAGCCGCCCCGGCGCAGCCAGGTGAGCTGGCGCTTGGCGTAGCGGCGGCTTTCACGGCGAATGTCCTCGGCGGCTTCGGCAAGCGTACACGCGCCGTCGAGCGCGCGCACGATCTCCTTGTAGCCGATGGCCTGCATGGCGGTACAGGTGCGCGGCACGCCGGAATCGAGCAGCGCGCGCACCTCGTCCGTCAGACCGCGCTGCAGCATAAGGTCCACGCGGCGGTCGATGCGCGCGTAGAGATCCGCGCGGTTTTCAAAGTCCAGCGCGAGGCGCACCGCGTCATAGCGCGGCGGGACGGCCTGCGTCTCGCGGTCGTGCTGCGTGATGGTTTTGCCCGTGAGGATATAGACCTCCAGCGCGCGGACGATGCGCTTTTTGTCCGCCGGGTGGAGCTTTTCGGCGCGCTCGGGATCGACCTTGCGCAGCTCGCCCAGAAGCCCCTCCGCGCCGATCTCGTCATAGCGCTCATTCAGCTCCTGCCGCAGCGCGGGATCGACCGCGCCTCCGGCAAACGTCCGCCCGGAGAGGAGCGAGTCGATATAAAGCCCCGTGCCGCCCACGAGGATGGGGAGCTTCCCGCGCGCGAGGATGTCCTCCACGCAGGCTGCCGCCTCCTCGACATAGCGGGCAACGGAATAGTCCTCCTCCGGCTCGGCGACGTCGATCATATAGTGCGCAATGCCGCGCGTTTCCTCCGCCGTCGGCTTTGCCGTGCCGATGTCCATGCGGCGGTAGATCTGCATGGAATCAGCCGAGACGACCTCGCCGCCGAGGGTCTCGGCGAGCAGCACGCCCAGCGCCGTTTTGCCCGAAGCCGTAGGCCCGGAGAGCACTACCAACCTGGAAGCCATAAAAAAACTCCTTTTTTGTGAAAATACCACTATGCAAAATATTAAAAAAGTGTTAGAATCACCTATACCATTTTATTTTTGACAATTTGTCGATCGATCCGCCCGGTTTTTTCCGCCGCGCGGCCGAATCCATGAGGTGATTTTTTTGAACATCAAAGTTTCCGCCGACAGCACCTGCGACCTTTCCCCTGAGCTGATTGAATCCTACGGCATCGGCATCACGCCGCTCTACATCGTCCGGGACGAGCAGACGCTGCGCGACGGGCTCGACGTGAAGCCCGCCGACCTGTACCGCTGGTTCCGCGAGTCGGGCAATCTCTGCCGGACTGCGGCGGTGAACGTGGCGGACTACATCGCGTTTTTCTCTGAGCAGCTGAAGGACCACGACGCCGTGATCCACTTCACGATCTCGAGCGACATGTCCGGCTGCTACCAGAACGCATGCATCGCCGCGCGGGACTTTCCCGGCCGCGTGTTCCCCGTGGACGCGCGCAACCTCTCCACCGGCATCGGCCATCTCGTGCTCGACGCCGCCGAAATGGCGGGAGAGGGCAGGCTGACCGCCGCCGAAATCGTGGAGATTCTGGAGAAGAAGCGTGAGAAGCTCGACGTCAGCTTCGTGCTCGACACACTGGAATTCCTCAAGGCCGGCGGCCGCTGCTCCGCGCTCGCGGCGTTCGGCGCAAACCTCCTGAGCCTGAAGCCCAGCATCGAGGTCAAAAGCGGCACGATGGGCGTCGGCAAGAAATATCGCGGCAAGATCACTGCCGCCTACAAGCAGTACATCACCGACCGTCTGAAGGACCGCGACGATATCGACACCAAGCGTATCTTCATCACGGACTCCGGCATCGACGAGAGCGTCCGCCAGGAGCTGCACGCGCTCGTAGCCTCCCTCCAGCCGTTCGAGGAGATCCTGCACACGCAGGCGGGCTGCACCGTCAGCCAGCACTGCGGCCCGGGCTGCATGGGCATTCTGTACTATCACAAATAAACCGCTGTTTTCCAAACCCACCGGGGTGCTGCCCCGGTGGGTTTGCTTTTTAAACGATGCGCATAAACTGTTTGTCCAGCTCTTTTCTCGTCAGTACCACCGCCACAGGTCTGCCGTGCGGGCAGTATTTGACCTTTCCGGAGACGACCGCGTCCGCGAGCTTCAAAAGCTCCTCGGGCTCCGTGTTCCAGCCGGCCTTGATGGCGGCCTTGCAGGAGACGGTTTTCAAAACCTCGTCGCGCATCGCGCGGGGGTCCAGTTTCCCGCCGTGGCGCAGGCTCTCGGCGATCTCCTCCAGCGCGGAGGGCGCATCGGCGTCGTTTAAGAGCGTCGGCACCGCGCGGATGAGGAAGCTGTCGCCTGCGAGGGGATCGAGCGAAAAGCCCATCTCCTCGATGAGCGCTTTGTTTTCGCGCAGCGCCTCGGCGGCTGCCCCGCCGGGGGAAAACGGAATCGGCGTCAGGAGCGTCTGGCTCATGAGCGGCTCGGAGCGTGCCTGCAGGCGGTCAAAATTGATGCGCTCGTGCGCGGCATGCTTGTCGATCAGCAGCAGCCGCTCGCCCTTTTCCACCAGGATATAGGTGTTCATGATCTCACCGACGAAGCGGGCGGGCGCCTCGGGCGCGGCGCCGCTCTCGTGCTCCGGAAACTGCTCCAGCGCGGTCTGCACCGGGGCGGGCGGCTCCGGCGCTGCCGCAGGCGCGGCAGGCGTTACGCGCGGCGGGATGGGTCTCGCCGGAGTGCGCGGCGCTTCGCGCACGACGGGCGCGACGAACACCGGCTCCGGCGCGCGCGGCGCCGCGGGCGCCGCCGTGCTTTTGAGCGTGCGGCGGGCGTTTTCGGCGGCGGCGTTCGGCTCATAGGCGGCCGGCGCGCTCGCGACCTTC
Source organism: uncultured Eubacteriales bacterium (assembly GCA_900316745.1). Lineage (GTDB taxonomy): Bacteria > Bacillota > Clostridia > Oscillospirales > Oscillospiraceae > CAG-103. The sequence goes on along the minus strand of ONEB01000006.1, from coordinate 50,935 downwards.
TGCGTGCTCCGGCTCAAAACAACCTCGGCGGTCTCGCGCTCGTGCTCCAGCGCGGAGCGCGCGGCATAGTGCACGGCGTCGAACACGGTCTTTTCCTGCGTGAACTTGACCTCGGTCTTCGCGGGATGGACGTTTACATCCACCGCCGCGTTCGAGAGCGTGATATACAGCACGCACGCGGGGAAGCGCCCCGTGAGCAGCGTGTTGCGGTAGGCCTGCTCCAGCGCCGCCTGCAGAGCCGCCGAGCGGATCGCGCGGCCGTTGCAGTAAAAATACTGCTGGGCGCGGTTGCCGCGGCCGTAGCCGGGGGAGGAGATGAAGCCTTCCACCTTTACGCCGTCCTGCTCGCCGGAGCAGGCGCGCAGCGTCTTTGCCGCGTCGCGGCCGAGCAGGGAATAGACACAGCTCTCGATCCGGCTGTCGCCGGGGGAGAAAAACTGCTCGTCCCCGTCGCGGATGCACCGCACGCTGACCTCGGGTCTGCCGAGCGCGCAGCGAAACGCCGCCGCCACGCACGCGCCGCCCTCGGCGCGGTCGGATTTCATGAATTTCAAACGTGCGGGCGTGTTATAAAACAGATCCCGCACGATCATCGTCGTGCCCTCGGGGCAGCCGGTCTCATACATGGACTGGATCTCGCCCGCCTCGAGCACAACTCTGACGCCGGAGGCGGCGCCCCGGGCGCGGGTCGTAAGCTCAACGCGCGACACGGCGGAGATCGCCGCGAGCGCCTCGCCGCGAAAGCCCATCGTGCCGATGGCCTCGAGCCCGCGCGCGTCGTGCAGCTTGCTCGTCGCGTGGCGCAGAAAGGCGATGCCCGCGTCCTCGGGCGTCATGCCGCAGCCGTCGTCCGTGACGCGCAGATACGTCATTCCGCCGCCGCGCACCTCGACCGTGACGGTTTTCGCGCCGGCGTCGAACGCATTTTCCACAAGCTCCTTGACGACGGAGGCCGGGCGCTCCACGACCTCGCCGGCGGCGATCATGTCGGCAAGGTGGGGCGGTAAAATATGAATATCAGGCATAGATTTCTCAACTCCTTTGAGTCGCACTTATTATATATGATAATGATTGAAATTTCCACCGCAAAATGTTAAACTATTCTGTACGACTATCGAAAGATTGGATTTGAAACTATGGCATACAAGAGAACAGAAATCACGCCGGGGGAGATCGAGCGGCAGAGAGACATCTGCGCTCGCATCCGCGAGACGTATCTTGCGCGCGGCATTCGCCCGCTCGCAATGGTGGACACCTTCGGCTGCCAGCAGAACGAGGCCGACAGCGAAAAGCTGCGCGGGTATCTCGCCGAGATGGGCTTCGGCTTCACGGACGACAGCGCGAGAGCGGACTTCGTGATCCTCAACACCTGCGCCGTGCGCGAGCACGCTGAGCAGCGCGTGCTCGGAAACGTCGGCGCGCTGACGCACACCAAGGCCGCAAACCCCGACCAGATCATCGCCGTGTGCGGCTGCATGGTACAGCAAAAGCACATGGCGGAGAAGCTCAAGCGCTCCTACCCCATCGTCGATCTCGTCTTCGGGCCGCACGAGCTGTGGCGGTTCCCGGAGCTGTATCAGGACGTGCTGACGCGCCATCGCCGCGTCTTCGCCATCGACCCCTCGGACGGCGCGGTCGCCGAGGGCATCCCGCTGCAGCGCGACAAGGGCGTGAAGGCGTGGCTGTCGATCATGTACGGGTGCAACAACTTCTGCACCTACTGCATCGTGCCATACGTGCGCGGACGCGAGCGCTCCAGAAAGCCCGAGGACGTTGTCGCGGAGGCAAAGGCGCTCATCGCCGCGGGCTACAAGGACATCACTCTGCTGGGACAGAACGTCAACTCCTACGGCAAGGATCTCGCCGAGCCCGTGGACTTTGCCGATCTCCTGCGCATGGTGAACGATCTCGAGGGCGACTTCGTGCTGCGCTTCATGACGAGCCACCCGAAGGACGCAACCGAAAAGCTCTTTCGCACGATGGCAGAGTGCGAAAAGTGCGCGCACCATCTGCACCTGCCCGTGCAGTCCGGCAACAGCCGCATCCTGAAGGCGATGAACCGCAGCTACACCCGCGAAAAATATCTCGCACAGGTAGCGCTCGCGCGGCAGTACATGCCGGATCTCGTGCTCACGACCGACATCATCGTGGGCTTCCCCGGCGAGACGGATGAGGAATTCAACGACACGCTCACGCTTGTGGACGAGGTGCGCTACGACGCGATGTTCACGTTTATCTATTCCAAGCGCGTCGGCACCCCGGCGGCCTCGATGCCCGATCCCTACTCCCGCGCGGACAAGCAGGTGCATTTTGACAAGCTCGTGGAGCTCTCGAACACCATCTCCGCCGAGAAGCACGCCGCCTACGAGGGCACGCGCCAGCGCGTGCTCATTGACGGCGCGGACGGGCGGGGCGAGTGGAAGCTCACCGCGCGCACCAAGGGTGGCAGACTCGTCCACCTGCAGGGCGACGAGGGCCTTGTCGGGCAGTTTGTGTATGTCGATATCACCGGCAGCAACACCTGGTCGCTATACGGCGAGATCACGACGGGTTAAATTGCCTCGCAGAGTTTGCGGCTCGCAAGCCGCAAATCAATTCGAATCATTTTTGCCGCGCGGCTTCGCCGGGTGGTAAAAATACCGCTCGCAGAATAAAATGCGCTTTTCGCGAAAGTAGCACTTTCGTCCAAGCGCATTTTATGGAGCGCAATCTTTACCGCCGAAAAACGTCGTTTTTCGGCGGCTCCGGAGGAGAATAATCATGGCAGAGCTGACTCCCATGAAAAAGCAATACAACGCCATCAAGGCGCAGCATCCCGACTGCCTGCTGTTCTTCCGGCTGGGCGACTTTTACGAGATGTTTGACGACGACGCCATTCTCGCCTCAAGAGAGCTGGAACTCACGCTCACAACGCGAGACCGCAACGTGGAAAACCCCGAGGAGCGCACGCCGATGTGCGGCGTGCCGTTCCACGCGGCGGAGACCTACATCGCGCGCCTGATCCAGAAGGGCTACAAGGTCGCCATCTGCGAGCAGATGGAGGATCCCGCGCTGGCAAAGGGGCTGGTGAAACGCGATGTGATCCGCGTGATCACGCCCGGCACGGTGACGGACGCCTCGATGCTTGAAGAGGGCAGGCCGAACTACCTCGCCGCCGTGACGCTCACGCCGCCCTCGGGCGCGGTCGCGTTCTGCGACATTTCGACGGGCGAATTCTATGCCGCGGACTTCCGCGAAAACAGCGTGGAGCACATCTTAAACGAGCTCAGCCGCTTCTCCCCGCGTGAGGCCATCGTGAACGCCGGTGCGCTCGAAAGCCCCGAGATCGCCGCCTTTCTGCGCGAGCGGCTCGGCGCGCTGACCGAGACCGGCGACGAGCGCTTTGACTACATGGGCGCGGCGGTGCGGCTGTGCAGCCAGTTCGGCGCCGAGGACGTGGACGCGCTCGAATTCGGCGACCACCCCGGCGCTGTGTGCGCCGCGGGCGCGCTGCTGCAGTACATCTCCGAGACGCAGCGCTGCGAGCTCGGCTATCTGCGCCGTCCGGAACTCTACGGCGACCAGCGCTACATGGAGCTCGACGACACGACGCGCCGCAATCTGGAGCTCACGGAGTCTCTGCGCAGCGGCGAAAAGCGCGGCAGTCTCCTCTGGGTGCTCGACAAGACGAAGACCCCCATGGGCGGCAGGCTCCTGCGCGCTTGGGTGGAGCGCCCACTTCTGAGTCCCGTGCAGATCAAAAAGCGCCAGAGCGCGGTGCGCGAGCTCGTCTCCGACAGCGTCCTGCGCTCCGAGCTCATGCTCTCCCTGCGCGAGATCGGCGATATCCAGCGCCTGATCGGCCGCGCGGTGTACGGCTCTGCCAACGCGCGCGATCTCGCAGCGCTCGGCGCCTGCACGGCGAAGCTCCCGGAGCTGAAGGCAAAGCTTCAGAACGTCCAGTGCGCAGCCCTGCGCGCGATTGCCGGGATCGATCCTCTGGACGACGTGACGGGCCGCATCCAGCGCGCGATCTGCGACGAGCCGCCGATCTCCCTGCGCGAGGGCGGCATCCTCCGCGAGGGATACAGCGAGCAGGTGGATCACCTGCGCAAGGTGCGCGACAACGGCGCGCAGATGATCGCGGAGCTCGAGCAGCGCGAGCGCGAAAAGACCGGCATCAAGAAGCTCAAGGTCGGCTACAACCGCGTGTTCGGCTATTATCTCGACGTGCCGAACAGCGCGAAGGCGGAGCTGCCGGACTCCTACATCCGCAAGCAGACGCTTGTTTCGAGCGAGCGGTATTTTACCCCCGAGCTCAAGGAGCTGGAGAGCACGCTCACGAACGCGCGTGAGCAGATCAACCAGCTTGAGTATGATTTCTTTGTCGAGGTGCGTTCTCTCGTGGCGCAGGAGGTCGAGCGCGTGCAGGCCGCCGCCGACGCCGTGGCGGAGCTGGACGTGTTCTGCGCTCTCGCCGAGGTCGCCGCGCGCAACCAGTATGTCTGCCCCGAGGTGGACCTCAGCCGCGCGCTCGACATCCGCGAGGGGCGCCACCCCGTCGTGGAGCAGGCACGGCGCGACGAGCTCTTCGTGCCGAACGACACGTTCCTGAACGCCACGACCGACCGCGTCGCCATCATCACGGGTCCGAACATGGCCGGCAAAAGCACCTACATGCGCCAGACGGCGCTGATCGTGCTCATGGCGCAGATGGGCTCCTTCGTCCCGGCGCAGAGCGCGGTGATCGGCGTGGTGGACAGGGTCTTTACCCGCATCGGCGCCTCGGACGATCTCGCCGCCGGACAGAGCACGTTCATGGTCGAGATGCAGGAGACCGCCGCCATTTTGCAGCAGGCGACAAACCAGAGTCTCCTGATCCTCGACGAGATCGGGCGCGGCACCTCCACTTATGACGGCATGGCCATCGCCCGCGCGGTGCTGGAATACTGCGCGGATTTCAAAAAGCTCGGCGCGAAGACCATGTTCGCCACGCACTACCACGAGCTGACCGCGCTCGAGCAGGAGCTCGAGGGCGTGCGCAACTATAACATCACCGCGAAAAAGCAGGGCGGGGATCTGCTGTTTTTGCGCAAGATCGTGCGCGGCGCGGCCGACGACAGCTACGGCATCGAGGTCGCAAAGCTCGCGGGTCTGCCCGACACGGTGATCCGCTGCGCGAAGAAATATCTGCGCAAGCTCGAGGCCGCCGCTCCCGCGCCGGAGGCCGATGTGCTTCTGCCGGAGGACGACCAGATCTCGCTCGTAGACGTCGGCGCGGACAAGGTCGCCGAGCGCCTGCGCAATCTGGATCTCAACACGATCACGCCCATCGAGGCGATGAACCTGCTCGCCGAGCTGCAAAAAATCGCCAACGCATAAGGAGACTGTCCATGGATCAACAAAACAACCAGGTCCCCGCGCCGAAGCCGCGCAGAGAATTCCGCAATCTCATGACGACGGGCGAAAAGATCGCGGGCTGGATCTATCTGCCGGTCCACATCGTGGTGCTGCCGCTGCTTCTGCCGGCGATCCTCTACTGGCTGACGCGCGGAAACGTCCCGGACGGCGCGATGGTGAACGTCTGGTACTATATGATCGGGCTGGTGTTCCTGCTCGCGGCGCAGTTTCGCTTTTTCCGCGAAAACTACCACGTGTTCACGCACAGCCTCCGCAACGTCCTGCTCACGATGGCGATCGGCTACTTCATTCTGCTGGCGTGCAACTACGCGCTGCTGCTCATCACGCAGCTGTTCGGCGGGCTTCCGACCTCGCCGAACGACGAGGCCGTAAACGAGCTTCTGAAGGTCGACATGCGCCGCATGGTCGCCGCCGCCGTGATCATGGCGCCGATCGTGGAGGAGGCGCTGTTTCGCGGCATGATCTTCGGCTCCCTGCGCGGAAAGCACCGCTTCTGGGCGTACGCGCTCTCGATGGTGCTCTTCGCGCTCTGCCACGTCTGGCAGTATGCCGTGGTCGCGCAGTCGTTCCAGCCGCTTTTGAGCGCCTTTGCGTATCTGCCGATCGGGTTCGTGCTCGCGTTCTGCTATGACCGCACGGGCTCGATCTGGACGCCGATCTTTTTCCACATGTTCTATAACGCCCTGGCGCTGTCCATGCGCTAAAAAGCTCTTTACAAAAACCACTCGGCTATGGTAAACTCAAACACACACAAGTGTTTCAAAAAAGACTATATAACAGGAGGTTCACACACATGAAAAAGTGGATTTGCAGCGTTTGCGGTTACGTTCATGAGGGCGACACGCCCCCCGAGTTCTGCCCGGTATGTAAGGTTCCCGCCTCCAAGTTCGTGGAGCAGTCCGGCGAGATGAGCTGGGCCGCCGAGCACGTCGTCGGCGTCGGCAAGGTCTTCGGCGCGGACGTTCCGGCTGAGGTTCAGGAAGAGATCATCTCCGGTCTGCGCTCCAACTTTGAGGGCGAGTGCTCCGAGGTCGGCATGTATCTGGCCATGGGCCGTGTCGCCGCGCGCGAGGGCTATCCCGAGATCGCGCTCTACTGGGAGAAGGCCGCTCTGGAAGAGGCTGAGCACGCCGCGAAGTTCGCCGAGCTGCTGGGCGAGGTCATCACCGACAGCACCAAGAAGAATCTGCAGATGCGCGTTGACGCCGAGAACGGCGCCACCCAGGGCAAGACCGATCTGGCCAAGCTCTGCAAGAAGTACAACCTCGACGCCCTGCACGACACCATCCACGAGATGGCGCGCGACGAGGCGAGACACGGCAAGGCCTTCAAGGGCCTGCTTGAAAGATATTTCAAGTAAGCCGTCCGACGCAAACAGCTCTGTTTGCGGAGGAAGAGGCCGAGCAGCGAAATGAGCGAGCTTTGGCGCCTGCGCCGAAGCGAGGGATATGGAGCTTGTGAGGCCGAGCTGGAGCGTTACTTCGGCTGAGATTATCTGAAAGGAGACCAACACCATGAAGTATGTATGCACCGTTTGCGGCTGGGTCTATGACGAAGAGGAAAAAGGCGTCAAGTGGGAAGACCTGCCGGAAGATTTCGTCTGCGAGCTCTGCGGCGTCGGCAAGGACATGTTCGAGGCTGAGTAAGCAAACACAATAAAAAACCTGCAAGGCTTGTTCCTTGCAGGTTTTTTGTGCTCACATCAAGGGAGCAAACAGTTTTAAGAGCATGGCGCTGATGCGCGTGACGAGGGGATTGGTCTTCCAGTCATCGTGCGTGATCTCCTGGCAGAGGGCGCGCGTGGCGGCAAAATCCGCCTCCGCGTCCGCGACGGCAGGGACGCCGTGCAGATAGACCGCGTTTTCAAAGTGGAGATAGAGGCTGCGGTAGTCGAGATTGATCGTGCCGACGACGGCTTTGAGATCGTCGCTGACGAACACCTTGGCGTGCACGAATCCCGGCGTATACTCATAGATGCGCACGCCCGCCTCCAGCAGCGTGCGGTAGTGCCCCTTGGCGAGAGCGAAAGCATAGCGCTTGTCCGGGATATGCGGCAGAATGATCTGCACGTCCACGCCGCGCTTTGCCGCGTTGGAGAGGGCGGAGATCATCTCGTCATCGAGGATGAGATACGGCGTCATGATATGGACATACCGGTCGGCGCGGTCGAGGATGCTCAGATAGAACGTCTCGCCCACGCGCTCGTCGTCCAGCGGGCTGTCGGCATAGGGCAGCACATAGCCCGGCTCCGGCGCAGCGCAGGGGACGCTGGCGTCCAGATAATGCCGGAAGTCCTCCGGCTCGCGCTCGTCGATCGCCCACATCTGCAAAAACAGCATCGTGAAATAGCGCACGGCCTCGCCCTCGACCATGAGCGCGGCGTCCTTCCAGTGTCCGAAGTGGCTGCCTTTGTTGATATACTCATCCGCGAGATTCACGCCGCCGGTGAAGCCCACGCGCCCGTCGATGACGACGATCTTGCGGTGGTCGCGGTTGTTGTAGTAGGTGGAGGCCAGCGGGCGCAGCGGCGCAAACATCTTGCACCGGATGCCGAGCTCCGCGAGCTCTCTGGGGTAGCGATAGGGCAGGCGCGAAAACGCGCACATCCCGTCATACATCACGCGCACCTCGACGCCGGCGCGCACCTTTTCCTCCAGCACCTTCAGCACGCGGCCCCACATCTCGCCCTCGTCGATGATGAAGTATTCCAGGAAGATGAACCGCTCGGCTTTTTCGAGCGCATGGAGCAGCGCCTCGAACTTCGCCTCGCCGGAGGGGAGATAGCGCACGGCGTTGTTTTCATACACATTGCCGCTCGCGGTGCGGAAGGCATAGCCGGCAAGACCGCGCAGGCCGGGCGCGTCCGTGCGGAGCTTTTCCATGAGCGCCGTGTTCTGCGGGCAGAGCGGCGCCGTCTCGGCGATGACGGCCTGCAGACGGCTTTTGATGGCGCGGTGCCCGAAATCCAGCCGCACCATGAGATACAGCGTCAGCCCCAGCGCGGGCACGGCAAAGATCAGAACGATCCAGGTGATCTTCTGCGTGGGGTTGCCGGAGGTGTTGATGAGATAAATAATCACGCCCACGGAGAGGAGGCGGGACAACAGATAAAACGCCGAGCTGTACTCGCCCAGCCGATGCGCCGCGAGAATGATGATTGCAAACTCCAGCAGCACCAGCAGCGCGATGATCGTAAAGCGGCCGAACACGACCGCGAGGATGCCGCGCTTGCCGTTTTGCAGCAGACGGATCTCCTCGTCGTCCTCAAACCAGTCCCACCGGCGGCCGGACGTTTCGCGCGCTTTCATCGGTCTTGCCTCCTTTCCTTTAAGAAATGTCCCCGCAGCCAAGGCTGCGGGGATCTAAGCTTGGCGCAAACGCGCTTATTTTGCGTGGTTGGGCTTCTTCATGCCGCCCTTGCCGAAGTGCATCTCTTTCAGACCCTCGACCTCGTCGCACACAGGCTTGAAGCTGCAGGATGCGCAGTCGAGATCCTCCGGCAGACCCTCGAGGATCTTGTTCATGGTCTTGGTGACATCGTTGACCTTGTTGGCGGTCTCGAGGAGCTTCTTGTAGTCCACGGAGGGATCGGTGACGAAGATCACGCGGACGTTCGTGATGTTGGGGTTTTTCTTGTACTGGGCGATGTAGTCACAGCCGACGCTGCGGAAGCTGATGCCCTTTTTGATGGCCTTCTTGCTGACGCGGACCTGCTCGCGGCTGCTCTCGGGGGAGACGCGCATCATGTAGCCGTCGGGGAAGACATGGTACTTCACGAACTCGATGCTCTGGATGGCGTTGAACGCCTCCTGCTCGTTCTCGGGGATCTCCTTGACGCCCAGCAGGGTGATGCGGGCAAAGGGAACGTCGGACTTGATCTGGTTCAGATCGGGACCATAGAGCATGACCTCGTCTGCGGGGATGAGCTCGGCGGAGGTGGTGATGGCGGTGAAGTTCACGGCGTCCTTCGCGCCGCCGCCCAGCTCATAAGCCGCGTCGCGCAGGAGCACGAGCTCGCTGGAGCCGTTGTCCTTCCAGGCGTCACGCGCGGAATAGGCCCACTTATGGCTCGGCGCGCCGAGCTGGTCGATGGTGTTCTGAATATAAGTATTGTAAAGTTCCATTTTTGAATCCTCCTGAAATGATATGCGGTCCGGTATCAGACCATTTCGATTTTTTCGAGCGCCTCGTGAACGCCGACCATGATGTTGGAGTCGGCGGGCAGCTCGAACACGCTCTTGCCCTGGATGTCGTTGGCGGCGTGGGCGGGGTCAGTGGGGATGAAGGCGAGGTTTTCAACGCCCTCGAGCTTGATCAGCTCGTTCATGCTGGGATCGACCACGCGGTTGCAGATGATGCCGATGCGCTCGTACTTGATGAGCTCATCCGCGACCTGCTTGATCTCGCGGCAGACGTTCACGCCCTTGGCGCTCTGGTCGGTGATGAGCAGCAGGTGCGTCACCTCGTCGAGCACGCGGCGGCTGATCTGCTCGATGCCGGCCTCGCAGTCGATGACGACATAGTCAAAGTCGCCCGCGAGCATGCTGATGACCTCTTTCAGATAGCTGTTGACGGAGCAGTAGCAGCCCGCAGCCTCGGGGCGGCCGATGGCGAGGAAGGCGAAGCCCTCGCACTCGACCATCGTGTCGAAGATGCGGAAGCGTGCCTCGTTGAGGATCTCGATCGCCTGGCGGTATTCACCGCGCTCGGAGACCTCGATGACCTCGTTGCGGATATCGTCGAGCGTGTGCGTGACGTTGACGCCCAGCGCGGTCGAAAGACCGATGGCAGGGTCGGCGTCGATGGCAAGGATGCGCTTGCCGGGGTGCGCGTCCACGAGCTGGCGGACGATGGCGGAGCAGAGACTCGTCTTGCCGACGCCGCCCTTGCCCGCTACGGCAATGATTTTGGCTTTGGTCTTGGTTTCTTCCATAGTGTACCCTCCCGTTGAATGCCTATCGCCACGATATGCATTCATGATACCAGATAAATTTGATTGTATCATACCAAAGCCCCGACCTGTTTGTCTGTGCGTTTGTCACATAAGGGACACGGAATCGCAAAAAATTTATCAATGTTCGCGAACTTTTCATTTTTGAAATCTTCATATCAAAAATCTGAAAACGGCGCTGCACAAATTGCCATTGCAAAGCGCTCAAAGGCATGTTATATTCTGTTCGGTTAAATATAGTATTTATTCAGTTTGGAGGATCAGCCATGAAGGGAATGGAAACGGCGAAAACGCGCATCCGCCGCGCGGTATTTACGGAGATCGCCCGCCTGGCCTACGAGGGCGGCGACTACGCCAAGGCCCTGCGCGAGCTGCCGTACAAGCTCGTGCCCGGCGAGGTCGGCGAAAACCGCGACAGCATCTTCACCGAGCGCGCCGTGATCGCCGAGCAGGTGCGTCTCGCGATGGGGCTTCCCTATCAGCGCATCACCGAGTACGCGCCCATTGAGGAAGGCATCGATCTCGCGCTCAACCCCGAAAGCTACTATGAGCCCCCGCTGATGAACGTGATCAAGTTTGCCTGCAACAAATGTCCCGACAACGTCGTGAAAGTGACCGACATGTGCCAGGGCTGTCTGGAGCACCCCTGCATGGAGGTCTGCCCGAAGCAGGCGATCAGCCGCGAAAAAGGCCGCGCCGTGATCAATCAGGACAAGTGCATCAAGTGCGGACGCTGCATGCAGGAGTGCAAGTTCCACGCCATCGTGCGGCTCGAGCGCCCCTGCCGCAAGGCCTGCGGCATCGACTGCATGAAGTCCGACGAGCTCGGAAGAGCCGACATCGACTATGACAAGTGCACTTCCTGCGGCCAGTGTCTGGTCGCCTGCCCGTTCGGCGCGATCGCGGACAAGAGCCAGATCTTCCAGACCATCCAGTCCATCAAGCAGGGCGACGAGGTCTATGTGGCGCTCGCGCCCGCCTTCGTCGGCCAGTTCGGACCCAAGGGCGTGCCGGAAAAGATGCGCTCGGCGTTCAAGGCGCTGGGCTTCACGGACGTGTACGAGGTCGCCATCGGCGCGGACCTGTGCGTCATTGAGGAGGCGGCGGACTTCATGGAGGAAGTGCCCGAAAAGCACAAATTCATGGTCACGAGCTGCTGCCCCGCATGGAGCACGATGGTGAAAAAAATGTTCCCGCAGTTTGCCGAAAACATCTCCGTCGCGATGACGCCGATGGTGCTCACCGCGCGCATGATCAAGCGGCAGCACCCGAACTGCAAGGTCGTGTTCGTCGGCCCCTGCGACGCCAAGAAGCTGGAGGCCCGCCGCCGCACGATCCGCAGCGACGTGGACTTCGTGCTCACGTTTGAAGAGACGATGGGCATGTTCGAGGCCAAGGGCATCGACGATGTGTTCTCCGGCGAGGACGCGCCGCTTGACAAGGTCGCCCGCGACGGCAGAAACTTTGCCTTTGCCGGCGGCGTGGCGCAGGCGGTCGTAAACGCGATCCACGACATGGATCCCGACCGCGAGGTCAAGGTCGCAAACGCCGCGGGTCTGGCTGACTGCCGGAAGCTCCTGATGATGGCGAAAGCCGGAAAATACGACGGATACCTCCTCGAGGGCATGGCCTGTCCCGGCGGCTGCGTCAACGGCGCGGGCACGCTGCGCCAGCCCGAAAAGAGCACCAAGGCCGTGCAGGACTTCGCCAATCAGGCGGAATTCACCTGCGCGAACGACACGCCGTATCTGGAGTATCTCCCGCTCATCGAGGAAAAGGGCAAAATCCGCAAATAATGCTTTCCCCCGCAGGCCGGACGGCTTGCGGGGGTTTGGTTTCTGTGCTACACTCAAACCATGAATCGGAAAGGAGAATCTTCCTATGAAATACGGCTTTATCGGACTGGGCAACATGGCGGGCGCGATCCTGCGCGGGATGCACCGCAGCGGGGACTTTGCGCGCGACACGCTGCTGGGCTATAACCGCACGGCGGCAAAGACCGAGGCGCTGCGCGACGAGATCGGTCTCGTCCCCTGCGCCAGCGCGCGCGAGGTGGCCGAGCGCGCGGACGTGCTCGTGCTGGCGGTAAAGCCGCAGATGCTCCCCGACGTGCTGCCTCATATCCGGGACGTCGTGACGCCGAATCAGCTCGTGATCTCCATCGCGGCGGGCAGGCCCACGACGTATTATGAGGACATTTTCGCAGAGGGTGTGCCGGTCGTGCGCGTGATGCCGAACATCAACGCGAAAGTCGGGCGCTCCGCAACCGCCGTCTGCGCGGGCAGGTACGCCGGGCAGGCGCACATTGACCTTGCGCGCAGGCTTTTTTCCGCCGTCGGCACGGTGTTTACGCTCCAGGAAAGCCAGTTTGCCGCGTTCATGGCGATCGCAGGCGCCTCGGGCGCGTTCGTGCATCTGTACATCGACGCCCTCGCCTCCGCGGGCGTGAAGGCGGGGCTTGCGCGCTCCTTTGCCGAGGAGCTCGCCTGCCAGACCGTAATCGGCAGCGCCATGCTCACGCAGCAGTCGGACAAGCACCCCATCGCCCTGATGGACGAGGTCTGCTCGCCCGGCGGCACGACGATCGAGGGCGTGCACACGCTCAAGCGCCTCGGCTTTGAATCTGCCGTCCAGCAGGCGGTGCAGGCCGTGATCGAAAAGGACAAGGCATTGGGCTGAAAAACGGGCGCACGGTGTGCGCCCGTTTTGTATTAAAACTCCGTCGGAACAAAGCCCTGCTCCGTCAGCATCCAGACATGGTCAAAGCCCGCGGCTTTGGCCTTTTTTTCCGCCTCGGCAAAGCCGAACGTGACGGTGTCCGCAGCGTGGCTGTCGGAGGAGAGGATCAGCCTGCCGCCCATCTCGCGCAGGGCGTTTAAGAGGTATGTGTCGGGATAAAAATCCGTGCGGTAGCCCCGGCTGACGGCGCCGGTGTTGATCTCGAAGATCTTGCCCGCCTGCACGAGCGCCTCCATCGCGGCAAGCGCCGCGCGCCGGTAGGCGGGGGACGCCGTATCATAGAGCGGCTCCGGCTCGTTGAATTTCGTCAGAAGATCAAAGTGCCCGACGATGTCCGCCTCGGGGATGTCCGCAATGGACTGCACGAGCGAGAAATAGTGCGCCGCAGCGGCGTCACGGTCGCCGCGGAACGCCTCGTCGATCATGTGCTACGCCCGCTCGCGGGTGTGGTCCACCGCCCAGCGCTTTCCCGCACAGTCGATGGCATGCACGGAGGCGATCACATAGTCAAAGCCCGCAAACGCCGGCTCGGAGACGAGGTCATATTCCAGTCCCGTCCAGACCGTGAGGCGCTCGGCGTATGCCGCTTTCAGCCGCACCATCTCCTTTTGAAACGCGCCCATGCGCCATCCGGGGACCGTCCACGGCTCGTGCGGCATGGGGCTGTGGGCGCTGATGCCGAAGCTTTTCAGTCCCGCGGCAGCGGCGGCGCGCACCATCTCCTCACAGATCGCCGTGCCGTCGTCAAAGCGGCTGTGCGCGTGGAGATTCTGCAATACCATACGATCATCCTCTTTCGTATCGTGTTTTTCAATCGTAACACAGCGCCGCGCAGAGGTCAACCTTGCGCGTTGACAAGCCTCCGCCGGCCGTATTAGAATGGGGATAATGATTGCTTTGGTGACGAGGTGGTTTCTATGCACATTCCCTCCGGCGCGAGCCAGACCGTGGAGATTTTGTCCTTCCGCGACGCCCTTCAGGCGGCGCCAAAGGAGCCCTATGACGAAACGAAGTGGCTCTACGTGCCGCCGTTTTACGATGAATACCGTTACATTCTTGGCACGCGGGGCTCTAACCCGCTGATCTGCATCGGCATCAACCCCTCCACCGCCCGCCCGGGCGATCTGGACAACACGCTCAAAAGCGTGGAGCGCATCGCGCACAGCAGCGGCTTCGACAGCTTCATCATGTTCAACGTCTACCCCCAGCGCTCGACCGACCCGAACGCGATGGACCAGACCTTCAACGCCGAACTGCACGCGGAAAATCTCGCGGCGTTTCGCTATGTGCTCTCGCTCTATGCCCGGGATCAGCGCCCCGCCGTGTGGGCGGCGTGGGGCACGCTCATTGAAAAGCGCCCGTATCTGATCCCCGCCGTTTTGGATCTCGTGGCACTGGGGGAGGAGTTCGGCGCCGAATGGCTCACGTTCGGCAGGCGCTCCAAGGCGGGACACCCGCACCATCCTCTGTATCTGCGCGCGGACAGCACGCCCGAGCCCTTCGACGTGCGGGCGTACTGCGCGGCATTGAGCGAACGCCTTTAAAACCACAGACCCGACCGAATCATCGGTCGGGTCTGTTCGTTATAATGCGTTTATTCATCTTCACATTCCAGCATGATCTTGAGGATGACCTTATCGGTCTCGCGCATGCCCTCGCGGGCGAGGATGCCGATGTTGCGGATCGTGCCCTCGACGCCGCGGGTGACGATGCCGTCGCCGCCGTGGAAGCGGCGTCCCTTGCGGGCCATGGAATAGCTCAGAAGGCCTGCCTCGACGGCCGCAGCGATCTTGGCAGCGCACGAGGGCTTCGCCCCGTCGCAGACCGTGCCGGAGATCATGCCCATGGCGGTCGTGACCGTCTCGGCGATGATCTGATACGACTCGTCATAGAGATAGGCGATGCCGGCGGCGGCGCCGATGCCCGCGCTGACCGCGCCGCAGAACGCGGAGAGGCGTCCGATGCCGGTCTTCTGGTGGATCGTGATGAGGTCGGACACCGCGACGGCGCGCAGCATCTTTTCTCTCGACACATTCATGGACTTTGCAAAGCGCACGACCGGCATCGAGGCTGTGATGCCCTGGTTGCCGGAGCCCGAGACGATCACGACCGGCAGCTCGCAGCCGCTCATGCGCGCATCTGAACCCGCGGCGGCGTAGGCGCGCGCCTCGGTGCGGATGTCATTGGAGAATTCCAACAGCGTGCATCCGACGGCAGCGCCCCACTTCCCGGAGAGTCCCGCGGCGGCAATGGCGCTGTTGCACTCCACCTGCCGCCCGACGATCGCCTCGATGCGCTCGATGGGCACCTCCTTTGCAAACTCGAGGATCTCCGCAAGGTTCAGCACGCTCTTGTCCTGCAGGTGATCCTCCGCCGACGCCACAACCGGCTGATCGACGAAGATCTCGCCGTTTTTCTCCACATGGATGACGTTCGTGTGGTTGTTCGCGATGCGCACGACGGCGGTGTCGTCTCCGGCAAAGCCCGTGAGTCTGATATCGAGCATGCAGGGCGTGTCCTCCATGCACGAGACCTCCACGGGGATCCGGTCTGCATAGGCGCGGATCGCCTCGAGATCGGACTTTGTCACCTTTCCGATCACCTGCAGCTCCGCTTCCGCGTCCCCGGCGATGACGCCGGCGGCAATCGCGGCGGCAATGCCCTTCATGCCGCCCGTGCCGGGCACGACAACGCTCTTGACATTCTTCAGAATGTTGCCGCTCACCTCGGCGCGGATCCGCTCCGGCGCGCCGCCGAGCGTATCGCGCAGCTTCGCCGCGGCGTAGGCGATCGCAATGGGCTCGGTACAGCCCGTGGCGAGGACAAGCTCTTCCTCCAGAATCGCCACATAGGCATTCATGGTTTCAGGCTTCATGATGGTTCCTCCCTTTCTCTCTGATTTGCTCCCTCATTTTTTCAAGTCCGTTCCGGACAGATTTACCGTTCGATCAGCGCCCTGGTGCGCGCGGCGGCCTCGCGGCGGATGGTCTCGGCGTCCGCGCCGACAAAGAACGCTCCGTCTTCATAGCGCACCTTGCCCGCGATCATCGTCATGCGCACGATGTCCTTCGCGCCGCTGTAAACGAGGTTCTCCACCGGCGCGTGCACGGGCTGCATGCTCGGGCGCTTCAGGTCGATGACCACCAGATCCGCCTGCTTGCCCGGCGCGATCGTGTCGCAGTCGGACAGCCCCATGCACCGCGCGCCGCCGACCGTCGCCATCTGAAGCACCGCGCCGGCAGGGCAGGCCGAGGCGTTGCCGGTTTTGAGCTTTTGCAGGACGGTCGTAAGATACATCTCGCGGAAGAAATCCAGCGCGTTGTTGCTGCTGGGACCATCCGTGCCGATGGCGATCCCGATGCCCTGCGCGCGGTAATCCTCAACAGGCGCGACGCCGCTTGCGAGCTTCGCGTTCGAACCCGGATTCGTGACGACCCAGAGAGCGCGCCTGCGGAAGATCTCGGTGTCCTCGGGTGTAAAGTGCACGCAGTGGAAGCCGCCGCCGCCATAGTCATAGTGCCCCAGCTGCTCAAAGAGCACCGTCGGCGTGACGCCGTGGCGCTCGACGCACTCCCGCACCTCTTTTTCGGTCTCGGCATTGTGCGCAAAGACCGGCGCTTTGAGTTTTTTTGCCAGCGCGCCGAGGTCGCGAAGCTCCTCAATGGACGAGGTATACTCCGAGTGCGTGCCGAGCTGATAGCTGACGAGCGGGTGGAAGGCGTTGTATTTATGATACTCCTCCTCGAGCAGCTCCGCCTTTCCGCCGCCGCCGCAGAGGACGGTGCGAAAGCCCATGTCCGCGCCCGCCTGCGCGATCGCTTCGCGGAAGAAATACATGTCTAAGCCGGCGGTGATGCCGCTCGTGAGATATTCAAGGATCGCAAGCCGCGTGAACGCGTAGACGTCCTCGGGCGTGAGCCTGGCCTCCAGAGGGAAGATGCGGTCAAAGAGCCACTCCTGCAGCGGCATATCGTCCGCGAGGGAGCGCACAAACGTCATGCCCGCGTGGGCGTGGGCGTTTTTGAAGCCCGGGAGGAGCAGATCGCCGTCGAGGTCGATCTCGCGGTCAAACCGGGGCTTGTCCGCGCGCGCGGGGCCGACATAGGCGATTTTGTCGCCGTCCACCCAGACCTCATCCGCCGTGACGGCGGCGCCCTGTGTCATCGTGCAGACGCGGCCGTTATAAAAACGAAACATACACTGTCTCCTTATTTCTGTGTTTTTTTCATTATACGCCACTTTTTCATCATTTTGCAATCCGTTTGGTCAAAAAGTGTTGCAGTTTTTCGAATCCGGGTTATAATAAGAACCAGACAACCACCCGTCAGGAGGAAACGATATGCAGAAAGCTGAATTTTTTACGTCTGATTCCGGCTACGACCGCTTTTTCAAAACCATCCACAACACCGGCTGCGACAAGCTCTCCCCGATCATCGGCGAGACGGGCACGGACATCGTACTCACCGTGCCGGACCTCTTTTATCTGCTTACGAAGCTCATGACCGACAGCGACGTGCCGAGCGGCAGAAAGCTCGACCTGCTGGGGAATCTTCTGTATGTGCTCTCCCCGTTCGACCTCTTCCCGGACAAATGGAAGCTGCTCGGACGGATCGACGACGCATACGTCACGCTCACATCCGTGGCAAAGGTCGTCAACCGTGTCGATATGGATATCCTGATGCGCTACTGGCTGGGCAACCCGAGGGTGCTCACCACGACGCGCGACGTGCTGAACTTCTTCGATGAAAAGCTCGGCTCCGGTCTGATCCGCAAAGTCATGAAAAACGCTTCAAGAGCCTGATGCAAGACACAAAAACGCTTCCCGTTCATCAAAACGGGAAGCGTTTTTTTACAGCTTCTTTTCCAGAAACAGTGTGCCCTCGGTCTCGCCGCCGACGGGGAGATAGCCCCGCTTGGTGAAAAACGCGACGGAGACCTTGTTTGCGTGGTAAACATGCGTCATCACGCGGCCGAACTCACCGCTGACGGCGAGCTGTTCCACGGCGCGGAGCATGGCGTCGGCGCAGCCCTGCCTGCGGTGCTCGGGATAGACATAGAAGTCATTGACAAACACCGTCTCGGGCTCCGTCGTGTCGCACCAGACCTCGCCCACGCTCGTTCCGGTCTCGTCCTCCGCCGTGAGCAGATAGTTCAGGGGCGTGTCCTGTCCTTTGGAGAGGATCTCCTCCAGCGCGCCCTGTGCCTCGGCAAGGGCATGCTGCTCGACGTCGGTTTTCTTTGTCAGAAGCAGCTCCTGCGCGTAGCGGCTCAGGTTCCGCTGCAAAAACGCCTCATATTCCCCGCCCGTCATCGGGCGCAGTTCTAAATCCATGTGTTTCTCCCATACATTCACGCGAATTTTTCTCTCTCCGCCACCGCCAGCTCGTCGCAGCGGTTGTTGTAGGCATTCTCGGCATGTCCCTTGACCCAGTGGAAGGTGACGGCGTGCGTCTGCAAAAGAGCGTCCAGCGTCTGCCAGAGGTCGACGTTTTTGAGCGCGCCGTCCTTGCGCTTCCAGTTCTTTTTCTTCCAGCCCTCCAGCCAGCCGAGGTTGATGGCGTTGGAGAGATACTGACTGTCGGTGTAGAGATCCACGGCGCAGGGCTCTTTGAGCGCCTGCAGACCGTTGATCGCGCCGAGCAGCTCCATGCGGTTGTTCGTGGTCTGCGCCTCGCCGCCGGAGAGCTCCTTTTCATAAGGGCCGAATTTCAAAATCGCCGCCCAGCCGCCGGGTCCGGGGTTGCCGGAGCAGGCGCCGTCGGTGTAGATGGTGACCTGCTTCATGCTTTGGGCGTCTCCGGGGTTTCCGGCGCCTCAGGGACTTCGGCAGGGGCTTCGGCCTCCGGTTCCTCGTGCTCGGTGAGCGCGACGGAGATGAGCTTTGCGCCCTCCTGCACACGCATGACGCGCACGCCCTGCGTGGCGCGGCCGGAGATGCTGATGCCGGAGATCGGGCTGCGGATGATCGTGCCGTCGTCGGAGACGCTGAGCAGATCCTCCTCACCGGTGACAAGCTTCATCGCGGTGACGGAGCCGGTCTTGTCCGTGACGTTGTGGCTCTTTCTGCCCTTGCCGCCGCGGCGCTGCACCTCGTCGCCGCGGAGGTATTCCTCCATGGCGGTGCGCTTGCCGTAGCCGTTTTCCGTGATGGAGAGGACGAACATGCCCTCTCGCGCCACCTCGGCACCGACAACGCAGTCGCCCTCGCGGAGCGTGATGCCCTTGACGCCGGTGGCCTGACGACCCATGGCGCGCACGTCCGTCTCGGCAAAGCAGATGGCAAGCCCGTCGTGCGTGGCGAGCAGGATCTTGTCCTCGCCCGTCGTGCCCATGACGTTCACCAGCTCGTCGCCCTCGTCGAGGTTCAGCGCGCGCAGACCGATGTTGCGGATGTTCTTGAACGCGGAGACCGCCGTGCGCTTGACGGTGCCGTTCTTCGTGGCGAAGAAGAGGAAGCTCTCCTCGTCCGTTTCGCGGAAGTGGAGCATGGCGCTCACGCGCTCGCCCGGCTCGACCGGGATGAGATTCACGATGTTCGTACCGCGCGCGGCACGGCTGCCCTCGGGGATCTGATAGCCCTTGCGGCGGTACGCCTTGCCGGTGTTCGTGAAGAACAGGATATAGTCATGCGTGGACGCGGTGAAGACGGTCTCCACATAGTCCTCGTCGCGCAGGCTGAGGCCGCGCACGCCCTTGCCGCCGCGCTTCTGGGCGGTGTACTCATCGGCGGGCACGCGCTTGATATAGCCGCCGTGCGAGAGCGTATAGACGCACTGCTCCTCTTCGATGAGGTCTTCGATGTCGATCTCGTCCTCGACGTCCTGAATCTCGGTCATGCGCGGTGCGCCGTACTTGTCTCGGATGGCGATGAGCTCGTCTTTCAGCACGCCCTTGATCTTCTCGGGATCGGCGAGCAGCTCGTTATAGTACTGGATGCGCTTTTCGAGCTCGTCGAACTCCTTCTGCAGCTTCTCGCGGTCGAGACCCTGCAGCGCCTTCAGGCGCATATCCAGAATCGCCTGCGCCTGGATCTCATCGAGACCGAAGCGGTCCATCAGGTTCTGTCTGGCGTCGTCATAGCTGTTGCGGATGATGCGGATGACCTCGTCGATGTTGTCCTGCGCGATCAGCAGGCCGCGCAGCAGGTGCTCGCGCTCGAGCGCCTTTTTGAGGTCATACTGCGTGCGGCGCGTGATGATGTCTTCCTGGAACGTGAGATACTCGTCCAGAATCTGGCGCAGATTCAAAATCTTCGGCTGGCTCTGGTTGTTCACGAGCGCCAGCATGATGATGGAAAAGCTCGACTGCAGCTGCGTCTGCGTGAAGAGACGGTTCAGCACGACCTGCGGGTTTGCGTCGCGCTTGAGCTCGATGACCATGCGCATGCCGTTGCGGTCGGACTCGTCGCGCAGGTCGGAAATGCCCTCCAGGCGCTTTTCACGCACCTGATCGGCGATGTTTTTCAGCAGCTGACGCTTGTTGACCTGATACGGCAGCTCCGTGACAATGATGCGCGTGCGGTGGTCGCGGCCGTATTCCTCAAACTCCGTGCGGGCGCGGACCGTGATCTTGCCGCGTCCGGTGGCGTAGGCCGCGCGGATGCCCATGCGGCCCATGATGATGCCCTTGGTCGGGAAGTCGGGGCCGGTGATGTGCTCCATGAGATCAAAGAGGCCCGCCTCGGGATTGTCGAGCACGCAGATGCAGGCGTTGATGACCTCGGTGAGGTTGTGCGGCGGAATGTTCGTCGCCATGCCGACTGCGATGCCGTTGGAGCCGTTGACGAGCAGGTTCGGGAAGCGGCTGGGGAGTACCTTCGGCTCCTTGCGGGTCTCGTCGAAGTTCGCTTCCCAGTCCACGGTCTCTTTGTCGATATCGCGGAGCATCTCGTCGGAGATGCGGCTCATGCGCGCCTCGGTATAACGGTAGGCCGCCGGGGGATCGCCGTCCACGGAGCCGAAGTTGCCGTGGCCGTCGATGAGGGGATAGCGCATGGAGAAGTCCTGCGCCAGACGCACGAGCGCGTCATACACCGACGCGTCGCCGTGCGGGTGGTATTTACCGAGCACGTCACCGACGGCGGTGGCGCATTTTTTATAGGGGTTGGAGTGTGTCAGGCCGCTTTCATACATGCTGTAAAGAATGCGGCGGTGTACGGGCTTGAGGCCGTCGCGCACGTCCGGCAGCGCACGTCCGACGATGACGGACATGGCATAGTCGATATAGCTCGTCTGCATCTCGCGCACGAGCTCGGACTCGGTGATCTTCTGGTCGGGGAACGCGATATCCTCCGGCTTATAGCTTCTGTTGTGTGCCATCTGGTCTCGCCTCCCTTAAATGTCCAGATTGCCAACGTACTGGGCGTTGGTTTCGATCCACTCGCGGCGCGGGGCGACCTCCTCGCCCATGAGCACCGTAAAGACCTGATCCGCCGCGACGGCGTCATCGAGCGTGATGCGGCGCAGCGTGCGCTTTTCGGGATCCATGGTGGTCTCCCACAGCTCGTGCGGGTCCATCTCGCCGAGACCCTTATATCGGCTGATGTCGATCTTCGCGTTCGGATTATCGCCGCGAAGCTCCGCGCTCACGCGGTCGCGCTCCGCGTCGGAATAGGCGACCTTCTGCTGCTTTCCGCGCGAGAGTTTGTAAAGGGGCGGAACAGCAGAATAAACGTAGCCATTCTCAATCAGCGGACGCATATAGCGGAAGAAGAACGTCAGAAGCAGCGTGCGGATGTGCGCGCCGTCGACGTCGGCATCCGCCATGATGATAATCTTGTGGTAGCGGAGCTTTTCGATGTTGAACTCCTCGCCGATGCCGGCGCCGAGCGCCACGATCAGCGGATAGAGCTTGTCGTTGCCGTAGATCTTGTCGGCGCGCGCCTTTTCCACGTTCAGCATCTTGCCCCACATGGCGAGGATCGCCTGGAAGCGGCTGTCGCGGCCCTGGATGGCGGAGCCCGCGGCGGAATCGCCCTCGACGATATAGATCTCGCACAGGCTCGGGTCGCGCTCGTTGCAGTCCTGCAGCTTGTCCGGCATCTGACCGGAGTCGAGACCCGTCTTGCGGCGCACGGACTCGCGCGCCTTGCGCGCGGCCTCGCGGGCGCGGGCGGCGGTGAGAGCCTTTTCCAGGACCGCCTTGCCGACGGCGGGGTTTTCCTCCAGAAATGCCGTGAGCTTATCCTGCAGGATGCTGTCGACGAGGGTGCGCATCTCGGAGTTGCCGAGCTTGGCCTTCGTCTGACCCTCGAACTGCGGGTTCGTGAGCTTGACGGAGATGATCGCCGTCAGGCCCTCGCGGCAGTCCTCGCCGGAGACGGAGTCGCCCTCCTTGAGGATGCCGGCCTTTTTGCCGTAGGCATTGAGAACACGCGTCAGCGCCGTTTTGAAACCGGTCTCGTGCATGCCGCCCTCGGGCGTGTGGATGTTGTTGGCAAACGAGACGATGATCTCGTTGAAGCTGTCGTTGTACTGCAGGGCGATCTCGGCCTCGGAGTCCTCGCGCTCGCCGGAGACGTAGATGACATTCTCGTGCAGCGGCGTCTTGTTGCGGTTGATGAAGGACACGAACTCGCGGATGCCGCCCTCGTAGTACATGGACTCGGAGACGGGCTCGGCGTAGGAGCCGTCCTCATTGCGGTGCGGGCGCTCGTCCGTGATGGAGATGCGCAGACCCGCGTTTAAGAACGCCTGCTCGCGCATGCGCGTGTGCAGCGTCTCATAGTCGTACTCCGTGACCTCGAACATCTCGGGGTCGGGCTTGAAGCGCACGGTGGTGCCGGTGCGGTCGGTTTCGCCTATGACGGTCATCTTCTGGGTGATGTCGCCGCGGGAGAACTTCATCTGGTGGATCTTGCCGTTTTTGTGCACCTCCACCTCCAGCCATTCGGAAAGGGCGTTGACAACGCTCGCGCCGACGCCGTGCAGACCGCCGGAGACCTTATAGCCCCCGCCGCCGAACTTGCCGCCCGCGTGGAGCACCGTGAAGACGACCTCGAGCGCGCTCTTTCCGGTCTGCGGCTGGATGTCCACGGGGATGCCGCGGCCGTTGTCCGAGACGCGGATGATGTCGCCCGCCTCGATCGTGACCTCGATGTGGTCGCAGAAGCCGGCGAGCGCCTCGTCGATGGAGTTGTCCACGATCTCATACACCAGATGGTGCAGACCGGACGCAGAGGTCGAGCCGATATACATGCCCGGACGCTTGCGCACCGCCTCCAGACCCTCCAGGACCTGGATCTGACTGGCGTCATAGCTTTCCGCACTCTGGATGTTTTTTTCCGTAATGTCTGCCATAAATCTACCTCTTTTGCCTAGTATACCAAGAAATAATCAAAGACCTTCCAGTCCGCTCATGCGGCTGCGGCGCTGGAGCGTCGCGGGGCTGAGCTGGGAGAGAATATAGCGCTGCCCGCTGCCGAGCGAGCAGATCACAAGCGACTTCGGAAGCTCAGCGCCGGCGGCGTTTTCCACCTGCCCCGCCTGCTCCACCATGGCGAGCGTGTCGCGCGTGCGCTTACTCCACGTCGCCGTGTCCATATCAAAAATGCCGATGATGCTGTTTTTGCGCACAAGAACATTGTTTCCTAAGTGAAGATACATCGGATTACCTCAGCGGATGTTTCCGTTTTCCACGAACAGCACTCTGCCGCCGGTGCGGGAGGTAATCTCCTCGCCCTCGCAGCAGGTGATGAGCGTCTGCCCGCCGCCGATGCGGTTCAGAACGAAGGCCTGCCTGCGGCTGTCGAGCTCGGAGAGCACATCGTCGAGCATGAGCACCGGGTACTCGTCAAATTCCTCGCGGAAGATCTCGCGCTCGGCGAGCTTTAAGCTCAGCGCGGCGGTGCGCGTCTGCCCCTGCGAAGCAAAGGCGCGGGCGCTCTGGCCGTTGACCGAGATGATGAGATCATCCTTGTGCGCGCCGGTGAGACACTGGCCGCTCTCGAGCTCGGCACGGCGGTGGCGCTCCTGATGCTCACAGATCTCGTAATAAATGTCGCGCTCGGCGGCAAGCGGATCCGTGACCGTGCTCACGGTCTGATAGGAGAGCGCGATCTCATCCCGGCCGCCGGAAAAGTCTGCGTGGATCGGCTGGGATGCGCGCTCCAGGCGTCTGGCGTAGGCCGCGCGATAGCGGATGATCTTCGCCGAGACGCGGCACATGCGGTTTGAAAAATCGTCCAGCATGTCCAGCAGGGACGGCTTTTCATGCCAGTCCTTTAAGATTGCAGTCTTCTGCTCCTGCAGGCGGTGATATTCGCTGATCAGCGCGCCGTAGCCCGGGCGGAGCTGCACGATGGCCTGATCCATCAGCTTCCGGCGCTCGGCGGCGCCGCTGCGGATGATATCGAGGTCGCTCGGGCAGAAGAGCACCGCCGCAAACTCGCCCTGCAGCTCGCTCGCCGTTTTCTTCACGCCGTTGACCCAGATCTGCTTGCGCTGTCCCTGCCGCAGAGCAATCTTCACAGTCTGCTCGCGCCCGTGGGCGACAACGTCCGCCAGCACCTCCGCGCCGGAGTAGTCAAAGCCGATCAGCTCGCGGTCAAACCGCGTGCGGAAGCTGCGCCCGCCCGTGAGCAGATACACAGCCTCGAGCAGGTTCGTCTTCCCCTGCGCATTTTCGCCGGAAATGACATTGATGCCGGAGGAAAACTCCGCCGATGCAAATTCGTAGTTCCGAAAGCCGTTCAAGGCGATGCGGCGGATCTCCATCAGGCCTGCTCCACCAGCAGCGTCTGGTCGGCAAAGGTGACGGTGTCGCCCGCGCGCAGCTTCTTGCCGCGCATGGTGCAGACCTCCCCGTTCACCTGAACGAGTCCGTCCGCGATGACGAGCTTGGCTTCCCCGCCGGTGCCGACGAGGGCTGCATACTTCAGAAAAGCGTCGAGCTTAATAAAATCGGTTTGAATCTGAATGGTTTCCATAGAAACATCCTTACTGACCCGCACGCAGACGCACGGGAAGAATCATATAGGTGAAGCTGTCGCCGCCGTCAGCCGCCGTGAGGATGCAGGGGCTGGAGCCGGTGTTCAGACAGACGTTCAGCGTATCCGCAGGAGCGGCCTTCAGCGCATCGGCGAGATAGCGGTCATTGAAGCCGATCTCCAGTCCGCTGCCGTCGCCCTCGCAGACGCACATATCCTCGGCGCGGCCGACGGGTGTTGCGCAGAGAAAATCGATCGCGCCGCTGTTGAACGTCAGCCGCAGCGGGGTTCGGACCTTGTCGTCCACGATCAGGGACACGCGGTCGACCACCTGCAGAAGCTCCGTGCGCTCGACCTTCACCTGCACGCGGAACTGCTCCGGGATCGCCTTTTTATAATTGAGGAAGTCGCCTTCCAGCAGACGGCTGAGCACGACCGTGCCGCCGACATTAAAGGAAATGTACTTGCCGCCGACGGTCATCTCAACCTTTTCCTCGCTGTCGTCGCAGAAGCGCTCGAGATCGCTCAGCGCCATGCCGGGCACGATGAAGCGGCAGTCGTCGCCGTAACCCTCGACGCGCTCACGGCGCAGCGCCAGACGGTAGCCGTCAACGGCGACAATGTTCAAAACGCTGTTCTCCAGCTCGAAGAGCGCGCCGGTGTAGACCGGGCGGGACTCGTTCGTGCTGATGGCGAAGGAACACTCGTTGATCATCTTTTTCAGAATGCCCTGCGGGAGGGACACGCCGCTCTCGCGGTCGAAGACCGGCAGCTCCGGATAATCCTCGGCGCTCAGACCGATGACATCAAAATGCGATCTGCCGCACTTGATGTTCGCCGTCTCGCCCTGAACGGAGACGGTGACGACGCCGTCCGGCATGCGGCGCAGCATCTCGCAGAAGAGTCTGGCGTTGATGACGATCGCGCCCGGTTCCTGCACATCGGCCTCGATGGTCGTATAGATGGCGCGCTTGAGATCATAGCCCGTCACGCGGACGTCGCTTCCGGCCTGAATGAGCAGACCCTCGAGCGCTGTCACGGGGCTTTTGCCTGCGGCAGCTCTGGCTGCGGAAAGGGCTGCTGTCTGCAGCGCGGATTTTTCACAAGAAAATTTCATTGGTGCATCCTCCCGAAAAAAAGAATCAAAACTTCTTACGAAGAAAGAAATATTTAAAAATTCGTAGTAATAGTAGTGATGAAAAAATTGTGGAAAAGTGGAAAAACCCTTTGAAATCACAGAAAAATCGAGGTTGAGAAAGTTGTGGAGAGTTTTTCCGGGTTTAAACAGCCTAATTTTTGCCAATTTTTCATCCACAGGTTTTCCACTGTTGAAAAGGAAAACTTTGTGGAAAAAGAGCTCAGTTTTTGGAGTTGATGTTGCTCATGATATCCTGCACCGTGCCGGGCATCTTGGGGTCGGTTTTCAGGAGATCCTCGACCTTGCGGATGGAACTTAAAACCGTGGCATGGTTGCGGTCGCCGTATTCGGCGCCGATGGCGTTGAGCGAGAGGTTTGTGAGATTGCGCATGAGATACATCGAAACCTGACGCGCCATGGCGGTCGTCTTGCTGCGGCGCTGGCCTCTGAGATCGTCGGCGGTCTGACCGTAGTACCGGGCGGTCTCCTCAATGATGACGTCGGGCGTGGGGATATAGATGCCGGTGCGGATGACGTCCTTGATCGCGCGCTTGACGGATTCGACCGTGATGGTGGAGTCGAGAATGTCGTGATAGGCGGTCAGGCGCTTGACGACGCCCTCCAGCTGGCGGACGTTCGAGGTGATGTTCTCGGCAATGTAGCTGATGACCTCGTCGGAGAGGATCATGCCGAACTGCGCGGCCTTGTTGCGGATGATCGCCATGCGCGTTTCCAAATCCGGCGGGGCGACGTCCGCCATCACGCCGCCCTCAAAGCGGGTGCGCAGACGGTCGTCGAGCTTGTTCATCTCCATCGGCGGGCGATCAGACGTGATGACGATCTGCTTGCCGGCCTCATAGAGCGTGTTGAACGTGTGGAAAAATTCCTCCTGCGTGGAGTCCTTGCCGGCGATGAACTGCACGTCGTCCATCAGAAAGAGGTCGGCGTAGCGGTACTTCTGACGAAATGCCTCCATCGCGCCGATCTGAATGGAGCGGATCAGCTGGTTCATGAAGTCCTCGGCCTTGACGTAGACAATCACGGCGTTGGGGTTGTTTTCGCGGATATACTGGCCGATGGCGAGCAGCAGATGCGTCTTGCCGAGGCCGGAGTTTCCGTAGATAAACAGCGGGTTATAGACCTTGCCGGGGTTGTGCGCCGCGCCGATCGCCGCCGCATGGGCAAATTTGTTCGACGGGCCGACCACAAAGCGGTCAAACGTATAGACCTCGAGCTCCGGCATGTCGTCGGACGAGGGCTTTTTTTCCTTATATTCGATCAGCTCATCGTCCCCGGCGAGGATCTTCAGCTCAAACGGCGCGGAGAACAGCTCATACAGCGCGCCGCAGATCAGCTCTTCAAAGCGGGTGTGGATGATATCGCGCTTGAAGTCGCTCGTCGTGTGGATGACAAGAACGTTATTGGAAATCTCGACCGGCGTGCAGTCGGAAAACCAGGTTTTCACGGCAGTCTGCGTCAGCTCACCGGAGATGAGGTCCATGACGCTCTGCCAGATCTCGTTGAGGGAATTCAAATCTGTCTGACCCCCTTGAAAAAGCATATAGTATGACCAAATAATTATATCAGATTCTATGTGGAAAAGCAATATTAAATATTAAATATGTATAGGGAAGGAATCTCCTTTTTCGTTTGCTTTTTTGTATGGTTATGATATAATCTAGTTTCAACGCAAAAAAACAAAGGCAGGTGATCGGAATGCTGACCGCATTCGAGGCGTCAGAGCTGTTTCATGCGCCAGAGGCGCCCGCGCTGCGGGAGCTTTTGGAGGGCGGACGGCTTCCGGCGCTGTTTTCGGGACTCCCCGCGGCCTCCCGCGCGCAGCTGGCGGCGGTGCTCGCGCGCACGACGGAGCAGAGCGTGCTCGTGGTGTGCGCGGACGACGCGGCGGCGGAGGTCTTTGCGCGGGACGCAGCCGCGCTTCTGGAGCGCGAGGTACCGCTGCTCCCGGCGCGTGACTATACGTTCTACACGGCGGAGAGCGTCTCCCGTCAGACCGAGCAGAGGCGTCTGCGCGCCCTGCACGCGCTTCTGACGAATGAGGCGCCCGTCGTGGTCGCGACGGTGGCGGGGCTTTTGCAGCGCGCGATCCCGCCTGAAAAGCTGCGGCAGGTGTCCTTCGAGGTCGCCGACGGTGGAAGCGTGCCGCCCGAGGATGTGGAGGACGCGCTTTTGCGCTGCGGCTATGTGCGCACGCAGCAGGTTGAGGGACCGGGACAGTTTTCGCGCCGCGGCGGGATTCTGGATCTCTTCTCCCCCGCCGACCTCGCGCCGATCCGCATCGAATTCTGGGGCGACGACATTGATTCCATGTCCCGCTTTGACATCGAGAGCCAGCGCCGCACGGACAGTCTCCCCCGCTGCCGCATCCTGCCCGCCGCAGAAACGCTCACAACGCTCTATCCCGGCGGGACGGCCGCCCTCGGGGAAAAACTCACGGCGCTCTCGGAACGCGCTGCCAAGCGCAAAAACGCGCCCGTGGCGACGGCTCTGGCCAATACCCTGCGCGCCGACGGCGAGCGGCTCTCCGGCGGCGGATCGCTTCCGGCGGCGGATCGCTACATGGGCGTCATCTATTCCGAGTTTTCCACAGCGCTGGATTATCTTGCGCCGGACGCCATCGTGCTGCTCGATCAGCCGGGGCGCTGCGCCGACCGCGCGAAGGAGTACGCCAAGCTCCTCGGCGAGGACGTGGCGCAGCTGACGGCAAACGGCACGCTCGCGGCGCGGGCGGATCAGTTCTATCGTCCGTGGAGCGATACGGTCCGAAAGATTGCGGACTACGCGCTCTTTTACGCCGACAGCTTCACGCTCGGGCGCTACCCCGTCGATCCCAAGGCCGTTTGCGGCATCGTGGCAAAGCAGCTGCCGAGCTACGGCGGCAGCGTGCAGACGGCGGCGGGCGACATCGCGCACTATCTCTCGATGGACTTTCGCGTGGTCGTGCTCGCGGGCGACAAGCGGCGCGCGGAGCTGCTGGAAAACGTGCTGCGCGACCGCGGCGTCAGCGCGCATGCGCTGGAGCACCCGAAGACTCTGCCGGCGCCCGGGCAGTGCGTCATCACGCCGGGCAGTCTCTCATCCGGTGTGGAATATCCGCACGGCAGACTCGCGATTCTGACAGACACGCAGATCGCTGCCTCCGGCATGCAGCGCCGGCGGCGCAAGGCGCGCTCGGACCGCGAAAAGCTCCAGAGCTACACGGATCTCACCGTGGGCGATCTCGTCGTGCATGAAATCCACGGCATCGGGCGGTTCGCGGGCATCGTGCAGATGTCGGTGGACGGCACGGTAAAGGACTATATCAAAATCAGCTTTGCCGGGACGGACAGTCTCTATGTTCCGGCAACGCAGCTCGACATGGTGTCGAAATACATCGGCGCGGGCGAGGATCACCCCGTGAAGCTCTCCAAGATGGGCGGCGCGGACTGGTCGCGCACGAAAAGCCGCGCCAAGGCCAAGGCGAAGGATCTCGCGCGCGAGCTCACGGCGCTCTATGCCGCGCGCGCGAAGACCGAGGGACACGCGTTTCTGCCAGACACGCCGTGGCAGACGGAGTTTGAGGCGCGCTTCGGCTATCTGGAGACCGAGGATCAGCTCCGCTGCATCCGCGAGATCAAGCAGGACATGGAGCGCCCCGTGCCGATGGACCGCCTGCTCTGCGGCGACGTCGGCTACGGCAAGACCGAGGTCGCCCTGCGCGCCGTGATGAAATGCGTGCTCGACGGCAAGCAGGCGGCGATCTTAGTTCCGACAACGGTGCTGGCGCAGCAGCATTTCAACACCGCGACGCAGCGCTTTTTCGGCTTCCCGGTGGAGATCCGCATGCTGTCGCGCTTCAGCACGCCGGCGCAGAACAAAGCGGTCCTTGCCGAAATGGCGAGCGGCGCGTGCGATGTGGTGATCGGCACGCATAAACTCCTGCAAAAGAACGTAACATTTAAAAACCTGGGTCTGCTCGTCGTGGACGAGGAGCAGCGCTTCGGCGTGGCGCACAAGGAGCACATCAAGGAGCTGAGAAAGGACGTGGACGTGCTGACGCTCTCGGCGACGCCCATCCCGCGCACGCTGAACATGGCGCTCTCGGGCATCCGCGACATGTCCACGCTCGAAGAGCCGCCGCACGACCGCATGCCGGTGCAGACCTTCGTGATGGAGCACGACTGGAACGTGCTCGTGGACGCGATGCGGCGCGAGCTGCAGCGAGGCGGACAGGTCTATTACCTGCACAACCGCATCGACAACATCGAGCGCACGGCGGCAAAGCTCATGCAGATGCTCGACGGCGTGTCCATCGGCGTGGCGCACGGCCGCATGTCGGAGGAGGAGCTCTCCACCGCGATGACGGATCTCGCCGCGGGCAGGACGCAGGTGCTCGTGTGCACGACGATCATCGAGACCGGCATCGACATTCCGAACGTGAACACCCTCATCATCGAGGACGCGGACAAGATGGGCCTCGCCCAGCTGCACCAGCTGCGCGGGCGCGTCGGCCGCTCCAACCGCCGCGCGAGCGCGTATCTGACGTTCCGGCGCGGCAAGGTCTTAAATGAGACGGCGGAAAAGCGCCTCGCGGCGATCCGCGAATTTGCGGAGTTTAACTCCGGCTTCCGGATTGCCATGCGCGATCTGGAGATCCGCGGCGCGGGCAACCTCCTCGGCGCGGACCAGAGCGGCTCGCTCATCGACGTCGGCTATGACATGTATCTGAAGCTGCTGGAGGAGGCCGTGCTCGAGGAGCGCGGCGAAAAGCCCGTGAAAAAGGCCGAGTGCGCCGCCGATCTCGCGGTCTCGGCGAATATCCCGGAATCCTATGTCCCCGCGCAGGAGCAGCGCATGGACCTCTACCGCCGCATCGCGCTCGTGCGCACGGAGGAAGAGGCCGACGACCTGATGGACGAGATCATCGACCGCTTCGGCGATCCCCCGCCGCAGGTGCACAGTCTCGTGCAGGTGGCGCTGCTGCGCGGTGAGGCGGGCGCCGTCGGCGTGACGGACATCTCGCAGAAAAACGGCGCGCTGCGCTTTCTGCTCGACGACTTCGATCTCGAGCGTGTGTCGGCGCTGTATGCCCAGCCGCAGTTCAAGGGCCGGCTGCGCGTGGACGCGGGCGCGAAGCCCGGCGTGACGCTGAAGCTCAAAAACCGCAAGCGCGTCATCGAAGAAGCGCGCGACTTCATTGCCGCGTGGGCCTCCACCGGAAAAACCCCCGCGAACGCTTGAAAAGGAGCTTTCATGAGACGAATCCTGACGCTTTTCCTCGCATGTTTCCTCTCCGTCGGCGCGCTCTCCGGGTGCGCTGAGCAGGACGCTTCCGCATCGACTGATCCCGGACAGTACGCCCTTGCCGCCTACGCGCCGGACACCGTCGTGATGACGATCGACGGCTCCGAGGTGCGCTGGAATGAGTTTGCGTTCTGGCTCTGCTCCGCGGCAAAGGATCTCGCAGACGGGGCGGGCGTGACGGCGATCGAAGACTGGAACGCCGTGCCGGACGCGGCGTCCGGCGAAACGTACGCCGAGACGCTTTTGCAGACGGTGCTGGAAAAGGAAAAGCAGATCCATTCGCTCAAGGTCAAGGCGGCGGACTACGGGCTGGAGCTCGGCGAAGAGGGCGAGGCCTATGTGGAAAAGTCGCTCGCGGATACGATGCAGAGCCTGAGCATCCCAGAGGGAGAGGGCCGCGCCGCCGCGCTGAAGGGCTATTATCTGGACGAGGACGTCCTGCGCGATCAGGCAGGCGTTTCGTATCTCTATCTGCTGCTGTATCAGGAGCTCTTCGGCGCGGACGGGGAAAAGCTCCCGGATGAGCAGTTGCAGGACTATATCGCGCAAAACGGCTGCATGACCGTCAAGCACATCCTGCTCAGCACCGTGGACGAAAACAACGCGCCCCTGCCGGACGATGTGAAAGCGCAGAAGCACACGCAGGCAGTGCGCATCATCGAGCGGCTTCGCGCCATCGACGATCCCAACACGCTGCTGTCGGAGTTTGACCGCTACGCGAGTGAATACAACGAAGACCCCGGCGTGGCGCAGTACCCGAACGGCTACTGCTTCACCTCCGGGCAGATGGACGCGGCGTTCGAGGCAGCTTCCGCGGCGCTGCAGCCCTATGAGGTCTCGCCGGAGCCGGTCGAATCGGCCTACGGGTATCATGTGATTCTGCGCCTGCCCACGACGGGCGATGATGTGATGGACTTCAACGCCGACGGCACGCCCTATACCCTGCGGTCCGACGCGGCACAGGCGACCTACACGACGCTTGCGCACGCCTGGATCCACGACGCCAAGGTGGAATGGGCCGAGGGCTTTGAACATCTCGACGTGCAAAAGCTCTTCACGAAGCCGGAGACCTTCTGGGATAAGATCGACGTTTTCCACTGGTTTCATTGACACAAAAAGAGGAAAGGTACAAGTACCTTTCCTCTTTTTTACTGCTTTTTCTTTTTCAGCGGGACGATCGTGCCGTCCGGATTTTCGATGCGGAGGCTTTCGAGCGTCTCGATCGTGCCGCGCCGCCACTCGGCGAGATATTCCTCGCGCAGCGCCTGGCGCTCGACCTTTTCCTCCTGGGTAAGCTCCCGCTCGCGGGAGATGCGCGTCAGAGCGCTGATGCGGTCCATTTTTTCCTGTATCATGTGGATTCTCCTTAATTCTTGAGTGAATGAAGCGGCGCGGGAATACGTCCGCCTCGGGCGATAAACTCTGCCGGGCTGCAGGTATTCACCGGCATGACGGGCGCGGTGCCGAGCAGACCCCCGAAGTCCACGCGGTCGCCGACGGTTTTGCCCGGCGCGGGGATGATGCGCACGGCGGTGGTCTTGTTGTTCACCATGCCGATGGCGCACTCGTCCGCGATCACGGCGGAGATCGTCTCGGCGGGGGTATCGCCGGGGACGGCGATCATATCGAGTCCGACGGAGCAAACGCAGGTCATGGCCTCGAGCTTTTCCAGTGTGAGTTTTCCGTTCTCTGCCGCCGCAATCATACCGGCGTCCTCGGAGACGGGGATAAACGCGCCGGAGAGTCCGCCGACGTGGCTCGACGCCATCACGCCGCCCTTTTTTACGGCGTCGTTGAGCATGGCGAGCGCCGCCGTCGTGCCGGGCGCGCCGACGGATTCGAGTCCCAGCTCCTCCAGAATCGCCGCAACGCTGTCGCCCACGGCGGGCGTCGGCGCGAGGGAGAGATCGACGATGCCGAACGGCACGTCCAGCCGGTGGGCAGCCTCCTGCGCGACGAGCTGACCCATGCGCGTGATGCGAAAGGCCGTCTTTTTGATGGTCTCGGCCGCGACGTCAAAGCTCTGGCCGCGCACGGCCTTCAGCGCGTGCTCCACAACGCCGGGACCCGAGACGCCGACATGGATCTCACACTCCGGCTCGCCCACGCCGTGGAACGCGCCCGCCATGAACGGATTATCCTCCACGGCGTTGCAGAACACAACGAGCTTGGCGCAGGCCATGCCGCCCTGATCGGCGGTGAGCCCGGCGGCGCGCCGGATGACCCTTCCCATCTCGGCGACGGCGTCCATGTTGATCCCCGCGCGGGTCGAGCCCACGTTCACGCTCGAGCAGACAAAGTCCGTCTCGGAAAGCGCCTCCGGGATGGAGGAGATGAGCACACGGTCGGATTCCGTCATGCCCTTTTGCACAAGGGCGGAAAAGCCGCCCAGAAAGTTGACGCCGATTTGCTTGGCCGCTCGATCCAGCGCCTCTGCGTACGGCACATAGCTCTTTGCCCCGGTAGCCGCGCCGACGAGGGCGATGGGCGTGACGGAGACGCGCTTGTTCACGATCGGGATGCCGAACTCGGCCTCAATGTCCTCGCCGGTCTTTACCAGATTCCCCGCGAGGCGGCAGATCTTGTCATAGACCTTCGTGCAGCTCCTGCCGATGTCCGTGTCCGCGCAGTCGAGCAGCGAAATGCCCATCGTGATCGTGCGGATATCCAGATGCTGCTGGTCGATCATCTCGATCGTCTGTAAAATCTCGTTTCTCTGGATCATGGCGGCGCCTCAGATTCTGTGCATGGCGTTGAACACTTCTTCCCGCTGGGCGCGGATCTGAAGTCCCTGCTTCTGTCCGTCGGCGTCAAGCGCCCTGGACAGCTCCGCAAACGGCACGGAGCACGCGGAGGCGTCCACGAGCATGATCATGGTGAAGTATTCCTGCAGCACGGTCTGGCTGATATCGAGCACGTTCACGCCGTAGTGCGCCAGCAGGTTGCAGACGCTCGCGATGATGCCGACCTTGTCCTTTCCGATGACGGTGACGATGGCACGCATACAGACAACTCCTTTTACATCATATCAAATTCGTCGAGAGACTTTTCAAACGCGCCGATGAAGTGCTTCAGAAAATAGTCCACCTCCGGCAGCGCCATGCGCTCGAGCGCGGCGCGCGTCTGCTTTTCGGCGGCGAGAAACTCGTCGTTTCCCGCGCGGCGCTCGGCGATGCACTTGACGTAGGCACTGAGCTTGTCCGCCGCTTTCACGAGCGGGGACTCCGTCATGGCTTCGCGGTAGGCGCCCTTCATCTCATCGGGCAGCATGGCGATGAGCTTTTCCACCGCCAGGTGCTCCACCTCGTGATAGGCGCGGGTGATTTCCTTGTTGTGGTATTTGATCGGCGTGGGGAGGTCGCCCGTGAAGATCTCGGAGGCGTCGTGGAAAAGCGCCTGCGTCACAAGGGCGTTCACGTCGCAGTCCTTGCCCAGTATGTCGCGGGAGATGACGCCCAGCGCGTGGGCGAACACCGCGACCTCATGGCTGTGCTCCTGCACGTTTTCGGGGATTGCGTTGCGCATAAGCCCCCAGCGGGCGATGTATTTCATGCGGCTGATGAGCGCAAAAAAACCGGAATCCTGCATAAAAAACTACTCCTTCAAAATGTACGCAACATTTTATCATGGGAAAGAAGGATTGTAAAGCCGAAAAAGTGTTGCAATATCAGGAAACTAATGCTACAATACACGTTTGTGTGAAGAATATTGTTATTTAATATGAAAGAGTGATTCCAATGGACAAGCTGAGAAACGTCGCGATCATCGCCCACGTCGACCACGGCAAAACCACGCTCGTGGACGAGATGCTCAAGCAGAGCGGCGTCTACCGTGAAAATCAGGAGGTCGTAGACCGCGTCATGGACTCCAACGACCTGGAGCGCGAGCGCGGCATCACGATCCTTGCCAAGAACACCGCCGTCCGCTACGGCGACACAAAGATCAACATCGTCGACACCCCGGGCCACGCCGATTTCGGCGGCGAGGTGGAGCGCGTGCTGAAGATGGTCAACGGCGTCATCCTGCTCGTGGACGCTGCCGAGGGCCCCATGCCGCAGACGCGCTTCGTGCTCTCCAAGGCGCTGGAGCTCGGGCACCGCGTGATCGTGGTCGTCAACAAGATCGACCGCCCCGACCAGCGCATCCACGAGGTCATCGACGAGGTGCTGGAGCTCCTCATGGATCTCGACGCCACAGACGAGCAGCTCGACTCCCCGATGCTCTTCTGCTCCGGCAGAAACGGCACGGCGAGCTATTCCCCCGAGGTGGAGGGCACCGACCTGCGCCCGCTGTTTGACACGATTCTGGACTACATCCCCGAGCCCGAAATGGACACCGAGGCCCCGTTCCAGATGCTGGTCAGCTCCATTGATTATAATGAATTCGTCGGCCGCATCGCCATCGGCCGCATCGAGCGCGGCACGATCCGGCAGAATCAGGAGATTGCCGTCTGCAACTATCACGCGCCCGAGGCCGCGCCGAAAAAGGCCAAGGCCGTGAGCATGTATCAGTTCGAGGGTCTGAACCGCGTGCCCGTCACCGAGGCCTCCGCCGGCAACATCATCGCCATGTCCGGCATCGGCGATATCACGATCGGCGACACGATCTGCGCGACCGACTGCGTGGAGCCCATCGAATTCGTGAAGATCAGCGCCCCGACGCTGGAAATGACGTTCTCCGTCAACGACGGCCCCTTCGCCGGACGCGAGGGCAAGTTTGTCACGAGCCGCCAGATCCGCGACCGCCTCATGCGCGAAACGCTCAAGGACGTGAGCCTGCGCGTGACCGAGATCGAGAACGCGACGGACTCCTTCAACGTTGCCGGACGCGGCGAAATGAGCCTCTCCATCCTCATCGAGACGATGCGCCGCGAGGGCTATGAGTTCCAGGTCTCTCCCCCGCGCGTGCTGTATCAGACGATCGACGGCAAGCAGTGCGAGCCCATTGAGCGCCTGGTCGCAGACGTGCCGACCGAGTCTGTCGGCGCCGTGATCGAAAAGGTCTCCGCCCGCCGCGGCGAGCTGCAGGAGATGTTGCCCATCGGCAAGCGCACGCGCGTGACGTTCCTCGTGCCGAGCCGCGGCCTCTTCGGCTACCGCAACGAATTTCTCACTGACACCAAGGGCGAGGGCATCATGGCCTCCGTCTTTGATTCCTACGCGCCCTACAAGGGCGATCTCCAGCGCCGCAGCACGGGCTCGCTCGTGGCGTTCGAGACCGGCGAGAGCGTGACGTACGGCCTGTTCAACGCGCAGGAGCGCGGACAGCTCTTCATCGGACCGGGCGTGCCCGTGTATGAGGGCATGGTCGTGGGCGTCTGCCCGAAGGCCGAGGACATCTCCGTCAACGTCTGCAAGAAAAAGCAGCTGACGAACATGCGCGCCGCCGGCAGCGACGAGGCGCTGCGTCTCGTTCCGCCGCGCCAGCTCAGCCTGGAGCAGTGCCTGGAGTTCCTCGCTGACGACGAGCTTCTGGAGGTCACGCCGAAGAACCTCCGCATCCGCAAGCGCATCCTCGACCACAGCCTGCGTATGAAAGCGATCCACAAGAAATAACAGCGAAACGTAAACAGCGCCTTTCCGAATCCGGAAAGGCGCTGTTGCCGTATCTTTATCAGATTAGAAGTCCGCATTGCCGACGGTTCTGGGATGCAGCTCCACGTCGCGGATGTTGCTCACGCCCGTGAGGTACATGACCATGCGCTCGAAGCCGAGGCCGAAGCCCGCGTGGCGCACCGAGCCGTATTTGCGCAGGTCGAGGTACCACCAGTAGTCCTCTTCCTTCATGCCGAGCTCTTGGATGCGCTTGAGCAGCACGTCGTAGCGCTCCTCACGCTGGCTGCCGCCGATGATCTCGCCGATGCCGGGAACGAGGCAGTCCGCCGCGGCGACGGTCTTGTTGTCGTCGTTTAAGCGCATATAGAACGGCTTGATCTCTTTCGGATAGTCCGTGACGAACACCGGACGGCCGAAGATCTCTTCCGTCAGATAGCGCTCGTGCTCGGTCTGCAGGTCGATGCCCCACTTGACCGGGTAATCGAACTTCTTGCCGCTCTGGAGGAGCTTATCGATGGCCTCGGTATAGGTGATGCGGCCGAATTCGTTGTCCACGACGTTGTGAAGCCGGTCAAGCAGTCCCTTATCCACAAAGGAGTTGAAAAACTCCATCTCGTTCGGGCAGCGCTTCAGCACGGTGTTGATGATATACTTCACCATGCTCTCCATGCACTCGAGGTCGTCGTCGAGATCGGCGAACGCCATCTCGGGCTCGATCATCCAGAATTCCGCTGCGTGGCGCTGGGTGTTGGAGTTCTCGGCACGGAACGTGGGGCCGAACGTGTACACGTCGCCGAACGCGAGGGCGAAGTTTTCGGCGTTGAGCTGGCCGGAGACGGTCAGGTTCGTGCTCTTGCCGAAGAAGTCCTTGGAGTAGTCCACCTTGCCGTCCTCGGTGCGGGGCAGGTTTTCGAGATCCAGCGTCGTGACGCGGAACATCTCGCCCGCGCCCTCGGCGTCGGAGCCGGTGATGATGGGCGTGTTCACATACACAAAGCCGCGCTTTTTGAAAAATTCATGCACGGCCTGCGCCGCCACGCTGCGGACGCGGAACGTCGCGTTAAAGAGGTTCGTGCGCGGGCGCAGATGCTGGATCGTGCGCAAAAACTCCACGCTGTGGCGTTTTTTCTGCAGCGGATAGTCCGGCGCGGAGACGCCCTCTACCGCGATCTCGGTGGCCTTGAGCTCAAACGGCTGCTTTGCCTCGGGCGTCAGGACGAGGATGCCCTTGACGATGAAAGCGGCGCCGACGTTCTGGCGCGCGATCTCGTCATAATTGGAGAGCTTGTCGCGCTCCATGACGACCTGCAGGCTTTTGACCGTGCTGCCGTCGTTGAGCTCGATGAAGCCGAAGTTTTTCATGTCGCGGGTGGTGCGCGCCCAGCCGCAGACGGTCAGTTCCCTGCCGTCAAAGGCCTGCGGATCGGCAAAGATACCGGCGATACGCTGTCTGTTCATAATGAAACCTCCTGTGATATTATGCGATGATGTTTACGGCAGAATGGTTGTTGCGGAGGATGACCTCCTGCACTTCCCCGCCGGCCTCGCCGTCGCGCGTCCACGCAACCGGCTTATCAAATTCAAATTTCAGCTCTCTGGACTGGAGCAGCTGCACATGCTCATTGTTGAAATTCTGCCCCAGAACGCTCGTGACAATCCGGCTGAACTCCGCAATATTCTTCGGATTGCGGATCAGAAGCGCCTCAAACATGCCGTCGGAGAGGCTCACGAGGTCTTTGTTGAGCTTTACCAGTCCCGCCACGCTCGTGGAGTTGGAGGCGCCGCCATAGAGGAAATCGCCCTCGACGCAGACGCCCTCGGCGGTTGTGATGCGCGCGTGGGTGGGCTTGAGCTGCCGGGGCAGCTGCGAGATGCCCTCCAGAATGTAGGCCAGATGACCGAGCGCGGCCTTTTCATTCTGCGGCGTCTCATAGCTCACGTCCGTGAACGCGCCGAACGCCGCGACATAGGTAAAGAAGCTACCGCCGCCGAAGCTGCCCACGTCGAACGGGATGATCTCGCCGTGCGTAATCCGCCAGGCGGCATCCGTCGCGTCCTTCGGCAGACCCAGCGTGGAGGCGACGTCGTTCGTGCTGCCCATCGGGATATAGCCGAGGGGCGGGCGCTGCTCCTTCGGCACCGCCATGAGCCCGGACATGACCTCGCTGAGCGTGCCGTCGCCGCCGATGCAGGCAATCGTATCAAACTGCGGAGCAAACTCCGCGGCAAAACGAGTCGCGTCACCGCGCGCCTCGGTGAAAAACACCGTCGTGCGGAATCCGCCCTCGTTTAAGATGCGCATCACGTCTCCGAAGCCGACCTTGTACCTCGCTTTGCCGGCAACGGGATTGATGATGAGCATGAGTTTTTTCTTCATTTATCCATGCACCTGTTTCTGAATAGTAAAGAAAGCGCTGAATGGGGCGATGTATGCAGATTGGCGAGCAGGTTTTTCGCCTGATGAAATCGAGAAATTGAAGGAATACTTTGTGTATTTCTAAATTTTGAGATGAAATCAGGGGGAAAAGATTACGCCAAGCTGCGTGCGGCGACCCGTTCAACGGTTTCTTAAACGAAAAAAGGCATGGCCAGTTCGGTCATGCCTTGTATTTCCGTGATCAGCCAAGCTGGTTCATCTTCTGCGCCATCGCGGATTTGCGGTGCGCGGCCTTGTTCTTGTGAATCAGACCCTTGGATGCTGCGCGGTCAACGGCCTTGACAGCAACTTTATAGGTACTGACGGCTGCGTCGTGATCGCCCGCGGCAACAGCTGCGTCAAACTTCTTCAGATCCGTTTTCAGCGCCGACTTCGCGGCCTTGTTGATCAGATTCTGACGCTTGGACTTGATGTCATTTTTCATCACAGACTTGATGTTCGGCATTCCTAATCGCCACCTCCTATAAATAGATTACAGTCAATTTCTGACCTGGCAGTATTCTGCATTTGCTAATACTATCATCAAACAGCTGAAAAATCAAGTGTTTTTTTCATTTTTTTGCGTTTTTGAATACGCTTGTGTTTGCTGGAAAAACTGAACACAAGATGATGTGCTCAAACTGGCAAAAATGGAGGAATCACACATGAAAAAACCGGTTCGGACCGACCTTGCCGTCGAGGCGAGATCCCTGCATCTGGCAGACGGAGAGCTTCCCGGCGTCACCGCAGAGGAGCGAGACCTGGAGGGCTTTGCCGTCACAACGGTAAGGATTACGTCTGACGAAGCGTCAGATAAGTTATGTAAACCAAAAGGCGTCTATCACTCGGTTTCGCTCGAGCCGGTTCTGCGGCGGGAGGACGACGCGTTTGGACGCGCGGCAGCTGCGTTGGCGTCTCTGCTGCGTGAAACGCTGCCGCTCTCTCCCGACGCGACCGTCTTTGTCGCGGGACTCGGCAATCGGGCGATCACGCCGGACGCGATCGGACCGGAGGCGGCGGAGCAGATTCTGGCAACGCGCCACCTGCGCGCGCAGCTCCCGGAGCAGTTTTCTTATATGCGCGGCGTCTCTGTGCTTGCGCCCGGCGTTCTCGGCATGACAGGCATCGAATCTGCGGAAATGGTGAAGACCCTCTGCGCGCATGTCCGTGCGGACGCTGTCGTCGCGATCGATGCGCTCGCCTGCTCGGAGTCGGAGCGCCTGTGCCGCACGGTGCAGATCACAGACGCCGGCATCGTGCCCGGCTCCGGCGTCGGCAACGACCGCGCCGCGTTCGATCGGGAAAGCCTCGGCGTCCCGGTCGCGGCCGTCGGCGTTCCGACCGTCATGGACGCCGGGGTCGTCAGCGATGCGGCCAACGTGCAGGGGCTTTTCATCACGCCGCGCGATATCGATATGATCGTACGGGATTTTTCCAAGGTCGTCGCCTACGCCGTCAATCTGGCTCTGCAGCCGGAGCTCTCCATTGCAGATCTCGATCTTCTCCTTTCCTGATGATAGTGTTTCACGTGAAACACCGACCTGTCAAACCGCAGCAAAGCGATTGACTTTGCTGCGGAGAGAAAAAGCGGATGTGCAGACGTCGAAATGGAGAGAGTTTGCTCTGACGATGTTCCACGTGAAACATTCACAAACGAAACATCATATTGCAAAAAATGGGACATGCTGATATAATGAATGACAATCACACAACAGGAGATTACCATGACCAAAATCATTGCCGTGGCGAACCAGAAAGGCGGCGTGGGTAAGACGACGACCTGTGTCAACCTGACGTGTGCCATGACCAAACGCGGAAAGCGCGTGCTGCTGGTGGACTGTGACCCGCAGGGCAACAGCACCTCCGGCATGGGTGTGGACAAGCAGAGCACACCCAACTGCTATGATATGATGATCAACGGCGCGGCGGCGGCGGACTGCATTCGTCCGACGAAATGGGGCGATGTGCTCCCAGCGAACGTGAACCTGTCCGGCTGCTCGGTGGAGCTCGTCAACGTGCCGAGGCGAGAGTTTGTCATGAAGACCGCGATCGCTGAAGTCGCACCTCAGTACGACTACATATTCATCGACTGCCCGCCGTCTCTGGAGCTGCTCACGATCAACGCACTCACCTGCGCGACCGGCG
The DNA here is from genome assembly GCA_900316745.1 of uncultured Eubacteriales bacterium. GTDB lineage: Bacteria > Bacillota > Clostridia > Oscillospirales > Oscillospiraceae > CAG-103. Next base: position 9,361 of record ONEB01000006.1, on the reverse strand, counting down.
TGCTGATTCCGGTGCAGTGCGAGTATTATGCGCTCGAGGGAATTGCCGATTTGGTGCGCAGTATCAAGATGTGCAATCGCGGCCTCAATCCTGAACTCGGGATTGAGGGCATCGTCATGACCATGTATGACGGCAGAACCAAGCTCTCCGATCAAGTCGTCACCGAAGTGCGGCGGTTTTTCGGCAAAAAGGTCTATAAGACCATGATCCCGCGCAACGTGCGCCTGTCCGAGGCGCCGAGCCACCGAAAGCCCGCAATCGCATACGACAAGGAATCCAAGGGCTCCCGCGCCTATCTCCACCTGGCGTCGGAGATGCTCAAGCGCGAGGAAAAGGCCGCCGAAAAGGCGAAGAAAGAAAAAGCCAAAGCGGAGGAAGCAGATGGCGAAAGATAAGAAAAAAGGACTGGGCATGGGCCTGGACGCCCTCTTCGGCGAGGAGATCAACGCGCCGGAAGCCGAAAATGCCGAGATCACGGAACTGCCGATTGAAAAGATCGAGCCGCGGGCCGATCAGCCGCGCAAGCACTTTGATGAGCAGGCGCTGCTGGATCTGAGTGAGTCCATTGAAAAGCACGGGCTCATCCAGCCGATTACCGTGCGTCCGCTCGAGAGCGGATATTACCAGATCATTGCCGGCGAGCGCCGCTGGCGCGCCTCGAGAAAGGCTGGGCTCGACACCGTCCCCGTGCATATCATCACGGCGGACGAGCAAAAGGCCATGGAGATGGCGCTGGTCGAAAACCTCCAGCGCGAGGACTTAAACCCGATCGAAGAGGCGCTGGGCTATCAGACGCTGCAAAATGAATACGGCCTGACGCAGGACGCCGTTGCGAAAACCGTCGGGCGCTCCCGCCCCGCCGTTGCAAACGCCATGCGGCTGCTCAGCCTGAGCGAGCCCGTGCGCGAGCTCGTCGAGACCGGAATGCTCTCCGCCGGGCACGCCCGCGCGCTGCTGCCGCTGGAGGATGCGGAGCTGCAGCTCGAAGCGGCCAATACCGTCATTGCAAAGGAGCTCTCCGTCCGCAGAACCGAATCGCTCGCGGCGGAGCTTTTGAAAGAAAAGAAATCCGTCAAAAAAGAGAAGGCGCCCGCCGTGGATTACCTCGGCGAATGCGCGCGCGAGCTGGAGCAGGCGCTCGGACGCCGCGTCCGCATGACGCAGGGGCGCAAGGGCGGCCGCATCGAGTTGGAATTTTACGACGCAGACGACCGCGAGGCGCTGCTCGACGCGCTCAAGCAGCTTCCGAAGCTCGCACGAAAATACGCAAAATAAAACGATACTATTCTAATATAGAGGAGACGAAGCAACACCATGATTGATATTCGACTGATCCGCGAAAATCCCGACCTCGTTCGGGAGAATATCAAAAAGAAGTTCCAGGACGAGAAGCTGCCCCTCGTGGATGAGGTTCTGGAGCTGGACAAGGCCAACCGCGCCGCGATCAACGAGGCGTCGAATCTGCGCGCGCAGCGCAACAGTCTATCCAAGCAGATCGGCAAGCTGATGGGTCAGGCCAAGAAGGACCCCTCCAAGCTGGAGGAGGTCGAGGCCATCAAGGCGCAGGTCAACGCGCAGGCGGAGCGTCTGGCGGAGCTGGAAAAGGAAGAGGAAGCGCTCAACGCGAAGATTTGCGACATCATGATGCGTATTCCACAGATTATCGATGATTCCGTGCCGATCGGCCCGGACGACAGCCACAACGTAGAGGTGCAGCGCTTCGGCGAGGCAGTCGTGCCCGACTTCCCGATCCCGTACCACACCGAGATCATGGAGTCCTTTGACGGCATCGATCTTGACGCCGCCCGCCGCGTCTCCGGCAACGGCTTCTATTATCTGATGGGCGACATTGCCCGTCTGCACGAGGCGGTTCTGGCCTACGCCCGCGACTTTATGATCGATAAGGGCTTTACCTATGTGATCCCGCCGTTTCTGATCCACGGCGCCGTCGTGGAGGGCGTCATGTCCTTCCCGGAGATGGACGCCATGATGTATAAGATCGAGGGCGAGGATCTCTATCTGATCGGCACCTCGGAGCACTCCATGATCGGCCGCTATATCGATCAGATCCTGCCCGAGAGCGCGCTGCCGCAGACGCTCACGAGCTACAGCCCGTGCTTCCGCAAGGAAAAGGGCGCGCACGGCATCGAGGAGCGCGGCGTCTACCGCATCCATCAGTTCGAAAAGCAGGAGATGGTTGTGGTCTGCAAGCCCGAGGACAGCATGTACTGGTATGAAAAGCTCTGGCAGAACTCCGTCGAGCTCTTCCGCAGCCTGGACATCCCGGTTCGCCAGCTGGAGTGCTGCTCCGGCGATCTCGCGGATCTGAAGGTCAAGAGCTGCGATATCGAGGCGTGGAGCCCGCGCCAGCAGAAATACTTTGAGGTCTGCTCCTGCTCGAACCTTGGCGACGCGCAGGCACGCCGCCTCCGCATCCGCATCAAAGGTGAGGACGGCAAGAACTATCTCGCCCACACCCTGAACAATACCTGCGTCGCCCCGCCGCGTATGCTGATCGCGTTCCTCGAGAACAATCTGCAGCCCGACGGCAGCGTCCTGATCCCCGAGGTCCTGCGTCCCTACATGGGCGGCAAGGAAGTCCTCATTCCCAAAGCGAAATAAGCCGTTCGGCTTGTTCAAAAATATAGAAAGAAGGAGTAACAGCAATGAGCAAATTTGTCAGCGAATTCAAAGAGTTCATCATGAAGGGCAACGTGCTCGACATGGCAGTCGGCGTCATCGTCGGCGGCGCGTTCGGGTCCATCGTCAGCTCTCTCGTGGACGATGTGCTCGGCCCCATCATCGGCCTGATCGTCGGCGGTCTGGATTTCAGCAAGCTGAGCTTCGGCATCGGTGATGCGCAGATCATGATCGGCAACTTCATCCAGGCGATCATCAACTTCCTGATCGTTGCGCTCGTCATCTTCGCGATTGTCAAGGCCGTGAACAAGGCGCGCAGCCTTGCCGAGAAGAAGGAAGAGGAGAAGCCCGAAGAGCCCGCCGGCCCCACGACCGAAGAGCTGCTTGGCGATATCCTTGCCGAGCTGAAGAAAAAGTAAGCTTCGACCGGAAATTACATAAATTTCCAATTATTTCTGCTTGACAACACAGGGCTTATATGCTACACTATATAAGCCCTGTGAGGCAGAAACCAATATCGCGGAGTGGAGCAGTCGGTAGCTCGTCGGGCTCATAACCCGGAGGTCGCAGGTTCGAGTCCTGTCTCCGCAACCACAAAAAGTCCTGAAATCTCAACGATTTCAGGACTTTTACTTTATCTACGGCCTTCCAGAAAATGTATTCGTGGTGTTAATTTGGTGTTAGTTTCACAGGCTGAAGCGAAATGCGAGCTGTCAAGAATCCATTGATTTTGAATGAATATTCAAGATTTCAGACATTTTAAGACCTGCATTGTGGTGTTAATTTGGTGCTATTCATCGCTTTGATCGTCAAAGGAATACTCGTTCAGTTCCGGAAAGTCCAGAAACTCGGATAGTGTCATTCCAAAGGCAAGCGCAATCTTGTGCAGGGTTGTTGCACGGGGATTCTTGGTCAGACCACGAACGATGTTGTCGATTGTGGATTGATTGATCCCACTCATGGTGGCGAGCTTATTGATGGCAATGCCACGCTCCCTGCAGAGCTGCCGAATCCGCTGAACATATAAATCTGAATACTCCATGACACACCCTCCTGCTACCCGTATTTGGGTTAAGAAAATGATAGCAAGAGATTTGTGTAGAATTACCCGAATACGGGTTGACAGAAGCAGATAATTCAGATTAAACTGTTTCTACCCGAAAACGGGTAATTGTGTGTAGGGAGGATGCGACATGGCGGATTACAAAAGGATGTATACGCTGCTGTGCAAGACCATTGATGATGTGATCGATCCGCTTTCTTGGATTCCGGAAGCAAAGATTTATGCTGTGCATTTACAAAAAGCGCTTTTGCAGGCAGAAGATATTTACATCTCAACCACTCCCTATGCGGAAGAAACCTCTGATCCCCAAATCATACAGGTGAAAACAGATATATCGGAACCGTGAAACCGGAGCAGGTCAATCGACCTGCTCCGGCTGCGCTTCTTTGGGTTTGATGAGATCGAACACGCCGGATCGCGCCTGTGCGGCTTTGGCCTGCGCGACGGCGATGCTGTGGGCATAAATCGTGGCGGTGGTCGTTGCGTTTGCATGCCCCAGCTCGTGCGCTGTTGTGACGAGGTCAATTCCGCTGGCGATCATTGTCGAGGCGGCGGTGTGACGGAAGGCGTGGGGATGGATGTGCGGCAGATTATGCGTCTCCGAGAATTTTGCGAGCCACTGGGTGATGCTGTCCGGCGTCATATGGTCGCCATTGTCCGCCGTAAAGACATATCCGGTTTCGATCCAGCGGTCGCCGTTCTTTTCCTTTAGCCGCTGCTGTGCCTCCTTGTGCTTGCGCAGAAGCTCCAGCGTCGCGTTGGAAATGCGCACGGCGCGGATCTTTCTGGTTTTGGTCGGCCCTTCATAGATGCCGAGGGACGGCGTATACAAAAGTGCGCGTTCGATTATAATGATTCCTTCCTCCAGATCAACGCTAGACCATTTGAGACCCATGATCTCGCCGCGGCGGCAGCCTGTGTCGATCAGCAGATAGGTAATTGTCTTCCACTTCAGCGGAACATGTTCCAGCTCCTTCAGGATGGCCTCCAACTGCTCCGGCTCAAAGTAGTCACGCTCCGGCTCCTCTGCTTTCGGCGGCGTGGCCTTGGCGGCGGGATTGTAGGGGATCAGCAATTCCTTTTCCGCCTGCGCGAATACCGTGGAGAGAAAGCCGTGGTACTCCAAAATCGTTTTGTCAGACAACGGCTCGCAGTCCTTGGCGGGAGAGAACAGGCGCTTCCAATTCTGATGCAGACCGTTTGCAATCTTCTGTGCGGTGTCGAGCGTGATCGGCTCCCGCCGGATCGCCCGGTTGACTGTGGAGGCGCTGAGAGATACCGTCTGAGAAAACGAGGCCTTGGAGCGATACTGCCGTCGGATCTCGGCTTCCAGATTCTTTTTCGCGATAGCCTTATCCGGTGAATCTCGCACACCGGGCTGTGCCAGATCCTTGTAAAAGCTGTTCAGGTGCTGCGGTCGAATCTGGCTGAGCTTCATGTGCCCCAGTGCCTTGAGAATCCTCGTCCGCAGAGACCGGTAGCGATCCAGCGTACGCGGCGCGATGCCGGCACGCTCCTTCAAATCCAATACATATTCGATGTACTCCGCCAGCGTCTGCTGGGAATCAAGCTGATAGCCGTATTCGATCTGCTCTTCAAATTTTACTGCGGCGGCGTTCAGTTCCTTTTCGATTTGATGCTGACTCATGCCGGGTGTCGGCGTCCATGTCATAATGCGCCGGATTTGCTTTCCGTCGAGATCCATGCCATCGGAGACGACGATCCGGTAACTGGTGATTTCACCCTTTTTGTTTTTTCTTGGTTCAATGTATGCCATAATCAATACTCCTTTTTGATGCCGCAGGGACAGTGTAGTCCCTGCGGCGTCGGTTGTGAATTGTGCGGTTTTTAAATGCGCGAATTGTCGCAGCCGTCCTCACAGCTGAGCCAGCGCTCTACGTTTGCCCAGGAGATCAGGTACGTCCTGCCGACGATGCGGCAGGGGAGTGCGCCGCTTTTGAGGGCGCGACGGAGCGTATATTCGCTCAGAGGAATGCCGCGGAGCTTGCAGCGCTCCACAGTCTCGCGGATATTCAGAATGTCCTGTTTCTGAGAAATGTGGCGATTATCTTGCATCTCGATCCCTCCTTGCTTTCTGCTGTCGCTGAAATTCAGATTCGATCAGCCGCAGAATGGTGTCGTGGATCTCCTGTGTGCTATGATTCGGGAAGAATCTGCGGAGATCGTCATAGCGGAACACGATTTTATCTTTCTGGTTGGGCTTGGGTTCCGACATGATCCGGAAGATGGCGTCCATGCTGAGATAATCCTCTTCGCTGATCTGCTTCATCCGCTGTGCCTGCGAGAGCGACGGAGTGCAGTCCTCGCTCTCAATGGTCTCCAGCAGGTCATACTGCTCCTGATCGCGCAGGTAGGAGAGCGCCACCGCAGGCGTGAGCGCAATGCGGCCCTCGTCCACCAGCTGCAGCAGCTCCGGGATTAAATTGGTCAGGCGGATATAGCGATAAATCTGGCGTTCGCTCTCATTTGCCGTGGCGCTGACAGCGGTGACGCTCCACTTCTTGCCAAGTTGGCAAGAAGTTTTCCCCTGATGGAGCAAGGCGGTCATTTTCAGCTTGTAGGCAAACGCTTTTTCGCTGGGCAGCAGGCGTTCCCGATGGAGATTGCTGTCCACCAGCATGACGGCGGCTGCGTCCCGGTCGAGCGCATAAACATGGGCAGGAATCTCTTGGATTCCTGCCCTCTTGGCGGCGTGGAGCCTCCGGTGGCCGGAGATCACTTCATATTCGTTTTCGATGCCGTCCAGCGGACGGACGATCAGCGGCGTGAGGATGCCGAATTCCCGGACGCTTTCTACAAGCGTCTCCATTTCAGCGTCATCCTTCACATAGAACGGATGCCCCTCGAACGGATGAAGGGCATGGATGGGAATGGTGATTGATTCGATTTTCATTTTGTGTTTCTCCTAAATTAGATTTGAAATTTGTTGTACATCTGTACATGTGTACGCGCGGTCATTGAAGCGCGCGGATGTTCCGATAGCCCCATACGCGGGCATTGTGGTATTTGACGTTGTTGTGCTTGACGAGACCGTAATCCTTTGCCAAAAGCCCGAGCTGTCTGGAAAAGCCGGTCTTAGTCAGCGCCGGGAACGCGTTGTCTTCGCACCATAGGCTGTACAATTCGTACAGCTTGGCGGAGGCGGTATCGGCACCGTCCGCGAAGGAGATATAGCCCTCCGATTGCAGGAACATGAGGACATTGTTGCCCTCCTCGATGCTCTGCTTGAGGTTTTCCTGACTGCGCTCGCTGACGGTGAACCGGTAATCGTTTGCGATCAGACGCTGCAGACCCTCGAACACCCAGAGAAAGATGCCCTCGCGTTCTTCTGCCAGCTTTTCCGACAGAAACGGATCGTCCACGCGATCCGGCGGACGATCCTTTGTGGTCAGAATGATCTGCCTGCGAAAGAAGCCGAGACTGCGGTCGTAAAGGGACTTCATGGTGCCGTTGCCGAAGCCGATGAGGCGGGCATACATCGTGCCTTGATAGCTCTGTACGCCCTTTTTCTCCAGATCCATCGGCAGCTCCGCCGTAACCAGTGACTTGATGATGTTGGTTTGGGGTAGCGCCTCCAGCTTCATGTCGTCATCGACCATCACGAGCTTGTTTTCCAGATCGGCACGGGCGAACTTGTTGGTCTCGACTTTGGCGATGCTGCCGGTGTTCATGCTGCTTCCGAGCAGCGCGTGCATCACAACGCCGATGCGGCTTTTACCCTCGCCGCCGCGACCGACCAGCATCAGCATCCGCTGACCTTTGGTGGTGGGAATTAGGCAGTAGCCCATGTACTCCTGCAGGGTCGGGATGTCCTCCGGATACAGAAGCTCATCCAGAAATGACAGCCACCGCTCCGGCGGCGGAGCGCCGGGATTGTATCGCACCGGCAGACGGTTGCGGCAGATGCTTTTTCCGATGGAGAAGATGCCGTCTACGAACAAAGTGCCGTTTGCAACGTGGATTATGGTGGGATCCGGGGGCACGGGCTCTACATAGCACTCGTGCTTCAGCGCATCCAGAAGGGTCTTTACGGTTTTGGCGAGATTTTTGCGGAGATAGGGCTTGATCTCGTCGTAGATCATCTGCTCGACGATACGCGGATGGATCAGCCCGTCCTCGCCGAAGAAGCTGTCGCCCACGTGCTGCATCGGGTGCTGGGTAAGGAATGCTTCACAGAACATCACCTCATCGAGATCGCCCGTCTGGAGCCACTCCGGTGTGTCCGGGCGCTCCCAGAGCCGGAGATTGCTGTTGGTTTCTTCCATTGTTGGTCACCTCTCATGTGTCAATTGTTTGTGTTGTTTGCTTCGCGCCTGTTCCTGCTGTCGATGCCGGACTTCGTTGTCATAGACCAGATCGAGCGTTTTCTGCATATGAAAAGACCGCGCCTCCACGGATTTGGCGAGCTTCAGCTGCTCACGCAGAGCCGTGATCGACGCGGTCTTTTCGGTTTTCTGCTGCCGCAGAGATTCCTTTGTTTCAGGATCGGCACGGCGCATTTTGTTTTGGAGGGATGTGCGTCCGGCAATCAGGCAGTCGAGGGACGCCTGTGTATCGGCAATATATGCTTGCAGCTCATCCATCGTCTCAATGTGGGTTTCGCCGAGAAATCGTGTTTCCCTATCATACTGATCCAGCTTTCGCAGCTCCTCCCGGAGGAAGGGGCTGTTGGGTTTGTAAGCCGTTCCCTTTGGGAGAATACCGAGCTGATAACAGTAATACAGATACAGCCGATAGATGTGAGATGGCTTCTGATGCGGGAGATGGGCATGGCGCAAGTGCTCGGGAACGTCAGTCTGCCAATGGACGACCGCTTTCACGCCGGGCGTCCATGACAGCATCCGGGACAACCGCTCCGGCGTCCAGTGAGAATCGAGTGTGTCGAGTCGGGTGAAGTGCTGATACTGCGGCAGCCGGATGCGGTAATGCACGCGGTCGGAGAAGTCTGTGATATATCCCAGCCTCCGAAGATATGCCTCCGCGTCCCGCAGTGTGCAGCTGTTTTGAAACGCTTCGCGAATGTCCTCGCGATAGACGTTGTACCGGGTTGGCTTACCGTCCTTTTCATCGAAATATGCGGGGCGGGACGGCGCCTTATGCGGTACGGGAACGACGGACAGATGATAGTATTCACAGTAGTAATCCGAGTACTCCCGCAGCCGATGCAGTTCGCGCTTGGAGTAGTTGTACTTCTTTCCGTCTATGAAGGAGACGGAATTCATCACCCAATGATTATGCAGGTGGTCTTTATCCAAGTGCGTCGTGACGATGATCTGAAAACGATCGCCCCACATGGCCTTTGCGGTCAGCACACCGATCTTGTGACAGAGCTCCGGGGTGATCTCGCCGGGCTTAAAGCTCTGGTAGCCGTGCCATGCGATAAAACCGTCTGTCTTGCGAAACTGCTGTTTGGTCAGAATCATCTGCCGCACGGCGGTCTCTCTGGTGCAGTTGATGGCAGTGACATACTGACCGTCTGCCGTCGCCTCGGGGCGCTCGGCATACCGGGCGGCGTTCCAGAGATCCTCCAGATCCGGGATGGGACAGGTCTTGTCCGGGTTTTCAGCATAGTCGATCACGTCCTCAATGCGACCGGAGATGTGCCAAAGCTTAGTCGTCGCCATCAGGGCACCTCCT
>ONEB01000015.1 GCA_900316745.1 uncultured Eubacteriales bacterium | reverse complement strand
GGATGAAACGGGATAAAGGGCGATTGCGAACACATTTGTCTGAAATTGGGGCTGCGTAGCCGAAACATAACTGCATTTTCCACATTTGGCGCTGGTTTGTTCTCTCGTTATAGGGCATTCGGGATTTATGCCTCATCCCTCCGCAATGCGGATCGTGACGTCGCCGTTTCCGAGCAGCTCAGTCAGCTCCGCGCGGGACAGGTCGATATGACCCAGGCGGGTGTAGGCCCACGAATTGGAGCCGTAGAACACAACGATCTGATTGCCGGAATAGAGGACGATGTCCCCGGCGCTTGTCGTTGTCTGCCGGTCATCGCGCGTGATGCGCTGCCCGATGGGGCCGACCTGCTCAAACCCGCCGTACATGGACATGGAGATCGTGAGCCCGTCGCCGGTCGCAAGCGCGCGCAGCGCGGTCACGGAATCGTTCTGCTCCCATGTGACGGGCACTTCTGTTTCGTTGATAAAAGGTTTCATACCGGTTTCCTCCGCAGATGCTTCTGTTTGTGTGGCGGGCTGCGCTGTCGCTTCCGGCTCTGCCGCTCTGCCGCAGGCGGCAAGCAGCATGCACAGCAGGACGGCGAGGGCGGTCAGGCTGCGTCTCATGCGTTTCGACCCATGCTGCGCGCCTGGCGGAGCGCCGGGTGCTCGGGATTTTCGCCCGCCTCCGTGACGCCGCCCATGAAAACGTGACCCGCGAGCTTCGCGCGCTCAAAGCACTCGACCCAGCCCTCCAGACCGTTCAGGGCGCGCTGCGGCACGAAGTCCTCGTCCTCTGCCGCTGCGGTCATGAGATACACATCGCGGAAGGCATAGTCGCTGGGGAACAGGGGATTGAAGCGGTCGAGCAGCGTTTTCAGCTGCCCGGACATTTCATAATAATAGATCGGCGTTGCGAACACGAGCACGTCCGCCTCCAGCGCCTTTTGACGGAGCGTGTCCGCGTCGTCGTGGATCACGCAGCGCTGCGTCTCCTGACAGACGAAGCAGCCCCGGCAGAACTGCACGTCCTTGCCGCGCAGCGAGACCAGCTCGACCTCGTGCCCGGCTTCCCGCGCGCCGGAAGCGAACGCTTCCGCCAGCGCCTCGGAGTTGCTGCCCCTGCGGGGACTTGTGGAAATAATAAGGATCTTTTTCATGTGATGCTCCTCCTTAAAGGAATGCGCCGTTGCAGACCTGGATGACCTGTCCCTTGACATGTCTGCCGAGATCGGAGGCGAGGAACAGGCAGGCGTTGGCCTGATCCATCGGGTCACACTCCGGCCCGGGGAAGTAGACGAAGTGCTTGCTGTACTCCAGCATTTTTTTCTTTCATGAGAGCGTCCTCCTGCATTGTTTTCTGACTCCAGTATACAGACCCGGAGCGTATGAATCAAATGCTTATATTTTATCCGATTATATGCTTTACGGGCATGGAATTATGGATTATAATCGAAGCGGGAGGGACAGATCATGGAGCTTCGCGTTTTACGATACTTTCTGGCGGTCGCGCGGGAGCAGAGCATCTCCGGCGCGGCGAACGCCCTGCACATCACGCAGCCGGCGCTGTCCCGGCAGCTCATGGAGCTGGAGCGGGAGCTGGGCGTCAGGCTGCTCATCCGCGGCAGCCGGGGGCGCCCGGTGGAGCTCACGGAGGAGGGCAAGCGCCTGCGCCTGCGTGCCGAGGAGATGATCGCACTGGCGGACCGCACGGCGGAGGAATTCTCCGAGCAGGATGCGGACGTCTCCGGCGTCGTGTATCTCGGCGCCGGCGAGACCGAGGGGATGCGTCTGCTGGCGAATGCGGCATCCCGGCTGCGAAAGCGGTACCCGCGCGTGCGCTTTCATCTGTACAGCGGCATCGCCGAGGATGTCACAGAGCGGCTGGATCAGGGCCTGCTGGACTTCGGCGTGCTGGTGGGAGAGTCGGCGCTGCAAAAGTATGACTATCTCTCGCTTCCGGCGTCCGACGTCTGGGGCGTGCTGGTTCGCGCCGACGATCCGCTGGCGAAAAAGGAGTGCGTGCGGCCAAAGGATCTCTGGTCGGAAACGCTCATCGTCTCCCGGCAGGCGCTGCAAAACAACGAGCTCACCGGCTGGCTCGGAAAAAAGACCGAGGAGATGAACGTGGCGGCGAGCTATAACCTGCTGCACAACGCCGTCTATCTCGTGGAGGCGGGGCTCGGCGCGGCGCTGTGCATCGACGGGCTGGCGGACACCAGCCGGGGCGACCTGTGCTTTCGAGCGCTGGATCCGCCGGTGCGCGGACAGCTGAGACTGGTCTGGAAAAAGCACCGGATCTTCTCCAGGGCGGCAAAGCTGTTTCTGGAAGCGCTGCAGGCGGAGCTGCATCCGGAACAGACATAAAACGACAGAAACGGGTTTGATTGTTGCCTGAAACAGCGAAATATGATATATTGATACTTAAAGCAGCAAAACATCCGAAGGCTGCGGACAGAAGACGAAGAAGTTTTTTTGGACCCGTATATCAGGAGGAAAACGGAATGAAGAAAATGACAGCGCTCCTTTTGGCCGGCATCCTGCTCCTTTCGCTGCTGGCGGGCTGCAGCGGCGGCGCCAAAAACGATGACGCCAAGAACGACGATGCGGATTTCGTCTGGACCCGCGAGGGCTCCTTTGAGGACGGAAATGAGAATCACCTTTTGATCACGAAGTCTGAGGAACCGGGCTATGAGGGCTGGGCCGTCACATTCATGAAGGGCGAAGAGCCGCTCGGCTGGATCATTCAGCAGGAGGGCAAAACCCTGCACGGCGATCTGATCTACGAGGATTCCGAGGAGTTTATCGTCACGATCTCCGAGGAGGGTGAGGACGGTCTGCTGCTGGAAACCGCGGACGGCGAGACGTATCACTTCACGCCGATGGACATTCCGGATGCGACCGTGTTCGTCAATGTCAATATAGAGGGCATGGGGCAGATTGCTTACGCCCAGGAGGGCGAAGAGCCGCAGTTTGACGAGGAGTTCCCGGCGCAGTCCGCCGTGCTGAATCTGGAGGGGCCCGCGACCTATCAGTTCGCCGCAAAGGCGGACGAGGGCTGGAAGTTTGTAAAATGGACCAAGAACGGAGCGGATTATTCCACCGACGCGCAGATCACCGTGGAGCTCGAGGAGGGGCACGCGGAATACATCGCCGTTTTTGAAGCGGAATGATGGCACCTGCATAAGACATCGCCGGGTCAGCCGACCGGTGTGAAACATTTGAAAAACACAGCGTCCTTTGCCGGAGCGAGCCACTCCGGCAAAGGACGTTCCATCGCGGACAGACAGATAAAAACGTGCGAAAGGAGGCGACGCGATGCAGGAACAACAGCCCCGCACCCTGCGGTGGATGCGGCTGGACAACGCCGCGCTGATCTTCCCGGCGGCACAGCGCCGCCACTGGAGCAACGCCTTTCGCATTTCGTTTTCGTTTACAGATCCCGTTGATCCCGATGTGCTGCAGCGCGCGCTCGGGCGCATCGCGCCGCGCTTTCCGTCGGTGGTCGTGCGGCTGCGGCGCGGGCTCTTCTGGCACTATCTGGAGGAGCTCAAAGCTCCGCCCGCCGTGCAGGCGGACAGCTGGCAGCCGCTGGTGAGCATGACGGGCGCGGACGTGCGCCGCTGCGCGATCCGCGTGCTCTACTACCGCGACCGCATGGCGGTGGAGTTTTTCCACGCCGTCACGGACGGCACGGGCGGCATGGTGTTTGCCAAGTCCCTCGCCGCGGAGTATGTGCGCGAGCGGTACGGTGTCTCCGTCCCCTGCACCGACGGCGTCAAGGACCCGGACGAGTCGCCGCGGGAGGCGGAGTTTGCCGACTGCTTTCAGGAAAACGCGGGACCGCTTGCCGCGCCGCGCGACGACCGGAACGTCTACCGCGCAAAGGGCGAGAGGGAGGCCGACCGCTTTCTGCATGTGACGACGGGCATTCTGGATTCCGCGCAGCTTCTGCGCGAGTCCAAGGCGCGCGGCGTGACCGTGACGGCGTATCTCACGGCGCTGCTGCTCCAGAGCCTTATGCAGATGCAGGCCGCGGACGAGCCGCGCAGAGCGCATCGCAGCCCCGTAAAGGTGCAGATCCCCGTGAATCTGCGCCGGCTCTACGGCGGCGAGACGATGCGAAACTTTGTCGCGGTGGCGAACGTCGGCGTCGATCCCCGGCTCGGGGACTATACGTTTGACGAGCTCGTGCAGAGCGTGCACCACCAGATGGGGCTTGCGATCACGGAGAAAAACATGCGCGCCATTTTCACGCCGAACGTGAACGATGAGCGCAACCGACTCCTGAAGCTCGTGCCGCTGGGACTGAAAAACATCGTGATGCGCATGGTGTTCGACGCCGTCGGCGAGCGCGTGGCAAGCCTGTCGCTCTCCAACCTCGGCGAGGTACGTCTGCCGGAGGCGATGGCGCCCTATGTCACGCGCGTGGAGTTCGTGCTCGGCGCGCAGGCGACTGCGCCCTATAACTGCAGCGTCACGAGCTGGCAGGGCAGGACCTATATCAGCATCGTGCGCAACAGCGTCGAGCCCCGGCTCGAGCGGGCGTTTTTCACCGCGCTCGTGCAGATGGGCTTTCACGTGAAGATCGAAAGCAACGACAGATCATAAGGAGCTACTATGTATTGTGTACAATGCGGCGTGGAGCTGCAGGCGGGGGCGGAAAAGTGCCCGCTGTGCGGTCTGCGCGTCTGTCATCCGGAGGTGCGGGAGACGCCGGAGCCGCGTCCCTATCCGGCGTTTGCCGGAGGAGGCGAGCGCGTGCGGCCGGGCGGGCTGCTGCTGATTTTGAGCTTCCTCTTCGCCCTGCCGATCATCATCTGCCTGATGGTGGATCTCAGGCTCTCAGGCGGCGTGACGTGGAGCGGCTATGTCTCGCTCGGCGTGTGCGCGGCGTATATCGCGGTGTGCCTGCCGCTGTGGTTTCAGCGGCGCAATCCCGTTGTGTTCTTCCCGATCACGATGGCGGCGGGGCTTCTGCTGGCGCTGTATGTGTGCCTGAAGACGGGCGGGAGCTGGTTTTTGCCGTTTGCCTTTCCGGTGGGCGGCGCGGTCTGTCTGCTCGTCGAGACCGTGATCGTGCTGCTGCGCTATGCCGTGGGCGAGCGGCGGCACCGGGTGCTGTACATCCTCGGCGGCGCGTCGATCGCGCTGGGGGCGCTGTGCGTGCTGGTGGAGTTTCTGCTGCGCGTCAGCTTCGGCATTGCGATGCGGTGGTGGTCGCTGTATCCCCTTGTGGTGCTCACGCTGCTGGGGCTGATGCTGATCGTCATTGCGATCTCCGCGCCCCTGCGCGCGTCGCTGCATAAGAAGTTTTTTATATAACAAAAAAGCAGCCGAAAGGCTGCTTTTTCTTTTGCTGTTTTTATGCGGTTTTCCGGCACACGACGATCAGTCTGCCGTTTGCCGTGTGGTAGTTGCAGGTGGAGAGCGTGAGCACCCTGTCGCCCGCGCGGAGGCTGCGGCCGGTGTCGTAGATGCGGTTTTGCGTGAGATAGTCCGCGTACTCCGCGAGCGCTTCGGGATCATTCGCCTGCGTATAGCTGAAATAGGGGAACGCGGACGAGCCCTCGGTCACATCGGTGCGCACGACGGCGACGACCTCGTACTGACCGGGGCCGTAGATCGTGTCGAACCGCACATTCGGGTGCTCGGCGCAGAAATCGGCGCTCTCATACTGCGCCAGCGCGCCGAACATGCTGCCGTCGCGCATGTGGTGCCCATAGATGATGATGTTGTCCGAGGTCTGAACGTCGCATTCCTCCGCCACGAACAGCGTGCCATAGCGGGACTCGTTGCCGTAAAAGTCGCGGTGGAGGTATTTGTCGGGCTCGTCCGGCGCGTGCATGACGACGTAGTCGATGGTCGTGCCGTCGATCGTGAGCCAGCCGATCGTGTCGCTGTTCTGGCTGAGCAGATCGCGGAAGGAATTCAGGATCCCGTCCGTGCCGATGTCGGCGGTTTCCCCGGGGCGGTGCGACTGCAGCTCGCGGTTGAGCTGGCGGTTCTCCCAGCTCTGATACAGCAGCCACGAGAGCACGCCCAGCGCGAGCGCAAACACGAACGCGCTGATCACGCGCACGGTCAAACGCCAGTCCATTTTCATGCGTAAGCCTCCAAAAAAGACGCCGACAAAGCTCACAAGAACTTTGTCGGCGCCGGGATATTACTTGGGATTATTCCGCTTTCTTGCGCTTGGCAAAGGTCAGCACGAACACGACCGCGCTGAGCGCCGCAACGATCACAACCCACAGGACGAGGTTGGCCTCGCCAGTTCTGGGCGTGCCGCCGGAGGGACCGCCAGAGGGGCCGCCGGGCACGGGATCGGTCTTGGTGTCATCCGGATTCGGAGACGGGATCGGGGTCGGGATGTCCTTGGAGCCCGGATCGTCCTTCTTGCCGGAGCCTTCGCCGCCGGAGCCGGGGATGCCGGAGCCGTTGCCGCCGGAACCGGGGATGCCGGAACCGCCCTTACCGGAACCGTTGCTGCCGGAGCCGGGGATACCGGAGCCTTCGCCGCCGGAGCCGGGCAGGCCGGAGCCGGAGCCGCCGGAGCCAGGCAGACCGGAGCCGCTGCCGCCGGAGCCAGGCAGACCGGAGCCGGAGCCGCCGGAGCCGGGCAGGCCGGAGCCGGAGCCGCCGGAGCCAGGCAGACCGGAGCCGCTGCCGCCGGAGCCGGGCAGACCGGAGCCGCTGCCGCCGGAGCCAGGCAGACCGGAGCCGGAGCCGCCGGAGCCAGGCAGACCGGAGCCGCTGCCGCCGGAGCCAGGCAGACCGGAGCCGCTGCCGCCGGAGCCGGGGATACCGGAGCCGGAGTTGCCGCTGGCGTTGCTGCCGGAGCCAGGCAGACCGGAGCCGGAGTTGCCGCTGGCGTTGCTGCCGGAGCCGGACTTACCGGAGCCGTTGCTGCCGCTGCCGCTCCAGCCGGAGCCGCCGGGATTCAGGGGATTGAAACCGGAGCCGCTGTTGCCGCTGCCGGAGTTGCCAGAGCCGGAGTTACCGCTGCCGGAGTTGCCGGAGCCGCTGCTGCCGCTGCCGGGCAGTCCGCTGCCGGAGTTGCCGGAAGCGTTGTTGCCGCTGCCGGAATTGCCGGAAGCGCTGTTGCCGCTGCCGGAGTTGCCGGAGCCGCTGTTGCCGCTGCCGTCAAAGGCGGAGCCGGCGGGATTTACGTCAGAGCCGGCGGGATCGACGCCGTCGGCGGAGGCGTTCAGGACCACAACGTGCGTGCCGCTGAAGATGTCCTTAACGAATGTAACCGCGGTGGCGTTGCCAGCGACCGGGGTGGACTCCCAAACGCCGCCGTTCAGGCTCCAGTTGCGGGCAACGCCGTCTTTGGCGATGACCGTGACGGGAACGCCCATCGGGATGTTCCAGTGGCCGGCTTCAAAGCCGACCGGGAGAACTCCCACAGCAACGACGGTGTAGGAACCATTGTCCAGAACACCGTTGGTGTAGATGTCCAGATGCGTGTAGCCATTCTCCGCGTGCGCGTTCGTCGGCAGCGAGCACACCAGAAGTGTGGCAACGAACATCACAAGCAGGGGAAGCACAAGCCACTTGGACAGTTTGCGTGTTTTCTGCATTGCTTCTTCCTCCGTTTTTAGAATGTAACTTTCAAAGATCCCGAAAGATGGAAAGACTTATGGGATCCTATCGTGTACTGAACAGTATTATACGCATTTCGAGCGCAGCTGTCAATAATTGCAATCATAAAAAATTGCATTTTGGATAAAAAAATATCGCAAAAATAACAAAAGAGATTCTTAACATAGATTTAAGAAAAAGGCGGGACATTTTTCTGCACACACGGTCGAAAAAGTGCGTCTCCCGGCGCTGCTTCCGGGTGCACGACCGGTATGGATTCTGACGAGCGCGGCGGGAAAAAGTTCCGTGTGATTTACAGAATATAAAAATAATCCCCGCCCCACCTCGCGGTGGGACGGGGACCCCGTTTCAGGGAAGAAGCATGAGCGAAACAATCATTTTTATTTTGCGTAGATCAGACCCACGAGCCAGACCATCAGGCGATACGGGAGCAGGCGCGTGAGGAAGACGAAGATCTTGTACTTCCCGCCGAGCGTGCACAGGACGGGCACGCGCTTCTGCAGGGCCTTCCTGGCCACAAAGGCGCCGGCCTCCGCGGCGGTGATGCCGGTCTGCTCATCGTGCTCCATCACGGCGACGCTGCGGCTGATGCGGCCGCCGTACACGTCGTCGCCCGCGGGATTTTTGCGTCTGGCGGCGGTAAAGCCCGTGGCGATGTCGCCGGGCATGATCGCGCAGGTCTCGATGCCGTAGGGCTTTACCTCGCTCGCGAGGGCGAGCATATAGGTGCGCACGGCAGCCTTCGAGGCGGAGTAATACGCCTGGAACGGGATCGCGATCGGCGCCGCCACGCTCGACATGCTGATGATGCGCCCGCCGCCCTGTCTGCGCATGACGGGGAGCACGGCGTGGTTCATGCGCACCATGCCGAAGAAGTTCACGTCGAACTGGCGCTGCGCCTCCGCGGTCTCGGTAAATTCGATCGCGCCGGAGATGCCGAAGCCCGCGTTGTTGATGAGCACGTCGATGCGCCCGGCCTCGGCGACAATCTGCTCGATGGCGGCGTCCACCTGCTGCTCATCCGTGACGTCGGCGGTGATGTGGCGCACGCCCGGAGCGGCGCCCTTGTCGCGGCGGCTGAGCTCATAGACGGTGCAGCCCTGCGCCTGAAGCGCCTTGGCGGTCTCCAGCCCGATGCCGCTGGTGCCGCCGGTAATGACTACTACTTTACTCATAAATTATCCCTCAATGTTTGCCGCGATGATATCCATAGCCTCGTCGAGCAGCGCCTCGGTGTGCGTCGCCATGTAGCTGGTGCGCAGCAGGCAGTCGGACGCGGGCGTGGCGGGCGGCAGGACGGGGTTGACGTACACACCCGCGTCATAGATGCGCTTGGAGGTGCGCAGCGTGTTTTCCACATCGTTCGTGTAGAGCGGGATGATCGGCGTCGCGACGTCGGCGACGGACTCGCGCATGCGCACGCCGCGCGCCCGGAAGCCGTCGCGGGCGTACTGGCTCAGACTGCGCAGACGGTCCACGAGCTCGGGGTGCGCCTCGAGCTTTTTCAGCGCCGTGAGCGCCGTGGCGCAGCTCGCCGGGGTGATCGAGGCCGAGAAGATGAACGGGCGCGAATTGTGGCGCACGTAGTCCGCCACGCGCGCGCTTGCCGCCATGTAGCCGCCGAGGGAGGCGAGCGTCTTGGAGAACGTGCCCATGTAGATATCGACCTCATCCTCCAGACCAAAGTGGCTCGCGGTGCCGCGGCCGCCCTCGCCCACAACGCCGAGACCGTGCGCGTCGTCGACCATCACGCGCGCGCCGTACTGCTTGGCGAGGCGGACAATCTCCGGGAGATTGGCGATGTCGCCGCCCATGGAGAACACGCCGTCCGTGACGATCAGCGCGCCCGCCGTCTCGGGCACCTTCTGCAGCTGCTTTTCGAGATCGGCCATGTCGTTGTGCTTGTAGCGGAGCATCTTGCCGAACGAGAGACGGCAGCCGTCATAGATGCTGGCGTGGTTCTCGCGGTCGCAGATCACATAGTCGTTGCGGCCCACGACGGCGGAGATGATGCCGAGGTTGGACTGAAAGCCCGTGGAGAACGTCACGACGGCGTCCTTGCGCAGGAACTTCGCGAGCTCCGCCTCGAGCTCCAGGTGCATCTCCAGCGTGCCGTTGAGAAAGCGCGAGCCGGAGCAGCCGGAGCCGTACTGCTTGAAAGCGGCGATGCCCGCCTCAATGACCTCTTCGTCCGTGGTCATGCCGAGATAGTTGTTCGAGCCGAGCATGATGCGGCGCTTGCCCTCCATGATGACTTCCACATCCTGCCGGGATTCCAGGGCGTGGAAATAGGGATAGATGCCCGCGTCGCGGATCTCGTCTACCTGGGAGCGCTGTTCGGCTTTGTCAAACAGGTCGATCATAGGTGTTACACTTCTTTCTCTCAAATTAAAACTTCAAATAATTCAAGTTTTTGAAACAGTTTACCATATCAGGGGTCGAATTGCAAGAGCGAATAAAAAAGGACTGCGAAGCAGTCTGCTTCGCAGTCCGGGGATTTGATTTATACTTCCGCGTGTCTGGCCTTGACGGCCTCGGTGATCTCGGCGACCTTGGCCTCGTCGAGGATGAATTTCTTCTTAAACCAGAAGAACGCGATCACGAGTCCGGCGATGGGGATGACCGCCATCGTCATGCGCAGGCCGGTCTTCTGGCTGAGTGTCACGGCGGCGGAGAAGTCCGTCACCGCGTCGGCGGCGCTGACGTCCGTGCCGCTCTGCAGGTGCGTCAGGCTCAGGCAGATGGAGGCCGCGAGCGCCGCGACGCCGGAGGCGAGCTTGACGACGAAGGTCTGCATGGAAAAGATGACGCTCTCGTCGCGGCGGCCGTTTTTCAGCTCGCCGTAGTCGACGGTGTTGGCGAGGAAGACGGTCGTGATGACGGTGAGCATGCCGTTGGCGGCGAAGATGAAGAACGCCGGGATGAAGAGCACATAGACGCTCGACATGTTCGTGAACGCGAGCAGCAGCAGCACCGCGTAGCCGATGATCGCCATCGCAAGGCAGATATAGAAGATCTGCAGGCTCGTGAACTTCCGGCGCAGCAGCGGATAGAACGCCATCATGCTCAGCACCTGGATCGCGCCGCCGAACATGTTGAACAGGACGTAGGCGTCGTTCCAGCCCGTGCCGCCGAAGTCGTACTTAAAGAAATAGATGACGAGGTTGGAGGTGATGTAGATCGCGGTGTTAATGAGGACGATCGTGAGCGTCACGGTCATGGCCTGATCGTTCTGCACGAGCGCCTTGAACATCTGGCCGACGGAGACGGTCTCCATCTCGACGGTGGATTTCTCCTTGATGTTGATGCACATCAGAAGCGTGAACAGCACGAACAGCGCCGCCACGATCAGCGAGAAGAACTTAAAGCCGATGATCTCGCCGGCGTTGCCTTCCACGCCGCCGAGCATCTTGCCCAGCATCGGGACGACGGCCATCGTCGCGATCGTGATGATCGCGCTGCCGACGCCCGCGCAGGTGCGCGCCAGCGTCGTGAGATTTTCGCGCTCCTTGCCGCCCTGCGTGAAGGCGGGGATCATGGACCAGTAGGGAATGTCCATCATCGTGTAGGTGACGCCCCAGAGAATGTAGAATACCGCGGCGTACGCCACAAGCCCGCTGCCGGAGAGCTTCGGGGGCGCTGCGAACATCAAAAACAGAATGAGCGCGTTCGTCACCGTGCCGATCAGCAGCCACGGGCGGAACTTGCCCCAGCGCGTCTTGGTCTTTGCAACGATGACGCCCATGATCGGATCGTTGAACGCGTCAAACACGCGTGCGGCCATCAGAATGACGCCCATCGCGATCGCGCTCACGCCCAGAAGATCCTGGAAGTAATACAGGACATAGCTCGCCGAGAGCATGTAGACCATGTCCTTGCCGACGGCGCCAAGCGCGTAGGACAGCTTGGAGCGGCCGGACAGTGCGTAGTTGTTGTCCATGAAACAATCTCCTTACTCAGTTTTCTCTGCGGAACATGCGTATATTGAATTGTACAATAAAGCGACGAAGATTTAAAGCGCTTTTTGATACACCGTTGACATTTTCGCGCCGCTCCAGTAAAATTCAGACAGAACCCGAAACATGAGAGAAAACGGAGGAACAAAATGAGCAAGCAATTAAAGCCCATCACCAACAAGCTCCTGTGGATCTTCGCCATCGGCCAGTTCGGCTGGAGCCTGCTGTCGGGCGTCATCACAAACTGGATGGTGTTCTATTACACCGGCGTTCCGACGGCGGAGAGCCCCAACACCGGCATCTTCGCCTCGTCCATCACGCAAAACCCCATTTTCCTGACGTTTACGCTGTTCGGCCTCGTCATGGCGATCGGGCGCATCTTCGACGCCGTCACAGACCCGCTGATCGCGGGCTGGTCGGACCGCAGCGCCTACAAGGGCGGCCGCCGCATCCCGTTCATGCGTGCGATCGCGATCCCGTTCGCGCTCGTCACGCTGGGCATCTTTGTGGTGCCGCAGACCGCGAGCCTCGGATTGAACGATACGCTGCTGTTCGTGCTCATCATGACGTTCTATCTCTTTATGACGATCTTCTGCACGCCGTATAACGCGCTCATCGCCGAGCTCGGCGACACGCAGGAGCACCGCATCAACGTCTCGACCTACATTTCCTTTACGTTTATCGTCGGCCAGAGCCTTTCGTTCATGCTGCCGAACCTCGCCGGCATGCTCGAGGGCGTCGCGGGCTCTGCCGCAGGCTCGATTAAGCTCGC
This sequence comes from uncultured Eubacteriales bacterium, assembly GCA_900316745.1. Lineage (GTDB taxonomy): Bacteria > Bacillota > Clostridia > Oscillospirales > Oscillospiraceae > CAG-103. The sequence continues at coordinate 33,023 of ONEB01000015.1, read as the reverse complement.
CGTCGCCATCATGGCCGCCATCGCCTGCGTTGCCATGCTCATCCCCTCGTTCTATATCAAAGAGCGCGATTACATCGATTCCAAGCCCAGCCAGACGAAGGCGTTCAAGTCCCTTATCAAGACCTTCGGCAACGGGCAGTTCCGCCGCTTCGTGTACAGCGACGTGATCTACTTCTTTGCCCTCACGCTGTTCCAGACCGGCCTGGCCTTCTATGAGACGAGACTGATGGAGATCCCCGAGACCTGGACGTTCCCCCTCACTGCCACGATGACGCTCATCAGCGTGTTGCTCTACCCCGTCGTGAACAAGCTCGCGCCGAAGCTCGGCAAGAAAAAGCTCATCGTCACGGGCTTTTTTGCCTACGCGTTTGTGTTCTTCATCACGAGCATCTGCGGCAAGGGCCTGTTCTGGGGCTTCCTGATCGCCGTGTGCGCCGCCGTCCCGATGGCGATCCTCGGCATCCTGCCGCAGGCCTGCGTCGCCGACGTTGCGGAGCTCGACCGTCTGGAGTCCGGCGAGGACCGCAGCGGCATGTTCTTCGCCGCGCGCACCTTCGCGTTCAAGATGGGTCAGGCCATCGCCATGGTCGTGTTCACGTCCGTCACGGTCAAGAAGGTCGTAAACGGCGTCGAGACCGTCCTGCCCTCGCAGTACCGCGCCACGGCGATCATCGCGACCGTCACCTGCCTCATCGGCGCGAGCCTCTTCCTCCTGTATCAGGAGAAGGCCATCCTCGCCAAGATCGAAAAGCTCAAGGCAGAGCAGAAGTAACTGCCAGACACAAAAAATCCTCCCGTTCGGGAGGATTTTTTTATTGGCGCGCAATGTGCTCGCGCACCCTGCCGACGGCGCAGCTCAGCGCGAACACGGCGAGCGTGTATGCCGCGAGAAAGCCGAAATACATCGGGTTGTGCACGCCGTTGAGATAGTAAAACGGCGGGAAGAGCAGCTGCAGCGCGCGCCACTTTCTCAAATCGAAAAAGATCGGCGCGAGCGCGAGCATCGCGAGCGTCAGAATCGGGATCGCGACGCCGAGGCGCGCCGTGTCCCCTGCGAGCCGGCGCATCAGCTCTGCAAACCCGACGCAGGCGAGCGCATAGAGCGCCATGAGCGCAAGCTCCCGGTACCACGCGCCGCCGAGCCCGGAGATCAGCAGCGTCACGACCGCGACCGCCGCCGTGTCCAGCACGGGGATCAGGTGGCAGAGGTATGGCAGCAGCCTGCGCCGCCGCCGCGAGACCCACACGAAGCTGTCGAGCGCCTCGTCGTGCAGGTAGTACAGCGCCGAGGCGAGCGCCGCCATCATCACGAGTAGCGCCAGCAGTCCCCTTGCCGGCATCAGAAGATAGCCGGTGTCCTCGCCGCCGGAGCTGTCGAGATGCTTCAGCTCAATGAGCCGGTCGCGCCGCTCGATGCTGTGGTAGTAGTCCTCCAGCTCCGCGTCCGAGAGCGCGGGGCGGGGACGGAGCGTGTCGCGCACATAGTGCGTGTAGACGGAGTAGGCCAGCTCCGGGTAGACCGCCGCGAAGAGCTTTTCGCGCGTCAGCGACTGCAGAATGCCGCCGCCCTCGCAGGTATAGATGCGCGCCAGCCGGGCGCTCTCGCCGCCGCCGCGCTGATCGATGCGCGCCGAGAGATCGGCGGGGAAAACCCACGCCATGTCGGCACGGCCCGACGCGACGAGGGATTTTGCAGCCCGCTCGCTGTCGCAGAGGATATACCGCATCACGCTCTTTTGCGTCGTGAGCCGGTCGAGCGCCGCCCCGGCTGCCGGGTCCTCCGCGTCCTCGGCATAGAGCGCGACCGTCGTGACGCCGCTCTCCTGCTCCGAGAGCAGACGCAGCGACAGAACGAGCAGCGGCACCGCCGCGAGGATCAGCCAGAAGCTGACGCGCCGGAACAGGCGCTTGTTGAGAAGGGCAAACCAGATAAAAACACGTTTCATCGTCTCACCCTCCTGACTGTGCAAGCCGTCTGCGCCGCAGCCAGATCGCCGCCGCGGCGAAGAGCGCCGTGTAGAGCGCAAGTCCCAGCGCCGCCGCCGGCGCTGCGCGGCGCGTCAGACCTGCGCCGAGAAAGGTCACGGCGCAGCCTGTCGGGAGCCACTGGGCGGCCTGCTGCATCCACTCGGGGAAAAAGCGGATCGGATAGAGGCAACCCGAGACATAGCCCAGCGCCATCGCCGTGAGAAACTGCAGCAGCACGCTCTGGATGACGCCCTGCGAGAGCTCATACAGCAAAAACTGCAGCGCGCCCGCCATGAGCGCCGCGCCCATCATGCGCAGGGAAAGCCGCGTGAATGCCGCGCTGCGCAGGCTCAGCCCCAGCGCTTCGAGATCGAGCTTTCTGATGCCGATCAGCAGCGGTACGGCGATCAGCACGAGCGTCAGAAGCAGCAGCGCCAGATACGCGCCGAGCTCCGCCGCCGTCTGCCGCGCCGCGCCCATGCCGCGGGCGTGGAGCAGCTGGGCAAGCTCCGGCTCGCGCCGCGCGAACACGCCGCCTGCCGTGATGCCCCAGAGCATCAGAAACAGCACCAGCACGCCGCAGAGCATCGACTGCGCAAGATCCATCCCCGCCGGAGCGTCGAGGATCTCCGTTTCAAACATCGCGGCGCGGTCGAGCACCTGTTCGATGTAAAGCTGCCCCAGCGCGTCGCCCGCCTGCCAGGACTTCATCTTCGGGAGCCTGTCCTCCACGAGATGCTGCGTGCCGTAAACGGCGTCCTGCGTCGCGGAGAGAAGCTCGCCGACGGCGGCGACGATCTCATCCGTGAGCGCCGAGCCGAGACTCACCGAGCCGCTCGTCGCCACATAGCGGATGGGCTCGATCTCGCCGCGCTGGATGCTCTCCACGAACGTGTCCGGGATGCGAAAATAGGCGTTGATCCGCCCGAGCAGCAGCTCTGAGCGCGCCTCGTCCTCGGTGTCGAACACGAGAATGTCCGCGGAATAGCGCGACGGGTCGAGATGCTGGATCGCGAACAACCCGAAGCGGAGATATTCGTTGTCAAAGTCTCCGATCATGCCGAGCTTGAGCGGCTGCACCGGCGCGTCGGCGCGGTTTTTCTCCAGCATGGCGTTTGCGAGAAGCCCCGCGCTCATGAGCAGCAGCACCGTCACGAGCAGCGTCGCCGGCAGCTGGCGCAGCATGCGCCTGAGCTGCAGCGCAAAATAAGACCAGAACCGCGGCTTCACGACTGCAGATCCTCCACCAGCCTGCGCACGTCGCCGTCGTAGGCGTAGGGCTCCGCCACGCCGCCGCGCAGCATGTATCGGGATGAGCACACGCCGATCTCCTGCACATCGTGCGTCGAGAGGATCACGACGCCGCCGCGCCGCCGGAACGCCGCGAGATACTGCAGAATCTGCTCCTTACACACGAGGTCGAGCGCCGTCGAGGGCTCGTCCAGGAGCAATATGCGCGGGTCGTGCGCCACGGCGCAGCCGATGGACAGCCGCTTTTTCATGCCGCCGGACATCTTATAGACCGGAGTTTTGAGGAAGCGATCGATGCCCAGCATGCGCAGAACGCCGCTGTCGAGCGACTGCTCGAGCGCCCTGCCGTCATACCACAGGCGGAGGTTGTCGCGCGCCGAGAGCTCCTGCATCAGCGGCGTGCCCTGCGGCACATAGCCCACGAACGCCTCGCGCCGCTTTTCGTCGCGCAGCAGATCGAATTCATTCCACAGAAACTGCCCGCCGTCCGCGCGCAGCACGCCCGCGAGCGTGCGCAGCAGCGTGGATTTGCCCGTGCCGTTGCCGCCGAGCACGCCGACGCAGTCGCCGTTTTGCGCCGTGAACGAGACGCCGCGCAGAACGGGCTTGTTTCGGTAGCCCTTTTGGATGTTTTGTACTGTGATGGTCGCCATGCGTTCTCCTTTCACGCCGCAGAGCCGAACACCTGCTCCGCCAGCTTAGAGAGCAGCGTCCGCAGGATGTCCGCGGGCATGCCCGCGTCCTTGAGCGCCTTTGTCAGCTCGCCGATCGCAGGCAGGACGCGGACCGTGCGCAGCCACGCCAATCGCGGCAGCGCATCCGTCGGGGGCTGGATGTCGGCGTCGTCGAGGGGCGTCTGCTCGGTGCGCACCGCCGCAAGGCGCTCGCCGTCGAGCGCGAGATCATATTCGCATCGGAGCGTATCGCCGCGCTGGCTGAAGCTGCCCTCGGCGGACAGGGTTTCCGCCAGCCGCGCGGCAAAGGGACTGCCCATGCGCCCGGCAAGGCCGCGCTCGCACGTGAGCGTGAACGACGCGGCGCGCGCGTCCTTTTTCAGCGTCAGATCGCTGTAATCGAGCGTCAGGAGGCGCTGCTCCCTGCCGTCCAGCTTCCCGGTTGCCCGGATCGTGCCGTCCCCGGCGCGGAGCGTGCCCGCGAGGGCATAGACCTCGCCATCCGGCGTCTGCACGCTGCATTCCAGCCCCGCCGCGCCTTTCAGAAGCGCGCTCGGGAGGGCGAAGTGCAGCCCGCTTTCGTCCGGCAGCGCGAGATCGCGGCCGCGCACGCTGCCGTCAGCGCCGACATAGAGGCGCATTTCGGCGATGTCGCCGTCCGTGACACTGTTCAGGACCGCGCCGGTGAGCGCTTCGACCAGCGCGTCCTGCTCTTTGCCCGACGCCTCGGAGAGAACGGCAAGGAGCTCTTTCGCGGCGCTGCTGTGCCGGAGCGTGTCCGCGAGAGAGGCGCGGATCGCCTCGGCGTCTTTTTTATCCATCGTCACGGTCAGGAGCGTGCAGCGCTGGGAGATCTCTCCGGCTGTGAGCGAAGCGCGGCTGCGCGCGACGTCATGGATCTGCTCCGAGGCGTCGGTGAGCAGCGTTCGGATGAGCGTCTCGACCTCCGCGCGCGAGAGACCTGCCGCTCGCAGCGCGCCGAGCGCGGCTGCGAAGTCTGATTCCAGCTTCAGATCGTCCTTGCTCAGCACCGGCACGTTGAGCGCCGTGATCTCGGCGTCGTTGTACAGCGAGGCCGAGAGAATGTCTTTGCCGTTTACGGTGAGCGCGGCGTCGGAGCGCAGCGCCCCGCCGTCTGTGTGCGTTTTGCTTGTGAGCGTCAGCGTTTTGAGCCAGTCCATGTCCTCCAGGACGGGCGAGATCTCGGTGCGCAGCGCGCGGCTTTTGCCCCTGCCGTCGGCGCCGAACACGGCGGCGTAGGCGTCTCCGGCGCGTCCGGCGAAGTCGTCGATCGCCCGGCGCTCGACGTGGTGATAGTACGCCTCCGGCGAGGAAAACGCGCGGATGAAGGTCTCCGCGACCGTGCGCCGGAACACAACGCCCGCCGCCAGCGCCAGCACCGCGAGCACGATCAGAACGATCCTGCCGCCGCGCCCGGGGCGTCTCGGTTTGCCCGCGCCCGGCACCGGATCGGAATCCGAAAACGGCGCGGGCGGATCAATCGCCCTGCCGCATGCGCCGCAGACGCGCGCGTCGAGCGGATTGTCCGCTCCGCAGTATTTACAAATCACAGCCGATCCCTCCCAAAGCCGGAACGCAAGCCGTTTTTCTTCCGATAGATATTATATCGGAGGGCTGTGCAATTTGCAACGGGAGAAAGAAGCGCGGAAATTACCAGTTGCGCACTCGCCGGGATTTTGATAATATAATATGATATAAAGAAAATAGCATGGAATCGAGTTTGAGTAACGGAAATGAGAGTTCAGGATTGGAAAATACCATATACGCAGCCGGAGATCCCCGAGACGCTCACCGCGGCGGGGTATGCGCCGCTGCTCGCGGCGATGCTGCATGTGCGCGGCATCGACACTGCCGAGCAGGCGAAGGCGTTTCTGTACGGCGACGCGACACAGCTGCACGACCCCATGCAGCTGCGCGGCATGGACAGGGCCGTGGAGCGGCTGCGCCGCGCCATTGAGACGGGCGAGGAAGTCGCCGTCTTCGGGGACTATGACGTGGACGGCATCACGTCCACCTGCGTTTTGACAGACTATCTGCGCAGCCGGGGCCTGCAGGTGCGCGCCTACATCCCCGACCGCATTTCGGAGGGCTATGGCCTGAATCCCGACGCAGTGCGCCATCTCCACCGCCTCGGCGTCACGCTCATCGTTTCGGTGGACTGCGGCATCACCGCCATCGAGGAGACGCGCCTTGCCAACACCCTCGGCATGGACGTCATCATCACCGACCACCATGAGTGCGGCGGTCATCTCGTGCCGGAGGCGGTCGCGGTCGTCGACCCGAAGCAGCCGGAGTGCACCTACCCGAACCCCGGGCTTGCGGGCGTGGGCGTGGCGTTCAAGCTCCTGTGCGCGCTCGAGGGCGGCTGCGCCGAGATGCTCCGGCGCTACGGGGACCTCGTTGCCATCGGCACGGTGGCGGACGTGATGCCGCTCGCGGGCGAAAACCGCTTTCTCGTCTCGGAGGGACTGCGCCGCATCAACACCTGCCCGCGCCCCGGCATCCAGGCGCTGCTGGAGGAAAGCGGCGCTTCGGGCCGCCCCGTCACGGCGACGACGATCGGCTTTACGCTCGCGCCGCGCATCAATGCCGCCGGCCGGCTCGGCGAGACCAAGATCGCGGCAAAGCTGCTTCTGACAGAGGATACCGCGGAGGCGGCGTATTACGCGCGCGCCCTCTGCGACTTAAACCGCCGCCGGCAGGCGCTCGAGCAGCAGATCTGGGACGAGGCGTCTGAGCGCGCGGAGGTGTTCGATCTGACGCAGCCGCTCGTGCTCGAAAGCGACAAGTGGCACCAGGGTGTCATCGGCATCGCGGCCTCGCGTTTGTCGGAGGCGTTTCACCTGCCCACGGTCATGATCCGCTTCGACGGCGACCGGGGCAAGGGCTCGTGCCGCAGCTTCGGGGGCTTCAACCTCTATCAGGCGCTCGCCGCCTGCTCGGAGTTTCTGGAGGGCTTCGGCGGACACGCGCTCGCCGCGGGACTCACGATCCGGCGCGAGAACATCGCGGCGTTCCGGCGCGCCTTTGCCGAATACTACCGCGAAAACCCCGCCACGGAGCTGCCCGCGCTCGACTGCGACCTGCGCATCAGCGATCCGAGCCTCCTGTCGATGGAGAATGTCGCGGCGCTGCAGCTTCTGGAGCCCTGCGGCACGGCGAATCCCCGGCCGCTGCTGGCCATGACGGCGGCGCGGCTGCAGAGCGTCACGCCCATCGGCGGCGGCAAGCATCTGCGCCTCACGCTGCAAAAGGCGGGGCACATGTTCGACTGCGTGTTCTTCTCCTGCACGCTGGACGCGCTCCCGGTGCGTCCCGGCGAGTGGGTGGACGCGGCGTTCTGCCCGCAGATCAATTCCTTCCGCGGCCGCAGCTCCGTGCAGCTGCTCATTTCGGATCTTCGCCGCAGCGATACGCCCCGTCTCTGCGCCGCCATCCTGAACCGGGAGACGACCGCCGCCTGGGACACGGTGGACCTCTGCCCGGCGCGGCAGGATTTCGTGAAGATTTACAAGTCCCTGCGCGGCGGCATTTCCGTGACGCTCTCCCAGCTTGCGCGCGCGCTTCCGCCGACGCTGCACCCCGCCACGGCGTGCATCTGCTTGCGCGTGCTGGAGGAGCTGCAGCTCGTGCGCTATGCCTTCGACGGCGAGACGCTCACGGCCTCGCCCGTGGACGGCTGCGCCAAAACGGATCTCTCAAAATCCGTGCTGCTCGTGCGCCTGCACCGCGAGCGCCGCGAGCGCGGCATGGACTGACCTGTGTTAGAGGAAACCGATATGGAAGAACAGAAAAAACAATATGATCTGGAGGAGCACTACGCCCAGCTGGAAAAGACCATCACCGCCGCCAATCTCCCGGTGGAGCTGGGGCGCGTGCGCGCGGCCTTTGAGCTGGCCGACCGCTCCCACGCGGGGCAGAAGCGCAAGGACGGCACGCCCTATGTCTCCCACTGCATTGCCGCGGCGATCATCACGGCGGAGATGGGCCTTGACGAGGACGCCATCATCGCCGCGCTCCTGCACGACTGCATCGAGGACACGAGCCTCACGCACGAGGACATTGCCCGCAACTTCGGCACCGCCGTCGCGGACATCGTCGAGGGCGTCACGAAGCTGACGCGCGTGCAGTATACCAGCGTCGAGGAGCAGCAGGTGGAAAACCTGCGCAAGATGCTGCTCGCTATGGCAAAGGATATCCGCGTCATCCTCATCAAGATGGCGGACCGTCTGCACAACATGCGCACGATGGCCTACCAGAGCGAGGTCAAGCAGCGCATCAAGTCCCTCGAGACGATGGAGGTCTATGCCCCCATTGCCCACCGCCTCGGCATGCAGAAGATGAAGTGGGAGCTCGAGGACCTGTCGCTGCAGTATCTCGATCCCTCCGGCTACAAGGCGATCACGAACTATCTCAACGAGCGCATGGACACGCTCGAAACGTTCATGGCGGATATCAAGGGCAAGCTCCAGAGCCGCCTCGACGCCGAGGGCATTCAGTGCACGATCTCCTCGCGCATCAAGCATGTTTACAGCATTTACCGCAAGATGTATGCGCAGAAGCTCGACATCAACGGCATCTTCGACCTGTGCGCGTTCCGCGTCATCGTGGACGACATCTCCGACTGCTACGCCGTGCTCGGCATCGTGCATGATATGTTCAAGCCCATGCCCGGGCGCATCAAGGACTATATCTCCACGCCGAAGCCGAACAACTACCGCAGCGTGCACACCACGGTCATCGGCTCCGAGGGCATCCCGTTCGAGGTGCAGATCCGCACCTGGGAGATGCACGTCACGGCGGAATACGGCGTCGCGGCGCACTGGAAGTATAAATCCGGCACCAACGGCGTCAAGCCCGGCGACGAGGAGAAGTTCGCCTGGGTGCGCCGCCTGCTCGAAACGCAGCAGGAGTCCGACGCCTCGGACTTTTTGTCGAACCTGAAAATCGACATGTTTGCCGACGAGGTGTTCGTGTTCTCCCCGAAGGGCGACGTGATCAACCTGCCCGCCGGGGCGACGCCCATCGACTTTGCTTACAGCATCCACTCTGCCATCGGCAACTCCATGGTCGGCGCGAAGGTCAACGGCCGCATCGTGAACTTCGACCACGTCCTGCAAAACGGCGATATCGTGGATATCCGCACGAGCAAGAACGCCCCCGGACCCAGCCGCGACTGGCTGGCGCTGGCAAAGAGCGGCTCGGCGAGAACGAAGATCAAGCAGTGGCTGAAAAAAGAGCGCCGCGAGGAAAACGTCATGAACGGCCGCGAGATGTTCGAGCGCGAGCTGCGCGCGAACAACATCGCCCCGTCGGACATCATGGCGGACGACATTCTCCCGCTCATCTTAAAGCGCCTCGCGTTCCAGCACATCGACGATCTCTATGCCGCCATCGGCTACGGCGGCGTCACCGCGACACGCACCGTCAACCGCATCAAGGATGAGCTCCAGCGCCATCAGTCAGACGGGCAGAAGACCGCCTACGACAAGATCACCGAGCAGGCGGAGCGCCGCAACAAGCGCCAGCGCCACGCCGTGCACGGCGTGCTGGTCGAGGGGCTGGACAACTGCCTCATCAAATTCTCCCGCTGCTGCACGCCGGTGCCGGGCGACGACATCATCGGCTTCATCACGCGCGGCGCGGGCGTCAGCATCCACCGCAAGGACTGCGAGAACTACCGCAATTCCCCCGCCGAGAACAAGGGACGCTGGATCGCCGTCGGCTGGGCCGACCGCATCACGGATGAATACACCACCACGCTGGTGCTCGTGAGCACGCAGCGCTCCGCCCTCGTCATGGATGTGGCGACGGTGCTCAATTCCCTGAACGCCAAGGTGCGCACGCTCACGGCGCGCGACGTCGAGAACAACCGCTCCACCGCCACGATCACCGTGGAGGTGCACTCTCTGAGCGAGCTGCGCCTGATCATCAACCGCCTTTCCGCCATCCACGGCGTCTACCGCGTCGCCCGTGTCGGCAGCGCGGAGGCAAAAGCGGATTACGACAAAAACCAGCTTGCCCAATAAGCTCGTCAGGAGCTTATTTGGCAAACTGCGTAGTCGCCGATATGATTGCTTCGCAATCGGCAAATAATGGAAAAGCCGTTGTTTTTTCATTATTTGCGGCGACGATGGATTGAACTCGAGGCGGGCCTTTGTCCCCTCGAGCTCCCCCGCTGCTCTGTTGCGGGAGTGCGATGTGTCGATTATAACATTCATAAAACACGACCGAAAGGGTGACTGAATATGCGCGCAGTTCTGACACGCGTGAATCACGCCTCCGTCACGATCAGCGGCGAAGTGAAAGCAAAAATCGGCAAGGGCTTCCTTGTCCTGCTCGGCGTCCACAGAGAGGATACTGAGGCGCAGGCGGACAAGATCGCCGACAAGATCTGCGGCCTGCGCATCTTTGAGGACGAGCAGGGGAAGATGAACGTCAATCCCGCCGACGCGGGCGCCGAGCTTCTGATCGTGAGCCAGTTTACGCTCTTTGCCGACTGCAAGTCCCGCCGCCCCGGCTTCACGAACGCCGCCCGCCCGGAGACGGCCATCCCGCTGTATGAGCGGGTGGTGGAAAAGTGCCGCGAGCGCGGGTTTACCGTCGGCACGGGCGAGTTCGGCGCGGAAATGCTCGTCGATTCCCAGAACGACGGCCCGGTTACCATCCTTTTGGATACCGATAATCTTTGAGGAGAATCTCTATGCTCATTAAATGCTTGCCCGTCGGGCACCTGATGACGAACTGCTACATCGTCACGGACGAAAAGACGCTCGAATGCGCCGTGGTCGATCCCGGCGACGAGTCGAACACGATCCTCTGGTATCTGGAGGACAACCGCCTCACCTGCCGCGCGATTCTGCTCACGCACGGGCACTATGACCACGTCGGCGCCGTGGACGTGCTGCACGAGGAGACCGGCGCGCCGGTCTACATCCACGAGATGGACGACGGCGCCGCCCTGACCTTTGACGGCTTTGCCTACACCGCCCCCGAGGGCAGCGTGCATTATAAAGAGGGCGACACCGTCACGGTCGGCTCGCTCGTCTTTCACGTCATGGAGACCCCGGGTCACACGCCCGGCGGCGTCACGCTCCGAGTCGAGGACGCGCTCTTTACGGGCGATACGCTCTTCAACGGCTCCTGCGGCCGCACGGACATGCCCGGCGGCGACATGGAGCAGGAGCTGCGCTCTCTGGCGAAGATCGCCGCGCTCGACGGCGATTTTGAGGTCTACCCCGGTCACATGGACAGCTCTACGCTCAGCTTTGAGCGCCGATTCAATCCGTACCTGACCGCGCTGCAGAGAAGAGGATATTAAGACTTCAAAAGAGAGTCCGCAGCGCGGACTCTCTTTTGAGTTGCTCGCGCTCCATCGCCTTCGGCTGGGCCTCAGTTGGTCGGCGCGAGGGCGCGCGCAGCGCGCGCCTCAGGGAGATTTTTCGCCGCACATGTCGCCGAAAAATCAGATTTAATTGTAGCGGACGGCAATCTGCCGCCCGCTTATTTTGTCAGCGCTTCTTTCAGCGCGTCGTACCATTCCAGCACGCGAAATTTGATCACAACGTCCGTCCCGTCCGCCGTGATGAGGCGGACGTCGTCGTCTGAAAGGGCTTCCACCGCGGCGTTTTCGAGCGTCTCCGCCGTGCACAGCGGCGGGAACACCACGCACCACCAGTTGTGCCCCTGCCCCGACCCGAGGATCACGCGCAGGGAGGGGTACGTCCCCGCCGGCAGGGCGAAGCTGCCGTAGTCGCGCGTGGGGTAGTGCTCGCGCGTGAACGTCACGGTCACGTTCTGCCTCGTCACCGACCGCGCCGCTTTCCGGATGCCTGCCTGCTCAGCGCGCAGGATGGCGCGGGCGTCCGAGATCGACTCCGCAGCCTCCAGCTTCGGCGCGAGATAGGAGAGCACCGCGTCGCGCACGCGCAGCTTTTCGGCCTGATCGGCCGCTGAGTCGGAAGCCGCGATCACATGCAGCCGCACGAGGCTGTCCGAAAGCCCCTCCTGCCGCGCGCCCGCCCACGCGCCGACCACGAGCGTCAGGCACACGCTCAGCAGCAGCGCCAGCTCCCAGGGATGTAAGGTCCGGTTTTCGTCCATGTTGATGCCTCCAAAAAGAAAAATTCCCGATCTGTCGTAATCGTTGACAGATCGGGAATGTTTTAAACCGGGCGGTCACATGTGCGTCAGCGCGCCGATGGTTTTCGTCAGGAAGGTCTCGCGGTGGAGCTGGGCGAGGGTGTTTGCCGCGCTGCGGGCGGTGACGCTGTCCGGGAAGATGCCGAACACCGCCGAGCCCGTGCCGCTCATGCACGCGCCGTAGGCGCCGCAGGAGAGGAGCGTACTTTTGATGGCGTTGATGTCTCTGGCGCGGCGGTCGAGCACGTCCTCGAACACGTTGTACAGCCGCTGGCCGAGCGCGCGCTTGTCGTCCGCCGCGATGGCGCTCGCGATGCCGACGGTGTCCGGACGGCAGCGGGAGGTGCGGCTGTCGATGCGCCCGAAGAGCTCCGGCGTCGAGATGGGGAAGTTCGGCTTGCAGATCACGACGTCCGTCTCCGTGAGCTGGGCGAGGGGCGTTAAAATCTCGCCGCGCCCCTCGGCGAGCATCGTGCCGCCGGCGATGCAGTAGGGCACGTCGCTGCCGAGCTGCAGGCCCATCTGTTCGAGCTCGAGCTGCGTCAGGCCGGTCTTGAAATAGCGGTTCAGCGCGCGCAGCACCGCCGCCGCGTCCGACGACCCGCCGCCGAGACCCGCGCACACGGGAATGCGCTTGCGCATGGCGATGAAGGCACCGTAGCCCTCGTTCCCCGTCTCGCGCAGGAACACCTTCGCCGCCTTCAGGGCAATGTTGCGCTCGTCGTTCGGGAGATAGGCGCGGTTCGTCTGCGCGGCAAACTCACCCGTGCGGTTCAGATGGATCGCCAGATCGTCGTGCAGGGCGACGCTCTGCATGATCATGCACAGATCGTGGTAGCCGTCTTCGCGCCCCGAGAGCACGTCCAGCGAGAGATTCAGTTTTGCATGCGCCTTGGCGCGCAGGATTTCCATATACCCACCTCCGGGGAACGGTCGTGTTTGAACCAGTATACCTGAAAAAAACCGTTTTGTGAAGTGGTGCGGAGGTCACAAAAAGCAAATGCGTTCCGAGAAATCTTAGCAAAGCTTTGACAAGGGCACGGCGCGCATGTTATACTAAGATGAATGAACATGTTTTCCAACCGAAAAGTCGAGTTTTTGTGGGAGGTGACGGAAAATGGCGCTCGGAACGGAGCTCATCGGCGCGCTGGTCGGCGCGGCGGTGGGTGTTGCGGTGGGCTATGGCAACATGCGCATCACCAAGCGCGCCATGCGCAAGGACGCCGCGACCGCCATCATGGCGACAAACATGATCCGCATGCTCATCAACTTCGCCGTGCTGCTCGTCATTTTCCTCCTGCGAAAGGTCTCGCCGCTGGGATTTGTCGGCACGCTGCTGGGCGCGGCGGTCGGCCTGTCCGTCGGCAACATTTATTTCATCGTTCGGCTGAGCCGGCAGTGGTCGGAGTCAGCCTTGGCCGAAAGCGAAAAGCGCGCGGACGGCGAAAACGAGAGCGGAGGTGCTTCCAGCAATGAAATTTGAGATGGGCCCGTGGATCACAAAGCCCGTCATTACGATGTGGGTGATCGTGGCGGTGATCGCGCTGCTGAGTTTCCTCGCCACGCGCAATTTAAAAGAAAAGCCCGGCGTGCTGCAAAACATCGCCGAAATGGCGGTGCGCGCGCTGTACGGCTTCTTCGAGGGCATCCTCGGCAAGAGCAATGTCAAGCGCTATTTCCCCTTGATGGCGACATTTTTCATCTTCATCGTCGTGTCGAACTACTCCAGCCTCCTGCCCGGCGCCGGCAGCGTCTTTGCCGTGCCGACGACGAGCCTTTCCGTCACGGCGGGACTCGCGATCATCGGCTTTCTCGTCACGCAGGTTGAGGGGGTGCGCCATCAGGGCCTCGGCGGCTATGGAAAAAGCTTTCTGCAGCCGATGTTCCTGTGTTTTTTGATGCTGCCGCTGAACCTCATCGAGCAGTTCGTGCATCCCGTGTCCCTCGCGCTGCGACTCTACGGCAACCTCTACGGCGAGGAGCTGGCCGCCGAGCAGCTCGGTCACCTCGCGGGCATCGGCCTGCCGATCGTCATGCACGTTCTGAGTCTGCTCTTCTGCCTCATTCAGGCCATGGTTTTCACGATGCTGATCTCCATTTATATCACCGAGGCCATCGGCGAAGAGGAATAACACCTGTCTAAAATTATTTTAGAATACACCAAACACAACTATAGGAGGAACAATCACTATGGGAACTGCAATCTACGCACTGGCTGCCGCGCTTGCCATCGCGCTCAGCACCATCGGCCCCGCCATCGGTCAGGGCCTGACTGCCGCAAAGGCTATGGAAGCCATTGCCCGCCAGCCGGAGGCCGCCGGTACGATCCGTACGAACATGATCGTCGCCCTCGCCATGATGGAGGCGCTCACGATCTACGGTCTCGTCATCGCGTTCATGATCGTCGGCAAGCTCTGATCCGGACGCAACAGTAAGAAAGGAAGGCACACGTTTTGACGATCTATGCTTCAGAACTGATCTGGACTGTGATCTGCTTTGTCGTGCTGCTGTTTGTGCTCAAAAAGCTCCTGTTTGATCCGCTGCTCACGTTTATGGAGCAGCGCGACGGGAAGATCGCCCGCGGCAAAAAGGCGGGCGCCGACGCCCGCGCAAAGCGCGAGGAAAACGACGCCTCCATTTTGGAGGGGCGCAAGGCGAACAACGCCGCCGCTGCCGCCATCCTCGCCGAGGGACATGCCCGCGATGAGCAGGCGCGCAATGCCGCGCTCCAACAGGCGCGTCAGGAGGCTGCGCAGTCCATGAAGGACATGCGCGCTGCCCTGCGTGACGAGGAGACTGCCGCTGCCGAGACGCTAAAGCAGGAAGTGCCGGAGCTTGCGAATATGCTGGCCGGTGCGCTGCTGCACCGCGAGCAGGAATGAGGGAGGCCCTATGAAAGAATTTTTGTTTAGCCTCATCAACTTCCTCATCCTGTTCGGCGTGCTGTTTTTCCTCACGCGCAAGATGATCAGGCGCATGTTCTCAGGGCGCCGAGACCGGATCGCGGATGACCTGCAGACTGCCGCCGACTCCGAGCGCGAAGCTGAGCGCCTGAGCGCGGATATCGCCGACGCGAACGCCAAAGCCGCCGCTGAAAACGAGGCGCAGCTGCGGCAGGCGCACGACCGCGCAGCCGAAAACAGCGAAGCCGCCGCCGACGCGCGCGCGCAGGAGACCGAGCAGGTGCGCTTGAACGCCGCCCAGTCCGAGGCGCAGCTGCGCGCCGACATGGAAAACCGCGTCGCCTCGCACACGATCCGCCTCGTGGCGGACGAGGCAGCGCAGATCCTCCGCGGCGATGAGTACAGCGAAGCCCGTCAGGGACTCACAGACAGCTTCATCCAACAGATCAAGGACCTTGTGGCTGCAATGCCGAGTGATATTTTGAATATGAACGAACTGAAGAAACTGGATATTTCCATATCGAGCGCCGAGCCCCTCTCCGACGAGGAGATGAAGAAGCTCACGCAGATCCTGTGTGAGACGTTCATCTCCTGCCGCAACGAGGTGGACAAGGACCTCATCGGCGGCGTGCGCATGCGCGTCGGCGATACGGTCTATGACGGCACGCTCTCCCACCAGCTCGACCGCCTGACGCAGGACGTGGAGCGCAACTCGCTCCGCTCCGATGCCGAGACGCAAACGGTCGCGGAATCCATCCGCCGGAAGCTCACCGCCGTAGACACCGACATCGACGTCTTCCAGACGGGCGAGGTCATCAGCGTGTCGGACGGCATCTGCCGCGTCTCCGGTCTTGCCGACGTCATGGCGGGCGAAATGCTCGACTTCCCGGGCGACCTGCGCGGCATGGTCATGGACCTCGACTCGGAAAACGTCGGCGTGGTCCTGCTCGGCAACTACGAGCACGTGCAGGAGGGCATGTCGGTGCGCCGTACGGGCCGCATCATCGAGGTGCCCGTGGGCGACTGCATGATCGGCCGCGTCGTGGACGCGCTGGGACGTCCCGTGGACGGACAGGGCCCGATCAACGCCGTCGAGCACCGCGCCATCGAAAGCCCCGCGCCGAGCGTCCTCAACCGCAAGAGCGTCTCCGTGCCGCTCCAGACCGGCATCAAGGCCATCGACGCGCTCGTGCCGATCGGCCGCGGTCAGCGTGAGCTGATCATCGGCGACCGCCAGACCGGCAAAACCGCCATCGCCATCGACACGATCCTGAACCAGAAGGGCAAGGACGTGATCTGCATCTATGTCGCCATCGGCCAGAAGGAATCCACCGTCGCGAGCGTTGTGGAGACCCTGCGCAGCCACGGCGCCATGGACTATACCACCGTCGTCTGCGCGCACGCGTCGGAGCCCGCGCCGATGCTCTATATCGCGCCGTACGCCGGCGCCGCCATCGGCGAGGCGTTCATGTATGCGGGCAAGGACGTCCTGATCGTGTATGACGACCTCTCCAAGCAGGCGGTCGCCTACCGTGAGATTTCCCTGCTCCTGCAGCGCCCGCCCGGACGCGAGGCGTACCCCGGCGACGTGTTCTATCTGCACTCCCGGCTTCTCGAGCGCGCGGCCCGTCTTTCCGACGAGCTGGGCGGCGGCAGCATGACGGCGCTGCCCATCATCGAGACGCAGGCGGGCGATATCTCCGCCTATATCCCGACGAACGTCATCTCCATCACGGACGGTCAGATCTTCCTTGAGACGGATCTGTTCCACTCCGGCGTGCGTCCTGCCATCAACGTGGGTCTTTCGGTCTCGCGTGTCGGCGGCGCTGCGCAGCTCGGCGCGATGAAGCAGGTCGCCGGCCGCCTGCGCATGGATCTGGCGCAGTACCGGGAGCTGGCGAGCTTCGCGCAGTTCGGCTCCGACCTCGACAAGGCGACGCGCCAGACGCTCGACCGCGGCGCGCACATGACGGAGCTTTTGAAGCAGCCGCAGTATTCGCCCCTGGACGCGGCGGATCAGGTCATCGGCATCTTCGCCGCCGCCGAGGGCTACACCGACGAGATCGCCATGGAGAACATGGCGCGCTTCGAATCCGAGCTCGTCGAGACCGTGCACCGCGCGATCCCCGAGCTTGCCGACGAGATCCGCTCCGGCAAGAAGCTCAAGCCCGAGCGGCTGACGCAGCTGCGCGGCGTGATCGAGGAATTCAAGAAAACGTTCTGATGACGATTTACGGGGAGCGCCGCCGTGCGCTTCCCGGATCAAGGAAAAAGGAGTTGAGCATCGGTGGCAAACATGCGCGCGATCCGAACCCGGATCAAGAGCGTTCAGAATACCCAGCAGATCACCAAGACCATGAAAATGGTCGCGGCGGCGAATCTGCGCCGGACCCAGTCCGGTATGGGCGGCATGCGCGCCTTTGCCGAGAAAACACAGTCGCTGCTCGATACGGTGCTGGCAGGCGGCGAGACGTTTGACGCGCCGCTGCTCACGCCGCACAGGGAGAACCGCAGGGTCTGCTATGTCCTGTTCGTGGGCAACCGCGGTCTGTGCGGCATGTATAACCACGCGCTGCTGCGCTTTTTGCAGCGCACGCTGGAACAGGAGACGCGCGAGGCGTCCGTCATCGTGTTCGGGCGCTGGGGGCGCGATCTGATCAAGCAGATGGAGCTTCCTGTTGTGCGCACCTGTCAGGAGGTATCCGACACGCCCACGATGGATCAGGCGCTCGAGCTCGCGGAAGAGCTCAAGCGGCTGTATCTCTCCGGTGAGGCGGACGAGGTGCACCTCGTGTATCAGCACTTTCGCAGCATGCTCGCGCAGGAGCCGACGGATCTGTGCCTGCTGCCCGCCTCGGCAGGCGTGCAGGGCGAGACGGCGCATGACTATCTCTTCGAGCCCGACCGCGCGTCGATCCTCGAGAACGTGGTGCAGCTCTATGTGAACAACACCGTCTACGCCACCATGCTGGAGGCGAAGGTCGGCGAGCATGCCTCGCGCATGACCGCCATGAGCGCCGCGACAGATTCCACCGCCGA
The DNA here is from genome assembly GCA_900316745.1 of uncultured Eubacteriales bacterium. Taxonomy (GTDB): domain Bacteria; phylum Bacillota; class Clostridia; order Oscillospirales; family Oscillospiraceae; genus CAG-103. The sequence continues at coordinate 15,025 of ONEB01000015.1, read as the reverse complement.
GCTCATCGGCACCCTGCAGCTGCATCTCAACCGCGCGCGCCAGGCGGCGATCACCACCGAGATCTCCGAGATCGTCGGCGGCGCGAACGCTTTGAAACTGAGCAAGAACAAGAAGAAGAAGTAATCAACCCCCTCCAAGGAGGAAAAAACTATGGAAACAGGAATCATCCGCCGGGTCATCGGCCCGGTCGTGGATGTGCAGTTCCCCGTCGGGAAGCTCCCGGATATCTATAACGCCATCGAGACGACGGTAAACGACAAAAAGATCGTCATGGAGACGGTGCAGCAGCTCGGCGACAACACCGTGCGCTGCGTGTCGCTGTTTTCGACCGACGGCCTTTCGCGCGGCAGCGTCGCCTATGACACCGGCAAGCCCGTGTCCGTCCCCGTGGGCGAGGCAACGCTCGGGCGCATGTTCAACGTCATCGGCGAGCCCATCGACGGCAAGGGCCCCGTGGAGGGCGCCGAGCGGCTTCCAATCCACCGCGACGCGCCGACCTTCACCGAGGTTGCGCCCGCGACCGAGATCCTCGAGACCGGCATCAAGGTCGTCGACCTCCTCGCGCCCTACGCCAAGGGCGGCAAGATCGGCCTCTTCGGCGGCGCAGGCGTCGGCAAGACGGTGCTCATCATGGAGCTCATCCGCAACATCGCTTATGAGCACGGCGGCTACTCCGTGTTCGCGGGCGTCGGCGAGCGCTCCCGTGAGGGCAACGATCTCTGGAACGAAATGAACGAGTCCGGCGTCATCAGCAAGACGGCGCTGGTCTTCGGCCAGATGAACGAGCCGCCCGGCGCGCGTCTGCGCGTGCCGCTGTCGGGTCTGACGATCGCGGAAAACTTCCGTGACGACTCCGGCCTCGACGTGCTGCTCTTTATCGACAACATCTTCCGCTTCACGCAGGCGGGCTCCGAGGTCTCGGCGCTGCTGGGCCGCATGCCCTCCGCCGTCGGCTACCAGCCGACGCTGGCGACCGAGATGGGCACGCTGCAGGAGCGCATCACGTCCACGCGCAACGGCTCCGTCACGTCCGTGCAGGCGATCTATGTCCCCGCTGACGACCTGACCGACCCCGCGCCGGCGACGGCGTTTGCCCACCTCGACGCCACGACGGTTCTCGACCGCGCGATCTCCGAGCTCGGCATCTATCCCGCCGTGGATCCGCTGGCCTCCACCAGCCGCATCCTCGAGCCGCATATCCTGGGCCGCGAGCACTATGAGACCGCCCGCGCCGTCCAGCGCGTGCTCCAGAAATACAAGGACCTGCAGGACATCATCGCCGTGCTCGGCATGGACGAGCTGGGCGTGGAGGACAAGGCGATCGTCAACCGCGCGCGCCGCATCCAGCGCTTCCTCTCGCAGCCGTTCCACGTCGCGGAGAACTTCACCGGCATGGAGGGCAAATACGTCCCCCTGTCCGAGACCATCAAGGGCTTCCAGGCGATCCTCGCGGGCGACTGCGACGACCTGCCGGAGCAGGCCTTCCTGATGGCGGGCAGCATCGACGACGTTCTGAAAAAGCGCGAGGTGTAAGCCATGGCGGACAAGATCCACATCCAGATCCTCACCTCCGGCGGCACGGTGTTCGATGACCATGTCGCGGAGCTGAACGTTCCCGTGGACGGGGCGAGCATCGGCATCCTTGCCAACCACGCGCCGCTGCTCGGCGCCGTGACGGACGGCGTCGTGCGCTGCACCTATTCCGACGGGCGCGAGACGGGCATCGCCGTCGGCATCGGCGTACTGAACGTGGTGGACAACGAGGTGACGCTGCTGGTGCGCGCCGCGGAAAAGGGCGAAGACATCGACCTTGCCCGCGCCGAGGCGGCCGAGCGCCGCGCCCGCGAGCGTCTGGCGCACCGGACGGCGGATATCGACGTCGCCCGCGCCGAGGCCGCCCTCCATCGCGCGATCGCCCGACAGGACGCCGCCCGCTTTGCAAGAAAGCACAGATAACGCATCACGAAAAAAGCCGCTTTGACGGAAGGTCAAAGCGGCTTTTTCTGCTGTTTTTGCTTTTACAGATCCAGGATGCCGAGGATCACGATGCCGATCACGACGAGCAGGATCATGAGATAATGCTTCCCCGAAAGCTTCTCGCGCAGGAACACGCGGCTCCAGAGCACGGAGGCGACGCAGTAGGCGGAGATGATCGGCGCGGAATACATGACGTGCGCCTCGTCGGCGATGGCGTAGATGTAGGCAAACTGACCTGCCGTCTCGAACACGGCGCCGATGTACTTCGGCGCTTCCAGCTTCGGGACGAGCCTGTCCCTGCGGATCAGCACGACATAGACAAAGCACACGACGGCCGCGGCAAAGAACGTCAGCTCGTATGCGCAGTTGGCGCTGTCCTCGTTGAGCGAGCGGAGCACCAGCGTGTCGGCAAAGGTGCCGGCGGCGTCGAGCAGCATGTAGGCGATCGGCAGCGCCAGCGCGATCCAGCTCTTGGCGTACTTGTAGTTGGACAGCTCCTGACGCGCTGCGCGCAGCTGCTCATCCTCGCGCGACTCCACAATGCCGAGCCCGATCACGCCCGCAGAGACCAGGATTACCGCCGCGACCGCGGCAGGCGTCGTCTCCACATCGCCGGTGATGAACCACAGCAGCGCCACGAGCGCGCCGGAGGCGTTGCAGATGGGGCTGGAGATGCTCAGCTCGATGTAGCGCAGACCGACGTAGCCCAGCGTCATCGACCCGATGTACAGCAGCGACACCGGCAGATAGGTCCAGATGACGTGCCAGGAGATGGCGACGCCGCCGACAAAGATCTCGTATGCCGCGTGCAGACCCATGACGAGACCCACGGCCATGACCATTTTCAGATGCGCCAGTTTGTCGTCCGGTTCGCGGCAGCCGATCTTGGAAAAGAGATCCGACCCCGACCAGCACAGCAGCGCGACCAGCGCGAGTACAAACCACATTGCAAACTCCTCCAAAACTCTATAAAAAAGCCGCCAATTCGGCGGCTTTCAAAATAACGTACTATTATTAACACAAATGGCATATAAAGTCAATATGCAGCTTATTCGCCGAGGTGCTCCTGAAGCATTCCCTTTACCTCGTCGGCGAGCTCGTGCGTGTGCTTGGCCTTGACGGTGTCGGCGTCGATCACGGCGAGGAAGGTGAGCGTCACGGTCGTGGAGCGCAGCGGGGCGCGCTTTAACACCTGCTCGCCGCCCTCTGCGGCGACGACCACAACGGGGACGTGCGCCTTCTGCGCGGCCTTGAACGCGCCGGGCTTGAATTCCAGCAGCTTGCCGGTGCGCGTGCGCGTGCCCTCGGGATAGATGCCGTAGCTGCAAGCGTGCGCTTTCATGCGCGCGGCGGCGGCGTTGATGGTTTTGAGCGCGTTGCGCGGGTTTTCGCGGTCGATCGGGAGGAAGCAGCACTTGTACGGAGCCGGGCCGAGAAAGAGCTTGTAGATGTTCTCGGGCTTGGAGATAAACGCGAGCGGCCAGTCCTTCATGGCGACAAAGGTCGTCAGGGGATCGAACGCCGAGCGGTGGTTGCCCACGAGCAGAAACTCGCCCTCGCGCGGAACGATGTCCAGGTTCACGGTGCGGATCTTCACGCGGCACACCGCGAGCAGCCACCGGATGAAGGTCATCGTCCAGCGATGCGCAACGGGGTCGATCGTGTCATATTCGCGGTCCATGTCGATGCTTTTGCAGTAGATCCAGACCGCGAGCAGATACAGCCCGTTGAGCAGCACGATCATCCCCAGCGCGATCGGGATCGCCCACCAGAGACTCAGACTGGGCGCAAGCACAAACACCAGCGCCGTCAGCGCGGCGCCGAGCGCCAGCAGGATATAAAAGAGCACGGTTCATCCCCCATTTCGATCAGATATGACCTATTATACCACGGAAACCCATCCGCGCAACCTTGCTTTTTTGCCCTGTATGGGGTAAAATAACATTTACGCAATTTTAAGGTATCCGCGCCGCCTGTTCGGCGCGTTTTAAAGGAGTCACCATGGGTCAGCAATCGAAACAATCTGCCCGCCGCACGCACATCCCGGGACTGGACGGCCTGCGCGCGCTCGCGATCGTCGTGATCATTCTGTATCACATGTTCCCGGAGACGATGCGCGGCGGCTATCTCGGCGTGTCGCTGTTCTTCGTCCTGTCGGGCTATCTGCTCGCCGTGACGAGCATGCGCGCGTTTGAGCTGCGTACATACAGCGTCGGGCAATTCTATCTCAAGCGCATCCGACGCATCTATCCCGCGCTGCTGGTCGTTGTCGGGGCGACGCTGTTTTTGCTCTGGCGGTTTTATCCCGCGTCGCTGCGGGGACTGCGCGGCGAGGTGCTGAGCATCCTCCTCGGCTATAACAACTGGCGCCAGATCGCGCTGAACATGTCCTATTTCACGCGCATCGCCAACTCCTCGCCGTTCACGCACCTGTGGTCCACGGCGATCGAGCTGCAGTATTATCTCGTCTGGCCGATCCTGTTTTTCGTCAGCGCGCGGCTGGAGAAGCGCCATAAGGGCGTCGGCGCGCTGGTGCTGTTCGTGCTGGCGATGGCGTCGATCACGGAGATGGGCGCGATCTATCTGCCGGGCGGCGATCCGTCCCGCGTCTATTTTGGCACGGACACGCGCGTGCATGCGCTGCTGCTGGGCAGCGCCCTCGGCCTGCTGCGGCTCGACGAGGCGGAGGACGGCGTTCCGGAGAGCACGGGCTGGCTGCTGTTCGGACTGTGCATCCCGCTGATTATGGTGCTGTTCGTCATGGTCAACGGCGAGGAGCCCGCGGCCTACGAGGGGCTTATCGCGGCGTCGGCGCTCGCGTTCACGCTGCTGATCGGACTGGTCGCCGATCCGAAGCTGCCCTTTGGCAGATGGCTGGAAGTTCGGCCCGTGAAGTGGCTGGGGCAGATCAGCTATGAGCTGTATCTCATCATGTATCCGACGATTTACTTCATCCAGCGCTGGCGTCCGGTGGACAACGCCGTGTATCTCGCGCTGATCGAGGCGGGCGTCATGCTCGTTCTGGCGGCGCTGCTGCATCTGGCGGTGCGTCCGGCGATGCTGCGCGTGAAAAGAGGCAGGAGCAGATGGACGCTGCTTTTGCGCGCTGCGCCGTGGCTCATGGCGGCTGCGGTTGCCGCCGGTGCCGTCGCGCTCTGGCACGCGCCTGCCGCCGCGGACGATCTCGACCAGCTCCGGGAGGAGCTGGAGCAGAACGCCGCTCTCTCCGGCGAGACCGCGCCGACGCCCACGGGCGACTGGGACGGCATGTTCGACGCCGACGGCGAGGCATGGCCCGAGGCGACGCCGCCCGACACGCATACCGATCCCGCAACCGTCACCTGCGTGGGCGACTCGGTGATGCTCGGCGCGCTTCCCGCGCTGCAGCAGATGATGCCCGGCTGCGTCGTGGACGCGAAGGAGTCCCGCCAGGTCGCGGACGTCCTCGGCGTTCTGCAAAACCTCCAGGCGCAGGGCAGACTCGGCAGCGTTGTCGTCATCGCCCTCGGCACGAACGGCCCGTTCTCGCAGAGCTTCGGCCAGTCCGTCATCGACTGGCTGGGCCCCGACCGGCAGATCTACTGGGTCACCGCCTACGGCGCCACGCTGCGCTGGCAGGAGGAGTCCAACAGCGTCATCCGCGCCGTCGTCGACGCCAACGACAATGTCACGCTCATCGACTGGGCTGGCGTCGCGCCGAGCCACCCTGAGTGGTTCTACTCCGACGGCATCCACCTCCAGCAGGCGGGGCAGCAGGGATATGCCGACTTTGTCTCCAGGGCGATCGGCGTCGTCGATTGACGGCTCTTTCAAATCGTTCGAAAATAGACACTTTTTGCGTTATTTTTGATTATCTAAATCTTAAATTTTCGCGTTTTCAACCGAAAATAACACCAAAACCGGACGCGGGAGCGTCCGGTTTTTGCTGTTTGATCTGCTGCGGTGCGCCGAAAAAATGCTGAAAACACGACGTATCAACGCCTCCGCATGCTGAAAAGAGTGGGGAAAAAGGTATACCTTTTTCCCCCAACATGTTGTGCAGTATCCGCCATCGTTTCCAGCAAAAAACGGCGGCGGTGCTTCACAGACCCTGCGCCGACCGGCGCATCGTCTGCCTCCTCTGTTTTGCGCGGAAGAGGAATCAATCCGCGCGGACCGCCGCAACCGGTCTGAGCGGTCAATTTCCTCATTGTCCGCGGCGGCGCCGCAACCGCTGCCGCGGGCTTACCGCAGCGTCCCGGATCAGGCGAGACCGGACACGGGGCGGGAAACGCACTTCTCGCTGCACATAAAAATATATATCACTGCGGCGCACGCGCTTTCACTGCGCCGACGAAAGAAGAAAGGAAGCATGAGTATGAAAAAACGCACAATGAGCCTCCTGCTCGTCCTGCTGATGGTCATTTCGCTGATCCCGGCTTTCGCGCTCAACGCAGCGGCGATGGACGCCAACGCGCTGTTCGTGTCCTGAGCGCAGCAAAAAACCAATCAAAAAGACCATGCCTTTCGGCATGGTCTTTTTGCGCTTCTATGGTTCAGATCTCGTCCGCCATGGCCTGCAGTGCGCCAAAGAAGCTGACCGCGAAGCGGCGGAACGCGAGCATCCCGGCGGTCTGGGGGCGGAACTTGTTGTAGCTCAGACCCACCGTACCAAACGCCTGATCCGTCACGGTCTTGCGGCAGTACTGCCCGATGAGCGGGTCGCGCGTGTGGATGATGGACATGAAGCAGATGCCGCGCTTGTTCACGAGCACCATACGCTGCTGCAGGTCCATGTCCGGCGTCTCATACACCACGTTCGGCACGAGCCCGTGTCTGGCAAAGATGCCGTCGATCGTGTCGCGCATGCCGCTGCCCTTGGGCGCGATCACGATGGGGCAGGGCGCGATGTCCTCGAGCGTGACGAATTCTTTCTGATACAGCGGATGATCCGGCGGCACCATGATGCTGCCGGTGTCTTTTAAGACCGTGATCGTCTCGATCATGCGCGATTCCTCGCCCGTGATCGGCGGCAGCGTGATGGCAAAGTCCGCCTTGTTCGTGTTCAGCAGATCAATGATGTCCTTTCGGGGGGCATAGGTCTCGGACAGGACGCCCTTGGGGTACTGCTCCATGAAGGCGTTGTTCAGCGCGCTCAGATAGCCCGCGTTGTTGTACAGCAGCTTTGTCTTGAACGCGGCCTCCTCCTGCTTGACGGCCATGTTCTCCGTCAGCCGGTCGGTGCGGTCGAGAATGTCGCGCGCCTCGCGGTAGAAGTAGCTGCCGTTTTCGTTTAAGACGATGCGGCGGCGCTCGATGTCAAAGAGCTTCGTGCCGAGCTCCTCCTCCAGCTGGTGGATCACCTTGGTTACGAACGGCTGCGACACGCCCAGCTCCTCCGCCGCGCGCGTCACGCTCCCCAGCTCCGCCGTCAGGCAGAAAAATCGCAGATCCCGCAGCTCCATGTCTCGACCTCCTTGCTTTTTTACCATTTTACCGCCGTGATGTTGAGAAGTCAATGTTGATAACCCTGTGGTTATAAACATTTTTTGACAAAATATTATCTTTTTTCCGCCTGCTGTGCTACATTGAAATTGCAAGGAAAAATAACCGGTCTGATGTATTTTGAAAGGGGAAACATGACCATGGCGACTGAAGTGAAAAGCAGCAACCGCTACACCTCCCGCAAGGTGGAGGTCGACGGCATCACGCTGTATGACAGCGACGCGCGCTTCCGCGCAAACTTCCTGAAAAAGCACCTGAAAAACACCGTGGACGTCGTGCGCTTTTCGTACATGATGGGCCAGCTCGCGGTCAAGCCGATCATCGGGCCGATGATCCGCAAGAGCCTGGAGCTGCACTATCGCTACATCCACACGAATTCCGTCGTCGTCCCGATCGAGGTGGCGAAGGACATCATCCGCAACACCACGGATATCGCCGTGAGCCCCTGCGTGTGCCGCACGGTGCGCGGAAACTGCGACAACCCGATCAACACCTGCTTCGGCCTGAACTTCTACGGCCAGCTGAAGAAAAAGGCGGGCGAGCGCCCCGTGAGCATCGAGGAATGTCTCGCCGTGGCGGAGATGGCGCACGAGCGCAATCTGATCGCCGTCGTCGAGAGCTGCGTCCAGCCGTATCAGGACAACCTCTGCTTCTGCTGCCCCTGCTGCTGCATGCCGCTGACGCTGAAAACCAAGTTCCACGTTCCGTTCGTGAACTACAACGGCCCGTATCTGCCGGAGTTCGACGAGACCCAGTGCGTCCACTGCCAGAAGTGCGTCAAGGCCTGCCCTGTCGGCGCGCTCAGCTTTGATGAAAACGGTCATCATGTTGTCGACCTCGACAAGTGCCTCGGCTGCGGCATCTGCGAATCGAACTGCCCCAAGCACATCGGCAAGATGGTCTACACCGAAAGCCGCGTGCAGAAGGTCACGGAGCCCAGCCGCTTCCGTGTGTGGCTGAGCGTGCTGTATGTCAAGCTCATCTTCACGCCCGGCGTGTGGTTCTACAAGACCTTCAAGGGCAGCATGATGCACCTGATGGACTCCGACCCGCGCGAGACGGATATCATCTCCACCAAGCAGCCGGGATACATCCACGGCGGCGAACAATACGCCGAGCGCTGACAACTCAACCCATTCTTATTTGAAAGGAGGGCATGCCCCCTATGCAGTTTCTTTCCGCCCTCCTGCTCAGCTCGGTACTGGCGGCAGCGGCGCTCTGGCGGCGCGCGCTGACGCCCGGAGGCACGGCGCTCGCGTGGGCGCTGTGCGTCGCGATCACCGCCCTCGGCGGCGGGACGGCCTTTGCCGTTCTGGCGGTGACGCTGCTTGGAACCGTCGCCGCAGACCGGTTTGCCGGCGGACGCGCAGATCCCCTTGCCGTCCGCCGCAAATCGGGCAGCCGGGATGCCGCGCGCGTGGCGTGCAACGTCGGCGTCGCGGCGTGCGCGATGGGGCTGTTCGGTGTGACGGGGAACGCCGCTTTCCGCGCGGGCTTCTGCGCTGTGATGGCAGAGTCGCTCGCGGACAGTCTCGCGTCCAAATTAGGCCCGCTCGCAAAGGCGCAGCCGCGCGACATCTGCACCGGAAAGCCGGTGCACACGGGGCTCTCCGGCGGCGTGACGCCGCTCGGCACGCTCTCCGAGCTCTTTGGCGCGGCGGCGGTCGCGGCCGTGAGCGCCGCGGGATATAACAGCGCGCGGCTTTTCGCCGTCGTGCTCGCGGCGGGCTTTCTCGGCGCGGTGTTCGACAGCGTGCTCGGCTCGCGCGCGCAGGTAAAGCTCCGCTGCCGCGTCTGCGGCACGGTCACGGAGCGCGAGACGCACTGCGGGGAACCCACGCTGCGTGTCAGCGGAATCGGATGGGTCACGAACGACGCGGTGAATCTGATGAGCAACGCGTTTTCGCTTGCCGCAGCGCTCACGCTGTTTGCCGCAACAAAGTGTTGAAAGGAAAAAAACTGCATGCTATACTATTGATAAGCATGCAGTTTTTTGTTGAAATGTTTGAGATACAAAAAGGGGGAACATCGCATGGCACACAGACCGAATATCCTGAAGCTGGCGACCAAGATCAGTCTGGAAAGTCTGACCTACACCGGCATCACCTACAACGATCCCGAATACCGCATCCTGGAGCCGATCATCGATGATGAGATGTGCCAGATCATGATGCACATGCGCCTCGAGGCCAGCCGCAGCGTGGAGGACATCGCAAAGCGCGCGAAGAAGACCGTCGAGTTTACGCAGGAGCAGCTGGACAAGCTATGTCTCACCGGCGCCGTGCGCACCCGCGTCCGCGACGGCGTGACCTATTACTTCTATCCCATCTGGGTGCCCGGCATCATGGAGGGCATCATGGCAAACCGCGAGCAGTGCGACAAGTATCCGGTCCTCGGCGAGTGCTTCGAGGAGTATACCCGCCGCCGCGTCTCCCTGCTTGCGCCGTTCATGGACGCCGGCTCGAACATGATGCGCGTCATCCCCGTGCAGAGCGCCGTAGAGAACAACACCCGCAAGGCGAGCTATGACGAGGTCAGAAATCTCGTCGAGAACGCGTGGGCGATCTCCGTCGGCCCGTGCTCCTGCCGCCGTTCGCGCCGCCTGATGGGCGAGGGCTGCGGACATCTTGAGGACGATATGTGCATCTACCTCAACGACAACGCCGTGAACTACTCCAAGATGGGCTCCCATCGCCGCATCGACAAGGCGGAGGCGTACGAGATCCTCGAGCGCGCGGAGCGCAACGGCCTCGTCCACGAGCTGAACGTCGCACCCGGCTATGAGGACGCGACCGCCATCTGCAACTGCTGCGGCTGCGGCTGCTTCGCCCTGCGCATCGCGACCTACTTCCAGGCGCCCGACGCCGTGAAGTCGAACTACGTCGCCCGCGTGGACATGGACAAGTGCGTTGCCTGCGGCGAGTGCGTCGAAAACTGCCAGGTCAACGCCGTGAAGCTCGGCTCGCGCCTGTGCGCCAACGCGTCCACGGTGAAAAAGCGCCCGGACGAGACACCGCGCAACACGATGCTCTGGCTCGGAAACCGCCACACCCCGGACTTCCGCGAGACGCGCACCGACGTCACCGAGACCGGCACCGCGCCCTGCAAGGCCGCCTGCCCCGCGAACGTCTCCGTGCAGGGCTACATCGCCCTCGCCAAGGAGGGGCGCTATCTGGAAGCTCTCCAGCTCATCAAGAAGGACAACCCGTTCCCGGCAATCTGCGGCCGCATCTGCAACAAGCCCTGCGAGGCCGCCTGCATGCGCAATGCCGTGGACTCCGCCGTCGCCATCGACGATCTGAAGAAGTTCATCGCCGAGCAGGATCTGAGCGCAGACGAGCGCTGGATCCCGCCCATGCTCAACCCCAGAGGCATCCCGTTCGAGGAGAAGATCGCCGTCATCGGCGCCGGCCCCGCGGGTCTGAGCTGCGCATACTATCTGCGCGAGAAGGGCTATCCCGTCACGGTCTTTGAAAAGGAAAAGACGCTCGGCGGCATGCCCGCGCGCGCCATTCCCGCGTTCCGTCTGGAGAAGGACGTGCTGAACGCGGAGATCGACGTCCTGCGCCGGATGGGCGTGGAGTTCCAGACCGGCGTGGAGGTCGGCAGGGACGTCACGCTCGACGCGCTCCGCGCCGAGGGCTACAAGGCGTTCTTCCTCGGCGTCGGCGCATCGAAGCCGGAGCTGCTCACCATCCCCGGAGCCGACGGCAAAAACGTCTGCGCCGCGCTCGACATGCTCGAAAAGGTCAACGCCGGCAGAAAGCCCAAGCTGGGCGACGACGTCGTGATCATCGCGGGCGGCGTGAACGCCAACCACATGGTGATGGACGCCGCGCGCACCGCCGCGGGGCTGGGTGTCAAGCGCGTCACCGTGCTCGCACCGCGCAAGGTCGGTACGTTCAGCAATGTTAAGGAAGAGATGGCAGCCGCCAGAGCCGCGGGCGTGAAGTTCGTCTTTGAGGCCGAGGCGCTCTCGATCTCCGAGTCCGCCGTCACCTATCTCCACGGCGGCGAGACCGCAGAGCTGAAGGCCTCCGCCGTCGTCGGCGCACTGAGCCGCGTCGTCGATCTCGGCGCGCTGGGCATCGCGCTCAACGCCAAGGGGCTCGTCACCGCCGACGCGGAGACCTGCCAGACCGAGATCCCGGACGTCTTCGCGGGCGGCGACGTCGTCACCGGACCGCGCTATGCCGTCAACGCCATTGCCGCGGGTCATCGGGCGGCGATCTCCATCCACCGCTGCGTCCACGAGGGTCAGCACCTCACGCTCGGCCGCGACCACCGCGACTATAAGGCGCTCAACCGCAAGGAGGCGCTCATTGCGCCCGAGCGCGTCTGCGCCACGCCGCGTCAGGCCGCCGGGGACAAGACCTCCCGCGCGAAGAACGTCGCCTTCAAGGATCTGCGCGGCGTGTTCACGCCCGAGCAGGCGACCGCCGAAGCGGGCCGCTGCCTCGGCTGCGGCGTCGCCGTGGTGGATGAGTTCATGTGCGTCGGCTGCGCCGTCTGCACCACGCACTGCAAGTTCGGCGCCATCTCCATGGAGAAGATCACCGACGCCGACAACAGAGAGTACTTCCACACCCTCGGCCGCATCGCGGCGAGCGTGCCCGGCAAGATGGCCGCCACCGCGCAGAAGCACATCGGGAAGCTGGGCCGCTGATGCACGAGATCGGCATTGTCAGACAGATCGTCCGCACCGTGGAGGACTTTGCGAAAGAGCACGATGTGAAGCGCGTGGATGCCGTGGTCGTGGACTGCGGCGAGCTCTCGCTCGTGATCCCGAAGTACTTAAAGGACATTTACCCCGCCGTCATCGAGGGCACGATCCTGGAGCACGCGGAGCTCATCGTGAACGAGACGCCCGGCCTTGCCGAGTGTGACGACTGCGACGAGATCTTCAACGTCGTCGAGCACAAGGGCTACTGCCCCAACTGCGGCAGCTTCAACAAAACCGTCCTGTCCGGCAGGGACTGCACGATCAGAGAGATCCGCATCGCGGAGAGCCAATAAAACAGTTGCGGCGCGCTGCATTTCGCAGCGCGCCGTTTTTTTATCCCTTTCGCAGGGCGTCGACCCATGCGGGCAGGAGGGGATTCTGGTTGTCCTTTTTCCAGATCGCGTCGATCTCCTCGTGCTCCTTCTCGCCCGTGAGCGGCACGAACACGAGATTGTCCGCGCCCGAGAGCTTGCTCGTAAAGGACTCCGGGAGGATCGAGATGCCCTCCTCCGCGGCGACCATCGTGAGGATCACCTCCGGATCGGACGAGCGGTAGAGGATGTTCGGCACGAAGCCCGACTCCTGATACAGCCGGATGAAGACCGCGTCGCCGTAGGACTCGAAGTCCTCCGAGGGAGACGTATAAAAAATGTTCTCGCCGCGCAGCTCCGCGCGGCTCAGCTGCGTGCGGCCCGAGAGCGGGTGGGCGCTGTACATGGCGACGACGAGCCGGATGCGGTCGGTCTGGAGCCACGAGACCTCCGGGTTCTGCCGGAGATTCGTGCTGTCCCAGGTGAAGATGACGTCATAGGTGCCCTGCATGAGTCCGGCGGCGAGCTGGTCGGAGCTCTTGCGCTCAAACGTCAGAAAGGTGTTCGGGTGCGCTGCGCGAAAGCGGCGCGCCGCAACGGAGAGCTCGCTGCGCTCATAGCCCTTCAGAAAGCCGATGTGCAGACTTCCGCTGTCGCCGGAGGCGGCGTCCTTGGTGCGCATGACCGCCGAATCCATCTGCCGGAGCAGACTTTTGGCGTCGGCATAAAAGGTCTTTCCCGCCGGCGTCAGCCGCATCGGGCGCTTGCGCCGGTCGAACAGCTCGCAGCCGATCGCCGCCTCCAGCGCCTGGATATGCTGCGTCACGGCGGCCTGCGTGATGAACAGCTGCTCGGCTGTTTTCGTGAAGCTCCGGTTCTCCGCCGCCGCGGTGAAGACCTTCAGCTGTGTCTGATTCATGGTGACACTCCCTGCAAAATAAGCTTTTCCTTATTTTAATATAAAAAATACGCGCTTGCAAGAACATTTTTCCGGGTATAAAATAAGTACGTTCTACATCTGAAGTGAACAATGGAGGAGAGAGAATGGATAATCAAAGAGAAAAACTCGGCAGCCGTCTGGGCTTTATCATGCTCAGCGCGGGCTGCGCGATCGGCTGCGGCAACGTCTGGAAGTTCCCGTGGATGACCGGTCAAAACGGCGGCGGCGGATTCGTGCTGGTGTACGTTCTGTGCCTGCTGCTGCTGGGTCTGCCTGCAATGACCATGGAATTTGCCATTGGCCGCGCCGCGCAGGCGAGCCCCGTCAAGATGTATCAGAAGCTCGAAAAGCCCGGTCAGAAGTGGCACATCCACGGCGTGCTTGCGCTGCTCGGCAACATCGCCCTGATGGCGTTCTACACGGTCGTCACGGGCTGGATGATGTACTACTTCGTGAGATTCCTCGTCGGGAACACCGAGGCGCTGACGTTCGTTGAGGGCGTCAACAATCCGTTTGTCAACATGATCACCGCTCCCGCGGTCAACGTGCTGTATCTCGTGATCGCGGTCGCGCTCGGCTTCGGCGTGCTGAGCTTCAACCTGCAGAGCGGTCTGGAGCGCGTGACAAAGTATATGATGGTCGCCCTGTTCATCCTGATGCTGGTTCTGGCGATCCACAGCGCGCTGCTTCCCGGCGCGGGAGAGGGTCTGGCGTTCTATCTGGTGCCCGATTTCTCCAAGATCAACGGCTCCGTGGTCGTGGCGGCGATGAATCAGGCGTTCTTCACGCTCTCGATCGGCATCGGCTCCATGGCGATCTTCGGCAGCTATATCGGCAAGGAGCGGTCGCTCCTCGGCGAGAGTGTGAACGTCATCCTGCTCGATACGTTCGTCGCCATCATGGCGGGCTTCATCATGTTCCCCGCCTGCTTCACCTATGACACGCCGGTCACCGCCGGCCCCGGCCTGCTCTTCAATACGATGTCCACCGTCTTCAACAACATGTCCGGCGGCCGCATCTGGGGCTCGCTGTTCTTCCTGTTCATGGTGTTCGCGGCGTTCTCGACCGAGCTTGCAGTGTTTGAAAACATCCTCGCCTGCGTCCGTGAGCTCACCGGCTGGAGCCGTCCCAAGGGCTGCTTCTTCTGCGCGATCGGCATTACGCTGCTCGCCCTGACCACCGCGCTCGGTTACAGCGTGTTCCACTTCCAGCCGTTCGCGGAGGGCACCGCGTGGCTGGACTTCTGGGACTTCATCGTGAGCACGAACCTGCTGCCGCTCGGCGCGCTGATCTTCTCGATCTTCTGCTGCTATAAGATCGGCTGGGGCTGGGACAACTTCATCGCCGAGGCCAATGCCGGCAAGGGCATGAAGGTCAAGGGCTGGATGAAGCCCATCTTCAAATACTTCGTCCCCATCTGCATCCTCGCGCTGTATATCTACGGCCTCGCCACCTTCGGCTGGAAGTAAACAGAATCATCAGCAAAAAATGGGCGCGTTGCAAAATAGCGCGCAAAAGAAAAGCACCAGTTAGGTCCAAAAGGACTTGGCTGGTGCTCCTTTTTGCGTTAAGCTGTAAGTGTCATGAAA
>ONEB01000031.1 GCA_900316745.1 uncultured Eubacteriales bacterium | reverse complement strand
ATCAACAAGATGGATAAGGTCGGCGCCAATCCCGACCGCATCAAGCAGCAGCTGACCGAGTATGACATTGTCAGCGAAGAATGGGGCGGCGACACGATCATCTGCCCGATCTCCGCCAAGACAGGCGCCGGCATCGACAACCTGCTTGAAAACCTTGTTCTGCAGGCGGAAGTGCTTGAGCTTCGCGCCAACCCCAACCGCGCTGCCAAGGGCACAGTCATCGAGGCGCGCCTTGACAAGGGCCGCGGCCCGATCATGACGGTTCTGGTGCAGAACGGTACGCTGCATCTCGGCGACATTATTATCGCCGGCACCTGCGTGGGCCGCGTGCGTACGATGATCAACGACAAGGGCCAGCGCGTCACCGAGGCCGGCCCGTCCACGCCGGTTGAGATCTCCGGCTTGAACGAAGTGCCCAGCGCCGGCGACATCTTCAACGCTGTCGCAGACGAGCGCATGGCGCGCGAGCTCGCCGAGGAGCGCCGTATCCAGCAAAACAGCAGTGCCGGCTCGGCGAAGAAGGTCAGCCTGGAAGATCTGTTCAGCCAGATCCAGGCCGGCGAGATGAAGACGCTCAACCTGATCGTCAAGGCCGACGTTCAGGGCTCGGCCGAGGCGGTCAAGGCCTCGCTCGAAAAGATCTCGAACGAGGAAGTCCGCGTCAAGGTCATCCACAGCGCCGTCGGCGCCATCAACGAAAGCGACGTTATGCTCGCCGCCACCTCCGGCGCGATCATTGTCGGCTTCAACGTCCGTCCAGACAGCGCCGCGCGTGACAGCGCCGTGAGAAGCAATGTCGATATGCGCATGTACCGCGTCATTTACGACTGTATCAACGAGATCGAGGCGGCCATGAAGGGCATGCTCGCACCGAAGTTCCGCGAGAGCGTGATCGGCCACGCCGAGGTGCGCGAGACCTACAAGGTCTCGAAGATCGGAACTGTCTGCGGCTGCTACTGCCAGGATGGCAAGATCCAGCGCGGCTGCCAGGTGCGCGTGCTGCGTGACAACATCGTTATCCACGAGGGCGAGCTGGCCTCGCTGCGCCGTTTCAAGGACGACGTCAAGGAGGTCGCGGCCGGGTACGAGTGCGGTATGCAGATCGAGAAATTCAACGACGTCAAGGTCGGCGACGTGATCGAATGCTTCGTCATGGAGCAGATCAACAAGTAAGCGCCGGCAGATAAGAGGATTCAACATGGCATCCAACAAACTCGCAAGAACAAACGACGATATTCAGTTCGTCATCTCCAGGCTCCTGCGCGAGGTGAAGGACCCGCGCGTGCAGCAGGGGATGATCAGCGTAACACGCGTGGAAACAACAGGTGATCTGCGCTATTCGAAGATCTGGCTTTCCGTCCTCGGTATGAAGGACGAAAAGGAGTTCCGGCGCGGGCTGCGCTCGGCGGCAGGGTATCTGCGCAAGGAGCTCGGCAATTCCATGAAGCTGCGCTACACGCCCGAGCTCGTCTTTGAGATCGATCACAGCATCGAGTACGGCGCGCACATCAACGAGGTCATCAACAGCCTTGAGATCAACCACGACGGGGATGAGGAGAATGAAAACCAGTGAAACGGCGAAGCTGTTCCTGTCCAAGGACAACTTTCTGCTGCTGACGCATAAAAATCCGGACGGCGATACGCTGGGCAGTGCAAGTGCGCTGTGCAGCGCGCTGCGCCGCGCCGGAAAGACGGCTTACCTCTTCCCCAACCGCGAGATTACAAAAAAATATAAACCCTTTGCCGAGCCGTTTTTTGCGCCGAAAGGGTATCAGGCGGCGTATACCGTCGCGGTCGACATTGCGGCGGAAAAGTTGTTCCCGCTCGGCTTTGAGGGGAAGGCCGATTTCTGTATCGATCACCATCCCTCCAATACCAAGTATACCAAGCAGTCTCTCATTGCGCCGAGCAAGGCCTCGTGCGGCGAGATCGTGATGCAGCTCATCAAGGCGCTCAACGGTGATATTTCCAAGGAGGAAGCAAATCTTCTGTATGTCGCCGTGTCGACTGACTGCGGCTGCTTTGTCTATTCCAACACCAGGGCTGACACACTGCGTGCAGCGGCGGAGCTGCTTGACTGCGGCGCGGACAACACGACGCTCAATGTGGCGCTGTTTCGCAAGATAACCCGGGCGCGCATGAAGCTGGAGGGAATGATCTACTCCGGCATGGAATTCTATCGGGAGGGGCGTATCTCGGTTGCGACGATCACGCAGGAGATGCTGCGTCAGGTCGGCGCCACGGAAGAGGATCTGGACGACATTTCCTCTCTTGCCGGCAAGGCCGAGGACGCGGTGCTCAGCATCACGATCCGCGAGCAGCCGAACGGAGAGAGCCGGATCTCCCTGCGCTCCTCGCCTGAGGTCGACTGCAGCGAGATCTGCGCCGTGTTCGGCGGCGGCGGCCACGAGATGGCGGCAGGCTGCACGATCCAGTCCAGCCCGGAAAAGGCGAAGAAAATGCTGCTTGACGTGATCGACGAGGTCTGGAAATGAACGGCATTTTGCTTGTCGATAAGCCTCAGGACTGGACGAGCTTTGACGTGGCAGCCAAGCTCAAGGGACTCTGCCATACAAGGCGGATCGGACACTCCGGCACGCTTGACCCGATGGCGACCGGACTGCTCGTGTTATTTCTCGGACGCGCCACGCGAGCCGTTCCCTTTGCTGAAAACCACACCAAACGCTATATCGCCTCCCTCAGACCCGGCGTCGTTACGGACACGCAGGATATCACCGGCCATGTTTTAGAGAGCCGTTCCTGTTCCGTTTCGCCTGCGGAACTGGAGGAGGCGTTGGCTTCTTTCCGGGGAGAGATCGAGCAGATCCCGCCGATGTACAGCGCGATTCAGATAAACGGACATCGCCTTTATGATATTGCGCGGCGCGGCGGCGAGGTCGAGCGAAGGCCGAGACCCGTCACGATCCATGAACTGAAGCTCCTGGGGCAGACGGAGGAGGGGGACTATCTCCTTGACGTTTTGTGCTCCAAGGGAACTTATGTGCGAACGCTCTGCTTCGATATCGGACAAAAACTCGGCTGCGGAGCGTGCTTGAGCTCCCTGCGCCGGACAGAGGTCGGTGCTTTCCGTGTTGAACAGGCGCACACGATGGAGGAACTGATCGCGGCTGCGGAGAGCGGCACGATCGAGAAAATGCTGCTCGGCGTGGATTCGCTGTTTCCCGGTATGACAAAGATGACCGCTTCTGCGGAACAGGAGCGAATGATCCGCTGCGGAAACGCGGTAGAGGCTGAGGCGGAGGACGGAGAGGTCCTCGTTTATTCCGCTTCGGGAGAGCTGCTGATGCTCGGACGCGCCGAGGGCGGCGTCCTGTATACGATAAAAAGCTTTTTTGAGGTATGAGCATGGGAGAGATCAAACGCGCCGTCGCCATCGGTTTTTTTGACGGCGTGCATATCGGCCACGCGGCGCTTTTGGAGAAAACAAAGCAGCGTGCGCGGGAGAGCGGCGCGATCCCTTCGGTCGTCAGCTTTGACGTTCACCCCGACAATCTCGTTTTCGGCGGCGAGGTCAAGCTGATCAACAGTGCGATCGGCCGCGAGGATATCATCCGCCGCGAGTTTGGCATCGACAATATCGTGTTTCTGCATTTCAACCGCCACATGATGCAGATGCCCTGGGAAGAGTTCATCGCACAGCTGATCGACGAGCTCTCCATTTCCCACATCGTAGTCGGCTATGATTTCTGCTTTGGCTACAAGGGCGAGGGAACGGCGGAAAAACTGCAGGAATACTGTGCCGGGCGTGGGATCGGCTGTGATATCATCCCGGCAGTACAGCTTGACGGCAAAACCGTCAGTTCCAGCCTGATCCGAAAGCTGATCGAAAACGGAGATATGGAGGAGGCCAACCGCTATCTCGGCCATCCGCATATCCTGTCTGATACAGTGCATTCCGGTTATCATCTGGGAAGCAAGCTCGGCGCGCCGACGATCAACATGTATTTTCCGGAGGGCGTGCTTGTGCCGAAGCACGGCGTATACGCGACGAAAGTCTTTCTCGAGAACGGCGAGAGCTATCAGGCTGTGACAAATGTCGGCGTCAGACCCACGACGGGGAACAGCAACCGCGTGAGCGTCGAGAGTCATCTGCTGGATTACAGCGGCAATCTCTACGGCAGACAGGCGCGCGTAGAGTTTTATAAATTCCTGCGCAGCGAGATCAAATTCGACAGCTTAAAGGCGCTTGGCGAGCAGATCGCAGAGGATGCGGAGAACGCCAGAAAATATTTTTCCTGAACTGAGCTGAAAGAGGCGTCTCAACCATTGGTTGAGACGCCTCTTTCAACCGGAAAGTTATTGCCAAACTGTGCTTCTTGTGATTACAATCATGCCAAAGCCGCGGCAAACTTACAAGGAGGAGCTTGGCATGAATGAAAAATTGGGCGAGATCATCACTCGCTTGAGGAAAGAAAAGGGAATGACCCAGGAGGATCTGGCGAAGGAGCTGAATATTACTTATCAGGCGGTGAGTAAGTGGGAGAACGGGATCTCTTCACCGGACATTTCCAACATTAAGGCGCTCGCACAGCTGTTCGGCGTCAGCATTGACACGCTGTTCGGGCTGGAACTTCTGCCGGATAAGACCGAAAACTGCGTCGTTGACGCTGATGATGCGATTGAAAAGGTCGATGCATCTTCTGAAGAAAAATACATGGTAGAAGAAGAACGTGATAACGATTTTGCGGAAGAGTATCCCGAAAACTTCGTAAACATGCAGGCCGTGCCCTGGGCGGACGACGACACGTTGCGTGTCGTGATGTACCGCGGGCAGAAGCTGCTTTCGTTTGAAGAGGTAAAAACAGGACTCCTGGCCAGGAAAGTTCAGCTTGAATACCATGGCGAAG
>ONEB01000010.1 GCA_900316745.1 uncultured Eubacteriales bacterium | reverse complement strand
TTTCACACCTACAGCTTAACGCAAAAAGAAGCACCAGCCAAGCCCTTTCGGGCATGACTGGTGCTTTTTTGCTGCGCGTTATTTTGCAACGTGCCCTTTTTATCTAACAGAGTCAGGCGTAAAATACTCAGAAAGATTGGTTCGTTCCGGAGGCAACGGTTGCATCTTCCTGCTTGATTTCCGGCGATTCGGCAAACATATCCGCCGCCGTGTAGGTGTGCTCAATCGGCTTCCAGGACGGGCGCGCAAACATGGCGTGGAACGTGATGGGAAGATACGTAAACATGAACAGCGGGAATGTAAAGAGGGCGATGATCTTTTTCGGCGTTGTGGTATGGATCCTGTCCCACTCGGTGATCGTGGTGATCAGGCCGATGATAAAGAGAAGCCCGAACACGCCGACCAGCAGCTGTGCCAGCGAGAACCAGAACTCGCCGAGTCCAAGGCCGGCAATGAGACAGACGAAGAACTTCGCGAGCTCAACCACGATCATCGCGGCACTGAGAATGAACGCCGGCATGATGTTCAAACTCATATCGAGCGCCGAGAAACTGCCCTTTGCGGCTTTGCCGATCAGCTTCGTGCCATAATGCCGCATGACCTGAAAATACCCTTTTGCCCAGCGGGAACGCTGTCGCCAGGACTGACGGAACGTGACAGGCTGCTCATCGAACAGCTCCGCTTTCTCACAGTAGCCGATCTTGTAGCCCTTGAGGATGGAGCAAATGGAAAACTGGATATCCTCGACCAGCAGGTAGAACGGCCATCCGTCGTTTTCCTCCATCACCTTGTGGCTGAACAGAAAGCCCGTGCCGGAGACCGCGCAGCTGGAGCCGATCTTCATACGTGCGCCGTTGAGATACTGGGACTCGCGCAGGAACCAGAGCGCATAGCCGGCAGAGATCCAGTTCGCGCCGTAGTTCTTGGAGTTGCGGTAGCTGGTCGTGATCTCGTAGCCCGAGGAGAACGTTTCGTTCATGCGCTCGATGTAATCCGGACGGAGAATGTTATCAGCGTCAAAGACAAAATAGCCGTCAAATGCGCCGGGATAGTCTTTGCGGATGTGTCCAAGCAGCTCATGAAGCGCATAGCCTTTTCCGACGAGCTGATCATTAAAACGTGTATAGACCGTTGCGCCATGAGCGCGCGCGATGTCGGCCGTGTCATCCGTGCAGTTATCGGCGATCACGAACGTGTGGATCAGATCCTGCGGATAGGTCTGACCGCGAATGCTGTCGAGCAGGTCACCGATGACAACCGATTCGTTGCGCGCGCTGATCAGCACAGCGAAACGATGCGGTGTGACGTTTTGGATGGGTTTGCTCTTTTTCAGGATCGAGATTGGAATATAGATGATCTGATAGGAATAGCAAACGAAAAAGATGAGCGAAATGATAACAGGAATCTTCAATAGAAGAGACATGGTCCTGATTCCTCCGAAATATGTTGATAATAATCGTCAGCTGCGGCGGTCGCCGAAAAGCAGAATCAGACGCAGCAGCTGCATCAGCGAGGTCAGCAGCGCCGCGACATACGTGAGCGCGGCTGCCGTGAGCACCTTCCTGGCGCCCTGATACTCCTCTGCCGAGAGAATGTTCCACTGATCGATCGCTTTCAGCGCACGGGAAGAGGCGTTGAACTCCACCGGGAGCGTCAGCACCTGAAAGAGCGTCGCGAGCGCAAAAAACGCAATACCGAGCCAGATCAGCGGTCGCATGCTGAAAATGATGCCGATGAGCAGCAGCGGCCACGAGGCGAGAGAGCCGATGCGCGACGCCGGAATGACGGCAGCGCGCAGCTTGATCGGCGCATACCCCTGCGCGTACTGAAGCGCATGTCCCGTCTCGTGCGCGGCTACGCCGATCGCGGAGACGGTCGTAGCGTTGTAGACTGCATCAGAAAGACGGATCACATTGGAAGTAGGGTCATAGTGATCGGTCAGCTCGCCGGAAATGTGCTCAATGCGCACACCGGTCACGCCGTAAGAGCGCAAAATATACTCCGAAGTCTGCGCGCCTGTGAGACCGCGCATATTCCGGACTTTGGAATACTTTGAAAAAGAACTGCTGACTTTGAACTGCGCCCACAGCGAGATGAGCAGCGCAGGAACGATAAAAACAAGATAGGTCCAATCAAAGCCGTAACCGTAGTACATCCCATACACGTCCTTTCGACTTAAATGGATATTGTATTTTACCCCTTTTTCCACACGTAGTCAACCTGTGTCCGCCTGGATTGACGTGATTATTTCTAAAATGTTCAAAAAGGGTTGACTGGATTTCGAAAATCAACTATTATAAAATTTAATGATGCCAATTGGTACGATGCGGCATCGTTTACAAAAAGGAGATATCATGGAGCTTAGAATACTGAATACGTTTTTGAAAGTCGCACAACTGCAAAGCTTTTCCAAAGCGGCAGAATCATTGGGCTACTCGCAGTCCGCCATCACCGTTCAGGTCCAGCAGCTCGAAAACGAGCTCGGCGTGCGCCTGTTCGATCGCATCGGCAAAAATGTCACCATTACGCATTATGGCCAAACCTTCATCCCCTATGCGCGCGATGTGATCTCCGCCGCCACTCGCGCGGCAAACTTTGCCGTGGATGACCAGGATCTCACCGGTACGCTCCGGATCGGAACGCTGGAATCTCTGATGATCTCGCGCTTCGGAGAGATCATTCCCGCCTTTCACAAGCGCTGCCCGCACGTTCGCACGCAGCTCTTTTCCGGCAGCACGGAGGAGCTTCTGCGCAAGCTCACCCACAATGAGCTGGATCTGATCTATACGCTGGATGACCACGCGTACGATCCGCAGCTGGTGAAGCTCTTTGAGCGCTCTGAGGCTGTCGTGGTCATGGCCGGAAAGCAGCACCCGCTTGCGCAGGCCGATACGCTCACGCTGCAGGACATCGTAAACGAGCAGTTCATTCTCATGCCGCGCACCAGCAACTACCGCCGTTTGTTCGACATGGAGCTGGCACGGCTGAATCTTGAAGTCTCTCCGTTTCTGGAGCTGGACGACACCGGCATGGCGATCCGCATGATCACCGAGAATGATTATCTCACGGTGCTCCCGCATTTTGCTGCGCAGCGCAAGGGCGGCGAGAGCAACATTGTCGCGCTGCCACTCTCCGACTGCCACATGGAGCAGTGGAGCCAGCTGATCCACCACCGCGACAAGGTTATCACGCCGCAGATTCGCGCCATGGCTGCTGTGATCGCAGAAGCGGTCGGCGCAACACTCAAGCCTGATGTTGTCTGACCCATACGAGACAAAAGCTGTCCCGCATACGAAGATGTATGCGGGACAGCTTTTGTTTATGAATCATTGGATGCATTGCGCCGCTTGATGCGCTGAAAGATCGCGGTCGCGGTGACCGCGACAAGCACCTGGACGCCAACAGCAACCCAGAACGCGGCGTTCGACCGATCTGCAGCGCCTGCGCCCATCACCATAAAGCACGCCATCGCCGGCAGCAATCCGAGATAGGAGCCCAGCGAATACTGCCTGTGGTCATACGCAGCGGCGCCCATATAAATGCCCAGCACGTTGAGCGGTACGCCCAGCATCCGCGTGAGCATGGAAAAAATGACCACGTTGTCACGCAGATGCGTTTCGGCCTCCAGCAGACGGGGAAACCGGTTTCTAAGTCCGGCTGCACGGCTGTGTCCGATGAGGCTGCCCACCCAATAGGGCAGCTCCGTGAGAATCACGGTTCCGGCCAGATTCATCACGATCGCTCCCCACAGGGGCAAAATCATGCCGACTGCGGAGTAGATAAGCCCCACATGCACGAAAAAATCGAAGCATTTGAACACGTAAAGCCCCACCGCAAGGATACACGAAGTCCACAGGCTGTTGGTGCGCAGCTCCAGGATCGTATCGACCGGCACCAGCTTCGCCGCAAGCACGATCAGCGCGACCGTTACAGCCAGCACCGCCAGGATCGCAGCATAACTGCCAAGCTGACGGAAGCGATTGGATTGCTTCATATCTTCATCTGCAGGAAGCCCGGCACCGCTGAGATCTCCGCTTTCGTGATCTCACCGGAGGACTCCCCGTCCAGCGACCAGATGCACGGCTCATCACAGGAAACCGTGATGCTCCTCCCCTTTTTCAGCGTGATCATCGGCGAAGAAAACGAGCCGAAAACCAGACTGCGCACAATGCTCTCAAGCTCCGCCAGATTGCGCGGGAAGCGAATCAAAAAGACCTCCAGCATGCCGTCGCAGGTGTCCGCGTAGCCCTCGGGAAGCTCCACAATGCCGAGCACGGACGTGCAGTTGCAGACGGCGCCGACGAGGTAATCGTCCTCATACACTTCGCCATCGACCTCAACGTGCATAAAACGCGGCTTCAGGCGCGGCAGCTCCTTGGCGGCATCCAGAACATAGGCCGTCAGACCGAGCATGTTTTTGCGCGTCTGATCCGTGGTATACGCCATCCAGGAGAACGCGCCGAACGCAGCGGTATTGAGAAAATGCGAGCTGCCGAAGCGGCCGACATCGAAATTTCGGACACTGCCGATCACCGCGCGTTCAATCGCCTCCGGAATCAGAACCGGCAGACCGTGCGTCACGGCAAAATCATTCGTGCTTCCGCACGGGATATATCCGACGGGAACGCTGTTTCCGCTCTCCAGCAGGCCGCCGACCGTCTCATGCAGCGTGCCGTCGCCGCCGGCGCAGACGATCAGATCAAACGGTCCGAGCTCGCGGGCAAACGCGGTCGCATCGCCGTGCGCGCCCGTGATCGCAGTCGTAACGAGGTATCCCTCGTCCATCAGGCGGCGAACGATCTTCGCGACAGAGCGGTTCACAAACCGTCTGCCGGAAACGGGATTGATGATCAGCAGCGCGCGTTTGGTAAGCAGCGCGCACGGATCACCATGCGATATCGAGTTGCTCATGGCTCATCAAGCTCCCAGACCTGCAACGTGCAGGAAGAAATAAGCCGTCGGGATGGAGAACAGCAGGCTGTCCACGCGGTCGAGCACGCCGCCGTGACCGGGAATCAGGTTGCTGGAGTCCTTGACGCCGATCATGCGCTTGAAGAGCGACTCGGCGAGGTCGCCGATCTGGCCGAAGCTGGAAGAGACCAGAGCCGCAAGGATCACAACCCACCAGGCAACGCCCTTGTACCATGGCAGGAAGCACAAAATCACACCGACCACAACCGCCGAGGCAGCGCCGCAGAGCGAGCCCTCCCATGTTTTATGCGGGGACACGCGCGGAGCGAGCTTGTGCTTGCCGAAGCGGCTGCCGCCGAACAGCGCAAAGCTGTCGCAAACCCAGGTGGAGATGCAGCCGAGCGCGAAGCTCGCAAGCCAGATCGGACTTACGGAGATCGCGAGGATCGCCGCGAACAGAACGCCCAGATAGGCAACGCCGGCGGCGGTAAACATCGCGCCGAAGCCGGAAACCTTCTGCTGGATAACGCCGGCCGCCATAGAGAGCATCACGGCGCAAACCAAAACTACGGCATACCAGAATGTGCCGGCATGCAGCACGGTCACAACCGTGAGGCCGGCAAACATCAAATACAGCACCCAGTCGGCACAGTTCACTTCGCGCACGCGCAGATTCTTGCCCCATTCATACGCACACAGGATCGCGATGATGCCGAAATACACCACGCGGCTCACCGTGGAAAGCAGGACGCACACAAACGTTACCGCTAGCAGGACGACTGCTGAGATCACACGTTTTTTCATATTGATTCTCCTTTTGACCAGGCTCCTTGCGGAGGGGTGGTCGAATAAATTTCGTTATACGTTATTTCAACTCCGCAGCTCATAGGACTCTCCGACCGCATGTCTGACATAGAGCCAGAACTGCCGGTCGAGCCATTCCACGCTGCTGTCGATATCATCCTCCATCCGGCTCCAGAGAAACCGAATAAAGAATCCGAGAAAGACGACCTGGAAAGAGTCTCCGATCTCCTGCCGGCGCGCATTGGAAATATGCACGTCACCCAGCCGTTCATCCACGGCATTGAGCACATGCTCCCTGCTGGTTTCGTAGACATAGCGTTCGAGCTGCGAGCGCGCGTTGGAGTCGGAAATATGGAAAATGATCTTCTCATTTGCCTTGCAGATATTGAGAATGCTGCGCAGCCGCTCCGTCCAGGAGAAAGACTTCGGGATCGCATCCAGTTCCTGATCCACCCGCTCGCGCAGCCACGCGTCCAGCAGATCGTGGATATCACGATAGTGATAGTAGAAGGTATTGGGGCTGATCTCGCATCTTCTGGTCAGCGTCGAAACCTTGATCTGATCAAACGGCATCTCGATCAGCATTTCCTGAAATATTTGCAAAATGGTTTGCTCGGTAAAACGCGCCAACTGGTCTCCTCCCTCAATGATTCAAGCTGCCTCGGCTGAAAGCATCAGTCACACTGATAGCCAAGCAGACCGCGAACGGATACTTCTCCTCCTGTAAGCGCCTCCGTGCTGCCGTCGGGGTATCGCACTGCAAGCGCAAAATCATCTGTAACGGATTCGGCAAACGCGAGCCTCTGCGTATCACCGCGCAATACGCGAACCTCTTTCCCCGTTGTGAGGCAGAGCGCACGATACGCCTGCAAATACGCGCGCGGATCGTTCGACCATGCCTGCGTCATAGCGTCCAGCTCCATGATCAGTGCCGCGGCAAGCTCCGCGCGGCAGACACGCACACCGGCTGCGCTGTACACCGATCCGGCGATCTCACGCAGCTCCTCAGGGAAATCCTCCGGTAAATTGTTCGCATTGATCCCGATGCCGATGACCACGGAATCAACCGCGCCGCTCTCCCCCTCCAGGGACAGCTCCGTCAGGATGCCGCAGACCTTTTTGCCGCCAAGCAGAATGTCATTCGTCCATTTGATACCGGGACGGACGCCGCATACACGCTCCAACGCGCGGCACACGGCAACAGCGGCATGTGACGTCAGCGTGGCGCAGTCTGCCGGCGCGCAGGTCGGACGCAGCAGCACAGACAGATAAACGCCGCAGTTTGGCGCGGAGAGAAACGTTCTCCCGACTCGCCCGCGTCCGGCCGTCTGTTCGTTCGCCACCGCGCAAAGCCCGTGCGGCGCACCGCCCATGAACTCGCGCTTCAGGTAGGTATTGGTAGAGTCGATTGTATCAAACACCCGCACCGTGCCGCGCCGGGACTCCGGGAGTCTGCCGAGCACATCGCCGGGCGTCAGATTGTCCGGCTGCGCCGTGAGACAGTAGCCGCGATTCGTTATGGAGGAGATCGCATATCCCTGCTCCCGCAGCGCGCGCACCGCATTGCTCACGGCCATGCGCGTCACACCGAGGGTCTTGCTCATCTCCGCGCCGGAGATGTAATTGCCCCTCGCAGCTGTCAGCAGGGTCAGCACCGCATCTGTGAGCATCTGAATCCCTCTCTCTGAACATCTTATGTTCGCATTATAGACCACATCGTTCCGATTGTAAAGAAAGCAAATCGCTTGTTGACAATGATATCGTTCTGTGGTAATCTCCGATTGTAAATATTTTTTGCTTTATAATTTACAATCGGAGGCAATCATGAAACTGAAAACGATCGATCTGACCCTGTGCGGCATTTTCGCCGCTGTGCTCGCGGTATGCTCCTGGATCCAGATTCCGGGTCCCGTGCCCTTTACGCTGCAAACGTTCGCTGTATTCGCCGCGCTGGGGTTGCTGGGCGGAAAGCGCGGCACGATCTCGATCTGTGTCTTTCTGCTGCTGGGCGCGTTCGGCGTGCCGGTATTCGCGGGCTTCAAAGGCGGACCCGGCGCGCTATTTGGCGCGACAGGCGGATACCTGCTGGGCTTTCTGCTCTCCGGTCTCTGCGTCTGGTTTGCCGAAAAGCGCTTCGGCACTTCTCCTGCGGTGTTCATTGCGTCTATGATTGTGGGTCTTCTGCTCTGCTATGCGTTTGGAACAGCGTGGTTTGTCACGGTGTATACGAAAGCCAACGGCGCGATCTCTTTCGGCAAGGCGCTGATGCTGTGCGTGATTCCGTTCCTGCCGTTTGACGCGATCAAGCTCGCGCTTGCCGTCGCAGTGCGTCAGGCGCTCAGAAGATACGTTCCGGCTTAAAGAGATTCATAAGAGAACACAGGCGTGGAAACGGTTTCGCTTCCACGCCTGTTTGTCTTATTATTTCACACTGAACAGCAGCTCGCCGTAGGACGGGAACGGCCAGACGTCCTCCGGCGTCATGGTCTCGAGCTGGTCGATCGTGATGCGCAGCTCCGCCATGGCGCTGAACACGCGTTCGCGGTAGTAATCCGCAAGCGCCTGACTTCCGGTGACAAACTTCGCGCCGAAGAGAGCGGCGTCGAGGTTCTTGGTCTTGTGGAAAGCGTCCGCCAGCAGGCCGGACATTTCAGCCACCTGCTCGGATTCAAAGGTGCTGACGGCTGAGGTCGTGAGCGACTGGATCGCAAGCGCCGTATCGCTCAGCTCGTGGATATAGCGGCTGACCGCGGGCAGAATGTCGCGGCGCGCCATATCAATCATCGTGAGCGCCTCGATGTTGAGCACCTTGCAGTAGTGCTCCAGATGGATCTCATAGCGGGCCTCCATCTCGATCCGCGAATAGACCTTGTGCCGCGTGAACAGCTCGACATTTTTCTCGGCAATGTAATACGGCAGCGCCTCGGGCGTCGTGCGCAGATTCAGAAGGCCCCGGTTGGCCGCCTCCGTCACCCAGGCGTCATCATACCCGTTGCCGTTGAAGATAATACGCTTATGGTCGTGGATCACGCGGCGTATGAGCGACTGAAGATCGTTTTCAAAGTCCGTGCTGTTTTCAAGCACGTCGGCATACTGCCGCAGGCTCTCGGCAACAGCGGTGTTCAAAACGACGTTGACGCCGGAGATCGACGCGCTGGAGCCGGGCGCGCGGAATTCAAACTTGTTGCCCGTGAAAGCAAACGGCGAGGTGCGGTTGCGGTCGGTGGTGTCTTTCGGGAACCGCGGCAGGACGTGAACGCCGATTTTGAGCTGCTCGCGCTCCTTGCCGACATAAGCCGTGCCGCTCTCGATCGCATCCAGGATGGCTCCAAGCTCATCGCCGATGAACATGGAGATGATCGCGGGAGGCGCCTCATTGGCGCCGAGACGGTGATCGTTTCCGGCAGAGGCGACGCTGATGCGGAGCATGTCCTGATAATCATCAACAGCCTGAATGACAGCGCAGAGGCTCAGCAGGAACAGCGCGTTCTGCTCAGGGGTATCACCGGGCTCCAGCAGGTTGATGCCGGTGTCGGTGCTCATGGACCAGTTGTTATGCTTTCCGCTTCCGTTGACGCCGGCAAACGGTTTTTCATGCAGAAGACACACCATCCCGTGGCGGGCGGCGACGCGCTGCATGGTCTCCATGGTGAGCTGGTTGTGGTCGGCGGCGAGGTTTCCGGTGGTGAAGATCGGCGCAAGCTCGTGCTGCGCGGGGGCGACCTCGTTGTGTTCGGTCTTGGCGAGGACGCCGACTTTCCAGAGCTCCTCGTTCAGGTCGTTCATGAACGCCTGGACGCGGGGCTTGATGGAGCCGAAGTAGTGATCGTCCAGCTCCTGTCCCTTCGGCGGCTTGGCGCCGAAGAGCGTCCGGCCGGTGTAGATGATATCCTTGCGCTTTTCATAAGCCTTGCGGTCGATCAGGAAATACTCCTGCTCGGGACCGACCGTCGTCATAATGTGCTTTACATCCTCGTGACCGAAGAGCTTCACGATACGCAGGCATTCGCGGTTGAGCGCATCCATGCTGCGCAGAAGCGGCGTTTTCTTATCGAGCGCTTCTCCGCCGTAGGAGCAGAACGCCGTCGGAATGCAAAGGACGTTTTCCTTGATGAAGGCATAGCTCGTCGGGTCCCACGCGGTATAGCCGCGCGCTTCAAACGTGGCGCGCAGGCCGCCGGAGGGAAAGCTCGACGCGTCAGGCTCGCCGCGGACGAGCTCCTTGCCGGAGAACTCCATGATGACGCCGCCGTTATCCGTCGGAGAAATGAAGCTGTCATGCTTCTCGGCGGTGACGCCCGTCATCGGCTGGAACCAATGCGTGAAGTGTGTGGCGCCCTTTTCAATCGCCCAGTCCTTCATGGCGTTGGCCACGATCCGCGCCGCCTCGTCATCCAGCCGCTTGCCCGTCTGGATCGTCCGCTGCACCTGCTTATATGTCTCTTTCGGCAGGCGCTGCTTCATCACGGCGTCGCCAAACACATTCGATCCGAAAATCTCCGAGATCTTCGCCATAAGGATCTCTCCTTTGCTAAAGTATGATAAAACGAAAAAAGCGGCACCGGTGCCAAAAGAGAATCCTCCTCCCCCGACGCCTTTGCCGTTTCAATGGCGCTACTTTACTACCTTTCGGACATCTTGTCAAGAAGATCGATTTCAAAAAATAGAAAGATAAATACGATTTATAAAATTCGACGGATTTTCCCACAATCCGGAGATTTGATTTGTGCTTGACGGAAAAACAGCAAAAAGCCGCCAGATTCGTTATTCCATTTTTTCTTCAGGTAAGATATACTGAAACTTGTTATATAGGATACCGCATGGAACGGAAAGGAAGAATTGACATGCACGACAGCTACCGCAATCCCCTCTGCGCCCGCTACGCGGGAAAACAGATGCAGGCAATTTTCTCCGATGACCGGAAGTTTTCGACCTGGCGCAAGCTTTGGATCGCGCTCGCTGAAAGCGAGAAGGAGCTGGGTCTGCCGATCACAGACGAGCAGATCGCCGAGATGAAAGCGCACATCACGGACATCGACTATGCTTCTGCGGCAGCGCACGAGCATGTGGTGCGCCACGACGTGATGGCGCATGTGCACACCTATGGCGAGTGCTGCCCCAAGGCGATGCCGATCATCCACCTTGGCGCGACGAGCTGTTATGTCTGTGACAACACCGACATCATCCTCATGCGCGAGGCACTGCAGCTCACGCGCAGGATGCTCGTGAACGTGCTCGCGGCGCTCTCCGACTTTGCCGAGACACACAAGGCGCTCCCGACGCTCGCCTACACGCACTTCCAGGCGGCGCAGCCGACCACGATGGGCAAGCGCGCCACGCTCTGGGCGCAGGACATTCTGATGGATATTGAACAGCTGGACTTCCAGCTGGAGCACCTGAAGCTGCTCGGCTGCAAGGGCACGACCGGAACCGGCGCCAGCTTCCTTACGCTCTTTGACGGTGACGCCGGGAAAGTGATCACACTCGAAAAGAAGATCTGCGAGAAGATGGGCTTTGACGCGGCCTACGCCGTCAGCGGGCAGACCTATTCCCGCAAGGTGGACTATCAGGTGCTTCAGGTCCTCTGCGGTGTGGCACAGAGCGCGGCGAAGTTTTCCAACGACATTCGCCTGCTGAGTCATTTGAAGGTTGTGGACGAGCCCTTTGAGAGCGGTCAGATCGGCTCCTCCGCGATGGCGTATAAGCGCAATCCGATGCGCTCTGAGCGCATTGCCTCTCTCGCCCGCTATGTAATGAGCGATCTCACGAACGCCTCTGTCACTGCGGCAACCCAGTGGTTTGAGCGTACGCTTGACGACTCCGCCAACCGCCGCATCAGTATTCCGGAGGCGTTCCTCGCGGTGGACGGCATTCTGAATCTCTATCTCAACATCGTGCGCGGCATGACCGTGTATCCGAAGATGGCGGAGAAGCTTCTGATGGACGAGCTGCCGTTCATGGCAACAGAGAACATCATGATGTACTGTGTCAAGGAAAAGGGCGGCGACCGGCAGGCGCTGCACGAGGCGATCCGCCAGCACAGCGTGGCGGCCGCCAAAGCCGTGAAGCTCACCGGCGCGAAGAACGATCTTCTGGAGCGCATCGCGGCGGACGAGACGTTCGGACTCAGTGAAGAAGAACTGCGCACCGTGATCGACCCGACGAAGTTCACCGGTATGGCCGTGCAGCAGACGGAAGCGTTCCTGCGCGAGCATGTACAGCCCGTGCTGGACGCAAACCGTGACCTGCTCGGCACCGAGGACACCGTTACCGTCTGAATGCAGGCAGTCGAAACCCAGATCTTGAAAGGATGCGAAACGCATGATCAAGCGCAGTTTTTCCTTTCCCTCCGTTGTCGGTGACTGCGACATTGCGGCGGTGGAATATCTGCCGGAGAACGGAAAGATCCGCGGCGTGGTGCAGATCATACACGGTATGCTCGAGCACATCGACCGCTACGACAGCTTTGCCGCGCAGTTCGCGGCGCAGGGCTATGCCGTTTACGGTCACAGCCACCTCGGGCACGGTCATTCCGTGAACGAGCGCTACCCGCGCGGCTACTTCGGCAAGCAGAACAAGACAGGGCGCGTGTTTCGCGAGGACGCGTATCAGGTCACCGATCTGATCAAGGAAAAGCATCCGGGCGTCCCGATCGTGCTGTTCGGATACTCGATGGGCTCGTTTGTCTGCCGGACCTGCATCGGCGAGCGCGGAAACGACTACGCCGCTGCGATCATCTGCGCAACAGGCGGCGAAAACGCGGCGCTGAAAGCGGGCATCCTCGGCGCGAAAGCGCTCTCACTCGTACAGGGCAAGGCGCCCGGCAGGCAGATCAACCGGATTCTCTTCCGGCAGTTTCTCGCCCGCACGGAGCATCGCACAAACATCGATTGGCTCTCGACGAACGAGCAGCATGTAAGCAGCGCACAAATCGATCCGCTCTCGCAATTCATCTTTTCGAATCAGGGCTTTTACGATCTCTTCACGCTGAACGAATACGCCGTAAGCAAGACGATCTACAACGGCACGCCAAAGGATCTGCCGATTCTGTTGGTCTCGGGCGCGGACGATCCCGTCGGGGAATACGGCGCGCTCGTGCAGGGCACCTATGATCGATATCTGCAAACCGGGCATACCGATGTGCACATGAAGCTCTATCCCGGACGCAGGCACGAGATCCATCTGGACCCCGGCGGTGCGGATGTGATAAACGATATTTTGGCATTCTTGAACGAACGCATAGCAAAAGCAAGCTCAGGCTGAACCTGAGCTTGCTTTTTTGATGCGGGAATGTCATTTCTGCAGGAGCCGCTGCGCCAGAGCTTCGTCCGATTCGGCGATCACGGTCTGGTAATCGGTGTAGAGCACCATGCCCGGAAGACCGCCGGGGCTTTTGCGGACGTGGCGCACCTGCGTGACGTCGACGGGGATCTTGCCGCCGCCGCGTCCCTGCGAATAGTAAACGGCAAGCGACGCCGCCTGCGCGATGGTCCCGTCATCCGGTGTGGTGTCCATGCAGCGGATGATGACGTGCGAGCCGTGGATTTTCTGGACATGAAGCCAGAGATCCGTGCGGCGGGCGGTGCGGTGCGTGAGCGTGTCGTTTTGCATATTGGAGCGCCCGACAAGGATCTCATAGCCGGTATCCGACACAAACCTCAGCGGCGCGCTGGGAGCAGACTTCTGCTTTTTCTTCCCGCGTTCGGGTCGCAGGAAGCCGGTCTCGCGCAGCTCCTGCCGGATCTCCGACAGGTCACGCTCGGTCTCGGCGCGCGTGATCTCGTCCAGAACGCTGTTCAGGTATTCGAGATTCTTTTCCCCCTCCGCGATCAGCACATTCAGATGCTGCTCGGCGGTCTTGGCCTTGCGATATTGCTTATAGAGCGCGGCCGCATTCTCCTGCGGCGTTTTCAGCACGTCGAGCGGTATCTCAACCGTCGGCATGTCAGGGTCATAATAGTCCTCAGTGCGCAGGACGCGGTCGCCCTTTTTCATGCGGTAGAGATTCGCCGTGATGAGATCGGCGCGGCGGCGCAGCACTTCGCGATCCTCGCTGCGGCGCAGCTCTTCCCGCTGCAGGGCGAGCTTTTTCGCCGTGCGGTCACGCAGCGTCTTCATGCTCTTTTGCAGAGACTGCGAGCGGCGGCGCATGGACTCGGCCTTGTCACGGCGCAGGTAGAATTCATCCAGAAGCGCAGAGAAGCTATCGCGCGACTCGCATCTGACCGCGCTGCCGTACTGTTCCACGGCAAGATAGGTAAAGTCGCGCAGCTTTTCGCCCTCGCAGAGCAAAACCGGCTCCAGATTTCCGGCGTTCACGGTATAGCAGAGCGCATCCAGCGCCTCCAGCAGACGTCCCTGCTGCTCATCGGAGAGCGCATCCAGACGCGGGCTTGCGTCCCCCAGCGCGCGATAACAGAGCTCACGGCAAACAAGCGGCGAGAGACCGGAGAACGTGCGCAAAAGCCAGCTGTCCAGCGCGGCGCCGGGCTCAGCGTGGGCAACCATCTCGGCACGCGCAGACTGATCCAGATCAAAGAGCGTCGGCTTGTCCGGGCGCGGCGGCAGACGGTAGCGCATGCCGGGCAGGATCGGGCGCAGCTCGCTCATGGAGGGATCGACACGGCGCATGCAGTCAATGATGATCTCGTCCTCGCCTGTCAGAATCACATTGGATTGTCTCCCCATCATCTCGACGATGAGGCGCTTGCGCACGTTGACGCCCATCTCGTCGCGAGCGTCCAGATGCAGCAGCAAAAGGCGCTCATCGTGCGGCTGCTCCACACGCTCGATGCGCGCGCCGACGAGGTGCTTGCGCAGGAGCATGCAGAACATCGGCGGCTCGGCGGGGTTTTCAAACTTTCCCTGCGTCAGGTGGACGCGTGCGCTGCCGACGCCGCCGTTGATAAGGAGTCTTCCGTTTCCGCCGGGCATACGCAGCGACAAAATGAGCAGATCGCGTTCCGGCTGCTGAACCTTATCGATCTTGGCGCCGGTGAGCTTTTCGGAGAGCTCTCCGGCGAGGCCGGAAAGAAACACACTGTCAAGCGGCATATCAGAGCACCTCCGTAATCAGCCCGAAGAGCGCTTCCAGCCGTTCGGTCATGCCCTGAAGCCACAGCCACCCGAACAGGGCTTCCAGCCCCGTGGCAGCATGGTACTCCGAGACGTCCGCGTGCTGCGGGACGGAATTGACCTTGGCGTTGCGGCCGCGCTTATAGACCGCGAGCTCTTCCGGCGTGAGCGCGGGCAGGATGTGCTCCACGGCGCGCGCCTGCGCGGGCGCATTCACGCGGTAAACCGTCTCGCGGTGCAGCTCGTGCGCCGCCGTGACGCCGGAGAAAGCCAATGCCGTGCGCATCATGAGCTCATACACACCGTCACCGATGTGCGCGAGCGCGAGCGTGCTGAGCGCTCCGACCTCGGCCGGCGGCATTGCCGGCGCAAATCGCGCGCCGGCAGGATAGGTTAATGTGCCGACGGGGCGGTGTTCATGCCGCCCCGTACCGGTATCAGAATACATGGTCATCCTCTTCCTCGGGAGTATCAAACTCCAGCTGCGTCTGCAGCACTTCGCCGGGTGCGGTGCCCTGCACGAGCTGCATTTCCTGCCACTGCTGCTTGGTGATCAGAATTTCACGCGGCTTCGAGCCCTGGAACGGGCCGACGACGCCAATTTCCTCCATCTGGTCGACCAGACGGGCAGCGCGCGAGTAGCCGAGCTTCAAGCGGCGCTGCAGCAGCGACACGGACGCCTGGTTCGTTTCCAGAATCACGTCCACCGCCTGCGGCAGAAGCTCGTCATAGTCGCCGAACTTATCAGCGGACGAATCGTCCTTCGCCGGCTTGCCCTCATCCTTGACGGCGGCTTTCTCGATCTGCGCCATGATGTCATCGCTGTACTGGGCTTCGGAGTTCTGCTTGATAAATTCGATGACCTCCTCGCGCTCTTCGTCCGACACGAACGCGCCCTGCACACGCAGCGGCTTGTTGAGCGTGATCGGTGCATAGAGCATATCGCCGTTGCCGATGAGCTTTTCAGCGCCCTGCATATCCAGGATGATACGGCTGTCGAGGCCGGAGGACACGCTGAGCGCGACACGGCTGGGAATGTTCGCTTTCATCAGACCCGTGATGACATCGGACGACGGACGCTGCGTCGCAATGATCAGATGCATACCGGCGGCGCGTCCCATCTGCGCCACGCGGCAGATGCTCTCTTCCACCTCTTTGGCGGCGCAGAGCATAAGGTCGGCAAGCTCGTCAATGACGATCACGACAGTCGGCAGCGTCTCCCCATCGGGATCATTGCGCTGGATGGCGTTGTAGGACGCGAGGTCGCGCACCTGCGCCTCGGAGAAAAGCCGATAGCGCTTGAGCATCTCCACGACCGCCCACTGCAGCGCGCCCGCGGCCTTTTTCGGGTCGGTGACGACCGGGATATAGAGATGCGGGATGCCGTTATAGATGCCGAACTCCACCATCTTCGGGTCGATCATAATCAGGCGCACCTCATCGGGTGTGGACTTATACAGGATCGAGAGAATCAGCGAGTTCATGAACACGGACTTGCCGGAGCCCGTGGTGCCGGCAATGAGCATGTGAGGCAGCTTGGAGATGTTGCCGATGATGCAGTTGCCGCCGATGTCCTTGCCGACGGCAAAGGAGACCTTGGATTTCGCGGCGCGGAAGGCATTGGAATCCAGAATATCGCGCAGGCAGACCATGGAGACGATCTTATTCGGCACCTCAATGCCGACCGTGGAGATCTTCTCAGGCACGGGCGCGATGCGGACATTTTCCACACCCAGCGCCAGCGCGAGGTCGCCGGAGAGGTTTGTAATTTTATTGAGCTTGACGCCCGCTTCCAGCTCCAGATCATAGCGTGTGACCGTGGGGCCGCGCGTATAGTCGCGGATGGAGGCGTTCACACCGAAGCTGCGCAGGGCATTTTCCAGCCGGTCACGGTTGAAGCGCAGTTCTTCGGAGGCGTCGGCCTGTGTCTGCCTGGAGGCACGCAGGAGGTCGATCGGCGGGAGCTGATACGTCGTATGGTCGGTGTTTTCCGAGGCGATGGCGGCGGTGATCGCAGCGGTCTCGGAGGCGACCTCATCAGCGGTGATCTTTTTCACAGCCTTGGCACTGCTCACGCGCTCGTTGGCGTCACTCGAAATATCGACGCCGGCGAGATCCGCTGCTTCCTCCACGGAGAGCGGCTCCACATCCGGACGAAAGTCCTTTTTGCGAGCGGCAGCCTTTTTCCTGTCCTCTTTTGCGGGGATCTCCGGCTGGAGATTCGGGCTCTCACTGCCGATGGGGATATCGACGAGCTTTTTCGTCGCGACCTGCACGGTGCTTCCGCGGCGCGCTTTGCGCGGCGGCTCCGGCTCGAGCGGGTCGAGCCAGTCATCCTCCTGATAGGCCTGACGGCGCTCTGCCGCGGCGCGGTCACGGGCTTCCGCACGCTCGGCCTTACGCACAGCGAGATCCTCCGCGCGTTCGGCCTTGCGCGCGGCAAGATCCTCTGCGCGGTCGCCGTACCACTCAGAGAGCATTGCAGGCGTAACATGCATCGCGACAAAGAGCGCCGCTATAAGCCCTGCAATGATCACAGCCACAGCGCCGTAAACGCTGATGCCGGCGCGCAGAAGCGCAGCCAGTCCCCCGCCCAGCACACCGCCGGACAGAAGCTCTTTGCCGTTATCATAGAGCTCGCTCACAGCGCGCAGGAAGCCACCGCTGGTCAGGTTCGCGTCCGCAATGAGCAGATGCAGCAAAGCGCCGAACAGCAGCGGGATGAGCGCGACCGGAATCGCGCGCGTGCGGCTCTTGCCGAACAGCAGTACGGCAGCCCAGATCATCGCGAACGGGAACAGCCAGAAGCCATAGCCGATCACACCCTTGATAAACGCGCAGAAATAGATCACCACAACGCCCTCATTCGTAAAGAAGCCAATGAGTGTAAGCGCAGCGAGCAGGATGCACACGATGGCAAGCGGCACAAAGCTCATCGGCTTTGCAGGCTCCCGGGTCTTGGCAGGGGCTGCCTTTGCCGGCGCCTTTTTTGGTGCAGACTTGGACGTTGTTTTCTTTTTTGCGGTAGAAGAAGCCATAGTTTACCTCAAATCGTATGGATCAGAACAGCAGGCTGAGCAGGATCGTCAGCGCGCCGACCGTCCAGCAGTAGTAAGCAAAGTTGCCGAATTTGCCCTTGGATGTAATGGATTTCACAAGCTTGATGGCAAAGACGCCGACGACCGTGGAGATCACGGTTCCGACGAGATACACCGGCAGGAGCGATGCGTCAATGCCGGTTTTCACCGCGTCGATCAGTGTCAGAAGGCTTGCGCCGAGAACGGC
The DNA here is from genome assembly GCA_900316745.1 of uncultured Eubacteriales bacterium. GTDB lineage: Bacteria > Bacillota > Clostridia > Oscillospirales > Oscillospiraceae > CAG-103. The sequence goes on along the minus strand of ONEB01000010.1, from coordinate 62,543 downwards.
GGGGATCGACATCATGAAGGAAAACTTCACGGCGAAGTCGCGATCCAGTCCCGTCGCCATGCCGGCGGTAATGGTGCTGCCGGAACGGGAGATGCCGGGAATCGTGGCAACGCACTGGCAAAGGCCGATAATGAGCGCATCCGTCACGCGCATATTTTTCTCCGTGCGGGTGCCGCGCGGCATTTTATCGGAGACAAAGAGGATAAAGCCCGTGATGATGAAAAACAGGCCGATCGCAAACGTGTGATAATAAAGCTGTTCGACTTTGTCCTTGACGGGCATAATCAGCACCAGCGGCAGGGTCGCAAAGATGATCATCAGCACCATGCGCGCCGCGGGCAGGCTCTGACGCTTGCCGTCGGCGCCTTTCACGCCGCCCCTGCCGGACAGGAACTGAAGCGTCTCGCGCACCATGGCGACGATGTCTTTCCAGTAGACGATGCAGATGGAAATGAGCGTGCCGAAGTGCAGCATGACATCAAAGAACATGTGCCCCTCTTCCGCCGTGGACATGTGAAACAGATTTTGCAGCACGGACAGGTGTCCGGAGCTCGAAATGGGCAAAAACTCCGCAATGCCCTGCACGATGCCCAAAATGATCGCATTCCAAAGTGTCAATGTACATCCCTCCGGGAGTAAGAATGGTGTTCTGGCTAATATTATGTAACCTGAATTGATATCATACCATATTTTTCTGGAAATAACAAGGGGTTGCATCCGGTGATGCAGCCCCTTTGCATGTATTTTTCCGTGTTTTATTCGTTATATGCCGCCAGAACGCCCTTGTAGGTCATCCAGCAGTCAAACTTGGACACGACCTCAAACGGCGCGTGCATGCTCAAAACGGGAACGCCGGCGTCGATCGTATCGATGTTGCGCTCTGCCATGAACTTGGCGATCGTGCCGCCGCCGCCCTGGTCGACCTTGCCGAGCTCGACCAGCTGCCAGACAACGCCGTTTTCGGCAAAGAGGCGGCGCAGGTGCGCCACGATCTCGGCAGAGGCGTCGCTCGTGCCGGACTTGCCGCGCGCGCCAGTATACTTGCAGATGCCCATGCCGTAGTTGACCTTGGCCTCGTTGCGCTTCTCGCTGACCTCGGGGAAGTTCGGGTCAAAGGCGTTGCAGACGTCGGCGGAGATGCAGAAGCTGTTTTCAAAGCAGCGGCGCAGCGCCACGCCCTGCGCGTCGCAGAGATCTTCCATAAACGTCTCAAACGCGCGGGACTTCATGCCGGAAACGCCCTCGGAGCCGATCTCCTCCTTGTCGGCGAGGATGCAGACAGCGGTGCGTTTCGGCGTCTTGACGTCCAGAATCGCGCGCAGCTCCGCGTAGGCGCAGACACGGTCGTCATGGCCGTAGCCGCCGATCAGGCTGCGATCGAGGCCGATATCGCGCGCCTCAAAAGCAGGAGTTGCAACGAGCTCGGCAGAGAGGAAGTCCTCCTCCGTGATGCCGTAGTCATCATACAGGAGCGACAGGATCGCGAGCTTCACGCGGTCCTTGCCCTCATCATCATACGGCATGGAGCCGATCAGGATATTCAGGCCCTCGCCCGTGATGCCCTCGGCGAGCGTCTTTTTCATCTGGTCGGCTGCAAGGTGCGGCAGCAGATCCGTGATAACAAACTGCGGGTCGTCCGGATCACGGCCGATAACGACGTCAATGAGATCGCCGTTTTTGAGCGCCACGACACCGTGCAGCTCCAGCGGGATCGCGACCCACTGGTATTTCTTGATGCCGCCGTAGTAATGCGTCTTGAAAAACGCCATCTCGGTGTCCTCATACATCGGGACCTGCTTGAGATCCAGACGCGGGCAGTCGACGTGCGCGCCGGCGATCACGCAGCCCTCGGAGAGGGGCTGCTCCCCGATCACGGCGAGCATGAGCGCCTTGCCGCGGTTGGACTGATAGACGCGGTCGCCCGCCTTGAGCGCCATGCCGGGCACATAGGGCACAAAGCCCTCGGACTCAGCGATCGAAATTGCCTCGCGCACGGCTTCACGCTCGGTGCGGGACGCGTTCAGGAACTGCTTGTAGCCCTCGCAGTAGGCAAAGGCAAGGCGGCTTTCCTCAGCGTCGATCAGATCATAGCCGTTCTTCTGCTGATAAAACAGCTTTTCCCGCCATTCAGACTTCTTGGATTCACTCATTCGGATAGTACCTCCTGTATCAATTCTTCTGCAATTTTTGTAAATTGTTCGATGGTTCCGTTGTTTTCCAGCACATGATCACAGTGCTCGGCATACCATGCGTTCGGCTTTTGCGCGTCGATGCGGCTTTCGGCATAAGCGCGCGTGACGCCCTCGCGCGCAATCAGGCGCTGCACGCGGTCTTCCCGCGGCGCTGTCACGCCGATGACCGTATCGCATGTTTCAGCTGCGCCGCTCTCGATGAGGGCGACGGCGTCGATGGCGGCGAGCGTGCCGCCCGTCTGTCCCCAGGCGCGGATGCGCCGGTCGATCTCGGCGAGGATCGCGCGGTGCGTGATTGCGTTTAAGTCGCTCAGCGCATCGGGATTTGAAAAGACCTGCGCGCCCAACACCTTGCGCTGCAGGGCGCCGTTTACCACGGTTCCAGGAAAGCGGTTGTTGATTGCCGAGAGCAGCTCTTCGTCCGTTTCGAGCAGCTCGTGATAGATCGCGTCCGCGTCCAGCAAAAGCGCGCCGCGCTTTTCAAGCACCTGCAGGAGCGTCGTCTTGCCGCAGCCTGTGCCGCCCGTGATGCCGATGACGGTCACACACTCCTGTACGCACTGCCAGACCTCCGCCGCCGGGAGCGCGCCCTGCCGCAGGATGCGGTACGGCGTATGCGCGAGATCCACGATCGTGGATTCCAGACCGATGCCGCACGCGCCGCCGTCGATGATTGCCTCGATGCTGCCGGAAAAGTACGCGGCGACCTCCCCTGCCGTTTTGGGGCTCGGCGCACCGGAGGGATTCGCCGAGGGCGCGGCAAGCGGAAGATCCGCCTGCCGGATGAGCGCGAGCGTGTCGGGATGATCCGGGCAGCGAAGGCCAATGGTATCGCCGCCGGCACGGACGATCTCGGGGATCAGGTCCTTGGCGGGCAAAATGATCGTAAGCGGTCCCGGCCAGAAGCGCCCGGCGAGTGCCTCTGCCACCCTTGGTACAGCCGCGCACAGGCGCTTCATCCACGATGCGTCGTGCACCATGAGGGAAAGCGGCTTGACGGCGGGTCTCCCCTTTACGTCATAGATCCGCTGCACGGCATGCGCATCCAGTCCGTTTGACGCAAGTCCGTAGACCGTCTCCGTCGGGACGGCGACGAGACCGCCGGCGCACAGGATCTCTGCCGCTCTGGCAGGATCGTGTATCAGGATTTCGGTATTCATGGCTCCTCCGCGGATGCTTTGAGCTTTTCCGCCTGATCGGCGGTGATGAGCGCATCCATGATCTCATCCAGCGCGCCGTCCATGATCTGGTCGATCTTATAGAGCGTCAGTCCGATGCGGTGGTCGGTCACTCTCCCCTGCGGGAAATTATAGGTGCGGATGCGCTCGTTGCGCATGCCGGTGCCGACCTGACTGCGGCGTTCTGCCGCCTGCTCGGACGACCGTTTTTCCTCCTCCATGGCGTACAGCCGCGAGGCGAGGATCTTCATGGCGCGATCCTTGTTCTTATACTGGCTGCGTTCATCCTGGCACTCCACGACCATCCCCGTCGGCAGGTGCGTGATGCGGATGGCGCTTTCCGTCTTGTTGACGTGCTGCCCGCCGGCGCCGCTGCTGCGAAACGTGTCGATTTGCAGATCTTTGGGATCGAGTGCAAAATCGATCTCTTCAAGCTCCGGCAAAACAGCGACGGTCGCGGTGCTGGTATGAATGCGTCCGCCAGCCTCCGTTTCCGGCACGCGCTGGACGCGATGGACGCCGCTTTCAAACTTGAGTCTGGAATACGCGCCGGCGCCGGTGATGATCACGCTGATCTCCCGGATGCCGCCAAGCTCCGTTTCGCTCAGGTTTGCGACCTCGGTCTTCCAGCCTTTTCGGTCGGCATACATGCTGTACATGCGATACAGGCTGTGGGCAAAGAGCGCCGATTCCTCGCCGCCGACGCCGCTGCGGATCTCCAGAATGACGTTTTTATCATCATTCGGGTCGCGCGGCAGGAGCAGAAGGCGCAGCTCCTTTTCCAGCGCCGTCTGTCTGGTGGAAAGGGCGTGCAGCTCCTCCGACGCCATGTCGTGCAGATCGGGATCATCCAGCAGAGCGCGTGTTTCGGCCAGATCCGTCTGCGTCTGCAGGTAGGCGCGGTAGGTCTCGATGATCGGACGGAGACGGCTCTGCTCCTGAAACAGCGCGCGGGATACCGCGGGATCGGCGTAATACGCGCTCTCGGCGAGCTTGGCTTCGACCTCGGTATAGCGTGCTTCAACCTGCCTCAGCTTTTCGAGCATGTGTCTCCCTCCTTTCATCATTCAGCCATTCATTGTATCACAAAAGGCAATTCGTGTAAACGAGAAAAAACCGAAGCTCGAATGGAGCTTCGGTTTTTTAAGATCAATAGTAGCGCTTGTTCTTGTTCTTGCGAGCCGCTTCGGATTTCTTGCGACGCTTGACGCTGGGGCTCTGATAGTACTCTTTCTTGCGAAGATCAGAAAGGACACCGGCCTTGGCGCAGCTACGCTTGAATCTTTTCAGAGCATTGTCCAGAGATTCATTCTCCTTGACGTAGACTTCAGACATTTATTTTCCCTCCCTCCAAATACACCGATCGGTGTTTTAAGGGCCATAAGTTCATGGCTTTAGCAGAGATATTATAAACGCAAACAGACTGAATGTCAAGCTCTGAATTTAGGCTTCCGGCTTCAAAATGAGATTCAAAATCTTGTTCTGCTTGAAGATGACCTTGAACACCTGCATGCCCGGCATCATACGCTGAACCTTTTCGAGTTTCATGGCCTCTGCCATGACGGTATCCTGATCGCTGTCCACGGGGACAACGACGGTACCCTTGAGCTTGCCCGCCACCTGCACGGCCATCTCGACCGTGGAGGCTGCAATCTTGCTCTCGTCGTAGGTCGGCCAGTCCGACTGCATGCACATCTTGCCGTACTTTGCGGCAAAGCCCTTCATCTCCCAGATCTCCTCGACAATGTGCGGAACGAAAGGACTGAGCAGCTTCAGCAAAATCTCCAGATCGCCCTTGCTGCAGCCGCGCGTCGTGAACTCGTTGACCATGGTCATCATGGCGGCGATGGCCGTGTTCATCTTGAGCTCCTCGATGTCCTCGGTGACCTTCTTGACGGTCTTGTTGAGGATGGCTTCATTTTCAGGCGTGACATTCTCATCATCGGAGCAGCGCTCGCCGAGGTTCCAGACACGGTCGAGGAAGCGCTTGGAGCCCTTGACGGCGTCGTTCGCCCAGGAGACGGCTTTTTCAAAGTCGCCGATGAACATGATGTGCAGACGCAGCGTGTCCGCGCCGAACTCGTTGACGATGTCGTTGGGGTTGACGACATTGCCGCGGGACTTCGACATCTTCTCGCCGCCCTCGCCGAGGATCATGCCATGGCTCGTGCGCTTGGCATAGGGCTCCTTGGTGGGCACAACGCCGATGTCATAGAGGAACTTATACCAGAAGCGGCTGTAAAGCAGGTGCAGGGTGGTATGCTCCATGCCGCCGTTGTACCAGTCAACGGGCATCCAGTAGTCCATGGCTTCCTTGCTGGCGATTGCCTCGTCGTTGTGCGGATCGAGATAGCGCACATAGTAGACGCAGGAGCCAGCCCAGTTGGGCATGGTATCGGTCTCGCGCTTGGCAGGACCGCCGCACTTCGGGCAGGTGGTGTTCACCCAGTCGGTCATCTTCGAGAGCGGGCTCTCGCCGTCGTCGGTGAGCTCATAGCTTTCGACCATCGGCAGCTCGAGCGGCAGCTCACTCTCGGGAATGGCGACCCAGCCGCACTTTTCGCAGTTGACGAGCGGGATCGGTTCACCCCAGTAGCGCTGACGGGTGAAGACCCAGTCGCGGAGCTTATAGTTGACCTTGCGCTTGCCGAAGCCGTGCGCCTCGGCATAGTCTTTCATGGCGGGAATGGCTTCCTTGACGGTCATGCCGTTCATGAAGCCGGAGTTGACCATGATGCCGTCTTCCTTGGCGACATAGGCCTCTTTGGTGACGTCGCCGCCCTCGACGACCTCAATGATGGGCAGACCGAACTTCGTGGCGAAGTCCCAGTCACGCTGGTCGTGACCCGGCACGCCCATGACGCAGCCGGTGCCGTAGCCCATGAGGACATAGTCGGAAACGAAGACAGGGATTGTCTCTCCGTTCGCGGGATTCACGACGGTGATGCCCTCGAGACGCACGCCGGTCTTTTCCTTGTTGAGCTCGCCGCGCTCAAAGTCGCTCTTGCGGGCGGCCTCCTTGCGGTAAGCCTCGACCTCATCCCAGTTCCCGATCTGGTCCTTCCACTGATCGAGGAAAGGCTGCTCGGGGCTGAGCACCATGTACGAAACGCCGAAGAGCGTGTCCGCACGGGTGGTGAAGACCGTCATTGTATCGCCGGTGGAGACCTTAAAGTCGACTTCGACGCCCTCGGAGCGGCCAATCCAGTTGCGCTGCTGGATCTTGACGCGGTTGATGAAGTCCACGTCATCCAGATCATCGATCAGGCGCTGGGCATACTTCGTGATGCGCAGCATCCACTGGCTCTTTTCTTTCTGAACAACGGGGCTGTCGCAGCGCTCGCAGACGCCGTCAACGACCTCTTCATTCGCCAGGACGCATTTGCAGCCGGTGCACCAGTTGACGGGCATGGTGGTCTTATACGCCATGTCGTTTTCGAAAAACTTGAGGAAGATCCACTGCGTCCACTTGTAGTATTTCGGGTCGGTGGTATCCACGCAGCGATCCCAGTCAAAGCCATAGCCGAGCATTTTCAGCTGATCGGTGAAGGTCTTGATGTTGTTCTTCGTGACGATCGAGGGATGGATGTGGTTTTTGATGGCGTAGTTTTCGGTGGGCAGACCGAACGCATCAAAGCCGATCGGGAACAGCACGTTGTAGCCCTGCATACGGCGCTTGCGGCAGACGATATCCATCGCCGTAAACGGACGCGGATGACCGACGTGCAGACCCTGTCCGGAGGGATACGGGAACTCGATCAGGCCGTAGAACTTCGGGCGGGGATCACCGGTAACGGCGGCATAGGGCTTGGTAACTTCCCAGTTTGCCTGCCATTTCTTTTCAATTGCAGCAAAATCATATTTCATCGTTTTTCACACTCTTTCTAAATCTGGAATCGGGGCGGAGCGCCCCGGCGGGAGCATCAGTTTTCCGTAAGAATGTCGGATAGATCGACGTTCTCTGCATCGCTCCATAGTCGCTCCAGATCATAGAACTTGCGAGCCTCGTCCATAAACACATGGACGATCACACAGCCGAAGTCAAGCAAAACCCAGCTGCCGCTGCGGTGACCCTCGCGGCGAAGCGGCGGCTCACCCAACTCGGACATGACATGGTCGATCTCCTCGGTCAGTGTTTTCACATGCGTCGGAGAGCTTGCGGTGCAGATGGCAAAGTATTCAGCAAGAACGGTAATATCCCCGGTGTGCAGTAGTCGGATATCCAAACCCTTTTTGCTGTCCATGGTTTTGACGATCTGCATCGCCATTTCTTTTGCAGGCATCATATTAATCGCTCCATTCAGTTCGGGGAGGTCAGTCCCCGGGAAGATTTGGGGTGGTGTTACGGGAAGTTTTTGGCAAGCTGTCCGCTGGTGGCGGCAAAGCCGCTTCCGGTCTCATAAACGATATCAAGGTCCTCCAGCGAGATTGCCACATCGTAGGGGTTGATATAGGTGTTGATGCACTCCAGCCACTGATCCGGATAGAGGAAGACGTAGCTGAGCTTGTTCATCATGCCGTTGTAGTTGCCGGGTGCAGTATCAAACGTGACGTTTTCTTCCTTCATCTGGAGGAACTGCTCGGCGAAATACGCGAGGTTGCCGGTCGAGAGATCCGTTTCGACACGCTTGTCGATGATGTCGATGATCTTGTCGAGATTCTTGATATTGCCGATCGACAGCGTCTGCTTGACGACCGATTTCAGCAGATCATGCTGCACATCCAGACGGCCGATATCGCCGTTGACATAGGTCTTGCGGTAACGCCAGACGCCCATCGCATCCATGCCGTTGAGTCTCTGCGGGCCTTTCTTGACATGGATGGACAGGTCCTGCCACGGATCATCATAATCCATGTCGATCGGCACATCGAACTCCACGCCGCCGACCGTATCGACGATCTCCATGAACGCCTCAAGGTCGATGATCATATAGTGGTCGACCTGGAAGCCGAGCAGCTTCTTGGCGCCGGCGAGCATCGCATTCACGCCATCCTGTCCGCCGCCGGCGGAGGTGTAGTACTGGTTGACTTTCTTGGTCGTCCAATCCTCGTTCACGCAGGTGTCGCGCGGGATGCTGTAAAAATGCGCGCTGTGCTCCTTTGCGTCAAACTTGCCGAGCAGGATCGTATCCGTGAGGCCGGCTGCCTTGTCCTTGCCGGCGATCAGCAGCGTAAAGGTGTCCTCCCCGCGGGAGACGGCGCCCTCCTGCGCGTTGACAAGCGCGGGCTTTTCAGACTTTACCTCGGGCTTTCGCGCCCAGGAACGCCAGATCACAAAGCCGGCTGCGACCGCAAGCGCCAGCACGGCGACAACGGCAAGCAGAATGCGGCGGGTGCGGGTGCGCCTGCGCTCCTGCTCCTGCGCCTTGAGGTACAGCTGATAGCGGCGCTGCCGGTCTTCCGCGCGGCGCTGCGCTTCCAATCGCAGCTGACGATTGTATTCGACGGAACCTTCATCGACAAAGCCCCCGGAGGGCGCCTCGACGAAGCCGCCGTTCAGTTCTTCATATTCGCGCTGGTAACGCTCCTGATCTTTCCGTCTCATTTTTATAATTGTCCTCCCTGTTGTTGATACCAATTCAGCGCATCCGCAGTATTCGGATGCGGCGCCACTCCCTTTTCGAGCAGCTCGTCCAGGCTCATCTGCAGCCCGAGCGCCATGGCGCGGTCGAGATTCAGATATGCCAGTCTGCGCAGCGGCTCGACGCCGGGAAAGTCGCGTGTCGGCTCGATGTAATCGGCCATATAGATGATCTTTTCCAAAAGCGTCATATCGGGCTTGCCGGTGGTGTGCCAGCGGATCGCGTCATAGACGGCGTCCGGGACGCCGTAGAGTTCGCGCGCCACAGCAGCACCGGTTTTCGCATGCAGAAGCTTGATGTTTTCTGTTTCTATCGTATCGTTTATAATACCATACTTCTGCGACAATAGCAATTGATCAGTTAGCTCAAATTTTTTCGTGATATCGTGTAAAATTCCGGCTTCCGCGGCAAGATCAACGTCGCAGCCCCAATGCTCGGCAAGCCGGCGCGCTTCATGCTCGCAGCCCCAGACATGGGCGACTCTTCTCGGCTTGAGCATCGGATACGTCTGCTCGCGAAGCCAGTCGAAGTTCGGCTGCGCGCCGTAATGCCGCTTCTGAATGATGGCGGCGTAGACCCTGGGATTTAAGAATTCCGTGCCGTGGCGCCTGGGCAGCAGCATGCGCAGCTGTGTTGAAGAAATCGGCAGCGGCTGGGCCGTCAGCACGCGTATGCGGGCATGGTGGCTTTCGCGGAGCGCTTTGGCGCTCTCGCGCACGTGCTCCAGCTCGCCGAAATCACGCGCAAGCGCCACAAGCGTCACCGAGCGCAGGATGTATGCATAATCATACCACTCGGTGAAGGTTTCGAGCATGTCCGTGCCGACGATGAGATAGAGCTTCGCGCCGGGGTTTTCTTTCTTCAGAGCCCGGATCGTATCGGCGGTATAGCTCTTCCCGCTGCGCTTCAGCTCCATGTCGGAAACCGTAACGCCGGGGATATCGCCGAATGCAAGCTGCGCCAGATGCAGCCGCTCGGCGGCTCCGGGGCTTCCGGCGGGAAGCTTTTTATGCGGCGGGATCGCCGCGGGGATCACGCGAAGCTCATCCGGGCAGATGGCTTTCTGCACGGCGAGGATGGCTGCTGTATGGCCGAGATGGGGCGGATTGAAGCTTCCGCCGTAGATGGCAAGCTTCATTTCTTTTTCGTTTTCGGAAGCTCGATCTTCGGCTTCTCCTCGTTGCGCTTATAGAGCACAAACTTCGAGCCGATGACCTGTACGCCCTCGGCCCTGCACGCTTCGCAGAGCGCGTCGCAGGCCTCCCGCGCCGTGAGCAGGGACGCTTCCAGCACACGGCCCTTGACGAGCTCGCGGGCTTTGAGCGCATCCTGCATCTGGATGATGATATTGTCCGTGATACCGCCCTTACCGATATGGACGATCGTGTCCTCGTGGGCGGCAAGACCGCGCAGATATGCGCGCTGTTTACTTGTCAGCATAATATTTCTCCAATTCTTTCCGGATCTGCCGCAGCGCTTTGCCGCGGTGTGAGATCGCGTTTTTTTCCTCGGGCGTGAGCTCTCCGTTGGAGCGGTCATACCCGTCTGTCTGAAACAGCGGATCATAGCCGAAGCCGTTTTTGCCGCGCGCGGCAAAGAGGATCTTCCCCTCCATCGTGCCGCGAGCACGCAGCACATCGCCGTTCGGGAACGTCAGGCAGATGCAGGAGACGAACCGCGCGGTTCTTTGTTCCATCGGCGTATCGCCGAGCTTTTTCAGAAGATAGTTGTTGCGGTCTTCATCGGTGTCCTCGTGGTTTCCGGTATAACGCGCGGAATAGACGCCGGGCTCGCCGCCGAGCGCGTCCACCTCCAGCCCGGAGTCGTCCGCGATGGCGGGCTGCCCCGTGGCGCGGGTCACGGCGATGGCCTTGAGATAGGCGTTTTCCTCAAACGTCGTGCCGGTTTCCTCGACCTCAAAATCGCACCCCGCCTCTCGCTGGGGGATGATCTCCTCACCGAGATCGGCGAGAATGGCCTGAACCTCGGTCACCTTATGCGCGTTGTTGCTTGCTAAGATCATTGCCATTCTCCCATCATTTTAACTGAGCAGGGCTTCCACAAACTCGACCGGCTTAAACTCCAGCAGGTCGTCGATTTTCTCGCCGACGCCGACGTATTTCACGGGAAGCTGCAGCTGGTCGGCAATGGCAAAGACGATGCCGCCCTTTGCCGTGCCGTCGAGCTTCGTGAGCACGATGCCGGTGAGATCGGCGGTTTCCATGAACTGTTTTGCCTGAATGAGACCGTTCTGTCCGGTCGTGGCGTCGAGCACCATGAGCGTCTCCATATCGGCGTCGGGGAGCTCCCGGCGGATGACGCGCGTGATCTTGTTGAGCTCGTTCATCAGATTCGTCTTGTTGTGCAGACGTCCGGCGGTATCGACGATGATGATATCCGTGCCGCGCGCCTTTGCTGCCTGGATGGAGTCGAATACGACAGATGCGGGATCGGAGCCCTCGCCGTGCTTGACGATCTCAACGCCGGCGCGCTTGGCCCAGACCGTGAGCTGCTCGGAGGCGGCGGCGCGGAACGTATCGGCGGCGGAGAGGAGCACGTTATAGCCCTCCTTGTCCATCTGGCAGGCGAGCTTTCCGATCGTCGTAGTCTTCCCCACGCCGTTGACGCCGACAACCAGAATGACGGACGGCTGCGTGGTGGTCAGGAGCATCGTGTCCTGCACCTTGATGATCTTCGTGAGAATGCGCACAAACTCCTGCTTGACGGACGCGCCGTCACGGAGCTTTTTCGTCTCGATTGCCTCGCGCAGCTCGTTCATGGCGCGCTCGGTCGTCTGGATGCCGGTATCGGCAAGGATCAGGCATTCCTCCAGATCCTCGAAGAACTCCTCGGTATCGTTGGGGTCATATTCGGCAAAGATGCCGGTGAGCTGGACGTCCATGACCTTTTTGGTCTTGGTCAGCCCCTGTTTGAATTTATCAAAAATGCCCATACAGCGTTACTCCTTTGAAACGGATTTCGTCGCCTCATCGAGCGACAGCGCGATCACGCGGGAGATGCCCTTTTCCTGCATCGTGACACCGAAGAGATGGTCTGCTTCCTCCATCGTGCCGCGGCGGTGCGTGATGACAAGAAACTGCGTGTGCTCCGAGATCGTGCGCATGTAGGCGGCAAAACGGGCGACATTTGCCTCGTCGAGCGCGGCTTCGATCTCGTCCATGACGCAAAACGGCGTCGGGCGTACCTTCAGGATCGCAAAATACAGCGCGATTGCGACGAATGATTTTTCACCGCCGGAGAGCAGGCTGATCGCGGAGACCGCCTTGCCGGGCGGCTGGACGCGGATATCGATGCCGCAGTCGAGCACGTTTTCAGGGTCTTCCAGCACCAGCTGTGCCTTGCCGCCGCCGAAGAGCTCCAGAAACGTCTTGCGGAACGCTTCGTCGATGTTCGTAAACTCCCGGCGGAAGATGGTCTCCATCTCGCCGGTGATATCATGGATGATGCCGGTGAGCTCGCGCTTGGCCTTGAGCACGTCCTCACGCTGTTCGGTGAGGAACGTGTAGCGCGTGTTCACGCGGTCATATTCGTCAATCGCGCCGAGGTTCGGCGTGCCGAGTGCACTGATCGAGCGGCGCAGCTCCGAAACGCGGCGGTTTGCCTTGTTCATGCTCTCGATGGGCTTTCTGAGCCGCTGCGCGGCACTGTGGCTGAGCTCATAGGAATCCCAGAGCTTATCCAGAAGCTGCTTTTCCTCCATGTCGGCGGCAAGCTTCTTCTGCTCGAAGCGGGAAACGAGTCCCTGCATATCCAGCAGCGCGCGGTTCTGCTCCTGCACCTGCTTGTCGGCGCGGGTGCGCATACCCTCGAGCTCCATGCGGCGGGTCTGGCCCGCCGAGAGCGCGGCGCGGCGCTCTTCGATCTGCGTTTGCAGTGCGGCGGCAACGGCTTCCTTTTCGCGCAGCTGTGTCTGGAGGAGCGCGGTGTTGTTTTCCGCCTCCGTGATCGCGGTCAGACGCGCCTCGCGGTCATCGGAGAGCTCGTGGAAGAGCGCGTCGATCTGACTGAGCGAGCCCTCGATCGTCTCGCGTTCGGCGTCCAGCGAGGCGCTGTCTGCGCGCAGGTGCGCAAGCTGCTCCGCCAGCTCCTGCCTTCGACGGTCGAACCGCTCGCGTCCGTCTTCGCTTTCGGCGCGCTCGGTGCGCACAGCCTCGAGCGCGGCTTCCGCCGAAGCGGCGGCATCGCGGGCATCGCGAATGCGCTGCTGGTGCAGCTCCTGCTCGGCGCGGATATCGGAGAGCGTGCGTTCCTGATCCTCCATCGCCGCATGGGCGGCGTCGAGAAGCAGACGCACCTGCGTTTCCTCACGCGCCGCGGTTTGCAGCGCGGTCTGCGCCATATCGTATCGCTCGGTCGCAGTTTCGAGCAGCGTGCGCGCGTTTTCCAGCGCGTCGCCGCATTCGAGCACCGTCTTCTCGGCGCATTCTTTATCCGCTGTGAGCCGCGCCGCCGCAGTACGCAGGCGGGCAAGCTCATTGGCACGGGAGATGATGCCGCTGCCGCGCGCCGCGCTGCCGCCCGTGAGCGAGCCGCCGGCGTTCACAACCTGGCCGTCCAGCGTGACGATGCGGACGCGGTTGCCCGTGCCGCGCGCCATGGCGATCGCATGGCTCAGAGACTCCGCGACGACGGTGCGGCCAAGGAGATTGCGGACAATATCGTTATAACGCGCATCACAGCGCACGAGATCCGCCGCAACGCCGATATATCCCGCGGCATTCGACGGCACGTCGTTTAAGTGCTGCGGACGGATCGTATCGAGCGGCAGGAACGTCGCGCGGCCGCCGTCACGCTTTTTCAGAAGCTCAATGGCGGCAGCGCCGTTGCGCTGGGTATCGACAATGATATGCTGCATGGCAGCGCCGAGCGCCGTCTCCACGGCGAGCGCATAGCGGTCATCGGCCTTGACGAGATTTGCGACCGGGCCATGAATGCCGCGCAGAGCGCCGCGCTCAGACTCGCGCATGACCGTCTTGACGGCCTTGGAATAGCCCTCATATCCGCGCTCCAGATCCTCGAGCATCTGCAGACGGGACTGGGCGGCGCGCAGATCGACCGTCACGCCGGAGAGCTTCGCCTCGGCTTCACGCAGCGCGTGGTCTGCCTGCTGCGCGGCTTGTGCGCGTTCGCGGCGGCGCTCAGTATACTTCTGTACATCCTCACGGGCGCTCGTCAGAGCGGCGGTCTTCTCTTCAAGCTCCTGCTCCAGGGCAGCGCGCTTCTCTCCTGCGTCCGCGGAAGCGGATTGCAGCGCGGATTCGCGGTCAAGGAGCGACTGGCTTTGATCCGCCAGCATCGTGATCGCGGTCCGGCGTTCCGCCAGTAGCGCGGCGGCGGCGTTTTCGCGTTCCAGAATCGACGCGAACGCCTTATCGGCTGCGCCGGAGTCGGCGGTATTGGTCTCGATCGCGGAAATCGTCTCCGCGATCTTGTCAGAGAGTGTTTTCATTTCCCCGGCAATCGCATTCAGTCTGGTTCGTCCGGAGGTGATCTGATCGCGCAGCGCCTGCACACGGTCGCCCTGTTCACTGACCTCAAGGCGCATGCGGGCGATGGTCTCGCTGCCCGTGGAGAGATTGGCGCGCAAGACAGCGGCGTCAGACTCGGCGGCGGCGCTCATGCGCTCGGCCTCGGAGACGCGCTCGCGAAGCTGCTCCGCCTGCACATCCTGCTCGCGCATTTTGGCGGCGATGTTTTCGCTCTCGGCATAGAGCCTGTCCAGCTCACGCTGGGCACCGGCGAGGTTTTCCTGCGCTGCGGCATAGTCGCGCTGCACCGTCTCGTTCTGCACTTTCAGCCGGTCGAGCGTCTCCATCCAGACGGAGACCTCCATATCTTTCAACTCGGCGCGCAGATCGAGATACTTGCGCGCGGCAGCTGCCTGATTGCGCAGCGGCTCGATCTGGAGTTCCAGCTCATCGACCTTATCATTGATGCGCAGGAGGTTTTCCTCCGTGCGCGCAAGCTTGCGCTCGGACTCTTCCTTGCGATAGCGGTAGCGGGAAATGCCCGCAGCCTCTTCGAAGATCTCGCGGCGCTCGGTGGACTTGTTGCCGACGATCTCGGCAATTCTGCCCTGCCCGATGATGGAATAGCCGTCGCGGCCGAGGCCGGTGTCCATCAACAGCTCATGGATATCGCGCAGACGGCACGCCTCGCGGTTGATATAGTATTCGCTTTCCCCGCTGCGGTAATACCGCCGGGTAATGGTGACCTCGTCCTGCTCGACGTTGAAAAGACCGGCGGAGTTGTCAAGGATCAGCGACACCTGCGCAAAGCCCAGCGCACCGCGCTTTTCCGTGCCGCCAAAGATGACGTCCTCCATCTTGCCGCCGCGGAGCGTGCGCGTGCGCTGCTCGCCCATGACCCAGAGGATCGCGTCGGAGAGATTGGACTTGCCGGCGCCGTTCGGCCCGACGATGGCGGTGATATCCCGATCAAACGTCAGACGCGTCTTGTCGGCGAAGGACTTGAAGCCCTGAATTTCGATTGCCCGTAAATACAAATAAATCCCTCATACCCTTGGAAACCGTTTCTGATTTCTGGCACAGTTTCCCAAAAATTTGCATACACATACAAAGTATAATATACAATAAAAATCCCCGGTTTGCAACAGGTTTGCAAGCCGGGGACTGTAAATAAATATAAAACAAATCGTAAGATTATCGCTTCAGCTCCGCATTTGCTAGGTAACAGTATGTGATCCCGTCCTCCTCAAAGGTTGCGAAGGTTCCAACGACGGTGATCATGGCGCCCTGCGGCGGGTATTCCGACGGCGCGTGCTCCCCCGCCCACTCGAACGCGATGCCCTGCGTGCAGCAGGCCGTCGCATCCAGCACGAGACAGGCGTACAGCTCGCGGGTGGTCGTCGTATAGCGGTTCATGGTGCCGTCCATCTTCACGGTCTTGCCGATGTAATCACCGGGATCCGTGACCATGTTATAGACCTCGGAATAGACGAACGTGCTGCTGAGCTTCGTCAGATCCACGTCCACCGGCTCGGAAGCACAGCCCGCGAGCAGGATGAGCGCAAGCAGAACAGACAAGAATGCGGTTTTTTTCATACCTGCTCCTTTCTGCGAATGCGAAGATACAGAACGACCGCCACCGAAAGCGAAATGAGATCGACGATCGGCTGCACCCACATCAGGCCGTACAGCGGCACGAGCGCGTCCATCAAAAACAGCAGCGGGATATCCAACACACCTTTGCGCAGGATTGAACACACGAGTGATTCTCTCACGCGGCCCATCGCCTGAAACTGGATGATCATCGGATACGCCACGCTCATGAGCGGCATGGCGGTCACCATGCGGCGCAGAAACGCCGCGGCATAAGTGACAGTGACCGTGTCGCGCATGAAAACAGACGCAAGCGGTTCGGCAAAGAGCTCGAACGCGGCAAGGCAGAACACCGCGAAGCCGAACGAGATTGCAGTACCATGCCGAAATGCGGCACGGCGGCGGTCATAGGAGCCCGCCGCGTCTGTATACGCCAGCAGCGGCAGCAAGCCGCTCGACACGCCGATGGAGAAATACAGAGGCAGCTGATCGAGCTTTTTCACGATGCCGAGCGCGGCGACCGCCTCTGTGGGATAGCGGGAGACGAACTTCGCCTGCGCGGCGATGGCGACGACCGTGAGCGCATATTGCAGCGCCGACGGCAGTCCGACCTTGAGAATGCGCATGAGATACAGGCGCGTCCGCTCCAGACGCCGCACGGCGAGCGAGAGCACGCTGCGCCTGGAAAGCGCCGCGCACAGAAGATACGCAGCCGAGACGCCGTTTGACAGCGCGGTCGCGAGTCCCGCGCCCGCCGCGCCGAGGTCTGCAAACTGCGGCAGAATCAGCAGCGGGTCGAGCAGGATATTGAGAACGCCGCCGAGGGACATGCCGAACGAGGCGGCTTTCGCGTTCCCCTCCGCGCGCAGGAGATTGGCAAGGAGCGTCGAGAGGATCGTGCACGGCCCGCCGAGGATGATGACCCATCGGGCATAGCCAATCACAGCCGTCCACGTCTCATCGGTCGCACCGGCAAGATACAGGATCGGACGGGCGAACAAAGCAAAGAGCACGGAAAACAGCACTGCGGCCACAAGTCCGAACCAGAACGACACCGCGGCGATATCGCGCGCGGCGCCGATGTTTTTCTTTCCCAGAGCACGGGACAGCGCACTTGCGCCGCCCACGCCGAAGAGATTGGAGATCGCCGTGAGCATCACGAACGAGGAATAGGTGACTGTGACCGCCGCCGTCTGCACCGGGCTGTTCAAAAGCCCTACAAAGTAGGTATCGGCGAGACTGTAAATGAGCGCGATCATCTGGCTGATGACAGCGGGCACGATCTGGCGGCGCACCGCCGTGCGCACGGGCATGGATTCAAAGAGCGAAAGCCGCTCAGCATCCGTCAACGAAATACGCCTCCGTCCTCGTGGTAGACCTCCTCGCGGCGAAAAGCGGCAAAGTCGGGCGCGATCGTCTCATCGAGCTGGCGCAGCGCCGTGACGAGGTGCTCGGGATTGAGCGTCGGCTCCTGCGCGGAGATCACAGCCTCGATGCGCACGAAGCCCGCCTCGGGCGTGACGGTGAGCTCGCGGATGGCAGGGCGAATGTCCATCTCGCCCATGCCGCGCTTGGTCTTGCGCGTGATGACAATGCTCTCGCGCGCATAGAACACGCGCAGCGCCTCTGCCATCTCGGCAAGATCGCGGGTGTCATATTCATACCGCCCCGTGACGCGAAGCCATTTCAGAAACCTGGATTTTATCTCAGCGGGATAGGCCTCCTGCGCCGCAATGCCCTCCGGCATGACGGCGGTCAGCCGCGTCGGGAGCTCGGCAAGGTCCACGTCCTCCACGAGCTGAAAATCCATCAGCTCGCAGACGCTCGCGCAGCCGACCGACAGCGGCAGCAGAATGGAGATCTGCGGATGGGGATTGAAGCCCTCGGAGTATTTGAGCGGGTAGCCGGCGCGCAGAAACGCGCGCTGCATCGTGCGCATGAGGTCAAGATGCGAGAGATAAACGGCGCGGCCCGTTTTGGAAAAACGCAGTCTGAGCTTTTCAGGCATCACAGCACCCTCCGTTCGTCATAAGTCCCAGCGCGCCGCAGCCGGTGCACTGCTTGCGGCAGTCGGGCGAGAGCTCGGCGGCATACGCCTGCTCGCGCTCGTGCCAGAGATGGCGGCGCGTGACGGAGACGTCGATCACGTCCCAGGGCATAAATTCATCCTTTCCGCGCTCGCGGTTGGCGTAGAACGCGGGATCGACACCCGCTGCTTTGCAGGCATTCATCCACGCTTCAAAAGAGAAATAATCGCTCCACGCCTGCAGGGGCTTGGCATGGCGCCAGACGTGCTCGATCACGTCCGCAACACGGCGGTCGCCGCGCGAGAGCACGGCCTCGACAAAGCTGGTATCGGGATCGTGCCAGTTATACGTCGTGTTGCGCGCCTTGATATGATCGCGCAGGAGATTCACGCGGCGCTGATATTCGTCCATCGTGACCTGCGCTTCCCACTGAAACGGCGTGTGCGGCTTCGGCACAAAGCAGGATGTGCTGATCGTGATGCGAACGCCGCGGTTTTTGTACTTGGCATACTGCCGCCATGTATGCAGCACCTGATCGCCCAGCTCCGCGATGCCGATGACGTCCTCGTCCGTCTCGGTGGGCAGGCCCAGCATGAAATAGAGCTTCACGCCGTTCCAGCCGCCCTCAAAGGCAACGCGGCAGGAATGGAGCAGATCTTCCTCGCGGACATTTTTGTTGATCGCGTCGCGCAGCCGCTGTGTGCCGGCCTCGGGCGCGAACGTCAGGCCGCCCTTTCGCACCTTTTGCAGACGGCTCATGATATCCATGGAGAAGTTATCGGCGCGCAGGCTCGGCAGCGACAGGCTGATGCTGCGCGGCTCGCAATACTCCAGCAGGCCGTCGCACACGTCCGAAAGCGGGCGGTAGTCGCTGCTGGAGAGGCTCAAAAGCGTCGCCTCCTGATAGCCGGTGCTTTTGAGGCTCTCAATGCCCTGCCGGATGATTGTTTCCGGCTTGCGCGGGCGAACCGGGCGATAGACATAGCCCGCCTGACAGAAGCGGCAGCCGCGGATGCAGCCGCGGAAGAGCTCCACATTTACGCGGTCGTGCACGATCTCGGTGGAGGGCACGATCGGCGACGTAGGATATTCGCAGGCGTCGAGATCCTGAATGATGCGCTTTTTCACGCGTGCGGGAAGCCCCTCCGCCGGGCGGATGGTGCTGAGCGTGCCGTCCTCGTTGTATTCGGGTGTATAGAGCGAGGGCACATAGACGCCCTGAATGGTCTCCGCCGCAGTGCGCAGGAAGCGCTCTTTCGACCAACCCTCATCGCGCGCGGTGCGAAACAGGAGGAGAATTTCATTATTGACCTCCTCGCCCTCGCCGATGATCATGAGATCGAGAAACGGCGCCATGGGCTCAGGGTTGACACAGCTCGTGCCGCCGGCAATCACAAGCGGAACGAGATCGGGACGGTCCGCGCTGCGCAGCGGGATGCCGGAGATATCCAGCATGTTCAATACTTCCGTATACGCCATCTCGTAGCCGATGGAGAACGCAACGACATCAAAGTCCGACACCGGGTCGCCGCTTTCGAGCGCATACAGCGGGATGCCCGACGCGCGCATCTCATCCTCCATGTCGCCCCAGGGGGCAAACACGCGTTCGACCCAGACGCCGTCGAGCTTGTTCATCGTGCTGTACAGGATGCGCATGCCGATATTGCTCATGCCGATCTCATAGAGGTCGGGAAAACAAAACGCAACGCGCAGATCCACGTCCGCCTTGTCCTTCATGATCTGGTTGTATTCTCCGCCCGTATAGCGCGCGGGCTTCTGCACCCGTGGGAGGATGCGTTCCAGTCGCCGGTCCATAAAATAACTCCCGTCATAATTTAGTAGGAGTATTTTACATCATTCAAAGCGGATTTACAAGAGCGAGACGGCACAACCAGCAGCCAAAGCGCAAGCAGCAGCGGAGCGCAGCCCCACCCGGCGGCCAGACAGGCGGCTCCGAACAGCGCCAGCGCCGCAAGTACCGCAAAGCGCACGCTGCGCATAAGCGACGCCCTGGCAGAAGATTGACGCAGCACGGCAGAGAGCGCGCGTCCGCCATCAAGCGGCAAAACCGGCAGAAGATTCACCGCAGTGAGCACAAAGCTCATCTCCGCCGCGAGCGCCCAGCAGTCCCGGAAAGCCAGAAAGAACAGCGCGCCCGCAATCGGGCCTGAGAGCGCTGCGAGCGCGCCCGCACCGCCGCTGTCCGGAAACGCGCAGTACAGCACCGGCCCGGTGGCGGCAAAGGAGACTTCCTCCAGACGCACGCCGAAGAGCAGCAGAGCAAGCAGATGCCCCAGCTCATGGGCGATGACCGCAACCGCGAGAGCGGCGAGCTCTTCCGGGCGCAGCAGAAACACCAGCACGCCCAGCAGCAGCGCGCCGCCGGGCGTGAGCGTAAAGCGGCAGCTACGCCGCGAGATAGAATTCCGGATTCAGATAGACCCCCTCATGGATGAGTTCAAAATGCAGATGCGGCCCGGTCGCAAGACCCGTGCTGCCGACGCGGGCAATCACCTGCCCCGCCGTGACGGTCTCTCCCGCTGAGACGAGCAGCGCGCTGCAATGTCCGTAAAGCGTGACAAAGCCCCCGCCGTGGTCGAGCTTTACATAGTTTCCATAGCCCGCGTCCTGTCCGGCTGCAAGCACGGTGCCGTCCGCAAAGGCGCAGATGTCCGTCCCGGCAGAGGCCGCAAAGTCGGTGCCGTAATGGAACTTTACGGTCTGGTGGATCGGGTGCATGCGATAGCCGAAGCCCGATGACGCAGTACCCGAGACCGGCGCGGCAGTCGAAAACGGAAGCTCCGGAATCTCATAGCTCACGTTGGCCGGCACCGCATGGTCGGAAAAGGCCGCCTGCGCATCCAGAAACGTCTCCCGCGCGGCGTAGGCCGCGTCCAGAGCGGCTGCGTGCGACAGCTCCGCCTCCACTTCCGCGCTCGGCGTGGGGTGCAGCAGTCCCTCCGGCAGAGCCGCAAAATGATTTTGCGTGTGAACCGCGCGCGTCTGCTCCATCTGTTCCACCGGCAGCACGACCGTATAGGTTCCGGCAGGCGTCGCTGCATCCGGCGCATCCGTTGGTGCTTTTAAGACAGCGCGGAGCCTATCTCCCGCCGCGCGATAATCATCGTCGCGGCTGATCTGCTCCTGTACCGCGCTGCGCAGCTGCGCCGCCGATGCGGGCGCGACAAGCTTCACCGCCGTCAGCGCCACAAAGAGAAAGGCGCAGAGATAAATCCGTATGCGTTTCATCCGATCCCTCCTCCCCTCAACGTTATTCGAATTGCGAGAAAATTATGCTTGACAAGTCTGGTTTGTGTCGTTATAATAAGAAAGCTGTTTCGGGGTGTAGCGCAGATGGTAGCGCGCATGGTTCGGGACCATGAGGCCGCGAGTTCAAGTCTCGCCACTCCGACCATAAAGAAAACTGGTCTGCAAATGCAGACCGGTTTTCTTTTGTCCAATAATAAGAATCGAGGCGGGCCTTGCCCCCTCGAGCTCTCCCGCTGCTCTATCCCGTAAAAAGCAAAAGCACCGACAAACTGTCGGTGCTTTTTTCTGGAGCGGGCGACGAGGCTCGAACTCGCTACCTCCACCTTGGCAAGGTGGCGCTCTACCGGATGAGCTACGCCCGCATCGGTGCGAACAAAAGCTATTTTACCATGCTTTTTGCATTTGTCAAGCTTTTTTTCGCACGATTTTGCGGTTTCTGACCGGGGTCAAGTATCGTCGTAAATATTCTCAAAGCCCTTGCCGAACACGTCCTTTGCCTCCGTGACGATCAGGAACGCTTTTTCGTCCACGCCGCGGATGATGGCGCGCAGGTGCGTGATTTCCGGTTTTTTGATGACGCACATGAGCACCGGCCGATCCTGATGCTTCCACGCGCCCTCGGCCTTGAGGAATGTGACGCCGCGCTTCATCTCATGCGTGATGGCGTCGGTGATCTCCTCGGTTTTCGAGGTGATGATGTAGCAGAGGTTCGACACGCCGGGACCGTAGATGACGAGGTTTACGATGCGCGTGGAGATGAACATCTGGATCATCGTATACATGCAGCTCTCGGCCTTGCGGAAGATAATCGAGAACGCCAGCACGACCGTGATATTCAGTCCCATCAGCAGCGTGCCGAAGTTGATATGCGCATAATGGCGGCGCAGAAGCTTTGCCAGAATGTCCGTGCCGCCGGAGGTGGCGCCGGCGCTGTACACAAGGCCGTAGCCCAGACCGTTCAGCACGCCGCCATAGACCGCCGCAAGCAGGGGCTCATCGGTTGCGATCAGCGGGATCATCTGAAACAGGTCGATCGCGACGGAATTGATGAGCATGACGGCAAGCGCGCCGATGACGCTCTTGACGCCGAGCTTCCGGAAGCAAATGATGAAAATCGGGATGTTCATCAGAATGATCATCACGCCGACGGGCAGGCCGCTCAGCTTATTGATGATCTGCGCGATGCCGGTAACGCCGCCGGAGACGATGTCATTCGGATAGGTGAAGAATCGGAAGCCTGCCGCCGCGACCGTCGCGCCGACAATGATCTTCAGCCAGTTCATGAGCGAATAGTGGGATTTGTAATGCATCTGTCTTTACCTCGGTCAATCCGGTCAAATCAGGCTCATCTGCTCCTCGCCGCGGTCTTCTTCTTTCAGCAGCGCTCCGGCGGCAGGGAGCGTTCTGGTGCGGTAACGGGAGACATTCTGGATCTGGGTCTCGGAGAGCGGCGCGGCGAAGTCCACGACGTGCTTTTTCTTCGGCGTCATGACGGCGACGCCCTGCGTCGTGCGGGAGGCCTTGGGCGTGAGCGCATCGGACTTGAAGATGAGCGCTCTTCCCTCCGAGGTGCGCAGAACGTACTCGCCGGGCTCTTTCAGCGGCAGCACCGCAACAAGCGGGCTTTTATCGGAATACGCGCCCGTGAGCCGGCGGCGGTTGGTTTTGGTCTCGTAGGCCGACATGGGGATGCGCGCAACCTTGCCGTTTTGGAACACGAGCAGGAGCTCGGATTGATAATCGCCGGGGTCGAGCATGGTGAGCACATTCTCGCCCTCGTCCATCTCCAGTGCCGTCGGCAGGAACACGCCGAGGACAGACGCCTTGGTATCGGCAAAGTCCGCGACCTTGGCCTTGTAGACCTGCTGGCGATCCGTGAAGAAGAGCAGCTCGCGGCGGTTGGAGGACTCAAACGACATGTTCAAGCTGTCGTTTTCCTTATACTTCTGCTCGCTCGCCATGCGCAGGGACTGCGGCGTGATCTTTTTGAAATAGCCTTCGCGGCTCAAAAACAGCGTGACGGGATATTCCGGCGTGAGATCCTCTTCCTCCACCGTCTCCGTAACATCGGCGACATTCACGATGCCGGTGCGGCGGGGGCTCGGGTATTTTTTCATCACGTCTTTCAGCTCGCGGATGATGATGCTGCGCACGCGTGTGCGGCTCTTCAGGATCGCCTCCAGATCGGCGATCGCCTTTTCGAGCTCTTCGGTCTCCTCCAGACGTTTGAGGATGTATTCGCGGTTGATGTTGCGCAGGCGGATCTCGGCAACGTAGTTTGCCTGGACCTCATCGATCTCAAAGCCCGCCATGAGATTCGGCACGACGTCCGCTTCCTTTTCGGTATTGCGGATGATGGCGATGGCGCGGTCGATATCGAGCAGGATCTTGCCGAGGCCCCGCAGGAGGTGGAGCTTTTCTTTCTTGCGCGTGAGATCGAAATACACGCGGCGGCGAATGCAGTCCTGCCGCCAGCTCGTCCACTCGTCGAGGATCTCCTGCACGCCCATGACGCGGGGATTGCCGGCGATGAGGATGTTGAAGTTGCAGGAGAACGTATCCAGCAGCGGCGTGAGCTTAAAAAGCTTTGCCATGACCTTTTCGGGGTCGGCGCCGCGCTTGAGATCGATCGCGAGCTTCAGACCGCTCAGATCCGTTTCATCGCGCATATCGCTGACCTCGCGGAGCTTGCCCGCCTTGACGAGCTCGGCGACCTTATCGATGATCGCCTCGCCGGTGGTGGAATACGGGATCTCATAGATCTCGATGATGTTCTCCTTCGGCACGAAGCGCCAGCGGGCGCGCACCTTGATGCCGCCGCGTCCGGTGCGGTACACCTCGCGCATCTCCGCCTCGTCATAGAGCACCTCTCCCCCGGTCGGAAAATCCGGCGCGGGCATGGTGGAGAGGATATCATGGTCGGGGTTTTGCAGCAGCTCGATCGTGGTCTGGCAGACCTCTTCGAGGTTGAAGCCGCAGATCTGGCTCGCCATGCCGACGGCAATGCCCGTGTTCGCCGAGACGAGCACGTTCGGGAACGTCGTGGGCAGGAGCGTCGGCTCGAGCATGGTGCCGTCGTAGTTATCCACAAAGTCCACGGTGTCGCTGTCAATGTCGCCGAAGAGCTCATTGCAGATGGGCGCGAGCTTCGCCTCGGTATAACGCGAGGCCGCCCACGCCATATCGCGGGAGTAGACCTTGCCGAAGTTGCCCTTGGAATCCACAAAGGGCGTGAGCAGCGCGCCGTACCCCTTTGAAAGGCGCACCATCGTATCATAGATGGCGGCGTCGCCGTGGGGGTTTAAGCGCATGGTCTGTCCGACGATGTTCGCCGACTTCGTGCGCACGCCGCGCAGCAGGTTCATCTTGTACATCGTGTACAGCAGCTTCCGGTGACTGGGCTTGAAGCCGTCGATCTCCGGGATCGCGCGCGAGACGATGACGCTCATGGCGTAGGGCATGTAGTTTTTTTCCAGCGTCTCCGTGATCGGCTGGGAGATGACCTCCGCTTTCAGGCCGACAACGTTCGGATCGCCGCGGCGCTGCGGCTGGGCATCGGTTTTCTTCTTTCTGGGCATAGATATGATTCCTTATCGTTCCGTAACGGTTTTTCCGGTGATATGTTCGATGGTAACGGCGCAGACGAGCGTGCGGTGACCGTGGTGCTCGATCTCGTCGTCGATGTACGCCTCATCCAGCGTAAACTGGTGGCTCAGCGCGCGGGCGATGTCCATGGCGCGGTCATAGTCCTCGATAAACTCCACACGCCCGAACACGACGACGCTCTGAACGGTCAGCCACCAGCCGTCCTCGACAGGCGTTCCGGCGTCCATGACGCAGAGCGAGACCTTGTCGCTGGCTTTCATGCAGTCGATCTTATGACCGATCTTGCCGCCGTGGAAATAGAGCTTGCCGTCCGCCTCGTTATACCAGTGATTCACAGGCACGGCATACGGGTAGCCGTGCTCGGTCACGACGGAGAGCACGGCGCGCTTTTCCCGCTTCAGGAGCGCGATGCATTCCGCGCGGGTGAGCGCCTGTTTTTTGCGTGCAACATCTCGAAACACAGCGCGTCCTCCTTATTTCTTCTTGCCTTTGCGCTTGATGCCGGTATCGATATCGCGCTTGCAGTGCGGGCAGACCTCCACCTTCATCATGCCGGAGGTGATGCGCTTGCCGCACCACGGGCAGCGGCAGAACGCAAACAGAAACAGCAGCGCAAGCAGCATCAGAATGAGCGCGAGCAGCACCACATACACACTTGCCTGCGTGCCGGGGCGGATGAAGATCATGCCGCCGAGCGCGCAGATGAGCGACGCGATCATGAAAACCATGACAAGCCTGCGCGCGGTCTTGAAATTCAGATTCATACAGAGCTCTCCTCTCAGGAAATGTCAGCCAGATCCAGAAACTCACTGCCGTGCAGGGCGATGTGCTCCTTGCGTCCGGCGAGGTTATCGCCGAGCAGAAGATCGAACATCTGCGCGGTGCGCTCCACGTCCTCGGGAAGCACGCGGATGAGCTTGCGCGTCTCGGGGTTCATGGTCGTCATCCACATCATTTCGGGATCGTTCTCGCCAAGACCCTTGGAGCGGTTGATCGTCGCTTTCGCGCCGCCCAGAGACTCGACGATCTCGGCTTTCTCGCGGTCGGAGTAGGCAAAATACGTCTTGCCCTTGCTCTCGATCTCATAGAGCGGCGACTCCGCGATATACACATACCCCTCGCGGATGAGCGTCGGCGCGAGACGATAGAGCATCGTGAGGATGAGCGTTCGGATCTGGAAGCCGTCGACGTCGGCGTCGGTGCAGATGATGACCTTGTTCCACCGGAGATTGTCCAGCGAGAACGCGGAGAGATCCTTCGCCTGCTTGGCGTTTTTGAGCTGCACCTCCACGCCGCAGCCGAGCACGCGCATGAGGTCAGTGATGATATCGCTCTTGAAGATGCGGACATAATCCGCCTTGAGGCAGTTCAAGATCTTGCCGCGCACCGGCATGATGCCCTGAAACTCCGCGTCGCGCGACTGCTTGCAGGCGCCGAGCGCTGAGTCGCCCTCGACGATATAGATCTCTCTGCGGCTCACATCCTTGGAGCGGCAGTCGACAAACTTCTGCACGCGGTTGGCAAGGTCGAGGTTGCCCGTGAGCTTCTTTTTCAGATTCTGGCGGGCGCGCTCCGCCTGCTCGCGGCTGCGCTTGTTGATGAGCACCTGCTCCATGATGCGGTCGGCCTCCGGCTTGTGCTCGATGAAATAGATCTCCAGCTGCTCGCGGAAAAAGGCGGTCATGGCCTCCTGAATGAATTTGTTCGTGATGCTCTTTTTCGTCTGGTTTTCGTAGCTTGTGAGCGTGGAGAAGCAGTTCGTGACGAGAATCAGGCAGTCCTGCACATCCTGAAAGCCGATTTTGCTCTCGTTTTTCTGGTACTTTCCCTGCGCCTTGATGTAGTTGTCAATGGCAGAGGTAAAGGCGCTTCTGGCCGCTTTCTCCGGCGCGCCGCCGTGCTCCAGCCACGAGGAGTTGTGGTAATACTCCAGCACGTTCACGCGGTTGGAAAAGCAGAACGCCGCGGAGATCTTGACCTTGTACTCCGGCTTGTCCGCGCGGTCGCGGCCCTTGCGCTCGGTCTCGATGAAGTGCGGCTGCGTGAGCGCGTCCTCTCCGGCGAGCTCCTGCACATAGTCGCGGATGCCGTCGGCATAGAAAAATTCCTCGGTGCGGAATTTGCCGTTTTCCTCGATGCGCAGCACAAAGGTGACGCCCTGATTCACGACCGCCTGCCGGTGCAGCACATCCTCAAAGTATTCCACGGGCACGTTGATGTCCGTAAAGACGTCGAGATCCGGCTTCCAGCGGATGGTCGTGCCGGTCTTCTTGCGGTCGGCAGGTTCGGTGACGAGGTCTCCCACGATCTCGCCGCGCTCAAAGTGCAGGCCGTATTTTTTGCCGTCGCGGCGGATTGTGACGTCCATGTACTCCGAGGCATACTGCGTGGCGCAGGTGCCGAGGCCGTTTAAGCCGAGCGAATATTCATAGTCGCCGCCGGCGTCGTTTTTGTACTTGCCGCCCGCGTACATCTCGCAGAAGACGAGCTCCCAGTTATAGCGCTGCTCGGACTCGTTCCAGTCCACGGGGCAGCCGCGGCCAAAGTCCTCGACCTCGATGGACTTGTCTTCAAAGCGGCTTACTGTTATAATATTGCCGTATCCCTCGCGCGCCTCGTCGATGGCGTTGGAGAGGATCTCAAACACAGCATGCTCGCAGCCGTCCAGCCCGTCGGAGCCGAAGATGACGCCGGGGCGCTTGCGGACGCGATCCGCGCCCTTGAGCATGGAAATGCTGTCGTTGCCGTAGGTTGCCTGGGCTTTCGCCATGGTACTTTCCCTCAAATCACAAGATATGGTATTCCCTTCGCAGGGTCATTAACTGATTTAGTATATCCTACTTTACATAAAAATGCAAGAAAAAAAGGAGCTGCATCAAGCACAGCTCCTCTCGCCCCGAAGCGCGTATTCGCGGTCGGTTCGGGACTTGAAGCACATCCGCACGAAAAGTCGCCGGCCTGCGCCGCGTTCTTTTTCCGCACGCGGCGCAGCATCCTCTGCCGGTTAAGAGGTGTTCAGACCGCATGGGTCAAAAGCGGCAATGTGTGCGCGTTGTGCGTCGGAGTTCTTCCGCACCTATCATGTCACGCCGTTCGGCGCTTATGCCTGTCAGATTTCTCCGGTTTAAAAGCATGCAGATCGGCATAGAATGAACAGAAAAGACAAAGGAGCTTTTCTGTCATGGCAGCCAAACGAAAAGAGCGCCGCCGTCTGCGCGCGGAGCAAAAACGCATGAAAACCGAGCTGCACGCCGTCCGGCGCGACCTGGAGCAGAGCTATATGCGCTTCAACGAGCTGCGCGATCCCATGCAGCTTGACGCGTGTATCTACGAAATCAACGCCCTGCGCGCAAAGTATTTCTGCGCGGTGCATGAGCTGCGCGCGCTGCCGCAGGCGCGGGAATAACCCATCATCACAGACAAGGAAGAGAATCATTATGGAGTTTATCTTTTCGCATGCATTGCTGATCATCGGCGGACTGTTTCTGCTCTGGCTGCTCATCAAGCTCTTTACCAAGCCGATCAAGCTGCTTTTCAAGCTCGCCATCAACACGGCGATCGGCTACATAGCGCTGTTTCTGCTGAACAAGTTCGGCGCGATCATCGGCATCTCGCTCGGCCTGAACTGGGTGAACGCGCTGATCATCGGCGTGTTCGGCTATCCGGGGCTGATTCTGCTTCTGCTGCTCAAATACTTCTTCTGACAAAATGACCGATCCGGCCGCGGCCGAATCGGTCATTTCATTTATCAGAGCGTTTCCAGAACGGAAATAACATTTTCAAAGGCCATTTTGTGCGAAGCCTTGACGAGCACGCAGTCGCCCGGCTGGAACATGCCCGGCAGCGCCGCAAGCATATCCTCCAGCGTCGCGTAATGGTGCACGTCCTGAAGCCCCGCTTCCCTGGCGCCATCGGCAATCTCGCGCGCGAGATCGCCGCAGCACAGCAGCACATCGACCTGCGCCTCGGCGGCGATGCGGCCGGTCTCGCGATGGAGTCTCGGGCCGTCCGCGCCGAGCTCGCCCATATCGCCGAGAATCGCGACCTTGCGCGCGCCCTGCGTCCGGCTCAGAGAGCGGATTGCGGAGGCGGTGGAGTCGGGGTTTGCGTTATAGCAGTCGTTCACGACCGTGAGCATCCCGGTCTGGACGATGCCCGCGCGTCCGTCCACAGGCACATAGTTGGCAATGCCGGCGCAGATCTCCTCATCCGTGAGATCAAAGGCAATGCCGACAGCGGCGCCCTCCAGCGCGGCATAGACCATGTGTGCGCCGTAGGCGGAGATGCGCACATCAAAGCGGCGGCCTTTCGAAACGATCGTGCACTCCGAGCCCGCAAGCCCGAAGTCCCGCACGTTTTCGGCGCGCACGTCGCAGTCAGGCGAAAGGCCGAAGCTCAGCCTGCGCTGTTTGCAGTCGAGCGTCCGCAGGAGATCATCGTCGCCGTTATAGATTACCAGCGCGTCCGGCTCCATCCAATTCAGAACAGACGTTTTCTCGCGGAACACGCCGCTGCGGTCGCCGAGATATTCCAGATGCGCGCGGCCGATGTTCGTAAAGAGCATGACGGTCGGGCGCGCCATCTTCGCGAGCGGCTCCATGTCGCCGAAGTGCGAAATGCCCATCTCGACCACGGCGGCGCGGTGGTTCGGCTCAACACGCGCGAGCGTGAGCGGCACGCCGAGCTGATTGTTGAAGTTCTTTTCCGTCTTCAAGACCGGCCAGCGCGTGGAGAGCACGGCGGCGGTCATTTCCTTGGCGGTCGTCTTGCCGACGCTGCCGGTGACGCCGATGACGGGGATATCCAGATGCGCGCGGTAGTCCGCCGTGAGCGTCTCGAGCGCTGTCTCCACATCCTCAACCACGATGACGGGACGCGTCTCCCCCTCCGGCACACGCTGCGCCAGCGCGCAGGACGCGCCGAGATCAAACGCCTTGGCGATATAGTCATGTCCGTCCACGCGCTCACCGGGAAGCGCGGCAAAAAGGCTGCCGCGCTGCGTCTTGCGGCTGTCGATCACGACGCCCGTGACCTCCGCCGCGCCGTCGCCGTGGAGCGTACCGCCCGTGACAGCTGCGATATCCGATACCTGATAACCGGTCATGTATTTAAGCCTCCATAGAAAGTGCGATGATCTGCTCGCAGAGCTCGCCGTATTCGATGCCGACGGCAGCCGCCTCCTGCGGGACGAGGCTGGTCGGCGTCATGCCGGGCAGCGTATTGATCTCCAAAAACCAGAGCTTGCCCTCGGCGTCCAGAATGAAGTCCGCGCGGGAATAGGCGCGCAGCCCCAGCGTCTTGAAGACGATCATGGCAGAACGCGCAAGCTCCGCCTCCGTCTCCGCCGGGATGGGCGCGGGCGTGATCTCCTTTGCCGCGCCGGGCTGGTACTTGTTCTTATAGTCATAAAAGCCCTCAGCGGGGATAATCTCAATGCTCGGCAGGCAGCGGTCGCCGAGAATGCCGATCTGCACCTCACGGCCGGAGACATACTGCTCGACCAGGATGCGGCTGCCCTCCTTGGCGGCATCCGCGAGCGCGGCGCGAAGCTCCGCTTCATTGTGCGCGATGGCGACGCCGATGCTGCTGCCGGAGTCGTCCGGCTTCACGACACAGGGGTAGACCGCTTTGGCGCAGACGGCGTCCGCGTCCAGCGTTGCGCTCTCGACAAGCTGCCACGCGGGCGTGCGCACACCCGCCGGGGCGACAAGGCGCTTGGTGAGATCCTTATCCATCGCGATCGCGCTGGGAAGACAGCCGCTGCCGGTATACGGGATGCCGAGCATATCGAACGTGGCCTGCGTGCGCCCGTCCTCACCGACGCGTCCGTGCAGCGCCATGAAGACGACGTCCGCCATCTGGCAGACCTCCAGCACATGCTGCCCGAAGAGGCTCTTGCTCCTGAAGCGGCGGGAGGCGCGCACGGCTTCGAGATCCGGCGCAATCTCGGAGATCGCCGAGAAGTCCAGCTCAGGCGGGTTTTCAAAGATGGCATTCAGGTCGCCCTCGTAGTCTTCAAAGCCCAGGAACATATCCACCGGGACGACCTTGTGCCCGCGCGCGGACAACGCGGCGGCGATCTTTTTGCCGCTGGAAAGCGACACATTGCGTTCGGGGCTCAGCCCGCCGCACAAAACAACGATCTTCATATTGATAAACGCTCCTTAAACATTGGCAGAATACAACAAATTTTATTATAGCACACCTTTCCCGAAAAGGGAAACATGAATTGTGCGCTTTGTTTATCTTGTATGCAAAGTGCAAAAATGATATACTGCTGTTATCCATTCTGCGAAAGAAGGGGTTGCATGAAGCTGAATCTTCGCCAGGGTCTGGCGTTCGTCCTCGCTGTGATCGCGCTGCTGGCGCTGCTGGTGGTGTTTACGACACCTGATTGCTCCGGCAATACGCCCGAGTCTGCTGCGCCGCAAAGCGCGGATAACGCGAGCGCGCCGGTCGACGAGATGCTCGATCCAGACGGCGTTTACACCACGAAAGAGGACGTGGCGCTCTACATCCATCAGTACGGTCATCTGCCGGAAAACTTCATCACGAAGCGCGACGCCGAGAAGCTCGGCTGGACGGGCGGCTCGCTGGAGCCCTACGCCCCCGGAAAATGCATCGGCGGCAGCCGCTTCGGCAACTACGAGGGGCTGTTGCCCGCAGCGCCCGGACGCACCTACACCGAGTGCGACATTGACACGCTCGGCCAGTCCGGCCGCGGCGCGAAGAGGATCGTGTTCTCCAACGACGGACTGATCTACTACACCGATGACCACTACGAAAGCTTTACGCTCCTGTACGGGGAGGAAAACCAATGAGAAACTGCACACTATACGGCGCGCGCATTGCGGACATGGACGCGCTGCACACCGCGCTCTCCGAGGGTCTGGGCTTTCCCGCGTGGTACGGACGGAATCTCGACGCGCTGTATGATCTGCTCACGGAGCCGATGGAACCTGTGACGCTGACGATCTATGACTTTGACACGCTCTCGGAGACGCTCGGCGAGAAAGGCGCGGCACTGCGCCGCGTTCTGAATGACGCGGGGCAGGAAAACGAGGCTCTGACGGTACTGCTGCTCGGGCATGAAGATGAGATCTGACGTTTCCCCGATCGTTGGGCGCTTTGCGCCGAGTCCGAGCGGGCGGCTGCATCTGGGAAATCTTCTGTCCTCTCTGCTCGCGTGGCTCGACGTGCGCAGCCAGGGCGGCGTGATGCTGTTTCGGCTGGAGGACTTAGACCCCGCGCGAAGCTCTCCCGAATATGCAGGCCGCATGGCAGAGGATCTTCTCTGGCTGGGGCTGGACTGGGACATTGGCTGGCGCCCCGGCGGCACTGCGTTTGCGCAGTCACACCGGACAGAACGTTATGCCGCCGCGCTGAAGACGCTCGAAGCGCAGGGGCTCGTCTATGACTGCCGCTGCTCACGCGCCGAGCGTCTAGCCGCCTCCGCGCCGCATCCGGGCGAGGAAAGGCCGCGCGGCTGCACCTGCCGGACGCATCCGAAGCCGGACACCGGACGCCCCGCGGCAAAGAAGCTCTATGTGCCGAACGAAACGGTGCACTGGACGGACGGGCATTTCGGCGATCAGACGGACGTGCTTTGCCCCGGCGAGGATGATTTCATCATCCGGCGCTCCGACGGCGTCTATGCCTATCAGCTCGCGGTGTCCGTGGACGACATGGAGATGGGCGTGACGCGGGTTGTGCGCGCGCAGGACCTCATAAGCTCCACGGCGCGGCAGATCACGCTCATGCGCCTGCTCGGCGGTACGCCGCCAAGCTACTGCCATTGTCCTCTGCTGGTGGCTCCCGAGGGTCGTAAGCTCTCCAAGCGCGCCGGAGATTTGAGCATGGAGGCGTTCCGCGAGCGGTTCACGCCCGAGGCGCTGACCGGCGTTCTCGCCAAACTCGCGGGGCTGCGCGAGACGGCAGCGCCCGTGACGGCGCAGGAACTGATCGCTGATTTCTCATGGAAAAAGGTGCCCGCAGAGCCTATTCTGGTGCCGAACAATCTGATATAAGCAGCAAATCGCCGCAGACCGAAAGGCCTGCGGCGATGAATGTTTGCGCTTATTTGCTCTGCCCCACGACGCGCTTGACCATGGCGTCGTGCGCGGCGCGCTCAACGGCGTCGTCCAGCGGCGGCAGACGGAAGCTGTCGTCCCTGCGGCGGAACGCCGTCTCAAGAATGTGATCGCAGAACTCCGGGTTTTTCGGCAGCACCGGGCCGTGGCTGTATGTGCCGAAGACGTTCATGTAGCGCACGCCCTCGGTGCCGTCAGAGCCGTTGTTGCCGCCGCCGGCGAGAATCCTGCCGAGGGGCTCGACGCCCGCGCCGAGATAGGTCTTGCCGCTGTGGTTCTCAAAGCCGACAACTGTGCTGCCGCCGGAGGCAGCGCCGCACTCAAACGCGAAGTTTCCGATCATGCGCTCCCTGGAGCCGATGGTATAGAGGTCGATCGCGCCGATGAAATCGCACTGCTGACCGTCCCATGTCTTATAGTAATTACCGAGCATCTGATACCCGCCGCAGATGGCAAGAACGGTTTTGCCGTCCTCGATGGCGGCTTTCAGCTCGCGGTCCTTTCCGCTGCGGAGATCGGAGAGCAGAACCTCCTGCTCAAAGTCCTGTCCGCCGCCGATGAAGATGAGATCGAATCTCGTAAAGTCCGCCGTATCGCCGGCGCCGACCTCGGTGATCTCGGCCTCGAGTCCGCGCCACTCCAGACGGCGGCGGAAGCACAGGATGTTGCCGCGGTCGCCGTAGAGGTTCAGGAGATCGGGATACAGGTGGCAGATTTGCAGCTTTGTTGTGCTCATTCCCAGAACTCCTTTCCGCCGAGGCGCTTCTGCAGCTGGCTGCGCAGATCCAGCATCGCCGTATAGGTCGGCATGATAAAGACGCGGTCCTCGCTCCTGCACATCTCATCGATGAGCGCTGCGTAATCATGAATGATCTCCATGCGTTCGACAGGGACGCCGGCATACTTCAGCCGCAGCGCCATGTCCTCGGCGCGGACGCCGGAGACGAGTACGCGCGCAAGGCGGTCGCCCATGGTGGCAAGCCGCTCAAAGTCCGCGTCCCAGATCCATGAGATATCCGTGCCGTCGGCGTCATTGTCGTTCAGGCACACGACGAACTCCGCCGGATCCTTGAGCGCAGCGAGATACCGCATGACCTGATTGCAGCCGGCGGGGTTTTTCACGAGCATCATGCGCCCGGGCGTCCCCTCGAGATCAAACTTCTCCATGCGCCCGAAGCCGCAGTCAAAGCTTGCGAGCGCGCTTGCGATCTCGGCGCGCTGGAAGCCGAACGCGTCCAGCGCAGCAGCGGCGCCGGCGGCGTTGTAGATGTTATAAACAGCGGGAAGATTGATGTGCAAAAACAGGTTTCTACCGTTCAGATCCATGGTCACGCTGCTGGAATCGGCATCCTGCGAGGCGATCTCCGTGACGGCGTACTGCGGCACCGGACGCGCATAGCCGCAGTTCGGGCAGCGGAAGCCGCCGAGGTGTCCGTAGGTGCGGTAGTCATAGACATACTCCGTCTTGCAGTGAATGCAGTGCGGCGCGTCGGAGAGCTCTGCGCTGTCGCCCGCTTCCAGCGGCACGCTGATGCCGAAGAACACGGTCTTGTTCGGCACATGCTCCGGAATGGAGGCGATGAGCGAATCATCTGCATTGAGGCACAGGAGCGAATCCGGAGAATGCGAAATGCCCTCGATGATGTTGTTCAGCGTGTGCGTGATCTCGCCGTAGCGGTCGAGCTGATCGCGAAAGACGTTCGTCGCGACGATGACCTCAGGCTTAAGATACTTCAGCACGGTCTTGGACGCGGCCTCGTCGCACTCGATGACCGCAAATTCTTTTTTGCAGCGTCCGAAAAGCGTGCTCTGCATGGCAAACTCCGCCGTGATGCCGGAAATAAGGTTTGCGCCGGATTTGTTGGCGAGATAGCTGCGCTTCTGGTCAATGAACGCCTGCTCGATCATGCGGGCGCTGGTGGTCTTGCCGTTCGTGCCCGTGATGAGGATCGTCCGCACGCCCTGCGAGAGCCTGCCGAGGACGGTCGGGCAGATCTTCAATGCGATCCTGCCGGGCATGGCGGTGCCGCCGCGCCCGACGAGGCGGATCAGAAAGCGTGTGATCTTGCAGCATAAAACTGCAAGAAATACTCGAAAATTCATTGGCGGAAGTCTCCCTTGTGTCTCTTATGTACTGTGCATGGCGAACTGAACGTCCTGCGGCAGCGACGGCACTTTGACCGCGTCGCCGACGGCATTCACCTGCGCACGCACGGTGATCATGGTGCTCGCCTCTCTGACAAGCACTTTGTATTTTGTATTGCCCTGCAGCGTCAGCTCCGAAACCTGTCCGTCCACGGTGGTGAGATACATCGTGCAGTCGGAATACGTCAGATTCAGTTTGTCCAGTCCCTCCAGATAGCGATCCATGAAGGACTGTACCATGCTGTCCGGAACCTGGACCGTATAGACCGTGCGCGCGCCGTCGCGGATGCGGTCAATGGAAAGATCGGAGCTGTATACGTCCGCGCCCCATTGCAGCAGGCTCATAAAGTTTTTCGGGATGACCCGCTCGAGCGCGTTTTCGTCGTCGTAGCTGCGCCCGTTGACCTTATAGAAAGTATGAGAGAGATAATCCCCCTCCACATCGATCTTCATGGCGCTCCCGCCGTCCCCGACCGGGAATTTCACGGTGCGGAATTTGACATTCAGCTCTTTTCCGTTGAGCGCAACGGTGTAGCTGATGTCGGATTTTTCGGCGTTATAGACGGAGTCGAGCATCCGCGCGGTATCGACATAGACCTGAAAATGCGCGCGGTAATAGAAATAGCCGCCGATGATGAGCGCGAGAATCAGGATCACGATGATGAGGATGGTCCGGGTTCGTCGGGTCATGGTCTGCTCCTTTCTGATGCTCCTGTCAGCAGAGGCTGATTTTCACACGCTTTCCCGCAGCCTCCAGCACGGTCTGCAGCTGCTGCATGAGCTGAAGCTTGTGCGAGAAGCTGAATTCCGTATCGTCCATGGCGCTGTTCGAGGCGTTGCCGAAGAGGATGTTGACCTCCGTCGACTCCTCGCAAAGAAGCTTTGCCAGCTTTGCAGCGCCGTCCTTGCGGCGCTCAAGCTCGAGCGTGAGCAGGCCGTCTTTCTGATAGAGCTCAATGAGTCGGATCGTCTCCTGCAGCGTGACGGCGCCCTCGGTGACGAGGTCGACGCCGGTGATCTCGCTCATGGGCGGAACCTCTTCCGTGCCCGTGTCGGGCAGGACGCGCACGCGCGCGCCGAGGTGGTTTGCAACCGCCTTTGCGGTCGTGCCGCCGCAGACGGCGTGCTTGCCCTCCTTGGCGAAGAACAGGCGCATCGTCCCGAGATCGTCGTCCTTGTTCTCCGGAGGTCCGATCATGACGTTTGCCGCCATGCGCGGGCGCAGGCGCAGCACGGCGATGGTCGTATCATCGTGCATGACGTCCAGATCCAGAGACTGGACGCACGAGAGGATCAGCGCTGCCATCTTCTGCGCGGAGCAGTCGGGCGTATAGTTGCGCTCCATGAAATCGTGCATCTCGTCCTCCGGCCAGCCGGACACCGTGGTCAGACCGCGTCCGGCCTCCGCCACGCCGTCGCTGAAGAGAATCAGCATGTCGCCGGCGCTGAACTGGAAGCGGCTTTCGTGCAGCTCCTTGTCCTGAATGAAGTGCGCTGTGTAGCCGTATTTCTGCACCTTTCCGTCATGGATATACACCGCACGGGGATTATCGTACTGCACGAGCGTGACCGCCTGACCGGCGGTCTCCACGATCGTGAACGTGGCGTAGGCGAGCTTCCGGTCCTTGCACATCGGGAGCGTCTCGGCGACTGTGGTGACACACTCGTCAAGCGGCACGTTGCCCTCGAGCATGCGCGCGAGCATCTTGGCTGTCAGCGTGGAGAGAATGTTCGCCTTTACGCCGCTGCCGAGCCCGTCGGAGAGGACGATCGTTTTTTCGACGTCGCTGTTGATGACGCAGTGGTCGCCGCAGATGGTCTCCCCGTTCTTGCACCGGGTCACAAAGCCGATGTCCCAGACCAGGGTTTTGTTTCGAAGCTTATCATTCCGCATCGTCATCATCCTCATCCAGCAGGATCGCTTCCTTCAGATCGTGCACGGCAACCTTTGTCTCCGCGGCGGTCTCGCCGAGGAGGCTTGCGATCTCATGTACGATGCGCAGCTGCTTGTCGGCGATGTTGTCGGCAATGTCCGCCGCGTGGAGCTTGGTCTTCTGCACCTGGCTCTTGCGCTGACGGGAGCGGGTCACGTCGCGCATGATACAGGTGAACATCGTGCGCTGCGGGTCGCAGATGAAGATCCGCTCGAGGTAGACGTTGTATTCAGCAAGGAAGATTTGGTCCGTATACTGCGTATCGTCAATGCTCATGAGCTTGACGAAATCATATTCATCCATGATGCGGCTGACAGGATAGCCGATGATGTCCGAGGGGTCCTTGATGCCGAAGATGCGGCAGGCGGCGTTGTTGATCTGCTTGACCTTGAGCTTTTTGCTGACGGTGATGATGCCCTCCGGGGAGACGTTGATGATCTTCTCGGAGTAGGTCTCCGCCTTCTCCTTCATATAGGGCAGGCACATGCTGACCTCGGCGCGTCCCTCATAGATTGCCCGCGCGCTTTCGCGGCAGGTGGCATAGCCGCACAGGCCGCAGTCGATCTCATCCTCAGCCGTGAATTTGCCCATCTTGCGCAGGATGCCGGTGATGGCGCTGTCGGGAACGTCCTCTTCCTTGCGGATGTGGTGATCCTCCATGGCGCGATATAGGTCGATGCGCTCGGAGATGTCGTAGTCGCCGCCGTTGTACGCCGACGCGTTCTCGATACGCTTGCGGGATTCCAGCAGGTTGCGATCCTTGCGGGAGAACACCATGCCGCCGATGCAGTTGCCGTGGCAGGCGGACATCTCGATCACACAGTCGGTCAGGCCGCCGTCTGCGACGCACTTCATGACCTTGATGCAGTCATCAAGCGTATCGACCGCGAGATAGTCCACGCCGATCAGATGGGTCATGCCGTCCTCGACGCCGCCGGTGACGACATAGCCGCGCGAGATCTTCGGCTCATCGGGCTCCACATCCGCGGGCACCTTCACGCCCGCTTCTGCCATCCATGCGGCGAGCTCATCAAACGTGATCGCATAGTCCGCGCCCACGCTCTCGAAGTCCTTGGTCTCCTCCTTGCGGGCGATGCAGGGGCTGATATAGACGATCACGGCGCCCGGGCAGCGCTGGCGCAGGATCTGCGCGTGCGCCTGCATCGGGGACAGGACCGGCGCGAGATACGGCAGCGCCTCCGGGAAGTGCTTCTCGGCGTAGAGCACGATCGACGGGCAGCCGGACGTGATGACGGGCCTGCCCTCGGCGCGGGAGACAAGGATCTCGAGCTGGCGCTCGACCAGCTGCGCGCCCTCTGCCGTCTCATACGCCTCGGACATGCCGAGCGTGCGCAGCGCCTGCCGCACGCCGGAGAAGCCGGGCGTCTCAAAGTAGGCAAGATAGGTGGAGTCCACGCTCGCAACGACCTGCTTCCCTGCGCGGATGAGCTCCTTGATGCGCTTGACCTCGCTCACCACATACTTGGCGTGTTGCGGGCAAACACTCACGCAGTTGCCGCATACGATGCACTCATTGTGAATGATCTGCGGCAGGCCCTTGTACACACGCATGGATTTGACCGGGCAGTAACGCACGCACTTATAACAGTTTTTGCAAGCATCCTGATTGAATTTCAGAATTTCCATCGAATTGTCCTCCACAAAAATACGCAAGGCACTCTGCCTGTGCGAAATATGGTGTATCACACCATACGAAAATGCTCTTTACAATTTAACACAAAATGTGCGCCGACACAATAGCCGGAGGGTGTTTTCAGAGCAAAACAATTTTTTGTCATGCGCGCGACGTCTTTTCATTCTCCGGCAGATGTGGTATTTTAGAGACCATCGGAGGTGAAGCGTGCGGATGAAACGGCTGTTTTTGATATTGGAAGCGGCGCTCTATGCCGCGTTTCTGACGCTGGATCTGTCGGGCGCGTCCCCTGCCGCGGCGACATGGCTGAAGTTTGCCGCCATCGTGCTCGTCGTACTCGCAGGGCTCACGGCGGTAAAAACAGCGGACGGTCGGCTCGTCGCGGCGGCGCTCGTGCTCACGGCGGCGGCGGACGTGTTTCTGCTGGTGCTCGACGCGCACTACACTGCGGGCGTGGCGCTCTTCCTGTGCGTACAGGCCTTGTACACCTGCCGGCTCTGCGCCATGGGCGGCGCGAACCGGACGCTCCATTTTACGGCGCGCGGGATGCTTGCGCTCTTCGCGGCGTATCTGGTGAGCGCGCATTTCGGCAAGCTTGAAATGCTCGCGGTTGCGTATATCGTCTGGTTTTTCATGAATCTTGCGCAGAGCGTTGCGGCAGCGGCGCACCTGCGCACAAAGCGCGCGGTGCGCTTTGCTGTGGGACTCGGGCTCTTTTTCCTGTGCGATCTCTGCGTCGGGCTGCACAATCTGCCGCAAAACGCGCTCTCGGGGTTTGCAAGTCTCGCCATGTGGGCGTTTTATCTCCCCGGGCAGGTGCTGATCGTTCTATCCACAGACAGCTTCGGAGGTTTGGCTGATGAAATCTAAGCTTCAATGCGCATTTTTGATCATCGCGCTCGCGCTCTTTGCCGTCAGTGCCGGGATCGCGGCGCCGATCCTCTCGCGCTCGTTTTATGTCGCGCACGTCCACGCGCTGAATCTCCCGGCGGAGACCGGCTTTTCGGAGAAGACGATCCTGGAGGCTTATGACGACGTGATGCGCTTTTGTCTGCGCGGCGGCACGTTCAGCACGGGAGACCTTGGCTGGACGGAGACCGGGCGCACGCACTTTGCCGACGTCGGCGTGCTGTTTCGGCTGGATCTGTGGGTATTGGGCTGCTCTGCGCTGACGCTGGCGGTACTGCTTTTGCTGTTGCGGCGCGTCAAGCCCGCGCGACCGCTCGGGCGCGGCGCTTCGTTCTGGGCGGGCTGGGGCGTGCTCGCGCTCTTTGCCGTGATCGCCGCATGGGGCGCGACGGACTTTGACCGCGCGTTCACGGTGTTTCACCACATCTTTTTCCCGGGAAAAACCAACTGGCTGTTTGACCCCGACCTGGACGAGATCATCCTGATTCTGCCGGAGGTCTATTTCCGCAACTGCGCGATCCTCGCCATCGGGATCATCGCGGCGCTGTGCCTTGTGTACATCCTTGTCGGAAGAAAACGAAAAAAGTGACATTTTCTCTTGCGCATTAAATCGCTGTATGATATTGTAAGGCTCATAATCCATTCCCCACCGGAGGTCACGCGCATGATCGCAACCAATCTGAAGATCAAGGACGGCGTTCTGGAGTTCGCCGGATTCAGCACACCCGCGCTCGCGAGAAAATACGGCACGCCGCTCTATCTGATGGATGAGCAGCGCATCCGCGACAACTGCCGCATGTATCAGAAAGCCATGACGGAGTTTTTCGGCGAAAAGGCTCTGACGCTCTATGCCAGCAAGGCGCTGTGCTTCAAGCGGATGTATGAGATCGTCTCGGATGAGGGGCTCGGCATCGACGTCGTTTCCTCCGGCGAGGTTCACACTGCGGCAAAGGCGGGCTTTCCGATGGAAAAGGCGTTTTTCCACGGCAACAACAAGACGGATGAGGACATCGCCTTTGCGATGGACCGCGGAGTCGGTTATTTCGTGGTGGACAACGTCGAGGAGCTGTACGCCATCGAGCATATCGCGGAACGCAAGGGTGTTACGCAAAAATGCCTGCTGCGCGTGACGCCGGGCATCGATCCGCACACCTATGACGCGGTCGCGACCGGCAAGGTCGATTCCAAATTCGGCGTCCCGATCGAGACGGGACAGGCCGAGGAGTTTTATAACTATGCCGCGGCGCTGCCGCACCTCGAGATCGTGGGTCTGCACTGCCACGTCGGCTCGATGGTATTCGATGAGGACGTGTATGAGCGCACGGCGCAGATCATGCTGGAGTTCATGGCAAAGC
This sequence comes from uncultured Eubacteriales bacterium, assembly GCA_900316745.1. Lineage (GTDB taxonomy): Bacteria > Bacillota > Clostridia > Oscillospirales > Oscillospiraceae > CAG-103. The sequence goes on along the minus strand of ONEB01000010.1, from coordinate 21,519 downwards.
TCCACGACAAATACGGCTTCGTGACGCAGTTTCTGGATCTCGGCGGCGGCTACGGCGTGCGCTATCGCGAGAGCGAGGGCGTTGTGGATATCGCCTACCGCATCTCGGCGCTCGCGGACTTCATGAAGGAGCTCGCCGCGCAGCTGAACATTCCGTTCCCTGCCGTGCTGTTGGAGCCCGGACGCAGCATCGTGGCGGACGCGGGTCTCACGATGTACACCGTCGGGTCTGTCAAGCGCATCAAGGGCTATAAAAATTACGTCTCCGTGGACGGCGGCATGACGGACAACCCGCGCTATGCGCTCTATCGCTCGCAGTACACGGTGTTTGCCCCCGAGCGCATGGAGGCGCCGCCGACGCTCCACTGCGACGTAGTGGGACGCTGCTGCGAATCAGACGACATCATCCAGCCGGACGTGTGGCTGCCGGAGCTGCGGCGCGGAGATCTGCTCGCCGTGTGTACGACCGGCGCTTACAACTACGCGATGGCCTCGCACTACAACCGCATTCCGAACGCCCCGATCGTGATGCTCTCTTCAAAGGGCGCGTCCGTTGCGGTCAAACGCGAAACGCTGGATCAGATGATCAAAAACGACGCATAAATTTAAGCACCGCACCGGTTTTTCCGGTGCGGTGCTTCAGCGTGTCAAAAAAGCCCTTTACGGGCATTTTTTGACGCGCTGCGCGTATCGCCATAACTTTTGCTCCGTAAAAGAAAAAGCCATTGAAAGCCCTTGACTTTCAATGGCTTTTTGGCGATGCTGGATCCAATTCGAGGCGGGCCTTGCCCCCTCGAGCTCCCCTGCTGCTCTATTTCACGGGTCAAAAGCATAGTTTTTTGACAGTCTCAAGCGCCGCACCGGTTTTTCCGGTGCGGTGCTTTTCGTTACCGCAGAGACGGTATCAGGATTCTTGCGATGTTGAAGTAGATCATCAGCGACACGGCGTCGGTGATCGTGCTGATGAGCGGGCTTGCCATGACGGCGGGATCGACGCCGATTTTCTCGGCAATGATCGGGAGCGTGCTGCCGACGACCTTTGCGAACATGACGACAAACACGATCGTGAGGCTGACGATGGCGGCGACCGTGAGCGTGACCTCGGCGTTTCCGAGGAGCGTGCGGTCCACAAGGTACATCTTGCCGAAGTTGATGACGGCGAGCGTGACGCCGCACAGGAACGCGACGCGCAGCTCTTTCCAGACGACCTTGAGCACATCCGACGGCTCCACATCGCCCAGCGACAGGCTTCGGATGACGGCGGTGGACGCCTGCGAGCCGGAGTTGCCGCCGGTGCCCATCAGCATGGGGATGAAGGCCGCGAGCACAACCTGCGCGGCAAGCGCGTCTTCAAAGTGCGTCATGATCATGCCGGTGAACGTGGCAGAGAGCATGAGGAACATGAGCCACGGGATGCGGTTTCTCCAGATCTCGATGGCGCTGGTGCGGGAATACGGGCGGTCGCTCGGCGTGATACCGGCCATCTTCTCAATGTCCTCGGTGGCCTCCTGCTCCATGACGTCGATGACGTCGTCGACCGTGACGATGCCGACGAGGCAGCCCTCTTTGTCCACGACCGGAATGGCGAGCAGGTCGTAGTCCGAGAACTGCTCGGAGACGTCCTCCTGGTCGTCCGTGGTCCGGGCGCAGATGACGTTCGTGTCCATGATGTCCTCAAGGATCTCGTCATCATCCGACAAGAGCAGATCCTTGACCGTGACGACGCCCTCCAGATGGCGCTTGGCGGAGGTGACATAGCAGACGTAAATGGTCTCCTTATCCTCGCCGATGCGGCGGATGCGGGCGATTGCCTCGCGGACGGACATGTACTTTTTCAGGTCGATGTACTCCGCCGTCATGATGCTGCCGGCGGAATTTTCGGGGTATTTCAGATATTTGTTGATGAGCGCGCGCGTCTCGGCATCCGTCGTGCGCATGACGCGCTTGACGACATTCGCGGGCAGCTCCTCCATCATGTCGACCGCGTCGTCCACGCTCAAGTCTTCGATGATGTCGCCGAGCTCGGTATCGGTGATGGAGTTGATGATCGTCTCCTGCTCCTCAACCTCCAGATTCGCGAACACGTCCGCCGCGATCTCTTTTGAAAGCAGGCGAAACACCATCGCCATGCGCGTCTGATCGGTCTCCCAGAGCTCGCCGAGAAATTCGGAGATGTCGAACTCGTTCATCTCCGCAAGCGTGAGGCTGAGCTCCTTGATCATGTGATCTTCCAGCATGATAAACAGCTCGTCATGCACGGCTTCATAATCCACGTTCTCCAAAGCGGCGCCCCCCTTTCTTCCGACTTATCGTATGAGGGCTCAGCCCTCGCTGTTCAGGTAGTCAATCTGCACATCCGTGAGACTGTCGATGCTGACGCCCATGGAGGCGAGCTTCCGGCGGGCGACGTCGAGATCAATCTCTTTCGGGACGGGAACGACGCCGGGCTTCAGCGTGCCGCGCGTCTGGGCAAGATAGTACGCGCCCATCGCCTGAATGGCAAAGCTCATATCCATGATCTCCGCCGGATGACCGTCGCCGGCGGCGAGGTTTACGAGGCGTCCCTGCGCGATCACATAAATCGTGCGGCCGTTGGAGAGCTTATAGGCGTCAATGTTGTGGCGGGCTTCCCACTTCTCCACGCACTCGGCGTCGAGCGCCGCCATGTCGATCTCGACATTAAAATGACCGGCGTTGGAGACGATGGCGCCCTCTTTCATCAAAAGCAGGTGCTCCATCGTGATGATGTCGCGGCAGCCCGTGACGGAGCAGAAGATATCGCCGACCTTGGCGGCATCAGACATGGGCATGACCTCGAAGCCGTCCATGACAGCCTCGAGCGCGCGCACCGGATCGACCTCGGTGACGATGACCTTGGCGCCGAGACCCTTGGCGCGCATGGAAACGCCCTTGCCGCACCAGCCGTAGCCATTGACGACAACGTACTTGCCCGCGACGACGAGGTTCGTCGTGCGCATGATGCCGTCCCAGACGGACTGGCCCGTGCCGTAGCGGTTGTCGAAGAGGTGCTTGCAGTCGGCGTCGTTCACCATGACCATCGGGAAGCGCAGTGTGCCGGCGTTTGCCATGGCGCGCAGACGGTGGATGCCCGTGGTGGTCTCCTCGCAGCCGCCGATGACGTTTTCGATGAGCTCGGGAAACTCCGTATGGATGAGGTGGACGAGATCGCCGCCGTCGTCGATGATGATATTGGGGCCAATCGAGAGCACGGCGCGCAGATGCTCAGCATATTCCTCCATCGTGCAGCCGTAGACGGCGTTGACGTCCATGCCGCCCGCCGCAAGCGCCGCGGCGACGTCATCCTGCGTGGACAGCGGGTTGGAGCCCGTGACATGCATCTCCGCTCCGCCCATTTCTAGCACGCGGCAGAGATACGCCGTTTTGGCCTCCAGATGCACGGAGAGCGTAATCTTCAGGCCCGCGAAGGGCTTGGACCGGGCAAAGTCCCTGCCGATGTCGCGCAGGACGGGCATGTGCGCCTCCACCCAGCGGATCTTGCGCTCGCCGGACGGCGCGAGAGAAATGTCTTTGATCGTGCTCATAGGAGTTCCTCCGATTCTTTCTATTTGAACTAAAATAATATACCATTTTTCGCGGTGGATTACAACCGCAAAATGATCTGTTGCGAGAAATGAGAAATCATGGTAATATGAAAGATATTTTTGAATTAAGGAGTCAGCTATGGCCATTCATGTAGATCAGACACTGTACCACGGACGTCCCGCGGACACGACAGACAGGCTCGAAAAGGAACTGCGCTGCTATGACCTGCTGGACAGGCTCGGCATCCAGTATGACCGCGCCGACCACGAGCACGCGGACACGATCCCGGACTGTGAGCTTGTGGAAAACGTGCTGGGCGCGGAGATCTGCAAAAATCTCTTTCTGACGAACCGGCAGGAGACGGTTTTCTACCTGCTGCTGATGCCGGGCACGAAGCCTTTTAAGACGAAGGATCTCTCCAAACAGATCGGCTCGTCCCGCCTGAGCTTTGCCGGCGCCGACCACATGCTGCGCCTGCTCGATATCACACCGGGCTCCGTGAGCGTTCTTGGGCTGATGAACGACAGGGAGAACGCCGTGCACCTGCTCATCGACCGGGAGCTTCTGCGCGACGAATGGCTCTGCTGCCATCCGTGCATCAATTCCTCGACGGTGAAGTTTTCCATGGCAGACGCGATGAACGTGCTCATTCCGGCACTCGGAAACGATCTGCAATTTGTGGAGCTGCCGCGCTATGACGCATAATCCGACGCTGCAAAAGGAGGCGCAGACCATGCTGCCGCAGAATGTTTTGGAATACGGGCGTGAGGACAACGCGATCCGCGAAACGGCCGCCTATGCCGCCAGGCGCGCAGAGGAGATCGGCGCGGAGAACGTATTCAATTTCAGTATCGGCAACCCGAACGTACCGGCTCCCGCCATTGTAACGGAGTCGCTCATGCATATTATTCAGACCGTGCCGCCCGAGGTGCTGCACGCCTACACGCCCGCGCCGGGAATGGCGCAGGTGCGAAGGGCCGTTGCGGACGATTTGAACCGGCGCTTCGGCACGGACTACACCGCGAACGATCTCTATCTCACCGCCGGCGCTTCCGCGGCGCTTTCGATCGCATGCCGCGCGACCCTTGTTGCGGGCGACGAGGTGATCATCTTCGCGCCGTACTTCCCCGAATACGCTGTATTTGCTGAGGTCTGCGGCGCCAGAAGCGTGATCTTAAAATGCCGCGAGGAAGATTTCCAGATCGATCTGGCCGCATTTGAACAGGCGGTCACGAAAAAGACGAAGCTTGTGATCGTAAACTCCCCGTCAAACCCCTCCGGCTCCATCTTCTCCGGCGAGACGATCGACGCCATGGCGGACATTTTACGCAAAAAGGAAGCGGAGTTCGGGCACGCCATCTATATTCTCGCCGACGAGCCGTACCGGGAGCTCGTATATGACGACGATGTGACAGTGCCCTTTATCCCGAACCACTACGCCGACACAATCTACTGCTACTCATACAGCAAGACGCTCTCCCTGCCCGGCGAGCGCATGGGGTATCTGCTTGTGCCGCCGAAAGCCGCCGACAGCCGCGCGCTTTACGCCGCGATCTGCGGCGCCTCACGCGTGATCGGAAACGTCAACAATCCCTCGCTGTTTCAGTATCTGCTTCAGGAATGCGTCGGGGCGACGGCGGATCTGACCGTTTACAAAACAAACCGTGACCTGCTCTGCGCAGCGCTGACGGAATACGGCTTCAAAATGGCAAAGCCGGACGGCGCGTTTTATCTCTTCGTGAAAACGCCGGAGCCGGACGATCTGGCATTTTGCGCCAGAGCAAGGCAGTATGAGCTGATGCTTGTCCCGGGGTCGGCATTCGGCTATCCGGGCTATGTGCGCATAAGCTATTGCGTGGACACCGACACGATCCGCCGCTCCCTGCCCGCTTTCAGGGCGCTGGCAGAGGCATACCGCAGCGCGGAGGGAACGCTATGAACAAACTTGACCAGGCGCGCGCGGACATCAACCGCATCGACGCCGAGATGGCGCGGCTGTTTGAGCAGCGCATGCAGGCGGCAAAGCTTGTCGCCGAACACAAGATGGAGCACGGTCTCCCGATCAGGGACGAGGCGCGCGAGGCGGCTCTTATCGACCGCAACAGCAGGTATATCGACGACGACACGATCCGCGAATACTATGTGCAGTTCCTGCGCGGGACGATTAACGTCTCCTGCGACTATCAGCGGAGGCTGATGGGCGGCCTGCGCGTGGCATACAGCGGCGTGGAGGGCGCTTTCGCTTTCATCAGCGCGGGACGCATTTTCCCGAATGCCGAGCGCGTGAGCCACAAGGACTTCCGCAGCGCCTATGACGCGGTTCGCTGCGGCACATGTGACTGCGCGGTGCTCCCGATCGAAAACAGCTACAACGGCGAGGTCGGCGAAGTCCTGGACCTGCTGTTCTTCGGCCCGCTGCACGTCAACGGCGTGTACGAGATGAGCATTCGGCAGAATCTCATTGTCGTGCCCGGCACGAAGCTTGAGGACATCCAGCAGGTGCTCAGCCACCCGCAGGCACTCGGCCAGTGCTCGGGCTATCTGCATGACCACGGCTGGCAGGCCGTGGAGTACGCGAACACCGCGCTCGCGGCGGAGCACGTGGCAAAGCTCGGCGACAGGAGCATCGCCGCCATCGCAAGCGAGGAGACGGCAGCGCTCTACGGGCTGGAGATCCTGCAGCCCAATATCAACGCCAGCCGCCAGAACACAACGCGCTTTGCCGTGGTCTCGCGCACGGAAAACCGCTCGCTCGGCAAAAACATGGGCGATCACTTCATGCTCGTGTTCACGAGCCGCAACGAGGCGGGCTCGCTCGCCACGGCGCTGGACATTCTCGGCAACAAATACGGCTACAACATGCGCACGCTCCGCAGCCGCCCGGTGAAGGAGCTGCTTTGGGAATACTATTTCTATCTTGAGGCCGAGGGCAATATCTTCAGCGAAAAAGGACAGCAGATGCTGCGGGAGATGGAGCCGTTCTGCGACCGGATCAAGGTCATCGGCACGTTCTCACGCCACGCGGCCCTGTAAAGGAGAGCCATCATGAAACTTACCATGGATCTCGGCGCAAGGAGCTATGAGATCATTCTGGAGCGCGGCGCGCTGAAGCATGCCGGGGCTCTGTTCAATCTCGACCGCAAGTGTCTGATCGTGACGGGCAGCGTCATGCCGCGCGTGTATGCCGAGACGGTTGCCGCGCAGTGCAGGGAGCCCGTGATCGTGACCGTGCCGAGCGGCGAGCAGGCAAAGCGCTTTCCTGTTTATGAGTCCCTGTGCAGCCGGATGCTGCAAGAAGGCTTTCACCGGGGCGACTGCGTGGTCGCGGTCGGCGGCGGCACAGTCGGCGATCTCGCCGGCTTCGCCGCGGCAAGCTTTATGCGCGGGATCGATTTCTACAACGTACCGACGACCGTCCTCTCGCAGGTGGACTCCTCCATCGGCGGCAAGGTCGCGATCAACTTAGACGGTGTGAAAAACATCATCGGCGCGTTCTGGCAGCCGAGAGGCGTGCTCATCGACCCCGATGTGCTCACAACGCTCCCGGAGCGGCAGATCTCCAACGGGCTTGCCGAATCCATCAAGATGGCGGCGACCTCGGACGCGGAGCTGTTTCGGTTTCTGGAAGCGCAGCCGATTCTCCAAAACATCGACCATGTGATCGAGGGCTCGCTGCGCATCAAACAATACGTAGTGGAGCACGACGAGACCGAAAAAGGCATGCGCAAGCTCTTAAACTTCGGTCACACGATCGGTCACGGCATTGAGAGCACGGGGGCGCTTTTGCACGGCGAGTGCGTGGCGCTCGGCATGCTCCCCATGAGCAGCGAGGCCGTGCGCGCGCAGCTCGTACCGGTGCTGAAAAAAGCAGGGCTTCCCACGACGCTGGACTTTGACCGCAAGGCGGTCTGGGACGCCATGCAGCACGACAAGAAATTTTCAGACGGCGGCGTGGACATCGTCACCGTCGATACCATCGGGAACGGACGGATCGAGCGCGTCACGCTCGAAACGCTCCGCGCCCGCTATGACGCGGCATACAAGGAGGGATCAGCATGGAATACGGACTGATCGGCGAGCATCTCCCCCACAGCTTTTCCAAGGAGATCCACGAGCAGCTTGCAGACTACACCTACGATCTGCATGAGCTGACGCCGGACGCGCTGGACGGCTTCATGAGAGAAAAGGCGTTCAAGGCGATCAATGTGACGATTCCCTATAAGCGCGATGTGATGGCGTATCTCGACGAGATCAGCCCGAGCGCAAAGGAGATCGGCGCGGTGAACACGATCGTCAACCGCGGCGGCAGGCTCTCGGGCTACAACACGGACATGCTCGGCATGCAGGCGCTCATTTCCCGCATCGGGCTCGATCTCACGGGCAAGACCGTGCTGATTCTCGGCACTGGCGGCACCTCGCACACGGCGCAGTATGTGGCAAAGCATCTCGGCGCCGGAAAGGTCGTTACCGTGAGCCGCTCCGGGCGAGGCGGGAGCGTCACCTACGAAGACGCGCCCCGGCTTTATCCCGACGCCGCCGTGATCCTGAACACAACGCCCGCCGGCATGTATCCGAACGTGGACGCGCAGGCGATCGACCTCTCCCTGTTCCCCGCGCTCGAGGGCGTGGCGGACGTGGTCTACAATCCCCTGCGCACGCAGCTTGTACAGCAGGCGCACGCGCTGGGGCTTCCCGCTGAGGGCGGGCTCTACATGCTCGTCGGTCAGGCCGTGGCGGCGGTGGAGATCTTCCTCGACCGGAAGCTCGACCCCGATGCGCTGGACAAGGTGTTTCAAGCCGTTTTCGCTGACAAAGAGAGCATTGTGCTCACAGGAATGCCCGGCAGCGGCAAAACGACCGTCGGCAAGCTCCTGGCAGAGCAGCTCGGGCGCAGATTCTATGACTCCGACGACGAGATCACGTCCCGCACCGGACGCACGCCGAACGAGATCATCCGCGCGGACGGCGAGGCAGCGTTCCGGGATGTGGAACGAGACGTCATTGCCGCACTCTCGCTGGAACCCGGGTGCGTGATCGCGACGGGCGGCGGGGCGATTCTGCGCGAAGAAAACATCCGCCATCTGCGCGCGAACGGGCGCATCTTCTTCCTCGACCGGAAACCGGAGGACATTCTCCCGACGGATGACCGCCCGCTTTCGTCTGATCGCGCAGCGCTGAAAAAGCGCTATGACGAGCGCTACCCCATTTACACCGCGACAGCGGACTCGGTGATCCCGGTAACGGGCTCGCCGGAGGACGTCGCGGCTGCGATCCGAAAGGAGCTAGCAAGATGAAGATTCTCGTCATTAACGGGCCGAATCTGAACATGCTGGGCATCCGCGAGCCGGAGCACTACGGGCGCGAGACGTATGAGGATCTCATACAGAAGATCGACGCCTACTGCGCTTCACGCGGGATCGAGGCCGCGTTTTACCAGTCCAACCACGAGGGCGATCTGGTGGATCACATCCAGGAGGCGTACTTCGCCGGCATGGACGGCATCATCATCAACCCCGGCGCCTACACGCACACGAGCATTGCCCTGCTCGACGCGGTGAACGCCGTGAAGCTCCCGACCGTGGAGGTGCACATCTCCGCCGTGGAGACGCGCGAGGACTTCCGGCAGGTGAGCTTCATCCGCGCGGCCTGCATTGCGACGATCACGGGTCAGGGCACGGACGGCTATCTGCGTGCCGTGGATCAGCTTATGGAGGCCTGCAATGGAGCTTGAGATCCGCGCCGGACGGGCTTCCGGCATCGTAAAAGCGCCGCCGGCCAAGAGCGCAGCGCACCGGCTGCTGCTCTGCGCGGGATTAAGCCGCGGCACGAGCGTTGTGCGCAACGTCGCCTTCTCCGAGGACATTCTCGCAACCATTGACGTGCTGCGCGCGATCGGCGCGAAAGTCTATGTGGATGAGGATTTTGTCTTTATCAGGGGCACGGACGTGCTGCGCGCCGAGTGCGGCGACGTGATCTCCTGCCGCGAGAGCGGGAGCACGCTGCGCTTTTGCATCCCGCTGCTGCTGTTGAGCGGCAGCACGTTTGCGCTCTCGGGTCAGGGCAGACTCATGCAGCGCCCGCAGAGCGTGTATGAAAAACTCTGCCGCGAGCAGGGACTCAGATTTGAAATGACGGGTGACACCATCACGCTCGCGGGACCGCTGAAAGCGGGACGCTTTGAGATTCCCGGCAATATCAGCAGCCAGTTTATCAGCGGTCTGCTCTTCGCTCTTCCCCTGCTGGATGCCGACAGCACGATCCGGCTCATCCCGCCGGTGGAGAGCCGCAGTTATATCGATATTACGATCTCGGCGCTGCGCGCGTTCGGCGTGCGCGCCGAATGGACGGACGAGACGACGCTCCGTGTCCCCGGCGGGCAGAGCTACACGCCGTGGGACATTGCCGTGGAGGGCGACTGGTCGAATGCCGCGTTCTTCGGCGCGCTCAAAGCGCTCGGGGACGACGTGACCGTGACGGGGCTGAACCCGAACAGCCTGCAGGGAGACCGGGTCTATGAGGCGTATTTCGACGCGCTGAAAGCAGGCTGCGCGGAGCTGGACATTTCCGACTGTCCCGATCTCGGCCCCATCCTGATGGCGACGGCGGCGGGACTGCACGGATGTGTGCTCCGAGGCACAAAGCGGCTCGCCATCAAGGAGAGCGACCGCGGCGCGGCCATGGCTGAGGAGCTGGAAAAGCTCGGCGTCGCCTGCGATATCGGAGAAAACACCATTCTTGTCTCTGTCGGGCTGCGCACCCCGACGGAGCCGCTCAGCGCCCACAACGATCACCGGATCGCGATGGCCTGCGCGGTGCTGCTCACGCGCGTGGGCGGCACGATCACGGGCGCGGAAGCCGTGAGAAAGAGCTTCCCGGACTTTTTCGACCGTCTGCGCGGTCTTGGAATTGAGGTAAACGAACATGCAGCTGGTAACGAACTCTAACATTCTCATCGTCGGTCTCGGCCTGATGGGCGGCAGCTACGCCCGGGCGCTGCACCGCGTGGGCTTTCACGTCAACGCCATCGCGCACAAGCAGGAGGACATTGACTACGCCATTCAGGAGGGCTTTATCGACAAGGGCGCGGCGTTCCCCGACCCGGAGCTGATCGGGAGCGCGGAGCTTATCATCTTCGCGCTCTATCCGCACGTCTTTAAGGAATGGATCGCTGCCAATCAGCAGCATTTCCGGCCCGGCACGCTCTTAACGGACGTCACGGGCGTCAAGCGCTGCATCGTCTATGACATTCAGGACATGCTGCGCGACGATGTGGAGTACATCTCCGCGCACCCGATGGCGGGGCGCGAGGTGCTCGGCGTGCGCAACAGCGACGACCGCATCTTCCGCGCGGCAAACTATATCGTCGTCCCCACGGAGCGCAACACGCCCGAGGCGATTGAAACCTGCAAGTCTCTCGGCCGCGTGATGGGCTTTGCGCGCATCACCGAGCTCACGCCCGAAAAGCACGACGAGATGATCGCGTTCGTCTCGCAGCTGACACACTGCATCGCCGTGGCCCTCATGACCTGCAACGACGCGGATCACATCGGCACCTACACCGGCGACTCTTTCCGCGACCTGACGCGCATTGCCAACATCAACGAGGACATGTGGACGGAGCTGTTTCTGGATAACATCGACGCGCTCATTCACCAGATGGATCTGTTCTCCGCTGAGTTCGGGCGTCTGCGCTGGATGCTCGCCAGCCGCGACGTCGACGGCATGAAAGAGATGATGCGCAAGTCCACTGCCCGCCGCATTGCGCTGGATCAGGGCAAATAAGGAGACGACCACCATGGAAGAAAACAAGAGCCACATTTCCTATGATAACCCTTATGCGGACACGATGAACATGAAATTCGTCCGCAAGCTGCCCATTCCCCGCGACGTCAAGCAGGAGTACCCCGTGCCGGACGCGCTGCGCGAGGTACGCAGCCGAAACGTGCGCCAGATCCGCGACGTGCTGAACGGAAAAAGCGACAAGCTTCTCATGATCATCGGGCCGTGCTCCGCCGACCGCGAGGACGCGGTTCTGGAATACCTCTCCCGCCTGCGCACCGTGCAGGATCAGACGGCGGACAAGCTCGTGATCGTTCCGCGCATCTACACAAACAAGCCCCGCACCACCGGCGACGGCTACAAGGGCATGCTGCACCAGCCCGACCCCACCGGACGGCCGGACGTGTTTCGCGGCATTCTGATGATCCGCGATCTGCACATGCGCGCGCTGACCGAGACGGGCTTCAGCTGCGCGGACGAGATGCTCTATCCCGAAAACCACCGCTATCTCGATGACCTGCTGGGCTATGTTGCCGTGGGCGCGCGTTCGGTGGAAAACCAGGGACACCGCCTCACCGCGAGCGGTCTGGACGTGCCCGTGGGCATGAAAAACCCGACGAGCGGCGATTTTTCCGTCATGCTCAACGCCATCACCGCCGCCCAGCACCGGCACACATTCATCTATCGCGGCTGGGAGGTCGAGAGCCAGGGCAACCCCTACGCCCACGCCATCCTGCGCGGCTATGTGAACAAGCACAGTCAGCCGCTGCCGAACTATCACTATGAGGATCTCGTGCGCATGGCGGACATGTACGCGGCAAAGGACGTCACAAACCGCGCCGTCATCATCGACACGAACCACTCCAACTCCGGCAAGCAGTATCTCCAGCAGTCGCGCATTGCCAAGGAGGTCATGACGCAGCGCCGCCTGAACCCCGAGATCAGAAGCCTTGTCAAGGGCTTTATCACGGAAAGCTATCTCGTCGACGGCTGCCAGAAGCCGGAAGCCGCCGCGGTCTACGGCCAGTCCATCACCGATCCCTGTCTCGGCTGGGAGAAGACGGAGCGTCTGCTCTTTGAACTGGCGGAGATGGTGTGAAAGATCCTTCGCTTCGCTCAGGATGACAAAAGCTGTGGAAAACCGCTAGAGGGCGGAGTTCCACAGCTTTTTTATGAGTAGATATTTTCCAGAAAACGTGATAGAATCTGTATATCCATATTTCGACAGCAAGCGAGGTCAAAATCATGACGGACGTACAGCAGCGCGCGGCGGCAAAACGCTTTGCGGCGCATTGGAAGGATAAAGGCTACGAAAAGGGCGAGAGCCAGACGTTCTGGCTAACGCTTTTACATGATGTGTTCGACGTGGAGCATCCAGATCAGTTCATCGAGTTTGAAAACCAGGTGCATCTGGATCACACGAGCTTTATCGACGGCTACATACCTGCAACGAAAGTGTTAATCGAGCAAAAAGGTCTGGGTAAAGACCTGATGAAGCCGATCAAGCAGTCCGACGGCTCGCGTCTAACGCCGTTTCAGCAGGCCAAGCGCTATATCACGGAGCTGCCGCTCTCGCGGCACCCGCGCTGGGTGGTGACCTGCAACTTCGCGGAGTTTCATGTCTACGACATGGAGCAGCCCGGCGGCGAACCGGAAAAGATCCTGCTTGCCGATCTGGAAAAGGAGTATTACCGTCTGTCCTTCCTGACGGATACCGGCAGCGAGCATATCCGCCGCGAAATGGAGGTCTCCATCAAGGCCGGTGAAGTCGTCGGACTTCTCTATGATGCGTTCCTGAAGCAGTACCACGATCAGGAAAACCCCGAAACGCTCAAGAGTCTGAACAAGCTCTGTGTGCGGCTGGTGTTCTGCCTCTATGCCGAGGACGCCGGTGTGTTCGGGCGTCACAACATGTTCCATGACTATCTGTCGCAGTTTTCCACGCGCGATCTGCGAAAAGGGCTTGTTGCTCTTTTCAAGGTGCTTGACCAGAAGCCGGAAGAACGCGATGAGTTCCTTGCGGACGACGACCCGCTGCTCGCCGCTTTCCCCTATGTCAACGGCGGTCTGTTTGAAGAGGAAAACATCATCATCCCGCCCTTCACGGACGAGATTCGTGATCTGCTGCTCACAAGAGCGAGCGCGGATTTTGACTGGTCGGAGATCAGCCCCACCATTTTCGGCGCGGTGTTTGAGAGCACCTTGAACCCCGAAACGCGCCGCTCCGGTGGCATGCACTATACGAGCATTGAGAACATTCACAAGGTTATTGACCCACTGTTTCTGGATGATCTGAAAGCGGAGTTTCAGACGCTTGATGCCGAACCGGTGCTGCGAACGCGCAAGAGAAAACTGGAAACATTTCAAAACAAGCTCGCTTCTCTCACGTTCCTCGACCCCGCATGCGGTAGCGGCAATTTTCTAACTGAAACATATCTTAGCCTGCGCCGTCTGGAAAATGACGTCATCCGCGCAATGAGCGACCAGATCACGATTGGCGACGTCATTGATCCAATCAAGGTTTCGATCAGCCAGTTCTACGGCATTGAGATCAATGACTTTGCCGTCACGGTTGCAAAAACCGCACTCTGGATCGCAGAGAACCAGATGATGATGCAGACAGAGGACATCATCCACGCCGACCTTGATTTCCTCCCGCTGACGACGAATGCCTACATCGTCGAAGGCAATGCGCTTCGCCTCGACTGGGATTCCGTCGTGCCGAGGGACAAGCTGAATTACATCATGGGTAACCCACCGTTTGTGGGTGCGCGTCTTATGAATAAAGACCAGAAAGACGACGTCAATGATCTTTTTCCCGGATGGAAAAATGCCGGAAATCTGGACTATGTTTGCTGCTGGTATAAAAAAGCTGTTGACATGATGAACACCACAACAATTCGTGCAGCACTTGTGTCAACTAATTCTGTTACCCAGGGTGAAGTTGTTCCCATCCTATGGAAACCTCTTTTTGAATCTGGTGCGCATATTGATTTTGCATATCGTACCTTCCGATGGGACAGCGAGGCCAGCATCAAGGCACACGTTCATTGTGTGATCGTAGGATTTAGCGTTGCACCTAATTCTGTTGCAAAGAAGATATTCATCGGTGAACGCTCCTTAAATGCAGATAACATCAATGGTTATCTGATTGATGCAGACAATGTTTTTGTAGAGAGCCGTAGCAAGCCTCTGTGTGAGGTTCCTGAAATCGGAATTGGAAATAAGCCAATCGATGGAGGGAATTACTTATTTACAAAAGAGGAAATGGAACTGTTTTTATTAAAAGAACCTGCTTCAAAAAAATGGTTCAAACCTTGGTATGGTGCATCAGAGTTTATAAACAGGAAACCGAGATATTGTTTGTGGCTGGGTGACTGTTCACCAAATGAACTGCGAGAAATGCCTGAATGTTTAAAGCGTGTTGAGGCAGTCAGAGCTTTTCGCTTAGCCAGTAAAAGCGCCGGTACTGTTAAACTTGCAGAGAAGCCAACACATTTTCATGTAGAGAATATGCCCAAGCATAATTATCTCATTATACCAAGACACTCTTCAGAAAAACGCAGGTACATTCCCTTCGGATACATGGACAGCTCCACGCTCTGCGGAGACGCTAATTTAATGATGCCGGATGCACAGCTCTATCATTTTGGCATTCTTGAATCTAATGTTCATATGGCGTGGATGCGAGTTATATGTGGAAGAATAAAAAGTGATTATCGGTATTCGGCTGGTGTAGTCTACAACAACTTTCCGTGGCCGACGCTCACCGACGCGCAGCGCGTGAAAATCGAGCAGACCGCACAGGCGATCCTTGATGCCCGGGCGCTCTACCCCGATTCCAGTCTTGCCGATCTCTATGACGAGCTGACGATGCCGCCGGAGCTTCGCACCGCCCACCAGAAAAATGACGCCGCCGTCATGGAAGCCTACGGCTTCCGCAAAATAGGTGATGACGGCAAAAAACATTGGCTCACCGAAAGCGAAACCGTTGCAGAGCTGATGAAGATGTATCAGGCATTGGTAAATGGATAAAGAAAAAACCTCGTCGGAAAGACGAGGTTTTTTCTTGGCGGAGAAGGAGGGATTTGAACCCTCGCGCCGCTTATCACAGCCTACTCCCTTAGCAGGGGAGCCCCTTCGGCCTCTTGGGTACTTCTCCAAGCCGATATTCAGTGCTCAGATATCTTAGCACATTCGATTGGAGATGTCAACTGTTGATTTTGTGATTCCCGGGGAAAGTATGATGTTGTTTTCATCCGTCGCTAAGCGCGGACGAGGCGGCAGAGGATTTCGGCGGCGCGCTCGGTCTCGCGCTGGGTGGTAAACGGCGAGAGGCTGAGACGGACGGTTCCGGTTTCGAGCGTGCCGGCGCTCCGGTGGGCAAACGGGGCGCAATGCAGTCCCGCGCGGACGGCGACACCGTTTTGTGCAAGCTCCTCGGCGAGCGTCTCGCAGTTATGGCGCGCGCTGCGCACGGACAGGACGCCCGTCTGCGTCTCTCCCCCGGCATAGAAAAGCTCCAGATCCTCACAGCCGCGCAGCCGCTCGGCAAGCAGCGCCGTGAGCGCGCGCTCCTGCGCGCGGATGGCGGTCATGCGCGGGGCGACATAGCGGATGCCCTCGCCCAGCCCCGCAATGCCGGGCACGTTGTGCGTTCCGGCTTCGAGCCGGTCGGGCAGATCCTCCGGCATGGTCTGGTCGATGCTCTGTGAGCCCGTGCCTCCGAACAGGATCGGCTCAGCGCTCCCGCCGCACAGCAGCAGCCCTGTCCCCTGCGGGCCAAGCAGTCCCTTATGTCCCGGCATGGCGACGAACGCCGCGCCGAGGTCAGAAAAATCAAGATCCAGCACGCCCGCGCTCTGCGAGGCGTCCACGATGAGCGGCACGCCCCGCTCCCGGCAGAGCGCCGCGATCTCCCGGATGGGCAGCACAAAGCCGAACACATTGGAAACATGCGTGCACACGGCGCACTTCGCGCCGGGAAGCAGCCGGCGAAAGTCCTCCAGAACGGATTCCTGATCAAACAGCCGCCCCGACGCGACACGCACCTTTGCGCCCAGCGCCGCGAGCGGGCGCGTGACGGCGTTATGCTCGTAGCCGGAGATCACGACATTGTCCCACGGCGACACGAGCGTGCGGATGGCGATATTCAGCGCGTGCGTGGCGTTGAACGTGAAAACAACGTTCTGCGGCTCCGCAACGCCGAAAAAATGCGCGGCGCGGTCGCGGCAGGCATAGACGCATGCCGCCGCGCGGGACGCCGTCGGATGGGAGCCCCTGCCGGGACTCGTCATGCGCGTCATGGCGTCGAGCACGGCGCGGCGCACGGTCACGGGCTTCTGGAAGCTGGTGGCGGCGGCATCGAGATAGATCATGCCTCCACCTCCCGCAGGCTCCCGTCCTCGGCAATGTGAAACTGCCTGCCGAGCGGAATGCCGGCGTTTTTCAGGATCTCCACCGCCCGCGCAAGCGCTGAGGTACGGAGCTTCAAGGCGTAGGTACACCCGCGATCTGACGCGCCCTGCGGCGCTCTGCGCACGGTGGCGGTGATGCCCGCGCGCTCCAGCATCCGTGCCGCGCGCTGGGCGTACGTCAGCGAGCGGCATAAGATCAGACTGTATTGCATAAAACATCCTCCCACATTGGTTTGCTTCATCCTATGCAGGACGAGGCCGATGCGGGAGGAAAAAGTGTTTATGCGCGTTCCAGAAGCGCGACGGCGTGGGCGGCGATGCCCTCCTTTGCGCCGGTGAAGCCGAGACCCTCTTCCGTGGTGGCCTTGACGCTCACCTGATCGACGGCGACGCCCATGGCGGCAGCGAGCCGCTCACGCATCTGCGCAATATAGGGCTTAAGCTTCGGCGCCTGCGCAAGCACGGTGCAGTCCACGTTCGAGACCGCGTAGCCCGCGGCGCGGACATGCTCCATGACCGCCTCCAACAGCCTGATGCTGTCAGCGCCTTCATAAGCGGGGTCGTTATCCGGAAACATCTGCCCGATGTCCCCCAGCGCCAGAGCGCCGAGCAGCGCGTCCATCAGGGCGTGCGTGAGGACGTCCGCGTCCGAGTGTCCCAGCAGACCGACCGTGTGCGGGATCTCCGCGCCGCCGAGGATCAGCTTTCTGTCCTCGACAAGCTTATGCACGTCATATCCGTGTCCGATGCGAAAGTTCATGCGCCGCGCCTCCTGATGATTTCCTCGGCAATGATGATATCCATCGCCGTTGTGATTTTGATGTTTTCCTCATCGCCCTCCACGGACGCGACCGGCAGGCCGATGGCCTCGACCGCCGAGCAGTCGTCCGTGATGGAGAGCTTTTGCTCCTGCGCCTCGGTAAGCGCGGCGCGGATGAGCTCTGCGCAAAACGCCTGCGGCGTCTGCACGGCGGCAAGCGTCTCGCGCGGCGGTGTGCGCACAAGCATATCTCCGCGCTTCTCCTTGACCGTGTCTTTCAGCGGGAGCGTCGGCGCGGCGGCCTGCCGCTCCTCGGCTTTGCGGATCACGCGCTCGATGAGCGACGGCGTCACGAGTGGACGCGCCCCGTCATGAATGGCGATGACGGTCGCTTTCCGGCTCGCCGCCATCACGCCCGCAAGCGACGAGCCCGCACGGGTGCTCCCGCCGACGACGACCTGCGTGAGCTTCGTGATGCCGTATTGCTCGCGGAGCGAGGCAAACTCCATCAGCCGGTCCTCGCGCGTGACGACGATGATCTCGTCGATGTATGCGCTCGCCTCAAATACGCGCAGCGTCCGCGCCAGGACCGGCATGCCGCCGATGGGCAGCATGAGCTTGTCCTTGCCCAGCCGCGTGGACGAGCCCGCGGCGACGATCACAGCCGTACGAAACGACTTTTTAACCATATCGTGCAGCTTTCTGTACAGTGCCATGGAACTGCCTCACTTTCCGGACTGCGGGATGTATAGTGAAATCTCATAAAAAATATAGCATACCGGGTCAGCGCGTGTCAATTTATGTGCCGGTTTCTCTTCACGCAAGGGTGAAAACCGTTGATTTTTCGGATGATTTATTGAAATTGACGATTTCTATTCAACATTTACAATTCAATTTGTAGAGCAACGGGGAATTCAGCCGATTTTACCAAATACTACTACTCGAAATCCAACATTTTGTTTGACAATTAACAACAAATCTGCTATTCTCATAATGTGTGAGATGATACGGTGTATATCATAGTGTCACATTGTTAAAAGTTTGTTTTTTGAATGTGAAAAACTTTAAGGGGGCTTGCACATGAGAGACTTAAAACACCTGATCGCATTTGAAGACCTTCTGCAGGAGGCCAACAACAAGTTGGTCCGCCAGGCGAAGGAAGATGGCCTGAAAGCGCTGGGCTACACCTGCTATTTCATGCCTGAGGTTCTGCTCGATCTGCCCGGATGTTTTTCCGTGCGTCTGAGAGCACCGGGCTGCACCTCTCCCGACATCGCGACCTACTATCTGTCCGGTCGTGTTTGCCACTACGGCCGCAGCCTCTTCGAGCGCGCGCTCGAGGGCGGCTACAACTTCCTTGACGCCCAGATGGCGACAGAGACCTGCACCGTCACCTGCCGCTTCCAGGAGCACCTGGGCTACATGGACGTCATCCAGAACCCCGACTTCTTCGTGGACTTCACCGACGTTCCGTTCAAGAGAACGGAGAACGCGGTCGATCACTTCGTGACCGAGCTGCAGCATCACGTCCTGAATCCGCTACACGAGAAGTTCGGCATCGACACCTCCGACGAGGCGATCCGCAAGGCTGTCAAGCAGCACAACGAGGTCTGCGAGCTCATGCAGGAGATCGGCAGCTACCGCAAGCTCGATAACCCGACCATCACGGGCTATGAGTTCCAGGTCATCCAGCTCTGCTCTCTCGTCTGCCCGAAGCATCTCATCCTCCCCATGCTGCGTGAGACCGCCAAGGAAATGAAGAAGCGCAAACCCGACGACAAGCCGACCTGGCGCTGCAAGGTCGTGCTCGCCGGCTCCGAGAACGACGATCCCGAGTTCACCAAGCTCATCGAGAGCTGCGGCGCGCTCGTCGTTGCCGACCGTCACTGCTACGGCTCCATCGAGTCCCGTATCCCCATCGAGCTGCCCGAGGGCATGCCCGCTCTGGAAGCTGTCGCCCGCCACTACCTCAACACCAGCCAGTGCGCGCGTTTCATGCCGCAGGACGACATGCGTGAGCGCAAGCAGTTCATCGCCGACATCGCCAAGGAATACAAGGCTGACGGCGTGATCGTGGAATCCAACAAGTTCTGCGAGTACTGGAGCTACGAGCGTACGATCGACACGATCGTTCTGCCGCGTGATTTCGGTCTGCCGGTCTGCTCCATCGAGAAGGAGTACATCAACGGCGCATCCGGTCAGCTCCGCACCCGTTTCCAGGCTTTCGTTGAGAGCATTGAGATCAAGAAGATTCAGGAGGCGATCTAATGAAAGATTTACAGAAGCTTGCTCATGATTTTTGGTACGGCAAGCCGGCTGAAGAGGCCCGCATGGCGGATCTCTACATCCAGCCCACCGGCCTTTACAAGCACAGAGAATGGCGCGGCGTAAAGGACACTTTCTATTATATGTACATGATCTGGGGCTACAACTATGTGCACATGGTCATGGACATCTTCAAGTACGGCAGCCTGATCGACTTCGTGAAGGGCCTCTGGCGTTATCGCTGGATGGGTCAGACCTACATCCCCGTTCTGCACTGGTTCGACCGCGGCCTCGAAGGTCTGCGCGGCCCCGCTCTGCGCGCCAGCGCCTGGCACTATCGTGCGATGGTCTCCAGCACCATCCGTCAGTTCCAGACGATGTTCCTCGCCGACACCAAGCTGCACGGCGGCAAGAAGAACGATCACTACTATCACACCCTCGCCCACAAGGAGACCTTCTGGGGCGGCATCTTCTACGGCTGGTCTGATCGCTTCATCGCGCAGCCCCTCGAGATGATCCCCTACTTCGTCACCTGCCACGTCAACAGCCACGTTGTTCTCAACTACATCGACGCTGCTCAGTCCATCGGTCTGCCGGGCGACCCGTGCCCGATGTGCCAGGCCGAGGAAGGTATCTTCGTCCTCGACGATGTGCCCGATTACTCCCCCGTGTTCTACACCTGCAACGAGGCGTGCGACGGCTCCGTCGGCTCCACGATTCTGCAGGACTGGTTCTGGGATAAGCCGCTGTTTGCGCTGCCCATGACCATGCAGTTCGACAACGAAGAAGTCATGAAGAACACCATGAACGAGATCGAGCAGTGCTGGGCGTTCACCGAGGAGCACACCGGCGTTCCCATGAGCTGGAACCTGCTGATCCAGCGCCTCGAGGAGCAGAACGAGCTCATGCGCTTCGAGTGGGAGAAGTGGGACGTTGCCGCCAACACCAACTCCTACCCGATCTGCGGTGTTGCACAGGCTCTGTACCGCATCTATCAGTCTCAGTACGGCACCTTCGGCGCCAATGACATTTGGCACCAGACCGACAAGAAGGTCCGCCCGATCATGGAGAAGGCCGTTGCCAACAAGATCAACACCTTCCCGAAGACCCGCCACAGAGTCATCGCCTGGTCCTGCGCGCCGCTGTACTACTCCAACTGGTGCTCCTGGGCTTACAACGCCTGGGGTCTGAATGTCATCATCAACATGGACTCTCTGATGTTCGATATGGTCATTCGCACCGATTCTCACGAAAACACCCTGTACGACATGGCCAAGTATCACCTGTGGGCTCCGATGCGCCGTATGGCCGTCGGCGGTCTGCACCACATCTTCGAGCTGTGGCAGTACATGGAGCGCTTCAACTGCGATATGGTCGCTATGTATGACCAGCTGCAGTGCAAGGGCATGCAGGGCGTCCACGGTCTGTTCGAGGACGAGTTCCGTGAGAGAAACATCAACGCGTTCTGGGTCCCCCATGCGCTTCCCGATTCCCGTACGGTCTCCCGTGCCGAGATCCGCAAGCTCATCAGCGACTACATGTCCACCGTCATGGGCGAGGAGCCGATCGACGCGTCCCTGCTCGACTTCGACGACAGCCAGACGTGGTAAGATAAGGAGGAACCGAAATGAAAGCAAAACTTTTGAAAGCGCTGATGGCGCTCTTTGGTGCAAACGCACTGCTGTTTGTGGTGTTCTTCTTTGATCTGGACGGTAAGTTCCTGTTCTATGTCTAC
>ONEB01000009.1 GCA_900316745.1 uncultured Eubacteriales bacterium | reverse complement strand
TTAAGCCGAAAGCGACCGGTTAAACTGTCCGGCCGCTACCACCGCCGGGCGGCCGTTGGTCACCGCATCAGCGGCCGCCGCCCACCGCCGATTGCAATTTCCCTTGAAGGCATCTCTTACTTGCACCAGTAGGCGGAACTTTTTGTTAGGAAAAAATGACTTTGGCAGCCAACTTTTCGATTGATAGATGGCGAAATGGAGACTGTCCCCAAAGGGCTCCATTTGATTCTCCAACACGGCCTAGAACTGCGATTCAGATTAAGCTCAATTGTTGCTTCACACCCACAGGGGCATTTGAACAGAGCATATTGTGGTCTACTCAAATTGCCCACTACGTAGAAAGTGTTCTCGTCAACGATCTCCGGGTAATCCTCAATTCCGACTATTTGAAGCCCTTTTCGTAATCCGCTGAAGAACAAGCACAATCTTTGTAGGATCATAGTGGTATCTCCCCCAAAGATGGCATATCTAAGAACGGAATGCAATCGCCTCGCCCAAGATACTTTGCCAACGCTGTATCCGGCTCAGATGGCGGCGCCACATTAAAATAAGGCTCCAACAAATTACAAGAAATGATTTCAACATCCTTATTTGGCGTATCCCTAAAACTATGAATCCTGTTAAGCAGTTCGATCACACCACAGCTTGAAGCTAACATATTGATGCTGATAACAGCAGGTGCACTCTCTTGTGCTCCTATAATATATTTTTCCTTAAGCCTGTCGCGATAAGCAACCGGATCTGCTCTTCGAAGCGATTCACTTTGCAGTTGCTCGGTGCTATAGACACCAAGGCTTAGCAGCGAGGCCTCTCCAGGAACAATATACCTTACAGCAGTACTTATTTCTGAAAGCTCCCCTCTATCCGAAACGAGTTTCACTCCAATATCAATTACAGGGATTGTGTAAAACGTTCCTATCCGATTTAACTGCATTCTTCCATCTGCGGAATCTAAACACCCAAAAAGGACATCGCACTGGGATAGATACCGCAATGCCTTTCTACCGGTTATCGTTGAAGGAACTGCAATTATTTCACATTCCAGTCCCATGGCGTCAAACTTTTCCTTAAGCATTTCAGCTTTGTTCTTTCGAAGTAGCACATCAGTTCTCCCGGCATTCAATATTCGCCCAAGATTAACTTCTTCGACCGAATCATCATCGACTAAGATCAACCGCTTTACTCCGAGACGGAATAGCTGCTCTGCCACAATGCTTCCAGTCCCAGATGCTCCAGCAACCCCAATTGTTAAGGAGGAGAGGACTTCCGTTGTTCCCCTGCCAAACGTCTGCCTTGTGCGTATGTTGAAATCGTTAGCGCTGTATGACTCTTCACTAGCTGATATGATATTGATTGAATGCCCAACAACTTCGCATATATCGACAGAGACTAAAGATCCATTCCAATAGAAAGCAGTAACTCTGTTAAAGGAAATACCGACCCAGATACAGTTTGGGAAATCGAATGCAATTTCACTTAGTTCATCTGGTTGGGCAACAACGCAATATGAGAGCTTGCCATCAAACGACATCGCTTTTAAATCAGATACTTCGAGCTCCTTCTCCCCGCCAATATATGACCATGATTCTCGCTCTGTCGCATCTGGGAATACAGCTCTGCCGCGACCACACGAAGCCAAAATAACGCTCCCAGTGGCCTTGGAAGCCATAAGGCTTCCAAGGTTGTCAAGTTGTTTTTGGGTAATTCGAAACGAACGTTCCATCATTTTGCCACCTGCGCAGCTGAAGCGCGCTCTAGCCATCCGCTGATCGCAAGTACGTGCGTTGCAAGATTGTCTTCATTTGGGATCCACTCACCAGTCCGATAGTGTCGCGACCAGCGCTGGAACGGAAGGCCATCAATGGTCACTGTGCATTCTGTTCTGGGAATCGTTTTTCCATCGGAACGTACTAGCGCAGGGTGGAAGTAGACCATATCAAGCGGGACAGCAGGATAGTCTGTCGGAATCTTGATTGCTGCAGTGGTTCGTTCAGCCGTATAGCCTTCGCACACGGGAAAGTCGTGGATCAGGAGCCATTGGCCGGGAAGGGTTTCCCAATGTGGGAACGTATTGCTCAGATACTCGGTATCGTCAGACGAAAGAAAAAAAGCTTTTCTGTCTCCCATGGGTTAGCCCTCCGACTGATCTCTACTGATATACGTGAATTTTTCAATTCCAGGCTCGCTTAGGTCGACTACGTCGTTGAGCTTAATCTCGCGATAGACATTCCCGTGAGTTTTAAGATCAAGCTTATAGTTCTCGGGTGGTACCAAGCCTGCAGCAGTCAGGACTTCCCTTCCCGTGATGTGCTGGGAAGGCCACTCAAACGTCTGATTGCGTACCTTAAACTTGAAGGCATGAGCGGGCTTCGTGTGTTGATTAAGATTATTCATGTTTAGGTCCTCCATAATTGAAATGAGATTTCGTACATTGTTCCATGCATTTCACCTTGCAAAATCCAATTGGAGGGAGTACAATAGCTTTGCTAGGGAGCTTTGACTCAATCGGGTGTGGTAGCCCGCATTGGAGTTGCAAGGCGGCGTGAACCCAATGGAACGTTTGGGGTCACATCTCTATGAGAAGATCACTGTTGAGGTGGTCTTCTTTTTTTCAAGGCCACGTTATCATCTCCTTCCCATCAAATACCGACGGTGGTAGGCATCGATATCCTCTGATTTACCTTCGCACAGTTCTACTATGCTAAGGCATCATAATTATAAATCCCTCCCCCGAGAAATGTCAAGCTACATTCCCATATTTGGAGATCTGAACACTCGCTTACACAATATGATGTTAATTTTGTTTAACATTCCATCTTGACAAGCATTTTTTGCCTTGCTATACTGATGGCGCGTTGATAATTAGCGGAAATAAGGTGAGAGAATGAATTTAGAAACTATTGTTGCTTCGAATGTTAAGCGCCTTATGATAAACAACCATGTGACGCAAAATGAATTGGGGGACTATCTTGATTTAAGCCGGCAAACAGTGTCAAAATATTTAAAGGGTAATGGAACTTTTGATACTGTACAGCTTGTTAAGCTTGCTCATTTTTTTAGAGTTCCTATTGAACAAATCCTTGCTGGCACTGATGAAGCGGATGTGAAAATTTGCTATCGCCCCACAGAAAACCAAAGCAATTTTTTTTCATATGGCGAAGAGCTGTTGCGTGCATACATTAAAAAATTCAACAGCATCGCTAAAGCGGTCGGTTATTATTCCATCTTTATACCTGAACAGTATGATCTTTTTGCGACCATCAGAGGAGAGAAAATAAACGTTAATCGGGAGCTTGGCAGAGTGATCAAGCAGCCAGAAAAACTAGATGAAGTAATTGAAAAGGACATTCTCTCCATTGCAGATGAACAACGTGCAAATCTATCTTTGCAGCAAGACGGGGCAATTTCGATAATTCCTGCATTAGAAAAAAAGGGGATCAAAGTGATCTTCCTTGATTTTGGTTGTAATGATGTATCAGGTGCTTCTGTTTGTAGCGAATCCTGCGGATGCTTCATTTTCGTCAATTCAAATCCCGACATTACAATCGAACGCCAGCTATTCACAGTTGCGCATGAATACGGACATATTCTATTGCACCGCCCCCAATACTATAGTGAATATGTAGAAATCAATAACGAATTCTATGAAGACTATCTAAATCACATGGCTAACAAGTTTGCAGCTAGGCTTGTTTCTCCGCCGTCTCTGTATTATCAATATGCATTGGAGTTAAATCAGAGCGCGAATGATCTTGGAAAGATTCTTCCACTAGCACTTAATATAAAGCATCGTGTTCAACTAAGCCTTCAGTCAGTCATGCTGAGCCTTCGCGACAACGGGTATATCTCTCGTGAAGTAGTAGAAGACTTTTATAATTTGCTCGACACATCAAACGCACGCAGAACAGAACCTTTTCCAATATCTGAAAATATTGAAGTCTGGAACGGTTTTTTGCAAAGAAAAAACGCGAATGTACGGGAGTTAGTAGAACGCGCTTACATACTAAAACAGATTAACATTGATGACTTTGCTTTTTTGCTTGGTGTGAATCACGAGATCGCGGAAAAGAATGTTAGTGGTATTGAAGAGAAGCACAATAAGATGTTTGACTTCACGAAGATGAATCGTCAGTCACCTTGCGCAGACTCATAAGGTTATTCTGAAAGCTTGCTTTTTTGGTGTATATAGCTTTACTCCTATTGGCCTAAAAAACATGACATGAAGTACCTTTTTTTGTTCTACTGCAGGAATATGATGCTGCACTTTAGTTGGGTCACTTCAATCATTCTGTGAGCAATATTTTCATGCTGTGCAAAACAAGCCGACCATGCAGGAGATTCTTCTTCTGCACGGTCGGCTTGTTTCGTTTACGCTTTATCTAAAAGATAGTCATCTTCATTCTATATCTTCAACATGAAAGACGATTGTTCCCACAAGCACATCGTTTTTATCATAAAAACGCCAGGTCATGGTACTCGCGATATTGCCTTTTCCCATAAACCACTGGACACGCCATGTTTCGTTATCCAGAACCATGCCGCCCCCATAGTCTTGAAGCTCGTCGCATTCCACTCTATACGGCGGCTTCGTCTCTTCACATTCGATGGGAAAAGACACATTGACCCCCAGTGGTGTGAATGTGACTTCCGCTTCACCAACATGAATACCCGGGACGGAATCAGGATTGTTCGGAACAAATACAACGGTCTCATATTTTGCATCCTGCAGTTGCAGAGGAAAATCCAAATGTTCTTCTGCCGCACGTCCCTCTGTCCACGCTGATACAGTGCAGATCACTTCCGTTCCCTCTGTGTCGCTGTTTCTCTGCGCGCAAATCAGAATCTTCATTTCACCATCGGAGATCCTTTCAAAATGCAAAAATGAAGAACACTTAGCCTTTGACTCGGAAGATCCGATGTAGCTGCCTGCGAACAGCAACATTTTCTTTTTTGATGCTGCGTACTCCTCCAACGTTTGGTCTCCGGAAAGCCCTATGAGACTTACCGAGTCATACGAGTTTGCATCCATTGGGACAACGACATATTGGTCTCCGCCATTTACCATAATACACGCTATGATAGAATGGTCATCATTCATCAATTCTGTTATACGGGCGTTCCACGTATCTGTTTCTGCATATGCGTTCGGTTGCTGTAATAACTCCTCCGCGCCATCGGGATAATCTTTTCCGGAGGACTGCAACATTTCTCTGATCCCCCAGTACCTTACGGCGAACACCGCCGCTGTAAGGACAAGGCCAGCACACACCGCAATCAAAGCAAAACGTAGATAGCTTTTTCTGTATGTGGGCGTCCGTGTTACATGGCTCGAGGTCGCAGCATCCGCTTGTCGGTCAAGATATGTTGCTGCTTCGGCAATCAAGCCATCGTCAATTTGATTGAGTGCTTCTGATATCAGCCTTCGATTCATTCCATCATCCCCTCTCGCTTTAGAAAGCCTTGAAGTTTTCTTCGGATACGATACAGCCGAATGGAAGCGGCATTTGTACTGATATGCATCCGTTCAGCAATCTCTGAAACCGCATCTCCAAACCAGTAGCGGCGCAAGAACAAATATCGATCATCGTATGAAAGCTTTTTCAGGAACCGGTTCAAATGCTCAGTAAGTTCCTTCGCATCATATTCCGATTCCACGCTTGCCAGCGCTGGCACGTTATTCTCCAATTCATCAAGCGCCGCGTCGTAAATGCTGTTCCTTTTTTTCGCTGTGTTCGCATGATAACGGTTGAGCGATATGTTTTTAGCAATTCGGCAGACATACGCACAAAGGGAGTCCGGTCTGGCAGGTGGAATCGTATTCCAAATTTGAAGCCATGCATCATTTACGCACTCTTCAACGTCCTTTTCGTCACGCAGAACATGAAACACAATGCTTTTTACATCGCTCTCATATTTAAAGATCAACTCAGCAACCGCCTGCTCAGAGCGCTCAAAAAATAAAGTGATAATATCATGGTCGTTCAAATGCTCACTCCCTTCCCGCTTCATATATATAGTAAAGATTGAAACAAAAACCTTTCATAGATTCAAGAAGAGATCCATTTTATCGAAAACGCCAGGAGTTCGAATCATCGTTCTCCTGGCGTTTTTTGTTTGCTGAGCGTCGCTGGATAAAAGCAACACGATTATATCAATTCATTCGTATCCTTCATCCGGAAGCCTGCCTCATATTCACAGTCCAGTGCTGAGGCAATTTTTCTCAGGTCTGCTTCTGTAAAATTGTCGCGCTTCATTTTATTGTTCATATTTTGCGGACTCACGCCTACGCGCCGGGCGAGCTCTGCTTCAGAGATATTCCCTCTTTTGATAAGCATGATCCTGATTTTTTCAGCCATTCCCATGCGTAATCCCTCCTTTTCCACCTTCTAACATTCATTTATACACGAATTTCAGGATATTATCAACAGAAATTTGAAAAAAGCAAAAATATTTTGATTTTGTGTACACTTTATAGTTGACAGCGTAAACTATAAAGTGTATAATCGTCTATAGAAGAAAGGAGGTAACCATTATAAAAGTCGGATAAAGCGCTGGCACGCTCTATCCGACGATGCAGAAAACTATCCCATTACAGAAAGCCGACTGCACTGTCATAGTAACACAAGAAAATCTGTTCTTCAAGTGTCTGTGAGGGTTCAGCGGCAAAGAGAAAGGACAAAAAATTATGAAGAACCACATGAACCCCAACTACATGACCGTCGCTGATGTGAAGAACTACCTCAACATCAGCCAGGCAGCAGCTTACGAGCTGACGCGCCGAGCCGACTTCCCTGTCTCCCGCATCGGAGGCAGTATCCGCGTTCCCCGGGACGCTTTCCTCGCATGGGTGGAGCTGCGCACGCGCATCCCCCGCGACGTGGCTGCCGCTATGGCGGTGGCATGAGGTGAGTGCCATGGGAAAAAGATCTAACGGTGAGGGAAGCTTCCAGAAGCTTCCGAGTGGAAACTGGAGAGGTCAGATCATGGACGGCTTCAAGCCGGACGGCAAGAAAAAGGTTGTGAGCTTCACCGCTCCGACCAAGGGTGAAGTTCAGCAGAAGATCCGCCAGTATCTCACTGCCAAGGAGACGGGATCTGTTCCTCAGCAAGTGAAGACCCCGTTCAATGACTGGGCTGACACCTGGTACTCCAGCTATCGGGACCAGGTTCAGCCTTCCACCTACGCAAATTATCAGTACACGCTGAAGCTGCTGAAGCAGCATTTCGGGAAAAGCCCCATTCAGGAAATTCAGCTCATGCACATCAATGCCTTTCTGGCCACGCTCAAGGAGCAGGGGTATTCCCGTTCCCTGCTCTCCAAGTGCAAGGCGATGCTGATTCAGATTTTCGGTTATGCCGAGGACAACAACAAGATTCTCAAGAACCCCGCGCTCCGGGCTCGCATCGCTCGCGTTGACGAGCTGGAAGCGTCCCGCCCGAAGGACGCTTTCACGCCGGACGAGGTGGATTTCCTGATGAAGAATCTCCCCGACAATCTTCTTGGCAACAGCATTCGCGTGCTGCTGATCAGCGGCATTCGCGTGCAGGAGCTTCTGGCGCTGACACCTCAGGATGTCGCAGAAGACGGCTCCTGGATCAGGATCAGCAAAGCCATTAAGATGGTTGACGGAGTCCCCACCCTGGGACCTCCCAAAAGCAAAAAGAGCAATCGTGTGATTCCGATCCCCAAGGACTATCAGATCTTTGTTCGGAAGATGCGCCAGCAAGGCGGCAAGGCTTTCCTCTGGTCTTCTTCGCGTCCTGATCTGCTGTATAACGTCAAGCGGTTTCGGATGCAGTATTACAAAGCGATTCAGAACGTCGCCGGTGTGCGCCGTCTGTCGCCGCATTGCTGCCGTCACACCTACATCACCCGACTTGAAGCGGGAGGCGTCCCTCTTCAGCTGATTGCTCGCCTTGCGGGGCATTCTCAGACGGGCACTACCATTGGCTATACGCACACGGACATGGAAACCCTGTCCAACGCCGTGGAAATGCTCAATTACGCAGCCAACACTTAACAAATTCAAAAGGAGATTATTAAAATGACTCATGTTCATACTTTCATTCGCGACTTTTCCGATGCTTCTGCGATTTGCGGAGCGTATATCATTAACGATATCCAGCTCTGCAAGACCCGCGCGGGGAACCAGTATCTCCGCGCCACCCTGAGAGATGCCTTCGGCACGATCGGGATGGTTTTCTGGGATTATGATGGCGAGCTCACTTCGGCAGATAACGGAGCGATTGTCGATGTGGTAGGGACGGTCGGAACCTATCGCGATGCGCTTCAGCTTTGCGTGGAGCAGCTTGCTCCGGCAGACCTGTGCACCTGGGACGCTGAAGATCTGGCGGCTCTTGTGCCCTCTGCGCCGATCGATGTGAGTGCGTATTGTGCCTACGTTGCAAACCTGGTCAGGAGCATCGCTTCGCCTGACCTTCGCGAAATCTGCGACTACCTGCTCACCACTTATTGGGATCACTTTTGTGTGATCCCCGCAGGAAAAAGCGTGCACCACGCCTTTCTGCACGGTCTTCTGATGCACACGGTTGACATGGCGGTTGTTGCGGAGACGATCGCCGCCAACAACAAGGGAACGGTTAACCGGGACCTTTTGATTGCCGGCGTTCTGCTCCACGACATCGGAAAGGTTATCGAATTTGAAACCTCTCCCCTCACCGGTCTGGTCACAGGCTACAGCAAGCATGGCAATCTCATGGGGCACTCGGTCCTTGGGGCTCTGCAGATCGCGCAGGCGGCTGAAGACGTCGGGACAGATCCGGAACTCTCCATGCTGCTCCAGCACATGCTGCTCTCGCATCACGGAGATCCTGCATCCGGTGCCGCAAAAGTTCCGCTGACCATTGAGGCAGAAATCCTGCACGATCTGGACATGCTCGACAGTCGGAAGCAGATCTACGCGGAAAACCTGCTCCATGTTCAGCCGCATGAATACAGCCCTTATATTCCCGCTCTCGAACGCAGGATTTACCATCATGGTCTCACAGAGTCCCGTTCCAATGAACCCAGATTCAGTGAGCAGAACGTTTTTGACGGTACGGACGAGAGCGCCGAGCAATCCGGCGGCGAGGAAGATGACCTTGATGTATTCTTCGATACTCCTCCATATGATGAAGATTGGGGATCTGAATACGTCGATCCGCCCGATTATCCGGATGACCCCTATGTTCCATGCGATGTCGCAGATGATATGACTTATCAATGCGATCCATACATGATGTATTATTGATGTGAGACGCCCCCATGCCAAGCAGTGGCATGGGGGCGTCTCGTGCTTTCAGCTAGAATTTAATTATGCATCGCTTATCCTTAAACCGTTTACAAATGCGGACAGGAGTCCCCTTTCAGCCCACAAGGAAGGACTTTTTCGCCATCCTCTGTATAATGGATGTCCTTCATCAGCGCACACGGGAGCAGCTTGTCCGAATCCGGGTCGAGCAGACCGTTCTGCAGAAAGTGTATCAGGCATTGCACCGGAACTCCAAAGGGAGGTTGCAGCATAAATTCTCCTTCCGCCCGGAAAGCCTCTGCATCTAAGTACGGTTGTCTTTTCCCAGTCAGATAATCGACTTCGAGTTTTGTCACAGCCGCCGGATTGAAAAGCTGCAGCTTCTCTTTCAGCACGCTTGCTGGAGTCCTGCATTTTTGAAGAACAGAGCGCAACACGGAAAGAAATACATCAACATCCGCACTCTCCCCTGATTCTGCGTCTATCCTAACCGAGCTCTTGTCAGCAAATTCCGACAAAATATACTGCCCATTCTCTTCACACAGACTGTCTCCCGAGGCTATGATCAATCGTTCCCGTCGCAGGAGGCGCAGCAAAGCTGAGGGTTTTATATTCTGCCCACCGTAATCTGCAAGAAGCAGAGCTTTGGTCTTCTTATTGGTACCAAGCTCAAGAAAACGTTCCGCATACAGTTGTTCAAACTGATTGAGCCTATTGATTAATTCCGCACCTTTCAGGCTTTTTTCTCCTGCAAGGCAACAGTAGCAAGCGAGATAAAACGCGTCTGAATCGGGAAAATGCTTACTGAATGACTCCAAATCACTGTCAAGGAGCGCTAAGGCGTCCCGATCCGCCTGGGTAAGAATGTGAATCAACAGCGCTTCTGAAGCAGAACGCATCAGAAAATAGAGATAGTACACATGGCCGGTATTCGTGTCTTTGAGTTCTTGAATGTTGACCTGAAGTGCCGAGAAGTCCTTGATCATAGACTTCATACGATTTCGTCTGGCCTCCAACGACTGTTGGATCATTCTATCTTTGATGCGATCAATCTGGCTCTTTGAAATGCCATATGCTTCGGCAATGCGTTCTCTCTTCACCGATGACAGTTGTGCATACAGGACGTTCTCCGCCAGCCTGCAGGTCATCTTTCCATCGCAGTATGCTTGAAACCCTACGATCTGTTGATCTCCCATTAAGATTCCGCATTGGGGGCATTTCATCCGCTCACGCCTTACCGCCAAACAGGTTGGACGACTCAGCAGACGGATATCTTGTAAGCTTATCGTGCTGCTGCTTGTCTTGTACCCATATGCGTAAAACCACTTGCCGCATTTTGAGCAAAAGAATCTGCCGTCTTTCGCAATATCCCGAATGAATAATCTTATCTCATGTTCCTGTGATACAAACGCTCGGTATTCACATGTGGGGTAAAAGTTCGGGTCTAATTCCTCGCAGCGACGGCAGAATAATTTATAATTGTTATTTTGTTTTCTTTTGCTCACAATGCTTGGGATATGATCGCTCTCTGCTGCTGTTCCGGTTTCGTCAAGGAAAGCATAAATATCCGAATTGCTTTGATAATCACTGAGGAATGATTCGCACGATTTATACTCAGAGGCAAATGGGTACGCGAACTCGACTGCCTCAATTCTTGTCTGATTTTTTGAGCCTTCATGATTCTTTGAAATGAAGCAATATTTCATATATTTTCCTACAGCGGTTCCTTTTTTTCTTCCTCTCATAATTAATAGCCTTTCTCTAGTCGCAGCTGCAAAATCACTGCTTTTTTCTGTTATTTGGAATGTCACTGAGATAGCTGACGCGCTTTTAAATGGATTGGTTAAAAATTGCTGTATGGTGTATGCATCTCTTGAAAGGTGGACAGCAAATGATTAATCGAGTTTTTAAGAAGATAAATCGCATTGCCGATACAGGCTACCAAGCGGAAATCGTATGCAATTCTCCGCGAGACGGTGAGTTCATTCTCTATGGCAAACTGCTGAACGCGGATGGAAAGTCCGTTCCTAACGTGCGGTTGGTTCGAAAAAAAGCAAGGAGCTTGAAGGAAGCCGAGGCCCTTGTATCCGCAATGAACTACGAAGTGTCCTGCAGAATTCCTGCTAACAGCAAGTCAAAAGCTTCTCAAAAGAACATCGTTCATACCAGCAACGAGATTGACGCTGTTGTTCAGAAAATGCTGGACAACGAAGTAGTTTTCTACACGGAGATCTATGCAGGGAGCAAACGACAGTCCTGGAACTGGGGCACCCACAAGTCGGTGTACACCTATTGGCTCAATCATGGAATCTCGGATTTGCTCCTCAGGATGGCCGAGAGCGAAGATCCGTATTACGAACTGCAAAAATACCGGAATGAGCGGATTGATGCCACTTACAACCATGGGAGGAGCAATAAGAATCGAGATAAAGCCGCTCAGACAGTAGATATCAATCTAATGCGAGCGAATATTCTTTTGCACTACCTCCGCAAGGAGCATCCCGAATTTCCTGCGTTTGATCTGACGAAATGCTCGTTTCTTGCACGCGCAGTTCCAGAGGAGCAAATGAAATACTTACCGGAGCCGCTGTGTCGGTATCTTACCAGCGATCTGGAAGCGAATGTGGGGTCTGAGCCGCACCTTGTTCTCCGCGCAGTTTTGATGTACGATGGCGCCCTTCGGACTGCCGAGGCTGCTGGTATCAGCATTCGCTGCATCGCGTTTTATGAGAGCTACTGCGTTATTAAGGTTCTATCCCAAGAGAAGGACGGTGAACGGATCGACCGCCTGAAAACCGATAACGCTTATCGCCATGTCGTGCTTAGCTACTGGGCCATGACGATGATTCAGAGATGCTTTGAGGTTCTGAACCTTGGTCCGGACGATGAGCTTCCGTTGGTTCGTGCAGATGAGTTGTCCCGATGGATTCGAAAGATCCTCTACAAATATGATTCCAGTTATATGGAGAATGCAGAGAAAATTCAGCGAACGAATCCCGATTATGACGATACCGGAAAACCGATCTACGATATTTCCGCGTACGTTTTGCGCCGAAATGCCGCATCACGCTGGCTCAATTACGACGGACTGACACACGATGAGATCGACATCATGCTGGGACACAAAGAAAAGGATCAGAGGCCTGAGATATATCTTCTCGATGAGACACATCAGCGAGAGATCGCCGCCAAGCTTGAGCGATATGTCTATAATCCTAACTGTACCAAAAACCCCGCATTCTCCCCGCTTGAGATCACGCCTCAGTATAAAATCGATTTGGAGCCCTATACCATGGTCAAGATCGTCAACACATCGGATCAGCCGCTGCGTGTTCACAGCGATCTTACCGCATGCTGCCCGACTGAAGCAATCAAAGTGCGCACGCCCTCAGGCTCAACGTCAGAGGTGATCTGTCGTTCCGTAAAGTTGCGTCCCAAGAGCAGGATCGTCATCAGCTCCAATTTCGCCGACATGCCTATGGAAAGTGAGAAACAAAATGAGGAACACTGACTTCAATTTTTACTCAAAGCAAACCAAAAACGGATTGCGATACCATGGTGACTACACCTATTGCGGCATTCGATTCTCGTTTTCATTGAACGAGCAGAAAGACGGGCGCTTTCGCGGAAGAATTACCGTCATTTCTCCCCATACCGCAAAGCCCATGGATTTTAACGTCAACCATCCATACGCGAGCAGCGATTCAAAAGAGAAAAAGGTCAAACATCCATACGCGAGCAGCGGTTCAAAAGCGAAACAGGTAAAATATCGTGAAATCTCATTTCAATCTTCTCGCAGGTCAGCAATCAAAGCATATATTCAAAAAACAGCGCAGAAGATCTATGCGGATAATGCCTTCGATTTTTCGAAGCTGATTGAAAAGACCGCCAGCCCGAGTACTGTTTATCCGGAATTGGCCGGAGGGTTGTATGGTCAAGAGTATATTCGCTTTCGCTTTAACAAAAATCAGTCTGAGGACTCCCTGAAAAAGAAGCTGAGGAGACTGTCTGAGTTGCTTGCTGCGCTTCCATTCAAACCTATGGTGGAAATTCAGCCGAGTGAAATTCATTCTTGCATGAAAAAGCGCACAAAAAACGACTATTCTCTTTTACATGATTTCTGGGACTACTGCATTTTACATCATTATTGCACGGGAAACAATCCCATCAATATTCCCGTTTCGAATGGTCCTTCATCAAAAGCAAAGCAAGAAAAGATTCAAAAGCTGACTCGTGTGCCTGCTCAGAATTTGAAGATGATGAATTCGATCGCAATCGAAAAACATGACGGTCCTTCTTGCGGTGTAATGCTGATGGAATCCGGCATATCCGCAAAAGTCGCTTGCTCGCTTCGATGGCGTGATATCACCTGGCCTTCCGATAAGCCTTACTACGCTCTTGTGAAGCTTGATCGCCCCGACGTAATGTGTGCCATTCACAACTATACACGTCCTCTGCTCCCGATTGCCGCTATGGTCCTCCACACACGTTACGAGGAGCTGAGCAAACAGTATTCCCCGGACGATCTTCCTAACATGCGGGTGGTTTCCGCAAAAAGCGATGCAGAGAAAGAAATGAATCCCAGCACGCTCGTTCAGGAATCAAGAAGGCTTCTGATACAAGCAGGGATTCATGAGAACAAACTGATTCAAGCAAAAGAGTCCAGAAACGATGCCGTTTCCGCAAGAATTCTCGGAGAGACTTACAAGGACATTCTCATCAGCACCTGTGGGGTTCAAGAAGGCTCCGGTTCATATAAGTTCCTGCTCGGACAATCGATCAGCAATGATGTCTCTTCAACCAATTACCTTTCCTTTACCAGCCCGCCAGGATCTCAACATTTGTACAAATATCTGCTTGCGTCGGCGCCCAAGACAGAATGCCAGCAGCCGCTCTCCAAAGAGGCAGTGGACGGCTCCGATGTCCTCCGCGTTCTCCCGGACAGTTCAGACCGCTGCGCTGGATTGATTTTCGATGCTGTCCTGCAGCCCGGTGAGGAAATGATCTTAGAGGCGGAAACCGGTGTGACCGGGCGCATTGAGGCTTTTTCCTTGCCGGATGAAACCATCCTTGATTCCCTGGGAAACGAAGACGACGGCAATACTTCCGAAACCGATGACGATGGTTTTCCTCCCATCGAACAACCACAAAATGATAACCCTGTCGCAGAACCGTAAAACACCACATGAAGCCGCGAAGCGTAATGCTTGCGGCTTCATTTTTCATGCGGCGACCTCTAACAATCTTTTTCGTGCATAACCTCTATCATCACACAATTAATTTCTTAATTTTCGTTCTATATAAATGCCTGTAATTGAACACAATCTGCAATTGTGTTATACTTATAATGATATAGTGTATGCTGTTGATTATGATCATTTCAGCACGAAAAGAGGCTTGAACATGGATATCATACCGAAACATTTGATGACGGAAGAAGACATCAAGCTGAATTTCATAACGCCAGCAATCCAGACAAAGGGTTGGAAAAACAAGATTACTATGGAGACCGCCGTGAAGCTCACGGACGGCAAGGTGAACTTGAAAGGCAATTTCACCTTCCGGGAAGCTCCTAAAAAAGCGGACTATCTCCTGTACATCAGCGCGAACAATCCGATTGCGGTCGTGGAAGCAAAAGACAACAACCACAGTGTCTCTTACGGCCTTCAGCAGGCAATGACCTATGCAGAGATGCTGGATCTTCCCTTCGCGTTCAGCTCGAATGGAGATGGCTTTGCGGAGCACGATTTTCTCACCGGTGCAGAGCGTCAGTTCGGTATGGACGAGTTTCCGACGGAGGAAGAATTGCTTGCTCGACTGAATCAAGAAGCGGGTGTAACGCCGGAACAGGAAGCGATTCGAAACCAGCCATATTTCAGCAGCCAGAACACATATCCGCCACGCTATTATCAGCGAATCGCCATCAATCGCACGGTTGACGCTGTGGCGCGCGGGCAGGATCGGATTCTGCTGGTCATGGCAACCGGAACCGGAAAGACCTATACCGCGTTTCAAATCGCCTATCGTCTGCTGCAAAGCGGCATGAAGCAAAAAATCCTCTATCTGGCAGACCGAAACATTCTGGTGGATCAATCAATTCAGCAGGACTTTGCCCCGCTGGAAAAGGTCACGCATAAAATCAACTATGCCAAAGATGATCCAAAAACCATCTCAGCGTATCAGGTCTATTTCTCCCTTTATCAGCAGCTGACTGGCAAAGAGGAGCCCGAGGACGACGCAGAAGATTCTGATTTCCTCTTCAAGCTGAAGCAACTATTTCAACCGGATTTCTTCGATTTGATTATTGTGGACGAATGTCACCGCGGTTCCGCGAAAAAGGAGAGTAACTGGCGAAAGATCCTGGAATACTTCTCTTCTGCTGTGCAGATCGGTATGACTGCGACGCCGAAAGAAACGAAATACGTCTCCAATATCGATTACTTTGGCGAGCCCATTTATACCTACAGTTTGAAAGAAGGCATCGAGGACGGTTTCCTTGCGCCGTTCAAGGTCATCAACATTCAGACCAGCATCAGTGACGGCTGGCGCCCCTGCGAGGGACAGCTGGATTACTACGGCAACCCGATCCCGGATCGCATCTACAACAACAGCGACTATGATTACAACATCATTCTTGAGGACCGAATCGAGCAGGTTGCCCGCGAGATCACGACGTATTTGAAATCCACTGACCGCATGGCGAAGACCATCGTCTTCTGTGCCACCGAGGACGCTGCGGAACGTATGCGCCAGGCGCTTGTGAACCAGAACAAGGACATGGTCAAGAAGAACCCGGACTATGTCGTTCGCATCACCGGCGGAGATGAGTACGGCAAGAGCAAGCTGGACTATTTTATTTCTGTCTCCGCGAAATATCCGGTCATCGCCACTACCTCCAAGCTGCTTTCGACCGGCGCGGACTGCAAAATGACGAAGCTGATCGTTCTCGATGAGATGATTGGCTCCATGACGGAGTTTAAGCAGATCATCGGACGCGGTACCCGTCTGCGGGAGAAAGACGGCAAAATGAGCTTTGTCGTCATGGACTTCCGAAATGTGACGCGGCTCTTTGCTGATCCGGATTGGGATGGCCCGATTGAGATGGACGACGGCTACGACCCCAATCGCAAGCCCAAAGGCAAAACCGACGGTGATGACGATGGCGGTGCCGGCCCCGCTGTGCCGCCCCCTCCTCCCGGTGTGAAGCCTTTTGTGGACAGAGGCGGCTGCCGCGTGGAGATCACGCACAAGCTGGTGTCTGTCTATGATACCAATGGCAAGCTGCTGCGTCAGGAGAGCATCACGGACTATACGAAATCAAACATTCTCGGCCGCTATGTCTCTCTGGAAAACTTCATTCGGCAGTGGTCAGCGGAGGACAAAAAGGCGGCCATTCGTGATCTTCTGTTGGAACAGGGGATTGACCTTGAGTTGATGAAGGCGGAACAGGGCATGTCCGAGGTCGATGACTTTGACTTCATATGCCACGTTGCCTTTGACCGTAAGCCGCTGACCCGCCGCGAGCGCGCGAACAACGTCAAGAAACGTGACTTTCTGAGCAAATACAGCGGCGACGCGCGCAAGGTGCTCGAAAAGCTGCTGGATCGCTATATGAACATCGGCGTCTACGAGATTGAGAAAACCGAAATCTTGTATCTTGAGGAGTTCAAGGAATACGGAAAGCCATCCAAAATCGCGGGTCTGTTTGGAGGCAAAAGCGGCTATCTGAAAGCAGTTAAAGAACTGGAAAAAATGATCTATTCGGATGAGGCGGTGTAAGAATGAGAGGAAACGAGGCAAAGCTGCTGGAATATATGGAGGGTGCAAAAAAGCGTTTTGTGATCCCTGTGTATCAGCGCAATTATGATTGGAAAATTGATAATTGCAAGCAGCTATACGATGATTTGGTTCGTGTAGTTAGGCATCACAGGCCTACACACTTCTTTGGCAGCATCGTTTCTCAATATCAGCCGAATGGAAGATACTCAGAATATCTGGTGATTGACGGGCAGCAGAGACTGACAACTGTTTCTCTTCTGCTGTTGGCTATGTATAATCTGATTCAAGATGGAAAAGTCGTGCCCAGCACAAGCACCATGGCGCAAGAGATTCTGGAAGAGTATCTGGTTGACAAGCACCAGCCCAAAGAAACTCGCATCAAGCTCAAGCCCGTAAAAAATGATCGTCATGCGTTCGAACGCTTGTTTGATCTGGATGAAGAAAATGACGTCAATTCGAATTTGACCTATAATTACGACTATTTTTATAATCGCATCCAGAAGGAAGAAATCAGCATTGAGGAACTGTATGATTCTCTGTTTACATTAGAGATCATCAATATTGAACTGACTGCAGGTGATGATGCGCAGCTGATTTTTGAAAGCCTCAACTCTACCGGCTTGGCGCTGAGTGAAGGCGATAAGATTCGCAATTTTATTTTGATGGGTCTGCCTGCAAAAACGCAGAATGATTTTTATGAAAAATATTGGAACAAAATAGAACTTTGCACTAATTATGATGTCAGCCTGTTCGTCCGTGACTACCTCAGTGTCAAACAGCAGGCGATTCCTCCAATGAACAAGATCTATATTACTTTTAAAGGTTTTGTTGATGAAAATCAGATTGATACTGAGGCACTGCTGAAAGAACTGCTGGAGTACGCAAGATCTTACGAGATTCTTCTTAAGGGGCGCACGATTGACAGGTCGCTAAATGCTTGTATTTATCGGCTCAACCGGTTGGAAACCAGCATTACGAGGCCGTTTTTCCTGGAGGTATTTCGGTTGCAAAAGAGTGGTAGCCTCACGATTGCAGATGTTCGGGAGATTTTCCTGTTTACAGAGAACTATCTCTTCC
This sequence comes from uncultured Eubacteriales bacterium, assembly GCA_900316745.1. Classification (GTDB taxonomy): domain Bacteria; phylum Bacillota; class Clostridia; order Oscillospirales; family Oscillospiraceae; genus CAG-103. The sequence continues at coordinate 103,177 of ONEB01000009.1, read as the reverse complement.
GCAGAAGCATCTGCGATCTTCCTACCAACTCGTTGAACAAAATATTCCTCATGCTTCATAAGGAGATCATCCGCTACGACGGAAGCGACGCTGATTATGTTGAGAAATTCAAGTTCGCGCTGCTCTCCAAGTCTGACCGAGGCCGCTTCCCGCGGGATGCTGAATTTACAGCCTCTTTCTCTACGCGACCAATTTATCAGATGAACAGTAAAAACAAAATCTATCTGCTGGAGCGCTTTGAGAATTTTGACATTGACGAGGATAAGGACATCTATCGCCACTTTGATGAGGGGACTTACTCCATTGAACATATCATGCCACAGCATCTTACGCCCGCATGGGTCACAGAACTGGGTGAAGACTACGAAATGATCCATGAAACATGGCTCCACCGCCTCGCCAACCTGACTTTGACCGCATACAATTCCAAATACAGCAACAGTGCATTTCGGGATAAGCGCGATATGCCCAAGGGCTTTGACAAAAGTGGTTTGCGTATGAACACTTGGGTCGCAAAGCAGGATAAGTGGACGTTGGACGAGTTGGAAGCTCGCTCTAATATGTTGATGCAGGAAGCAGTTCAGATTTGGGCTATTCCGGAAACCACGTACAGTCCTGCAGAGAAGCAGCTGGATTCCTATTCTCTGGAAGATGATGTGGATCTGAGCGGGCGCGAGATCATTCGCTTTGCATACAAGAACACCGAGCAGCCAATCGGAAGCTGGATTCTCATGATGGAGCAAGTATTGAAGATTCTTCATTCGGAGGACAAGTCTGTATTGGCGCGGCTTGCACACACGCACAATCCCGACGATGATCTGGATGCTTATGTAAGTGATAATCCTGCTGATCTGCGTGGGGCTCTTGAAATTGAGCAAGGGATCTATCTGGAGCGCAACACCAGCACAGCCACCAAAATATCCATGCTCAAAAAGTTTTTCAAGGCATACGGCGCCAATCAGGAAGATTTAGTGTTTTACTTAAAAGACGAGTCTGATAACGGCAGAGCTGCCGAAGCAGGAACGCGGTATGAGCTTCGGAGGAACTATTGGAAAAAGACCCTCCCCTTTATTCATGAAGCGCATGGAGAGGATGGCAGCTTCTCCAACGTCACAACATCCAAAATGAATTGGATTGCAGGCTCAATCGGCATTCGTGGAATCACAATCAATTGTGTGGCAAACTTTGACCATTCTCGCGTGGAGCTCTATATCGACCGTGGAGATAAAGCAATCAACAAAGAGATCTTTGATTATCTCTTCCAGCGTCGCGCAGCGGTGGAAGCAGAAATTGGAGCATCTCTGAACTGGATGCGTCTGGATGAGAACCGCGCATCAGCTGTCACCTATCGTTTGGAGACCGTCAGCATCGAGAGGGAAGAAGATTGGACGCAGATGGCGAAGTTCCATGCGTTGTGGAGCAAAAAGTTCTATGATACGTTTGTTCCGCTGCTGCAGCAGTGGAGCGCGGAGAGGTAATACATGAGCAATCTATCCGGATTTGTTAAACGTCTGCGCGACATCATGCGCAATGACGCTGGCATCAACGGCGACGCGCAGCGCATTGAGCAGATCGCGTGGATGCTGTTTCTCAAGGTCTATGACGCCAAGGAGCAGGACTGGGAGTTTGATGATGACGATTATGAATCTATCATCCCGGAGCCCTGCCGCTGGGCGAATTGGGCGCACGATGAGACCGGCAAGGGCATGACCGGCGACGCGCTGTTGGATTTCGTCAACAACACACTGTTCCCTGTCCTGAAAGGCAAAAACATCACGGACAGCGAAGGCAAGGTCCTGATCCGCGGCGTTACCGTCACAGCGGAAACTCCCATCAAAAAGGCCATCGTGCAGACCACCTTTGCTGACGCCAACCAGTACATGAAGGATGGCGTGCTGCTGCGACAGGTCATCAACGTGATCGACGAGCTGGATCTCTCCGACTATGAGGAGAGCAACGCCTTCGGTGAGATTTACGAGACCATCCTCAAAGAGCTGCAGAGCGCTGGCTCCGCCGGTGAGTTCTATACGCCCCGCGCCGTCACGGAGTTCATGGCGCAGCATGTGAACCCGAAGCTCGGCGATACCATGGCGGACTTCGCCTGCGGCACCGGCGGCTTCATCACGAGCTGGCTCAAGGAGCTGCAAAAGCAGATCAAGAGCACGGCGGACGCGGAGAAATACGCCAATTCCATCTACGGCATCGAGAAGAAGCAGTTTCCCTACATGCTCTGCATCACGAACCTGCTGCTGCACGGACTGGACGTGCCGCGGGTCTATCACGACAATTCCCTCCTGCGGGATGTGCTGGATTACACCGAGGACGACCAGTTCGACGTGATCCTCATGAATCCTCCCTACGGCGGCAGCGAGAAGGCCGAAGTCAAAAACCATTTCCCGAGCGATCTGGCGAGCTCCGAGACCGCTGATCTTTTCATGTCCGTCATCATGTATCGGCTGAAAGAAAACGGCCGCGCGGCGGTCGTTCTGCCGGACGGGTTCCTGTTCGGAACGGACAACGCCAAGATCAACATCAAGAAAAAGCTCCTCTCGGAGTTCAATCTGCACACTGTCGTCCGTATGCCGGGCAGCGTTTTTGCGCCATATACCTCCATTACTACGAACATTCTGTTCTTCGACCGCACCGGCCCCACCACGGAGACGTGGTATTACCGGCTGGACATGCCCGAGGGATATAAGCATTTCTCCAAAACCAAGCCCATGAAGCGCGAGCACTTCGCTCCTGTGGATGCATGGTGGGATGCTCGGCAGCCGCTCACGTTGGACAACTTTGTCAAAGCCGGATGTTTCACCGTGCAGCAGCTCACCGAGGAGCTGGGCTATAATCTTGACCAGTGCGGCTATCCTCATGAGGAAGAGGAGATACTGGCGCCCATGGATCTAATCCAGCGTTATCAGGAGGAACGTGCTTCCCTTAATGCTGAGATCGACCGCGTGCTTGCAGAGATACAGACTTTATTGCCTGGTAAATTGGAGGATAAATAATAATGGCCGCAAATGGTATGCTTGTATGTAGTTTTTACGTCAAAAAACGATTCTCCCGGTCTACCGATTCACTTTTAGCGCTGAATCAGATGATAGACTTTGAAACACCAGACGGCGAAACTGTGGAATTCGACAACATCTTCCATCTGATACATGTTTTTTGCCATCGATACGAAGGATTTTCGGATGACGAAAAGCGGCAAAAAGTGTTTTCCATAAACAGACGGAGCCTTATTTTCGATGATTTTCCCACGTATTCCTACTGCTCCTTCGTCGTTAGATCAGGCGGTTATGGAGTAGAAGGTGACATTACGGATCGGATAACACAGAGGGTTACTTATCGCAGAAGTGAGAATGAAGCAGATGTGAAAGAATTCAGGGTTGTTGTCTATGTGCCTAAAGACACGGGTGACGTCACTGTTAAAAAAGGAATTCTCGTGTTTCAAAGCATTGCATCTTTTGGTGTAAAAACAATAACTGCGGCCTACCTGCGTGCGTTTTTTGCTGAAGGCGGCTTGACTTTTGAAACTCGCAGCGTCTCAGTCAGAGCATTTATCGAAAAGCTGATCGAGCAAGGTCGGCTCCATAAGATCACCTTAATTAACAACTATGTTTCTCCGAATCCTGCGGATAACATGCTGATTTCGACTGGGCGAGAAGAAAAATCATATATACAGCCCACGCTTAAACAAGAGTGGCTACAAAGAATTTTGTCACTATTCCAGGCTGCTGATGAAACTGGTGTTTGTGAAATACCAGAGGGAGAAGAATTCGATGATATCTCTATACAGTTCAAGCTGGGAAAACGGCTCAGAACTGTCAGGTTGAAGTACCTCGACAAATTGAGTATTGTTGAAGATATTCCAGATGAGGTTTTTGCGTATAGAGAGCCGTCTGCTTTAATTGAGTACATGGTTCATACTGCAGATGCATATAAAGAAAGAATGGTCTTTACATCCTTAATTGGAGCATGAGAAAATGACAGTAACAATTGGATTGTGTTTGGTTGTCGGATCCTTAATCCTAATAGCAATTTGCTTGTTTCGAAAAAACGAGTCATTTTTTAATCTTAGGAAAGTGACTTCTGAACATTTCGGACTATTCAGCCAAAGTCGCGGACATATTGCGGTTATATATGGGCTTCCAGCATTGTTTGCAATCGGTTTATCTATGATTTATCAAGCAGGAACTGCATTTTACAATGAGCTCAGTATCATTCTGGGAATACTTCTCTCCATGCTTCTTGCGATTCTGTCTATTCTTAGTGGCTACGATTTTTCTACTATAGAAGATGCGAATCAAAAGAAAAAGGGCATCGCTGTAGTAAAGCAGACGATAAACTCTATAGTTTTTGTCAGTTTGATAATTATTGGTTTACTGCTATATGGACTTGTAGGCATAGTTATTAGCGGTTCTTCGCTTCCCGCTTTCGTTTATGCATTAAAGCCCGTTGCATCTGGATTTGCCTATTATATCTTTTTCGTTATCCTATTGAATCTGTTAATTATTATCAAACAAATGAGCAAGATTGTTGAGTTTAATCTCGAAGTGAAACGAGGTTGTAAATGAGCCCACAAGAACTAATGAGCAGCATCCTGCAGCTTGCCATCCAGGGGAAGCTGGTCGAGCAGCGCCCGGAAGAAGGCACGGCGGAGGAACTGTACAGGCAGATCCAGGCCGAAAAGCAGGCGCTGATTAAAACCGGGAAGATCAAAAAACAAAAGCCCCTACCGGAGATCACGGAGGATGAGATCCCCTTTGAGATTCCGGAAGCCTGGAAATGGGTGCGATTAGGCGATTGTACCAGTTATGCTCATACCAAAGAGAAGGTCATTTCAACAGAGATTGACCCTGAGTCGTGGTCACTCGATTTAGAGGATATTGAAAAAGAAAGCGGGAAAATAGTTAACTATTGCAAAGCGGGAAAACGTAGCATCACAGGTGATAAAGTCATATTTCACAAGGGACAAATCCTGTATAGCAAACTGCGCCCTTATCTTAAGAAGATTCTTGTAGCGCCTCAAGATGGAATCTGCACGCCGGAACTGGTTCCGTTTTGGGCTTACGGGGGCCTTGATGCCCAGTACATCGTCTCCGTTTTAAGGGCTCCGCACGTAGATTTTGCAATAAATGCTGTAACATACGGAGTAAAAATGCCTAGGGTAGGAACGGAGACAATGGTAAACTTACTTGTTCCCCTCCCTCCTCTTGCCGAGCAGAAGCGCATCGTGGCGAAGATCGAAGAGCTGTTGCCGCTGATCGAGCGCTACGAAAAAGCGTGGAGCCGTCTGGAGGACTTCAATAAGCGCTTCCCCGGCGATATGCAGAAATCCATCCTGCAAATGGCCATTCAGGGCAAGCTGGTGGAGCAGCGCCCCGAGGAAGGTACTGGTGAAGAACTCTATCACCAAATCCAGACCGAACTTAAACCGCTGATCCAAGCCAAGCGATTCAAAGGAAAAAAACTACCTGAACTTTCAGATGATGAGTTGCCTTTTGAAATTCCTTCATCATGGAAATGGGTTAGACTTGGAGATATAATCTCAATCGAGTCCGGAAAAAACCTTACATCATCACAGATGAGAAATGGTTCAGTTCCAGTGTATGGCGGAAATGGAATCACGGGTTATCATGATGAAAGCCTTGTGCATGAAGAAACCGTTGTAATTGGCCGCGTTGGCTTCTATTGTGGTAGCGTTCATGTGACAGAAAAAGAAGCTTGGATAACGGATAATGCCTTCATTACCACGTATCCATTTATATCTATCGATCGTAGTTTCCTTGTGTATATGCTTCGGCATATGGATCTTGGTCGAGATAATAATGCTACTGCACAGCCTGTTGTTTCAGGGAAAAAGATATATCCCCTTGCGTTCCCCCTCCCGCCACTGGCCGAGCAAAAGCGCATCGTCGCCCGGCTGGAAGAGCTCCTGCCCCTGTGTGAAAAAATGAAATGAGGTCGAAGACTGCTTTTTACCAGTTTCCTTTGGGATGAAAGGAATATGATATGCAAACAGTATACAATTTTGAACGCAAAACACCTTCTAATATTAAGTGGGATGAGATCACGTTAAACTGCGGGAAAAGTGTTCGCATATATACGATAGAATCAATTCACGATCTCACCCAATACATAGGTTTCGCAAAATATATCAACAAAGGAGAATACAATGTTTTCTTACGTGGTCAGCCAGATCTTTACAGTGGTAAAATGATTCCGTCATTATACCGAGGAAAGACAAATCTCAGTACCACTACCACGAAATATGGCCAGAGAATGAATTCGCTTATAAAGAATTGTCCCGTTTTCTCTGATTATAAGAGGAATATCATGGAACCGATGCTACAACATTACGGTGTTAAAACAACATATTTAGATGTTGTAGATAATGTGTGGGTTGCTTTATGGTTTGCTTTACATCAGGCAAAAACAAAATGCATTAATTCTCATGAATATGTGTATTACTGTGACAATGAAAAAACAGATTCTTTCATTATACTATTAGCCAGTGATGCCATAATACCCTGCGACAAACAAGACGGTATTTATCGCGGTACTTGTACATCTTTAGTTGACCTTCGCAAGGCAGTACCTTCATATTTCCTGCGACCTCATGCGCAGCATGCATATATGTTGCGGAAAAATGATGAATATCCCAGCGATTATAGTGATCTAATAGTTGGCATTGCGAGAATCCCTACTGATTTAGGTATTAAATGGCTTGGTAACAATGAGTTTTTAAGCGTCAGAAGCCTATTTCCAGCTCCATATTTTGATTCAGGTTATGCAAAACTGTTACACGATTATCCAAACTCGGATCAATCTACAATTCAGCAATATGGTTCGATACAGATTATCTCTGACTAATAGAAACTTAGAGTTGTTCGAAGAATAAGATTCCCCTTGCCGAGCAGAGGCGCATTGTCTCCTGGTTGGAAGAACTCCGGCTCCTGTGCGAGATATTGAAATGAGGTTAAAACAATGATTGATTATCTGAATTTGAAGAATAGTTATATACGCGCGTTACAAACAGGCTTGCTGCTGAACGCTGGATATGAAGACGCAAAACGTGGCAACGACATTCTCCACAAATTTTGCGAAACCTGCATTGATAACAGCAATTACAGCGAAACAGATAAGCAAAACATGAAACGCGATCTGGAACTCGTTAAGGAAGCTCTCTCGGGGGAAATCGAGCATCATTTTCACGGCTCTTAACAATAATCATAATATTTCTATCTGCGCACATTTATTGAAAAGAGGTGTGAGAATTGGAAGATGCGTCCAAAAAGCGAGGAACTAAAATTGCCGTAAGTCTTATAGGACATACTGAGATAGAAAAGTTATTAAAAGAGCTCGAATTAACCCCAAGCAGATCATTTGATCAATATATTATCGCTTACATTGACTTTCTCGGAATAAAACAGCGAATGAAAAAAGAGAACAGTTATGATTCTTTACACTTTTTGAAGGCACTCTTGGCAGGGGCAAAGAAAAAAGCTTCTTTTATCCAAAAGATAAATGCAATCGATGATTTTAGCATTAAAGTGTTCTCTGATAACATCGTGATAGCGCAAAAACTTCAAGCAGGCATTGTAAATGATCAGATTATTAGTATATTGAATCTGGTCTCACTCTTACAGTTTGAAGCATTTTTCCAGTTTGACTTTCCCCTTCGTGGCGGCATCACAATAGGCGATTTATTCATTGATGATTCAGTAGTCTGGGGAACTGGTCTAATAGAGGCTTATCAAATTGAAAGTCAATTAGCAAATTTTCCTCGCGTGATCGTTTCTCAAAAAGTCATTGATGAATATGAGGGTTGCCAAGGAAAAAGCATCAACCTGTTTTCAATGATTAAACAAGATATAGACGGATATTGGTTCGTTGACTATCTGATGGCTGCCCCCAATATTCAACTAATTCCACAAATATCAGCAAGCCTTTCGCACAAAGCCGCTCTCCACGCCCATGAAAATGATCGCGTCAAGCAGAAAATCAATTGGATTATCTCTTATTTTAACTCATTATGCCACGAAATGAGGGATCGTGGTGATTTTGAGAAATACGTCGTTCCATATTTATAGATGCTCACTATCTCCATTCATAAGCACAACTGCACAATATAGAAGATTGAGATGAGGTGTTTTTAATCGAAGACCTAATGCGTCAACTCATTGATGCCGTAAACGACATTGCTTCGCCTAATCTTTTTGATTGGGCGCCAATTGTTCTTTCGTTTCTCGCTGTTCTTGTAGCCATTTATGTCCCCAGTGCAATTGCAAAAAAGCAGAATCAAATTGCGATTTTTGATAAGCTATACGATTCGTATTCGCGGTTGCTTTTGGTTCAAAGCTATGCAGGGCAACTGAAAGAACTCAATTCTTTTTGCGACCCACGGGATTCAGATAGACTTCGTGCTTTGGCTTGCATGCACTTTGAGTCGTGCTTTGGCTTTGGGCCAGACATAAGTGATCCCAATAATAGCATTGGAAAAGCAATTGCGGCGTTGAGAAAAAGCGAAGCCCAGGCATATATGCTCCCGTTGTTAATTTCAAGAAATGAAAAACAAAAAAAGGAGTGCGAAGAGATGTTATCTGCTCTCTACGAACCCCTGTTCATTTTAGTTTCAGAAATAATCCTGTTTGACGCAACCAAAGCTGCTGAAACAGATAGTTACCGAAAAGAGTTTGTTGAGAATACAGAGAAATTCTTTGATGCATATGCTGATATAATCGAAGCAAAACTTTTGTGCAATAAAAAATAGAGACAGTTACTGAGTATGCTGGAAAGATGATTCTGTCGAATCACTCACCACGGAACACACGCTATCCCTTTTCCAAAATCACAGTTTTCTTTCTACATTTTGGAAACTATGCTGTGATTCTTGCAGATGCGAAATCACAGTTTTCTTTCCATTTTTCCCTGTTTTGAGAAATGCGAAAACCCAGCTTTCTTCCATTCTCGTATGATCCGAAATCACAGCATTCTTCCATTCTCGTAAATGCAAAATCACTGGAATCTTCCATTCTCACATTTTCGAAATCCTTGCTTTTTTCCATTCTGGGTTTTGCAAAAACACAGGTGAGAGCGTGGAAAAGCGCATGAACACAGCGTTTTGCAATGGTATAAGAAACTATTCTGAGTACCGTGTGGAACCGTGTGGAACGAGTGAAAAAAATCTGTAAAAAAGAAAAAATCTATGGGTGCTCGAGGCCAAAAAACGTTCCAATTCCTACATCTATTACGATCGTTACAAGCGCTTCAGAGTCGGTGCTAAAATGGGGTTCAAGAGGCCGGAAGTTCGAATCTTCTCACTCGGACCAGTAAAAAACCTTGAAATTGTTGTGTTCCAACAGTTTCAAGGTTTTTTGTTTTTTATGCAAAAATGTCTGGAAATGTGCAGGAAAGTGCCGCGTTACTAATTCTGTTACTAATTGCGCGGTTCCCCGATACTGCCTCGCACATTCTTCTTGAACGCCTCCCGCCCGAAAAGGCGGGAGGACTTGGTTTAATAGATCGTTTCGAGCATGGCGCTTTAGTGTTCCAGGCACCGCCTCTGCTCGTCTGCGGTGTAGTCCGCGCTGTAATCCGTGGATTTCAGCAGGAGGTGTTTTTGCTTCGCGGTGCAAAGCTCGTCCGATACGTCGCGGATGAGCCGGGTAACTTCGAGTGCAGCGGCGATCTCGCCTGTCGCCTCCAGCTCCCGGTACATCTGTTCATAGAGCGCTTTCGTTTCCGTTTCCCACAGCACCCAGCGCTCCGCGCCGCTCTTTACGGCGCTTCTGCGCGTGTTCACGTCAACGTCATTGCGCTCGTATCTCAGCCAGCCGGACGGGATCGCGTCGGGATTTTTCGCTTTGCCCTCCGGCAGCAGCTTGTCAAAGTGCGTGATGTAATACGCTTTCAGCCGCCCCAGCTCCGCCATTTCTGATGCGCTGTGGTAGCAGTGGCATTTTGCGTACCCGTCCAGACCGAGGAATGTGTAATAGTCCGCCATCTGCGAATGGAACATCACGCCCTCGATCATGTGCGCCGCAAGCTTGGCAAATACTTCCTCAGCCGCCATTATTTCTTCTCCACGCGCAGCGCGAAGTTGGTAACGTTTCCGTCGCCGGCGGTCAGCACAGCAGTGATGGTGGACACGTCGCAGCACCCGCAGCGTTTCCGGATCGTGGTGTCGATTGGGAGCGTGACAGGCTCGCCAGCCGTCGCCTGATACGTGCTCCGAACCGTGCCGGGGATGGTGACGCCGTTTTTACGCAGCTCCACGCTCACCGCGAAGTATCGCGCCATTCCTCCATTCCTCTTTGAAGACGTTCCCGCCGGCAGCTATTACGAGCAGCCTGTCCGCTGGGCACTGGAGAATACCATCACCGACGGTGTCTCTGAAACAGCGTTTGGTCCGGAGCTGACCTGCACCCGTGCGCAGGCCGTGACCTTCCTCTATCGGTCGCAGCCATGAGAACGAGCTTAGGCAGTATAATGAAAACGGATGAAGCAGACGCTTCATCCGTTTTTTGTTATGCTGCGGTTTCGTTTTCCGGAGGGACCTCATCCGGTATGCTGTGGTAGCCGCTGTATTCCTCCAGATGACCGTGCTCGACGCCGAGGAGGTTGCCGAGGTCCCTGGCCGGCGTCTGGATGCAGAAGCCGTCGATGAGCTGCTGCGTGGTGAGCTTATGGCGCACGGCGTAGCGCAGGAGCGCATCGTTGTCCTCGTTGGCGAAGAGCCGGGCGTCGGTTTCGCCGAGGCGGATCGTCTCGGGCGCGGAGCGCAGGGTGCGCAGGCCGTTTTCGTCTCTCCCCTGCAGGATGTAGAGCGTGTCGTCCTCTTCGTTTGCCTTGGCGAGGTCATAGCCCAGCGTCTGCTGCTGATACATGGCGGCAACGGCGATGAGCCCGGCGCCCTCGGTGATCTTGCGGTTGGCGCGGTTATAGCAGATGACGAGCTTGAGCGATTCAAACTCCGTGCAGAAATTGAAGTCGCCCGTGGAGTCCATGAAGCCCGCGACCGGCCCGCGTCCACCATAGCGCGGCATGAGCGCGTTTTCGATCGCCGTGACCTTGCCCTCCAGTCCGGGCACGGTGTGGATGGCATAGTACGAGTGCGACCATTGGCCGTTTCCGGCGTTGTCATAGGTGAAGCCGGCGTCATAGTCGTACTGCGGCACAAAGACGCCGTTTTCAAGCTTCTGCGTCATGCCGATGACGCCGGTGACGACGTCGCTCAGCCCGAACGCATCGACTGCCGCACGGACGCCGTCGGCGTGGGAGGCAGAGCAGATCCAGACGTCGATGCCGCCCTCGCGGAAGCTGCGGAACATGTCCTTGACGTCCTGCGGGACGGAGACGCCCTCGGTAAATTCGCAGTCGATGACGCCGAGTTTGGATTCGATTTCGGCGGGCGAGGTCCATGTGACGAGCCTGCTTTCGACATTCTGATACTTCGCGCAGGAGCGGTAGAACAGGTCATAGACCTCCTGCTCCGTCATGCCGCTGTACCACCAGAGTATCCAGACATAGCCGACAGCTTCGGGCGTGGTGTCCTCAACATGGTATAGGAAGGCGCGCATCTTCGTGGCAAACTCCTGCCACTGGGGATCGGCCTGCACGGTCGCGGCCCGGGCGTCGTCAAGCCCCGCCGCCGTAAACGGGCCGTAGGCGTCCCAGAGCGCTGTGTAGGCGGCGAGAATATCCGCGATCCAGTCGGCATTGTCGTCTGCTTCCAGATCGAGCTGAGACGAGAGCGCCTCCTCCAGCGCCGCGGGGTCCATGGCAAACGCCATGTGCTCCAGCTGATAGATGCAGCACTGGTAGGTGATGTCAAAGATGCAGGTCGTGTTGTCAAAGTCGCTCACGACATAGGCGGTGCCGTCGTAATCCGGGCTGTCCTTGCCGCAGAGCCTGACGAGATCGGAAATCGCCTGCTGCGCCTCGGCGGTAAAGCCGCTCCCGACGACGGCGGGTGCTGCCTCGACGGTCTGCGTCGGCTCCTCGGAGGGCGCGGCGGACGGCTGAGGCTTCTCCCCTGCGCAGGCCGAGAGGCTCAAAAGCATCATGACCGCGAGAAGCAAAGCGACAGTGGTTTTCAGTTTCATAGCAGTTCTCCTGTTGCATGATGGGTCTTCAGATCGCTGTATCAGCTGTATTATCCGATAGATTCCTGAAAAATGCAAGAAAAATTCATTTCCCGACGCAGAAACGCTCAAAGATCCGCCGGGTGATATCCTCGCGCACGGACGCGCCCGTGAGCTCGCCCAGAGCCGACATGGCGCCCTCGCACTCCGTGAGCACGGCGTCGGGCGTGACGCCGAATGCCATGGCCTCCTGCGCGGCTGTGAGCGATTCGAGCGCGCGGCGCACGGCGTCGGCATGGCGCGCGTTCGTGAGGATCTCCCCCGCCGGGACGTCCGGCAGCGGGAACAGCTCCCGCACGGCAGTCTCCAGCGACTCCAGCCCCGTCTGCTCCTTTGCCGAGACGATGACGACGCGGTCAAAGGCATCCGCGAGCATCTCAGGTGTTATGACGGCTGGAAGGTCGGATTTGTTCAATACGGCGATGCGCTTTTCGGCGCTGCGTGCCGTTTCGATCACCTGCCGGTCGTCCTGCGTGAGCGGAGCGGCAGCGTCAAACACGGCGATCGCAAGGCGCGCCGCCTCCGCCGCCGAGCGCGCACGCGCCACGCCGATGGATTCGACGGGATCCAGCGTGTCGCGCAGACCCGCGGTATCGGTCAGCCGCAGCAGGACGCCGCCGAGCGTGGCGCGCTCACTGAGCGTATCGCGCGTCGTGCCCGGAATATCCGTGACGATGGCGCGGTCATAGCCCAGAAGCGCATTCAGAAGCGAGGATTTGCCCGCGTTCGGGCGGCCGAGGATCACGGCGGGCAGCCCGTCGCGCAGCAGCTGACCGCGCGAGAACGTGCGCAGCAGACGCCCGAGCGTATCGATCGCACTCCGGAGTGTGTCGCTGTACGCCTGAAGCTGAAAGTCCGGAATGTCCTCGTCCGGGTAATCGATGACAGCGTGATAATGGCTCGAAATATCCGTGAGCGCGGCATAGATCTCCCCTGCCCGGCGCGTGACGGCGCCGGCGAGCTGGCCCGCGGCGTTCTTCGCGGCCTCGGCGGTCTCGGAATGGATGAGATCGATGACCGCCTCCGCCTGCGTGAGATCCATGCGGTCGTTCAAAAACGCGCGCTTGGAAAACTCGCCCGCGAGCGCCTGCCGCGCCCCCGCGGCAAAGAGCGCCTGCAGCCCCGCGCGCAGCACCGTGGGCGAGCCGTGGCACTGGAGCTCGGCGGTGTCCTCGCCGGTGTAGCTGCGCGGGCCGCGGCTGATCGTGCAGAGACAGAGATCGAGCGTCGCGCCGGTCTCGTCGCGCAGCGCGCCGTAGACAAGCTGGCGGTCGCGCGCAGACGACATGGGCTTGCCGTTCGCCGGGAAAAAGACGCGGTCGATGACCGAGAGCGTCTCGTCGCCGGAGACGCGCAGGATGCCGATGGCGGAGACGACATTGCCCGTCGCAATGGCGGCTATGGTATCAGACATGGTATTCCTCCTGACAGATAAAGAACAACGGGGCTGCCTCAAACGAGACAGCCCCGAAACGGTTTTGGATTCAGGCGTGGTTGCTGCGGGCAGCGCGGGCGGCTGCTTCGTCCATGCTCTCGGCAAGATAGTAGCCGAGGGTGAGCAGACTGTCGGAGAAGTGGATGTTCTCGATGATCGGCGCTTCTTCCTCAAACTGCAGCTCGATGTTCGTGAAGTTCCAGATGGCGGGGACGCCGGCCTTGGCGACCTCGTTGGCAATGGAGTTTGCCATGCTCTTCGGTACGCAGAGCACCGCGACGTCCGGCTGCAGCTGCGAGAGAACGGGCTCGAGCTCGCTGAAGTTGTGCACGGTGACGCCGTGGACCTCCTGGCCGATGAGCTCGGGGTTGATATCGAACGCGCCCTTGAGCGTAAAGCCGTACTGCTCGAAGCAGAAGTTTTCCATCAGCGCACGACCGATGTTGCCCACGCCGACGAGGACGGCGGAATAGCTGCGGTCCATGCCGAGAATCTTTGCGATCTCGCCGCGGAGCGCGACGACATTATAACCGTAGCCCTGCTGGCCGAACTCGCCGAAGCAGCTGAAGTCCTGGCGGATCTGGGACGGCGTAAGCCCCATCTGGCGGCCTAGCTCACCGGAAGAAATGCGCTCGACGCCTGCTGCGCTGAGATCATCCAGCTTGCGGAGATAGCGCGGCATTCTTCTGATAACATTATTCGATACTTTGATACGTTTCACGGTGGCCTCCTACGAAAAAATGCAAGTTTTAGATGCAATTACACGCTTTATCTCAAAATCGACAATATTATAACATGATTGTTAAGCACTTGCAAGCCATCATTTTGTAAAAGTTGTAAATCTTTTAAGTATTTGTTAAGATTATCTCCGGCGCGACTCGGTATCGCGCGTGAGCTCGCGCATGATCTCGTCGCGCGCCTGATGCTCACGGTTGATGCTGGCCTCATGGCGGGCGCGCGCGGCGGCGCGCTTGCGGGCCTTCTGGCGCTTCTGATAGCGGACGAGCATCACGATATACAGGACAATCACGAGCACCGCCGCAGCAAGCAGAACAATGACGACCGGGTGCGCGAAGAACGACTGGAGACCGGAGCGCAGAAACGCGCCGCGCGAAAGCTCCACGTCCACCGCGGCGACGAGCGGCACCGTGCCGTAGACCGTGCCGTCCTTTTCGATGGAGATCTCGCCGAGGACGTCCCCCGCCGCGACAGGCGCGGTGACGGTGGTATTGTCGCGCTCGGAATAGACGGTCACCTTGCGCTCATAATCGTCGAGCGAGACGTTGTTCGGGAGCACCGCCGCGATATCGCTCTGCGGGCGCAGGGACACGCTGTCGGTATCGCTGCCGAACTCGACGGCCGCGCTGCCCACGAGCTCGGAGCTGCCCAGGATCGTCTGACGGCTGAAATTGTCGAACACCCAGCGGTAGAGCGTGATCGTGTCGGTGAAGTTATAGTAGTCCGTGGTGCCGTTGGCGCGCACGCCCTCCCCCGAGCCGAGCACGATGCACAGCATGCGGATATCATCCTGCTGCGCGGTGGAGACCAGGCAGTAGCCCGCGGCAGAGGTGTGACCGGTCTTGACGCCGGAGGCCGGTTCATAGAAGTAGCCGGGATACATGATGGAATTGGGATTGATGAGACCGTTGGTGTTCTGCAGCTCGCGCGTGTCGGACTTGTTCGTGGCGGGCACGGTGCGCGAGAGCGTATCGCAGATCGTCACAAACAGCTCATGCTGCATGGCCTCGCGCGTGATCTTCGCGAGATCCGAGGCGGTGGTGTAGTGGTCGTCATCGGGCATGCCGTGGGGATTGACGAAATGCGAGCCCGTGCAGCCGAGCTCCTGCGCGCGGGCGTTCATACGCTCAACGAACGCGGGGATGCTGCCGGATACGGTCCTGGCAATGACGTTGCACGCCTCGTTTGCAGAGGAGATCATGGCGCAGTAGAGATAGTCCTCCAGCATCATCTTCTCGCCCGGCACGATCCCGGCGGTGCTGGACTGCTCGTCGAGTCCCTGCAGGCAGTCGTCGCCGGCGGTGATCTCGGCCTTGAGATCCAGCTCGCCGCGCTCGACCGCCTCCACGGCGAGCAGCACGGTGAGGATCTTCGTCAGGCTCGCGGGATAGGCGCGATCATCAGGCTTTCGGGAGAAGTAGACAACGCCGGAATCCAGATCCAGCAGCAGCGCGTTGCGCGCGGTGATCTCCGGCGCTTTCACCACGTCCGCTCCGGCGACAACGTCGGTGCCCGCAGCGGTCGGCTTGGCATCAGACGGTTTCCCGCTTTCCGACTCGGGCGCGGCGGATTCCGCCGGCGTCTCGGTCACGGTCGGCTCATCCGGATCAAAGCTGACCGCAAGAACCGGCGTAAAAAGCGAAAAAACGATGCAAAGCAAACAGATCAGCGAAAGAAATTTAATATTTTTCATATTCTTCTCCGAGGGAATGTGGTATAGTAATAAGGATATCATTTGTATTATAGTGTCTGAGCTGTCGAAAAGCAATGCCAAAAATCGAAACTTCAGGCATCTTTTACACACGCGATATCGATACAGATCCCCGCGACGGCAGCGGGAAGAAAGGAATCCATTATGCAGAATCTTGAACGCATCCAGTCCGCGATCGCGGCAGCCGACCTTGAAGCGCTGCTGCTCATCGACCCCAAAAACCGTTATTACGCCTGCGGCTTTCCGTCCTCGGACGGCATGGTGCTCGTGACGGCGGAGAAAGCCTACGTCATCATCGACGGCCGCTACATCGAGGCCTGCCGCGCCGCCATCGGCGACAGCGCCGAGGTGCTGCTCTGCGATCAGGCCCACCCCGCGCGCAAGCTCCTAAAGCAGATCCTCGACGAGCACAACATCACCGCCCTCGGCGCGGAGGACGGCTGTCTGACACACCAGCAGTTCACGCTGTATGAAAAGGTGCTCGAGCGCGAGCTGAAGAGCGCGCAGGGCATCATCAACCGGCTCCGCTCCCAGAAGCAGCCGCACGAGCTGGAATACATGCGCGCGGCGCAGGACATCACGGACGCCGCGTTTGCCGAGGTTTTGAAGCACATCCGCCCCGGCGTGACCGAGCGCGAGATCGCAGCGGAGCTCGTCTATCAGATGCTGCTGCGCGGCGCGGAGGCCGTCTCCTTCGACCCCATCGTCGTCGCGGGCGCGCGCGGCAGCATGCCGCACGGCGTGCCCTCGGACGCGAAGGTGAAAGCGGGCGACTTCGTGACGATGGACTTCGGCTGCCTCAAGGGCGGCTACTGCTCCGACATGACGCGCACCGTCGCCGTCGGTCATGCGACCGACGAGATGAAAAAGGTCTATGACACGGTGCTGCGCGCACAGCTCGCGGGCATTGAGATCGCCCGCGCGGGCGTGACTGGCGCTGCCATCGACGGCGCCGCCCGCGACGTGATCACGGAGGCCGGCTACGGCGAATACTTCACGCACAGCTTCGGTCACAGCCTGGGTCTGGACATCCACGAGGCGCCGAACTGCACGCCGACGAACGAATTCCCCATGCCGGAGCACACCGTCTGCTCGGCTGAGCCGGGCATCTACATTCCGGGTCACTTCGGCGTCCGCATCGAGGACGTGATGCACCTGACGAAGGACGGCGCGGAGGTCTTCACGAAGTCCCCCAAGCAGCTTATCATCGTCTGAAACCACATAAAAAGCCGCCGCGCTCGCGCAACTGCGAATGCGGCGGTTTTCTTTATTCCCCGGCCGTGAGCTTTAAGCCCACAAGGCCGACGACGATGAGTGAGGCGAAGAGGATGCGCGCGGCGGTGGCGGGTTCTTTAAACAGCAAAATGCCGACCACGACCGAGCCGACCGCGCCGATGCCCGTCCAGATGGCGTAGGCCGTGCCGAGCGGCAGCGTCTTCGTCGCGTGCGCCAGAAGCGCCATGCTCGCGATCATGCCGATGACCGTGAGGATCGTATAGCCGGGCTTTGTAAAGCCGTCAGAGAGCTTCATGAACGTCGCCCAGAAGCACTCCAGCAGTCCCGCGATCGTGAGAATCACCCAATCCATAGCCGTACCTCCCAAAAACAAAAAAAGGCGCTTGCTCCACATCTTCAAAGGCCTAATGATGGGAAACAAACACCGGCTCCCCTACTCGGCAGCAGGAAAGCATGGTTATCATATCACAGATTTTTCAGGGACACAATCCCTTTCATCGGCTTTTAGATGCCCGATCATCAAATACTCACTTCATGTCCTGTACATTTTTGTCTTTCGGATATATCATAGAGGCAGGTACGGAAGGAGGCGGAATAAATGAATCAGGAAAAGATCGGCTCTTTCATTCGGGACATCCGAAAAGAGAACGGACTCACGCAGGAGCAGCTCGCCGAGAAGCTTGGTGTCAGTCAGAAATCTGTTTCCCGTTGGGAGACGGGAAAGACGATGCCTGATTATGCGCTGCTTCCGGGTATCTGCGAAGTGCTGAACATCAACGTTGCGGAGCTTCTTGGCGCAGAGCGCATTGCAGGAGACGATATCTCCAAAAAACAAGTGACGGTTACAGCGCAAAAGCTGATCTCCCTTATGAATGACAGGCATATCATTAAAAAAATACTCTGCGCTGTTTTGTCTGCCGTCATAACGCTTGCATGCGCCGTTGGATTCTATATGCATGAATTTGATGTGTCCGTAGACTCTACGGCTGACCTTGAGGGGGCAATCAATGCATACCATTTCAATGATGAAGTTTCAGCCGATATTTTGGAGAGACAGGCGATTGGGAACCGTTTGTACGTGCTCTACGGAGAAAAAGAATATCCCGGCGCATGCGGGCTTGCCTGTCTTGAGAAGGGCATATTCGGGAACTACAGATTTGTCGGCTGTGATGACTCTGACTACAGATGGGTCAACGCGGCCGTCGTAACAATCGGATCGGCGAAATACTGTGTCACATATTGTGTAAATGATCTTTCCGAAATCGATGCGTACGGCGTTTGCGGGTTCAATAACAAATCCGGGCAAAATCCGTTTCAGGAGGATCCGTCCTTGATTCGCAGAATCGAATATCAGGGAGCGCCATTCCTGCATTTCACCGAGATTGCCGACAGCGTTTCCATCTCTCCTTTCCAAACGAAGTATTATCGAAACGGTGCCGAAATTCCGGATGAGGATCTCGAGGATGTGCTCGGAGAACGCTCTGTAGAAGGGGCTCCTGCCTCGAGCTATGGAACCGCAGAATTAGGACTGTTTTATGTGTTGGAAGGGATTATTTTACTGTTAGGATTTATATTTGTCAGGTATTTTCTGACCGATGCCCATGGGAAAGGAAATCCTAACAGCTAACAAGTTTTTTGATGTCGATATACAAGAAAAACCGCTCTGTTTTCACAGAGCGGTTTTTGGTCGGTCGGCGCTTTTACAGCACGTCCTGGAAGAAGCGCTGGAAGATCGTGGCGACCTGCGCGCGGGTGGCGTAGGCGATCGGTGAGAGCGTGGTGTCGGTCGTGCCGTTGATGTAGCCGCGGGCATTCGCCCACTGCATGCACTCCACGGCGTAATCGCTGATCTGCCAGGCGTCACGGAACGCGGAGATATCGGCGCGGGCGGCAACGTCAAAGCCCTTGTAGGCGCTGTAACGATACAGGATCGCCGCCATCTGCTCGCGCGTGATGTTGGTTGTCGGGCAGAAGAGCTCCTCCGTCACGCCGTTGACGATCTTGTTCTGCTCCGCCCATGCCACGGCGTTATCATACCACTCGCCCGCCGCTACATCGGCAAACGAGCTGCGCTTCGCGACTGCGGGCTGGCCCTCGAAGTTATAGAGCACCATCACGATCATGGCGCGCGTGGTCGTGAGCTCCGGATCGAAGCGGTTGGTCGCCGTGCCGGACATGAGGTTGTGCTTCCAGACATATTTGACGGCGCGGTAATACCAGTCGGAATGCTTCACATCGTCAAACGGGAACGAGACGATGTCCGTGACAGAGTCTGCCACATCGCCGAACGCAAGATCCAGTTCATCGGGATCTTCACACTCGAAGAAGACCTCCTCCGCAGAGGCAAGATCCCGCGCCAGGATCCGGAAGTATTGGACGATATCCTTGCCTCTGGACGGAACGCCGTCCATCGTCCCGAACAGACCGATCACATACAGATCCGCCTGCTTTTTCAGATTCGCTGCGGCGCTGTATGCAACGTTGCCGTACTTATAGAACTCGACGCCCGTTGAGAGGCTGTACCAGGTGCTGGCGATGGTGCTGCTGTTGTAGTGTCCGGTGCTGCTGTACTCGCCGCAATAGGAGCTTCCGGTGGTGAAGAGCACCGCGCTCTTTTTCACGTTCGCGGCACTGGGCGCCTTGCTGAGCAGAGCGTCCGCAGCATCCAGCGCAGCGGCGATGTTGCGCTGTCCGGAGGCGCTGATGCCGTTGACCTTCTGCCGCAGTCCCTCCAGATCATCCGTGAAATCGGAGACGACCGTCGCCGTCTCGTTATAGGAGATCACGGCGACATAGTTCTTGCCCTTTGCCTTGATCACATCCAGCAGGAACGTGGACGCGGCCTGCTTCACCTCGTCGATCGCGGAATCCGCCTTATAGAATTCCTTGCCGTCGTAGCGGAAGCTGAACGTGCCGCCGGCGTCCAGGATCAGCACGGTATAGGTGATCTCCTCCGCTGCTGCTGCGTCCTCGGTCAGGCAGGCAAAGGGCAGCAGCGCTGCCGCCATGCACAGCACGAGCAGAATGCTGAGAATGCGTCTTGCGGACGGAGTCGATGTGACGGGTGAGGTCGAGCATCTTGTTGGAGAAGCCCCACTCGTTGTCGTACCAGGCGACGAGCTTGACGAAGTTGCCGTTCAGGGCAATACCGGCCTGCGCGTCGAAGATGGAGGTGTGCGGATCGGTGCGGAAGTCGGAGGAGACGACCTGATCGTCGACATACTCCAGAACGCCCTTCATGGGGCCTTCGGAGGCGGCCTTCATAGCGGCGCAGATCTCCTCGTAGGTGGCGGCCTTCTCGAGACGGAAGGTCACGTCAACAACGGAGACGTCCGGAGCGGGGATGCGCATGGACATGCCGGTGAGCTTGCCGTTGAGCTCGGGGATGACCTTGCCGACAGCCTTCGCAGCGCCGGTGCTGGAGGGGATGATGTTGTTGTAGATGGAACGCGCGCCGCGCAGATCCTTCTTCTTCGGGAAGCCGTCCACGATGGCCTGGGTGGCGGTGGAGGCGTGCACGGTGGTCATCAGGCCCTCGACAACGCCGAAGTTGTCATTGACGACCTTGGTGATGGGCGCGAGGCAGTTGGTGGTGCAGGAAGCGTTGGAGACGAACTGCATGTCGGGGGTGTACTTGTCGAGGTTGACGCCGCAGACGAACATCGGGGTGTCGTCCTTCGCGGGGCCGGACATGACGACGACCTTCGCGCCGGCGTCGATGTGCGCCTGAGCCTTCGCCTTCTCCAGATACACGCCGGTGCACTCGAGCACGTACTCGACGCCAAGCTCGCCCCAGGGGATGAGGGTGGCGTCACGATAGGTCTTGTCGGAGAGGACCTTCACGACCTTGCCGTTAACGGTGACGGTGCTGTCCTCGTCGTTGCCGACGACTTCGCCGTCGAAGCGGCCGTGAACGGAATCATACTTTACGCAGTAAGCGATGTGGGAAGCGGGATGACCGGGGGCGTTGATGGCAACGACCTCGATATCGTCGGACTTGATGGCGGCGCGGAAGGCCAGGGAGCCGATGCGGCCGAAACCATTGATACCAACTTTGATGCTCATTGAGATACCTCCTAAAATATTACCAGTGATCTCAGTATTTGTGAGATTTCTGACTCATGGGTTCATTCTATTACATTTTCCAGAAAAGCGCAATAAATTCTTTCACTTTCAAGAAAGGTTTTCCACTTTGCCGAGGAATCCGCGCTCTGAGGCCGGAAAGATTGCGCATTTTATCACAAAATGCACAAGGGGCTGTCGCTTTTTCCGCAGAGGCGGTGCAATTGCACTTGAAATACGCCTTGAAATGTGCTTCAATTTCAATATAAGGTGGTGTAAAAAGATGCAGAAAACAGCCTCGATGGAAGCAATTTCCCTGCTCTATGAGCAGGACGCACAGCCGGTGATCGGCGTAAGCGGACGAACCGTACGGTTTCTGAATCAAGCGGCAAGAACGCTCTTCGGCGATGTGATCCCCGGCACTGCCATCCGCAGGCTCCTGCCGGAGCACGTGGCGCTGCATCAGGCGAGCGCGTTTTTTGCCACGGCAAAAATCAAGGGGCAGGCGTTCTGCGTCGTGCTCTCGTCCATGCCCGGACTGCGGATCTTCCGGCTTGTGCCCGTGCGCAGGGACGTGCCGTTTCCGCACATTCTGGTGCCGAGCGATCTGTTTTCGTTGGAGCTCGGGCTCTCCTCGGCCTACTTTTCCGCCTCAGCCGCCGAACGGGAGGATCTCACATTCCGGCACTACGCGGCGCGGCTGGAGCACGCGACCGATCAGCTGCGGCGCTGGGTGCAAAACGCGAGCACGCTTCAGCAGCTTTTGCAGGGCGGCGTCCATCCCGCCGAGCACGTCGTGGACTGCGCGGCGCTCACCGGCTCCATTCTGGAGAACGTGCAGACCCTGCTGGACCGCCGGGGCATCCGCGTCTCTCTCACGCTGCCGGAATCCGCCTGCGGCGTGCGCATGAGCCCGGAGCTTTATGAGACGCTCCTGCTGAATCTGCTGTCCAACGCGATCAAGAGCTGCAGGGACAACGTCACCGTAAGCCTCACGAAAGGCACGCGCACCGTGCATCTGCGCGTCCACGACACGGGCTCGGGCTTCCCCGACGGCGTGCTCACGGATATCTTTCACGCTTACAGCATGGGCGTGCTTCCCCATGCCCGGCAGCAGCACGCGGGCTACGGGCTTCCGGTCTGCTTTGCCGCCGCGGAAGATCTGGGCGGCTCGCTGCTGATCGAGAGCAGCCGCGGAAGCGGCGCGGCCGTACATGTCATTCTGCCGCTGGCGGCCTCGGGAAAAGCCATACTGCACGCCCCCGCAAAGCCGGACGCACAGGAATGCGCCCGCGATTTCCGCATAGCGCTCTCGGACGCGCTGTCGGACGACGATTATTATTCGGAAAACAATTGAAAAAAGCCGCGCTGCCCCCACTTGCATCATGCAATGTGGGGGCAGCGCTGTTTCTTTTTGGTCAGCCCATTTTCGAGGCGGCGGCGCGGTCCAGATACACGGACACATCTGTGTGCAACTGCAAAAACGACGCCGGGATGAATGTCTCGGGTCTTCCCTCCAGCGTTTTCTGCGCGGCGTTGGCCTTATCCTCGCCGAACGCGAGCAGCATGATCTGCTTTGCCGCGAAGATCGTCGCAATGCCCATGGTGACGCCGTGGGTGGGCACATTGTCGATGCCGCCGAACGCTTCCGCGAGCGCATTGCGCGTGACGTCGGCGAGCTTGTTTTCGTGCGTGCCGGTGCCGAAGTCCACGCCCGGCTCATCATAAGCGATGTGCCCGCGCTCCCCGATGCCGAGGATCACGAGATCCATCCCGCCGGCGGCGCGGATCGCGGCGTCATAGTCCTCCATCGTCGGCAGCAGCACCTTTCCGGGCTGCACCGCGTCATACAAAAGCGCCCGCAGCTTTGCCGCCTGCGCCTGAGCGCCCTGCCCGGCCTCGCCGGAGAGCTCGCAGGCATTGCAGAACGTGACATTGGCAAAGGACACGCCGCTGTCGCGAAGCGCGGCAAAGAACGTCTCCGGCATGTCCACCTCCGTGATGCCGATGACGGCGTCAGGCTTGCGCTCCACGAGCGCGGCAACCGCAGCGGCGGCCTTGGCAAACACAACATTCGTATCGTCGATAATCTGTCTCATAAATGCATACCTCCCTATCCAGAATCAGAGCGTGACCTCGCCGTCGAACACAAATTCGGCGGGGCCGGTCATGTAAAGCAGATTGTCCTTGCGATCCCACGCGATGTGCAGCCGCCCGCCGGTGAGCAGCACATCGGCTTCGTCACCCGTTTTGCCCAGCAGCGCCGACACCGCGAGCGAGGCGCAGGCGCCCGTGCCGCAGGCGAGCGTTTCGCCGCTGCCGCGCTCCCAGACGCGCATTTTGAGCGTATTGTGGTCGATGACCTTTACAAACTCGATATTCGCCCGGGCGGGAAACACCGGATGGTGCTCAAACGCCGGGCCGATGCGCGAAAAGTCCAGCGCGTAGGGGTCTTCGGTGAAGACGACGCAGTGCGGGTTTCCGGTGTTCACGGCGCTTACCTGCCACTGGCGCGAGCACACCTCGATCGACCGGCGCAAAAACGTCGGCGCGTCATCCGCGACGGGGATCTCGGCGCTTGCAAACCGCGGCTCGCCCATGCAGACGCGCACGGAGCTGACCGCGCCGTTTTCCAGCGTGAGCCAGAGCGTTTTGACGCCGCCGAGCGTCTCGATCGTGAGCTCGGTTTTCTCCGTGAGTCCGCGGTCGTGGACGTATTTGCCCACGCAGCGGATGGCATTGCCGCACATCTCGGAGCGCGAGCCGTCGGCGTTGTACATATCCATGAAAAAATCCGCCTTCTCCGACGGGCGGATCAGCACCAGCCCGTCGCCGCCGATGCCGAAATGGCGGTCGGAGAGGCGCATTGCGGCGGCGGAGGGATCTGCGACGGTCTCCTCGAGGGCGTTGACATAGATATAGTCATTGCCGCAGCCCTGCATTTTCGTAAACTTCAAGTTGGTTCACTCCTGTATAGTTCCCGCCCGGCACGCGCATACTAAGCCGGAGAAAGGTGGGGTTTTTATGGGTGTGGTTCTGCTGCGCACAGCGATCGTCTATGCCGTGATCATTGCGTCGATGCGCCTGATGGGAAAGCGGCAGCTGGGCGATCTGGAGCTGTCGGAGCTGGTGGTGACGGTGCTGGTGGCGGACGTCGCGGTGATTCCGATCGAGAATGCGGACGTGCCGCTGACGCGGGGAATCGCGCCGGTGCTGCTGCTGTTCGTGCTGGAATACCTGCTCTCGGTCGCGGCGCTCAGGAGCGTGAAGCTCCGGCTCGCGCTCTTCGGCAGGCCGAGCGTCATCATCGAAAACGGGAAGATCATGCAGCGGGAAATGCAGCGAAACCGCTTCACGCCGGAGGAGCTTCTGCAGGAGCTGCGCAATCAGGGCGTGGAGGATATCGCCAGCGTCGCGCGCGCCGTTTTGGAGACGAGCGGACAGCTGAACGTGATCCTGAGCGCGGAGAACAGGCCCGTGACCGCGCAGCTGATGAACCTGACGCCGCAGGACACAGGGCGCTTCACCGCCGTGATTTCCGACGGGCGGGTACTGTCAAAAAACCTCAGACGCATGGGCAGGGATCAGCGCTGGCTCGACGCAGAGCTAGCCCGCCATGGCGCGGAGCACAGCGAGGACGTGTACCTCCTGCTTTTGAGCGACAGCGGGCAGGTCTATTTTGCGGCGCGGGAAAACGCTTAATCTCTGCTGTTGAGGATCTTCGTCAGCTCCTGCATGAACGTGTCGATATCCTTGAACTGGCGGTACACGCTGGCGAAGCGGACGTAGGCGACCTCGTCCACATCTTTCAGCCGGCGCATGACCAGCTCGCCGACCTCCTCGGTCGTGATCTCGCGTTCCAGAGCGCTCTGGAGCTGCTGCTCGATCTCGTCGGCAATCTCCTCCAGAACGGACAGCGGCACCTTGCGCTTATCGCAGGCGCGCACCATGCCGTTGATGAGCTTGCTCTTGTCGAATGACTGGCGGCTGCCGTCGCGCTTGATGACCACGAGCGGCAGGCTCTCGACGATCTCGTATGTGGTAAAGCGCTTGGAGCAGGCAAGGCACTCGCGGCGGCGGCGGATCGTCGCGCCCTCCTCGGCGGGACGGGAATCGATGACTTTGCTCTCGGCAAAACCGCAAAACGGGCACTTCATAGGGCGTCTCCTCTCGAAAACAATGTTATGTAAATTTAGTATAACACATCCGCCACCGGAATGCACGAAAAAAATACAAGAAATTGTGGAAGATCGTTGGGATACGCCGCAAAATATCGAATTCGCCGGTTTTCCGTCTGATTCTATGCTGGAATTATGTATCCCTGTGAAGAAAGAAGGCGATCGAGATGGTGATCCGTCCGGCGGCGGCATCAGACTTAGACGGCGTCTCGGCCGTCTGTGAGGCGATCCACGATGCGGAGACGGCACACGGGCGCGGATCTGGTTCTGCCGGAAAAACATACAGACTAAGGAAAACCCCGCTGTAAGATGACAGCGGGGTTTTTTCATTCAACAAACTTCGCCCGGAACTCCTCGCGTGTGTAGAGCAGCTCCAGCGCGCGGAGCATGGCGTTCGGGCTCATGCGCTCGGGGAGATCCAGCGCCTTTAAGAGCGCGCGCCGCCGTTCAGCGCTGTCGGGTCTGCCGGAGAGTCCGGCGGCGTAGAGGTCGGCCTTTGTGATGCCGCCGGGGGCGCGGCCGGAGCCCTCGCCCTCGATTGTCGCGCCGGCGCGGCGAAGAGCCTCTACGATCACCTCGGGGCGCATGCCCTCGACGCCGAGCTTTCCCTCCCTGGAGGCGGTGCGCTTGCGGCGCTCCTTGCCGTAGACGTCGGGGATGTAGGCGTGTCTGACGCGCTTCGGATCAATCGCGCCGGAGAGATACCGCCGGATGACAAAGCCCGCGCCGTCCGAATCCGTGAGGATGATGAGCCCGCGCGTCTCGGCGGCGAGGCGCAGGAGCTTTAAGCGCTCGCGGTCGTTGAACACGCCGAAGCCGCCCGTCTCGAACACGGGCGCATCCACGATCTGGCGCAGGGTGTTGGCGTCATACCGTCCCTCGACGACGATGGCCTCTTTGACGCGGATCATGCCTCTGCCTCCGCGAGCAGGCGCAGCAGGAGCTCTTTTAAGAGTTCAGCGTTGTCCGTGCCGGAGCGCTTCATGGCAAAGTCCGTCTCGGCGCACAGCTGCACCGCGCGCTCAAGCTGACGCATGGAGTAGCCGCGCGCGCTCCGGGCGAGCTTCTGGGCGATGAAATCATACCGCACACCGCACAGCGCCATGAGGTCGGAGGTGCTCAGCCGCTCCGCCTGCGCGCATTTGGCGGCATAGAGGCGGCGCATCTGGTTGCCCACCGCCGCAAGCAGCGCGATGGGATCGTTGTTTTTATCGGAGAGGAGCTCGGAGAGCTTCTGCATGACGGCGTCACCCCGCCGCTCGGCGATGAGATCCGTCATCTCAAACACGACGGCGTCCGGCACCTTCTGCACCACGGCGTCGATGTCTGCGCGCGTGACCGCCTCGCCTCTGGCAAAAGCCCCCACCTTTTCGATTTCGGGGATCATGCGGTTCATGAGTCCGCCCGTGATCATGATGAGATACTCCGCGTCCGGCACGGTGACGCGCTTTCCCACGGCGTCAAAACGGCGCGCCACCCACTTGACGAGCGTGGCGCTGTCCTGCCCCTGAAAGGCCAGCACGCGTCCCTGCTTCTGAAGCGCCTTGGAGACCTTCAGCCGCCCGTCGAGCGCGAAAGCGCCGTCCATGACGAACACCAGCGTGCAGTAGTCCGGCAGATCCTCCGTGAGGGCAATCAGGCGCTTTGCGTCCGCCTCGGCGAGCTTATTCGTGTCGTACCCGCGCACCTCCAGAAGCGTGCGGTCGGTCAGAAACGGCACGGCGTCCACCGCATCCGAAAGGGCGCTCAGCGAAAGCGTCGCGCCGTCAAAGCGGTGGTAGCTGAAATCGTCCTCCCCGCCGGGGAGGCAGATCTTTTTCAGCTCCGCGAGAAACTGCTCGCGCAGGTATTCCTCTTCGCCGCAGAGCACATACAGCCGCTCCGGCCCCTCGGCGCGGAGGCGGCGCACCTCGTCGCGGTAGACTGCGCCCCGTTCCTGTTTTTTCTTTTGAGCCATAGTGTTCACTCCATCCGCACGGTGACGGTACCGTCCTGATCCGTGCGGTAAATCGTTATTTCATGCGCCCGCAGACGCGAAAGGGTTTCTGCAGCGGGATGTCCGTAGGAATTGTAGCCGCAGGAGATGATCGCGGTTTCGGCGTCCAGCGCGTCCAGCAGCGTGTCGCCCGTGGCGTGCGCAGAGCCGTGGTGCCCGGCGATCAAAAGCTCGGTATCGGAGAGATCGGCCTGCTCCGCGAGCGCATTCTCCACGCTGACGGTCACGTCTCCGGTGATGAGCGTGTCGTAATCCCCGCGGGAGATGCGCAGCAGCATGCAGCCGTCCTCTTCCTCGCGCCCGACGGCGACAAAGAGATGCGCCCTCAGATCGCCGAAGACATAGTCCCCGTCCTCCGACTGACGGACAACCTCCACGCCGCATTCGTTCGCGGTCCGGATGATCCGGCTGAGTTCTTTCCCCTCGGGGTCGGCGGCAGCGGGAATGATAATCCGCTCCACCGGGACCTGAAGCAGCAGACGGCAGACGCCGTTGACATGGTCCTCATGCGGATGCGTCAGAAAGAGCGTGTCCACGCGTCCGCGCTGCGCAGCGCACAGATACTGCGCGGCAATGTCACCGGCATTTTCATTCATCGCCCCGCCGCCGCAGTCCACCATCACGGTCTGATCGCCGCTGCAGAGAACGAGACACTGCCCCTGCCCCACGTCGAGCGCCGAAAGGCGCGGCGTGGAAAGGCTCTCCGCGCGCGTGAGCGACACGGCGAGCACGAGAAGCGCTGCCGACAGCGCGGCTGCGGCAAGGTATTTCCATCTCTGAAACCGGCGCCATCGCCACGCGAGGAAGAAGATTCCGTACACGGCGGCAAGCCACACGGCAATGCGCGGATCGTCCGCAGACAGCTGCAGGGCGCGAATGCCGCCGAGGGCTTTGGCGATCAGCAGCACATACCGCAGCGCCCACGCAGTCACCCAGCCCGCCGCCGCGCCGAGCGCCGGCACGATGAACGACAGCAGCACTGCCGCGTAGCACCCGATGAACGCCGCCGGAAGCAGCCAGAGGATCAGAAGATTCGTCACGGGCGCGGCGAGCGCGACGGTGCCGAAGCGCAGCGCCGAGAGCGGGATCGTAAAGAGCATCGCGCCGACCGTCGTGGCGAGCGTCGCGGCGAGATACCGCCACACGCGCTTCACGGGCGCAAGCAGCTTCCTGTCCGGGATGCGCACGGCGCTGTACCAGCGCTGATGCAGCCGCCCGGTCACGAGGAGCATGCCCAGCAGCGCGCCGAACGAGAGCTGAAGACTCGCGCTTCCGGCGCAAAAGGGATTCAGCGCAAGCAGCACCGCCAGCGCGCCCGCAAGCGCCGTAGGCGGGTCGGTCTCGCGCTCGAACACCGGCGCGAGCAGAAAGAGCGACGCCATGATCGCCGCGCGCACGACCGAGGGCGAAGCCCCCGCCATGAGCACAAACACCGCGAGCGCCGGGATCGTGAGCAGCGCGGCGCGCCGCCCTCCGCCGCCGACGAGCCGGAAGAAGCCCAGCAGAAACGCCAGATGCATGCCCGACACGGCGACGGCGTGCATGATGCCCGCACTGCGCAGCGGAATATCGAGATTATCGTCATACAGCGCCTGTTTTTCGCCCAGCATGAGCGCCTTGGCGAACGCCGAGACGTCACCCGGAAACACGCTCTCAGCACGCGAAACGAACGCATGCGTCAGCTCCTGCGGAAAATAGATCCATCTCCCGCTCCAGACGCCGGTGCGCACAGGCGCTTGGCGCAGATAGCCCGAGAGCAGGATGCCCCTGGAGAGATAGGCGTCCGTCCGCTTCCCATAGCGGACAGCGCCGGAGCGCAGCTTGACTTTGGCGGTGATCTCATCGCCCGGGCGGAGGTCGCCCGTCGTGCGGTCATAGTCGGAAAGGCGCGCCGTCATGCCGGAGAGATCCTTTGACGTGACGCGCACGGTGAGCGCCACCGTATCGTCATAGGCCCGTGGGTATTCCTTGACGCAGGCGGTGATCGTCCGCTCCTCCCAGGGGACAGCCTCGAGCGGCGCGATCTGATGCAGGGCAACGGCATACCACGAAAAGCCCAGCGCCGCGCCGAAGCAGCACAGCACCGCACGGCGCAGGGTTTCTTTGCCCGTGAGCCCAAAGCCGACGGACAGCGCGGCGGCGAGGAGCGCAAACACCAGCAGACCCTTTCCCGGGAGCAGATAATGCGCCAAAAAGATCGCTCCGCTGAAGCCGCCGCACGTCCACGCAAGCCTCCGCAAAACGATCCCTCCCTTGCTGTACTGGTTCCATTATATAAAAAACCGGCGGGAAGCACAAGACTTCCCGCCGCGTTTCTCAGAGAATTTTCTCGCCCATCTTCGCGCCGCCGAGGACATGGAAGTGCAGGTGATGCACGGTCTGTCCGGCGTCGGCGCCGCAGTTGGAGATCACGCGGTAGCCGCCCGTGAGTCCCTCCTGCTCCGCCACCTTGGCGATGACCTCGAAGCACTTCGAGACGACGGCGGAGTTTTCCGCATTCAACTCAGCAACCGAACCGATGTGCGTCTTCGGGATCACGAGAAAGTGCACCGGCGCCTGGGGATTGATGTCCCGGAAGGCAAAGACGTTTTCATCCTCATACAGGCAGGTCGAGGGGATCTCGCCCGCCGCGATTTTACAAAACAGGCAATCGGACATGGTACGTTCCTCCTTACAAACGGTCCTGACGGTTTCAATCACTTGCCGACTCTTTCAGCGACAAAGTTATCCACAATGGCGAGCGCGTCATCGGTCTTCAGCACATCCGTGCCGCCGCCCATGGCGGAATCGGGCTTGCCGCCGCCCTTGCCGCCGGCGACGGCGGACACGGCGCGCACGAGATCACCGGCCTTGACGCCCGCGGCGACGGCCTCCTTGCCGCAGGCGGCGACAAACGTGACCTTCTCGCCCGCGACCGTGGCGAGCACGGCGACGGTCTTCGGGTCCTTGTCGCGCAGGAAATCGCCCATCTTGCGCAGGTCGTTTGCGCCGAGATCCGGGCGGGTCGCCGTGATGATGTGGAAGCCCGCGACATTCTTCGCCGCGTACAGGAAGCGCTCGACGTCGCCCGCGAGCAGCTTATCCTTCATCTTCTCGATCGAGGTGCGGAGGTTTTTCATCTCCGTCATGAAGCTCACTGCCTTTTCCAGCAGAGAGGCAGGCTTAGTCTTCAGGATCTCCGCCACGCGCAGCAGCTCCGCGTGCTCCTCCTCGGCGCGCTCTATGCACGCTCTGCCCGTCACGGCCTCGATGCGGCGCACGCCGGAGGCGACGGAGCTCTCACTCAGGATGCGGAACGGGCCGACCTTTGCGGTGTTATCCAGATGCGTGCCGCCGCAGAGCTCGGTGCTCGCGCCGGACATGTCCACGACGCGCACGGTGTCGCCGTACTTCTCGCCGAAAAGCGCCACGGCGCCGGTCGCTCTGGCGTCCTCAATGGACATTTCCTTTACCGTGACATCGTGCCCCTCCAGAATGGCGGCGGTCACGATCTCGCTCACGCGGCTGAGCTCCTCCGCGCTCACGGCGGAGAAGTGCGTGAAGTCAAAGCGCAGACGGTCGGGCTCCACGAGCGAGCCCGCCTGATGCACATGGTCGCCCAGCACCTCGCGCAGCGCGGCGTGCAGCAGGTGCGTCGCGGAGTGCGCGCGCATGATCGCGCGGCGGCGGTCAAGGTCGATCTCCGTCTCGGCGCGCTGCTCGACGGCCATGGAGCCGGCTTTCAGGACGCCGGAGTGCAGGAACTTGCCGGACTTGTCCTTCTGCACATCGGTGACGGCAAACGTGCCGGTCTCGGTGCGGATCACGCCGTGGTCGGCGACCTGCCCGCCCATCTCGGCATAAAACGGCGTGCGGTCGAGCACGACGATGCCGGTGTTGCCCTCCAGAAGCTCGGAGCAGACCTCGCCGTCGCGCACGAGCGCGAGGACCGTGCCGGTATCTTTCGTGTTCTCATAGCCGGTGAACGCCGTCGGCGTGGTGTCAAGGCCGAGGTCGATGCCCGCCCAGGCGAGATCGCCCAGCGCCTCGCGCGCCTTTCTGGCGCGGACACGCTGCTCCTCCATGAGCGCGCGGAACGCCTCTTCATCGACGGTCATCCCCTGCTCGGAGACCATCTCTTTCGTCAGGTCGAGCGGGAAGCCGTAGGTATCATAGAGCTTGAACGCGTCGCTGCCGGAGAAGACGCTCTGGCCCGCCGCCTTGTGCTGCTCCAGAAGATCGGAGAAGATCGCCATGCCGGCGTCGATCGTCTTGCCGAAGTTCTGCTCTTCATTCAGAATCACGCGCGTGATATACGCCTGCTTCTCGCGCAGCTCCGGGTACTGGCACTCGTTTTCATGCACGACCATGTCCACAATCTCATGCAGGAACGGATCGTTCTTGCCGAGGAGCTTGCCGTGGCGCGCGGCGCGGCGCAAAAGGCGGCGCAGGACATAGCCGCGTCCCTCGTTGGAGGGCAGGACGCCGTCGCAGATCATCATGACGGACGAGCGGATGTGATCCGTGATCACGCGCAGGGACACGTCCACGCTGTGGCTGTCGCCGTAGTGCGCGCCCGTGAGACGCGAGACCTCGTTTGTGATGTTCATGACGGTGTCGACGTCGAACAGGGAGTCCACGCCCTGGCACACGACCGCGAGACGCTCCAGACCCATGCCGGTGTCGATGTTCTTCTGCACAAGCTCGGTGTAGTTGCCGTTGCCGTCGTTGTCGAACTGCGAGAAGACGTTGTTCCAGATCTCCATATAGCGGTCGCAGTCGCAGCCTGGGCCGCAGGTGGGCTTGCCGCAGCCGTACTGCTCGCCGCGGTCATAGTAGACCTCGGAGCAGGGGCCGCAGGGGCCCGCGCCGTGCTCCCAGAAGTTATCCTCCTTGCCGAGACGCGTGATGCGCTCGGGGGCGATGCCGATCTCGTCGCGCCAGATGTTGAACGCCTCGTCATCGTCCACATATACGCTGGGGTACAGGCGGTCGGGGTCGATCTCCAGCCATTCGGGGCTCGTGAGAAACTCCCAGCACCACGCGATCGCCTCGTGCTTGAAGTAATCGCCGAACGAGAAGTTGCCCAGCATCTCGAAGTAGGTGCCGTGGCGGGAGGTCTTGCCGATGTTCTCGATATCGCCGGTGCGGATGCACTTCTGGCAGGTGCACACGCGGCGGCGCGGCGGCTCCTGCTCGCCCTTGAAGAAGGGCTTCATCGGCGCCATGCCGGAGTTAATCAGGAGCAGGGACTGGTCGTGCTGCGGGATGAGCGAGAAGCTCGGCAGCCGCAGGTGCCCCTTGGATTCAAAAAAGCGCAGGAACTGCTCGCGCAGCTCGTTCAGGCCATAGGGTTTCATAGATGGTCCTCCTTATATCATCGCAATCTCATACAGTTCGGGCTTGTCAGCCGCACATTTTCCGGCGCACGAGCGCAAGCGGAGCCGCCTGAATCGGAAGCGGCATCGTAAACGGCTGCATCGGGTGCGGGACGCTTTGAAGCGGCGCGCCGTCCAAGTCGCGCATATCCGCGGCGACAAACGTCGCGGGCGGGGCGTCGGGCGTGATGAGCTCCAGCACGTCCCCGCGGGAAAACTTGTTGCGCTGCGTCAGCCACGCTCTTCCCTGCCGCTCGCCCTCCACGACGGCGCAGAACTCCGCGCCGGAGAGGTACGCCGATTCCGAGGTATACTGTCCCGGCTCGCCGAAGTAGAACCCGGTGCTGTACGGGCGGTGGCTGATCTGTTCGGTCTCACGCACCCAGATCGGGTCGAGCGCCTCCCCGCGCACGGCGGCGTCCAGCGCATGGCGATAGGCGTTCGTGACCGCGCCGACGTAGTAGGCGGATTTCATGCGCCCCTCGATCTTCAGACTCGTGATACCGGAGCGCAGAACCTCCGGCAGATGCTCGATCATGCACATGTCGCGGGAGTTGAAGAGGAACGTGCCGCCGTCCTCGACGACGGTAAACACCTCGCCGGGGCGTTTTTTCTCCACGAGTCCGTACTCCCAGCGGCAGGGCTGGGCGCACTGTCCGCGATTGGCGTCGCGGCCGGTCATGTAATTGGAAATGAGGCAGCGCCCGGAAAAGGACACGCACATCGCGCCGTGGACAAACGCCTCGAGCTCGAGGTCGCGGGGCGTGTTCGCGCGGATGGCGGCGATCTCGTCCAGATGCAGCTCGCGCGCGAGCACGACGCGCTC
The DNA here is from genome assembly GCA_900316745.1 of uncultured Eubacteriales bacterium. Taxonomy (GTDB): domain Bacteria; phylum Bacillota; class Clostridia; order Oscillospirales; family Oscillospiraceae; genus CAG-103. Next base: position 69,492 of record ONEB01000009.1, on the reverse strand, counting down.
AGCGCCGAGGTCGTGCAGCGCGCATGCCGACGCGGAATTCACCACGCCGAACTGCGTGCTCACATGCAGCGCGACGCGCGGGGCATAGCGCTTGACCATCTGCATCACGCCGAAGTCCGCGGCAATGACGGCGTCCGCGCCCGCGTCCTGGATGCACTCCAGCGCGGCTGGCAGTTCTTTCAGCTCCGTGTCGCGCGGCAGTGTGTTGCACGTCACATGCACCTTGGCGCCCGCGTCGTGCGCAAGCTTCACGGCTTGGCGCAGTCCCTCGGGTGTAAAATTTCCGGCGAAGGCGCGCATGCCGAAGCGCTCCAGCGCGAGATACACCGCGTCCGCGCCGAAATGGAGCGCCATTTTCAGGCGCTCCAGATCTCCTGCCGGAGCGAGAAGCTCCGGCAGGGAATGGTTCATCGATTCTCTCATCAGCCCGAATAGCTCTGCCGCGCAACGAACGCCTGGAACTCACCGTAGCTGTTGAAGAACTGGTGCGTGCCGGTTTCCGCGTCGAGGGCATAGTACAGATAGCTGGTCTGCGCGGGCTTGATCGCCGCGTTGATGGACGCAAGACCCGGGTTTGCGATCGGCGTGGGCGGCAGGCCCGTGTTCCGATAGGTGTTATACGGGCTGTCGATGTGCGTCTGCTCCTCGGTCAGCACGTCGCCGTGCTCGGGCAGGACATACATGATGGTCGAGTCGATCTGCAGGGGCATGTTCTGGTTCAGACGGTTGTAGATGACGGAGGAGATGAGGGCGCGCTCTTCATCATTCGCGGCCTCCTTCTCGATCATGGAGGCGAGGGTCACGGTCTGCTGGAGCGTGAAGCCGTGCGACGCCGACACGTCCATGATCTCCTTCGTGAGGCGGTTGTGGAAGTTCACGAGGAACTTGTTGATGGCGCTGGACGCCTGCATGCCCTGATAGAACTCATAGGTATCCGGGAACAGGAAGCCCTCCAGACGCGTGGCATTGCCGATCTGCGCCTCATCGAGGAACGAATAGTTGTACTTGTAGTTCGCGGCGGCGTCCATGAGGTCGTCATACGAGCAGATGTTCTCCTCCTCCAGACGGTGGAAGATCTGCTCCATCGAGAAGCCCTCGGGGATGGTGACCTTGGTGGTGACCATGGCGCCGGTGCCGACCTGCATTTTCTTGACGAGCGCGCGGTAATCGAAGTTCGTGCTCAGCTCATAGGTGCCGGGATCGATCTGCCCGGAGGCATGCGCGAAGCGGCAGTAGAGCTTGAACAGGCCCTTGTATTCGATGATGCCGGCGTCTTTCAGGACGTCGGACACATAGTCCAGATCCGCGTAGCGGACCTCTTTCTTCTTCTTGGTGCCGTCGGCCTGCTCGACCTCTTCCTCGCGGGTCTTGAACTCGGCCTTGTCGAGCGTGACGGTGGCGGTGATGGGTTCCTTGTTCAGCGCGAGCACATCGGAGGCTGCCATCCAGCCGACGCAGGCGAGGATGATGCTCAGGCTCAGCACGAACGCAAAGAACACGATGCCGCCGAGGCAGCCGCTCCGGCCGTCTCTGCGCTGGCGGATCGGCGGATCGGAGGGCGTCCAGTTTTCGGGAACGACAATCTCCTTTTCGCGCTTTTTCGCCTTTTCGGCCCTGGCTGTGCGCTTGGGCGCGGCGGCAGGCGCGGCAGGGTTCCGCTCCGGCTTGAAATGCGCTGCGGATTCGACCGGCGCGCTCTTTTCCGGCGCGGCTTTTGGCTCTGTCTTCGGAGCCGGCTTCGGCGCGGACGGAGCGCTGCCAGCCTTCGGAGCCGCTTTCGGCGCGCTGTCAGCCTTTTTGGACTTGGCCTTGGCGCTTTTGCCGGCGTCGGATTTGGCGCCGGCGGTGCCTGCATCCGAGCGCTTGGCGCCGCTGCCGCCCATCGTGCTCTTGATCTTACCGGACTTGCCGCTCTTTTTGGGCTTGATCGTGACGTCGCCGCTCTTTTTGCTGCCGCTCAGGTCGCCTTTGAGCTTGGAGACCGTCTTTGCGCTCTCTTTTGCGTGCGCCTCCCTGCGGACGCGCGCGTTGCGCTCGGCCTCGTTCTCTTTGGAATCGACGCGGAACAGCTCGTCGAAATTCTTGAACTCTTCTGACATGGTATTCATTCTCCTGTTTGCCGGGGTGGATGGTATGCGGTCACGCCCGAATCGGGCGCGGCATAGGATAAGGGCGAAAGCGGAGACCGGCGCCGCTCCGCAAAAATCTTCTGAAACGGATCCCTGCCCGCCAGCCGCTGCGCGCGGTGGGCAATCAGGCAAAAATCAAGCGCAGAGAAAGGGAAAACAGTATGTTCTGCAACAACAACAACTCGATCTGGATCGTTCTGATCCTCATTCTCCTGTTCGGCTGCAACGGCTTCGGCTCCGGCTGCGGCTGCAACAACAACGGCTGCGGCTGCGGCTGCGACAACGGCTGCGGCTGCTAAATCATCAAAAGCCCGCTTTGCGGGATTTTGATGAAAAAAGCACTCCGTTCCGGCGTCTCGCCCTCAAAAGCAAGCTTTTGACCGAGAGCCGCCTCCGCTCCGCGAGCGGGATTTTCACCACACGGCGAAGCCGCGCGGTGAAAATGGATTGGACTTTATTTGCGCCTACAGGCGCAAATTCTGCGAAGCTGAAATGGCTTTGCGCGGGGACCCTTCGGGGTCCCCTTTTTTGTGGTTACAGGACGGTTTTTACGATCCGGTAGATCTCCTCGTGCTTCTCGTCCAGCGCGCGGATCTCGCCGTTGGTCTTAAACGGCACAACCCGCCAGCCGTAGTGCGCGGCGGCGAGGTGTCCGAGCCGGAGGCAGTCGGCAAGATACCGGGTGTCTTTCTCGTGGATGTCCGCCTGCGTGTGATGCTTCTGCTGGCGGTGCTCCATGCGCGCGAGGGAGGTCTCGATATCGACGTCGAGATAGATCACAAGGTCGGGCTTCGGGAGGCCGAGCTTGTTGTACTCCAGATCATACAGCCAGTCGAAAAACTGCGGCAGCTCCGCTTCCGGGAGCTTGCAGCCCTGATGGACGGCATTGGACGTGGTATAGCGGTCGGAGAGGATCAGGCCGCCGTTTTCATAGATCCCGCCCCAGTCGGTGCGATAGGATGCGTAGCGGTCGACGGCGTAGAACGTGGACGCGGCGTAGGCGTTCACATCCGACGGATTCGCGCCGAACTCGCCGCCCAGATACATGCGGATCAGCGCGGAGGATTCCTTGTCATAGCGCGGGAAGACGATGCTGTGAAAGGCGACGCCCTCCTGCTCGAAGCGGGCTGACAGACGGCGGTACTGCGCGGACTTGCCGCTGCCGTCGATGCCCTCCAGAACGATCAGTTTTCCTTGGTTCATGGTCAAATTACCGACCTCTCAGTTTTTTGCCGATGCAGGCAAAGAGGAATTTGGGAAGCTTCATCATGCGCCCGATGCGCTTCGGCTCTTTCATCAGGCGGTAGAGCCACTCCAGCCCCAGCCGCTGAAACGCCTTCGGCGCGCGCCGGACGTTTCCGGCGAACACATCGAGGCTGCCGCCGAGGCCCGCCATGAGGCCGACATTCAGCAGGCTCTGATTGCGCTGCATCCAGAGCTCCTGCTTCGGCGCGCCGAGGCAGACGAGCAGCAGGTCAGGCCGCGCGGCGTTCACCGCCTCGACGACGGGCGCGTCGTCTTTGAAATAGCCATCCTGCGTGCCGACGACGGCGAGGCCGGGGTACTGCGCTTTGAGCTTTTCCACCGCGGCCTCCGCGACGCCGGGCTTGGCACCGAGAAGAAACACGCTCTTCCCCTCTTTGGCCATATCCGCCATGAGCGCCTGGATAAAATCAATGCCGGGCAGCTTTGTTTTCAGCGGTGTGCCGAGGATGCGCGCGCCGTAGATGACGCCGATGCCGTCCGGCAGGACGAGGTCGGCGGCGTTCACCGCCTGCATCGTCTCCAAGCGCTCGCGGCAGGCCATGACGATCTCGGGGTTCGGCGTGACCACATAGGCGGCGCGGCGCTCGGTCATGAGCGCTTTCGCGCGGGTTACGGCTTCTTCAATTGTCAGGCTGTCAAAGCCGACACCCAGGACATCGATCCGCATAACGATCCTCCGTTAAAGCTGTGAAAATACATCCCCGATCTTCTCATGGATGATCAGGTTTGCCGCGCTGTCGTAGGGCGTGGCGCTGCGATTGACGAGCACGAGCTTGTCCCCGCGATAGTAGTTGATGAGCCCTGCCGCGGGATAGACCGCGAGACTCGTGCCGCCGACGATGAGCACGTCCGCCTGACGGATGAAGTGGATGGACGTCTCGAGCACCTTTTCATCCAGGCACTCCTCATACAGCACGATGTCCGGACGGATCACGCCGCCGCAGTCGCACTTCGGCACGCCCTCGCCGTGGTTGATGACGTCGGCGGGGTACGGTCTGCCGCAGCGCGAGCAGTAGGCGCGCAGGATGCTGCCGTGCAGCTCCAGAACGTTCTTGCTGCCCGCCGCCTGGTGCAGGCCGTCGATGTTCTGCGTGATGACGGCACGGAGCTTGCCCTGCTGCTCGAGCTCGGCGAGCTTTAGGTGTGCGCGGTTCGGCTTCACGCCGTCCACGACGAGCTTGGCGCGGTGGAATTTATAGTATTCCTCCGGGTTCGCTGCAAAGAACGAATGGCTCAGAATGGTCTCCGGCGGGTACTTGTACTGCTGGTTATACAGGCCGTCCACGCTGCGAAAGTCGGGGATGCCGCTCTCGGTCGAGACGCCCGCGCCGCCGAAAAAGACGATATTGTCGCTCTCGGCAACGATCTGCTTCAATTTCTGAATGCCTTCGTCCATGCTGTACCGCTCCTTTCCAGAAACACACTTTTCGCATGATAAATCACCATATTATACACCGTATGAACAGAGGGTGCAAGCGATTTTGACAGAAAATCAGATCCACTTCATTTTAAATGAATTTCGCATTGACATCGCTGTCGAACTTTGCTAAAATAAAGCGTCTCAATTGGAAAATTCAGCTCTGTTTTCATTTAGAGTCTTCCGAAGCAAGATGCGACCGCTCGCTTTTGCGAGCCAAGGCCACACGGACAGCCGGGTCGAATGCCGAATACCGCATGAGCGCGGTGGCAACTTTATGTTGCCTTATTGATGGAGTTAAAAGCTCGAGTTTTATAAGGCGGGTCGCGCCCGCGAACTTGTGAAATGGTCAATAAGAGTAGGTAAAGCAATCTTTGCTGCAAAGACTCTAAACCCATGAATATCCCCTCCCTGTGTCGGTATACCCGGCGTGGGGCGGGCTGATTGTGCAAGCTTCCGGCGCGTATCCGGACAGCTTGCTTTTTTATTGCTCCATTCAGCCGCGCGGGAAGGAAGAAACATGGACAAAAACAAGAAGATCATTGAGCTCAAGAATATCTCCAAGTCCTACGACGGGAACAAGGTTCTCGACGACATTCACCTGTATATCTATGGCAACGAGTTTCTGACGCTGCTCGGCCCCTCCGGCTGCGGCAAGACCACGACGCTGCGCATCATCGGCGGCTTTGAGACGCCCGACACCGGCGACGTGATGTTTCTCGGTGATCGGATCAACGACGTGCCGGCGCACAAGCGCAACGTCAACACCGTGTTCCAGCGCTACGCCCTGTTCCCGCATCTGAACGTGTTCGACAACGTGGCGTTCCCGCTCCGGGAAAAGAAAGTGCCGCGCGGCGAGATTGAGGAGAAGGTCACGGAGATGCTGCGCCTTGTGAAGCTCACGGGCTTTGAAAAGCGCAACGTCACGCGCCTGTCCGGCGGACAGCAGCAGCGCGTCGCCATCGCCCGCGCCCTTGTGAGCCACCCGCAGGTGCTCCTGCTCGACGAGCCGCTCGGCGCGCTCGACTTAAAGCTCCGCAAGGACATGCAGCAGGAGCTCAAAAACATCCAGAAGGCCACCGGCATCACGTTCGTGTTCGTCACGCACGATCAGGAGGAGGCGCTGAGCATGTCCGACACGATCGTCGTCATGTCCGAGGGCCGCATCCAGCAGATCGGCACGCCGACGGATATCTACAACGAGCCGAAAAACGCCTTCGTCGCGGACTTCATCGGCGAGAGCAACATCGTCGACGGCATCATGCGCGAGGACTTCCGCGTGACGTTCTCGGGTCACACGTTCGAGTGCGTGGACAAGGGCTTCGGCAAAAACGAGGCCGTGGACGTCGTCGTCCGTCCGGAGGACGTGGACATCGTTCCCCGGGAAAAGGGCATGCTCCAGGGCACGGTCACGTCGGTCACGTTCATGGGCGTGCACTATGAGATCATCGTGGACATCAACGGCTTTAAGTGGATGATCCAGACCACGGACTACTGCGCCGAGGGCAGCGAGATCGGCCTGTTCATCGAGCCGGACGCGATCCACATCATGAAAAAGAGCGAGTACTCCGGCATGTTCGGCGACTACTCCTCGTTCTCGATGGAGCTCGACGAGCTCTCCGACGCGGAAAGCGAGGAAGACGAATGAGCAGACCCAGGCGGGAAAACCGCTCCTCGCTTGTGACGCGGCTGACGCTCGCGCCGTACAGTCTGTGGGCGATGCTGTTCATTCTCGTGCCGCTCGTTTTCGTGGCGTACTACGCGTTCACGGACAACAATATGCACTTCACCTTTGACAACATCGCAAAGTTCTTCAACGCCACGTCCGTGATCACCGCGGACGACGGCTCGACGCAGACTGTGCACACCTACATGGTGATCTTCTGGCGTTCGGTGAAGCTCGCCGTGATCTCCACGATCGTGTGCCTCATCATCGGCTATCCGATCGCCTACATCATCGCCCGCGCCCAGCCGCGCGCGCAGAAGATGATCATCACGCTCATCATGATCCCGATGTGGATGAACTTCCTCATCCGCACCTATGCGTGGATGACGATCCTGCAGGACAAGGGGCTGCTGAACAATCTCTTCGCCGCACTGGGACTCGGCCGCGCCAAGATCATCGGCACGGAGAGCGCCGTCGTGATCGGCATGGTGTATGACTATCTTCCCTACATGATCCTGCCGATCTACTCCATCATGGCGAAGATGGACGACCGCCTGCTGGAGGCGGCGCACGATCTCGGCTGCAACAGCATCTCCACGCTGCGCCGCGTCGTGTTCCCGCTGAGTCTGCCGGGCGTCGTCTCGGGCGTGACGATGGTGCTCATCCCCTCGATCAGCACGTTCTACATTTCGCAAAAGCTCGGCAACGGCAAGTTCTTCCTCATCGGCGACGCCATTGAGGGCCAGTATGTGGCAAACAACCTCCACTTCGCCGCCGCCATCGCGTTTATCCTGATGGTCATTCTGCTGATCGCCATGGCGCTGATGAAGCGCTATACCGACAGCCGCGTGCAGGGAGGTGTGTAAGATGAAAATGAAACCCGCCGCCAAGATCTACACCGCGCTGGTCTTTCTCTTCCTCTTCGCGCCGATTCTGATCCTGCTCGTGTTCAGCTTCAACAGTGCCAAGAGTCTTTCCGTGTTCTCGGAATTCTCGCTGCACTGGTACAAGGAGCTGTTTCGCGACGCGGAGACGCTGCGCGCGCTGGAAAACACGCTCATCCTCGCCGTATGCGCCTCGATCATCTCCACCGTGATGGGCACGGCTGCCGCCGTCGGCATCAACCGGCTGCGCAAAAGATATCTCAAGGCCGCGCTCGACACCGTGACGAACATCCCCATGATGAACCCGGACATCATCACCGGCATCTCGCTGATGCTCATGTTCGTGTTCGTGGGACAGCTGTTCGGGCTCGCGACGAGTCTGAGCTTCTGGACGATGCTCATCGCGCACATCACGTTCTGTCTGCCCTACGTCATCCTGCAGGTGCTGCCGAAGCTCCAGCAGATGGACCCCTCCCTGCCGGAGGCCGCGATGGATCTCGGATGCACGCCGGTGCGCGCGTTCTTCCGCGTGGAGATCCCCGAGATTCTCCCGGGCGTGATCACGGGCATGCTGATGGCGTTCACGCTCTCGCTCGACGACTTCGTGATCAGCTACTTCACGCAGGGCAACGGCTTCCAGACGCTGCCGATCCGCATCTACAACATGACGAAGAAAACCGTCACGCCGAAGATGTACGCCCTCGCGACGATCATCTTCTTTGCGATCCTCGCGCTGCTTCTGATGACGAACATCGTTGACGAGGACGACAGCCGCCGCATCCGCGAGGCGCGCGCGGCAAAGCGCAGCAAAAAGCAGGCGCGCAAGCCCCGCCGGGCGCAGGACCCCAACGCCCGCGGCATGAAGATCGTCGCCGGTCTCATGGGCGCGGTCGTGCTTCTGATCGCCGTGATCGCCATCGCCGGCAGCCACCCGCCTCCGCGCGTGCTGAACGTGTACAACTGGGGCGAATACATCTCCGACGGCGCGGACGACACGCTGGACACCATCAAGGCGTTCGAGGAATGGTATGAGGAGACCTACGGCCAGCCCGTGAAGGTCAACTACGACACCTACGCCTCGAACGAGGACATGTACGCCAAGCTCAAAAGCGGCGCCGTGAGCTACGACGTTGTGGTCCCCTCGGACTACATGATCGCGCGCATGCTCGAGGAGGATATGCTCCTGCCGCTGAACTTTGAGAACATCCCGAACTACGAGTACATCGACGAGAGCTTCCGGGGCCTCTACTACGACCCGGACGACCTGTACTCCGTCCCCTACACCTACGGCATCGTCGGCATCATCTATGACGCGAATCAGGTCGATCCCGCCGACGTGGGCAGCTGGGATCTGATGTGGAACGAGAAGTACGCGGGCAACATCCTGCAGTTTAACAATCCCCGCGACGCCTTCGGCACCGCCATGTATCGCGCGAACGCCGACGTGAACACCTCGGACCACGCCGTGTGGGACGCAGCGCTGAGCGATCTCGTCGCGCAGCACGGTCTTGTCAAGAGCTATGTCATGGACGAGATCTACAACATGATGGAGTCCGGCGAAGCCGCCATCTCCGCATACTACGCGGGCGACTACTTCATCATGCTGGACGCCGAGTCCGAGAACGTGGACCTGCAGTTCTACTATCCTGAGCCGACAAACTTCTTCGTCGACGCCATGTGCATCCCGAAAGGCTGTCAGGATCAGGAGCTGGCGGAGATCTTCATCAACTACATGCTGAGCGAAGAGCCCGCCGTGGCGAACGCGGAGTACATCTACTACGCGTCCCCGAACCGCATCGTCTACGAGAACGAGGACTACATCGAGGAGCTCGGCGAGGACGCCATGGAGATTCTCTATCCCGACATCGGCGATTTCTCGGAGCTCTACAACAAGTACGCATACCGCTCGCTCCCGCAGGAAATGCTGGATTACATGAACGAATTGTGGGAAACCCTAAAGATTAACTGACACACAAGGAGGTGCGCCTGTGGATATTCTGTATCAGGACAAGCAGATTCTGGTTGCGGTGAAGCCCGCGGGCGTGCTCTCGACCGACGAGCCCGGCGGCATGCCGGAGCTCGTGCGCGCGGCGCTCGGTGACGAGAATGCCTGTGTCCGCACCGTGCACCGCTTAGACCGCGTAGTATCGGGGCTGATGGTGCTGGCGCGCACGCCGCAGGCGGCCTCGAAGCTCTCCGAGCAGATCCGCGCGCATGACTTCGGCAAGACCTATCTCGCCGTCGTGCACGGCGCGCCGGAGCCCGGGGCAGGCACGATGCGGGATCTGCTCGCGCGCGACCCGAACGAGCGCAAAACCTACGTGGCGCAAAAGCCCGGCAAGGGCGTGCAGGAGGCTGTGCTCGACTATGAGACGCTCGCGGCAGAGCGCGGGCTCTCGCTCGTGAAGATCTACCTCCAGACCGGCCGCACACACCAGATCCGCTGCCAGTTTTCGCACCGCGGTCTCCCCCTCTGGGGCGATAAAAAATACAGCACGCTGCCGGACAACGGCTTCATCGCCCTGTGGTCACACGCGCTGCACTTCGCCCACCCGGAGACAGGCGAGATCCTGTTCTTCGAAAAAGAGCCCCCGGCGGTTGCGCCGTGGACGGAATTTGAAGCATAAAAAAAGCCCGGAACCGTTCGGTTCCGGGTTTTTTGTTATCGGGCTTCGATCTCTTTGATGTTATACTCGTTTCCTGTGACGAGATACGTCCGCTCGCTCTTGCAGTAGGGACAGATCTTGGCGTATTTCATGGTCGGATATGTTTTCTCGCAGTCCTGACAGTAGGTGACGGCTTCGAGTTTTTCGATCTTCAGCTCGGCGTTCTGCAGGGGCTTGGTGCGCTTTTTCACTGCCCACTTCCAGCAGTCCGTGAGATACTCGGGGATAATGCCGCTGACCTCGCCGACCTCCAGCGTGACGCTGCCCACCTCTTCGAGGTGATTTTCCTGAACAAGCTCCTCCACGCGGTCGAGGACATAGAAAACGGTTCCCAGTTCGTGCATAGTAAGCACTCCTTTGTTTGTGTCATTTTCGCCATTGTAGCACAGCGCGCGGCGATTTTCAACCGTTAGTCACATAAAAACATCCCCCTGCGTTTTGCAGGGGGATGTTTGGGTCTTAGAGCGGGAATTACTTCGCCACAACGTCCTTCATCTTCTTGATGGCGATGGTGCCGGCCTTCTTCGCGACGTACGGCAGCAGCGCGGGGATGCGGTCCTCGCAGGCCACGAAGCCCTCGGAGGCCTCCGGATGGTCGCGGTGCAGGTGGATGGCGTCGAACATGCAGCGCGTGGTGCACAGGCCGCAGCCGATGCAGCGGTTCGGATCGACGACGCTCACGCCGCAGCCGAGGCAGCGGGACGCTTCCGCCTTGACCTGCTCTTCCGTAAAGGTGAGGCGGTCGTGCTGGAAGGTCTTGGCCTTTTTCGCGTCGTGCAGGATCGGCTGGCGGGCAGGCGTATCGAAGCAGTCGACGCTGAGGACGATGTTGTCCTTATCGAGCTCATAGAACTCGCGGAGGTTACGGCCGATCGTGAGGCTCTGGCCGTCGTTGACGAAGCGGTGGATGGACTCGGCGCCCTCGCGGCCGGCCGCGATCGCGTCAATGGCGAACTTCGGGCCGGTGTAGACGTCGCCGCCGACGAAGATATCGTCCTGCTCGGTCTGGTAGGTGACGGGATCGGCGATGGCGTTGCCCTTCTGGCCTCTCTTCAGCGCGCCCACATCGAGCTCGCCCCAGTCGATGACCTGGCCGACCGCGCTGATGACGGAGTCGACCTTGAGGGTCTCGAACTTGCCGGTGCCGACGGGCTTTCTTCTTCCCTTCTCGTCGGGCTCGCCCAGCTCCATGATCTCGACCTTGAGACCGTTGACCTTGCCGGTCTTGGTGCCGGTGATCTCCACGGGTGCGTTGAGGTAGCAGAACTTCACGCCCTCTTCGAGCGCCTCGGCGACCTCTTCCTTATCGGCGGGCATCTCGGCCTCGCTGCGGCGATAGACGACGTAGGTCTCAGCGCCCAGACGGACAGCCGTGCGGCAGACGTCCATCGCGACGTTGCCGCCGCCGATGACGGCGCACTTCTTGCCGACGGCGGGCTTGTTGCCGAGGTTCACTTCACGCAGGAAGTCCACGCCGCCGAACACGCCGGAAAGGTCCTCGCCAGGAACATTCAGCTTGGAGCTCTTCTGCGCGCCGATGGCGACGTAGAACGCCTTGTAGCCCTGTTTGCGGAGCTTGTCGATGGTGATGTCGCGGCCCACCTCGGTGTTCATCTTGAACTTGACGCCCATCTTCTTGAGGACGTCGATCTCGCCCTTGAGCGCCTTGCGGTCAAGGCGATAGCTCGGGATGCCCATGACGAGCATGCCGCCGGGCTCCTTGTTGCGGTCAAACACGGTCACATTCAGATAGCCCATGTTCGCGAGGTAGTACGCGCAGCTCAGACCCGCGGGGCCGGCGCCGATGACGGCGACCTTCTGCTCATAGGGGATATCGACGGGACGACGATATTTCGGCTCCGGGATGTAGCGATCCTTGCTCTTGAGATCCTGCTCGGCGATGAACTTTTTGATCTCGTCGATGGCGACGGCCTTGTCGAGCGCGCCGCGCGTGCAGGCGTCCTCGCAGCGGCGGTTGCAGACATAGCCGCAGACGGACGGGAACGGGTTATCCTGCTTGATGAGCTTCAGAGCGTCGAGATAGCGGCCCTCCTTGGCGAGCTTGATGTAGCCCTGGATGGCGATGTGCGCCGGGCACGCGGTCTTGCAGGGCGCGGTGCCGGACTCCCAGCAGTTCTTGCGGTTGTCCGCGACATAGTTGAAGTTCCACTTGTCCTTGCCCCAGATGAGGCCCGGCAGATCCTGCTTCGGATACTCGACCTCGCCCTGCTTGGTACACAGCTTCTGACCGAGCTTCACGGCGCCGGCGGGACATACCTCCACGCACTTGCCGCAGGCCACGCAGGCGTCCTTGTCGACGTGGGCGCGATAGGCCGAAGCGGAGAGGTTCGGCGTGTTGAACAGCTGGCTCGTGCGCAGCGCAAAGCACACGCCGAGATCGCAGTTGCAGATGGCAAAGATCTTGTCCTTGCCGTCGATATTCGTGGTCTGGTGGACGTAGCCGTTTTCCTCGGCGCGCTTGATGATCTGCAGCGCCTCTTCCTTGGTGATGTTGCGGCCGCGGCCGGACTCATACATGTAGTCGGCAAAGTCGCCGACGCCGATGCAGCACTCGTCCTGCAGCTCGCCGGAGCCCTCGCCCTTGATGCGCCGCGCGTTGCGGCAGGAGCAGTAGCCGACGTTGATCTTGCCCTCGTATTTATCGAGCCAGTGCGAAATGTGCTCGATGTCCATGGTCACGTTCTTCGCGGGAATGGCGCTCTCGACCGGGATGACATGCATGCCGACGCCCGCGCCGCCGGGAGGCACCAGATGCGTGATGCCCGCGAGCGGGAGGAACGTCATGTCGTTGAACTTCTCGCCCAGCTCCGGATACTTCTCCATGAGGAACGGCGTCATGTTCGTCATCTCGGCGATGCCGGGCACGAATACCTGGACATAGTACTGCTTCTCGCGCTGCGGGTTTTCCCAGTTGTACTCGACCGCGCCGGTCTTGGCCGCCTTCATCAGGAGCTCTTCCACGTGCTTCGGGTCCTTGCCGGTCAGACGCGCGATCTCGGCGAGCGTCTTGGGCTTGCGCAGACCCATCTTCAGCATGATCTCCGCCTGCTCGTCACTTTCGAGCGCGCGATCGAGGATGATGTATTCCGGATCCTCCTCGGTCAGCTTTTTGATGCCGAACTTGTACGGAAGGCGGTCGGTAATCATTTTACCGAGTTTGAACAGTATTTCTCTTGCCATAGTCTTTGTTTCCCCTTTCAACTCTATTATCATTCCGAAAACACACATTGGTACAGCTATCATTTTATCAGCATTTTGACGCAAAGTCAACGGAAAAGCGACATAAGAAGCGGGTGCTGTCATAAACAGCACCCGCTCGGGGAAGCGCTATCTTATTTGCTGAGCTTCTTGATGATGGTCTGCTTACCGGATCTGACGGCGATCTTGCCGACATTCTTCAGCAGCGCGCCGACCTTGTCGTCGCACTTGACCATGGTGGAAGCCTCAGGCACGTCACGGTGCAGGTGGATGGCGTCGAACATGCACTTCGTGGTGCACAGACCGCAGCCGATGCAGCGGTTCGTGTCGACAACGCTCACGCCGCAGCCGAGGCAGCGGCTGGCTTCCGCCTTGACCTGATCCTCGGTGAACGTGAGGCGGTCGTGCTGGAAGGTCTTGGCCTTCTTTGCGTCGTGCAGGATCGGCTGACGCGCCGGGGTGTCGAAGCAGTCGGTGTCGACGAGGATGTTGTCCTTGTCGAGCTCATAGAACTCACGCAGGTTGCGGCTGATCGTGAGGCTCTGGCCGGGCTGCACAAAGCGGTGCAGGCTTTCGGCGCCCTCGCGGCCGGCTGCGATCGCGTCGATGGCGAACTTCGGGCCGGTGTAGACGTCGCCGCCGACGAAGATGTCCTTCTGCGCCGTCTGATAGGTGACAGCGTCGGCCTCGGCGTTGCCCTTCTTGCCGGTTTTCAGCTCACCCACATCGAGCTCGCCCCAGTCGATGGCCTGACCGACGGCGGCGATGACGGAGTTGACCTTGATGGTCTCGAACTTGCCGGTGCCCACGGGTGCGCGGCGGCCCTTCTCGTCGGGCTCGCCCAGCTCCATGATCTCGACCTTCAGGCCGCTGACCTTGCCGGCAGCCGTGCCCTCGATCTCCACGGGAGCGGAGAGATAGCGGAACTTGACGCCCTCGGCCATGGCCTCGGCGACCTCTTCCTTATCAGCGGGCATCTCAGCTTCGCTGCGGCGGTAGACGACGTAGGTCTCGGCGCCCAGACGGACAGCCGTGCGGCAGACGTCCATCGCGACGTTGCCGCCGCCGATGACGGCGCACTTCTTGCCGATGGCGGGCTTGTTGCCGAGGTTGACCTCGCGCAGGAAGTCCACGCCGCCGAACACGCCGGAAAGATCCTCGCCGGGAACATTCAGCTTGGAGCTCTTCTGCGCGCCGATGGCGACATAGAAGCCCTTGTAGCCCTGCTCGCGCAGCTTCTGGATGGTGATGTCGCGGCCGACCTCGGTGTTCATCTTGAACTTGACGCCCATCTTCTTCAGGACGTCGATCTCACCCTTGAGCGCCTTGCGGTCGAGGCGATAGCTCGGGATGCCCATGACGAGCATGCCGCCGGGCTCCTTGTTACGGTCGAACACGGTGACGTTCACATAGCCCATGCGCGCGAGATAGTAAGCGCAGCTCAGGCCGGCGGGGCCGGCGCCGATGATGGCGATCTTCTCCTCGTAGTCCTTGTCAATGGGACGACGGCGGATGGGCTCGGTGATGTAGCGGTCCTTGCTCTTGAGGTCCTGCTCGGCGATGAACTTTTTGATCTCGTCGATGGCGACGGCCTTGTCCAGAGAGCCGCGCGTGCAGGCGTCCTCGCAGCGGCGGTTGCAGACATAGCCGCAGACGGACGGGAACGGGTTATCCTGCTTGATGAGCTTCAGAGCGTCGAGATAACGGCCTTCCTTGGCGAGCTTGATGTAGCCCTGGATGGCGATGTGGGCCGGGCACGCGGTCTTGCAGGGCGCGGTGCCGGACTCCCAGCAGTTCTTGCGGTTGTCTTCGACATAGTTGAAGTTCCACTTGTCCTTGCCCCAGATGAGGCCGGTGGGCTGCTCCGCCTTCGGATACTCCACGGGGCCGTCCTTGGTGCAGAGCTTCTGGCCGAGCTTCACGGCGCCGGCCGGGCAGACCTCGACGCACTTGCCGCAGGCCACGCAGTTGTCCTTGTCGACATGGGCGCGGTAAGCGGAGGCGGAGAGGTTCTGGGTGTTGAAGAGCTGGCTCGTGCGCAGCGCGAAGCACACGCCGAGGTCGCAGTTGCACAGACCGAAGACCTTGTTCTCGCCGTCGATGTTCGTGATCTGGTGGACGTAGCCGTTCTCCTCGGCGCGCTGGCAGATGGCCAGAGCCTCTTCCTTGGTGATCTTGCGGCCCTTGCCCGTTTCGACGAGGTAATCGGCAAAGTCGCCGAGACCGATGCAGCAGTCGTCCTGAATCTCGCCGGAGCCCTCGCCGGTGATGCGGCGCGCGTTGCGGCAGGAGCAGTAGCCCACGGAGAAGTTGTTGTACTTATCCAGCCAGTGGGAGATGTGCTCGATGGGCAGAGACTGGTTCTCCGTCTCGATGGCCTTCTCGACGGGGATGACATGCATGCCGACGCCGGCGCCGCCGGGAGGGATCAGATGGGTCTTGCCGGCCAGCGGCAGGAACGTCATGTTGTTGAACATCTCGCCCAGCTCCGGATACTTCTCCATCTGCCAGGGCACCATGTTCGTCATCTCGGCGATGCCGGGCACGAACACCTGAACGTAATACTGCTTCTCGTGCTGGGGGTTCTCCCAGTTGTACTCGACGGAGCCGCGCTGGCAGGCCTCTTCGAGCAGCTCCTCGACGTGCTTGGGATCCTTGCCGGTGATGCGGGCGATCTCCGCAAGCGTCTTGGGCTTGCGCTTGCCCATCTTGAGCATGATCTCCGCGGTCTCATCCGTCGGAACCGAGCGGTCCAGAATGATGTACTCCGGATCGGTCTCGGTCAGCTTCTTGATACCGAGCTTCTGCGGAAGACGGTCGGTGATCATTTTTCCGAGATCAAACAGAATCTCTCTTGCCATAAATGTGTCCCCTTCCTGTTCATGTGATCAGGTTGTTTTCCCGATCAAAAATTACAAAAACCGTGCGAACATACGCTTCTATATTTTATCAACAGTTTGTTAAAAAGTCAACTAAGTTGCCTGATGCTAACCTCTTTTTTGAAAGAACGCTCAAAACAGGCCGTTCCAAAATAGTAATAGTGTACAATCTGAAAAGAAATGCCCGCATCTCATTCAACAGATGCGGGCATTTTTGATTGGTTTATGCGGGGTATCACGCCTTGTCGTCGGGCAGATTGTCCTTGACATACCGGATCACATCGTCCAGCGAATCGGTGGTCGGCTCGGCCTTCACACTGGAGATCGTGCCGCGCACCTGCTCGATCAGCTCGTCAAGCGATTCGTGGCTCTCCTCTGCCGGGCTCTGGCTGCGCTCCACATCGGCGCAGGTCTCACGCACGAAGCGGATCACGTCATCCAGAGACTCATGGCTTTCGGTCTCGACCTCCGCAGCCGCGGGAACCTCGGCTTCAGCGACCGGAACTTCGACTGCGGGCGCTTCGGTCGGAATCTCGGCGATCGTGCCGCGGATGCTGGCGATGAAGTTATCCAGGCTCGTGGTGTCGACGGCAGGCTGCTCCTCGACGTACGGCACCGCAATCAGCGGAACCTCGTCGTGGGCGGGCTCAGCCTTCACCTCGACGGCGGGCGTCTCGGGCTCGACGTACGGGACAGCGACCAGCGGAATCTCGTCGTGGGCGGGCTCAGCCTTCACCTCGACGGCGGGCGTCTCAGGCTCAACGTACGGGACTGCGGCGAGCGGGATCTCATCGGGGGCAGTCTCCACGACCGTGGCGTCTGCCGGCAGATCCGCAATCGAGCTGCGGATGTTCGCAATGAACGTCTCCAGGCTCGTGGGCTCTGCTGCGGGCGTCTCGACTTCGGCGGCGGGCGCTTCCGGCTCGACGTACGGGACAGCGACCAGCGGAATCTCATCGACGACGGGCTCAGCCTTCACCTCGACGGCGGGCGTCTCAGGCTCGACATACGGGACAGCGGCGAGCGGGATCTCATCGTCGGCCGTCTCCACGACCGTGGTGTCTGCCGGCAGATCCGCGATCGAGCTGCGGATGTTCGCGATGAACGTCTCCAGGCTCGTGGGCTCTGCTGCGGGCGTCTCGACTTCGACCTCGGGTACTTCAACCTCGACGGCGGGCGTCTCGACCTCGATCTCGGGCACTTCAACCTCGACGGCGGGCGTCTCGACCTCGACCTCGGGCGCCTCGACCTCGACGGCGGGCGTCTCGACCTCGACCTCAGGCACCTCGACCGCAACGGCGGGCGTCTCGATCTCGACCTCGGGCGCCTCGACCTCGACGGCGGGCGTCTCGATCTCGACCTCGGGCGCCTCGACCTCGACGGCGGGCGTCTCGACCTCGACCTCGGGAGCCTCGACCTCGACGGCGGGCGTCTCGATCTCGACCTCGGGCACTTCGACCTCGACGGCGGGTACTTCTGCCTCGGGTTCATTGGCCTCGGGCGCTTCGGCTTCGACGACCGGAGCTTCCTCCGGATGCTTCCGGCGCAGGAACGAGAAGAATCCGCGCTTCTTTTCGGGCTTTGCAGCCGTCACAGCTGCTGCGGCGACCGCAGCGGCAGCTGCCTCGACCGGCGCTTCGGCTTCAGCAGCCGGAGCCTCGATCTCAACTTCGGGAATTTCAGCCTCGACGGCAGGCGTCTCGATCTCGACCTCGGGCACTTCGACCTCGACGGCGGGCGTCTCGATTTCGACCTCGGGCGCTTCGACCTCGACGGCGGGCGTCTCGACCTCGACCTCAGGCGCCTCAACCTCAGCAGCGGCTTCGGGCTCGCTGCGGGTCTCGGAGATGAAGCGGTCAAACGAATCCGCCTCGGCGGTCTCGACGGTCTCGAACGCCTCGTTCACGAGCGCCTCCAGATCGACCTCGTCCGCGCTTTCGACGGCGGCCTCAGCGGCCTCGGCCGTCTCGGCCTCAGCTGCCTTCGCGATCTCCTCGACCGCTTCCTCGGCGGGTGCGGTCTTCTTGTCTCTGCGGCGCAGGAACGAGAAGAGTCCGCGCTTCTTTTCGGGCTTTGCAGCCTCGGCGGCTGCTGCGGCGGCGACCGTCGCTGCGGCTGCCGCGACCGGCGCTTCGACGTTCACGTCGGGCGTCTCAGCCGCGATCTCGGGTGCTTCGATCTCGACGGACGGCGTCTCGATCTCGGGCGCTTCGGCCTCGACGGACGGCGTCTCGATCTCGGGCTCGATCTCAGGGATCTCGACTTCCACATCCTCCGCATCGGGGACGAAGCCGCCGATCTCCGCCTCGACCGGCTCCGCTTCGGGCTCGATCTCGGCGATCTTGACTTCCACATCCTCCACTTCGGGGATAGTCTCGTCGATCATAGCTTCTGCCGGCTCCACTTCGGGAGCGGTTTCGCTGATTCTGGCGTCGGTATCCTCCACTTCAGTGAAGCGGTCGGTCTCCGGCGCGAGCGTGTCGGGCGCGGGGACTTCCGATTGCGTCTCGTCGGTCTTGCGGCGGCGCTTCATCAGCGCGCGGATGCCGCCGACGAGCAGCGCGCAGAGCGCGAGACCCAGCAGGATGTACAGCAGCGGGCTGCGCTTGGATTTCGTCACGGCAAAGGTGATGTCGCGGTTCGGCTGCTCAAAGACGAGGTAGCTGCCGTCGCGCGTGTAGGACACGCTGTCCCATCTGCCGTCGCGGTAGGTATAGACGTTGTAGCTGCCGCCCTTGGGGACGTTCACACGCACGGAAACGTCGCGGTCGGCGTCCTCGGCCAGCGAGTCGTTTTCGACACGCACATCGTACTTGGCGATCAGATCGCGGTCGCCGGTGACCTCGGGGCCCTCGATATTGGACGGCGTCACGACTGCCTTGGCGGCGGGATCGAACACGCCCTCGAGGATCACGACGGGCGTTCCGTCGTCATTGAGCAGGTCGCCCGAGACGGACGAGGCGCTCTCCGTATATTCGGCGCGGATCTCCACGTCGAACGTCAGGTTGTTGTAATCGAAATCGGGCCATCTGCCGTAGTTGCCCTCCACGACCGGGCACTCGGGGATCTCGCTCTCGTCGATGGAGGCGCCGTAGGCAAAGACGATGGTCTTTACCACTTCCCCGTTGGCGGTGAACGTGGCGGTGAAGCTGCTGAACTCGGCGGGGACGCCGTCGCGCTTCATGAAGTCCTCATAGCTGAGCGCTTCAGCCTTGCCCTCGTAGCTGATGCCGTCGATGCCGGCGGCGGACTCATGCACGAAGTAGTTGGAGCTGGCCTCGCCTTCCTCGTCCAGCTCGCCGGCGATGGCGCCGACGCAGTTGCCGTCCGCGTTCAGGTTCATGAGCGTGGAGCAGCCGGAGATGTTCTTGCCGAAGCCCGCGACGCCGCCGACGTAGTTCTCGCCGGTGAGCTCGCACTTGGCATAGCAGTCACGGATGCTGCCCTTGCTCAGGCCCGCGATGCCGCCGACATAATTGCCGAGCGTGCTCTCGGACGTACCGTAGCCCTCGCAGCCGACGATGACGCCGAGATCGGATTCACCGCAGATGCCGCCGGAGTAGTCCTTGCGGGAGACGGCGGTGCCGTAGTTCTTGGAGTCCATGAGGACGCACTTGGTGAAGTATTTGCTGGTGAGCGAGGTCTCGGAGAGGATGGTGGAGTCGCTCTCGGGATCGAAGTCATATTCGATCGCCATCGTGCCGGCGATGCCGCCGACGGCCACATCGCCGTCAGCCGTGCCGTAATTCTGGCAGCTGTACACCTTGCCGGTGGTGATGGTGGCATAGTCCTCTTCGGAGACGTCCTCGATGATATCCTTCGCGTCCGGATCGAGCGCGAGCTGCAGGATATCGCAGAGGTCGAGCATGACGACGTTGAACGTATCGTTCACGGCGCGCATGTCGCTGATGATGAGATTGGAGTAGTTGGCCGTCTGCGTGGCGAGACGGGACAGGCCCGAGGAAATGGAGCTCAGCTCATCGAACATGCCCTCCATCTCGGTGCGGTAGTCGCTGTCCACGGTCGGCACGGACAGCGTCTCATTGCCGGAGAGATACGCCGCCATCTGGTCGAGGTAGCTCATGCCGGTGCTGAGGTGTCCGGTGGACTTTTTGAGCGAATCGAACGCGCTGTTGAACGCCGCGCTCATATTGTCCATGCGGGTGTTGCCGTCGGCGTCCTCGGTGAGGTAGTAGGTGTTGATGACCTTGGTCATCGTGGACACGTCACCGGAGATCGCGCCTGCAGCGGAGGAGGCGTCGCCCGCTCCGCGCAGCATGGCGTCGCGAATGGTCTCATAAGTCGTGAGCGCGTCCGGGTTATACTCATAGCCGTACTCCTCGGCGTCGCGCTCCCAGCTGTCGGGGCGCTCGGACTCCAGGTCATAGTTGCCGGTGCCGTAGGCGTTGTCGGCGGCTTTCATCAGCCAGCCGAGATACGCCATCGAGGCGTTGAGCTTATCCGTGGAGGTGGAGAGGTCATTCGCGGAGGATTTGAAGCTGGTCTTATCCGCATCGCTCATCTCGTCCACGGCGTCGAGATAGTCAAAGCCGTTGGCGAAATAGCCCGTTGCGGTCTCAAGCTGGATGCTGCCCTGCGAGAACTCGGTGATCGCGGGAGCGACCATCTTCTCGGAGGTGTTGATGCGCACCATCAGCTCATTGACGGTATCGCCCGTCTCGTCGACGTAGTCCATCGTGTGATCGGCGACGACACGGGCATGCTCGGTGGCTCTGCCGGCAGCGGCGCTGATGGAGCCGAGCGTCGCGCTCATATCGGAGGCGGCGGCGCCGGTGTGTCCGAGCAGGACGTTCATCTGGTCATGCAGGGTATTGAGATCCTGCTCCATCTTGCCGATGGAGCCTGCGCCGGAGTCGAGCTCGATGTAGGGCTCCATCTGGCCGACGATGCCGCCGACGTCCTTGCGGCCGAGTGCGGTGCCCCAGTTCGTGCAGCCCGTGACGAGGCCGCTCTGGCGGCCGGCGATGCCGCCGATGTTATAGCCCACATGCTGGAAGCCGACCGTGCCCCAGTTCGTGCAGCCGATGACGACGCCGGAGGAGAAGCCCACGATGCCGCCGACGTCGGTGGAGGTGTTGGCAGCCTTGCCCTCATCCTCGTTCTCGTCGGAGAGGCTGATCTCGTCGAGCGTCTCAACGGAGACGTCCTCGGTGTTCACGTTCACGCCTGCCGTGTTGGAGCAGTAGGAAACGGTGCCGAGGTTCTGGCCGACCGTACCGCCGACATAGTGGTCACCTGCGACGAAGCCCTCGGACTTGCAGTTGTAGATCATGCCCGTGGATTCGTTCGTGCCGGCGATGCCGCCGACGTTGTTCTTGCCGCTGATCGAGCCGGAGAAGTTGCAGCCGGTGACGGTACCCATGTTGGTGCCGACGATGGCGCCGATCTCCGTGAGCGTGCCGGCGGAGTCCACCGTGCCGCTGACATTCAGATCCTGCACGGTGCCGCCGGACTGGATGTAGCGGAACAGGCCCATGTGCGCGCCGTCGCCGGAGAGCGACAGGCCGCTGATGGTGTGGCCCTGACCGTTGAACGTGCCGCCGAACGTCGGGATCGGGGTAAATTCGGCGTCGGTGAGATCGATGTCGTTCTCCAGAAGAACGGTCTTGTCGCGGGAGTAGGCGTCGTACTTGCAGGCGACGCTCAGCTCGTGCAGATCCTCCGCGTTGCGGATATGGATTGTAGAGGGGTCTGATTTCTGGCTGCCGGCGCCCATGAGGACGGCGAGCACGATCACGAGCACCAGCGCGATGGCGCGTCTGGCGTTACGCATGTTCTTCATCAAACTCCCCCCTTTCATTGGATTCTGTTTCGGCATCTGCGGCGGAACTCTCCGCAAGTGCCGCATTGTTTACGGATGCGTCCATCGTGCCCCGGATGATGCCGCGGACCTCGGCGTCGATGTAGCCGTTGACGTAGCCGCGGACGCGGCCGTCGACCCGCATGACGCCGTTGATATGGCGTTTCGGCCTGGACCAGCCGACATTGAACGAGGTCTTCTCCACGATGGAGTCTCCCAGCAGCAGGATCTGCGGCAGAACGCCCAGAACCAGCAGCATGGAGATCAGCGTTCCGCGGCCGAGGCAGATGCCGATGGAGGCCACGGTGTTTTCCGACGACAGGATGCCGATGGCAAAGCCCGCCGCGGCGAGGATGGTACCGGAGGTCATTACGGTCGGGAACGCGAGATTCAGCGCCTCGACCATGGCGTCCTTGTAGTTCATCCGCTCTTTGAGCTGTAAGTAGCGGTTGGAGATGACGATGGCGTAGTCGATGTTCGCGCCCATCATGATGGCACTGACGATCAGGTACGCTAAGAAGTACAGATTGTGGTGCATGATCGTCGGGAACGAGAAGTTGATCCACACCGAGCCCTGGATGACCAGGATCAGCAGCACCGGCAGCGCCACGCTGCGGAACGTCATCAGCAGGATCGCCACGACGAAGACCAGCGTGAGGATGCTGATGAGCTTGTTATCCTCGCCGAAGGCGGAGGCAAAGTCCTTATCCTTCGCAGACTCCCCGACGAAGTAGCTCTCGGGGTAGTACTTCCCGGTCACGCCCTTGATGACGGCGAGATAATCATACGTCTCTTCGCTCTCGACCGGGAGGTTCAGCCGCAGGACCATGCGGGAGTAGTTCTCGGTGTGGAGCTGGCGCTCCGCGTCGATGAGTTCATCATAGATCTCCTCGAGATCCTCCATGAGTCCCTCGTCGATGCGCGACTGGTAGACCTCGCGCTGGTCATACAGGAACTTGATCATGTCGATGAGCGGGACGGTGGTATTGTCGATGTTCGACAGGTCCACGAGCTGCCCCAGCGCCTGCGTCACGCTGTCGTTCTGCGTGCAGTAGGCGGTGTAGGCCGCGCGGGAAACGCTGATGTCGATGTCCGTGAGCTCGGCAAACTCGCGCGGCGAGAGCGACTGCGTGATCGTGTAGCCGTCCTTCGCCTCGGTGCCCGCAAGGGCGATGATCTCGTCAATGCCGTCGAGCTCATTGAGCTCCGCAAGCAGCGACGCCTCGGTCTCATAGTCCGTGAACGGGATGATGAGCGCGACCTCGTTGACCTCGCCGAACGTGGAGTTGATCTTCTTTTCGCTGAGCTTGTATTCGTTCTGCTTCATCGTGTCCAGCGTGCTGTAACCGAACACGTATGGGCAGTGGTTGGAGAGGATCGCCCCGGCGATCAGAATAGCGACGAAAATCGGCGGCACGATGTAGCGCGTCTTGACCGTGAAGCGGCCCCAGGCGCTGATCTTCGGCAGGAAGCTCTTGTGGTGGCTCTTGTCGAGCAGCGGGCTCATAAGCAGCAGCAGCGCCGGCATGAGCAGGAACACCGTGAGCATGCTGATCACGATGGCCTTGATGAGCACGAAGCTCATGTCGGAGCCGATCTTGATCTTCATGAACGCCAGCGCCAGCAGACCCGAGATGGTCGTCAGGCTCGAGGCGCTGATTTCGGGGATGCCGAGGGCGAGCGCCCGCACGACCGCGTCGTGCGCGTCGTGTGTCTCGCGCTCCTCGGTGTAGTGGTGGCAGAGGATGATGGCATAGTCGATCGCCAGCCCCAGCTGCAGCACCGCCGCAATCGAGTTCGTGATGAACGAGATCTCGCCGAACCAGTAGTTCGTGCCCTTGTTCAGCCAGACCGCCACGCCGAACGTGACGAGCAGGATCGGCACCTCGGCATAGGTCTTGCTCGTGAGGAGCAGGACCAGAATGATAATAATGATGAGGATGACAAGCACCATCCGCATTTCTTTTTCGAGGATGATGCCGGTCGGGTTGCCGACTTCGGTATAGATATATGTATCATAGCTGCGCAGCGCGTTGCGGACGTTCTCCATGCCGCGGATGCTCACGTCCTCCAGCTTCTCGCCGTCGAACGTCACATCGAACAGCGCCGCCGCGCCGACATAGTGCGCATTGTCCCGCTCGAGCACCACGTCGCGGACGCCGTCGACGTCGCGCAGGATCTCGGCGATCTCCTCGGCTTGCTCATAGGTCACGTTGGATACCATCACGCGGGCTGTGCCGTAGGTGATGAATTCAGAGTCCATGATCTGCAGGCCCTGGCGCGTTTCCGCTTCCTCGGGCAGATAGTCCGTCAGATCCTCATCCACATGGACGCTGTCGGCCGTAAAAATCGCAAAAATGCTCATTGCGATGAACAGCACAATGAACAGATAGCGCCGGTCAACAATAAAGGATGCGACGCGCTCCATGAACGTCTTTTTCATACTCGCCTCTCCAAATAAAACATCTTTTTTAAAAAAGAATGACAAAAATTAAAATTTATCGCATGTATAATACGATATTTCAAAGTTATTGTCAACCTCTTTCGGGAAAATTCTTATCATTTTAGTAACAAAAAATTTAAAATATTCCTCACGCTCAACAGATTTGACGACTTGTCAGACCTGTCGTCCGCAATTTCAGCACAAAAAACGGTTTGTGAGATGTTTTTTGCGCAAAAAATTGCCGGATCGAGCGGTGCGATCCGGCAGGTACGGTGTAAATATGGTTATGTTAACGGAAACAGCGCCTCTACGGCTCGGATATAATCCGGCAGCGCGCCCTCGAAGTCCACGCCGAAGCGGCGGGGCGTATCATGGCGGAGACTGCGGCAGATGCACGCGTCCGTAAAGTCGCCGGCGACGCGCAGCGCGTCATCGAGCCCTGCGCCGCGCACGAGCAGCGCCGCGAGCGAGGACGTGAAGATATCGCCCGTGCCGTAAAAGAGGCCGGGATGCGCGTCATGGACGCACACGCGGAGATGGTCGGTCCCGGCGTCGTAGGCGAGATTGCCGATCTTCCCTTTTTCGGGGCGGACGCCGGTGATGACGACGGTTTTGGCTCCGAGCGCCGCGAGCTTTTCGCACAGGCGGCGGAGATACGCCTCGTCATGCCCCTCGTGGCGGTATTCCAGATCGGCGAGGAGCGCCGCCTCCGTGACGTTGGGCGTGATGACATCGGCGTCGGAAAGCAGCGCGCGGAAGGCGCGGCACATACGGTCGTCCAGATTGGAATAATAGCTGCCGTTGTCCGCCATGACGGGATCGACGATCACATGCGCGCCGGGTCTGCGCAGCAGGCGGATGATCTCGCGCAGCGCCTCGGTCTGCTCGGGCGTGGCGAGATAGCCGGAATAGATCCCGTCGAACACAGCGCCGGTCGTCGCCCAGTGGCGCGCCACGGGCACCATGTCCTCGTGCAGATCGCGCAGCGTCCAGCCGGTGAACTCGCCCGTGTGCGTGCTGAGCACCGCCGTGGGGATGCAGGCGCACTCCACGCCGGTCGCCGAGACGACGGGCAGCGCGACCGTGAGCGAGCACTTGCCGAGTCCGGACAGATCATGCACCGCGGCGAGTCTGCGCAGCGGCGGCAGCAGATCAGACATAGATACTGTTCTCCTCTTCGGGATTCAAGTCCGGGATGGCGCGGAGCTCTTCGTCGATGGCGGTGAGCGTCTCGGGCTTCAGGCCGGACTGTGCAAACGACGCCACGCACCGCAGCGTCATCCGCGCCGTCATCTGCAGCGCGGGATTTTTCAGGATCTTGGGAAAATAGCGATCGAGGACCTCCATCGCTTCCGGCGAGGCGAGCAGAGCCCGCATTTCGGAATCGGCGGAAAACCGCATAGTTGTTGCCTCCCCTGTCCGCCGTGCTGTCACCGGGAACGCTCCCGCTCGACACACGGCGCAGATCGTTTTTTTTGCAATCAGTGTATTATAACCAATTTTTACACATCTGTCAACTAAAGCGGTAAACAGCGGGTTTTTCAGGCATAAAAACGGAGCCGGACGAAGGTTCGTCGGCTCCCGTCGTATGATCGTTTGTTTTCATGCGCCGAGACCCTCCAGCGTATCGGCAATATACTGCGGCACGGCGCTGCGCTCGATGCCGAGCGCGACCGCAAACTCCCCGTGCAGCATATCCTCGGCCCGCTTCATATAGCGCTCGTCCACGAGCCCCAGCTTCTTGCCGCGGCTGATCATGACCTCGCGCTTGGCGTGCGTGTTGCGGATGAGCTGCAAAAGCCCCTCGCAGGTGTAGTTCTGCATCTGCTGCTGATAGTTTTCATTCAGGAAACGGAGGTTGCTGTTTTCGTAGACGCTGGTCTCCATGTTCGGAATATCGTGAATGAGCGAGAGCGCTTCATCGCGCGTGATGACAGGGCGCATGAACACCTTTGCGTCCACCGGCGCAAAGACCTTTCCCTCGCGGTACAGCGGCGAGAGCGTATAGTACTGCCGCTCTTTATTGATGCCGGAGATCTTCGGCACGCCGATCTCCTCGACGCGGCACACGCCCTCTCCGCCATAGACAATGAGCTCTCCGATCTGATACACGCTGTTACCTCCCACTTTTCAGCCGACTATTTACACATCTTTTAATACACTTTGATTGTACCATAAAAATTTATATTATGTAAGGGATTTTTTCTTAAATTTTCTTAAAACACTTGCTTTTTTTCTAAAAGTCGCTATAATATATAGCTTTTTACTTAACACTTTTTAAGAAATCGGCCTGTTTTTCCGATGCGGCAGGTGTTTCTTTGCTATCCAGATGCAAAAAAGTGTGATATAATACATCTATCCGCTGTCATCAGCCGAGATCCGACTGCCGCGTGCAGAGAAGTGAGGTAATATTATGTCAACTACTGCAAAGGATATCATGAAGCGCATCCGGGACGAGGGCATCCAGAACCGGATCGATCCCCACGCCAACGGCTGGGGCCCCTACGACGTGAACCTCTTTGACCTCCCCGACGAGGAGAAAGAGAAGCTCACGCAGCTGCCCACCTCGCTGGAGCAGGCGCTCGACGCCCTCGAGCAGGATCACGACTATCTCACCGCCGGCGAGGTGTTCCCGGAGGAGCTGATCCGAAACTTCATCCGCCGCAAGCGCGCCGAATGCCTGGAGCTGAGCCAAATCCCCCACCCCGCCGAGTTCGAAAAATATTATAACCTGTAATCCCCATAAACAGACAAAGCCGCACCGGAAAAACCGGTGCGGCTTTCGTTATCCTTTCAGCCCGCGCTCCTGGCGGTCCATGTTCTCTACGACGACGTCGTGCAGCTCGCCGAGGCTGGCGGCGTATTCCAGCACCTGCCACGGCTCGTTGGTGTGGAAGTGGATCTTGATCAGGTCCTCATCTCCCACGGCGAGCAGGCAGTCGCCCTTGAAATGCTCCGTGATATAGTCGAAGATCTCGTCCTCGTCGAGGTCGTGTCCCTCAATGAGGAGCTGGGTATCGAAAATGTATTCCAACATAGAATGAACCCTCCTAATGGTTTACATAATATCAATCATCGAGCTTCAGCACGGCAAGGAACGCCTCCGTCGGGATGGAAACGGTGCCGAGCTGGCGCATCTTCTTCTTGCCCTCTTTCTGCTTTTCGAGGAGCTTCTTCTTGCGCGTGATGTCGCCGCCGTAGCACTTGGCGAGGACGTCCTTGCGCAGGGCCTTGACGGTCTCGCGGGCGATGATCTTGCCGCCGATGGCCGCCTGCACGGGGATCTCGAAGAGCTGGCGCGGGATGTTCTCCTTGAGCTTTTCGCAGAGACTGCGCGCGCGGCCGTAGGCCTTGTCCTTGTGGGCGATGAAGCTCAGCGCGTCCACGCCGTCGCCGTTTAAGAGCATATCCACCTTCACAAGGTCGCTCGGGTGATAGCTCGAAAACTCATAGTCGAGCGAGGCATAGCCCTTCGTGCGCGCCTTGAGCGTATCGAAGAAGCTGTAAACGATCTCGTTGAGCGGCATTTCGTATTTGAGCTCCACGAGGCGGGTGTCGAGATACTGCATGTCCTTGTATTCGCCGCGCAGATCCTGACACAGCGGCATGATGTTGCCGACAAACTCCTGCGGCGTGATGATCGACACCGACACGAACGGCTCCTCCGCGAGCTCGATGGACGCGGGATCGGGGTAGTTGTGCGGGTTATCGACCATGACGACCGAGCCGTCCGTCTTCGTGATGCGGTAGATGACGCTCGGCAGCGTCGTGATGAGGTCGAGGTCAAATTCGCGCTCCAGGCGCTCCTGAATGATCTCCATGTGGAGCATCCCGAGAAAGCCGCAGCGGAAGCCGAAGCCCAGCGCCACGGAGCTCTCCGGCTCAAAGGAGAGCGAGGCGTCGTTGAGCTTGAGCTTTTCCAGCGCGTCGCGCAGGTCGGGGTACTTCGAGCCGTCCTCGGTGTAGATGCCGCAGTAGACCATGCTGCGCGCGGGGCGGTAGCCCGGCAGCGGCTCCGGCGCGGGGCGCGGCGCCTCGGTGACGGTGTCGCCCACGCGGGTGTCGTCCACGTTCTTGATGGAGGCCGTGAAGTAGCCGACCTCGCCGCAGCCGAGCTCCGCGCAGGGGTCGAGCCCGATCGGGCGCAGGTGGCCGACCTCGAGGATCTTGTACTTCGCGCCCGTCGCCATGAGCAGGATCTCCATGTCCTTTTTGATCGTGCCCTGCATGACGCGCACGAGGACGATGACGCCGCGGTAGCTGTCATACTGGCTGTCGAACACGAGCGCCTGCAATGGCGCGTTCGGGTCTCCCTTC
Organism: uncultured Eubacteriales bacterium; assembly: GCA_900316745.1. GTDB lineage: Bacteria > Bacillota > Clostridia > Oscillospirales > Oscillospiraceae > CAG-103. The sequence continues at coordinate 40,785 of ONEB01000009.1, read as the reverse complement.
GGCGCGGGAACGTTGTCGACGATGCTGTCGAGCACGGCCTGGATGTTCACGCCCTGCTTGGCGGAGATCTCCGGCGCGTCCATGGCGGGGATGCCGATGATGTCCTCGATCTCGGTCTTGGTGCGCTCGGGGTCGGCGGCGGGCAGGTCGATCTTGTTGATGACGGGCAGGATCTCCAGATCGTGATCCAGCGCGAGATAGGTGTTGGCGAGCGTCTGCGCCTCCACGCCCTGCGAGGCGTCCACGATGAGCACCGCGCCCTCGCACGCGGCGAGAGAGCGGCTGACCTCGTAGTTAAAGTCCACATGGCCCGGCGTGTCGATGAGGTTGAGCGTATAGGTCTCCCCGTCCCGGACATAGTTCAGACCCACGGCGCGCGCCTTGATCGTGATGCCGCGCTCGCGCTCGAGCTCCATGTCGTCGAGGAGCTGATCCTCCATGTCGCGCTGCTCCACTGCGCCGCAGAGCTCGATGAGCCGGTCGGACAGCGTGGATTTGCCGTGGTCAATGTGCGCGATAATCGAAAAATTGCGGATATGGTCTTGAGGGATCATGAAAGAGTCTCCTTATCGTTCCAGTTTGTCCAGCGCAGTGGCCGCGCGGTTCGTTGCCGTTTTGAGCATCTCGACTGCGGCGTGGAGCTCGATCAGCTCCGCGCTCGATGTGCCGGGACGCTGCGTGCGTCCGAGCATATAATCCGCCGTGACGCCGTAAAAATCGCAGGCGCGGGACACGAATTCCAGTCCCGGCTCGCGCACGCCCTTTTCATAGTGGCTCAGAAGCGGCTGGCTGATGTGCAGCGCCTGGGCCACCTCGCGCTGACTCAGCCCGCGCGCATGGCGCAGCTCCGAGAGGATCACGCAGAATTTACGCGGCATAGGAAGCGCCTCCGTTTCGCATAAAATAACAGAATGTATTATATCTTGAAAAACCGCGTTTGTAAATGGGGTTTTTGGAGCAACATTTTTCACAAAGAAGGGTTGAAAAACATGGAAGTGAGTGTTAAACTTGTATACCGTGAACAGCAGCTGTCAAAGCACAGCGCAGATCATCAAAATGGAGGAATACATCATGTTTGAAAATCTGGTTGACATTCTGAAAGCCAATCCCCGCAAGATCGTCTATACCGAGGGCACCGACGCCCGCATTCTCGAGTCCGCCGCGCGTCTGAAGCAGGGCGGTTTTCTCACGCCTGTGCTCGTCGGCAAGGTCGACGAGGTGAAGGCTGCGGCCGAAAAGGGCGGCTTCGACATCGAGGGTCTGGAGATCCTGGATCCCGCGACCTATCCCGAGATGGACAAGATGATCGAGACGATGGTCGAGCTCCGCAAGGGCAAGATGACCCCCGAGGAGTGCAAGGCCAATCTTCAGAAGGGCAACTACTTCGGCACCATGCTCGTGAAGATGGGCGTTGCCGACGCGCTGCTGGGCGGCGCCACCTACTCCACCGCCGACACCGTGCGTCCGGCGCTGCAGCTCATCAAGACCAAGAAGGGCGCCCACCTCGTGAGCTCCTGCTTCATCATGGTCCGCGGCGATGAGATTCTCGCCATGGGCGACTGCGCCATCAACATCGATTATCAGGACACCGTGGACAAGGCCACGGGCGAGGTGAAGTTCTCCGCCGCGCAGAAGCTGGCTGAGGTCGCCATCGAGACCGCGAAGACCGCGAAGGTCTTCGGCGTCGACCCGAAGGTCGCCGTGCTCTCCTTCTCCACCAAGGGCTCCGGCAAGGGCGGCACCGTGCAGCTCAGCCACGACGCCACCGAGATCGCGAAGGAGCTCGATCCCGAGCTGAAGATCGACGGCGAGATGCAGTTCGACGCCGCCGTCTCCCCCGTTGTCGGCCAGCTGAAGTTCCCCGGCTCCCCCGTCGCGGGCCACGCCAACACCTTCATCTTCCCGTGCATCGAGGCCGGCAACATCGGCTATAAGATCGCGCAGCGTCTGGGCGGCTTCGCCGCTTACGGCCCCATCCTGCAGGGTCTGAACGCGCCGATCAACGACCTCTCCCGCGGCTGCGACGCAGAGGAAGTCTATCAGATGTCGATTATTACCGCGGCTCTCGCCTAAAGGCGTCACCGAAAATACGCAAGCGCATTTTCGGTGAGGGGATGCACTCCGTTCCGATGCCTCGGCTTCAAAAGCTTACGCTTTTGAATGTGAGTCATCTCCACTGCGCGTAAAGAATTTCAGCCCCACGGCGAAGCCGCGGGGCTGAAATGATATGATCTTCTTCGCGTCTGCGGACGCGAACTCTGCGAGGCATTTTGAGGAGGGTGCTCATGGATCGTGAACACTATATGCGTCTGGCGCTGGAGCTTGCGCGGGAGGCTGCCCGGATGGGCGAGGTGCCCGTCGGGTGCGTGATCACAGACCCCGACGGGAACGTGATCGGCACGGGGCGCAACCGCCGCGAGGAGACGCACCGCGCCGACGCCCACGCCGAGATCGAGGCCATCGGCATGGCCTGCAAAGCGCTCGGCACCTGGCGGCTCTCGGGCTGCACGCTGTATGTGACGCTCGAGCCCTGCCCCATGTGCGCCGGCGCGATCATCAACGCGCGTATCCCGACGGTGGTGTACGGCGCAAAAGAGGCGAATTTCGGCTCCTGCGGCAGCGTCATCAATCTCTTCGAGGAGCGCTACGGGCACCACCCCGCCGTCTACGGCGGCGTCTGCGGCGCGGAATGCGCCTCGATCCTTTCAGACTTTTTCATCGGTCTGCGTGATTGACACGCAGACCGTTTTTCTTTACAATATTCTTTGTTTGTAAAGGTCTTGCAATAAAACCGCATTTTTATTACAATTATGATAGACAGTTGCAAGAAACTTGTTAAGGAGCCTTTATATGCAAACGAAAGTTACTCTCAAACGGACGCTGGCGCTGGTGCTGACCGTCGTCATGCTCATCGGCGTTTGCTCTGTCGGCGCATTTGCCGCGACGCTCGAAAACGTGCAGCACTATGACACCTACGTCTGCCTCGGCGACAGCATTGCCGAGGGCTTTGGCCCGGACAACCAGGACTATGTCGGTCTGAAACGCGTTCCCTTCGCCTACCACTCGTTTGTTGCGGACGCGGTGACCGCCGACAACTTCTATCCAATGGCACGCCCCGGAGGGTCTACGAGCGAGGTACTGTATTTCCTCGACAATACCGTTGCGTATGACAGCTCTTATTTCCGCATCCCGATTGAGCAGGAAGCCGCAGAAGCGCTGCGCATTCAGATTCGGAACGCTGTGAAGGATGCCGATCTGATCACGCTGAACGTCGGCTCGAACGACATCTTCACCACCACGCTGTTTGCCGTGGCAGGTGTTCTCTATGCGGAAACGGAAATCCCGGAAGACGTTCAGAAGATGATCGACAACTACGGCGATTATGGCCAGGTGTTTCAGGAACTGATCCTTCGCGCGAGCAAGCTTGGCCGACTCCCGGAGGTCATTCGTACGTTCAGAGAGACGTTCACCGCGGCATATCAGCAGTTCCGCACCAACTGGAACCTGATCTGCAAAAGCATCTACGAACTCAATCCTGACGTCACGCTTGTGGCCGTCGGCTTCTTTAACCCGGTAAAATCGCTCCGTCTGACAGGAACTTCTCTGTTGGAAATCGGTCAGATCATGGACTCGGCCGCGCTGATGATGAACACATTCGTCAAGTACAACGCCGACTACTCCAGACAGTACCTCTATGCCGATGTATACGAAACCGAATGCTACAAGCTTCTTCCCGTCGATGATCCGAATTTCGGCGCTACCATGGTTCCCAACGTCCATCCCACGCACGACGGACATCGGTTCATGGCGGAGCAGATCGTCAAGGTCCTGCCCGAGCGCGGCGAGGAGCCCGTCAAGCAGTTCCCGTTCACGGACGTGCAGCCCGGCGACTGGTTCTATGACAACGTCTACTACGTCTGGGACAACGGCATCATGGACGGCATGACCGACACGGCCTTTGCTCCGAATGACAAGACGACGCGCGCGCAGTTTGCCGCCGTCCTCTACCGCATGGCGGACAGGCCCGCCGTGACAGACGCCGACCGCGCCGCCTGCCCGTTCACCGATCTGAAGGCCGACTGGTACCGTGACGCCGTCGTCTGGGCATTCCGCGAGGGCGTTGTGGAGGGCGTTTCCGGCACGGCCTTTGCCCCCGACGCCGAGATCACGCGCGAGCAGATGGTCACGATGCTCTGGCGTTACAGCGGCGAGACCGCGAAGAACGCCGATCTGAGCGTCTTCTCCGATCAGGCCGCCATCAGCGTCTACGCCCGCGACGCCGTGGCCTGGGCGGTCGAAAACAAAATCGTCGACGGCATGGATGACGGCACGTTCCAGCCGCAGGGCAAGGCCACCCGCGCCCAGCTCGCCGCCATCCTCAGCCGCTACATGATGCGCTGAACACCCCGCCGCTTTCCGGTCGGCAGCCTTGCGCTGTCGGCCGGTTTTTTGCGCGTTTCGGGGAGCGCGGCGCTCTCTATCTGTCTGTGTGTATGTATGTCTTTCTTTCTGGTGTACTGTGTATCTATACTGTACTATACTGTCTATCTATCTATAGCACAGGATGTCCGCGTGACAGAGACGGCAAATCGCTTCCTCCGCAGCCGGTTTCCCGCGATCGTTTTGTTCTTGTCACACGAAAAGTGCGCGCTATATGCATATCAACAGCTGCATTACAATCCATTCACAGCCGTTTTATAAGCGTTTCAATCCCGAATAAAGCTGCAAATGCCCGCGTTTCCGAATTTGCTTCGGTCACGCGGGCAATGTGTTTTTCAGGATTCTTTTCCGGGAAAAGCGGCGTGTGTTGTGAGCTCGCGCACCTCGACGCTCTCATCCTCGAGCGCGCTTTCGATCCGCTCCGTGGTATACCCGAGGCGCTTGGCGGTGTCGGTATTCACGGTGAGGATGCCGGCGTCAAACACCTGCACGGGCGTTTCGGCGGGGTCCTTTCCGTCCGCCAGGATCCCGGCGGCCAGATCCGCCGTCGCCCTGCCGAGCGCGGCATAGTCCGCGCCGAAGCCGATGAACGCGCCGTTGAGCGCGAACGCATCCGCGAGCGTGTAGTGGCCGACGCGCGATTTGGAAAGCCTCTGGGCGATCTCCGTCTCCGCGCTCATCACGGTGTTGTCCATCGGGGTGAACACGGCGCCGACGCCAGCCGAGACGAGCTCTGCCGCGGCAGCGGTGATGTCCTCTTTGGTGCTGCCGGTCTTTTCGACGCAGCGCACGCCCTTTTCCTCGAGGAACGCTCTCGCCTGCCCGATCGCCGCATCGGAGGAGGCCTCCTGTTCATCATACAAAAGCCCCACGGACCGGCACCACGGATTCAGGGCAAAGAGCAGCTCGAGCGCGCGCTCTGCGTCCGGCGCGTCTGACGTGCCGGTGATCCGGCCGCCGGGCTTTTTCAGATCGTCCACCAGCCCCGCGCCGACGGGATCGGTGACCGCGGAGAACACGATCGGGATGTCCGTGCCTTTGACAGCGGACTGCATCGCTCTGGCCGCCGGGGTCGCGATCGGGATGATCAGATCCGTCCCCTGCTGCGTGAGCTCCGCGCCGATCTTTTTGAGCGTCTCGGCGTCGCCCAGTCCGTTATAGAACGAGACGCGGAACGACACGCCGAGCGCCTCTCCCTGTTCATCAAGCCGCGACTCGATGTTCTCGGTGATCTGGTTCAGCGAGGCATGGTCCATATACTGCACGATCGCGACGCGGTATTCCCTGACCTGTCTGATCTCCTCTCTGCCGCGGCAGGCAGCGAGCGGCAGGAGGCAGGCGACCGCAAGCAAGAGACAGGCGAGCCGCCGAAGGATATCATTCATATTGTTCGCTCCGTTTCTCTCGCCCCTCCGTCAAAAGCAGGGCTCCTGACGGATTACGCGTGCCAGGGGTTGCGCGGGTCGGGGTCGGTGGGATCCCAGCCGCTGAGCACGCCGGTGTACGGGATCTTCTGCGCAGTGGGCTTCGGGACCGGAAGCCAGCTGCTGTCGTGGACGTAAACGGTCGTGCCGAGACGGCAGTTGTCATAGATCCACTTGGCGTCCGCCACCGTGAGACGCACGCAGCCGTGCGAGCAGATGGTGCCGAGCTGGTTGTAGGCGCTGGCATACAGCGTGCTCGGATCGGCGCGGTGGTAATACACGGAGTGGAACAGAACGCCCTTATAGATCTGCGTGCAGTACTGGCCCACGACGCCGCCCATCAGGCCGCCCCAGCGGGTCTTGCTCGGCGTGCGGAATGTGCCGAGCGGCGTGCCGTAGCCGGGGCTGCAGACGCAGACGCGGTAGAGGATGTTGTAGTTGCCGGCCTTATCCTGACCATAGATCAGCACGGTGCACTGGTTGCGCACGACTTCGATCTGATAGGGATAGGCGCGCGCCTGGAGCTGCTGATACTCGGCGGCGGTGTAGTTCCGGATCGGAACATTGACGTCCGCTGCGAGATAATCCGTCTCATAGAGCAGGATGAAGTGGTAGTCGTAGTTTCCGGAGAGCTCGGGCGTCCAGACCGGCTCCGAGATCGTGATCTGCTCCGTCGTGGGCGTATAGCCCAGCCAGACCTGCTTCCAGCCCGCCTGCACGCCGTTTCGCGTCCAGACCAGCGTTGCCCAGCGTCCGTCGGGCTTCGTGGAGTAATCACAGCCGCTGCCGTCGATGGTCAGCGTAAATGTAACAGAGCGCTGCTCAGGCGTGAGCGCGGGGACGTTTTTGGCATACATCTTCGCGCCGGCAAGGCCGCGATCATAAGTATCCTGCACGCCGCCGTTCGCGCACGAGACGGTGCAGTCCACCGCCGCGCGCTCGACCGCGCCGGCATTGCCGGAGCCGGTGAGGCGGGTGTTTCTGCTCAGCAGATGCGTCTCTTTGACAGTGCCGTTGAGCGTGACGGTCGCGCCGGGATCGGTGCGGACATAGAGCTGCGCCTTCGGCGCGTCGCCCGTGACGACCGGGGCGCTGCCGCAGCCGCCGCCGAGGAAGCATCTGCCCTCGAAGCCGTCAAGGTCCACGGGCTCTTTGCCGTGATAGACCACGAGGCCGGAGGCCGGGATCTTTTCCGGATCGTCGGTGATGGTGATCTTCAGGTTATAGAGCACCTGCGCGATCTCGGCGCGGGTGATGCTGTCATTCGGGCGCATGCCGTAGTCGTCGCCCTCCAGATAGCCCTGCTCGACCATGCCGGCGATCGTGGACTTTGCCCAGTCGGCAATGGAGCCGCGGTCCGGGAAGCGCGCGAGCGCGGCGTCGCCGCCCTGCGGCACGGCAAAGACGCGGCTGATGAGCGCAAACGCCTCCTGCCGCGTGATGGCGGCGTTCGGACGCATGGTGCGGTCGGGATAGCCGTTGAGAACGTTCATCGCCGCCGCGGTGCTCATTGCGCCGTAGAACCAGTCCGCGGGATGCATATCCGTAAACTGCGTCAGATCCTTGCTCTGCGTGTTGCGGAAGATGCGCATGAGGATCGTGATGGTCTCAGCGCGGGTCGCGTTCTTCTCGGGGTTCAGGTTGCCGTTTTCATCGCCCTCGAGCAGTCCCTCGCGCACGGCGTAGTTGATCGCCGCCTGATACCAGGGCGCGTTCGGGTCGGGCTTCTCGCTCTCCGCCGGGTCGTCCTGAGACGCCGGGTCGTCCGTCTCTGCGGGCTCTCCGGTCTCGGGCGTATCACCGGTGTCAGCGGGCTCGCCGGTCTCGGGCGTATCACCGGTGTCAGCGGGCTCGCCGGTCTCGGGCGCATCGCCCGGATCGGCGGGATTCTGATCCGCCGCAGCGGGAGGGTCGGTATCGACCGCAGCCGCGGGCATGGCAGCGCCCGCCAGTGAGAACACACTGATTAGCGCCAGCAGCAGAGCAATGGTGCGTTTTTTCATGGTTTTGCTTCTCCTCTGTCTATTCTGATTTACCAAATCTCGTATAAATACCAGGCGCCGTCGATCCGCACGAGGTCAAAGTCCCAGACCTCGTCCTCCGGCGCGCCGGCAAACCGGACGGAGACCTCCACGTCAACGTAGTGCGTCACCGTCTCGCCCAGCAGCGCGCTGACGCCGGCAGCGTCGCTCGCGGAATGGGGATACACGCTCATGACGTGCCAGCGCTCCACGCGCGAGCCGTGGACATCGGCGTCCGAGAGCGCCTCGTCGCGCATTGCCTGCGGAAACAGCGCGCGGATCGCATCCGCATCAGCGTCGCCGCGGGCGTCAAAATAGGCGTCGATCACGTCTTCATAGCCCTCGGGAGCCGTTCCGGTCTCCTCCACCGCCCTGCGGTAGGCCTCCGTCGTCTCGCGCGGGACAAACGCGCCGATCACGAGCGAGAGCGCGCACAGCAGTGCAATCGCCCCGATCACAAGCGCGAGCAGCAGCCGCGGATTCGTGGACGCGGCAGCGCTCCCGCCTTTGGCGACGTCGGGATCATAGCCGCGGCCGGTGCGCTCTCTGCCGCTGCCGACCGTCGGATCAGGACGGCGATAGGTGCGCTCGAATTCCGGCGTCAGTCTGCCGCACTGCGTGCACAGAACAGAGCCGTCGCGCATCTCGCCGCCGCAATAGGGACAGTTCATCGCATCCGCCTCCGTCTCAAAGCAGCGCCTGCTCCCACTCGGCCTGTTTGAAGCCGGGGAGCACGGTATCGTCCAGAACCAGCAGCGGACGCTTGACGAGCATGCCGTCCGAAGCAAGGAGCTGAAACTGCTCGTCTTCCGACATGCCGGGGAGCCTGTCCTTCAGATTCAGCGCGCGGTACTGCATGCCGCTGGTATTGAAAAAGCGTTTGAGCGGCAGCGCGCTTTTTGCGTGCCAGTCGCGGAGCTCCGCTTCGGTGGGGTTTTCGGACTGAATGTCGCGCAGGTCATAGGAAATGCCCTGCTCATCCAGCCATTTCAGTGCCTTCCTGCAGGTGGAGCACTTGGCGTAGCAAAGAACTTGCATGAGAAGCTGCCTCCTGTCCGTAATAGTATTACATTATCATATATTCCCAACAGCTGCAATGTTTTATTACCTGTTTCAGCGTTAAAAAATCACCCGGAGGCAATCTCCGGGTGATGGATCGGCAAGGTCATTTGTACAGCGCGAGGAACTCTTCCAGACAGAGGTTGTGGTCAACCATGTACTGTGCCGCCTCTTCGCCGACATAACGGAAGTGCCACGGCTCAAACATCACACCCGTGATGTCCTGCTTGTCTTTCGGATAGCGAACAATGAAGCCGTACTCGGCGCAGTGCTCCTGCATCCACTGGAACAGCGCGGTGTTCTCCAGCGCCTCGTTCTTCACCTCATAATACTGGTCGGTGATGTCCGCGCAGAGACCCAGCTGGTGCTCGCTCGTGCCGGGCGGCAGGACGATGCGCGCAGCGGCAGCCTTGTCGCCGCCGAGCTGGCCGACCTTGCGGTTATAGAGATATTGCTGCGTATAATAGTCGCGGTAGGCGGAGGACAGGCAGACGTTCAGTCCCGCGGCACGCGCGCCGGCGATGAAGTTCTGCAGACTCACGGCGGCGCGGCTGTCGAACTGCTGACCGTTCTCAATGGCCGCGAGCTGAGGCGGCGCATAGTCGCCGATCGGGCTGGTCGCGCTCGCGAGGACATACTGCCAGCTTTCGATATCAATGCGCGGCGGCGTATCCGGCGTCGGCGTGGGCGTCGGCGTCGTTTTCGGCGGCGCCGAGACCGCCATGCTCGGGAACACGAAATAGGTCGGCACCGGCGATGCCAGCGTATCGCTCTCTTCCCGCACTGCCCGCGTCCGCACCAGCATCAGCAGGCCGAGCACGAACAGCAGGAAGATCAAAATGATCCCCACCACGGGGTATTTGGATTTCGTCACAGGGCTCACATCCCAATATCATCGACCTGTTCCGACACGGCGAACAGGTTACTTAGTTTCCATAATGTACTTTATTTTACCATGAGAATTCAGCCGGGTCAATGAAAAAACGCAACTTTAATTGACATAATTATTTTTATTTTGATTCCGCTTGACAGATTCTGCGCAAATCATTAAACTGAATTTGCTCGATTTTTGGAAACAGGCGGAAGAAGGAATCAGGAACATGAAACGTGACTTTTCCAAAAACACGCTCAGCGTGTTTTTGACCTATTATCGCCCGCACTGGCGGCTGCTGACCGTGGATATGCTCTGCGTGCTGCTGTCGAGTCTCGCGGATCTGGCGTTCCCCCTCGCCTCGCGCACGGCGATGCGCTCCCTCCTGCCGCAGGCGCTCTACCGCGCGTTTTTCGCCGTCATGGCGATCCTGTTCGGCGCTTATGTCATCAAGGCGATTCTGCGCTATGTCGTGACCGTGGTGGGACACCGCTGCGGCGTGTACATGGAGGCGGACATGCGCGCAGATCTCTTTGAGCACCTGCAGAGCATGAGCTTTTCGTTTTTTGACCGCAACCGCACGGGCGAGCTGATGAGCCGCATGACCTCGGATCTCTTCGCCGTGACGGAGGTCGCGCACCACGGGCCGGAGAACATCCTCATCGCCCTCGTGACGCTCACGGGCGCGATCATCGTGCTCTTCACGATCCGCTGGGAGCTCGCGCTCGTGCTGCTGATTCTCGTTCCGCTGTCCATCTGGCTCTCGCTCACGCAGCGCCAGCGCATGAAGCGCACCAACATCGCCGTGAAAAAGCAGCAGGCGGAGATCAACTCCGTCATCGAGTCCGGACTCTCCGGCGTGCGCACGGCGCGCGCCTTTGCAAACGAGCAGCTCGAGATCGATAAATTCACCGCCAGCAACGAGCGCTACAAGGGCAGCAAAAAGGAATGGTACCGCGCGATGGGCTCGTTCATGAGCGTGATGGACTTCACCATGTCGGCGCTGCAGGTCGTCGTGATCGCGCTGGGCGGCTATTTCATCATGCGCGGCCGCATGGACTATGTGGATCTCATCACGTTCTCGCTGTATGTCTCCACCTTTGTGGCGCCGATCCGCACGCTGGTCTTCTTCATGGAGACTTTCACCGACGGCATGGCGGGCTTCCAGCGCTTTCTGGAGCTCATGCGCACGCCGAGCGCCGTGCAGGATCTGCCCGACGCGAAAACGCTCGATGCCGTGCGCGGCGAGGTGGAATTTCGCGACGTCTGCTTCCGCTACCGCGACGAGGTGCCGGTGCTGGAGCACATCGACCTTGCCATCGCCCCCGGCGAAACGCTCGCCGTCGTGGGCGCGACCGGCGGCGGGAAGACCACATTATGTCAACTACTCCCCCGCTTTTACGACGTCACCTCCGGCAGCGTTTTGCTCGACGGGCAGGACGTGCGCAGCGTGACGCAGCGCTCGCTGCACCGGCAGATCGGCGTGCTGCAGCAGGACGTGTTCATCTTCGCCGATACGATCCGCGAGAACATCCGCTACGGCAGACCCGACGCCACGGATGAAGAGATCGTCGCGGCGGCAAAGCGCGCCGAGATCCACGGAGAGATCATGGCGCTGCCCGACGGCTACGACACCTACGTCGGCGAGCGCGGCGTGATGCTCTCCGGCGGACAGAAGCAGAGAATCAGCATCGCGCGCGTCTTTCTCAAAAACCCGCCGGTCCTCATTCTGGACGAGGCGACGAGCGCGCTCGACTCCGTGACCGAGCAGCGCATCCAGGCGTCGCTCGACGCCCTCGCCGAGGGGCGCACGACGCTCATCATCGCGCACCGCCTCTCCACGATCCGCAACGCCGACCGGGTCGCCGTCATTGAGGACAACCACATCCTCGAGCAGGGCAAACCCGCAGACCTGATCGCACAGGGCGGCGCCTTTGCCGCGCTCTGCCGCGCGCAGGGACTGGACTGGTAAAAAGCAGAGAAAAACCGCCGCCGGTTCGCGTTTTGCGAACCGGCGGCGATTTGTTGTGTTGCTGTTACTCGGTAAAACGACCGTCCAGGAACGTGTTGACGACCTTCAGATCGACGTTCAGGCCCTTGGAGAGGAACGAAGCAGTCTCGGTGGGGCTGAGCTTTTTCATATGCTGATAGTTCGTCTCGCCGATGACGGCGTCGTTCATACGACCCTCGATGTAGCCGCACTCATAGCACATATTCAGCGCATATCTGCGATGCTCATCCACATGCATCTCTGCGCCGCACTTGGGACATTTCATGGTGATTCCTCCTCATTTTTCTTTGGTGCTTTCATTATACGCGCCGCGCAGAGAAAATGCAAGACACAAAACCACGCAGAGTTTGCACCCGCAGGACGCAAATATAATCCAATCCGTTTTCCAGACGCGGCTTCGCCGTGGACAGCACCCCTTTCATAACCGAAATGTGCAATCCCTTGCACATTTCGGAGAGGAGAAACGGGGGCGCGGGAGCAAAGTCGGCGGACGCCGGTAAAGCCGGTGTCCGGCTACGCAGCGACGCAAGCCCGTTTCGACGACACAAAAGCCTCCCGCCAATGGCGGGAGGCTGCGGTTGCATTTGTGGGGTTTGAAACCCGCAGGACTCAGATGGTGCTTAGAACCAGCCCAGATCGAAGAAGCTGCTGATCTGAACGAGGAGCACGAAGACCATGACGATGGGGACGATGAACTTCATGCACAGGCCCCAGAAGCCGATGACCTTGCCGTCGGAGCCCTGCTTGATCTCGTCTTCGAAGAACTTGGGCTTGAGCTCCCAGCCGATCATCAGCGCCATGATCAGAGCGCCGAGCGGCATGGCGATACCCTCAGACCACACGTCCATGAAGTCGAGCCAGCAGTCGTTCCAGGTGCCGAGCTTGAAGTCGAACATCTGCCAGGGAGCGAACGGACGCTCGCCGAGACCGTCAGCCGCGACGAACACGGCGAAGATCATGATGACAGCGCAGACGATAGCGACGGTGCGGGGACGGCTGATCTCGTGGCCGCGCGCGGAGGCACGGTCGATGAACGTGACGCTGACAGCCTCAACCAGGGAGATGGCGGAGGAAACGGCAGCGATCAGAACGAGGACGAAGAAGATGATGCCGATGATGGAGCCGAGCAGACCCATGTTGTGGAACACGTTCTGCAGCGTGCTGAACAGCAGGCCGGGGCCGGACAGCTTGATATCGCTGAGGACCATGGCGCGCTCAGCACCGGTGGCCGCGTCGACGACGGTCGCGCCGGCGGCGATCTTCTGCATGCCGTCAGCAACGGCAGCGGGGATGACGGCGATACCGGCCATGATGGCGACCATGGTATCGGCGATGGTGATGATGGCGGAGTTCTTCGGCAGGCTCTCATCCTTGCTCAGGTAGGAGCCGTAGGTGATCATGGCGCCCATGGCCAGAGACAGGGAGAAGAACATCTGGCCGGCAGCCGTCGCGAGGACGGACAGGACGCCGGGCGCCTGCTCGGTGAATTTGCCGAAGTCAACGCCGTCAATCACAACCTCCTGCGTGGAGAAGCCGGGGACGAACATGAACTTCAGGCCAACGCCGGCGTACTTCATGGTCAGAGACTTGATGATGACGATCACGAGCAGCACAAACAGAGCGGGCATGCCGACCTGGTTGAACTTCTCGATGCCGCCGCCGACGCCGTTGCGGTTGATGAAGTAGCAGATGATCATGAACAGCAGCGTCACGCCGATGCCGAAGCCGGGCGTGGTGAGCAGCGCGCCGAACACCTCGTTGCCCGGGGTGCCCTTGAACAGGCCGATCACGTTCACGATGATGTAGTAGATGCAGTAGCCGCCGAGGACGGAGTAGAACGTCATGACCAGGAACGGTACGATGACGCCCAGCCAGCCGGCCCACTTGAACTTCTTGGAGACAGCGGCATACGCGTTCACGGGGCCGAAGCCCGTCTTGCGGCCGAGCGACAGCTCGCCGAGCATGATGATAAAGCCAACGAAAACCGCAAGCAGGATGTAGATCAGCAGGAACGTAAAGCCGCCGCTCTTACCCATCTTGTACGGGAAGCCCCAGATGTTGCCGAGGCCGACCGCAGAACCGATGGCGGAGAGCAGGAAGCCGAGGTTCGAGCCAAACGAGCCACGATCATTTGTGTTGGCAGGCGTATTTTTGGATGCCATAAATGATTCCTCCATTTCCATTTTCCGTTTTCCACTTTTCCTCTTACCCGATGCGCCGGTCAAACAGACGAGAACCGCTTTCGCCCGCTTCCTCCAAGACCAGAACACAATACGTTTAAGATATTTTATACTTTACACTAAAAATGCTAATAAATCAATATTTCCGTTCATATTTTATTCATTTTCATCAAAGGTTGGAATTTCGTCCCCGCAAACAAACCAATTTTGAACAAATTGACGGCGTTAGGAAATTAACACAATCTTAACGCCGATTTGCTGTTAAAAGTTGGACAACATCTATCAATCTGACGCATTCGATCAAAAGTGAATTGGTAATTTATGCAAGTTCCCTAAATTCCGACTGTTTTCGTGGGAATTCGCCTCCCGCTGCGCAGGAGCGCCGGCGCAACTCCCTCTTGCTTTTTCCCCGGGAATGCGGTATGATGCAGTTTGGAAGTTTAGATCATTTGTGAAAGTACACATATTATTATTAGGAGGAACCAAACGTGACCTATGAGATTGACATTGCCGGACTGAAGCGTGAGCTTCCCCTGTGCAAGGTATCGGACGATCTTTATATCGGCGCATTCGTGATCTTCGGCGATGTGGAGCTGACGGTGCACTGCGCGGCGGAGCTGTTAAAGCGCGCCCCGGAGTATGACTACCTGATCGCGCCCGAAGCCAAGGCCATTCCCCTGCTCTATGAGATGGCGCGTCAGAGCGGCGCGGAGAAATACTTCCTCGCCCGCAAAAAGGCCAAGGCCTACATGCAGGGCGTGCTGACCGTAAACGTCAAGAGCATCACCACCGAAGGCGTGCAGACGCTGGTGCTCGACGCCGAGGACGCAAAGCAGCTGAAAGGCAAGCGCGTGCTGATCCTTGACGACGTGATCTCCACGGGCGAGAGCCTGCGCGCGATGGAGGAGCTCTGCCGTCAGGTCGGCGCGAACGTGGTCGGCAAGATGGCCGTGCTCGCCGAGGGCGACGCGATCAACCGCGATGACATCATCGTGCTGGGCCAGCTGCCGCTGTTCAATCCCGACGGCACGGTCAAGGCCTGAGCATCCTTTATCATATAGTTCAAGGGCGGAGTCCGATGACTCCGCCCTTGTTTTAATGTTCTGCGACAATTTTCTGAAACCACGGCGCTTCCGGCAGCAGACGCATCAGCGGGATGCCGAGCACAAACATCACAACGGCCTCGCCGAGGGCGACCTCGCCGCCGATGATCCAGAACGCAGCGTTGACATTCGGGAACACCGTGTCCGTGATCGTCCACATCAAAAGCGCGCCGATGATGACGCCGTTCCAGATGACCGGCATGAGCGCCGCAAGGATGATCCGCAGCCAGCTGACACTTCCGCGGCCGCGCTGCCCCAGCGCCTGAATGCACAGGCACGCGAGAAGCGTCGCGAGCGAGCCGAAGATCACGTCCCAGATGCCTGCGGTGCTGATGATGTTCGCCACCGCGCAGCCGACGAAGAGTCCCCACGTCGTAACGGGCATGAAAAGCGGCAGAATGCAGAGCACCTCCGAAACGCGCATCTGGATCGGCCCGTAGCTGACGGGCGCGAGCAGCATCGTCAGCGCTGCATAAGCCGCTCCGATCACGGCGGCGAGTGCAATGTCTCTGGTTGAAAAACGCATATTAAATTCCTCCCATTTTTTTATACAGGGTGATGGCACCTGTAAAACATGTTGCGAGGCGCATTGTACATCATGCGCTCCTTTCTGTCAAGTGCATGTGCTTCGGCATCCCGCATATTTTTCCTTTTCCCTGCGCAGACTGTTAAAAAAAGCCGCAGGAGGAATCATCATGGATCGAACCAAGCTCAGCGAGACGGCGCGGCAGGACGCCGAGGCGCTCACCTGCGCGGGCAGCGTGCGCGCGCAGGCGCTGTGTCGGCGCGGCGCGCACGCGCTCACGGCGCTCCGGCACCGGCGCGAACGGCTTGCCGCCGACGCTGACAGCGCCTCGCAGTGGCTGCTGGACAACTGGTATCTCGCCGAGCGGGAGGCGCGCGACGCCCTGCAGACGCTCCGGCACGCCCATGCCCTGCGCGCGGCGGGCGAGGTCTCGCTGCCGGAGGCGTGCTGCGCGCGCTATCTCGCAGCCTGCGGCGGCGAGGTGTCGCTCTCTGGGCTGGAGGCGTATCTCACCGGATTTCAGGAAGTCATTCCGCTGCGCAGCCGGGAGCTTGCCGCGCTGATCCCGACGCTGAAGCTCACGATCGTGACGCGGCTCGCGGCGCTCTACCTCGATGAGGACGCGCGGCGCGGCGCAAGCGCGGAGGCGGGGCGGCTCTTTGCCTCACTGCGGCTGCTTGCGACGGCGGAGCTCGGCACGATGCTCGAGCGCGTCGATCCCATTGAGCAATGCCTGCGCCGGGAGCGGGCGGGCGTCTACGGCGAAATGGACCAGAAAAGCCGCGCATATTACCGCCGCACGCTGGAAAAGCGCGCGCACAGGGCGCGCACTCCGACGCCGGAGCTTGCCCGCGCGCTCGTGGAGCGCGCAGACCGCGAGGGAAAGCACGTCGGGGCGCTGCTCTTTGATCAGACGCCGCCGACCGGCGCGTGGTATATCACGGCAGTGCTGCTGCTCACGCTCTTCGGGGCGGTGCTCTGCGGCTTTCTGACGGACAGTCTTTCCTGCGCGGTGCTGCTCTCGCTGCCGCTCTCGGAGCTCGTGAAGAGCGCGATGGACGCAGTGCTGCTGCGCCTGACGCCGCCGCGCTTTGTGCCGCGCATGGAGCTGAAAAACGGCGTGCCGCGCAACGGGCGCACCCTCTGCGTCATTCCGGCGCTTCTCTCCAAGCCCGAGGACGGCGTCACGCTCGCAGGAAGGCTCGAGGAATTTCACCTTTGCAACCGCGAGGCGGGCAAAAACCTTGCCTTCGGCCTCCTCGCCGATCTGCCGGAGGGCAAAACGGAGCACGCGGAGGGCGACGCGGAGATCCTCCGGGCGGCAAAAGCCGCCGTCGACGCGCTCAACGCGCAGTACGGCGGCGGATTATATCTCTTTGCGCGCAAACGCTCCCACGCGCCCGAGGACAACATCTGGCGCGGGCACGAGCGCAAGCGCGGCGCGCTGCTCGATCTGGCGCACCTGCTGCGCGGCATGGAGACCGGCGTGCACTGTCTGGCCGGCAAGCCGGGCGCGCAGCACGGCGTGCGGTATCTCATCACGCTCGACGCCGACACGTTCCTCTCGCCGGGCACAGCCAAGGAGCTGATCGGCGCGATGCTCCATCCCCTCTCCACGCCCGTGATCGACCACCGGCGCGGCGCGGTGACGGCGGGCTACGGACTGATGCATCCGCGCATGACGGTGGAGCTGGAGAGCGCCGTGCGCACGGACTTTGCCCGCATCTACGCCGGGCAGGGCGGCACCGACCCCTACGGCATCCACTGCAGCGAGCTCTATATGGACCGCTATGACTGCGGAGGCTTTGCCGGAAAGGGCATCCTGGACATTGACGCGCTGCTCGACTGCTGCGACCGCGCCGTGCCGGAAAACCGCGTCCTGTCGCACGACGCGCTGGAGGGCGCGTATCTGCGCGGCGGCTATCTCGGCGACGTGGAGCTGACGGATTCTTTCCCCGCCTCCGGCGCCGGATACTTTGCGCGCATGGAGCGCTGGGTGCGCGGCGACTGGCAGAACCTGCCGTGGCTCTTCCGGCGCGGGAAGCACTTTCGCGCGATGGACCGCTGGCGGCTGTTTGACAGTCTGCGCCGCTCGCTCGTGCCGCCGGCAACATTTCTCGCCATCTTCCTCGGGCTCTGGCTGCGCTGGCCGGGGCTGCGGCTGGCAGCGCTCGCGGCGCTGCTGAGTCTCATGAGCCGGCTTCTGCTCTCGCTCGGCGACGCGATGCTCCGCCCGGAGACAGACCGGCGCGTAAAATACCACAGCACGATTCTCTCCGGCGCCGCGGGCGCGCTCGTGCAGACGGCGGTGCAGCTCTGGCTGCTGCCGTGGGAGGCGTGGGTCTGCGCCTCGGCGATCGTGCGCGCGCTCTGGCGCATGGGAATCTCGCACCGGAAGCTTCTGCAGTGGCAGACCGCGGCGCAGTCCGGCGGCGGCAGGGCGACGCTGCCGCTCTCCTTTCGCCGGATGCTGCCCGCGACGGTGCTGGGCGCGGCGCTCATGCTCCTCTCCCCCGGCGCGGCGGGCAAGACTGTGGGTCTGTTATGGGCGCTCAGCCCCGCGGCGGCGTGGCTCCTGGGGCGCGAGCGGCGAAAGCGCCGGGCCCTCTCGCCGACCGACCGCGCGCGGCTTCTGGAATACGCAGCCGAGACCTGGCATTACTTTGCCGCCCTGTGCACTGCGGAGGATCACTTCCTGCCGCCGGACAACCGGCAGGAAAATCCCCCCGCTGGCGCGGCGCACCGCACCTCTCCGACGAACATCTCCTTTGCGCTCATGTCTGCCCTCTGCGCACGGGCGCTCTCGCTGAAAGAGGGCGACCCCGAGGCGCTTATCGAGGGCATCCTCACGACGCTCGAGGGCATGGAGAAATGGAACGGCCACCTCTACAACTGGTATCAGACGATCTCGCTGCGCGTGATGGAGCCGGCCTATATCTCCACGGTGGACAGCGGCAATCTCGCGGCCGGGCTGCTCGCGGTCTGGGGCGCACTGAAAGAAGAACGTCCGGAGCTTGCCTCACGCGCCCGGGCGCTGTATGACGCGATGGACTTCTCCCCGCTCTACGATCCCGCGCGGCGGCTGATGCGCATCGGCATCGACGCGCACACGCTCGAACCCTCCCCCGGCTGGTATGATCTGATGTCGAGCGAGGCGCGGCTGACGGCCTATCTCGCGATCGCGAAGGGCGACGTGCCGCGCAGACTCTGGCGGCAGCTCAGCCGCGCGCAGGTGCAGAAGGACGGCTACCGCGGCATGGCCTCTTGGACGGGCACAATGTTTGAATATCTGATGCCGGAGCTCTTTCTGCCGATGTATCGGGAGTCGCTGCTTTGGGAGAGCGCGAAATTCTGTCTTTACTGCCAGCGGCGTCGCACGTCGCCGGGGCTTCCCTGGGGCATCTCGGAGAGCGGCTATTTCGCGCTCGATCAGCAGCTGCACTACCGCTATAAGGCGCACGGCGTCGCGGCGCTCGCGCTGCGGCGCGGCATGGACGAGGAGCTTGTGCTCTCGCCATACAGCGCGTTCCTGGCGCTGCTCGTGGAGCCGCGCGCTGCCATGCGCGATCTCAGGCGGTTTGAAGCGCTCGGCATGCGCAGCGCGTTCGGCTTTTATGAGGCTGTGGACTTCACGCCCCGGCGGACGCGCGGCGCGGGCGGCGAGATCGTCCGCGCCGGCATGGCGCACCACCTCGGCATGAGTCTTGTCGCTGCCTGCACGGTGCTGCGCGGCGGACTGCCGCAGGAGTGGATCATGAAAGACCCCTCCGCGCGCGCGTATCGGGGCTTTCTCGCCGAGCGCGTGCCGATCGGCGGCGTTGTGATCCGGCGGCGTCCGCGCAGCCCGGTCGCGCGCAGAGCGCGCACCGAGCCGCTGCATTATCTGCGCACCGGAGACGGCACCGACGCACTCGCGCCCGCCTGCTGTCTTCTCTCCAACGGCGCATACCACGTCCGCTTTGCCGAGACGGGCGCTGCCTGGTCGCGCATAAAGGACTGCTCGCTCTTCGGCGACACGCCCCCGGCGGTGCGGCTCGTCTCCGGGGACGGCATGCACACGCTCTTTCCGCGCACGGGCGCGGGCGCGGCGCAGTGGCGCTTTACGGAGAGCACCGCCTCGGTCACAGCGCCGGACGGCCCTGTGGCGGCGACGCTCTCGGTCGCGGTCTCGGCGCAGGAGACGGGCGAGCTGCGCATTCTGGAGCTCACGGCGCGGGAGGCCTTCACCGGCGCGGCGGAGCTCGTGTTCTCCCCCGTGCTCGCGCCCGGGGACGCGGCGCGCAGCCACCCGGCCTTCTGGCGGCTCGGCGTGGAGGAAAAGGCGCGCGGCGGCACCCTGCTCTATCGCAGACTCGCGCGCGGCGAGGTGCCGGAGCGGTATCTCGCGCTGGCGCTCGACCGTGCGCCGGAGGCGCTGCCCGAAAAGCCGCACTGGCTGTATGACGGGCGCGTGACCGTGCGCGTGCCGCTGCGTCTCGAGACGGGCGAGCGCGCGACGCTGCGCTTTGCTTTCGGCGTCGGCGCACATGAGCAGGACGCCTTTCAGGCGGCGCAGCAGACACTCGCGATGCCCCGAAGCGCCTTTTCCGATCTCAGCGCGCGGTTTGCCGCGCAGTGCGGCATGGACGCGCCGGAGCTCGCCGCGGCGATGGCGCTTACCGGTCCCCTCTCGGCAGGGCGGTTCACGCCGCATGCCGAAAGCGCCCTGCGCAGCCGGGACGCCCTCTGGCGCTGCGGCGTTTCGGGCGACAGGCCGATCCTGGCGGCGCCCCTGACGCGCGCGGAGCACCGGAGCGCGGCGGAGCTGCTCGTGCGGCGGCACGCCCTGCTCAGCCGCTGCGGGCTTGAGAGCGACCTCGTCTTCTGCATCGAGCCCGACGGCGACTACTATCAGACCGGTCGGCAGACCGTGACGCAGGCGCTGCGCGCGCTCGATTTGGAAGCTGCGCTCCACGCCCCCGGCGGCGTGTTCTTCTCCGAGGACACGGAGACGATCCGCGCCAACGCCGCTGTGTGGGCGGATCCTGCAGCGGATGATACGCCGCCGCGCAGCACGCTTCCTATTGTTATGTCAACCAAAGACCGGCGCGATCTCGCCTGCGAGACGCCGCCGGTGCAGTATGCCGCCGACGGCAGCATCGCCTTTACGATGGAGCGCGCCCTCCCCCGCCGCGCGTGGGCACAGGTGCTCACGAACGGGCGGCTGGGCTTTTTCGCCGCGGACAGCGGCTGCGGCGCAATGTGGTATCAAAACGCGCACCTCGGGCGCATCACTCCGTGGCGCAATGATCCGTGGGCGGTCTCAGGTCCCGAGCGGCTGGAGCGCTTGGGCAGCGCGCGGCAGAGTCTCTTTGCAGACTCCGAAAACACCGTGCGCGCGGTCTACGGCTTCGGCGCGGCGGCGTGGCAGTCGGACGATGTGCGCGTGACGGCGTTCATCCCATGGGAGGACGATGTGCGCGTGCTGCTGCTGGAAAACACCGGCGCGGCGGCGGACGTCCAGTGGACGTTTCCGCTGCAGCTGGCGGAGCGCGCTGCCGACGCATCAGCTGTGGTGACGAGCGAGCGCGACGGGCTGTTTTGCGCTTCGAGTCCCCGCAGCGCCGTGCCGATGACGGTGCGCGCCGCCGTGAGCGAGCCGGTGCACGCCTTTACCTGCGATCTGAACCACGCGCTGCGCTCTCAGCTTGACGGCACGATGAGCGCCGGGGCGCCCGGCTGCTTTTGTCTCACGTTCACGCTTAAAAGTGCGGCGGTGATCGTCGTCGGCACGGCGGAGGCGGACGTCCTGCGCCGGTACGCGGACGTCTCCCATGCGCGCGACGCCCTGCTCGCCGTGCGCTCGCACTGGCAGGGGCTGGTGCAGCGCGTGCACACGGCGCTGCCCGACACGGCGATGGAGCGGTATCTGAACGGCTGGGCGGCGTATCAGGCGATGGCCTGCCGCCTGCTCGCGCGCACAAGTCTCTACCAGAGCGGCGGCGCGTTCGGCTTTCGCGATCAGCTGCAGGACAGCGTAAACCTCCTGCACTTCACGTCCGCGCCCGCAAGGGCGCAGATCCTCGCCTGCTGCGCGCATCAGTTTCCGGACGGCGACGTCTGCCACTGGTGGCACACGGGCGGCACGGAGGAGCGCGGCGTGCGCACGCGCATTTCGGACGATCTCGTCTGGCTGCCGTGGGCGGTGTGCGAGTATGTGGAAAAGACGGGCGACCGCTCCCTCCTCGCCGAAGAGGCCAGCTATCTGGAGGCGGCGCCGCTCGCAGAGCGGGAGCGCGCGCGCTATGATGTGCTGCACTGGGGCTCACGCTCCGGCACGGTGCTGGATCACTGCCTGCGCGCGCTGGAGTGCGTGATCACGCGCGGCACGGGCGCGCACGGGCTGCTGCTGCTCCTCGACGGCGACTGGAACGACGCTCTGGACCGCGCCGGACACGGCGGCCGCGGCGAGAGCGTATGGCTCACATGGTTCTTCGCGCACACGGCGCACCGGATGGCGGCGCTGCTGACTGCGCTCCAGAGCCGCCGGGGCGCGGCGCTGCAGCGTGCTGCTGAGCGTCTCGGACAGGCCGCCGAAAACGCATGGGACGGCAGCTGGTATCTGCGCGGGTACTATGACGACGGCACGCCCATCGGCGCGCACGACAGCGAGGCCTGCCGCATCGACGCGATCGCCCAGAGCTTCTCCGCCCTTGTGCCGGAGGCAGCGCCCGACCACGTTGAGACCGCGCTCAACAGCGCCCTCGACGCGCTCTATGACGGCGCGGGCACGCCCGTGCGGCTCTTCACGCCGCCCTACCGCGCGCAGAAGCCCGATCCCGGGTATCTGCGCAGCTACGGTCCCGGGTTCCGGGAAAACGGCGGGCAGTATACGCACGGGGCGATCTGGCTCGCGATGGCGCTGCTGCGCACGGGTCACGCCGCCGAGGGCGCGGAGCTTT
Source organism: uncultured Eubacteriales bacterium (assembly GCA_900316745.1). Taxonomy (GTDB): domain Bacteria; phylum Bacillota; class Clostridia; order Oscillospirales; family Oscillospiraceae; genus CAG-103. Next base: position 18,209 of record ONEB01000009.1, on the reverse strand, counting down.
TGCGCGCAGTGCTCCCGGCGAGCTTCGACCCCGACCGCTATGAGGCGGAGCCCTATGTGCTCGCGGCGGACGTCTACGCCGGGGACGAGCAGGGGCGCGCCGGCTGGAGCTGGTACACGGGCGCGGCGGGCTGGTATCTGCGCGTGGCGCTGGAGGATCTGCTGGGGCTGAAGCTGCGCGGCGGCAGGCTCTTCATCCGGCCGAATCTCCCGCCCGACTGGGAGGGCTGCTCCGTGCAGTGGCGCAGGGACGGCGAGACCTATACGATCACGCTTTCGCAAAACGAGATCACCGTGAACGGCATGCCTTATGACGGCGGCGCCGTCGGATGATAAAAACGGGCTGTCTCGAACTGAGACAGCCCATTTCATGTTTTATACGGTGATTGCTTCCGGCGCGAGCGGGAACGTGAATGTGACCGTGAAGCTTCCGTGGTCCTCCCCGGCGCTGAACGTGCCGTTTAAGAGCTCCATGATCGCGCCGCAGGTGCGCAGGCCGACGCGGTTGCTCTCGACATTGTGCGGCGGCGTGCTGTAAACGCCGTTGCGCACCGTCACCAACAGCCGCTCCTTTTGCACAATCGCGGCCAGCTCGACGGGTTTTGCGGGATCGGCGTACTTCCGGATGTTGGAGAAGATATTATCCAGCACGCGGTGGAGCATCGTGATATCGGTTTCGATCGCGCACGGCGTCTGAAGCGCATCACTGCGCACGATAAAGCCCTCAGACTCCAGCTCGATCGCGTGCTCGCCGAGCATCTGCTCGAGCAGGATCTGCGCGTCATAGCGCTCGAGCCGCACGGGCGGCTTTACATCGGAGATAATCAGGAAATAGCGGAACATCTCATCCGTGAGCGCGCGGATGCGGTCGGCCTTTTCGGCGCTGGCCGCGAGGTACTTGCGCTGGGTCTCGGAGAGCGAATCGCTCTCCATGCCGAGCAGATCGAGATACCCGATCAGCGATGTGAGCGGATTGCGGATATCATGGGAGAGCGCGGTGATGAGCTCGCGGTTGGCCTGCAGCGCGTCCTGCGCGCTTCGGGTGCGGTCGGTGATGACGTCGTGCATGTGGTTGACGTCCCGTGCGAGCACGCTCAGCTCCGTAAAGCTGCGCTGCTCGTTCACGTGCTCAGACTCTCCCCGGCTCACGGCGGTGACGTCCTGTGAGCAGTCCCGGAGATGGCGCGAGATGCGGCGCGTATACAGCAGCAGCGTGCCGACGAACACCAGAAATGACGCCACGGTGCTGACCTTTCGCACCGTATCCTGCAGCTCAAGATCCGAGCAGTCGGCGATGGCGACGCGGCAGGTGCCGTTGGAAAAATCAATGGAGAACGGCGTGTATCCCCACTCGGCCAGATTCTCTTCGGTCGCCTCGCCCGCGGGGAACGCCTCGTAGCCCCAGCTGCCGACCTCATAAACACTGTCACCCTCATAGATGAGCAGGTCCGCATCCGCGCTGTCAACCCATTCACGGATCTGCGCGTAGTCCATGCTGCTGACGTGATGCTCCGAGGCATAGCGCTCCAGCCGCTCCGAGAGGGCGCGGTTGCGCGCCTGCACGGCTGCATCCGCCATATACAGGCGGTCGACCGCCCAGTGCCCCGCGGCGCTCAGGAGCACATTGACCAGGAAGGTCATCACGACGCCGCCGAGGATCATCAGCGACGTGCGCACAAACAGAGATGATTGCTTTCTTTCAGTCAATTTGATAGCCCTTGCCCCATACGGTGCGGATCAGCGTCGGGTTCGCCGGGTCGTCCTCCAGCTTCTTGCGCAGCTTGAGGATATGTACCATGACGGTGTTCGCCGACGACGGCATGAATTTCTCACTCCAGACATTTTCATACAGGGTGCGCGTGGACACGGCGACGCCGCGGTGCGCGATCAGGAACTTGAGCAGCTCAAATTCCGTTTTGGTCATTTCGATCGGTTTGCCGTTTTTCATAACCGTCCCGCGCTCCCGGCTGACTTCGAGCGAGTCAATCACCGTCGGCGCGTCGCCCTTGCCGCGATAGACGCGGTAGCGGCGCAGCAGCGCCTCCACATGGAGATACAGCGCCGTTTTGGAAAAGGGCTTGACAAGGTAATCGTCGCCGCCGCTGCCGTAGGCCGCGGTCTGGTCGGCGTCCTGATCCTTCGCCGTGAGAAACAGCACCGGCGCCTTCGTGATCTTTCGGATCTGCGCGCAGGCGTCCGTTCCGCTGAGTTCCGGCATCATGATGTCCAGAATGATCAGATCATATTCCATCGAGCGCGCCATCTCTACGGCGCGCAAACCATTTTCCGCCTCGTCCACAGCGTAGCCGCGCGTTGTGAGCAGAATATTCACGATATTGCGGATATCCGGCTCATCATCCACTACGAGGATTCGGATGGTATCGTTCATGAGAGAAGTCGTCACCTTTCCAAGAATGATCGGAATAAACGGCTGAACGCCCACTACTCCGCTTACAGTTTATCATATTTTGTCAGGTGTCGGATGAGACACATTATTATTTTAAGAATTGTTAAGCTTTTTGTTCTCCGTCGAACCGCATCGAAATGGTGTTGCATAAGATACAGACATCCCTATATAATTGTAGTATATTTTTGCTGTTATCGCAAAGGCACCGCCTGAACATCTGATTACGGAGGGAAAACCATGCTCAGAAAAATCATCAAAATTGACACCGAACGCTGCAACGGCTGCGGCCTGTGCGCGCGCGCCTGCCACGAGGGCGCCATCGACATCGTGGACGGAAAAGCCAGGCTCATGCGCGAGCATTTCTGCGACGGGCTGGGCGACTGCCTTCCGGCATGTCCCATGAATGCGATCTCCTTTGAGATGCGCGAGGCGCCGGGCTATGACGAGCAGGCCGTGCTCGCCGCCAAACGCGAGCGCGAGCAGAAGGCCGCCGAGACAGCGGCTGCCGCGGGTGACGCGCCCAACGCGCTCGACAACTGGCCGGTGCAGCTCAAGCTCGTGAGCGCCACCTCTCCGGTCTTCTATGAGTGCGATCTGCTCGTCGCCGCCGACTGCACCGCCTATGCCTACGGCAACTTCCACCGGGATTTCGTGAAAGGACACGCCGTTGTGATCGGCTGCCCGAAGCTGGACGCCGCCGACTACGCCGCCAAGCTCACGGAACTTTTGAAGGACAACGCCGTCAAATCCGTTACGCTCACGAGAATGTTCGTCCCCTGCTGCGGCGGCATGGAGTATGCCGTGTATCAGGCGATCGCCGGCTGCGGGCGTGACATCCCGCTGCGCATCGTGACGATCGGCGCGGACGGCGCGATCATCGGCGACGAGACCATCGCCTGAGGGGAGGCAAAATCACAAAAACAGCCCTGCTCCGGCGCACATAAAATCGGCATAATTGAAGAGCGATTTCCTTGACGCGCCCTGCTTTATCCAGTATAATTAGCGTGATAATATGCAGGAATAGCGGCTGCTTGCCGCCTGATGCACGGAAAGGAGACTGTACACATGAAATTCTGCGGCCAATGCGGCGGCGCTGTCCCCGATGACGCAAGAGCCTGTCCGCACTGCGGCTCCATGCTGAGCGACGCCCCTGCGCCGGCTTCCGCCGGAGGAAGCGGCCTCGGCGCAAAGCTGAAAGAAAAGAAGAATCTCCTGATCGGTATCGCCGCGGCGCTCGTCGTGCTCATTCTCGCGATCGCGATCCTCCCCGGTCTGTTCGGCGGCAGCTACAAAACGCCGGTCAAAACCGCCGTCGCTTCCATGAACGCGAAGAAGCTCGACATGGAAGATGAATTCATCAACAGCATGGGCGGCTTCGGCAAGAGCGAGCTGAAGAAGATCTACAAGATCCTCTCCTCCAGCAAGAACTTCAAGGACTACCAGGAAGACCGCGAGGACAGATTCGAGGATTCGCTTGACGACACCAAGGACGATTACGGCAAGAACTGGAAGGTCACCTACAAGATCGAGGACAAGGACAAGCTCGAAAAGGATGACCTGAAAGACGCGAAGGACACCATCAAGAGCTCTGCCAACGGTCTCATCGACTGGGCGGATCATATCCTCGACATGGACAGCAGCACCCTGAAGGATACCGCCGATGAAATGGGTCTGAAAAAGGACGATCTGAAAAAGCTCGCCCAGATTGCCAAGGATCTCGGCAAGAAGCTGAAGAAGGCAAAGGTCTCCGACGGCTATGAGCTGGATCTCAATCTCATGATCAAAGGCAGCGACGACGAGGAGGACTATGACTCTGACATGGTCGTTCTGAAGGTCGGCGGCAAATGGGTCGCTTACAATTCCATCACGTCTTATTCCCAGATCACCGGCATGTGCGCAGCGCTCGGTCTCTGACGCTTTCACGCATCCGCATCCCCGGAGCCCACACTCCGGGGAGGCTGAGCGCGAAAAACGCAGCGCACATCCCCAATTAAAAAGGAGCAACCAAAAACCATGAACAAAAGAACCGCTCTGGCACTCACTCTGGCCATCCTCACGATGGCGGCATCTGTCTATGGCGCGTTCACCGCGATCACCAACACCTACCAAAAGCCCATCCGCGAGGCGGAAAAAATCGCCAACGCGAAGCCGGACGATTACGACTACGAGAACGTGATGGGCAACTCCTACGGCGGACTCGGCAAATCCGAGCTCGTGACGATCGCCAAGGTCATGCAGACCTCCGACTCGTTCGGCGACTCGATGGAGAAAACACACTCGCACTTCGCCACCATGATCGAGAGCCGCAGGGAGCAGTACGGTGAAACCTCCACCGTAGAATACGACGTCCAGAGCAAGGAAGACCTCCCCATCGCCGAGCTCAAGAAGGCCAAGGACTCGCTCACCGAGCAGGGAGAACACCTGATCGCGCTCGGAGAATTTTTCGACACGCTCACGGACGAGCAGATCGCCGACATCACCGAGGCGATGGACATCACCGAAAGCGACTTCTCGAAGCTCATCAGCGCCGTCAAGCGCCTGGGCAAGCAGATCACAAACGTGCAGGTCTCCGCGGGCTATCGTCTGCAGCTGACGCGCAACATCACAGACGCTGACGACGCTGTGCTCGACAGCAAGGACATGCAGGTCACGATTCTGAATCTCAACGGCCAATGGCTTGCCTATGACTATGAAAACGACGGCGGATTCATGCTCGACGACGATTTTGACGTCTCCTCCCCGGAGATCGAAAAGATTCTTGAACCGCTTCAGAATGTTTAAATGACACAAAAAAGCGCCCCGCCAAACAGGCGGGGCGTTTTTCATATACAGCCGGATCAAAGCTGTTCGCTCAAGGCGCGGATACAGTCGGGGCAGATGTTCCTGCCCTTGTAGTTGATGATGCCGGACGCGTTATCGCAGAAAATGCATGCCGGATGGTACTTACGGAGGATGACAGACTCACCCTCAACAAAGATCTCAATGCGGTCCTTTTCCTCAATGCCCAGCATACGACGCAGTTCGATCGGCAGGACGATTCTTCCGAGCTCGTCAACCTTACGAACGATCCCAGTGGATTTCATATTGCTCCTCCTTTGACGAAAAAATAAAAAAGTCGAACCATTTCGACGCAAAACCCGTCATATTTGCACAAAATCATTATAACAAGCTACACAAAAAAGTCAACGTTAATTACTCACTTCCAGACAATATTTGCTACATTTTTTCGCAACTATACGAAAATGTGACAACTGTAAATGTGCAAGGTTCCCATACGCTTCTCACCACAGTAGTGGCTTATTGCGCACTTTTCATGAATTCATCCAGTAACGTCTCCCCGGCGGCACAATCTACGCTGCTGAAAGGCTGCCGCTTCTGGTCTGTCTGTCAGAAAACCGGTATTTTGCGCATATCCAGAGCCATTTTTTGTGCAAATTGGAGAATCCAATCAAAAGTGTCAAGTTTTTGGTTTTTGGGCTTTACAAGCCGTTGTTTTTATGATATAAAAAGAACCGTCAAAGCTGTTTGTTAATTAACGAACTTCTTTTGCTCTCCATTTTCAATCTTTTCTCTTCTTATCTTTGCTCTCTCTTCAAATACACCCCCGTCCAAAAGACGGGGGTGTATTTGATTATCAGCCATAACTGTGTAAGCCCGGCATGATCGTGTTGACGCCGGCGAATGTAAACAATACCACGGGGATCGCGATCACCACGAACCAGGCCATGGCCCTGCCGCTGTGCTTTTTGCGCAGGCGCAGGTGCAGATAGACGGCGTACAGGATCCAGGTGATGAGCGCCCAGACCTCTTTGGGGTCCCAGGTCCAGAAGCTCGACCACGCCTGCTCGGCCCAGATCGCGCCCGTGAGGATCGTGACCGTGAGCAGAAACAGCCCCAGCGCCACGAGACGATAGCTCAGGTGATCCATGCGGCGCAGCTTTTTGGTGTCTCTGTCCGGTCTGCGGTCCATGATCAGATAGCGCAGTCCTGTCGCGCCGGCGAGCATGAACGCGCTGTAAGCGAACACGGCCGAGCCGATGTGGAAGCCGAACCACGCGCTGCGCAGCGCCGGCATGAGCTCCGTGACCTCGCGCGGCAGCAAGACCGCATAGCTGAGGATGAGAAACGCCATCGGCATTGCCGCGACCGCCATCCACGGCGCCTTATAGTGCGCGCCGAGGATCACGAGCAGGATCCCCACGCCCCACGCAAACGCGCAGGCAAACTCAAACTGATTCGACAGCGGCAGGCGGTGCGCCACGACGCCGCGCGCGACCAGATAAACCGTATGCGCCGCAAGACCGATGAGAAACACGATCCACGATGCCTTGCGCAGAGCGTCCTTCTTAAAGCTGACAGCCCCAAATTGCAGCACAGATGCGATGAAATACAGGCCGACCGTTCCAAACAACAGGATATCCATTTATCTCTTCTCCTTTCCGGGTGCTCCGGAGTCTTCCTCCTCCAGCAGCTGCTCGAGCTCCACGCGCATGCCCTCGGGCTTCGTTCCGGCGACGGTATAGCCCTCGTCGGTGAGCTTGACCAGCACAGGCTGCATAAAGAACGTGATATACAGTCCGATCGTCATGACCGCGAAGGCTGCGATCAGAAGCGCATTCACCGCGTGCGGCGTATGCTTGATGCGAAGTCCCGGATACAGCACGGGGTCTTCGACGTAAAAGGTGAGATCTCCGACCTCCAGCTCCGAGCCGGGCAGGGCGTATTTCTGCTGACGTCCGCCGTTTTCCATGACCTCGAGCACATAGATCGGGCTCTGGTCGCTCTCGGGTCTGTAAGCCGTGAGCGAAAGCTCGCCGTTTTCGTCCACGGTGCTCTCGCCGACGCCATGATACCAGACGCCGCTGACGCTGTCCTTGGTCAGGAGCACCTCTTCGGTGAGCGTGAACGTGTCCTCCGTGCCGGTCTCGCCGTCATGCACGGTGATTGCGCCCGCGACGCCGTACTGCTGCTGATAGATCTTATACGGCCCGAACGACATCGGCGTGTTCACACTGATGCGCTTGAAGTCGCTCTCGCGCCCGTTCGGCAGCGTCACGCGGATGTTGCTGGCATAGTCGAGCTTTCCGGCGCTGTCCTCGATGCTGAAGTCCCGCACGAAGATCTGCATGCCGTCATCCAGCGCAATGGACTCGCCCGGCACGCACGAGAGATCCTGCACCTGCGGCAGATAGAGCGCCGCCGCGCCGAGCAGCACCGTGAGCAGGATGCCGAGGTGCGTCAGAAACGAACCGTACCGCCCGAAGCGAAACTTCGAGAACATGGACACGCCCTCGATCTCGCGCTCGACGCAGTGGCGCTCGCGCAGATAGCGCCGGACGGCGTCCGTCTGCTGCGGCGAAAGCTGCTGCATCACGGGCAGACGCGCGGCGTGCACCGCCTCCTCCTTTCCCGTGCGCAGGAGAAAGCGCAGGCGCGTCACCGTGCAGAGCGTGAGATTCAGACTCAGCAGCGCCAGCAGCGCGACATAGTACCAGCTCTGATACAGGTGATGGAAGCCCAGCGTGAGAAAGAGACTGTGAAACCTCGGGTAGGCTGCGGCATACCAATCCGGACTCTTGCCCTGCGGGATGACCGTGCCGACCACGCTCAGCAGCGCAATCACAATCAGCAGGCCGATGCCGAAGCGCATCGAGCGCAGGAACTTCCAGATCTTATTGAGCACTTCCATTTTGCGTGCTCCCCTTTCTGCTCAAAAAAAGCCGCCCGCAGATGCTGCGAGCGGCTTTGCGTTTCATTCGATCGCTCGGCTTTGCAATTACTTGAACATACCGAGCGCCTGTTCGGTCAGGCTTGCGGCCTTGTCGAGGCATTCGTTGGTGAGCTTGCTGTTGTGCGCGCCGTTGCTGTTCTCCACGAACACGAAGTCCCAATAGAACTGGGCGTCGCGCGCCAGAGAGCGCATCTCAGCGAGCTCGGAATCGGAGTACTTGCCGCTCGCGGCAGCCTCGCCGATCTTCTGGTGGAGTGTAACGAGCTGGTCGGCGATCTTCACCGTGCGCTTCACGACCGCGTCCTGAATGGCCTGCACTTCGGCTTTCAGGTCGGTGTGGCACTCAGAGCAGGTGTTCTTCAGCAGATCCTCGTTGTCCAGCGGGCTCGTGAGATAGTGGTTCTTGGTGGTCTTGCCGTCGGCGGTCTTCAGATCGCCCATGTGGCAGTCGGCGCAGGTGAACTTGCCGCGGTGCTGGCTGCCCTCGCCGAGATAGGTCTCGAGCTCAGGGTGCTGCACCTTGATGACCTTGACGCCGCTGATCTTGTTCGAGAAATCATAGAACGGAACCTGCGTGCCGTCCGCCTCGGTCTTCTTGAGCTGGGTGTTGTAGTAGTCCAGAATCAGGTCGGGAGACATGGAGGCAAGGCTGTCGTGCGGCAGCGTGGTGCTGTTGGTGCCGGGCATGAAGAAGTACTCGTTGTGGCACTGGCCGCAGGCGAGGTTCGCCGCGTCAATGCGCTCGAAGTCGTCTCCGACCGCGTCAGCGAGATAGGTGTGCGTCACGGTGAACTCGCCCGGCGTGTCGCCGTGGCAGGTATAGCAGCCCACCGGCTCGTCGGCAAACGCCTGCATCTGCTCGAACGTCCAGGAATAGGCCTCGCCGCCGGTCTCGTTGACGAGCGCCGCCATCACGGGGGACTTGCAGGTAAAGCAGTTGGCCTTCTGGAAGATCTCGGGATTGAGCGAGCCGTCCTCCATCTTCTTGTGCAGACGATCGGTGCCGGTCACGTCGTCGATCACGTAGGCGTGTCCGCGCGCGCTGGCGTAGTCATAGGAGAACGGATAGCCCGCGTAGAGCGATACGATCTGCGGGAACTCCTCGGTATACTCGATGACGTCCTTGTTCTGCTCGTTCTGGAGGAAAGACGCGTAAATGTCGGGATACTCGTCTTTCCAGTAGGCGGAATAGACCTTCGGGTGCTCGGCCTTCCACTGCTCGGGCGTGACAGCCACGACGGACTTGGCGCCGGTTTCAGCGCGCTTTGCGACCTTATCGGCCTTGACGATGCGGTAGCCGAAATGATAGGCGTCGATGCCGTTCTGGGTCAGCGCATCGTACACGGCAGCTTTGATGCCGTCGGACGTGATGGTCGCGCCGGTAGCGCCGTCCACCTGGAGATCCTGATTGGCACAGATCGCTCTGGGGACCTCCTTGACGGCGACAGAGCCGATGCCCTTGGTCTCGTCTTCGGAGAGGACTTTGATCTGATAGATCTGTCCCTCGTCGCCCTTGACCTGCACCTTGATCACGCCGTTGCGCCCCTCGGCGGTGCCGATCATGGTCAGCGCCGAATCGGGGATCTGGGAATCTCTCATGCCCGCGACGTGCGCGGAGGCCGTCGAGACGGCGGAGACAACGCCCACCGCCACCAGGAACACACCGCAGAGAATGCCGATCACGTCGGTCATCAGCGTGGATTTCTTCTTGCTTTTCATGGATACTTCCTCCATAATCATGCATAGCATGCACTGAAATGCGCATAGCTGTACTTGTAAACATTCTACAAAAAAATGCGCTGCTCCGCTGTTGCGGGCGCAACATATTTTTGTGTTGCACATCGCGTATAATAGAAACACTACACGATTTCTGTAAAGTTACTCCATCTGAGGTGATGATATGAACACGGCAGACAATCCGCTGTTTGCGGATATTCAGGAGCGCGACCGCGAGGTGCTGCTCAGCTGCCTGAACGCTTATACCCGCAGCTACCGCAAAGGAGATCTCCTGCGTCTGGACGCGCTGCAGCACCGGGACGTGGGCATCGTGCTCTCCGGCGCGCTGCACATGGTGAAGGAGGACGTCTGGGGACACCAGTCGCTGGTGGCGTATCTCGGCGTGGGCTCCCTGTTCGGCGAGAGCGCAGCGCTCGATCCCGAGGCGCAGGACCACGTCTCCTATCTCGCCGCAACGGACACGCAGACGCTCTATGTCCCGCTCAGCCGCGTGCTGCACCCGTGCAAAAAGCAGTGCCCGTTCCATGAGGCGATCGCGCGCAACATGTTCCGGCTGATGGGCGCGAAGAACGCGCAGCTGCTGGACAAGATCGAGGTCTCCTCCAAGAGCTCCCTGCGGGAAAAGATCCTGTGCTATCTCAATCTGCTCGCTCAGAAGCAGGGCGGCAAATACATCATCGTCCCCTTTAACCGCACGGAGATGGCAAGCTTTCTTCAGTCCAACCGCAGCGCCATGACGCGCGAGCTCTCCGACATGCAGGCCGAGGGGCTCATCGACTTTGACGGCAACACCTTCGTGCTCAAAACCTGAAACAGCTGCAAAAATCCCGGTAAGCGATATGCTTACCGGGATTTTTTGCGGTTATTTACGCTTCAATTGCATCTGCAAGCTCCTTGAGCCACGGGGCGTCAAGCGCTTCGACGCGGCCGAGGTCGACGGATTGGGCGATCTCGGGCTCGATGGGCAGCTTCGCCACGACCGGGATGTTGTGCTCGGCGGCGATGCGGTCGATGTGGCTGTCACCGAAGATGGCGTGCTCCTTGCCGCAGTCGGGGCACTTGAAGTAGCTCATGTTCTCCACGAGGCCGACGACGGGAACGTTCATCATGTTCGCCATGTTCACGGCCTTGGAGACGATCATGCTCACGAGCTCCTGCGGAGACGTGACGACCACGACGCCCGCGATCGGCAGGCTCTGGAACACGGTCAGCGGCACGTCGCCCGTTCCGGGAGGCATATCGACGAACATATACTCGACGTCCTGCCACATGACGTCCGTCCAGAACTGCGTCACCGCGCCGGCGATGACGGGACCGCGCCAGACAACGGGATCGGTCTCGTTCGGGAGCAGGAGGTTGATGCTCATCAGCTCCACGCCCGTGCGGCTCATAGACGGATACAGGAAGTCCTCGCCGCCCATCGCGCCGTCGTGGATGCCGAACGCCTGCGGGATGGAGGGGCCGGTGATGTCCGCGTCGAGCACGGCAGCCTGATGGCCGCGGCGCTGCATCTCGCAGGCGAGCAGGCTCGTCACGAGGCTCTTGCCGACGCCGCCCTTGCCGGACACGACGGCGATGACCTTATCAACGCGCGCGCCAGGGCGCAGATCCTGCAGGAAGCTTTCAGGACCCTCCTCGGTGCGGGACGAGCAGTTCGAGCTGCAGGTGGAGCAGTCGTGGGTGCAGTCCTCGGGGACTGTGTTGGTTTCGTTGAAGTTATCGCTCATGGTAAGCTGTCCTCCGTTTACAAACATAATGACAACATTATACCCTGTTTTTACAGGAAGTCAACCGGGATTTATACACGCAGTTCATAAGCGCCGGGCGCGGTCTCGGTGAGCGCGGCGGAATAGAGCGTCCTGCACAGCGCCGCGAGATGCTTTACGTCCCGGCTGCCGCAGGTCTCATAAGGCGAGTGCATCGCCAGCTGCGCGATGCCGACGTCCGCCGTGCGCACAGCGACCTGCTGCACGGAGAGATTGCCGAGCGTCGTGCCGCCGGGGTAGTCGGAGTGGTTGACAAAGGTCTGGAGCGGCACGTTCGCACACTCCCCTGCCCGCCGGACAATGGCGGCGGAAACGGCGTCGGTCGCATAGCGCTGCGCGCCGGAGAATTTGAGCACCACGCCGCCGTTTACGCGCGGGCGCGTGACGGGGTCTGCGCACTCGGTGCGGTTCGGGTGCGCGGCGTGGGCGTTGTCCACCGAGAGGAGGAAGCTCTCGGAAAGCGCAGCGAGATAGTCAGGCTCTTCCCAGCCGAGGCCGGCTGCGATCCGGCAGAGCGTATCGCGCAGGAACGTCGCGCTGGCGCCCTGCATCGTGGACGAGCCGATCTCCTCGTTGTCGAACACCACGTGCACAGGGATGCTGTCGCTCTCCTCTGCCGCGAGAAAGCCCTCCAGCGAGGCATGGGCGCAGGCAAGGTCATCGAGCTTGGCGGCGGAGAGAAATTCCTTTTCCGCGCCCCAGAGCCGGGGGGCCTGGGCATTATAGAGCACGAGATCGTGCGCGAGAATGTCCGCCTGCTGCACGCCCGCCGCCCGCGCCGCAATGGCGAGCAGCTCCGGCGCGCCCTCCATGCCGTAGACCGGCAGGAGCTCGGACTGCGCCTTGATCTCATGGCCGAGGTTTGCCTTGCGGTCAAAGTGGATGGCGAGGCTCGGGATCAGCGCGAGATCCTCTCCGCAATCGACAAGCCGCGTCTCGACGCCCTGCTCCGTGCGCACGACGAGTCTGCCGGCGACGCCGAGCGGACGGTCAAACCACGGCGCAAGCAGCGCGCCGCCGTAGACCTCCACATTCAGCCGCTTCATGCCGTTCGAGGCGGGCAGCTCCGGCGCGTCCTTGAGCTTCAGGACAGGCGAATCGCTGTGGCTCGCCGTCATCATGAAGCGGCGCGGCGCGGACTTCGGCACACGGAACGCGATGAGCGCCGAATCGTTGCGCGTGAGGTAGTACCCCTCCCCCGCCTGCAGCGTCCAGGTCTGCGCCTCCGAGAGGCGATGGCAGTCCGCTGCCTGAAGACGCTTGCACTGCTGCGCGACGGCGTGGTAAGGGCTTTTGGCGTTGGCGAGGAATGGAATCAGATTATTCAGTACCGTATCGTTCATGTCTCAGTTCCTTCTTGAATGGTGGATTCGGCGCGCATGAAATAGAGCGCGCCGGCGGGGCCGGTAAAGAGCCCCTGGAAGCTGCCGCGGCAGAGATACACGCCGGTGTATTCATAGATCGGGCAGATCGCGCCGGTCTGCATCAGAAGCGTCTCCGCCTCGTGCATGCAGCGGCTGCGCAGCGTCTCGTCGGTCGAGCCCTGCACGGTGTAGATCAGCGCGTCGTATGTCTCCGCCCAGCTCCGTCCGTCGACCTTGCTGCCGCCGATCGTTGCGGCGTATCCGGCATAGGCGCCGTGCGCGCCCTGTCCGAGGCCGATGCTGTTGCTGCCCGCGCCGGCTGCCCAGAGCGTGAGGAAGGAGGCGGGGTCATCGTAGGCCGCCGTCCAGCTGAACCGCGCCATGGAATAGTCGCCTTTCGACCGCGCTTCCAGAAAGTCCGAAAGCTCCAGCACAGAGGTTTTGAGCTCAATGCCGTGGGCATGGAAGCTCGCGGTGATGGCGTTTGCGATCTCCACGTGACCGGCGGAGGCGCTCGTGAGGAACGTCAGATCCGGAAAGCCCTGGCACACGCCGTCCTTCGAGACCTTGAACTTCCCGGAGGAGGACGCGACGCTGCGCAGCAGCTCGACCGCCTGGTCGCAGTTTGCCGCATAGTCCTCTGCCCTGACGCTGAAATATCCGCCGCCCATGCCGTCCGTGCCGTTGTGCGAGGCAAAGTCCGTGCCGTCCGCGTCGGTCATCCCGGTGGGGACGACGGAGGCGGCGGGGCGCTGACCGAGCTTTGCAATGCTGTCGCAGATGGCGTTGCGGTCAATGAGCAGGCAGAGCGCACGGCGAAGATCGGCACGCTCCTGCTCCGTGAAGTCGGCGAGCGCGGGATCATTCATGTTAAAGCAGATGCAGTAGTTTCCCATGCGCCCGGTGACGCGCAGGGCGTCGCCCTCGCTCTCGCGCAGCTGCGCCGTGACTCCGGCGGGCAGACTCGCCGCCACGCGGTAGCGCCCCTCCATGTAGCCGTCAAGGATGGCGTCCGCGTCCTCGGAGAAGGCAAACTCGAGCGTATCAAGACGGGTGTTCGCCGCGTCCCAGTAGTAGGCGTTTTTCGTGAGCGTCATCCCCTTGTCGGAGAACGCCGAGAGCGCATAGGCGCCGCTCGTGACGCTCGTTTCCGGCGAGCGGTCCCAGCCGGCATTTTTCGCCGCTGCCTCCTGCACGGGGCAGAACACCGGATTCGTCAGCCGCTCGAAAAAGCGCGGCGTGGGTCTGGCGAGCACGACCGTGAGCTGCTTGCCGTCCTCGGAGGCGGCGATGTTCAGCGTGCCCTCCGAAAACCCGTCGATGCACGCAAAGAGCTCGCGCTCCGGCGTGTCGGCGTCCTGAAACGCGCGGTTCCAGCTGTATACGAAATCCGCCGCCGTGAGCGCGCTGCCGTCCGACCACTTCAGATCGTCGCGCAGCGTAAAGACATAGAATGGCTTCCCGTCCTCGGTCAGCTGCGGCGCAGGCAGGTCGACGCTGAGATCCGCCATGATCTGCACCCTGCCGGCGCTGTCGGGGCGGTAGCTCACAAGGCCGGAACAGAGGTTGACGAGATAGGTCACCTCGTCTCCGATTGCGTACTGTTTCGGATCGAGCGACGCCGGCTGCGCGCCGAGACAGAACGCCATTGGGAAATTGGCCTCCGGCGTCTCGACAGCCTCAGGCTGCGTCTGCTCTCCCTTCGAGCACGCAGCAAGCGAAAGCAGCAGCGCAAGGAGCAGCGCCGCAGAAAGTATCCGTTTTTTCATGGTTTCCTCCTTTCGGAGTGCAGGATATGGCAAGTGTAGCATATTTTCGCATGCGCGTCAAACGATTCGACACCCATTCCCCACTTGCAGCAAAAAGCGGGGCGGTTCGACACGGAACCGCCCCACAATCATGCAAAAAACGGATTAAAACGCCCAGCCGCCGTTGCGGAAGATGGGAACGGACTTCCCGTCGCGGCAGTGCGCGGTGATCTCAAGATCGGGCGTGCCGATCATGAAATCCTCGTGGATCATGGAGTCGTTGACGCCCATGGCGCGCATTTCTTCGAGGCTCCGGTCCTGATAGCCCTCGATCGTATCGATGAAGCCCATGCCGAGCGCGAGGTGGCAGCAGGCGTTCTCGTCAAAGAGCGTGTTATAAAACAGCAGCCCTGTCTGGTTGATCGGGCTCTCCCACGGCACGAGCGCGCACTCGCCGAGGTAGGCCGCGCCCTCGTCCATGCCGATGAGCTTTTTCAGCAGCTCCTCGTTCTTCTCCGCGTGCGCCTCGACAGTCTTGCCGCCCTCGAAGCGGATGGAGAAGTTTTCGATGAGCTCGCCGTTGTAGCTCAGGGGCTTTGAGGAATAGACGATGCCCTCGGCCTCGCCGCGTCTGGGGCTGATGAAGCACTCCTCGGTGGGCATGTTGGGATTGTAGAACGTGCCGCCGATCGTGTGCTCGCCGCCGCCGCAGAAGCGCGCCTCCGGGATCATGCCGACGCGCAGGTTCGTGCCGTTGGAGGCATGATATTCCAGCGTCTCGATGCCGAGGCTGTTGAGATAGTCGCAGCGCGCCTTGAGGTCGCTGTTGTGATCCTCCCACGCCTGGATGCCGTCGCCGTCATCCATGCGGCAGGTGTGCAGGATGGCCTCCCAGAGCTTTTCCACAGCGCGGCCCTTGGGCTCGCTGGGAAAGACCTTTTTCGCCCAGGCGACGCCCGGAACAGCGGCGATGCACCACTGGTAGCGTCCCTCCATCTTGTCGCGATAGGGCTTGATGATCTTATAGCGCGCCTGCATGCCCTTGGCGCGCTTGGCCTGGTTCATGCCGCGCAGACCGTCGGGGTCCTCGCTCACGAGATAGATGCGGCCCGGCAGGGTATCACTCTGGTGCTGGAGCTTCGCGACCTCCCACGGCTCGAGCATGGAGAGCGTCTTCACGCTGCGGTGGCGGACATGGAGCTTTTCCAGCGGCTGATGGGTCCACTCGACGGTGACCTTGCCCGCGCCGGCGCGGTAGCACTCCTCGACGAGCATGGTCACGAACTCCGGCTGATCGAGCTCGGCGTTGATGATGATGCTCTGTCCCTTCTGGACACGCACGCCGGTGACGGCGATGAGACGCGCATAGGCGCGGAGGGTGGATTTTTTCATAATGGCATTCTTCCTTTCGTTATGCTTGACGTTCGGGCAGGAAGACCGTGAATGTCGTACCTGCGCCGAGCGTGCTTTTTACATCAATGGTGCCGCCATGGAGGTGCACGATCTGCTCCACCATGCTCAGTCCCAGACCCATGCCGGTCTGGCTGCGGCGGCTCTCGTCCGCCTGATAGAAGCGCTTGAAGATCTGATCCAGCTGATCCGGCGCGATGCCGATGCCGTTGTCCGCGACGGAGATGGCGGCGCCGCCGGGCGCGCGTGTGAGCGTGACGCGGACGAGTCCGTTTTCGCGCCCGAATTTATACGCGTTGTCGATCAGGTTCTGCAGCACACGGGTGATCAGAAACACGTCGATCTCGCAGAAGATGTCCGGTCGGATGGAATGCTCCAGCCGGATGCCCTTTTGCGCCACAAGCGCCTGCTCCTCACACACGACGCCCACGAGCTCGGACAGATCGGCGTATTCAAAGCTGACCTTCTGCGTGCCCTGATCCATGCGCGTGATCTCGAGGAGGCTCTTGACCAGCGCGGACATCTTCTCCGCCTGCCGCTGGATCACGTCCAGCGCGCTGCGGTAGTCGTCGATCGTCTCGGCGTTTTTCTGCGCGTAATTGCACTCGGCGAGAATCACCGTCGTCGGCGTGCGCAGCTCATGCGAGGCGTCGGACGTAAAGCGCTGCTCGGCCTCGAAGCTCTGCTCCAGACGGTCAAACATGTTGTCGAACGAGGCGGCGAGCTGGCTCACCTCGTCGCTGCCCCTGGGCATTCCGATGCGCGCTTTCAGATCCGTGCCGTCGGAGATGGCGTTGGCGGCCTCGGTGACCTTTTTGATGGGTCGGAGCGCAGCCCGCGCGATGAGATAGCCGCCGATGACCGATAGGATCAGCAGCACCGGAAGCACCGACCACGCCACCGCCACGATGGCGGTCATGGCGCCGCCGGTGACCTCGTTTGCGATCACGCCGCGCAGCCATACACCGCCGACCACCATGTCGAGGTGCACGTCATAGACATAAAAATCCTCCGCACCGCACTTCACGAGCCGCACGGCATTGTCCTGCAGCGGCTCGTCCGCCGTGAACTCGGCCGGCGGCGCGCCGCGCATGACCGTCCCGGCGTCGTCATACAGGATCGTATAGACGCCGCGGCTGTAATAATCGAGCTTATCGAACCGGAAGCGCTGATTGTCAAACTTCACGCGGTCGACGTTCGCGTTGAGCTCCTTGACGAGCACGGACTCCGGGTCGCGCGTGACAACGTTGCCGTTGATGACCATGATGAATGTCAGCACCAGCGCGTCGATAATGAGCATCATCACGGCGAACCACAGCGTGATGCGGACCTTTGCCGATAACTGTCTCATGGCTCCTCCCGCAGCACCCAGCCGACGCCCCAGACGGTCTGGATCAGCTTTCGTTCAAAGCCGCTGTCGATCTTGCGGCGCAGATAGCTGATGTACACATCCACCACGTTCGAGCCGCCGGAATAGTCATAATTCCAGAGGTTGTTTTCAATACGCTCGCGCGAGAGCACCGTTCCCTTGTTGCGGATCAGGTACTCCAGCAGCGCAAACTCCTTGCTCGAGAGCGAGATCGGCTTCCCACCGCGCGTCACCGTATGCGCCGCGGTATCCACCGTGAGATCCGCAGCCGTAAACACATTCGTCGCAGCGCCCGTGCGCTTGCGCGTCAGGACGCGGATCCGCGCCAGGAGCTCATCAAAGGAAAAGGGCTTCACGAGATAATCATCCGCCCCGGTATCCAGCCCGCGCACGCGGTCGGGCACGCTGTCCTTTGCCGTGAGCAGAATCACCGGCGTGTCATCGCCGTGCGCGCGCATGCGGCGCAGCAGCTCCATGCCGTCCATCCGCGGCATCATCACATCCAGAATCACCGCGTCATATTGCGCGCCGGAGAGATATTCCAGCGCCTCCACCCCATCAAAGCAGGCGTCCGCGCTGTACCCCTCGGCGGCGAGCGTTTTCACAAGAATGCGGTTGAGATCGCGTTCGTCCTCCACGACCAGCACACGCATAGGATCACCTCAGTCTGATTCGATC
>ONEB01000023.1 GCA_900316745.1 uncultured Eubacteriales bacterium | reverse complement strand
TTTCGACGCTCAAGAACCCTTTTCTGGTGCTTATTTGCATAAGCTACAAAATGCTTGGCATTTTGTGTTCTTACATTGTTTAATTTACAAGGTACACAGGCTGCCGTTTGTGCGACAGCTTTAATAGATTACCACACTCACGAGATCTTGTCAAGCCCCAAATTTCTTTTTCCAAAAGATTTTTTTGAAGTTTTCCGCTCCCTCGCGAGCGCTTGGCTATAATAGCACCGTGTGAAACAAATGTCAACACTTTTTTTCGTTTTTTTCGAACTTTTTTTCGAGCTTCTAAATATTGTGGTTTTTACCGGACAAACTGTCTATATGCGTGATTATGACATGGAAAACCTGCGCGCCGCATCCTATGACGGCAGCGTGACCGCCGAGACGGTCAAAAAACTTTTTTCCGACTCCGACGATCTTCAAACCAGAACGATTCGGCTCGGCCTCTCCTCTCCGGTGCAGGCGACGGTCTGCTGGATCGACGGCTCGGCTGCGAACGAAGCGCTCTCTGAGGATCTGCTGCGCCCGCTCTCGGATCCGAAGCGTCTCGGAGACGTGACGTGTTCGCGCGAGGCGGAGCGGCGCATTCTGCTCGGCGCCGTGTATTCCGGCAATGTTCTGCGCGAGACCGAGCCGGAGAAGGTCGCCGCCGCGCTCTCCGCCGGGTTTGTGGCGGTCATCTTTGACGCCACGCGCGTGGCGCTCTGCTTTGAGATCAAGGCACAGATCGGGCGCCCGGTCGCCGAGGCGCAGACGGAGAAAAGCGTCAAAGGCGCGCGCGACGCCTTTGTGGAGACGCTGCGCGTAAACACCGGTCTCATTCGCCGGCGGCTTACGACGCCGCGCCTTCGGCTGCGCGAGTATTCGCTCGGAACTGAAAGCGAGACGCGCGTCTCTTTATTCTATATAGAAGGCGCCGCGCCCGGGGAGCTGGTAGACGCCGCGATGCGGCGGATGGAAACGCTCGACCCGAAAGCCGTGCTCGGCGTGGGCGACGTTGAGCCGCAGCTCGTCCACGGGGCGCGGACGGTGTTTCCGCTTCTGGAGCATACCGAGCGCCCGGACAAATTCTCGGACGCCCTCCTGCGCGGACGCGTGGGGCTCATCGCAGACGGGATGCCGGTGGGCTTTCTGCTGCCGACGACGCTCGCGGGGCTGCTGCGCACGCCGGAAGACCGCTCAGGACCGGCGCCGCTTTCAAGCCTGCTCGCGATCCTGCGCTACGGCGCGTCCTTTCTCTCGGCGCAGCTCCCGGCGATCTATGTTGCGGTTGTGATGTATCACCGCGAGATGATCCCGATGAAGCTGCTGCAATCGTTTATCCACGCGGAGGCGGACGTGCCGTTTTCCCCGTGGCTCGTGATGCTGGGGCTGCTGATTTCCTTTGAGCTGTTGCAGGAGGCAGGGCTGCGGCTGCCGGCGGCGATCGGGCAGACCGTGTCCATCATCGGGGCGCTGCTGATCGGCGAGGCGGCGGTGCAGGCAAAGCTCGCCAGCCCCATTGCCATCGTGATCGTCGCGGTCGCGGGCATTGCGGGGTATAACATACCGAGCCAGGAGCTTGCAAACACCATGCGCGCGCTGCGCCTCTTCTTCGTAATTCCGGCGGCATTGGCGGGGCTTCTGGGACTTTCGGCAGCGAGCGCGGGTGTGATCTGGCATCTGGCGACACTTGAGAGCGCGGGCGTGTCCTATCTCTATCCCTTTGCGGACAGCGACGGGGGATTTCGGCGCACAATGTGGTTTCGCAGGCGCGGAACCGGAAAAGAGGGAGAAGCATGAAGCGAATGGCTGTGCTGACGCTGGCGCTGGCGCTGCTGTGCAGCGGGTGCTCCGTGTGGGAAGCGCAACCGCCGCTGGAGGCGGTGGAGGCCGTGCAGACAATGGGCGTTGACTACGGCGACGGCGTGCGCGTGAGCGTGTGCACCGGAACGGAGGACAGCGCCGAGCGCATCGACGACACGGGCGAGACGCTCCGCGTGGCACTCGACGCGCTGCGTGACCGCTCGCAGCACGGCGGACTCTTCTACGGGCACACACAGTATCTTCTGCTGGGCGAGGACTTCGCCCGCGCAGGGATCCAGGAGCTGCTGGACTTCGTGGGGCGCAGCGCGGAGCTTCGGCTCGCAACGCCTGTCTACGTTCTGCGCGGCACGGCGGCGGACGCGGTGCTGGACAAGGAGCTGGACGTGACCGGTCAGCTCGGCGCGATGGAGCGCACCGGAGCTCCTTCTGTCACGGCGCTCGAAACGGTGGATGCGTTCGCCCGCTCGGGCGCGGCGCTCGTCGCCGCCCTGACATACGACTGCGACGCAAAAGCGCTGCGGCCGGACGGCTGCGCCGTGCTTTCAGACGGCAGGCTCGCGGGATATCTCGACGCGCGCGACGAGGCGGCGGTTGCCTGGCTCAACGGCGCGGGCGGCGAGAGCATCGCTCTGCCTGACGGCGCGACAGTAACCGTCACAAATTGCAAAGCACGCATTCAAGCAGACTGGGACGACGGCAAGATCACCGCCGTCACGCTCACGCTCCAGGCCGACGCGGCCGTGGACCAGCTCAAAGAGGATCTCACCGTCACGGACGAGTCCGTGCGCAGGGCGCTGGAGCAGGCGCTCGCGCGAGAAATGGCGCAGCGCACGGCGGCAGCGGTGCATTGCACACAGGCACTCAGAGCCGACGCGCTGGGGCTCGGCGCGCGGCTCTTTGCCGCGCAGCCGATCCGCTGGCAGCGGGGCGATCCGGACTGGAGCAAGCGCTTTCCGAACGTGCCCGTCACGGTGACGGTGCGCGCGCACATCACCGGCACGCAGGATCTCACCGACCCCGTGCCGCAGGAGGGCAGCGCATGACCCGCCGGCAGACAAACGCAGCGGCATTTCTGGTGGGGCTTTCGCCGCTGCTGCACGTTGTGCCGAGCGCGCAGGTGAAGGCTCTGGGCGGCGCGGGCTGGCTCGGCTGCGCGGTCGCCCTCCCGGTGCTGCTGGCCCTGGGCGCGGGGCTTCAGAAACGAACTTCTCACCAACCGGGGCGGCTGATGTCCTTTGCGCTCGCGGTGTGGCTCGGGTTAAGCGCGGCGGCGGTACTGCACGGGTGCGCCGCGCGGTATGACACGGCGGTGGGCGTGTTTCGCTCCACCGTCCCGTACGCGATATTGCTGCTTCTGACATCCGTGCCCGCCGCGCTCAGCCGGGAAAAGGCGCTCTTTCGCGTCAGCGAGATCTTTTTGCCCATCGTGCTCGCGCTGCTGGCCGTGGGACTTCTGAGCGCGCTGCGCGAGGTGCACCCCGCGCGGCTCATCGACCTGTCGCAGGTCACACTGTCCGCGACGCTCCGCGCGGCGCTGCCGGTGTTCGCCGTGGGATGCGCCGCGCTGGTGCTGCCGCGCGTCTACGCCGGCGTGCAGCCCGGCATGGGCACGGGCGCAGGTCTGAGCGCACTCGCCGCCGTCGTCTGCGCCGCCACGGTCGGCATGCTCGGCGCGCCGCTCGTGGAGCGTTTGGAGCTGCCGGTTTTTACGATGCTGCGCAACACGAGTCTGCTGCACACGATCGAGCGTCTGGATTCTCTCGTCGCGGCGGTGTGGATCCTGCCGGACGTTACGGCGCTGACGCTGCTGCTGCGCGCCTGCGGCAACTGCGCAGGCGTCGCGCTCAGCATCCCGAACCGGACACAGACCACGCTGTGCGCCGCGGCGGTCGCCGCGAGCGGCTCGGCCCTGATTCTCGCGCGCGAGCAGACGCTGACGCCGGTAATCGACCCGATCCTCGCCCTCGGCGCGGTCGCCATTGCGCTCGCCTGTTTGATTTGCAAACATGCCCCGACATGAAGAAGCCCCCACGCCGCAAAACGGCGTGGGGGGGTCTTATTATATATGTATGGCGATTAGCAGTTTTTCTTTCCGAGCACGCCGCGCAGCATGGCGGCAATTGCGCCCTTCGGCTGATCCCGATAGGGCTTGCCCTGCAGGATGAGCTGCTCGACCGCAATGTCTTTGAGCGTATCGCGGGCCACAGTATAGGGATTCTGGGAGAGGATGCACATGTCGGCGATTTTTCCGGTCTCCAGACTGCCCCGCTCGCCCTCGTCGAACGTGGTGTAGTACCCGTTGTAGGTACACATGCGCAGCGCCTCATAGACAGAGAGCGCCTGCCCGGGGTCGGAATGGTTCACGGCCTTATGCACCCACAGCATCGGGTCGGGGTCGGTGCAGGGGCCGTCCGAGCCCGCGCTCAGGACGATGCCGTTGTCGGCGAACGTGCGCAGAGGGTTGAGCCGCTCGGCGCGCTTCCCCAGGATCTCGCGCAGGTAGGCGTCCGGCTCCTGCGGCCAGTCGATGAACGCCGACTGCACAGGCAGGAGGATCTTGTACTTCCGGCAGAGCGCGATGCCCTCCGGCGTCGGGAGGCAGGCGTGGATGATCGCATGGCGGTGATCCGCGCGCGGGCAGTCCTCCAGCGCGGCGGCAATGGCGCGCGTCGCCTGATCAAACGCCGCGTCGCCGATGGCGTGCATCTCGATCTGAAGTCCGGCGCGGTTGGCCTTTTTGCAGAATTCCGTCACCTGCTCGTCGGTGTAATACAAAACGCCCCTGTCGCTCGAGCCCTCATAGGGCGCGTTCAAAGCGGCGTCGGCGGAGCCGAAGCAGCCGTCGAGCGCGCAGGCAAAGCAGCCGCCGATGCGCGGCAGCCTGCGCTTGATCGCCTTGTCCACGTCCATCGTCTGGAAGAACACGCGCATCTGCAGTCCGTGCTTCAGGGACGACGCGAACCAGCGCTCGAGATCGACGTCGAGATCGCGCACGAAGCCCACGCCGCTCACGGTATGGATCATGCCGATGCCGCGCCTGGCGAGATCGTCGGCGGCTTTCTGCATGTTTTCCACGAGCTTGACGGGCGAAACGCTGTTCGTAACGTGGTCGGAGACGGCGAAGAACGCCTCCTGATTCATCTCGCCGGTATCGGCGTGGCAGCCGCGGAGCTTCGTGACCTGCTTTTCCACACGCTTGAAAAGCGGCGTGTTCACGACGCAGGCGTGTCCGTCATACTTCACCATAAACAGCGGGCGGTCAGGGCACACGGCATCGAGCTCCGCGCGGGAGACGAGCCGCCCCTCCTCCACGGAGTACGGCGACGCACCGAACGCGACGATGAACGGATCATCGTTGTCTTTCAGGAACGCGCGCAGCATGTCCAGGATCTCGGCGTTTGAGCGCGCATTCATCACGTTCAGCCCCGCGTGGAACGTGGCATAGCTCGCGAAATGGATATGACTGTCCACGAACGAGGGGATCAGGACCCGCTTTCCGAGGTGCACCACCTCATGGTGCCCGAAGCGGTACTTTCGCGGGAGCAGATCGCCGACATACACGATCCGTCCCTTGTCCTCGACAAGACAGTTCGCCACGGTGTTCCTGCTGTCCAGCGTCAGAATCGTTCCGCGATAGATCTTCATATCGAATCTCCTTGTTACACCTTGACCAGGTATTTCTCCAACAGCTTCACCGGGTGGTAATTCTCCTTGCTCTGGCGCATGCCAGGGTCGCCGAGGTCCTCCTCGCGGTTGATGTACTGCACACTCTCGGTCACATACATCTTTGCATACTCGCTGACGAGCTTCTGATACGCGCCGTCAAATTCGATGTCCGCCTTTTCAATATGGATGATGAGCGTGTCGCCCACGATCTCGCCGCAGGAAAAGCCGATCACCTGCTCGCCGACATACAGCACGCCGCTCTGCGGGGCGCCGCCGTAGTCGGCGTAGTGGGCGAGAAAGTCGCGCACATAGCCCTCCTCGGCCTTGGCGGTCTCGTTGTCCTTGTGATAGCGCTCGGCGTGGCGCTCAAAATAGGCGCGCACGTCGGGCAGGTTCGCTTCCGTGATCGCCTCGAAGCGCCAGTCGGGATAGAGCCTGTCAAACTTGTTCACATGGCTGCGCTGGCCGTGAAAGCGCTTGCCGGGAAAGCCCGCCATGTCGGAGGCGTTGTAGAGATAATCATACCAGTCGCGCAGCGGCGTGACCTCGGCGTTCGGGTAACGCGCGGTGAGCGCCTCCAGCTCCGATTCGGCGACGGGAAAAAAGAGCAGCCGCTCGCCTCTGCGTTCGCTCTCCTGCTCCAGAAACGCGTAGGCAGCGTCGTTTTCCTGTTCGGGCGCGAGATAGACCGTGCCGATGCCGGGAAACGTCTCGCGCAGCAGGAGCGTGTCGCCGAGCGCGCAGACCGCGTCCTCATAATACTGCGCCCACAGGAGCGCCGCGCCGGCGGAGTCGTTGCACAGGCGCGTGCCGCGCTTTTCAAAAAACCGCTCCAGCTTCTCACGGTCGGCGGAAGCAATGCGGCGAAATGTGTCCTGCATCAGCCCTCCGCCTCCGCCTGCTGCGCGCGGAGCTTCTCTTTGAGTTCCTCAAAGCAGTGCGCCAGCAGATCACGCTCGCGCTCGTTTTCAATGGGAAGCAGGGTGGTCTCGCCCGCCTCGTTCGTCTCGTAGCGGTTGGCGCCGATCTGCTTCTGCTCGTCCTCGCCGAACGTATAGACAACATAGCTGCGGCCGTTTGCCTCGCAATCATAGGTAAACAGCACCTCACAGCGGATCGGCTGACCGTCCGCGCCGGGGATGGCAAATACGCCTTCGTCAAACATGGCTGCATTTTCTCCTTTATGCAATCGATTTTTTCTATTTTACCATACTATTATAGGTTTTACCAGATGCGTTTTTCTGTTTCAAGCCGCCCGCACTGTTGCTTTCCATGCATTTATAACCAAAGAGAACCGATAGTAGATTGTTTCTCGATTTTTGTATTATTTATGGACGGAATAAAAAAATCTGATTTTTTGCCAACAAATTGTTGAATACAGCGGTTGTTTGTGCTATACTAGCCGCGTAAGCAGACAGATTCCGCGTGTGGTGTCGTTCTGCGGCATCGCACCACCTATTCCATATACCAAAAGGAGGGCGTCTCATGGAAGAAAAACCCGTTGACCGCCGCGTAAGAAAAACCAAACGCCAGCTTCGGCTCGCGCTGATGCAGCTGATGAGCGAGAAAAACGTGAAAGACATTTCCGTGCGGGAGCTCGCCGCCATTGCCGACATCAACCGCGGTACGTTCTACATCCACTATAAAGATGTCTATGATCTGCTCAGCCAGCTCGAGGAGGAGATGGCGCAGGGGCTGATCAAGGTCTGCCGCTCGCACCACGCCGAGGAATCCAGCGGGTCAACGTTCCCGTACCTGAACGATCTGTATGTCTTCATCAAAGAAAACGCCGACCTCTGCCGCGTGCTGCTCGGCGCCAACGGCGACAAGGCCTACACCGACCGGATCTGCCAGATCCTGCGTGACGAGCATCTGTATGACTTTGTCTGCTATTTCTACCCCGGCGAAGAGGATCTGATGAATTACTTCTGCTCGTTCATCATCGCCGGCAACCTCTCTCTGGCGCTGCGCTGGATCAACACCGGTATGCGCGAAACGCCCGAGGAGATGGCCGTGCTCGCCGGCGAGATCATCATGCACGGTGTGAAAGTGCTCGAAACGAAACAATAAGACCGTAATTTTGCCCCTTTCCCTATGCGGCAAACCCCGGCACCACAGGTGTCGGGGTTTGTGTTTGCTCAAAGATAATTACAGTCCGAAGTGATCGCGGATCGTCTCGGCGATGCCGCGGATCGTCTCGGCGGAGATGGGATCGGTGAAGCCGCAGTCGGCTGCGAGGGCGAGGAAATCCTCCTCGGTCGCGATGTCGATATAGTCATGGAGCGTATCGACGCCGAGGCCCTCGGTCTGGGCTTCCATCTCATAGAGCTGGAACGCGGCGCTGTCGGACACGCAGTAGCTGATGACGTAGAACGGCTGCTCATAGAAATGGGAGATCTCCACCCAGCTCTCGGCATAATAGGCGTCGTGCCAGCCGCCGGTGAGCCCGAATTCCTCTGAAACCTCCAGTGCAATGGCGTTGATGTTCTCGACCGTGATCGCGGCGTCCTCCAGCGCGTAGACCCGCTCCTCAAAGGCGTTGTAGCTGCCCTGCTCGATATACAGGCGGAGCGCGTCGATGAGCTTGAAGTCCGTCAGCTCCGCAGCGAGGTCCTCGTCCTCCAGATAGAAGAGCGTGAGATACTCCATGCCCTGCGAAATGACTTCGTTGATGTCGGTGCTCTTGCCGATCCCGTAGTTCACAAAGTCGTCCGTGAAGTGGCCGAACTCGTGCGCGATCGTGAGCACATCCTCGCCGTAGCCCGTGGCGTTGACGAGCACAAACGGCGACTCGTAATCCTCCAGGTACACCTCATAGGAGCCGTTGTACTTTTTCGGTGAGGAATCCACATCGCAGAGGTCATAGGCCAGCATATAGGTCATGGCCTCGTCCTGATAGCCGCCCATCGCGCGCGCGGCAGATTCCGCAAGCTGCAGGCACCGCCGGGGCTTGATCCGGTCGGTGGCGTTCGCGGACGCATAGATGCCCTCGTCCACCGTGCGCTTGTAGAGCGGCACGAGCTCGGTTACGATGGCGTCTGTATAGTCCGCCACATCGTCGGGCGTGTAGTCGCGGTTGTTCACGTCATAGGCGTAGTCGATATAATTGTCATAGCCGAACGCTGCGGCGATCTGCTGCCGCACCTTCACAAGCTCCGCGAAAATGGGCGCAAGCTCCGCGTTTGCCATATTATAATAGTAGTCCACCGCGTCTGCGGGCTCGAGGTCGATCTCGTCGGCGTATGCCGCCTCCACGAATTCATTGGCGGTGTATTCCTTGCCGTTATAGGTGAGCGACAGATCGGCGTAGGCCTCGTAATACTGCGATTCCAGCTCGGTCTCCCTGTGCTGGAGCTGCACAAGAGCCTCCGGATAGGTGTAATCGCCGTCGTAACCGTCAAACACCCCCTCACCGAGCTGTTTTTCCAGCGCGTCGCGCTGTCTGGACGCGGCGCAGGCATGTTTGAGCTCCTCATACTTCTGCTGCAGCTCGATCGAGAGCGCATCGCAGAAGCGCACCTCCTCCAGCCAGTGCTTGTCGGACTGGTCGATGTCGGAGCGGATCGTGGCGAGCGTCTGCATCGTCAGGAACGTATACTCGTCGCAGTAGATCGTGTCGATCTCGTCGAGCGAGGCGTCCACCTCGTCATCGTCGGCGGTGCGTGTTTTGAGCGCCGCGATCAGATCATCTATGCGCCTGAGCATCGCGTCGCCGTCCGGGCGGGTGTATTCCATCTCGGAAAACGGCACCATATCGATCGGCGCGTCGCCCTGGTAGTTCATGCGCTGCGGCAGCGCTTGGCTGCTCCGGGAGAAAGGCAGATCCGTCACGCCGCAGCCGGACAGCAGCGACAGCAGCAGCATTGCCGCGAGCAGCAGCCCGATGCGCCGGGTGCGCAGATTGTTCATAGCGTACCTCCGTAGTGTATCGTCCCAATATTATATTATAGTATGCCCCAAGTATAGCATAGTTTTCGACGCGAAACAACATGACAAGGTTCCGCGCTGCGGGCAGCGGTAATTTAATTTTAAAAATTTGTTGACCTTTTGACTTCGGTGTGATATAGTATCTCTACCTGTCAGTCGAGAGGTCTATTTTTGTTGTGCAAAAATATGCCCCGTCGGCATGTTCAGGGAGGCAATCGGCGTCGGACAAGCCGACGTGCGAAATCTAGAAGGAGGTGCCGAAACATGGCGAAAGCTGGAGCCCGCGTGAAAGTCACGCTCAGATGCGCGGAGTGCAAGCAGAGGAACTACAACACCGTGAAGAACAAGAAGAACACCACGGAAAAGCTCGAGATGAGCAAGTATTGCCCGTTCTGCCGCAAGCACACCAAGCACACGGAAACGAAGTAAGACGGACTTTCGAAAGGAGTAGAAACAATGGCTGAAAAGAAACTTGAAGTCACCACTGCTGCCGTAAAGAAAGTCGATACCAAGCTCGGATTCGGCGGACGCACCAAGAAATGGTTCCGCGAGATGAAAAGCGAGCTCAAAAAGGTCGTATGGCCTACCCCGAAGCAGCTTGTAACGAACACCGGCGTGTCCCTCGCCGTGATGGCGAGCTCCGCCATTGTCCTCTGGGGCTTTGACTGGATCGCGGATCAGGGTGTGCAGCTGCTGCTCAAAATCGGTGGCTGAGCATGGCAGAGCAGGCAAAATGGTATGTGGTTCACACATACTCCGGCTATGAAAACAGCGTAGCCGCAGCGATCCTGAAAGCGGCGGAAAACCGCCGGATGCAGGATCTGATTCAAGAAGTGAACATCCCCATGGAAACCGTGACGGAGTTCACCGACAATGGCGAAAAAACCGTGGAGCGCAAGGTCTTCCCCGGCTATGTGCTGGTGAAGATGATCCTCACGGACGACAGCTGGCATCTGGTGCACAATGTGCGCGGCGCTGCCGGATTCGTCGGCGCGGACGGCAAAGCCATTCCCCTGACAGAGCAGGAGATCTATGACCTCGGCGTGGAGCGCCACGAGATCGTCGTGGGCTTCAACGTGGGCGACACCGTGAAAGTCACGGACGGTCCGCTGCAGGGCTTCCTCGGCACAGTCGAAGAGCTGGAGCCGGAGAAAGACCGCGTGCGTGTGGTCGTGTCCATGTTCGGCAGAGAAACGCCGGTCGATCTGGAGCTCGATCAGGTCGAATCCATTTCCGAATAACGATTTTAAAGAAAGAGGTGCTTTTCGTTGGCACAGAAAGTAGTTGGATACGTCAGATTCCAAGTTCCCGCCGGCAAAGCGACGCCGGCCCCCCCGGTAGGCCCTGCCCTCGGCCAGTACGGCATCAACATCGGGCAGTTCACCAAGGATTTTAACGAGCGCACCAAGGGCGACATGGGCATGATGATCCCTGTCGTCATCACCGTGTACTCCGACCGCAGCTTTACCTTTATCACCAAGACCCCGCCCGCCGCGCTGCTGATCAAGAAGGCTTGCGGCATCGAGACCGCTTCCGGCGTGCCTCAGCGCGATAAGGTCGCCACCATCAGCAAGGAAGATCTGCGCAAGATCGCCGAGCAGAAGATGCCCGACCTCAACTGCACGGACATCGAGTCCGCCATGAGCATGATCGCGGGCACCTGCCGCAGCATGGGCGTTCTCGTCGGCGAGTAAAAACCGCCAGTCGTGGGAGGATTATCCATCCGACGAACCACATTACTAGGAGGAAACCAAATTGTTCAGAGGTAAAAATTACAAAGAGAGCGCGAAGCTCATTGATAAACAGATGCAGTACGAGCCGCAGGAAGCCTTCGAGCTCGTCACCAAGGCGTCCAAGGCGAAGTTCGACGAGACTGTCGAGCTGCATGTGAAGCTGGGCGTTGACTCCCGTCACGCTGACCAGCAGGTCCGCGGCGCCATCGTCCTGCCCCACGGCACCGGCAAGACCGTCCGTGTCCTCGTCTTCTGCAAGGAAGAGCGCGTGCAGGAAGCCATCGACGCCGGCGCCGATTATGCCGGCGGCATGGACATGGTCCAGAAGATCCAGGGCGAGAACTGGTTCGAGTTCGACACCGTCATCGCTACGCCCGACATGATGGGTACCGTCGGCCGTCTCGGTAAGCTGCTCGGCCCCAAGGGTCTCATGCCGTCCCCGAAGGCCGGCACCGTGACCCCCAACATCGCCAACGCTGTCAAGGAAGCCAAGGCAGGTAAGATCGAGTATCGTCTGGACAAGACGAACATCATCCACTGCCCCATCGGCAAGGTCAGCTTCGGTGCTGAGAAGCTCACGGAGAACTACAACGCCCTCATCGGCGCGATCATCAAGGCCAAGCCCGCGGCTGCCAAGGGCCAGTATATCCGCTCTTGCGTCACCGCCTCCACCATGGGCCCCGGCGTGAAGATCCTGACCAAGATCTAATATCTTCAAATAAAGAGAGACCGGAAGAGGATTCTTCCGGTCTCTCTTTATTTGAGAAAGTTTGCACTCCGCTCCGGCGTCTCGGCCTCGAAAGCTCCGCTTTCGACCGAGAGCCGTCTGCGCTGCGTGAGCAGTATTTCAGCCCTCCGGCAAAGCCGAAGGGCTGAAATAGTTGCATTATTTTGCCCCGTTCACATACCGATACAGGAACGTGACGACGTGGGCGCGGGTGCAGCCGGTATCGGGCTCAAACGTCGTGGGCGTCATGCCGTCTGTGATCGCGCAGCGCACCGCCCAGGCAACGGCCTCGGCGTAATATGCGTCAGCCGGCACATCCACAAACGAAACGGCCGTTGACGGCTCCATCGGGCTCGCCGTGCTGCCGTCCATCGTCGCGGCGGCTGCGCCGGTCTGATTAAAGCGCCAGAGGAACGTGACGACATGCGCGCGTGTGCAGGTCTTGTCAGGCTCGAACGTCGTATCGGTCACGCCGTTCGTGATGCCGTTCTCCACGGCCCAGAGCACAGCCTGATAGTAGTATGCCTCTCGATCCACATCAGTGAACTGATTCTGCGTGCTTTTGGGCTGCGGGGAGCCCGCCGTGCGCCACAGGAACGTGACGACATGCGCGCGCGTACAGATCCCGTTCGGCAGGAAATGCGTTTCATCCGCTCCGGTCGTGATCCCGTTCGCCGCCGCCCATGCGACCGGCGCGGCATAATACTCCGTGCGCGGCACATCAACGAAGCCGGAATCGGTCCGCCCGCGCGTTGCGGGGATGACCTCGACGCGCTGCTCGCCGCAGGCGGCACAGGTGAAGAGACGCTCGCCGCTTTTCGTTTCGGTGGCAACGCGCGTCACACGTCCCTCGTCCCAGATATGCTGGATCAGGCCGGTGTAGTTCTCCGGCAGGATCGGGATGCCCCAGCCGTAGTTGTTGTCCTTGCCCGCTACGCCGAGGTCTTTCGAATAGGTACACAGCAGCTTATAGATCCGATCCCGCGTCGCCGCAGGCTCAAGGATCTTCAGCTCCGTCGCGACGGCCGTGATGTGCGGCGCGGAGAAGCTTGTGCCGACACAGCTCACGGTCTGTCCGCCAACCGTCGTGGCGGTGATGCCGGAGCCCGGCGCACAAAAGTCGATCAGCGCGCCGTAATTGGAATAATAGCTCTCATATTGCAGACGCTGGTTCACAGCCGAGACCGCGATCGTGTAGGCGTGGTTCGCGGGGTAGCTGTTTTCCACATCCTGATGCTCATTCCCGGCTGCGCAGACGATCACTGCCTGATTTTCCTGCGCGGCGCGGATCGCGCTGTCGAGGAAGGTGTAATCCTGCTTGGTGTCGTCCTCCCAGCCAAGGGACATGTTGATCACATCCGCGCCTTGCTCAACGGCATACTGCAGCGCGGTAAGCACTCTGACGCGGGTCGCGCTCGCCTCGTCGAACACACGCAGGTACATAAACCGCACGTTCTCCGGCAGCACGGAGTCGAGAATCGACGCCATACGTGTGCCGTGCCCGCGGGAATTGCCGGCGGCGGTCACATCGGACAGCTCCGTCGTGTTATGCACGAAGTCATAGCTCTGATAGCTGCGCGCCACGAGATTCTCCGCCTTCGGGTCCACGCCGCTGTCGATGATGGCGACGCAGGTCTGCGCGGCATTGAAATGCTTCAGCGTGTACAGGTCGTTCCGGTACGACGTCAGATTCATGTAGCTCGTGCCCCATGTGCTGGCTGCCATTGCGGAAGCGCCGTCGTCCATCACATGTGCGCCTTGCTCCGGCGTGTCGAGCCAGCAATGCCTGAGGCCGTAGGTTTCGGTGAGCGTCTGATAAGCGGTCTCGGCGGCGTCAAGCGAGGCAAATTCCAGGATGAATTCCTCGGCGGCGGCATAGTGCAGCACGCGCTGTGCGCCGCAGGTATCGGGAAGCGCCGGCTCCAGCACGAGCACCTGAACGGGCTTTGCCGACGCGCGACGGCTCATCGGCTGCGCGGGCATGTCCGCGAGCGCCTGCGCCATCTCCGCTGCCGAGCGCACCTCGGTATAGCCCGCCGCTCCGGCAGTCGCCGGAAGCAGCGCGCACACAAGGCACAGCGCCAGCAGCAAAGACAGCACGCGAATCTGTTTCATGTAATACTCCTTCATTCTGTGATCGGCAGGAAGCGAAGATTGCGATCCACAGCCGCGGAGATTCCCTCCACGTGCCCCTCATAGCTGTACTGCCAGATCGTATGCGCATAGTAGAAATCGTCCCATGTCCCCGGTGCGCTGATCCAGAGGTCAGCGTCCGCGAGCTGGGACAGGTCATAGTCATAATAGCCCTGCCAGCGGTTGGCATAGACGCAGGGCGTGTATCCGCCGTCGCGGATCGTTTTGCAGAAGGCGGCCGCGCAGGCGGTCATCTCCCGCCCGAGCATACCGTCGGTGCGCGGCGTATCCTCGCCGGTGTCCACCTGTGCCTCCCAGTCGAAGCAGAGCGGCAGCGTCACGTCATAGTCGTCGGCGACATCGAGCAGCCACTGCGCTTCCTCCTCTGCCTCCTCGGGCGAGACGGCCTGCGAGAAGAAATACAGCCCGATTTCGAGCCCCGCAGCACGCGCGCCGAGGGCATTTGCCTCCAGCCGCTCATCCGGAAAGATTCCGCCGTCCACATAGCCGCGGTAGCCCGCGCGGATGAAAGCAAACTCCACGCCCGCGGCAGCCACGGCGTTCCAGTCGATCTCGCCCTGGAAGTATGAGACGTCCACACCCTGCTGCACACGGTACTGCGTGCCGGTATAGGTCACGACGCTGCCATCGCCCATGGCAAAGTCCTCGCGCGTCAGCGTGCTCAGCGCGACGCCGCGCCACGGGCGGACCCACGCGTTTTCGGCGCCGTTGTAGACCTCGATCATCCCCGCATGCGGGTCGGTCGGCTCCGCCTTGCGCAGCAGACCGCAGGCGCTCAGCAGCGTCACGGCAAGCAGCAGCACTGTGATCGTCGAAATTTTTGCATATTTTTTCATATTATATATTATAGCACAACCGACAGCGGCGCGTAAACCACCGGCTTGCATGAAATTTTTCCGAAAATGGCAAATTTTTTGGTTGACAAACGGTATAGGATTTGCTATTATATCTGAGCTGGGTTTGTGCTGGTATAGCTCAGTTGGTAGAGCAGCTGATTTGTAATCAGCAGGTCGGGGGTTCGAGTCCGTCTACCAGCTCCAGCCTGCAAGCACCGACCGAAGTGAATACATGGGGGATTTCCCGAGTGGCCAAAGGGGACAGACTGTAAATCTGCTGGCGATGCCTTCGGTGGTTCGAATCCACCATCCCCCACCAAAATCCGCATCCGAAAGGGTGCGGATTTTTCTTTGTATTTCAACGGTTTTCGGGTTTCGGAGGGTCTTTTTGATCCTCCGAATTTTTGCGTTTTACCCGCATTCGACCCATAACACAAGGGTCAAACATGGACGCATTGGTACGCAAAAGATGGGTCAAAACAGCGGTGGACTTTTTCCATCAGCCGTTTTTGCGGAGGCTCTGGATGTAGTTTTCCATGCGCTTTGCGCTCTCCCGCTTCATGCCGATGGTGGCGTGGGCATAGGTTCCGAGCGTAAAACTTGCGGTGGCGTGACCCAGATTTTCCTGCACGGTTTTGATGTCGTCTCCGGCTTTCAGGCTGTTAACCGCAAAGGTGTGGCGCAGATCGTGGAATTTCATGTCCTCCAGGCCGATCTTTTTCATGATGGCCTTGTAGTTGCGGTACACCGCCTGATTTGCCACGAAGCGCCCGAACTCATTGGTGAACACCAGATTGTCCGGGTTCTGGAAGGCCGAACCAAGCATTCGTGCCTGCTGCTCCTGCCAAGCTTTCTGCTCCCGGAGCACATCCATGACGTCCTCCGCCACCGTCAGCATCCGCACGCGCTCGTTTTTCAGGGAGCTGAAGTGGTACTCCTTCTCGCCCTTGGCGCGGTTGTGCTGCTTGTTGACCAGAAGCGTGCTGCGCTCGAAGTCCACGCAGTCCCACGTCAGCCCGAGCACCTCGCCCTGTCGCATCCCGGTGAAGACCGTCACGAAGAGGATGCGCTCGTAGGGGTGTCCCTTGATGGCGTCAAGGAACGCGATCATGTCGCTGTCCTCCATCGCGTGCACCTGTGTTTTCTCCACGCGCGGGAGGATGACGGCGTCCAGCGGGTTTGCTCTGAGATACCCCAGCTTGATCGCCTGTGAGATCGCCTTGTGGAACACGCCGTGGATGTTCTTGATGGACTTGGGGCAGAGATGCCGCTCCGTCTGGAGCAGATTGTACGCCCGCTGAATCTTCTGTGCCGACAGCTCTGACAGCGGCACATCGCCCAGATATGGCTTGAGATGGACACGCACGTGCTCCTCGTAGGCGCTCTTGGTGGCCGGCTTCAGATTGCCGGTGTAGTCCCGCAGCCAATCGTCCAGCCATTCGCCGAGTGGGATCTTACTCGGCTCCACATAGGTGCCGTCGTTGATCTCCGCAAGCGTCTTCGTCAGCTTTTCGCGGACTTCCTTCTGCGTGCTGCCGTAGATGGATTTTTGTTTTTGTTTTCCCGTCTTGGGATCTCGTCCGAGAGAGTATCTTGCTTCCCAGCGCCCATCGGGGCGTTTTCGGATCGACCCGCTCCCGGAGGCGCCTCGTTTTCCTTTTGGGGCCAATGTTACCTCACTTTCTTCAGATTCGCTATGATATGTGGGTTTCCCACTTGTTCCTTTATTTTTGCTTGTCGCGGTCGAGCCAAGCGACCAGCTCTTCGAGCGTGATCTCACCGGAGAGACATTCATCGCGCTTCAGCCGCGCAGCCTCTGCCCATGCGTTGAACTCCTCGCGGGTCATGATCCCGCGGCGGATACGGGCGTTGCGCGTCTTATACGCCCGCTTGTATTCCTTGTTCGCCGGGTTTTCGAACAGCGTCTTCTCATAGAGCTTGGTGTAGCCCATTTCCTTGCAGGTCTTGGTAGACCCCTCGATCAGACGATCACAGTATTCCGCGCGAGTCCCGCCCTGGATCGGGAAGTACCTGCCGCAGTACTTGCACTTGCGGAAACGGACATTCGCCTGCAGGCACCGGCTGAGCAGGAAGTATGCCAGATCCTGCGCCGACTCCGTGTGGAGCGTTTCCGCCGCAAAGGTCTCAGGCGACTCCTGCGTCGGAACGAAGTTCGCCAGATCGTCATACGGAAACGGGATCGCACCCTTGACCTTTACACCGGGTTCCAGATACAGTTTCCCATACTCCAGGATCGGGAAGCGTCCCCGCTGCATCAGATACCGCTCCGTCATTCCCTCAGCTTGGTCGGTATCAAGACAATCCGCTGCAATCTCCCGAAGCGTCTCCTGAAGCTGCGACAGAATGTCTGCGACCTGATGCAGATCCTCCTTCTTCAGCTTGGAGCGTTCCATTGCCGCCGCAAGGGGCGCAAACATCGCGCTCTCCCGCAGCCAGTATTTCGCCATATCCATACCGGTAGCAGAATCGTCTTCGCATTGCTTCAGATGGTCAGCAAGAAGGCTAAGATCCGCATACAGAAAGTTTGCGATCGCCGTCCCCATCGGATGCTCAGAATGCCAGTAGGTGACGTAGTCCCGCTCCGGATTGGTGGTCTCGGTGCGGATCTCACAGTATTCAGTTTTGCCGTCCGCGAAGGCTGCGACACAGGCGAATTCGTTGTAGACTTTATTTTTCATAAAAATTCCTCCAAATCTACATTGACAAGGGGAAAATGATGTAGTATACTACAGTCAATGGTAGACTCTGTACTCTGATTATAGCAAATACGGTCTATCTTGTCAAGCACGATTCAGATTTTTTTTTGAAAGGATGTGATGCCATGAATCTGTCGCTTGAAACCTTACCCCCGGTCCTGAACGCCACGCAGGTCTCGGAGGTGCTGGGGATCTCTCGTGCCGGTGCCTACAACCTCATGCACCGGGAAGACTTCC
>ONEB01000024.1 GCA_900316745.1 uncultured Eubacteriales bacterium | reverse complement strand
AACAGGGATTTATTAGACAGTTTCGCTGCCTTTTGGTGGAGATAAGCGGGATCGAACCGCTGACCTCTTGAATGCCATTCAAGCGCTCTCCCGAACGGTTCGGTCACATACCCCCAAAGGTGGGAAATGTGGCTCGCACATTCGACAACATCCTTTGCGATAGGTTTAGAACTATGAAAATAGCCATCACTTTGTCAAAAAACAACCCCGGGGGAGGGTTGTGCGCCATGTTCTGACGATGCTATACTACATAGAAACAAATCATTGGAGGAACGAAACATGCACGACCACACGCATTCCCATGATGACGACCACGCCCATCCGCACACGCATGACCACGATCACGTGCACGGACACACACACAGCCATGAGCACACGAAAGCGGTGCTGAACCGACTGAGCAGAGCGTTGGGACATCTGGAATCCGTGAAGCGAATGGTGGAAGACGGACGCGACTGCGCGGAAGTGTTGATTCAGCTTGCCGCCGTTCGTGCTGCGCTTGGAAATACGGCAAAGGTGATTTTGAAGGATCATATTGAGCATTGCATCGTGGATGCTGCACAACAGGGGGATATGCAGGCTTTGGCAGACCTGAACACCGCGATCGAGCGCTTCATGCAATAATCGCGAAAAAATGCCGCAGACATCCGTTCGATCGGATGTCTGCGGCATTTGTTTTAAACCCACAGCGCATGCTTCCAGCGCAAGCGGAATTGCTCGCGGCGGTTCTTGGAGACCCAAATCTCGCGGGCTGTCTCTTCCTGAAACTGCGTGAGTGCGGTGCGCGTCTCGTCTGAGATGGTATGGTCGCTGAACTGTGCTTCCTGCCAGAGCGCAATCATACTGCGAAACGCCTCGGCGCGGTCCTCTGATACGGTTGCCTGTACGCGATCTGTCGCAGAAACGTAAGGCAGGTTTTCAAAATCGACGCCCACAGCTTTCAGCCAGCTGACGGCGTAGTGAAACGCTGCGCACGCGGCAATCCGATTGTCCTCGCTGTCCATACCCGCGCGCAAACGGTCATTGCGCTTCTGCAGTCGATCGCGGGCGATGGCCGGGACAAAGAGGAACAGCAGCGCCAGCACGATCACGACGATGAGCATCACGATCTTGATATCCAGCGTGCGATCCCGCTTGACGAGCAGGGGCGCGTTTTGGTTTTCGAGCTCTTGCGGTTCGGGTGTATCCTCCGGTGTTTCGGAGGGCTCGTCCGGCTGTGTTTCAGATACCGTGGAGAGAGCGAGCCGGTCGCGCAGCGATTCATCCAGATTCGAGATACGCGCGTTTTCGCCCGGAGCGAGCCAGAGTCCCAGACCTCCTGCCAGTGCAAAAAGAAGCAGAATGGTAATGTCCTGACGGAATGAAGGATGCGGAATCAGCAGCAGTGCGGAGACCGCGGCGGTACAAAGCATCCAGATCGCGGGAGGCGTCACGCCGAAATAAGCTGCAGCCAAAAGCAGCAGCGCGATCGGAATACATCCTGCGAGGAAATGCGCCTTCTCTGCAAGCAGAGACAGGAGAACAGAGAGCCCGCAGCCAAACAGGAGAATACCGAGGTGGACGCTGCCGGCGGTTGCCGCATCCGCGCCCGGGAACATTTCATACAGATATCGCTGCTGTGTCTCGCTTTGGCTGAACAGCGCGTTCAGCAGTGCGCTGAGACCGAGCCTTGCATACGGGATCAGAAGCGCTGCGATGAGCAGGATTGCACCAAGTGCAAGCCCGATCACGGATTTTTGCTTTCCGGTGAGCGGCAGGCAGATCCACAGCGCGGGAAGAGAGCCCAGCGCGGCCCAAAGGAGCTGCTCCGGCCTGCTTGCCATGCCGAGCACGGATGCCCAGAGCCCCAGACTCAGCAGCGCCGTCAAACCCGCAGCGCGGAGATGCGTTTGTATTCGTTTTTGCCCCGGTCGGTTGCTTTGCACACCGGATGCGGTGATTGCCATGTGGGATCACAACTCCAATTCTTGCAATTGCGCGGAAGGA
The DNA here is from genome assembly GCA_900316745.1 of uncultured Eubacteriales bacterium. GTDB lineage: Bacteria > Bacillota > Clostridia > Oscillospirales > Oscillospiraceae > CAG-103. The sequence continues at coordinate 11,793 of ONEB01000024.1, read as the reverse complement.
TCTGCGTCGGAAAAGCTGCGCAGATACACGCCGTCGTCCGTCAGTCCGTCGCCGTCCCCGCAGCAGAGCAGCAGGGTGACGCGGCTGCCGTTGTAAATGTCGGCCAGCCCGGGCAGTGGGGCAGCGGAAAGGATCGCGACGTGCGCGAAGCTGCCCTCCGAGCGGCTCTCTGCCGACAGTGCCGCGTCCGGGAAGACCGGCGTTGCGAGCAGCGCGTCCAGCGCGGCGGCATACTGCGTTTCGTTCGTGACCGGGAGCAGCTCGGGCGGAGCGCCATGCGGCAACAGCCAGCCGACGGTGTGCTCCACACCCTGATCCATCAGGGCGGCGGAAATAGAGAGCATCGTTGTCGTCATGCTGTGATGCTGCAGCGGCTCGGCAGATCTTGTGTCGAGCAGCAGGAGCACCTGCTGCAGCACGGGCAGACTGAGCTCGCGCACCACGGTTTTCGCAGATTTCTGAGAGAGCTTCCAGTGGATCGTTTTGATGTTGTCTCCGGGGCGGTATTCCCGGATGCCGAAGGTCTCGCTGGGGTCGCTTCCCGGCTTGTCCGGTGAGAAACGGTCGCTGTCCGGGAGCGCGAACGCGGTCTCGGTCACGATCACTTCCGGGGTGAACAAATGCGGCACGACGCGCGTCTGTGCAGTCTGCTCGGCGGAAACGGTGCGGTGTACGAGACCGAACGGATCCTCCAAACGCAAAGTCGACACGGACACGACCAGCAGGCCGCAGTATTCCGAGCAAACGGTGAAGCGGCTTTCCCTGCCGGTGATCGGGAGGGAGAGCGATTGAGCTTCTCCTGTCCGGATGTTTTCGATCTTCAGAGACGCCGCAACTGACAGCGGAAGCCGAAGCCTACGCTGCATACGAATCGTCCCGGTGAGCGGTTCGCCGCACACGCACCGCTCAGGCAGCGTGAGCGCGGCGTCACCTGGTTTGGCGAACAGCAGCGGCAGCATCGTCAGGAGCGGGATGAGTGCTGCGGCGATCAGCAGCGTCAGCGTCGCAGCGCCGTTTTCAAACAGATACAGGATCCCGGCTGCGAGAAGCAGCAGGAACCAGATGATCCAGCGTTTCCACATGGCTTATCGCGGCATGGGAACGTCGCGCAGGACCGCGTTCAGGACGTCGGCTGCGCTCAGACGCTCGTTCCTTGCCTGCTGCGAAAGCAGGATGCGGTGCGCGCAGACGTCAAGGAAGATCTCCTGCACGTCCTCAGGAATCACATAATCCCGTCCGTGGACGAGTGCGCAGGCGCGCGTCATGCGGCTGACTGCGAGCGCGCCGCGGGGGCTCACGCCGAGACGGATGTGCTCGTGATCACGGGTCGCGCCGGCGAGCTTGGTGATGTACTCGATGATCTCGTCCTTCATTGTGACCTGCTGGGCGGTCTGCTGCAGGGCGAGCAGCTGCTCTGCGGTCACGACCTGCCGAACGCTGTCCATCGGATTCACGGTTCTGCGTCCGCGCAGGATCTCCATTTCGCTTTCCTCATCGGGGTAGCCGATCGTGAGCTGCACGAGGAAACGGTCCAGCTGCGCCTGCGGCAAAAGCTGCGTGCCGGCGGTACCGACCTGGTTCTGCGTCGCGATGACGAGAAACGGCTTCGGCAGGGGATGGACGGTGCCGTCCACCGTGACCTGACGCTCCTCCATCGCCTCGAGCAGCGCGGACTGCGTCTTGCTGGAGGTGCGGTTGATCTCGTCTGCCAGAACGAGGTTGGCGTTCGTGACGGCGCCGGGCATGTACGCAAAGCTGCCGGTATGCTGCTGATAGATCGTGAAGCCCACAATGTCTGAGGGCATGACGTCGGGCGTGAACTGGATACGGCAGTATTTCAGACCCATGGCCGCAGAGAACGCGACCGCCATCGTCGTCTTGCCGACGCCGGGGACGTCATCCAAAAGCACATGTCCGTCCGCGAGCATTGCCATCAGGATCTTTTCGACCACAGGGCGCTTGCCGACGATGACCTTTTCTACTTCACCGCAAATCTGATTCAGCAATTCATGCATGGCTGCCTTCTCCTGCCTTTCGAACACCGGAAACCTGATACATTTGATCGTTTGAGATCTTGACGTCTACGTCAAAGAACGGCGCGAACAGCGCCGCCAGATCATCCTCGTGCATGAGTCCGTTGGAGACCGGATGCGCAGATCCGCTGTGGTGATGGTCCAGCTGCGCGCGGCTCATGCTGTGCGCGACGGAGAGTCGTCCGCCCGGCTTCGTGACGGCGGCGAGAGCTTCGATCAGCTTTGCCGCGTCCGGGAAATGCGGGAAGGCATTGTAGACCATGACAACGTCGAACTGCCGATCAAACTGCGTTTCCTCCACGTCGCCGCAGATGACGGTTACCTGCTCGGGCGGATACTTTGACGCGGCGATCTTTGCCATCTCTGGAGAGAGGTCGATCGCGGTGATGCTGGCGGCCTGCCGCGCGAGATAGTCTGGGAACAGAACGCCCGTTCCGCACGCGACGTCCAGCACATCCACGCCCGGACGTACGCCCGCGTTGTCAAGGATCGCCGTGATGCGGTCCTCGTGCCGCACCATGTCGGCGTCCCAGAACGGCGCGCAGCGGTCAAAAAAGTGTTTTACATCGTTTTTGTCGATCATGTTTTTGCCTCCTTGGGGTAGCGCTCGGGAATGAGATGCGCTTTCATGAGTGATAGAAAGATCGTCGGAACGAAAATGAGCAGGATCAGCGTACCGGGCCACGAGGTCAGGAAATATGCCGAGAGCCAGCCCATGAAGTAGCCGCCCTTGCCGGTGATGGCAAACGCCGCCTCACCTGCAAAGAGCTTCGTCATCGCAAGGCCGACTAGCCCAGCTGCGATACGTCCGAGCAGCACGGAGATGATGATGGAAATGTAGAGATCCGGCACCAGCTTTTTGGTGCGGACGGTTTTCATCAGCAGGCCGGACACAAGTCCGTAGATGCCGAGCTCCACCGCCATGGTCGGGAGTCCCGCTACGGTCGGCATGCCGGTCAGGAGACAGGAGATGATCGGCCCGACGATCCCACAGAAAAGGCCGTATCCGCCGCCGCAGATCAGACCGCAGATGAAAACCGGCAGGTGCATTGGTGAGAAGACGGAGCCGAGGTTGATGGCGTGGAATGCCATCGGCAGCACATAGCACAGCGCGATACACAGCGCGCAGATCGTGGATTTTTTTACGGATGACATTTCACGCATTTGGATCACAATCCTTAAACAAGATTATGGATTTATGATAGCGAATTTTGCTTTTGTCCACAACCCGGGGTGGGGGTTGCTTTTTCTGAAAAACATGGGTTTTTTAAAAAAACCTGTGTTTTCAACCCCCACCCCGGGTTGTGGATTGCCTTTTTCCGGTTGTATAATCAGAATAGAATCATAGAAGGGAGCATCTGTCGTGTCCGTGCCGGAAGAAGAAAAAAACCCATATTCCAAGACGCTTCGTCATCGCATCGCGCGTAATGCCGGACATCTGAATACGGTGAAGAAAATGATCGATGACGGAATGCCGTTCGACAAAGTCATGATGCAGCTGACGGCTGTACGCGCGTCTTTGACTTCCACCTCCAACAAGCTGATGGAGGAGCACATCGACAAGGCAATCCAAGACGCTGTGAAGAGCGGAGATACGACCCATGTTGTGGAGGTGTATCAGAGCGTTGAAAAATACTTCGGAAAATAGAAAACGACTGCTGCTGATCACACCGCTGTTCCTGATGCTGGTGCTCAGCGGCTGTCGCTCACGCATTTTGGAGTTCCCGCTTGCGGAGGAGCGGCCGCCGATCGTGACGCCTGCGCCGACGCCGACGCCGGAAGCAACCCCAGAGCCGACGCCCGAGCCGAGTCAACCCCCGGAGCCGTCTCCGGAAGCGACTCCGGAGGTTTCTCCTGAGGCAACACCGGAGCCGACGTCTGTGCCGGATCCCGCCGATACGAAAACGGATCTGCCGCCGGACGAGAACGGTCAGACCGTGATCCTGTCGGACGATCCGAACGCGCAGGAGATCACGGATACGATCACCGTTACGCTCGATCCCAACGGCGGCGCCTGCGGAAAGAGCAGTGTGGAGGTCACACCCGGCGGCGCATACGGAAAACTGCCGGACGCCAGTCGCAAGGGATATCATTTCGCGGGCTGGTATTTCAAGCGCAATGGAGGATCGCAGGTAACGCCGGATCTGATTGTGTCCACCACGGCGGCGCATACGCTCTATGCGCATTGGTCAAAAGAGGAGTCCTGCACTTTGACGCTCGACCCCAACGGCGGACGGCTTCTGAACTCCCAGAGCAAGCGCGATATCTTCCCCGGTGAAACCTACGGCGTCCTGCCGACACCGCTGAAGGAGGGCAGCGATTTCCTCGGGTGGTTCACCGCCCCGAGTGGCGGGAAGCAGATTGCCGATACAGATGTGTTTTCCGGCAGCGCGGATCAGATCCTGTATGCGCAGTGGCACTATGATCCTTATGCCTATTGGAGCTATGTGCTGCAGAACACGACCCAGCAGGTCTATGCCTGCCAGCAGGTATCGGTTTATCTGGAATACGGTGATGATCACATCACGCCGGCATACAGTGCGCTCATATCATCCACCGGCTCATTCAATGTCGCGACCAACCGCGGCGGCGGGGAAGTGGATGACGAATGGGTGCTGGAGAAAAACCCGAACGTGATCGTAAAGGTCTCGGATGATCCTGCGGCGCTCAGCGCGATGCAGGCTCGCTTTCCGGGCAGACGCATCCTCCTTGTGCCCAGCGCGGCGGAGTTCGGCAGCGCTGCACAGCAGCTCTATTATCGCATTGCTTTCGGCAAGCTCCTGTATCCCGACTGGTACGCCAACGTGGATCTGGCGCAGGTGGGCGCCGAGCTCGGTGTTTCCGGCGCGATCTACGGCGGATAATATGGAATGAACGATATAGGCGGACGAGCAAAGAATGCTCGTCCGCCTTTGTTTCGAGAGAATATGAAAATCCCCGCGTGCTGGCACGGCACACGGGGAGGTTTAGGGTTTCGGACGGTGAGTAGCGTCATCCGTCCGATGGAAGGGGGGCAGCGCTCGAGACCAACGAGCGCCAAATGGAAGACTCAAACATTTCTTTATCTGAGCAAAGAATATCACGTTTCGACATTGCTCACAAGCCTCCCCTGGGGATTAAATGATGCACAAAAGAAACGACGCAAAACTGTGCACAAAAACGAATGCGGTGTGCCGAAGCACACCGCATGGTGGAGAGTGCGCCCTTCTGCCCAGACACAGTCAGGCGATGTTTGAAGGAACCAAAGACACCAAGATCCTTCTTTATTTCAGCATACACCCGGAAGCAGCTCCGTGCAAGCCACCCCGGGGATGTAAAAACGAGATTATTTCTGATCCTCGGCAATGATTGTTTTGACAAGCTCGACCACGGTATCCACAAATCCCGCGCAGACCATCATATCGTTCTGCGCGATCTCCTTACACAGGATGCCGCCGTGCTTTTCGCGGAAGGCGTCAAAGAGCTTGTCGACGAGCACGTTCGATTGCTCGCGCTCCCAGCCCTTGCTTTTCCCGTACATACGCAGACAGTAGGCGCCGCCGCGCAGGGTGCTGCACGTTCCTCCGCAGGTGTCACACATGATGTCCAGCGAGTCTTTGATCTCGGATGCATCAAAGCCGCATGCATCGGCGAGATATACGGCGATGATCTGGCAACAGTTATAGCCCTGCTGGAACAGCTCCATTTTGGTGGGGACAGTACGCATGATGATTCCTCCCTGTTTCTTATGTGTTCCGGATTTCTGATCTGTATTTTTTCATTGCGAGCCAAAAGGCGATGATAAAGCAAAGCGCAGCGCCGCCCCATGTGATCGGATACACGGAAGCGATGGATTGCAGCGTGCCGACCGTATGGGAGAAGATCGCCAACAGCGCGATGCGCAGGACACAGACGCTGGATATGATGATGACCATCGGCTCGAGCGAATTTCCCATCCCGCGCAGCGCGCCGCCGTACACCTCCAGAAACGCATACAGCCAGTAGAATGGAAAGGAGACGCAGGCGATCAGGACGGCGCGCTTTACGACAGCGCTGTCCTTCATGAACCACCCAAGCACGGTTTCCGGGAAGAGAAGAATCAGCCCGGAGATACACACGGTCACGGCGATACACATCAGGAGCGTGAGATTGCTGCCGCGCATGACGCGGCGCATCTGACGGGCGCCGAAGTTCTGCCCGACGAAGGTGGTCGCGGCCTGACCGAAGGCCATGATCGGCAGATAGATGAAGTTCTCAACCTTATAAAAGGCAGCGAACGCGGCAACGTCCGTCTCGCCGAAAGCATTGATGTAATACTGCACGATGACATTCGAGACCGTGATGACAAGCGCCTGAAAACCGGCAGGCAGACCGATCCGGAGCACCTCCCGAAGGATCGCGGCGTCGATGCGGATCTCACGCGCACGAAGGTGAAGCGGATCGCCCTTTCTGCGGAGCGCAAGGATGGCAAGGACTGCAGACAACACCTGTGACAGCAGGGTGGCGAGCGCGACGCCCGCGACGCCCATCGGGATCACGAGAAGGAACAGCGCGTCCGCCGCGACATTTATCAGCCCGCAGAGAGCGAGGATGTGAAACGGCGTGTCCGAATCTCCCGTTGCGCGGAGCGCTCCGGCACACATGTTGTAAAAAATCATGGCCGGTGCGCTGAGCATATAGAGACGCATATAGACGACGGCTTGCGGGATGACGGACACCGGGGTGTTCAACAGCCGCAGGATGCCCGGCGCGAATACGATCGTGACTGTAGACAGCACAATGCCGCCCAGCAGGGAGAAGCCTGCCGAGGTGTGCAGTGCGCGGTCGGCGCGCGCATCGTCCTTTGCGCCGATCGCCTGCGCGATAACGACGCCTGTTCCGACAGAGATGCCGGAGAACAGACCGATGCAGCAGTACACCAGCGCGCTGCTTGCGCCGACTGCAGCCGCAGCCGTGCGATCAAGCATATTGCCGATGAAAATAAAATCGACGGTGTTATACAGCTGCTGAAAAATGCTGCTGCCGATGATCGGCAGGATGAAAAAGAGCAGAGGCCCGACGATTGTGCCGGAGGTCATGTCCGGCGTGTGTTTGTACTTCTGGGTTTCTTTCGCCAACTGAATGGCTCCTCTCAAGTGTGGGGTGTTTTTTCAGACTCTTGGAATGATAAGGTCTCCGGCTAAGCCGGAGACCTTGAAGTTTCGTTGGTTGTTCTATTACGCGAGGTCACGATACAGGAACGTGACGATGTGGGCACGCGTGCAGTTGTCGTTCGGCGCGAAGGTCGTCGGACTCGTGCCGTTCGTGATGCCGTTCTCGACCGCCCAGGCGACGGCGGGCGCGAAGTAGGCGTCGGCCGGGACATCGCTGAACGCGCTCGCGGCTTTGGCTGCGGTCTTGCCCTCGGCGCGCCACAGGAAGGTCACGATCTGGCCGCGCGTGCAGGTGCCCTCGGGATCGAACCTGTCGGCGCTGACGCCGTTCGTGATCTCCTTCTCGGCTGCCCAGAGGACTGCCTTGTAATACCAGGCGTCCGCGGAGACGTCCTTAAAGGGGTTCGTCGTCGTGGTCGGCTCCTGCTCGCCCATGGCGCGCCACAGGAAGGTGACGGCCTGCGCGCGGGTGCAGGCGTTGCCCGGCATGAAGTGCGTGGCATCCATGCCGTTGGTGACCTCATTCACAACGGCCCAGTCGATGGCCTCGTGGCTCCAGCTCTTCTCGCTGCGGTCAACGTCGACGAAGGCCTTGCTCGGGCACTTGTCGCCGCCGTCGCACTTCTCAGGTGCGGGCGGCACGGGAGCGGCCTTGTAGGAGGCCTCTACCTTGACGGCTTTGTCACCCATGACAAATGTCGTTTCGGCAGCCGTCGGCGCGGCGATCGTTACGCCGCCTTCGGTCACATTCCACTTGTCAAAGACCTCGCCGGGCGCGGGCTCGTCTGCCTTCAGCTTGACGGTTTCTCCCGGAGCGGCTTTTACGGGATCAGCGGTGCCGTTCGTGACGGTGATGGTGTGATAGGGATCCTCGTTGTAGATCTTGATGCGGCCCTGCGGCTCGGCATACCGGTCACCCAGCTTGCCCTTGAGGACCTTGTCGATGTAGAGGGCGACAATGTCACGAGTGAGGACACCGTTGCCGTTTTCGATATACTTCGTGGAACTGTCGGCCTTGAGCTCGGCAAGCATATAGTATGTATCCATGCCGTTCATGAGCATGAAGTCTGTGATGAGCGCGTAGGTCGCCTCAGGATCGAACGGCTTGCCGTTCACGGTCTTGATAACGACTCGGGTGGGCTCGGTGCACTTATAGTATTTGCCGTAGGCCTCGCCCGCCTGATACTCTTTGTAGGTGTGGATCTCATATTCCATACCGGCGACCTGCGCAAAGCCCGGGCAGGTGGCGGTGCCGTCGGTGTTGAGGTTCCAGCTCGCGGCCTCGAGTGCCTCGACCAGAACCGAACCCTTGACATACATCAGGCTCACGCCGCGCGGAGAGAAGGGCAGCGCGTACAGCAGATCTGTGCTTGTGACCTCGCCGTCGTACATATACATGTCGCAGTTGCCGCCGTTCTGGATGGCAACGACGGGAACGTCGTTGGCAAAGCCGTCAAAGCGGTTTTCCGCGTACCACTTCAGCGCGTCGGCAACGAGGTCACCGAGATTGGTCTCTTCCTTCCAGCCGATGCGGTCCGCGCCGACGAAGGTGACGGTGCTGTCCGCGACCTTGGAGGGATCGGCGGTGGTCTTGGCCTGATCGGCGATGGCCTGGACACTCGCTTTCGGCGTCACGTCGGGAATGCTTTCGTTCGTCACGGCCTTGGTCGCGTTGTCGATCACGGCAACGCCGAACACCTGCTCGCCGTCTTCCGGAGCGGCAATGGTGAGCGTCGCGCCGCTGACCTCAGTGCCGGAGCTGTTCAGGCAGACCGTGATGTCGCAGTCGCTCATGGCGGAGAGCGTTTTGGTGTTCGTCTCGGCAGGATCGGCGAAGGTGTAGCCCGCGACGAAATTGTCCTGCAGACGGTCGCCGACAGTAGTATCGCTCAGCGCATAGACGCCGACGGACTGATCGCCGACGGTGTAGGTCTTGGTCGCGTCAAAGTCATAGTAGCCGACGCTGTTGATGGTGATATTCGTAGCGAGCACGTCAAATTTCGCGGGCGTTTTCGCGGCGAGGGTTCCGGTGATCGTGCCGGCACCGTTCTTGCCGTAGGTGCGCTCCTCCGCGCCGCGCAGCAGATCCTTTTGCGTGTAGTAATAGGTCAGGTTGCCGTGCCAGATCTGACCCGTTGCGGCGTTGCCGAAGTAGAACTCACGCGGCCCCATGGCGGCGGCGGCATAGCCGGCAGCATCCATGAGGTTGTACACGGTCAGACCGCGATCCGCATTCGCAGCGGCGGTGCCGTGCAGATAGTTGCCCGCGTCCACAAGCAGCACATTCGCGCCCTTGTTGGCGTAGTAATCCTTCACGGCGGCGGCGCGGGCAAAGACGTCCACATCGCCCTTCAGATTGCCGGTGTAGACCACGACGGTCTTGCCCTCATATTCCTCCGCTGCGAGCGCACAGGGAACGAGCAGCGTGACGATCATGGCAACCAGCAGCAGGGTTGACAGAAGCTTTTTCATTGGTTTGCCTCGCTTTCTATTTTGATATTAAAAATTATACATTCTGGAAAAAACCGGCACAACCCGCCCCGGGGGTTGCGTCGCTTTCTTTCGTCGGAATGACGAAAAAAAGCGCCCGCTTTTGCGAGCGGGAGCAAGGGGGGAGGGCGGTTGTTTCCCGGGAATCTTGTGAAAAACGCAAAAAACGAACTTACACTTTTTGGCAAAAAATACTTACGTCGGCGTGGATATCACGACAAGCGAAGCGTTTCTGTCCGCAAATGGCGGAAAACACAGATCCGGGGGATGGGGATTTTCCGACAGCGCGTGGATATTCCGGAACCCCGGGGGCGGGTTGTGGCGTAATAAACTGACTGTTAAAATATCTCTGATCTAAATGTATGGAAATGGGAGGGATAGCATGAAAAAAACGATCAGTATTCTGCTGACGCTCTGTATGCTGGCGGGGCTGCTGACTGTTTTTGCCGCCGCTGCGGACAGCGGCGCCTGCGGCGACGGTGTCACATGGACGCTTTCGGACAACGGCAGACTGGTGATCTCCGGCTCCGGCGCCATGGACAATTATAATGACACGGATGAGCGCGCGCCGTGGTACGGCGTGCGCACACAGATCAGGCAGGTCACCATCGAGGACGGCGTGACCCGGATCGGTACGGCTGCGTTCGACCGCTGCACGCAGCTTGTGAGCGTGACCGTCGGCGATGGCGTGCAGTCGGTCGGCTATCATGCCTTCAACCGCTGTGCCGCGCTCCGGACGGTCAGCTTCGGCAAGGGCTTTTCGAGCCTCGACCGGGACGCCTTCATCGGCTGCGGTGCGCTCACGTCGATCCGCGTTGCAGCTGAGAACACGGCTTATGCTTCCGACGGCGGCGTGCTCTATACCAAGGGATACCGGACTTTGGTCTACTGCCCGCGCGGCATGACGCGTGCCGTGGTCGTTCCGGACGGCTGCAGGCGCATCGAGGACTATGCGTTCCAGTATTGCGCGGGCGTGACGAATGTCGCCCTGCCCGACACGGTGACCTACATCGGCATCCATACGTTCGACCGCTGCTCGAAGCTCGAGCAGATCGACCTTTCGGACGGACTCACGACCATCGCGACGTTCGCGTTCAACGAGTGCAGGGCGCTCAAGACCGCGGATATTCCCGGCACCGTCCCGACGATCGGCAACTATGCGTTCTTCGACTGCGACGCGCTGGAGCAGGTCACGTTCCATGAGGGGCTGAAGACGATCGGCGTGCAGGCGTTTGAAGGCTGCGATGTGCTGAAGGCGGCGATCCTTCCGGACGGCGTTCAGACCATCGGCGAGGGCGCGTTCATGAACTGCGGCGCGCTGGAGGAGCTTGAGCTGCCCGACTCCATCCGCGAGATCGGCGCGAGCGCGCTGCGCGCCAGCGGCATCCGACATCTGCAGCTGCCGAAAAACCTGCAGGTCGTGCAGAACCAGCTTGCCTATATGTGCCCGAATTTGGAGTCTGTTTCGATCCCGGAGGGCGTCCAGAACGTCTACACGGCGGCCTTTTCGGACTGCCTGAATCTGAAGACCGTCTCGTTCCCGAAGAGCTCCAGGCTCTACGGGCTTTACGGCTTTTATAACTGCAAGTCTCTGACGGATGTGTACTACAGCGGCACGCGCGACGAGTGGCTGGATTTCTCCGACCATACCTCCAGCTACAACACGCCGCTGCTCAACGCGCCGAATGTACATTTCTCGCATGAACACAGCTATGCGGACACGGTCGTTCCCGCGACCTGCGAGCACGGCGGATACACGCTCCATGTCTGCGAATGCAGCGATCAATACAAGAGCGATTTCACCGAGCCCTTGCCCCACACCTACGGCGAGTGGACACTTGTGAGCGCGCCGAGCTGCACGGCGGCGGGACTTGAGATGCGCGCCTGCACCGAGTGCGGCGCGGCGGAATCCCACACGAACGCGGCCCTCGGCCACAAGTGGGATGATGGCGTCGTCACGACCGAGCCGACTGCGAAGGATGAAGGGGAGAAGACCTTTACCTGCACGGTCTGCGGCGAGACCCGAACGGAAGCCATCTCCGCGACGGGCGAGCCCGAACAGCCCGAAAAGCCGGCGCAGAGCTTCCGGGACGTCCCGGCGGACGCCTACTATGCCGACGCCGTGGCGTGGGCGGTGG
>ONEB01000035.1 GCA_900316745.1 uncultured Eubacteriales bacterium | reverse complement strand
CTCTCCAACAACGGCTGCCTGAGCTGCCCGATCCGCTGCTCCCGCAGGGTGTCGGTGGACGGCAAAGCCGTCAAGGGGCCGGAGCTGGAGACCCTGGGCCTCCTGGGCGGCAACATCGAAAACCCCGATCTGGAGAAGATCTGCCGCTGGAACTACGAGCTGGACGAGCTGGGGATGGATACCATTTCCACCGCCGGGACCCTGGCCTGGGCCATGGAGGCCAACGAAAAGGGCCTGTGGAAAAACGGCCTCGCCTTCGGCGAAACCGACAAGCTCTCCCGCATCTTTGACGACATCGCCCACCGGCGCGGCATCGGGGCGGAGCTTGCCGAGGGCAGCAAGCGCCTGAGCGAGAAGTACGGCGGTAAGGACTTTGCGATTCAGTCCAAGGGGATGGAGCTTGCCGCCTATGAGCCGCGGCGCGCCGTGGGCCAGGGGCTGGGCTACGCGGTGGCCAACCGCGGCGGCTGCCATTTGAACGGCGGCTATCTCGTGGTGCTGGAGGGCCTGGGCCTGGATGTCAACGGCCAGACGCCCCGGGGCAAGGCGGACTTCTGCATGTTCATGCAGGATCTGATGGAGGCCATCTCCATGGGCGGGCAGTGCCTCTTCACCTCCTACGGCCTGCTCCCCGCCTTCCTGCTGAAAAACCCCAACGGGGCGCTGGCGCGGAGCGTCAACGCCGTGATCCCGTTTCTGGGCCCCGCCGTGCGGGTGTTAAACAAGCTGCCGGAGCTCGCGTCCTTCAATCTCCCGCTGCTGCCCTATCCCGTTGAGCTCTCCTGTACCACGGGCATGAAGATGAACATCGGGAAATTCATCCGCTGCGGGGAGCGCAGCTACAATGTGGAGCGCGCGGTGAACGCCCGCTTCGGCGTCAGCGCGGAAAACGACAAGCTGCCCAGGCGGCTGACGGATATCCCGCAGGATCCCGCCAAGCCCAATACCCGGGTGCCCCTGGAGGAAATGAAGAAGACCTATTACCGGGCCCGGGGCTGGGAGAAAAACGGCCTGCCCTCGGAGAAGAAGCTGAGAAGGCTGGGGATCCGGTGATGGTGACGGTCAAGCTGTTCGGGACCCTGCGTATCGACAGCGGCGTGAAGGAGCTGCGGCTGGAGGCCGGGAGCATCCGGGAACTGGTTCCACTCGTCTGTCGGGAGATCCGGCGGCAGAGGCCGGACTGCGCGGTGGGCGAAAAGGACTTCCGCGCCTGCCTGGCGGCGGTCAACGGCGTCCGGGTAAGTCCGCGGGCGAAGCTTCGGGACGGGGACGTGGTGAGCTTCTTCCCCGCCGCGGCGGGAGGCTGAGATGACGATACAGGAGAACTGGGCGCTGTCCACGGCGCGAATCGAGGAATACCTGCAGGGCCTTGGCGAGGTGCGGGAGATCGCGGCATCGCGGTATCAGGTCGGCGGCTGTGAGATTCTGCTCCAGCCGGCGGCGGAGAGCCGGGTGGGCAGCTATTCCTTTCCCCGCACGCTGGTGAGCTTCTCGGGAGAGGCGGAAGCGGTCACGCGCTTTCACCGGCAATTCATGATCCGCTTTCTCACTTTGGGCGGATAAGAAAAAGCACAGCGGCGGCCCGCATCCTGCGGGCCGCCGCTGTGGCTTTTATAGTGGAGGGATCAGTCCTCCACGCCGACCATGACGTTGCTGGCCTTGATGACAGCATAAGCCGTGCCGCCGACCTTGAGGCCGAGCTCACGGATCGAGGACATGGTGATAACAGCGCTGATGACGTTGCCGCCGCCGAGATCGATTTTGACGATGCCGTTGACGGCGCCGTCCTGGATCTCCACGACAGTTCCCTTGAGTTGATTTCTCGCACTGAGCTTCATGTACAGATTTCTCCTTTCTGTCTGTACTCAATGCGCGTATTCTAACGCGGGTGCTCTCACGGTGCAAGCGGGTCGGAAAAGATTGTGCGAAACGAACCGAAACGATATGAAATCATTTCACAAGCTGGCTCCCGACGTCTCTCCCGACCGCCGCGCCTTCCGCGGCGGCGGAGTCGGCCAGGTCATGGATCCTGCTGCAGTTTCCGACAAGGGAGAGCCATGCCTCTTTTTCGAGGCCGCGTATCACTTCCCGCTCCGGGACGAGGCCGATGGCCGTGACCAGCGTGTCGCAGGGGAGAAGTTCGCGCCAGCCGCTGTCCAGGTCCTCCACCGTCACGCCCGTGATGCGGGGCATGCCGTGAATCTCCCGGATCGTCCGGCGATAGAGGAGCGGAATGCGGTACGCCTCGATGCAGCGGTGATAGTTTCTGGTACGCCTCGATGCAGCGGTGATAGTTTCTGGCCATGCCGCCGTATTGTGCGTTTTGCTCCAGCACGGCAAGCACCTGCTTTCCCTCCAGGGTGAAGCGCCGGGCCAGGATCATCCCCAGATCGCCGCTGCCCAGGATCACGACGCGGCGGCCCAGCTGCCAGTGGCGGAGATTGATCATCTCCTGGGCCTGCCCGGCGGTGAAGATCCCCGCCGGGCGCGTCCCCGCAAGGGGGAGGGAGCCCGCCGTCCGCTCGCGGCTGCCCGTAGCCAGGATCAGCCTTTCAAAGCGGATTTCTTCCACACCGCCGCTGCCGGAGAGGACAGCGGTCTTTTCTTTTGTCACGGCCAGGATTTCCCGACCCGGCAAAAAGCGCACACCGGTCTTCGCCAGCCCATCCGCCAGCCTTTCGGCGTAGGCGGGACCGGTGAGTTCCTTCCCGAAGGCGGCCAGGCCGAAGCCCTCGTGGAGGCATTGGGGGAGAATGCCGCCCGGACAGGGCAGGCGATCCGTCAGCACCGCGTCCCGGCAGCCGGCCTCCCACGCGGCCGAGGCGGCGGAGATGCCCGCGGCCCCCGCGCCGATGATCAGCAGCTCAGTTTTTTCCATAGCCGCCCTCCAGAATCTCCGAGCCCGGGCCGTCCTTTATGACAGCGGTGACGGGAGTGCCCAGCTCCTCCGCCAGCAGCTCCATGACGGCGCGCGTACAGCGGCTGCCCTGGCAGCGCCCCATGCCGGCGCCGACGCGGCGCTTGACGCCGTCCACGCTGACGGCCCCGCGCCGGATGGCCTCCAGGACTTCCGCCTTTGTGACCTCTTCACAGGCACAGAGGATCTCGCCGTAATCCGCGTTTTCCCGGACGAGCGCCGCCCGCTTTGAAAGCGGCAGATCACGGGCCCTGCGAATCCCCGGGCGGCAGGGGTCGAAGGCCGGGTTTTCCTCCGCGCCCAGCTCCGCGGTGAGCTTGTCCGTCAGATACCGGCCCAGCTCGTCGGCGCAGGTTAGCCCCGGCGTCTTGATGCCGATCAGGCTCCAGAAGGCGGGGCCGGGATGCTCGATCACAAAGCTGCCGATGCTGCTGCCGTCCTCCCGCCGGGGATTCGGGCGCACGGCGGCAAAGGAGCGGATCGCGCTGCCGAGGTCGAGACCGGGCAGAACACGCCCGGCGCGCTCCCGAACGAAGGAAAGCCCCTCCGCGCTCACGGCAAAATCCGTCGCGTTTTCCCGCTCCGAGGGGCCGAGCAGCAGGCTCCCCTCCACTGTGGGCACGGCATTGAAGCCCTTGCCGCCGTCCTCCGGCTCGTATTGGATGATATGGCCCGGCCTGTTTGCCGCCTTGTCCAGAATGAGATAGTCCGCTGCGTCCAGGGCGATGTGGACCGAAGTGGGAAACAGAAGCTCCTGCACCCTGTCCGCATTGATCCCCGCGCAGTTGACCACGGCACGGCAGGAAAAGCTCCCCCGGTCGGTCTCGACCCGGTAGCCCTCCGCCGTCCGGTTTATTTCCAGCACCCGGGTGTTGAGACAGAGCTCCGCGCCGTTTGCCGCCGCGTTTTCGCAGGCGGCAATGCCCAGCTCCCAGGGGTTGACCGTTCCGGCCGTGGGCGCATACAGGGCAGAGCTGACCCCCGCGGCGAGGCCCGGCTCCATCGCCGCGGCCTCCTCACCCGTCAGCAGACGCAGCCCGGGCACGCCCATGGCCAGGCCGTTTTCGTATTTCTTTTTCAGCACCGCGTCGGCCTTTTCTCCGAAGCTCACCATCAGCGAGCCGCAGCGGGAAAAGGGGACGCCCAATTCCCGGCAGAGCGCGTCGAAACGGGCGTTGGCCCGGACGCACAGCTCAGCCTTCAGCGTACCGGGCTTGTGGTCATAGCCCGGATAGACGATAGCCGTGTTGGCGCGGGAGATGCCGGTACAGACGTCCTCCCGCGCCTCCAGAAGCGCGATATGCAGTTTCCGGCGGCAGAGATTCCGCGCCGCAAAGCAGCCCAGCAGTCCGCCGCCGATGACGATCACATCGACGTTCTTCATCAGAATACGTCGATGATCTCACCCGGGCGATCCAGGGTGTAGCCGCCCATGGCTTCGATCCGGGCGCGGAAGGCGTCCCCCCTGAGCGTGGCGATGAGCTGCTGCACCATGGCCGTGTGCCAGGCCTTGTCCGGGATCAGCAGGTCGTATTCCTCCACGCAGATGGGGATGAAGTCCAGACCGTAGAGCTTCGCCGTGGAGTAGATGCCCATGCCGGCGTCCGCCGAATTGCCCGCGATCTGCACCGCCACGGAGTTGTGGGTCATCTCCTCCCGCTCATAGCCGTAGATGTCGGCGGGATCGACGCCGTGCTTTCCGCAGAGGTAGTCCATCAGGATCCGGGTGCCGGAGCCCTTCTGGCGGTTCACATAGCGCACGCCGTCTCCGGCTATGTCGGCAAAGCCTTTGAGCCCCAGGGGGTTGCCCTTTTGCAGCATCAGCCCCTGCTGGCGGCCCACACAGCGCACCAGATAGACGCCGCCGTGGGGGAAGTATTTTTTGATATAGCTGCGGTTGTATTCTCCCGTTTCCGTATCCAGCAGATGGATGCCCGCCGCGTGGGCCTCGCCCCGGCGGACGGCCATGATGCCGCCCATGGAGCCCACGTGGGCGGAGGAGAGATACATGCTGTGGTTCTCCCCGTGGATCAGATCGGCCAGCTCGTCCATCAGCGGGTCGTGGCTGCCGATGACCACCAGGGTGTTTTT
>ONEB01000026.1 GCA_900316745.1 uncultured Eubacteriales bacterium | reverse complement strand
TTTCGACGCTCAAGAACCCTTTTCTGGTGCTTATTTGCATAAGCTACAAAATGCTTGGCATTTTGTGTTCTTACATTGTTTAATTTACAAGGTACACAGTCGCTGTCTCGGTGACAGCTTGCTTACTTTACCACAGCTCAACGGGGTTGTCAAGAGGAAATTTCGATTTTTTTCAAATTTCTTTTTGATTCGCACCCGTTTGCGCGGAGGTGATTCATAATATAGCATAGCCGGATGGTGTTGTCAACACTTATTTTGCTTTTTTTGCATCTTTTTCAACACGGCGTCATATTACGTTAACCCGCCGCAATTATGAGCAGAACCGGTGGCTTCCGATTGTGACGATGACCGGTCTGGACCAGATCCACTTGTTCGTTGTTTTGGCAGGATTATAATAGTATATGGCGCCGCCGGTGGGATCGCTCCCGGCAAGCGCTTCTCTGGCGGCGCGGTAGGCGCTGTCTGCGATCGGCTTATAGAACTGCCCGTCGTCGATGCACGAAAACGCGCCGCGCTGATAGATCACACCCGAGATCGTGCTCGGAAAGGACGGGTGCCGCGTGCGGTTGATGACGACGGCGCCGACGGCGACCTGTCCGGCATACGGCTCTCCCCTCGCCTCGGCGGAGATCAGCCGCGCGAGCAGCTCTACATTCGAGTCATTCGTCGCCGCGGGCGCGCTTGCACTGATTCCCATGGCGGAGAGCGTCTTCTGCCCCGCCTTTCCGTCCACGGTCAGGCCGTTTTTCTGCTGGAAGAGCCGAACCGCCTTTTCCGTGGCGCTGCCGTAGATCCCGTCGATCGCACCATTATAATATCCCCAGCGCTTGAGCTTGGTCTGGATCTGCGTGACGACCTCGCCGGAGGAGCCGCGCTTATAGGACGCCGCCTGCGCGCGCAGGGCGATCACGCCGCCCAGCACGAGCACGAGCGCAAGCGCCAGGGTGATGATCCGTTTCGTTGTTCTCTCCATATAATAATACTCCTTCGCAGAATTCTTAAATGTATTCTGCGAAGGAGCAAGGCTGTTTATTCCTGTGGAAAACGCGTTTTAATTGTTTTTGTGCGCTTTGATGTCTGCGCGGAGCCGCTCGATGAGCGCGTCCACGTCCTCGACGCTCTGCTCGCCCTTGAGGGTGCGGACGGAAACGGTGCCGGACTCGGCCTCCTTGTCGCCCACGACGAGCATGACGGGGATCTTCTGCCCCTGCGCCTCGCGGATCTTGTAGCCGATCTTCTCATTGCGCAGGTCGCACTCGGCACGGATGCCGACAGCTTCCAGCTTTTTGCAGACGTCTTCGGCATAACCGTTCACGCGATCCGTGATCGGCATAATCCGCGCCTGCACGGGCGCGAGCCACAGCGGGAAGGCACCGGCAAAGTGCTCGGTGATGACGCCGATGAAGCGCTCGACGGAGCCAAACACGACGCGGTGGATCATCACTGGCGTGTGCTTCTCGCCGTCCGCGCCGACGTATTCCAGATTGAAACGGCCGGGAAGCTGATAGTCGAGCTGGATCGTGCCGCACTGCCAGGTGCGGCCGAGGGAGTCCTCGATGTGGAAGTCGAGCTTCGGGCCGTAGAACGCGCCGTCGCCGGGGTTGACGATATACTCCTTGCCGATGGAGGTGATGGCGTCCGCCAGCGCGCTCTCCGCCTTCTCCCAGTCCTCACGCTCGCCGATGTGATCGTCCGGCATGGTGCTCAGCTCGATCGTATACGGCAGGCCGAAGAGCGAATAGACCTCGTCGAAGAGGCTCGCGATGCGCACGACCTCGTCCTTGATCTGCTCCTTGGCGAGCAGGATGTGCGCGTCGTCCTGCGTGAAGCAGCGGACGCGGAACATGCCGTGCAGCGCGCCGGAGAGCTCATGACGATGGACGGTGCCGAGCTCGGCGTAGCGCAGGGGCAGCTCGCGGTAGGAGTGCGGCTCCAGATCATAGACCAGGATGCTGCCGGGGCAGTTCATGGGCTTGATGGCAAAGTCCTCGCCGTCGATGACGGTGGTGTACATGTTTTCTTTGTAGTGATCCCAGTGGCCGGAGGTCTCCCACAGGGTGCGGCGCATGATCTGGGGCGTATTGATCTCGACATAGTCCCACTTCTTGTGGACGCCGCGCCAGTAGTCGAGCAGCGTGTTGCGCAGAACCATTCCTTTCGGCAGATAGAACGGGAAGCCGGGCGCCTCCTCGCGGAACGCGAACAGGCCGAGCTCCTTGCCGAGCTTGCGGTGGTCGCGCTTTTTTGCCTCCTCGATGCGGGCGAGATAAGCGTCGAGCTCGTCCTTCTTCTGGAAGCAGGTGCCGTAGATTCGCTGGAGCATCTTGCGGTTGGAGTCGCCGCGCCAGTAGGCGCCGGTGACGCTGGTGAGCTTGATGGCGTTGCCCTTGACGCGGCCGGTGGAATCCAGATGCGGGCCGGCGCAGAGATCGACGAACTCGCCCTGCTTATAGAAGCTGATGGCGGCGTCCTCGGGCAGATCATTGATGAGCTCGACCTTATAGGGCTCCTCGCGCTCTTCCATGAACTTGATGGCTTCCTCGCGCGGCAGCTCAAAGCGCTCGAGCTTCAGCTTCTCCTTGCAGATCTTGCGCATCTCGGCTTCGAGCTTCTCCAGAACCTCGGGAGAAAACGGCTCCGGAGCGTCGAAGTCATAGTAGAAGCCGTCGTCGATGGAAGGCCCGATGGCGAGCTTCACCTCGGGATACAGACGCTTCATCGCCTGGGCAAGGATGTGGCTGGTCGTATGGCGGTAGGTGTCTTTGAATTCTTTGTTCTCGAACGTGTACTGATCGCTCATAGTGCTTCCTCCTTAACAGAAAACACCCCTGTACCCATCATAGGTACAGGGGTGCAAGAATTTACACGGTTCCACCCTGTGTTTCACTCAGGTCGTGCGGTAACGGGCACGGCGCGGGAGCGCTTATCTTTCGTTCAGTGCTCCGGCTCGGGAGTGGTGCGCCACGGTGCCTGCTTCGCAAACGGTTTTCAGCCAATGACCGTTGTCTCTGTACCGGCAGATCCGCACGGGCGGTCTCCTTCATCGCCTTATGGAAGCGATATTAGCACCAAAGGCCTGGATTGTCAAGCAAAAACATCAAGAGCGCCGGGAACATTCCCGGCGCTCTAACGTATAATAGGTATCTGATCTTTACGGCTCGTACCAGCGCATGACATCGGGTGCGTTGTTATCGGCCTTGACCCATTCGACGACCTTCAGAATGCCGTCCCAGGTGGCGGGCTCGCCGCGGCCGTTCTCGGCCATCTTCAGGCAAGCCTTCTCGGCGTCGTTCAGCGCGGTTTTCTTGGCCTTGCCCTGCAGTCTCGCGGCGATCTCCTTGTTCTTGGCGCCCATGATGAGACGGAACGGCAGCGGCAGCTTGTCGATGTCGAAGCGTCCCTGCAGCGGGAAGACGACGACGTCGGCGCCGAGGCCGTTCTTGGAGCGGACGACGTCCTCCGTGAGGGCAGCGGGATCGCCCATGCCGACCGGAACGACGACGCGAACATTATATTTCTTCATCGCGGCGGACAGACCGACCATCTTGCCGGCCATCAGCCAGCCGACATACACGACCTCAAAGCCCGCAGACAGAGGGCATGACTTTGCAGGATATGCCGGGATTGCGAGCTTGCGGGACAATTCTTCCGCATAGTATCTGCCAGAGCCGGTGGTAGAGCTGTAAACAATTGCCTGAATCATCTCATTGACCCCTTTCCTTTATTCCGTTTATCTTGATCAAGATGCATCCTGTGCTTACAGAAACATTAAACCGTATCTATCATATCCTGTTCCCGGCTCGTTGTCAATCAGAAATCGTCAAAACGCCGTCAAAATCCGCCTGTCAGCACTGCGAAACTTTCGCTTGCGCGAATGTGTTTCCAAAGGTATAATAGAGTGAAGTGATATGCGCAGACACGCTCAGCGCATCACGGCATGCCGCGCGGTCTTATGATCGTCCGGCGGCTGACTGCCAACAAATCCAGAAAGGTGGTATCACGCTACATGAACGGTTATCCGAATTTTAACGACTGGCGCGCAACGCGCGTGATCGGCTCGGGCAAGCTCGGTCAGACCTTTGAGGTCGTGCGAAGCGACGGCTTCGGCACCCCCGAGCAGGGCGTGCTGAAAGTGATCCGCATCCCCGGCGAGGACTCGCTCGAAGCGCAGCAGGCGCTGCGCGCGAAGCTGGAGAGCGCCGCCCAGACGCTCCGCGAGATGGACGCGCTCAAAGAGCACCCCAACATCCTCCCCTGGCGCGACCACGCCATCCGCCCCGCCGAAAACGGCGACGGCTGGGAGATCTTCCTGCGCACGGACGCCGCCCTGCCGCTCGAGCAGTACATCCGCACCCATACCTACGGCGAGCGCGATGTGGTGCACCTGGCCTCCGGCGTCTGCACGGCGCTCAGCCTCTGCCACAGCCGCGGCATCGTCCACGGCGATATCAAGCCCCAGAATCTGTTTGTGAACGAGGCGGGCTACGACGGCAAACCCGTGCTGCGTCTCGGCGACTTCGGCTGTGCGCCGCTTGCGTCTGACGCTGCCGGCGACTTTGCCGCGCCCGAGGTCCTCTGCGGCGACGCTCCCACAGCTGAGCACGATCTGTATTCGCTCGGCATGGTGCTCTATTGGCTGCTGAACGACAAGCGGGTGCCCTTTGCGCCGCCCTCCCCCGCGCCGATCAGCGCGGCGGATCTTGCCATTGCGCGCGACATGCGTCTGCGCGGCGATCCGATGCCCGTTCCGGCACACGGCAGCAGCGCATTGCAGCAGGTCATCCTCACGGCGATCGCCGATCGTCCGGAGGAGCGCTTCCGCACCGCAGACGAATTCCGCGCCGCGCTCCAGAGCGCAGTTCAGACCAATGACGACCGCCGCGCGCAGGAGGAACGCGCCCAGCGCGCCGCCGCTCTGCACGCCCAGCAGCTTCAGCAGGCGCAGGCCCGCGAGGCGCGCATGCAGCGCGATGCGGCGGCCGACGAGGGCGAGAAAAAGCGCTCCAAGCTTCCGATCATCATCGGCAGCATCTGCGGTCTGGTCGTTCTGGCGCTGGCGCTTGTGCTGATTCTCAACAGCATCGGCAGCAAAAAGACCGACGACGAGAGCGCGATCAGCTATCTGAAGCTGAGCCAGACGGAAGTCGAGGTCGCCCCGGACGACAAGGTTCCCCTCGTCTGCACCGCCTTCGACAGCGACAACAAGGAAGTCTCCGACGTCGAGCTCGGCTGGAGCACCAGCGACCAGGGCATTGCCACCGTCAACACCAACGGCGAAGTGACCGGTCACAAGGAGGGCATCGCCACCATCACCGCCTCGGTGAAGGACGATGACGACATCGACCCCGTCAAGTGCAAGGTCACCGTGACGAAGGACGCCGTCAAGGTCGAGTCGATCAAGCTCAGCGAAGACAGCAAGGAGCTCAACGAGGGCGACACGCTGCGCCTGAGCTACACCCTCACGCCCCCCCCGGCCTCCGCCGGCGACGTGAAATGGTCCAGCAGCGACAAGACCATCGCCACCGTCGACAATGACGGTCTCGTAAAAGCCATTGCCCCCGGAACCGCGACGATCAAGGTCACCGTCTCCAACGGCGTAAACGACAAGGAGCTGTCCGCAACCTGCACCGTAAAGGTCGCCGACAAGGCCAAGGTCAACCGCGTGATCGCAAACGATTCCGCCGTGACGCTCAATGCCGAGGGCGCTTCCACCACGATCTCCTTTACCGTATCCGGCAAAAAGGTGGACGATCTCTCCGACCGCGTTTCCATCCGCCCGGAGGACGGCAGCATCCTGCAGCTATCGAACATCAAGCGCACCGGCTCCGGTGACACGAACACCTACACCGTGACCGTGACGGCACTCCGTGCAGGCATGTCGGGCGTGAACTTCGTGATCTCCGACGCAGGCGGCGATCACACCGCTCGTACAAGTGTGACCGTGGACATCCCGTTCACACCCGAGCCGACGCCGACCCCGACGCCTACGCCTGCTCCGACGCCTACGCCCGAGCAGCCCGAAGAGACACAGGGTTAAGACAGAATAATAATTGGCCTCACGGCTTCTGCCGTGAGGCCAATTTGATTCCTGGTTATCTCTTCGTGGCGGTGCAGCCGATGACCTTGCCCTCAACGCCGTAGCGGGCGGCAAATTCATTGGCCTTGCGCATGAGCTTTTCGCGGTTGGAGTTGACGAGCTTGCAGCAAAGCTTCTCTTTCTGGTCGCGGCTCATGATCTTGAGCAGTCCCTTCACGATTTTGGTGGTCGCCTCGGGAGAATTGCAGGCGAGCTTCAGCGGGCCGCTGATATCGCCGTTCTTGCTCATGGCCTCGAAAATGACGGGCATCTGCTTGTCCAAGAGATCGGTGTATTCCAGATCCTCAACTAAAAGGGTAAGTTCGATCATATGTGTTCCTCCTGTTATGCTTGCGCGGCAATCGCCGCAGCTGTTTTCCGTAGTATAAATTGCAGTATAACAGATATTGTTTACATTTTCCACCCCAAAATGAGCCAAACCTGTGATATAATCTCTACGATCTGCTATGCAGGATCACCGCAAAAGACGCTTTTTTACATACAGGGGGACACATACATGCGAAAAACCATCCTTGCGCTGACGCTGGTGCTCGCGCTTGTGCTGAGCGGCTGCGGCAGTCTGCGGCTTGCGAGCGCCAAGGCGCCGGACGTGGTCTACTCCGGCGGCGACATGCTGCGCGATCCCGCGCCGAACTGCGAGGCTTATCCGGCGCTCACAGGAAAGCTGCGCGACGCGATCCTGGCGCAGGAGGACATTGCGCTGCAGGGCTGGGACACGCAGGTCGTGGCCGCCTGTCTCGATGAGCTGATGGCAGACCCGGGACTTTTCTGGGTCATCGGCTACCACCTCACGGGCTCAACCGGCTCCAACCCGACCTGCCAGATCACGTTCCGCTGGCTGTGTGACAACGGCAGTGCCATGTATGACGAAATGTGCCGCAAGGCCGACGCGATCCTCTCCGAAGCGCCCGCCGACGACTACGGCAAAGCACTCTATCTCTATGACTGGCTGGAGCGCAACGTGACCTACGCCGAAGCCGAGGGCTTCGACCAGAGCAGCTATGCCGCGATCTGCTCCGGCAGCGCTGTCTGCGGCGGGATCGCCGACGCCTACGCGTTTCTCCTGCGGCGCGGCGGGATCGAGGCCTGCACCGTGATGGGCAGTGCCATCCAGAAAGGCGAAACCATGTCCCACGCCTGGAACTACGCGATCCTCGACGGGGCGGTCTATGCCTTCGATCTCACATGGGACAACTGCGACCGCTATGACACAAGCGGAAACGAATACCTGCTGCACGACTGGTTTGCCGTAACGAGCGACGAGATCTCGGATACGCACATCCCGAGCGAGGACGCAGATAAGATCACGACCGCCGCCAACGCAAACAATTATTTCATCCACAACGGCTACCTGCTCACCGACGACAGCGCCGACGCCGTGACCGCCATCTGGCAGCAGCAGATCGGCAACGGCACGGGCGTGCTCACGCTGCGCTGCGCCGACGAGAGCGTCTATGACGCCGCGCGTCTGCGTCTGTTCGATCTCAGCGAAGCGCCGACGCTCCTGCGCAGGCTCGGCCTCGCCTCCGGCGAGACCGTGACGGTCAACTACACCACGCTCGACCTGCTGCACACCATCACGATCTTCCTCTCGCCCGCCGACAGCAGCCTGTAACTGTGCAACAGCATGTACATTATGACGTCAGAAGACGAAGTTCAACAACATTTTGTTGTTATTTTGTACAAAAACGGACAGAAACATTCTGCCAATCCGTCGATTGACTTTTGCCGCTGGACGGTCTTATAATAAAGCCAGAAAGAGAGAACAGCACAGCTTCCCCAAAAGGGAGCGCTGATTACAATAAAAGGTCAATGAGGTTGACAAGGAGGTGGGTCCAATGTACGATGCAAACCGGCAACAGGCAGGGCCTGCCACGCCGGAGTCGGACTGAAGGGTGTGTAATCTTTTCGATCCAGCAAAACTCTGTAAGACTGAAGGGCCTGAAAGGAGCTTCGGTGATGGAACCGAAAAACGCAGGATAACCCCGTGTTTCGCAAGGGATGCAAACACGGGGTTATCTTTTTTTCGCAGGAACTTTTCCGGGAAATGCGCGTCAAAAATACAGTAACAAATGGCAGTTTGATGCCCCTATGTCTCCGCTTGCAATCGTGATGCTTTCACGTTATAATATATTTGTATAACCTTTTCCGGGGTTTCCCGGAAATTTTCATTCCGACTGCGCCGCGTGGCGCGAAAGGAGCTGCTTATGAAAGGAAAACGTACATTGTCCCTGCTGTTGTCGCTTTTAATGGCGTTCAGCCTGTTTGCGGGCATCGCGCCCCAGGCGCAGGCGAACGATCTGATCGGCGATCTGCTGGATCGGTACTTTTTCGAGAAGGACTATCTGGACAGCCTGTTCAACGAATCGAATCTCGTCAAGCAGGGCACCTGCGGCAAAGGCGCTGGCGCGAATGTCTGGTACCAGATCTATGAGATTTCCGCCGCGGATCTGAGCGACACGGCGTTTTTCAAGACGCTCGCGGACTACTCCGCCGACGGTTATCTTCAGCTGGATCCGGCGGAGGATTACTACGGCGTGAAGATCTTCGGCAACGGAGAGATGGAAAACTACAAGCGCAACGGTTACTCCGCGCCCTGGTGCGATAAGATCCAGCTTGATCGGGGCGAGCACGCCGGCGAGACCGTCGACATGGACAAAAAGCTGATTCTCGGCTACATTGCCGGTCCCGGAGATTTCAAAGTGCTCAACAACGGACACTTCACGACCGCAAGCTATAAGACCGGCGTCACGAACGTGGGTCAGTTCGCGTTCTTCGGCCAGGATATGCTCACCGCCGTGTATCTCGGTGAGAGCGTCAAACGCATCGAGGACCGCGCCTTTGAGAGCACCGAGATGCTCGCCGCGATCAACATGCCGAGCGCACTGGAATATCTCGGCAAGCGCGCGTTCTACGGCTGCGACAAGCTCACCTACTGGCGTGCCGGCGCCTGCTCCAAGCTCACCAAGATCGGCGAGCGCGCGTTTTACGGCAACTCTCTGCTCGCCTCGGTGCAGTTCCCGCAGTCGCTTCAGATCATCGACAAGATGGCTTTTGCGTGGTGCCGCATCCTCGGCGACGAGAACTTTGTCCTGCCGAGCAGCCTGACGACGATCGGCGACGGTGCGTTCATGTTCGATACGCACATCGGGCGCGTCAACGAGCTCAATATCCCGCGAAATGTTCAGACGATCGGCAGCTATGCTTTCCTGTGCTGCCTGGGACTCGGTTCGGGTGAGGACGACGGTCTGAGCTTCACAACCGGCGGCACCTCTCCCCTGTCCATCGGCTCGTTCGCCTTTTCCGGCTGCCGCCAGCTGAAGAACCTGAAGCTCGACAACCGCGTGACTCAGATCCACACCGGTGCCTTCGCAGCCTGCGAGCGTCTGGAGAACGTGACGTTCGGCAACGATCAGAACGCCAAGCGTGTCGCCATCGACTCCAACGCCTTCACGAGCGCGCAGAGCACCTCGGCAAACGCACTGGACCTGGTCAGCGGTCTCATGGCGGAGACCGGCGACGAGGCGAGTGAATTTATCCCCACGGCAAACTATGACAGCGAGGAGCTTGAAGCCTTTGGGGATTTGACGAAGATGACGCCGCTGCGTGACGCCGCGTTCCAGAACCGTCCCGCGAGCACGATCAAGGTCGCTTCGGACGTGTCGCATTCGTTCCCCACGGACTGTGTGGTGCACTATCCCACTGCCGACTACAACCCCAGCGCCAACTCCGAGTGGCAGGGCGCGCTGGACAGCGGCAAGACGACCTGGAAAGGCTATCGGACAGCGGGCGACTGGATCGGACACTTCCACATTTATGAAAATACCGTCGTTGCGCCGACGCACACCGCCCCCGGCTATACGCGCCACACCTGCACGATCTGCAAGGCGTACTACGACGACACGCCCGTTCCTGCCGGTCACACGCTCACAGAGCTCCGCCGCTTCCCCGCCACCTGCACGGAGGACGGTCTGATCGTCTATGAATGCACCGGCGCCGGCTGCACGCTGCCCGGCGATGCGGAGCACGCCCACATCTACACCGAGGTCATCCCGGCCACCGGCCATGATTACAGCAAATGCACCACGAAAGCCGCCACCTGCACCGAGCCCGGATACCGCCGCGGCACCTGCGCGGCCTGCGGCGAGCAGATCGACGAGACCATCCCCGCCAAGGGGCACAACCCGATCGGCATGCAGGTCGTGAAAGCCGCCACCTGCACCGAGCCCGGACTCTCCAGCGGACGGTGCATCGACTGCGGCAAGCTGGAAACTGCCGTCATCTCCGCTCTGGGTCACAACTGGGGCGAATGGCAGATCACAAAGCCCGCCACCGCGACTGCGGACGGCGAGATGCAGCGCGTGTGCAAAAACGATCCCTCGCATAAGCAGACCCAAGTCATCCCCGCCACCGGTGAAACCGGCTGCGACGGCGGCGCAAACTGCCCGTCGAAGCAGTACCGCGACGTCGATCAGACGAAGTGGTACCACGAGGCGGTCGACTACGCCATCGTGAACAATCTCTTCAACGGAACATCCGACACGACCTTTGCGCCCAACGGCACCATGACGCGCGGCATGCTCGTGACGGTTCTCCACCGCATGGC
>ONEB01000039.1 GCA_900316745.1 uncultured Eubacteriales bacterium | reverse complement strand
CTATCTGCTGACCACCAAGATCTTTTGCGGCTACTGCGGCGCTTATCTCTGCGGTGAAAGTGGAACCGGGCGCAATGGGGTCCACCACTATTATAAGTGCGTTTCCGTGAAAAAGAAGCGCACCGAATGCGAATGCAAGCCTGTCCGCAAAGCCTGGATTGAAAATCTTGTCCTTGATTCCATTATGGAAATGCTGGCTGATGACCGCACCATAGATGCAATCACTTCGATGGTGTTAGCCATGCAAGATCAAGAGAGTGTGGCCCTGCCGATGTATGAGCAGCAGCTGCAAGAGGCCAACACCGGAATCAACAATCTGCTCAACGCGATCCAGCAGGGTATTCTGACAAAATCCACGAAAAGCAGACTGGAAGAATTGGAAGCCGCCCGTGACGAGTTGGAAAACAAGATCGCGCTGGAGAAACTGGCGAAACCCCGCATCAGCGAAGAGTTCGTTCGGTTCTTCTTGGAGCGATTCCGAAACCTCGACCTCTCGAAGCTGGAGCATCGGAAAATGCTGATCGAGGTTTTCCTTAACGCCGTGTATGTGTTCAACGATAAGATCGTAATCTCATGCAATTACAAGGACGGAACTAAAACTGTAAATTTTAGTGAAATGGAGAGCGCGCTTACCCTGCGCGCCTCCGTCTCCGGTTCGGATTTGGATTGCCCCGGTGCAGCAAAAACGCAGTTCATCTATCGATGAGCTGTGTTTATTATTTTGTCGATTGAAATACGTGCTCAGCCGTGCTATGCTGTCGATATAGAACATCAGGAGGCGTCAGCTATGGCCAAATACAATTCGCTCATCCCCGGCGTCGAGATCGAGAACGCCGCGGAGGATTTTAAAAACGCGCTGAAGATCGAGCAGTACCGTCTCGGCAAACAGGCGCTCTACTTCCCCGCCGGGCTCCGGTGGGCGTATCTTCCTCTTTCCGCGATTGAAAGCGTGGAGGGCACGCACCGCAGCGTGACTGCCGGGCACTGCGTCACCGTAACGGAGCATAAGCCCGCCGTCGAGTTCAAGACCGCGGTCGGCTCGTTTCAGTTCAACCTGGAAAAGCCCGCCAATATGCAGAAGGTCCTTGACGCGATCGGAAAATAACAAGCTATCACAAAAAAGGCCGACCCAAACGGGTCGGCCTTTTGCCGTTGATTGTGTTACTTTCTGCTGAGGAAGGCGCTGGTCGCCTCGTCCTCGTACTGGCGGGTGTAGAGCCGGTAATAGTGGCCGCGCGCGGCGAGGAGCTCGTCGTGCCTGCCCTGCTCGATGATCTTGCCGTCCTTGACCACCAGAATGATATCCGCGTTGCGGACGGTCGAGAGGCGGTGCGCGATCACGATGGAAGTCCGGCCGCGGATGATCGTGTCGATCGCATTCTGGATCTTCTGCTCTGTGATCGTGTCGACCGAGGCGGTTGCCTCGTCCAGCACCAGGATGCGCGGGTCAGCCAGGATCGCGCGGGCAAAGGAGATCAGCTGCTTCTCGCCGGTGGAGAGCATATCGCCGCCCTCGCCCACGTCTGTCTCCAGTCCCTTTTCCAGGCGTGCGACCACCTCGTCGGCCGAGACGAGCTGCGACCACCTCGTCGGCCGAGACGAGCTTCAGCGCCCGCTCGATCTCCTCATCCGTTGCATCCGGGTTCGCATACAGCAGGTTTTCCCGTACCGTGCCGGAGAAGAGATGCGGTGTCTGGAGGACATAGCCGATCGCGCTGTGCAGCCAGAGCTGCGAGCGCTCGCGCGCGTCGCGCCCGTCGATCAGTACGCTGCCCTGCGTCGGCTCGTAGAAGCGGCAGATGAGGTTTGCGAGCGTGGATTTGCCCGCGCCGGTCTCGCCCACGATGGCCACGTTCGTGCCAAAGGGGATCTTCAGGTCGAAATGCTCCAAGATATATTCGTCGCCGTCTGGGTACTTGAAGGAGACGTCCTTGAATTCGATGTCGCCGTTGATCGGCTCCCAGTTCTCCTTCTTCGGCTCGAAGCTGTCACCGTAGAGATTGATGACCTCCTTCGTGTCGTTCACGTCCGGCTTCGTCTCCAGCAGCTTGGTAAGCCGCTCGATGTTGACCTGGGTCGTGACAAAATCGGAGAAGGCGTCGACCAGCCAGCGGATCGGCTCCATCATGCCCTGGGCATAGGACATGAACATCGAGAAGGTGCCGACCTCGCTGCGGGCGATAAAGCCGCCGCGCCACAGCACGATGGCAAGCGCGAGCGAGGAAGCAAAGTTCATCGTCACGGCGAACATGCCGCGCAGGTGGGAGGCATAGACCGAGCGGCGCAGCATATTGCCCGTCTCGGCGCGGAAATCGTTTTCGATCTTGTTCTCGATTACAAGGGTCTTAACGGTCTTCGCGCCGGTAATACCCTCGTTGAAGTTGCCGGTGATCTTTGAGTTGATCTCGCGGATCTCGCGGTTGATACGTACGAGCTTCTTCTGGAAGATTGAGAAGAGCACGACCAGCAGCGGCAGGATCGTGAGCACCAGGAGCGCCAGACGCGCGTTGACGATCAGCATGGCGACGACCGCGCCGATGACGTAAGCACCCTGCCAGACGCTGTCGATGATCGTCCAGGAGAAGAGCGCACCGATACGCGAGGTGTCGGACATGACGCGCGAGTGGATATAGCCGACGCTGTTCTGGCTGAAATAGGAGAACGACAGCGTCTGAAGATGCTCGAAGGCTGCGTTTCGCAGATCCTTGTCCAGCCTGACCTCCAGCCACAGCGCGTTGCGCGCCGATAAATAGTTGGTCACGCCTGTAAAGAGGATCACGCAGACATAGATCAGAATAAAGGGCAGGATCGTGTCGAGCGTTCCGAGCCCGACGAAATGGTTGAGCGCATAGCGCTGCAGGAGCGGCGTGCCGATATCGATCGCGCTGCCGCACACCGCGAGCACGACCATCGCGGCCATCATGCCGCGGTACTTTTTCAGATACGGCAGCATTTTGCCGATACCGAAAAACTTCAGCCCGCTCGTCTGTTCGGAGGTCTTTAAAACTTCAGCCCGCTCGTCTGTTCGGAGGTCTTTTTCATACCTTTGCCTCCTTTGCCGTTCCGGACTGGATCTCATAGATGCTCTGGTAGATGCCGCCGGCCTCTTTCAGTTCCTCGTGTGTGCCCTGCTCCACGATCCGTCCGTTTTCCAGCACAAGGATCTTGTCGGCCTTGGACAGGGTCGTGATGCGGTGGGAGATGAGGATGATCGAGGCGGTGCCGAAGCGCTCCTCAAGCCGGGCGCGGATCTTCGCATCCGTCTCGGTGTCGACCGCGGAGAGCGAGTCGTCAAAGATCATGATCGGTGTGTCGCCCGTGAGCGTGCGCGCGATCGCAGCGCGCTGCTTCTGTCCG
>ONEB01000027.1 GCA_900316745.1 uncultured Eubacteriales bacterium | reverse complement strand
CCTCAATGCGACCGGAGATGTGCCAAAGCTTAGTCGTCGCCATCAGGGCACCTCCTCATCCAGCGTGTACGCTTCCTGCAGCTCCACGATGCTGCGCTCTAAGCGGTGCGCTGCTTCTTTGAATTGCGGCGAGAGATTTGCGGCACGCTGCAGCATTTCGTGGATGTCGTAGAGCTGCTGCATTACATCCCAGAACTGCTTGGGCGGGACGGCCTCAGAAGACTTGCCCTCCAGAAGAGAGCAGAGGTACTTTGACTGTGACATTCCGCGATCCCTTGCCAATCGTTCCAGTCGACGCTTGAGCTTCGGCGGAAGTCGGATAGTTGTTTTAATGGTTTCGTGTTTCATAATGATTACTCCTTTGTAGATTTGAATGGGGGTATTCAGGGGCCTCCCCTGGGTGAATGGATTGTGACGGCACAATCCGATGCTCGCTATCCCTATGGACAGGGGCGGGACTCCCCCCATCCACAGGATAGATAAAGCGGATTCGGAAATGAAAAAAGCCGTACATTCGTACACAGTACCGGGAATCCATCCGGTACAGCAAGTACGTACGTACGGCTGGTTGGCAATCCATTTTCATTTTTCCGTGCGTTGTGTGGTGCCATTTTCGTACCGAATTGACGGCACTGCTTTCGCGAGCGTTTTTTCTCCGGTTCCACTTTGGACGGAATTTGGCAGACAGATGCCGGTCAGTTTTTCTGGCATTTGACGGTCAAAAGGCGCTTTCAAGGAAATTATCCAACACCGTGTCGTCTTCCTGCGAGCTTTCAACGGGCAATGGCTGCGCATTTATCGGCTGAGAAGCGAGCCCTGCCCGAATTACGCCGAGGATCTGATGTTGGAACGCGACACATGCCTCTTCCTGCGTCAGCTGCTTGGAATATGCGCACACAGCGTCGAGGATATATGCGTTCCGGGAACCGGGAACGCTATGCAGAATGTCCCACGCTTCCAAGTCGCGTTCTTTGTCCAGATTGAACCGGAGCTTTTGGAATCGGATGCTCACAGTTTCACCCCCTTTTTCAGATACCGCTCGGCGAGATACTCATAGCCTTTTGCTGTGGCGCAGATGTCATCGAGGATCGTGACACGGCGGCGGTCGTACTTCCCAAAGTTGCGGATGAGGCATCCGCCGCCACCGACTACATAGAGCTGCATCAGCGCCGGGTTGTACTCATGCTCCCGCAGGCGCTGGAAGATCTGCGCGACATACTGCTGCGCAACAGCGGTCATCAGTTCCAGATAGTCCTTCTGGATCTCCGCTTTGCCGGTACGCAGCACCTCATGAATGGTGAAGTCGTCGATGGTCGTATGATACCGATCCATGAAGGCTGCTCGAATCGCCTGCACGCACTGCTGGGTTCCGAATTTCTCCGTGAACATGGCGAGGGAGTCCGGCTTACCGTTGCGGAGATAGAGCAGATTCATCGTGCCGTTGCCGATGTCCGCCAGCAGCGTCACGCCCTTAAAGGTTCCGAGGCGATCCGCCACCGCAGAGAACCCCTGCGGAAAGACGTCTGCGCCGACGACGCGGACGTGGTACTCCACTTTCTTGAACACGAAGTGTACTTCCTTGTTTTTCAGCAGGTATGCCTTAAACTGTTCCTTCTGACCGCTGACCCAGTTGAGGGGCAGGCCTGCGGCGATGTGGACATCCGCCTCCGTGAGCCCGGCGTCGTGCAGCTCCATGGCAATGGCAGCAAGGGTGAGAATGTAATAATCCTCGTCCTGCATCTTCTCCGGCAGGAATTCCTTGTGACCTTCTCCAATGAGATAGTAGCGCCCCTCATATACCAGAAGGTCCTTGGTAAAGAGAGGCTCGGTGTCGTGGCCGACCACGCCGGCGGGGAAACAGTGGTTTGCGGTCTTGATGTTCCCATAGCCATGGTCGAGGCCAATGATTTTGATTCCATTGAAATCTTTCATGATAGAAAATCCTCCTGTAGTTCTTGTTTTTTCGATTTCTATTTCTGACGTTGTGTGTGATTGCTATGTCATGGCATCCGTCTCCTTTCGCCCCCTGAATCACAAAAAGTGGGAGCAGTTATCAATAAGCGCAAAAAGCCCGGAAGCAGATCCTGAAATCAGGACCCGTTTCCGGGCTTGCGCTCGTGAGCAATCGGAAGGTTCGCTCCCGTGCTCTTGTTATATAATAGATAATTTTTTCAAAAAAAGATAGGATTGCGAGAACGCAAAAACCGACTTGCGAGAAAAACCGCAAGAAAAAGGCATGCCACAGCGCCCTCCAGACGTCAAAGTACCGTTTATGGTACAGCCCTTCTGATATCTTGAAACTGTAAAAACCGTTAATTGCAAAGTTGAAGGTTCGATTTTTTAAAAAATTTTGGCTTTTGACCTTACCTTCACCTTTGCAATAAGGCGTATGGAAAGCACAGAAAAGGGGTGGTACAGTCATGTTTGGTTTTCCGTTTCAGGCAGAGATCATCGACGACAGCATCTATTACATGGGCAAGGAACACGCGCTCGGTCATATGGCGGTCGAGCTGATGAACAGCATCGGCGACAGCGATCTGCTCCTGCACGTCACTGCGGCACGGTTCCCGATCGAGCAGGCGCTCGATGCGATGCAAATGAGCTGTCTGGATGAAGCGCCGTTTACAGCGGTCCGGCAGTATCTTTTCTGGCAGCTGGAGGCGCTGGCACAGCTTCCTCCCTTTCAGGGCATGGACACCGCGGCGGAGCAGGCACAGATCACAGAGCTGTTTTCGCCGGAGACTGCAAAGCAGATACAGGCATGGCAGAAGCTGCAGGCGGAGCTGACGGCAAACGATCCCACTGAGGCGCAGATCCGCCACATCCTCAGTCTTCCCAATGCGCCTGAGGCGCACCCCGGGAAAGCTCTGTTCGATGCAGCGAAGGGCTATTTGCGTTTTTGCTTAGAGCTCCTTGACGATCTGGCAGACGCAGACTGGTGCTTTCGCCCGTTCATTCGCTGCGTGAATGATCTCGAGTCTTTCAAAGTCGACAAGCTTGCCGGTCTGGCGGGAAAGCTGTTTCGGAAAACGGGCTTCTCCGCTCGCACGGAATATGAGATCCGGACTTATGAGGACGACGATTGTGACGTGGTGCGGATCATGGAGTTTTCAAATTACCGCAGCCTACTGATGACAGATTTCTTCGAAGGCATCCAATGGAATCACTATCCCCGGCGCTGCCCTGTCTGCGGTCGCGTGTTTCTCATGGAGAAGGCATACCGTCAGAAATACTGTACGGGCAACGCACCGTTGGAGCTGACAGGCGGGCGTGTTTTCGCCTGTGCAGATTGGGCGCTGCGTAAGGAGTCCGGATTTCAGAAGGAAGCCGCCGAAGCCAGCGAAGTGAAACGCATCTATACGAACACTACCGGCAGCATCCGAAAGTATAAATCCCTGGGAACGATCACGGCGGAGCAGTCAGAAGCCGCCAAGCGTCTGGCACTGGAGAAGCGGGACGAAGCCATTCGGAACATGGAATACGCAGCCGGCGCCTATCCAGTTGAAATGACGTATTCGAACCTTATGGAGGAGGTTCGCAATGGAGCAGAAAAGAACCATTAAGCTGCCGAGTATGTTCCGTCGTCCGACGGAAAGGCCTGTCCCGAAACGTGCAAAAAAGTGGGCGCTCCTGTATCGGGATACCGGCGAGGACGAGTACTTTCAGCGGTTTCTTGCAGACTTCGAGCCCGTACTCGACCAGATCGTGATCGGCGCAGCGTACAACTACAACATGGGCGAACACGCGGAAGATTTGAAAAGCATCTGCGCTGCGACATGCATGAATGCGCTCTTTCTCTATGAGCCGGAAAAATGCTCCCTGCGGAAATTCGTACAGAGCTATGTTTGGGCAGATATGTTGGATTACATCCGCACGATGCGCTCCGGCTATACCGTATCGACGCGATCCACGGATTACGTGATGCGAAAGATCATGTGGGAGTACCATCAGCACCACGATCGCACCGATAATGCGACCCTGCAGGAGATTGCCGACAAGGTGAACCGGAAGCCCAAAACCGTGATGCGCTATATCATGGCGGGGGTGGCGAACGAGATGCAGGTTGCTTACTACTACAGGAATCAGGACGATGATTCCGAGAGAACGCTGGAGGAGACGATCTCGGATTCAAGCGCCGATCCGCAGCATGCGCTTGCCTTCTGTGAGCGGACAATGGGTGTGACGGATGCGTTTCAGGAACTGCGGAACGTGGATCGCGATATCGTTTCACTGCATCTGCAGTTCTGTGAGCGTTGTGCGACAAAGCAGGATAGACGCCAGACCTTTCAGGAGCTTGCGCTGCGGAACGGCCTGCGTTCGCCAAAGGCAGCGGAGAACCATTACCGAAAGGCTATCGACCAGATGGCGCTGCAGCTGTTTGAGGGCGGGCGTTGCGCAGCTGTTTGAGGGTGGGCGTTGCCATCTTGTAAGACTTCGGCGGATCAAGCAGACGGGTCGCACCGTGACGTATGCGTATCTGGCGGATGAGGACGGCGGATGGGGCGAGATCCGCTATGATCGCAAGCAGGATACGTTTGAGATCGTGAAGCTGGCAGACTGGGATCTGATGATCTCACATCCGTTTGCGAAGCAGGCAAAGAGAGCGATCCGCAAAATGGCACATGCGCAAAAGCTGGCGAATGAAGCGCTGGTTCCGTGGAGTGAATGAGATTTTTCTCGCAAGTCGGTTTTTCCGTTCTCGCTTTTCTTACGTTTTTCGAGAAATTTACGGATTATAGGTATAGAGGGATGGTTCCCCCTCACACTCCCCCTCCTACCGGGCTGTACTGGCTGAAAGAGAAATATAGGGGAAGTATTACTTTTCTTCAGCTGGTAACAAGCATTACACTTATATGCACATAAAGAAATATGCCCGGTACGGATGAACTCCCGTACCGGGCTTGCACACATTTGATTACTTCATGTCGCGATACAGGAACGTGACGATGTGTGCGCGGGTGCAGTTGTCGTTCGGCGCAAAGGTCGTCGGACTCGTGCCGTTCGTGATGCCGTTTTCAATTGCCCATGCAACGGCGTCCGCGAAATAGGCGTCAGCCGGGACGTCTGTGAAGGAGGCAGCCGCCGTCGAAGCAACCTTGCCCTCGGCGCGCCACAGGAAGGTCACGATCTGACCGCGCGTGCAGGTGCCCTCGGGGTCAAACCTGTCGGCGCTGACGCCGTTTGTGATCTCCTTCTCGGCTGCCCAGAGGACTGCCTTGTAATACCAGGCGTCCGCTGCGACGTCCTTAAAGGGGTTCGTCGTCGTGGTCGGCTCCTGCTCGCCCATGGCGCGCCACAGGAACGTGACGGCCTGCGCGCGGGTGCACGGAGCGGTCGGGCTGAACTTGTCGGCGGAGGTGCCCTTCGTCACGTTGTTTGTAAACGCCCAGTCAACCGCCTCGTGATACCAGCTTTCTGCGCTGCGGTCCACGTCTGTCAATGCGATGCTCGGGCAGCTCGCGCCGCCGTCGCACTTGACAGGCTCGGAAGCGGGCTCGTCAGAGGGCTGCGGTGCGGGCGGATCGAGCTTCGGAATCGGCTCGGTTCTGGTATGGGTCGGATCATTTTTGCAGGTGAAGGTGCGCTCGCCCTCGGCCTCTGTGGTGGGCTCCTTGGTGACCCTGCCCGCATCCCAGTTATGGATCGGCTGCGGATCGGTGGAGTAGCGGTATCTCTCGACCGTGCCGAACAGATACAGGAGCAGATCGTCTCCGAAATCGGAATCCTCCGCGCGGATGCACTTGATGCGGTTCTGCTGCGTGTCCAGCACGATGCGCATGGACGGATCCTTCGCATTCGTCATGCGGACGCAGTCCACCGTGCCCACGGTGCTGTCTCCGGCAAAATACGCGATTTTCCATCGGGCGGCGGCATTGGAGGCGTCTGCGGAAACGGAGAGCCCATACGCCGCCTTTGCGTCCATGGCAAGGCAGCCGCTCCGGCCTTTGATGGCATAGCTGCCGTCCGGCTGCTTTTCAAAACGGAAAACGAGCGCCTCCGGCGTATGATTCAGAATGGAGCCATCCGTGACCGTGATCCCCTGCTGCTCGGCTTCGACGGTGCGTCCGTCCGCGTTCAGCAGATAGAAGGCGTATTCCGACCAGTTTAGGCCGCCGATGGCATAGTCGCCGCTCCAGTCGGGCTGCTCCGCTACAACGCGGCGCAGCTTCTCCGTCGGCTGATAGACGCCGTCGGGTGTGCGGAACACGGCGTGCATCGTGACGTCTTCGCTGACCTTGTACATTGCGCCGACGGTTTCCGCCTGAGAGAGCGCGGGATCGGTGCCGTCTTCGATCACGCTGCTGCTCCACTGGCTGAATTCCCAGCCCTCCACGGAGCCGCTCACGTTCGGCAGCACGACCTGATCGCCGTTGGAGACTGTGACGCTCTTCTGCCCTTCCACCGAGACGCCCTCGGGCGTTGAATAGGTGATGGTCGTCGGATCGATGATCGCGTTGACGCGCTGGCGCTTTTCGTTCGTGGCATAGTCCTGACAGGCGATGACAAAGTTGCGCTGCCTGCCGATATGGAGCGTGACGGTGTGCGTCTCGCCCGGCTCGTCGTCCGCAAAAAGCTGCTGCGCGATCGTTTGCTGCTTCAGGTCGATGACCGAAACGCCGGCAAGATACTGATTGTCGCGCACCGTGACGGTCACATCGCCGCTCACATAGTCATAGCTCCAGCTTTCGATCTGCGGCGTCTCGCTGTCCACGGTGCAGGGCACGGAATACTGGAGGTACCTGCCGCTCGCGACAAGCTCCTCCGGCGTCATGGCGCCGATCTCGTCCTCGCCGTAGAAGAGGTTTGCGTACAGCTCCACCTTCACGCGCGTATTGTTCGGGATCGCTTCATACGTTCCGGCGTCCATGCCGTAATCGGCAAAGCCGTCAAAGTAGCAGGACACGC
The DNA here is from genome assembly GCA_900316745.1 of uncultured Eubacteriales bacterium. Lineage (GTDB taxonomy): Bacteria > Bacillota > Clostridia > Oscillospirales > Oscillospiraceae > CAG-103. The sequence continues at coordinate 6,151 of ONEB01000027.1, read as the reverse complement.
TGCTCGTCCACTGCTCGTATTCCGGGACATAGATCGTCTTGTCGCAGTACGGCGTATCGTCCACGGTGTAGATCTCACCCGTGTCCGCGTCGCGCACGATCATGACGACATGACGTGCGTTGCGAATGATGGTCGGCGTGAGCTGCAGCGCCACACCGTAGGCGGTCTCGCTGTTGGTGGAAACGGCGATGCGCTTGTCGTCGTAGGTAATCGAGGCATCCCTGCCGAAGGGATTGCCGCCGGCATAGCTGACGGGCTCTCCCTCGGCATCGCAGATGTAGCCGAGGCTGACGTCGGTATCGACCTCCCAGTCGACCTGATTGAGGTATTCATAGAGGTTCGGCAGATTCATCAGATCGCGCCAGTCGTGCTGCTCGATGATCGGCGCGGCGTTCCAGTCGCCGTAAAAGGCAAGATACGTCGCGTGTGCAGATCCGACATCGTTTGTCAGACGCACATAGCCCTCGATGTAGGTGCCGTTCGGAAAATCCCGGTCCAGCTCCTGCTTCAGCTCATCCGAGAGCTTGATCGTGACAGAAACGGTCTTCTTCTCCCCCGGCTGCAGCGTCACGCTGTCAGGGCCGGAAACGGTGCAGCGATCCGTGACGGTGCGGGTCTGCAGCGCGTTATAGGAGCGCACATCCGGAGCATCCTCGGAGCCGACGTCCACGGTCGTGAGACTGTCGCACAGGACGTCGGTCTGCACCTGATAGGTCTGAGCGCCGTCAGAGCTGTTTTCCGCGTCGAAGCGGACGGTGCAGCTTCCGGTCTTGCCGGGGTCGTCGCCCAGCTCGACCAGCGGGCTCGGGATGCGCAGCACAGCGGTCTCCGCCGCCTTCAGATCCAGAAGCCCCGCGCCCTGCTGTCTCGGGCTGAAGGGCGTGCCGTCGTGCCGTGTGAGGATGCGCGCGGTCGCCTGCGTTCTGCTTCTGGCGAGCGCGGCGGCATCCGCCTTGCTCATATCAGGATTCTCGGCACGGAGCGCCTCCGTGAAGGCTGCATAGCCGCCCGCGACGTTCGGGGACGACATGGACGTGCCGGATTTGATCGTATACTGATCGACGGTCTTGAACGCCGCGGAGCTGACGCTGCCGCCGACGCCTGCGATCTGCGGTTTGATCTGCAGATCGTTCGTCGGTCCCCAGCTGGAGAAGTAGGATACCTCCCAGCCTGTGGGACTGGAGACGTCATGCTCCTCCGTGTCCACAAACAGCGTCGCGTTGCCGTTCTCCGCCGCCTGCTTGAGCGCGAGTCCCGCGTCCTTCGCAACGAAAACGGACGGAATGGTCGTCGTCGTGACGGACATGGAAATGAGTCCGTCGTCAGCGTTGTTGCACACGACCACGCCGGACGCTCCGGCTGCCGCCGCGATGGAGACCTTGCTCTCGAACGTAGAGCCGCCGCGCGTGACGAGCGCGACCTTGTCCTTTACGTCAATACCGTCATAGTCCGCGCTGTCGCCCTGTCCGGGCACGACAACGTACTCCACTTCCCTGCCGCCAAAGGCATCGGCAAAAGCAGTGCCATTGCCCTCGCGGTACGGGAAGTCCTGCTCGCCCACGCGAATGCTCCGCGCGGGGAAGCGCGCGTTGTCCACAGCCGCGACACCGACGTTGCCATTGTAGGAAGCGGGGCTGCTGAGCACGCCGTAGTCGGCATAGCCGGGCGTGACATAGCCGCTGCCGGCCTTGTTCTGCGCGATGTCCGCCATGGAGCCGTCGTTGCCGGCGGAGATGCAGACGATGATGCCCGCGTCCTCCAGACGGCGGAAGATGTTGCCGTAGGTCTCCGTCTCCAGAGACTCATCATACGGGAAGCCGTTGCCCGCGCCGAGCGACATGTTGATGACGTCCGCGCCGAGCTTGTAGGCGTCCTCCAGCGCGGCATAGTAGATATCCGAAGAGGTGCCGGTCGAGCTGGAGGAAAAGACCTTCATGGCGAGGATCTGCGCGTCCGGCGCGCTGCCGCGGAACTTGATCACGCCCTCGTCCGATGCCGCGAAACCTGCCGCGATGCCCGCAACGTGGGTGCCGTGCCCGGAGGAATCGTCGGTGGCGTTGTTGTCGTTGTCCGCATAGTCGTGCTGGAACGGGATCTTCTGCGAATAGTAGACGCCGCGGCCGATCGATGCGATCGCGTCGAGCATCTCTGCCTTCTCATATTGCGGCGTCTGCAGCATGCCCGGATAGACCTGGAACGCCTCGTGCTGCAGCGTGATGCCGGTATCGAGGACCGCGATGGTCGTGCCGGAGCCGTCGCCGGAGATTGCGTCGTTCATCCAAACGGCATTTGTCATCTCAGCCGCCGAGACCGCGTGTGTATCCGTGATCGGCTCATCGAAGTGTGTGGCGATGAAAACGGAATCGACGCCCGGAAGCGCCTCGACCTGATCCAGATCGCCATAGCGCATGGTGACGGACATGCCGTTCAGGAGCGCGGTATATTCATAATTGACCTGATAGTTCACATCGCTCTGCGTCATGCGCTGCTTCACGAGCGTGTGCTCCGCCAGGAGCTTTTTCTCGGTGTTGCCGGCTCGCTGGAGGAAGGTCTTGTTCTCGGAGGTCGGTCGGCTTTTTAAAAGCACGATGGCGCGGACCTGTTCATCCGCGTCAAAATCGCCCGTACAGCGCCGCACATAGTCGTCGGCCTGAAAGCCCTGCAGGCGCTCCGGGGACATACCGATGTCCTCCTCGGTTTCGTCCACGGCAAACGCCGTGATTCCGAGCGAGAACAGCATCAAAAGCGCCAGAAGCGCCGACAAAAATCTCTTGCTGTGTTTCATGGAACCATCCCTTCGGGACACAAGACCTCCGGATGGAGGTCTTGTGTCGGAGCGTGCGGATTATTTTGCGCCGAGGTCACGATAGAGGAACGTGACGATGTGGGCGCGGGTGCAGGAATCGTTGGGCGCGAACGTCGTGGCGCTCGTGCCGTTCGTGATGCCGTTCTCGACCGCCCAGGCGACGGCGGGCGCGAAGTAGGCGTCAGCCGGGACGTCACGGAACGTGCTTGCAGCCTTGGCTGCGGTCTTGCCCTCAGCGCGCCACAGGAAGGTCACGATCTGGCCGCGTGTGCAGGTGGCATCGGGGTCAAACCTGTCGGCGCTCACGCCGTTCGTGATCTCCTTCTCAGCTGCCCACAGGATTGCTTTGTAGTAGTAAGCGTCAGCGGAGACGTCCTTGAAGGGATTATTTTTCGTGGTCGGCTCCTGCTCGCCCATGGCGCGCCACAGGAACGTGACGGCCTGTGCGCGGGTGCAGGCACGGCCGGGCATGAAGTGCGTGGCGTCCATGCCTTTGGTGACCTTGTTCACAACGGCCCAGTCGATCGCCTCGTGGCTCCAGCTGTCCTTGCTGCGGTCCACGTCGGAGAAGGCCTTGCTCGGGCACTTGTCGCCGCCGTCGCACTTTTCAGGCACCGGTGCGGGCTCCAGCTTCGCGATGGACTCGGTCTTCGTGTGGCTGGGATCATGCTTGCAGGTGAAGGTGCGCACACCTTCGGCGTCCACAGTAGGCTCCTTGGTGACCTTGCCGGCGTCCCATTCATGGCCGGTGGCCTCGATTTCGGTGGTCCTGGTGTGGGTCTCATCGTTCTTGCAGGTGAAGGTCATCACACCGGGCTCGGTGCAGGTGGGTTCCTTAGTGACGACGCCGTCATCCCAGTCATGGCCGATCGGGTCGATCACATCGGCAACCTTGCCGTAGCCGCATTCGCAGGCGCCGGTGACACTGCCGGGCTCCTCGCAGGTCGCAGGAACGGTCTCGGTTTCGACATTGTGCTTGTGGTTGAAGTGGACTGTCACGGAATCGCCGTCGACGAAGGCTTTATCCGCGTCGTTGCCGAAGCTGATGGCGTTCCACTCCTCCTCGGTGCCGCCGAAGTAGATGTCGGTGAGCTTGTCGCAGCCCTCGAAATCGGCATACCATCTGGCGCTGTATCCGGAGCCGATGGTCGTGACGCTGGCGGGGATGTAGACCTTCTCGAGGTTCGAGCAGCCCTCAAACGCGCCGTAGGGGATTTCGGTGAGCGTCTCGGGCAGAACCATATAGGTCAGGCTCGAGCAGTTCTGGAAGGCATTGCTCTCGAGCTGAGTCAGCTCCTCGGGCAGGGTGATGCTGGTGACGTTCGACCAGTTGCGGAACGCGCTGTAATAGCCGTTCGCGGTGCTGGTAACGGTGTCGGGGATCACGATGTCGCCGCTGATGGCGGTGGGAACGGCCGCGAACTTGGTCATTTCCTTGTCGTAAAGGATGCCGTCCTGCGCGGCGTAATTCGAGTTGTCCGCGGCGACGTCGAACTTTGCAAGCGCGTCGCAGCCGCTGAAGCCGCCGGAGGAGATGCTCGTCGCACTCGCCGGGAAGGTGATGCTGGTGATCTTCGGGTGATTGCTGAACTGGCTGCCGACAGAGGTGACGCCCTCGGGGATCACGATATCGCCCGCAAGCTGCATCGGCACGCCGACGATCTCGGTCTTGTCCGCATTGTAGAGCACGTTGCTCTCAGCGGCGTAGTTCTTGTTGCCCTCCGCAACCGTCACGGTCTCCAAACCGGTGAGCAGGGTGAACGGCGTCTGCGGCGACCAGACGCTGCCGCCGTTGATGATCGTCTCCAAAGAAACAGGCAGCTCCAGACCGGTGACGAGCGGGCGCTTACTGTTGTTGTTGCCGAAGATGTTGGTCTTGAGCGTCTTCACACCCTCGGGGATGGTGATGGCGCCGCCGTAGTTCGCGTTGACGAACAAAGCCTCGGTCTCGCCGTTCTCGGTCTTGGTGACGAGGCCGTTTTCGACCTTCAGGAGAGTGTTGCCTTCCTTGACGACCACTTCCTCCAGCTTGCTCATGCCGGAGAGCGCGTCAGAGCCGATGCTCGTCAGACTCGCGGGGATTGTGAGCTTGGTGATGGTGGAGTTGTTGTTGAAGGTCTCGTCATCCAGGGACGTGAGACCGTCCGCCAGCTCGACCTCTGCCTGCACCTTGGAGGGCACGAGCAGGATCTCGACGGGAGATTTGCTGTAGAGGATGTTGTCCTTGACGAAGAACTTCTCGTTGCCTTCCGCGACCTCGATCTCGGAGAGCGCGGAGGTGCTGCTGAGCGCGACTGCGTCAAACTCCTTCAGCGAGGCGGGCAGCACGAGCTTCGTGACGCTGGAGGAAGGCAGCAGGTCCTTCTTCGTGAGGCTCGTGACGCCCTCGGGGATCGTCACGACGCAGGGATTCCCCCAGTTTTCCGGCTCGCAGACGCTCGGCGCAACGTACAGGATCTCGGTGCCGGCCTTGTTCAGAATGAAACCGTCCTTGGACTGCATGTTCTCGTTGTCCTCGGAGATCTCGATGGTCTTGAGGCTGCTGCAGTACTTGAACATGTCGGCGGTGAATTTCTCGACCTTCGCACCGACGGTGACCTTCTCCAGATTGCGCAGCGAATAGAAGGCGCTGCCGAGCGTGTTGCCGTATTCGCCCTTCTTCGCAGAGCCGTAATCGCCGTACTGCATTTCCGCGATCGAGGTGACGCCGTCGCCGATGACGACTTCCTTCAGATTGCGCATGTCGGTGAAGCAGTTCATGCCGAGGCTAGTGATACCGTCGCCGATCACGACCTTGGTGATCGAGGAGCTGTAGGAATCCCAGGGGTCCTTGGCGTTGTCCCATCTGGGACGATACTCGCGGTCATAGTCGTACTGATCGGTGGCTTCCTTGCCGTCCATGGCGCCGGTGCCCTCGATGTAGAGAACGGTCTCGCCGTCCTCCTCCAGAATGACCCATGTCACGCCGGAGTCGTGGTAGGTGCCGCTGTCGACATAGTTCTCATCCTCAGGGCTCCACGCGAGCGCCCCCATCGGGAGCAGCGCGAGGACCATACAGAGAACCAGAAGCAGCGACAAGGCTTTTTTCTTCATACTGTTTCCTCCTGTCTATAACTTTTCATATTTGATCATCCGTTTGCACCGCGATACAGGAAGGTGACCACCTGTGCGCGGGTGCAGATATCGTTGGGCGAGAAGGTCGTCGCGGTCGTGCCGTTGGTGATGCGCTTCGACACTGCCCACAGGACGGCGTCATAGAAGTAATCGCCGCTTAAAACATCCTTGAACGGGTTGTTTGCCGTCACAGTCGGCTCGCCCGCCGCGCGGTGCTGGAACGTCACGACC
>ONEB01000028.1 GCA_900316745.1 uncultured Eubacteriales bacterium | reverse complement strand
CATGACACTTACAGCTTAACGCAAAAAGGAGCACCAGCCAAGTCCTTTTGGACCTAACTGGTGCTTTTCTTTTGCGCGCTATTTTGCAACGCGCCCTTTGCTTTTATAGGGAGCTTACTTCTTGATGTTCTCCTTGATGACCTGGCCGAGGATGGTCATGCCCTCGCGGATCTGATCCTCGTTGAGCTTGGAGTAGTTCAGGCGGATGCAGTTGTTGTGGCCGGCGTCGGGGAAGAAGCCGTCGCCGGGGACGTAAGCAACGTGGCGCTCCAGGCACTGCTTGGCCATCTCGTTGGTGTTGATGTACTCAGGCAGCTCGACCCAGGTGAACAGACCGCCGTTCGGGTGGGTGAACTTCGCCTCGGGCGGGAACTCCTTTTCCATGGTCTCGATCATGACGTCACGACGCTTGGCATAGTTGGCCTTGATGGCGGCAACGTGCTCGTCGAGGTCGAACATGTCGATGAACTTGGAGACGATCAGCTGCGCCTCGGTGGAGGCCTGCAGCGCGGCAGCCTGTGCCATGAAGTTGTACTTCTTCAGGATCTCGCCCTCAGCGCAGACCCAGCCCAGACGGTAGCCGGGGGCGAGGATCTTCGAGAAGGTGCCGAGGAACACGACGAGGCCCTTGGTGTCCATGCTCTTCAGAGCGGGCATGTCTTCGCCCTCGAAGCGGAGTTCGCCGTACGGGTTATCCTCGATGACGGGGATCTCATACTTGTTGATGATCTCCATGAACTGCTTGCGGCGCTCCAGCGGCCAGGTGCGGCCGGACGGGTTCTGGAAGTCGGGGATGACATAGATCATCTTCACGCGCTCGGTCGTGGCGAGGACCTTCTCCAGCTCCTCCATGATCATGCCGTTCTCGTCGGTCGGGATGGCGATGAAGTTGGGCTCGCAGGCCTTGAAGGCATTCAGCGCGCCGAGGTAGGAGGGGCTTTCAATGATGATAACGTCGCCCGGATCGACGAACACGCGGGCGGAGTAATCCAGACCCTGCTGGCTGCCGGAGGTCATGAGGATGTTCGCGGCGGTCGTCTTGATGCCGTTCTTCTTGCCCATGCGCTCGGCGATCTGCTCACGCAGACGCGGCCAGCCGTCGGTGCTGGTGTACTGCAGGGCGACCTCGCCCATCTCGTCGAGGACGGCGTCGGTCGCGGCTTTCATCTTCTCAACAGGGAAGAGCTCGGGGGCGGGCATGCCGCCGGCAAAGGAAAGGATCTCGGGCTTGTTCGCGAGCGCGAGGAGCTCACGGATCGCGGAGCCTTTCAGGTTGTTCATTCTGGTTGCAAACTGGATCATGATGTAATTCCTCCTTGATTTGCTCTATGCCGGTTTCAGACCGGAATTCTCTGATTGTATTAAAGCACATTTCCCTGCAAATATCAACTACTTATACAAATATCAGAAAATTTTATAGATATTTTTGCGCAATTTGTTCAAAAACGCTGTCTTTTTGGGAAAAAAATACCCGGCAATACAGACGCATTGTCGGGTAAATAAGTATAGTGTGCAATCATCAGCCGTACAGGAACGAATAGTCGACTACCAGATCCGGGCCGGTGAACGTCCCGTCGAGCTTGGAGATCGCCCGCGCATAGAACTCGTCGTCCTCGGCATAGGGGACGGGGCGATAGTCGTTGATGTTGTCCGTGGAGGACAGGCAGCAGGGGATCAGGTTATAGCCCGTCACGGTGCACTTGCCGTCGGCGTCCTGCGTGATCGTAACCTGCGCGATCACGGAGTCGCGGTCGCGGGGCGCGCTGTTGCCGCCGAAGCTGAAGTTTCCGAGGGAATAGAAGATCATGCCGCCGTTGTATTCTTCCATGCGCTGCATCACATGCGGGTGTGTGCCGCAGACGATGTCGGCGCCGGCATCAATCGCGGTGTGCGCCACGAGTTCCTGCTCGGCGATCTCGTGGTACTTGCCCTCAAGACCCCAGTGCGGCGCATAGATCACGATGTCCGCGCCGGCCTCACGCAGGGCGGGAATGGCCTGATTCGCGCCGTCGATTGTGGCGTTGCGCCAGCCGGGGCAGTAAACGCCCACTTTCAGACCGCTCTCGGTCGTGAAGATCTGAGACTCGTTTGCGCCGATGTAGCCGACATTGACGGCTTCGACCGCAGCCTTGGTGTCAGCCACGCCCTGCTCGTTGAAGTCCAGCGTGTGGTTGTTGCCGTTTGTCACGGCCTCAACACTGCCGTTGGAGAGGATCTGCGCATAGTCGGAAGTACCGAGAAATGCAAAGGTCGAGGCGCTGCGCAGATTTGCGTCGGAGAAGGAGCATTCGAGGTTTGCAAGCGTAAAATCGTCCTGCGAGAGAATGTCCACCGTGCCGGAGAACGGCCATTCCAGACCGTTCTGCTGGATCACGCGGTCAAAATCGCCGCCGCGCTGGCTGGAGGCGAGCGTGCAGTCGCCGACCATGGAGATCACAAAGGTTTTCGTCTCGGGCTCTGCGGGAAGCTCCGTCGGCTGCGGCGTGACAACGTCTGCATGCGCGGGGATCTTGGAGAAGTCCAGATGCAGGTCAAAGCCGTCGTCGACGGTGTATTTCACGAGGAAGAACAGACCGGCGGTCACGATCGCGGCGGTGAGCAGCAGCACAACCAGTACGACGGTGGAGGCTCTCCCGCTGCGCGGAGCATCATTTTTCATGCGTGTTTCACCTACTCATTGGAATAGCGCTTGATCCGCCGCAGGATATTTGCGGCAAAGCAAGCTAAAATATTATAGCGGAAGCGAATAAAAAAGTAAAGAGCAGTCTTGTGAAAACTGCGTCTTTGCGGTAAAATCGGAATCAAACAAACGGAAGAAATGGAGATTCCTATGGAAAGAACATATCCGATCCTCACCGTGACCGAGAAAGCGGCGCGCGCGCTCCGGCAGGGGCATCCCTGGGTGTACGCCGATGAGATCCTCTCCGGCGCAGAGGGCGTTGCCGATGGAGCGCTTGCGGACGTGACCACTGCCAAAGGGCACTGGCTCGGTCTCGGCTTTTATAACAGCGCCTCCAAGATCCGTGTGCGCGTGATCACGCGCAGCAAGAATGATCTGCCGGACGAAGCGTTTTGGGCGCGGCGTGTGCGCTATGCCGTGGACTATCGCCGGACGGTGATGGGGGAGGACTTTCGCGCGTGCCGCCTGATCTTTGGCGAGGCGGACGGCTTCCCGGGGCTCACGGTCGATCGCTTCGATACGGTCCTTGCCGTACAGGTGCTTTCGCTTGCGATGGAGCAGTGGAAGACCGCGATCCTCTCGGAGCTGGTTTCATATCTGCGCGAGCTCGGAGAGCAGATCGATGCTGTGCACGAGCGCAGCGAGGGCAAGCTCAGACGCAAGGAGGGACTCTCCGATTCCGTCGGCTTTCTGCTCGATACGACCGGAGACGGACACGTCATCATCAAGGAAAACGGCGTAAAATACGATGTGGACTACATCAACGGTCAGAAGACCGGTTTTTTCCTCGATCAGAAGTATAACCGACAGGCAGCGTCGAAGCTTGCCAAAAACCGCCGCGTGCTGGATTGTTTTACGCATACCGGCGCGTTTGGCTTAAACTGCGCGCTGGCGGGTGCGGAGTCTGTCGTCTCGGTCGATGTCTCGGTGGACGCGCTTGAGCAGGCGAAGAAAAACGCCGCCCTCACCGGGGTGGCGGACAAGGTGACCTATCTGCAAAGCGATGTGTTCGAGCTTCTGACCAGGCTTGCCGGGGAGAAGCGCGGCGCGTATGATTATATCATTCTTGACCCGCCTGCGTTCACGAAAAGCAGCTCGACCGTGAATGCCGCGATCCGCGGGTATAAGGAGATCAATCTCAAGGCCATGCGCATCCTGCCGCGCGGGGGCTATCTCGCAACCTGCTCCTGCTCGCACTTCATGACGGACGAAAAGTTCCGCGCCATGCTCGCGGACGCCGCGAAGGACGCGCAGGTGACGCTCCGGCAGATCGAAGCCCGCCAGCAGGGACCCGACCATCCGATCCTCTGGAACGTCCCGGAGACGGATTATCTGAAATTCTATCTCTTCCAGATTGTCTGAAACAAAAGCGAGCCCTCCGGCTTTTGCCGGAGGGCTCGTTTGCTGATCGGGGATTATCGCGCCTCGATTTCGCGGATCTTGTCCGCGATGATCTGCTGCGCGTCGAAGCCCTGCACGTCCAGCATTTCGGCGGCGATGAGCTCCGTCTCCGGAATGCCGAAATACTGCTGCGCGAGTGTGCGGAGATAGTCGTAGCTGAAATCCGGCGTGTACGGGCCGCCCGCGGTTGTCACATACCATAGCTTCTTTGCCCGGCAGAGCCCGCGCGGGATGCCTTCCTCCGTGTACTCGGAGACCAGGCCGGTCACATAGATGTTCTCCAGATACAGCTTCAGGAGCGCGGGGAAGCCGAGATCCCAGTACGGTGCCGCGATCACGATGCCGTCCGCCTGCTGGAACTGCCGCGCCAGCCGGAACATGGGGTCGTCGTAGCTGCCGCGCTCGATGAGCGCCGTGCGCCGGTCGAGCCGCGCCTCGCTCAGCGGCTCCAGCGGCTGATCTGCGAGCTTTACTTCCGTCTGCGCGCCGGCGAGCTTTCGCAGCAGGGCGCGCGCGAGCTTCTCCGTCCGGGAGTCTGCGCGCACACAGGCGTTGATAAACAGGATCATGGTCATTACCTCAACTGATTCTAAAAATGCTCCTCATCACAAGGGCTGTGATGAGGAGCATCAAACCAAACGGACTTGCTTACTTGAACAGACCGCCGACGCTGAACAGAGCCGCGAAAACGGTGGAGACAACGGTCATGAGCTTGATGAGAATGTTGATGGACGGACCCGAGGTATCCTTGAACGGATCGCCCACGGTGTCGCCGACAACGGCTGCCTTGTGAGCCTCAGAGCCCTTGCCGCCGTGGTGGCCTTCCTCGATGTACTTCTTGGCGTTGTCCCAGGCGCCGCCGGAGTTCGACATGAACATGGCGAGCATAACGCCGGTGACGAGAGAGCCCGCGAGCAGACCTGCAAGCGCGTCTGCGCCGAGCACGATGCCGACGAGCAGGGGAACGACGACTGCCATGATACCGGGCACCAGCATCTCTTTCAGAGCGGCGGTGGTGGAAATGGCGACGCAGGTCTTGTAGTCGGGCTTGGCCTTGCCTTCCATGATGCCGGGGATGGTCTTGAACTGACGACGCACTTCCTCGATCATCTTGTAAGCCGCCTTGGAGACGGAGTCCATCGTCATGGCGGAGAACACGAACGGCAGCATGCCGCCGATCAGAAGACCGATGACGACGTTGGGGGAGGTCAGCGCGACCTCTTCCAGCTTCAGGCCGGTGGAGTGCGCAAAGGAGACGAACAGCGCCAGCGCCGTGAGCGCGGCGGAGCCGATGGCGAAGCCCTTGCCCATAGCGGCGGTGGTGTTGCCGACGGCGTCGAGCTTATCGGTGATCTCACGGACGGAGTGATCCAGACCGCTCATCTCGGCAATACCGCCGGCATTGTCGGCGATGGGGCCGTAAGCGTCAACCGCGACGGTGATGCCGGTGGTGGAGAGCATGCCGACAGCGGCAAGCGCGATGCCGTAGAGGCCGGCAAACTTGTAAGCGACGAAGATGCCGACGCAGATCAGCACCACGGGGATCCAGGTGGACATCATGCCGACAGCGACGCCGGAGATGATCGTGGTAGCGGAGCCGGTCTCAGACTGCTGCGCGATCTTCTTGACGAACTTGTAGTCGCCGGAGGTGTACACCTCGGTGATGATGCCGATGACAAGGCCGACGATGAGGCCCGCGATGATGGCGAGCGCGCCGCTCATGCTGCCGAGCATCATGTTGCTGAAGATGAGCGAGGCGATGACAACGAGGATTGCGGAGACATAGGAGCCCATCTTGAGCGCCTTGTGCGGGTTGGAGCCTTCCTTGCCGCGCACGAAGAACGTGGCGATGACGGAAGCGCAGATGCCGACAGCGGCGATCACGAGCGGGAAAATGGTGCTCTGGGGATTGATGACAGCGCCCAGCGTCATAGCCGAGACAACAGCGCCGACATAGCTCTCGAAGAGGTCAGCGCCCATACCGGCGACGTCGCCGACGTTATCACCGACGTTATCGGCGATGACGGCGGGGTTGCGCGGGTCGTCCTCGGGGATACCGGCCTCGACCTTGCCGACGAGGTCAGCGCCGACGTCAGCAGCCTTGGTGTAGATACCGCCGCCGACACGCGCGAACAGCGCGATGGAGGAAGCGCCGAGGGAGAAGCCGAACAGCAGGTTCGGATCGCCCGTGATCATGTACAGAACGCTGACGCCCAGCAGACCCAGACCGACAACGCACATGCCCATGACGGAGCCGCCGGAGAACGCGATGGAGAGCGCCTTGTTCATGCCGCTCAGACGCGCGGCATTCGCGGTGCGGACGTTCGCCTTGGTGGCGACGTTCATGCCGATGTAGCCGGCGAGGATCGAGAAGATGGCGCCGCAGAGGAAGCACACCGCGGTGATCCAGCTCTTCAGACCCAGTCCGATCAGCACAAACAGGACAACGATGAAGATTGCCAGGATCCGATACTCCGCAAAGAGGAACGCCCGGGCGCCGTCATTGATCGCGCCGGAGATCTCCTTCATGCGGTCCGTGCCGGGATCAGCCTTCGACACGAATACGATCTTGTATACTGCGAACAGCAGCGCAACGATCGCCATGATTGGGGCCAGATACACTAACCAATCCATGTTCAAATCACTCCTAATTTTCCATACTTTTCTTTCCGTGTCCAATCGGCTCTCTGATAGCGATTGGACATTTGTCCTAAGACATTTTTATATAATATACTCATTCTTTGACAAAATCAATAACTTTTCGCACAAAGGTCCTATTAATTTGAGTACATTTACTATGAAAATTTGTAATATATCACAGAATAGGATAAATCGGGTGATTTGGAATGCCGATTTTGGACTTTCATCGTGACGCAGCCGTTGCTTATGCCAGAAAATGGGCGAAGAAACGCAATCCGGAGTATTATGATTTTCAGATGCTCGGCGGAGACTGCACGAATTTTGCGTCGCAGTGCATCTTTGCCGGCGCCGGCGTCATGAATTACACGCCGGACACCGGCTGGTACTATATCAGTCCGTCCAGCCGCGCGCCTGCGTGGACGGGCGTAGAGTTTCTATTTACCTTTTTGATCCACAATTCCGGCGCCGGGCCGTTTGCGGTGGAGACAGGGAGGACAGACGCCATGCCGGGCGACATTGTCCAGCTCGCCGGCTGGGACAGAGACTGGTATCATACGCTGGTCATTGTCTCAACACAGCCGGAGATCCGCGTAGCCGCGCATACCTATGACGTGCTGGATAAGCGCCTGGAGGATTACAACTATGATTTTGCGCGGTTTCTGCACATCGCAGGCGTCAGAGCATAAAAAAGAGTCATCCATTCGGATGACTCTTTTTCGCTTGTAAGAAGCTTACTTCTTAGCGAGACCCTTCTGGCGAGCGTACTCGGCAGCGCCCAGAGCGCCCATCAGCTGCGGGTCGGTCTTCAGCTCAACAACCTTGAACTTCAGAACGTGCTCGATGGCTTCCTTCAGACCAGCGTTCTTCGCGCAGCCGCCCGTGAGGGTGATGCTGTCGGTGGCGCCGGCTTTCTTCGCCATGACGAAGCAGCGCTTTGCAACGGCCATCTCGATGCCGGCAGCGATCTCGTCCATCGGCTTGCCCTCACCGACGAGGGTGATGACTTCGGACTCAGCGAAAACGGTGCACTGAGCGGTGATGGGGATGACGTTCTTCGCA
>ONEB01000029.1 GCA_900316745.1 uncultured Eubacteriales bacterium | reverse complement strand
TCACGACGGACACCCTTGGCTTTGGCTATGACCTTCCCGCTGCCGGGCGGTCTCGGGACTTTCACCCTTTAGAACGTGCGCTCGCCGGGCGCACTACGCAGAAAGACGGCTCTCCGCATATGCTACGGAGAGCCGTCTTTTTTTCACATTTCCGGTTCGGCCTTTTGGTCGAGGCGCAGTTCAGGCGGGCAAATCCGTCACAGCAGCCGCAGCAGTTCGCCGCGCACGCCGTCCATGCGCGCATCGGCAAGACCGAAGTCCATCTCCTTATAGCTCCACAGGCTGCGGGCAATGCCGTGCCGTTCGAACACCGCGTGCAGGTCGCGGAACCATTTGACGGCCTCGGCGGGCGGCACGACGTCGATCACGCCGTATTCGCCGCAATAGAGCGCCGCGCCCTCCTGCTCCGCCTTTTCCAGCGCCGGCGCGAGGAAATCCTCGAAATACGCCTCGGACGCGCCGCTCTCGGCATAGGTATAGCGCACGCTGACGTCGCGGTACGGCGCCTCCCAGTAGGCGCCCTGGTGGGTGAAGTCGTGCGGCTCATAAAAATGGAAATTGTAAATCACGCGATCGTCATAAGGCGCGTCGAGCTCCGGCAGCGTTTTCGCGCTGTTCCAGCGATAGCTGCCCAGGAGCACATAGCTCTCCGGCGCCAACTCTCGGATGCGCCGGACCGCCTCGCGCGAGATGCTCTTCCACGCCGGGAGATAAACCTGCTCCGTGACCTCGTTGAGCAGCTCAAACATCACGCTCTCGTGCCTTGCGCCGTAGCGCGCGGCAAAGCACTCCCAGATCGCATAGAACTTTTCCTGATACGCCGCGCTCTCAAAAAAGCCCGCCTCGTTCTCGCCGGCGTCAAAGGAGAAGCCCTGGGTCTTGTGAAGATCGAGCACGACATGCAGTCCATACTTTTCGGCCAGCGCCAGCGCACTGTCGATGCGTGCAAGGCCGTCCTGCTTCATCGTGCCGTCCTCGCGCTGGATCACATTATAATCGATCGGGATGCGCACATGGTCGAAGCCCCAGCGGCGGATCTGGGCAAAATCGTCTTCGGTAATAAAGCTGTCGAGCCGCTCGTCGCTGTAATCGCACTGGCTCATCCAGCCGCCGAGATTGACGCCGCGGTAAAATCCGAGCGTTTTGAGAAGATCGGTCATACGAAAAAACCCCTTTCGCGTAAAACGGCTCTCCTGTCAGGAGAGCCGTTTTTATCGCTGCTTGAAGATCAGCCCTTGACAGAGCCGGCGGTGACGCCCTTGATGATGGACTTGGAGAGGATGATATACACGATCATGACCGGCAGGATCGCCAGCAGGATGAACATATACACCTTGCCCATGTCGAACTTGGAGTAGTCCGCGCTTCGCAGCTGAGCGATCATGATCGGAACGGTTTTATACTCGGCCTTCGTCAGCAGCAGCGCGGGCAGGAAGTAGTTGTTCCAGCTGGCGACGAACGAGAAGATCATCTGCACGGCGATGGCCGGTCTGAGCATCGGCAGGACGATCGTGTTGAAGGTGCGGAACTCATTCGAGCCGTCCATGCGCGCGGCCTCGACGATCTCCATGGGCAGCACGCTTTCCATGTACTGCTTCATATAGAAGAACACGACCGGAGCGGCGATGCCCGGCAGGATCAGCGGCCAGAACTTGTTGGTCAGCCCGAACTTGTAGCACAGCTGGACGAAGCCGGCCGCGGAGACCTGGGGCGGGATGACCATGATGGCCATGATGAAGGTGAACAGCGCCCTTTTCAGCTTGAAGTCATAGGCGTGGATGCCGTAGGCCGTCAAGGCCGAAAAATACGTGGTCAGCACGGCGGTGCTCGCGGCGATGAAGAAGCTGTTGATCATGCCGCGCGGGATGTTGATCGAAGCGTCCGTCCAGGCGTTGCGCAGGTTGTCAAGAAAATGTCCCTGCGGCAGCGCCGTAAAGCCGCCCTGCAGCTGCGCGTTGGAGCGCGTGGCGTTGATGATCAGCATATAGAAGGAAAACAGGCACAGGATCGTAAGGACGATGAGAATGAAATACACGACGGCGCGCAGCAGCGTCATCTGCAGCCTTGCTCTGCGGCTGTCGGCCGCTTTATTGTTCGTCACGGTCTGTCCCTCCTCTCAGTCTTTCTTGGTCAGCGTACGGAAGACGATCAGGCTGAGGATGCCGGTGATGATGAAGATGATCACCGAGATCGCGCCGGCCATGCCGTAGTTCTTGCTTCCGCCCAGATAGTTGTTCAGATACATGATCAGCGTCATGGACGTGCGGTTGGGGTTGCCCGCGCCGTTGGTCAGGACCTGCGGCACATCGAACATCTGCAGGCCGCCGATCATAGCCGTGATGACCGTATAGACCAGGATCGGCGTCAGCAGCGGCAGCGTCACGCGGAAGAGCACCTGCACGGAATTGGCGCCGTCGATCTCGGCCGCCTCGAACAGGTTCTGGTCGATGCCCATGATGCCCGCCATCAGCAGGATCGTCGTGTTGCCGAACCACATCAGGAAGTTCATCGAGCAGATCAGTGTGCGCACTGTGACCCGCTTGGCGAAAAAGTCGACGGGAACGTCGCTCCAGCCCCAGGCCTGGATCAGCTGATTCACGGGACCGACGTTGGAAAACAGCGTGAAGAAGAGCATGGAAAAGGCCGAGGCCATGATCAGGTTCGGCATGTAGATGACGGTCTTGAAAAACTGCTGGCCCTTGATGTTCAGCCGGTAGCTCGTAAAGAAGATCGCCAGCAGCAGCGCGATGACGATCTGCGGGATCGCGCCGCCGACCCACAGGATCAGCGTGTTGCCGGCGTATTTGAGGATGTCGATCGTTCCCGTTTTATCCGGCGTAAAGAGCTTGATATAGTTTTTCACACCGACGAAGGTCGGCCCGATCTGGGTCAGCCCCTGGCGGTAGTTGTCAAAAAAGCTGTTGTAGATCGTCAGCGCCTGCGGCAGAAAACTGAAGAGCAGATAGGCGATAAAAAAGGGCAGGATGAATAGATAGCCCCATTTCGCATAGCTGATCCCCCGATGCTTTTTCATGTTTTTTCCTCCATCTCTCGCGTTGGTTCTCTCCTCCCGG
The DNA here is from genome assembly GCA_900316745.1 of uncultured Eubacteriales bacterium. Classification (GTDB taxonomy): domain Bacteria; phylum Bacillota; class Clostridia; order Oscillospirales; family Oscillospiraceae; genus CAG-103. Next base: position 3,334 of record ONEB01000029.1, on the reverse strand, counting down.
CATGCCGCGGGGGCGGTATGTCCGGAGCGGAAAACCCGCCGAAGCGTCCGGCTTCTTTATCGGACTGAGGCAAGGCTTGCGCCTTGCCTCAGTGTGTGCGGTGTTTTCGGTCAGATCACGGGGTGACGACATCGGGGAAGCGCTCGTTGATGGCCTTGTAGAAGTTGGCAAGCGCCTCATCCTCGGTGACTTCGCCCTGGCAGTACTGGCGCCAGTTCTCCTGGAGCTTCTCGGTGCAGTGCTGATCAAAGATGGTGTGGTTCTCGAACTTGATGTTCTTGGCTAGCTCAACAAAAACGGCATTGGGGTTCTGGCCGCCCAGGAACTCGCTGCCGAAGTTGGGATCCTCGGCGTACTTGGCGTTGACAGCCTGGTTGTTGCAGAACTGCGCCTCGTTCTCGACGAGCTTGGAGCAGACGTCCTCATCGTTGATGAAGGTGTTCATGACATCGGCCAGCATGGTCGGGTTGTCAGAGCCGGCAGCGGCCAGCAGCCAGGTGCCGCCCCAGTAGTGTGCGGCGGGGCCTTCGCAAATCGCCCAGTCGCCCATGCAGCCCTTTTCGGGATCCTGCGCGTTGCCCATGCAGAAGTTGAAGTACCAGGCCGGACCGAAGAAGCACATGGTCTTGCCGTCGCCGAACTGCTGCGCGGTGCACTCGTCGGACCAGATGTCGGCGTTGATGGTGTAGCCCTTGTCGGAGAAGTCCTTGGCCTGAGTCATCCAGGCCTGGATCTCGGGGCTGATCTGGAGGGTGTTGTTCTCGTCGACCCACGGCATGGAGGTGTTGTTGGAGAACACGCGGTAGTCCTCAGCCTCGGAAGAGGTCATGTAGTAGCCCTTGGCCTTGGCATCGGCGGCAACAGCCTCAAACTTTTCCCAGCTGTCGAGCTTGGCCTGGACCTCGGCGGGATCATCCGTGCCGAGAACGTCCTTGGCGATGGAGCGGCGGTAGATCAGTGCGGAGGGGCAGCACTGGAAGGAAACGCCCTTGACGACGCCGTTGGCGTCGGAAGCGGCCTGAACCGTGTAGGTGTAGGCGTTGGAGAAGTCGGTTACGCCGAGAGCCTGGATATCCTGGGTCGCCTCGGAGTTGGTGTACTTGAGGATGTAGTCGTCCTCTGCCAGGAACATGTCGACCTTCTCGTCGTCGGCGGCGTCAGCCTGGGCCAGCAGAGCCGCGTCCAGCGCATCCTGGTAGGCGCTGCCCTGGTTGGGGACAATGATCCAGTTGACGGTCACGCCCTCGGGAACGGTGTAGTACTTCTCGAAGAAGCCCTTGAACTCCTCGTTCCAGGCATAGATGTTGAAGACTTTGCCTTCACCGCTGTCGGCGGCGGCATCGTCGGCTGCGGGGGCGGCATCGGCGGCGGGAGCGTCGGCAGCGGGAGCAGCGGCGGGGGCCGCCTGCTGGCCGCATGCGCAGAGCGCAAACACCATCACGAGTGCCAGAAGCATTGCGATAAGCTTTTTCATTTTGAATCCTCCTGTTTTGTTTTGTGATTTATAATTTGCGGAATCGCTCCCGCCAATCACCTGTTTGTCAGATCGGCCACGCTGCCGCCCTCCAGCAGCCGGCCGGAGACCACATAACGGTCGATCAGCGCGGTCTTGGGATGCTCGATCAGCTCAATCAGCCGCGCCGAAGCCTCACGGCCGAGGTCCTCGGTGTTCTGCCGCCAGGTCGTGAGCGCCGGGCTCATGACCGAAGCGAGCCGGATGCCGTCATAGCCGACGGCCGAAATATCTTCGGGGATCTTCAATCCCGCCTCTGTGATCGCGTTATAGCCGCCGATGTAAGAAAAATCGTCCGGGAAGAAGATGCAGCTCGGCCCCTCGGGCAGGGCCAGGAGCCTCTTCGTCGCTTCATAGCAGCGTCCCACATCGTGGTAGGCGCAGCGGATCACGTTCTTTTCGTCCACCTCTATCCCCAGCGCCTCACAGGCCCGGTAAAAGCCTGTCAGCCGCCCGTCGGTAACGGTGGTCTCCTCGCCGTGGATAAAGGCCAGACGCCGGTGTCCCTTTCCGGCGACGTAGCGCACCAGTGTCTCCATCCCGGCGACATTGTCGCTCATCACCGCCATGCGTCCGTTGAACATATGGTCGATCGTCACGACCGGCAGCCCGGAATGGACCAGCTCCAATACCATCGGATCGTCAAAGTCGACCGAGGCGATCACGACGCCGTCGACGCCGCGGTAGAGGCAATGCTGCAGGTAGGTGGTCTGCTTTCTGGCAACGTTGCGGTTGATGAACGTGATGTCATAGCCGCAGCGCTCGGCCTCCACCCGGATGCTGTCGAGCACGGAGGAGAAGTATTCGTGCGCAAGGCCGCCCTGCTTTGGGTCGACGAACAAAACGCCGATGTTGAAGCTGCGGGAGGTTTTCAGCGCGCGGGCCGAGGCATTGGTCATATAGCCCATCTCGTCGGCGATGCGGCGGATCTTTTCACGCGTTTCCTTGCCGATATCCTGCTGGCCGTTGAGCGCCTTGCTCACCGTGGCGACGGACACGCCGCAGGCCTGCGCTATGTCCTTCATCGAAACCACGGTTCAACGCCTCCTCGCACTTAATCGTTTTCGCATTTCAAAAATAGCGCATTTCGTCCGAAAATGCAAGCTTAGCTTTTTAAAAAATTCTTTCAAAAAACATTTTTAGCAATTGTGTACAGTTTTGTATCGAAAAACTGTGTCATTTTGCCCCTTAATCTTTTCGTAATTGCCAGTTGCCGGAAAAATATTGGGCAGATACCCCAATTTTTGCGAAAAAGGCCTTGCATTTTCCACTTAAATCCGTTACTTTATTGAACAGGAATGTCACGTAAACGATTTCGACAAGAGGGAGAATCGACTATGCAGTACGGTTTTTTTGACGATGCACGAAAAGAATATGTCATCACGACGCCGCGCACGCCGCTGCCCTGGATCAACTATCTCGGCAGCGAGGATTTCTTTGCGCTTTGCTCCAACACGGCAGGCGGCTATGCGTTTTACCGCGACGCTCGTCTGCGCCGTCTGACACGCTATCGCTACAACAACTGTCCGCTCGATTCCGAGGGCTTTCATCTTTATATCAAGGACGGCGAGAGCGTCTGGAACCCCGGCTGGCAGCCCGTGCAGGCGGAGCTTGACCGTTACAGCTGCCGCCATGGGCTGGGCTATACGGTCATCGAGGGCGAAAAGGACGGCCTTTGCGTCCGGCAGGAGCTGTTCGTCCCGCTTGGGGACAACTGTCTGTTGATGCGCGTGACGCTGCGCAACGACAGCGGCAGGGAGAAGACCGTAAGCGCGTTCTCTTATCTTGAATTCTGCCTCTGGGACGCGATGGACGACTCCT
>ONEB01000033.1 GCA_900316745.1 uncultured Eubacteriales bacterium | reverse complement strand
ACGGTACGCACGGTGGTGTGAGAGGTCGGGGCTTATTCAGCCCCTCCTACTCGATTGAGGCTGCGGCGCCTGAGAATGGCACAGCGGTTTCAGCCGATCTGGATGCTGGCAATATATACCGTGTCGGCCGGATGGGGAAGAGAGGGATCGGCGAGGGTAAAAACGGTTTTGCGGCCGCGCTCTTCCATGGCGCAGACAAAGTGGCACAGGGCGATGCCGACGTCGACCTTCTGGATATCCCAGCCGTTTGCGGCGACGAAGCCCTTGCCCTGCTTTTCATAGAAATGCACTGTGTCGCCGCATACGACCGCGCGCCAGGGCTGCTTGTTCACGGCCGAAGGCGCGAGACGCACCATCTCCAGCGCCTCTTTCACGTCGCCCGCCTTGTCGGGCGTGAGGGGCGTGTCAAAACCGCCGCAGAAAAACAGCTCTTCAAAAGGAAGACGGCTGTCAGCCTTGACGCCCTTGCGCATCATGCTCTCGCGCAGCGACATCTTTGCCGCCGGACGGCCGAGCGGGCTGACGCAGGGCATGACCTCGCCCTCCCCAAGCTCCATGGCGCGCTCGAAGGCCGGGCGGTCCAGCGTCCCGGCAATCCAGGTCGTGCCTAAGCCTTTGGAAACGGCATACAAAACCACGCGCTCAAAGGCAAAGCCGAAGGCCTCCTCGGCGTGCATCTCACGGCGCAGCTTGCCCGCGATATAGCTGTCCGTGCCTGTGATGACCGGGCAGGAGAGCTTCTGCGCCTTCGCGTCGAGCACGCGCCATTCGATGGGCAGGGAATCAGGCGTCTCGACCGAAGCGGCATAGCGCAGGATATCGTCGAGCAGTTCTTTGTCCGGCGCGGCGCCGTCAAAGCTGCGCACGCTTCGCCGGCTGCGGATCAGTTCCGTTGTGTTCATAAGATCTTTCCTCCTGCTTTATTGCGCTGCGCGTCAGTTCTCCTCGCCTTCGTGCTGCGCGTCGAACATAGCCTTGACCGACGGGGCGTTTTTCGTCAGCCGCTTGATCGAAAGCTCCTCAGCCTTGTTGTTGGCAAGGCGCAGGTTGTTCTCCGACGAGAGCAGCGCCTCCTTCGTCTTCTGCAGATGGGCGATCGTCTTGTCGATCTCCTCAATGGCGGTGGAAAACTTTTCGCTGGCCAGGCGGTAGTTGCGCGCAAAGCCGTCCTTGAAGGCCTGCATGTTCTCCTCAAAATGCCGCAGGTCGAGCTGCTGGTTCTTCACGATCTGCAGCTCGCGCTGATACTGCAGGGAGTTGTGCGCCGCGTTGCGCAGCAGCGTGATGATCGGGATGAAGAACTGCGGGCGCACGACATACATCTTGGGATAGCGGTAGGAGACGTCGGTGATGCCGTTGTAAAGCTCGCTGTCCATCTCCAGCAGCGTGACCAGCACCGCGTATTCGCAGCCCTTTTCGCGCCGGTCCTTGTCGAGCTCTTTGAAAAAGTCCTCGTTTTTATGCTTCGTCGCGGTCGTGTCCATCTCGTTTTTCATCTCAAACATGATCGAGATGAACTCCGTGCCGTCGCCGTCAAAGTCGCGGAAGATAAAGTCGCCCTTGCTGCCGGTGCGCGCGTCGTTGTCCTTTTCAAAATACGCGTTGGGAAAGGCCGTCGTGCGGATCGCGTTGAACTGGGTCTGGCAGTGCTGCTCCAAGCTCTCGCCGACCATCTTGGTGGACTGGCGCGCCTTGAAGTCCTTGTAATACTCGATCTGGTCGTCCTTGAGACGGAGCTGCTCCTCATAGCGCTGGCGCAGCGAGGCCTCCTTGTATTTGCTCTCGTTCTCCTTGCCGGCAAGCTGGCCCTCCAGCTCCGCGATGCGCGTGGAGCGGTCGGACAGCTCCTTCTCCTTCTCCTGTATGGCTTGCGTCACAGCGAGCTGCCGCGCCGTATCCGCCCCGGCGAGCTGCGCTCTCAGCGCTTCGATCTCGCGGTCCTTCTCACCGAGCGCGCGTTCCTTTTCCGCCTCGAGCGCGTCCTGCTGCCGCTCGCGCTCCATGCGCTCAACGGTGCGGTCGTGCTCGCGCGTGCGCTCCATTTCCTGCTCGCGGCGGGCAAGCTCCTTTTCAAATTCCCGGTCTCTGACCTGGCGGACGATCTGGTCATAACCGCTCTCGTCCACCTGAAACACCTTGCCGCAATGCGGACATTTGATCTCCTGCATCCCAAACGCTCCTTTATCATGGCTCATTACCGCTATTTTAGCGGTTTGTGAGAGGGAAATCAAGATACCTTGATTGTTAACCGGGAAAACGACAAAGGTTGACAATCGCGCTTTCCCGTGGTACGCTCTGAGAAAAAACGGCGGAGGTTTCCGACAATGAGTACACCCGAAACAGAAAAGAAACAGCGGCGCTTCGACGCCTGGGATCTTGCGATCATGGCGATGGGTATCGCGCTCATCACGGTCTGCTCCTGGATCTCGGTCCCGCTGACCGTGCCCTTTACGCTGCAGACCTTTGCCGTCTGTCTGATCGCGGCGCTCTTCGGCTTCCGCCGCGGACTGGGCGCCGTGGGCTGCTATATCCTGCTCGGCGCGGTCGGCGCACCTGTGTTCGCGGGCTTCAAGGGCGGCTTCGGCGCGCTGCTCGGCGTCACGGGCGGCTATATCGTCGGCTTCCTCTTTACGGCGCTTGTCGTCGGACTGGCCGCGGAGCGCCGGGGCAGAAAGCTGAAGGTGCTGATCCCGGCGATGATCGTCGGCATCCTGCTGTGCTATGCCTTCGGCACGGCCTGGTTCGTGCTTGTCTATACCAAAAACAGCGGCGCGATCGGCGTGGGAACGGCGCTGGCCTGGTGCGTGCTGCCCTATATCCCGGCCGACGCGGCCAAGCTTCTGCTCGCCAGCTTTCTTGCCGTGCGGCTCTATCCGCTCGTCGGAAGGAGACCCACGACATGACAAAGGATCTGGTACTGCAGCGCCTGCGCCGCGGCGGCGGGGACTATGTCTCGGGCGGCACGCTGTCGGCGGAGCTCTCGCTCAGCCGGACGGCCGTCTGGAATGTCTCGGGCGGCACGCTGTCGGCGGAGCTCTCGCTCAGCCGGACGGCCGTCTGGAAGGCGGTCGAGCAGCTGCGCGCGGACGGCTTCGTGATCGAATCTGCGCCGAACAGGGGCTATCGGCTGCTCTCCGCGGGCGACACGCTGACGGAAAGCGGCGTGCGGCTGTATCTGCGGCATAAAGAGCTGGACGTGAAGGTCTATAAGAGCATCAGCTCGACGAACACCGTGCTCAAGCAGCTCGCCGAGAGCGGCGCAGCAGAGGGCACCGTGCTCCTCGCCGAGGAGCAGACCGCCGGCCGCGGCCGGATGAGCCGCAGCTTTTATTCGCCGCCGCGCTCGGGGCTTTACATGAGCGTGCTGCTGCGCCCGCGCCTGAGCGCGCAGATCTCCACGCGCATCACGGCCTGCGCCGCGGTGGCGGTGGCCGAGACGATCGAGGAGCTGACCGGCGCCGAGGCGAAGATCAAATGGGTCAACGACGTGCTCGTGGATGGGAAAAAGGTCTGCGGCATCCTGACCGAGGGCTCGATCGACTGTGAGACGGGGCTGCTGCACTATGCCATTGTCGGCATCGGCATCAACATCCGCCCGCCGGAGGGCGACTTCCCGGAGGAGCTGCGCGCGATCGCCGGAGCGCTCCCCGCCGCAGGGGGCGGCGATCTGCGCTGCCGTCTGGCCGCGGCGGTGCTCGACCGGCTGATGGATTATTACGAAAAGCTCCCCGGCGAGGACTGCTACGCGGCCTATAAAAGCCGCTCATGCCTTTTGGGGCGGGAGATCAACATCCTGCCGCTGGGGGGCGAGCCGATCCCGGCGACGGCGATCGACGTCGAGCCGGACTTTTCGCTGCGCGTGCGTCTCGCGGACGGGACGGAAAAGCTCCTGAACTCCGGCGAGGTCAGCGTCCGGGCAAAAAAATAAGAATGGAAACGCACAAAGCGCCGCTCCGCTCTCAGAGTGAACAGCGCTTTTTTCGATTGCGAAAAATAAAAAAACTTGAAAAAACTATCCCCCCCGGGGGCTTGTGCGGGGAAAACGGGTGCTTTATACTGTGATCGATGCATCAAGAAAAGTAAGAGAGGTGTATCTCATGCATATGGCAGACGCCCTGCTGGCTCCCGCAGTCGCCGCGACGATGTATGTCGCCTCCGGCACGACGGCCGGCATTTCCATCCACAAGCTCAAACGCGATGACGAGCCCCAAAAGCTCCCGACGATGGCCGTCACCGCCGCGCTGGTCTTCGCGGGCCAGATGATCAACTATACCATCCCCGGCACGGGTTCCTCGGGCCACATGTGCGGCGGCATGCTGCTCTCCGCGCTGCTCGGGCCGCAGGCCGGCTTCCTGTCCATGATCGTGATCCTCGCGATCCAGTGTCTCTTCTTCGCCGACGGCGGGCTGATGGCGCTGGGCGCGAATATCTGGAATATGGCCTTTTACGGCTGCTTCGTCGGCTATTACCTGATCTGGCGTCCCATCATCCGCAGCAACTGGTTCGGCACGGGCAAGGGCGCGATGCGCGCCCGCATCATCGCCGCCTCGATCATCGGCTGCGTGGTCACGCTGCAGCTCGGGGCCTTCTCCGTCGTGCTGGAGACCTCGCGGCCTCGTCGAGGGCCTGATCACCGCCGCGGTGCTGACCTTTGTGTTCGAATCCCGTCCCGAGCTGCTGCGCGACATTGACGCGGCGGGCGGGGGACTGGAGGCCAAGCGCTCGCTCAAGGCGACGATCGCGATCCTCGCGGTCGTGGCGCTTGTGGTCGGAGGCGGGCTGAGCCTGCTTGCCAGCTCCAACCCCGACGGGCTCGAGTGGGCGCTCTTCGGCAACGCCGAGGCGGGCTACGCCGAGAACATGGGGCTCGATGAGGACGATTTCGGCGTCTCCAGCAAGGCGGCCGATACCGCCGCGGGCATCCAGGAGGCGACCTCCTTCCTGCCGGACTATGCCTTTGCGGAGAATGACACGCCTGTGGGCACCACGGTGTCCGGCATCGTCGGCTCGGCGATGGTCGCGGGCGTCGCTGTGCTGATCTGTCTGGCCGGCGGCTTCTTCCGCAAGAAAAAGAATACCTGATCCCTCTTCTTAATTACCCCCCAAGCAATAAGAGGCGTCTGAGAAGACGCCTCTTATTGTGTTCTCCGCAAACAGTAGACAAAGCGGGACGTTTGTGAGAAAATAGCATCGCCCGCATTTCTCTTATCAAGGAAAAGGACTGCCCGTATGAACAAAATGGACAAGGCGCTGCGCGAGATCGGCGAAATGGATGAGCTCGCGGCGCGCTCTTCGCCGGTACACGATCTGTCCGCGCTGGCGAAGCTGCTTTCGACAATTGCATACATCATCACGGTCGTGTCCTTTGACAAGTACGATCTCAGC
>ONEB01000038.1 GCA_900316745.1 uncultured Eubacteriales bacterium | reverse complement strand
CTGAAGCTGCTCGGGCGCGCGCCGCTGATCCTGCGGCGCAGCGACGCCTATATCGGCGCGCTGATCGACGATCTGGTCACCAAGGGCACGAACGAGCCCTACCGCATGATGACCTCGCGCAGCGAATACCGCCTGATCCTCCGCCAGGACAACGCCGACGAGCGGCTCACGGCAATCGGACGGAAGCTCGGGCTCGTTTCGGAGGAGCGCTATGCAGCCGTCGTGAAAAAATACGAGGCCGTCCGGAAAGAGACCGAGCGGCTGGAGCACACGCATCTCGCCCCCGGCGACGCGCTCGCCGCGCTGCTTGAGAGCCGCGGCACCGCACCTGTCAGCTCCGGCGTGTCGATGGCAGATCTGATCCGGCGGCCGCAGGTGAGCTATCGCCCCCTTTGATCCGGAGCGTCCCGCGCTCGATCGCGCCGCGGCCGAAGCTGTGGAGATCGGATTGAAATACGAGGGCTATATCAAGCGACAGCTCCGTCAGGTCGAGGAGTTCAAGCGGCTTGAGGATCGTGCGCTGCCGCGCACGATCGACTATCAAAGCATTCCCGGACTGCGCATCGAGGCGCGCGAGAAGCTCGAAAAGATCCGGCCGGAGAACTTCGGCCAGGCCGGACGCATCTCCGGCGTCTCCCCCGCGGATCTCGCCGCGCTGATGATCTATATGGAGACAAAGATATGAGCAAGGTCGTTCTCGGTTTTTCCGGCGGGGTCGACTCCGCCGTGTCTGCCGTGCTGCTGCAAAAGGCGGGCTATGAGGTGCACGGGCTGTATCTCGACAACACGGATGAAAAGACGCGCCTTGAGGCGGTCGAGGCCGCCGCGCGCATGGGCATCGAGCTGACGGTGCTTGACGTGCGGCAGGAGCTGGACGAGAAGGTGTGCACGCCTTTTTGCGAGAGCTACCTGCGCGGCGAGACACCCAATCCCTGCATCCTCTGCAACCCGACGGTAAAGTTCCGCGCGCTGCTCGCCGAGGCCGACCGCATCGGCGCCGAACAGGTCGCGACCGGTCACTATGCGCGCGTTGAAAACGGCGCGCTCTATAAGGGCCGCCCCGCCAACGACCAGAGCTATATGCTCTGCCGTCTGCGGCGCGAGCAGGTCGCGCGCGTCGTGCTGCCGCTGGGCCGGTATGAGAAAAAAGAGGTTCGCGCGCTGGCGGAGAGCTTTGTCCTGCCCGCCGCGCACAAGCCGGACAGCATGGAGATCTGCTTCGTGCCGGATAAGGATTATGTAAACTGGATCGCGCAGAGGCGCGCGCTACCGGGGCCGGGCGATTTTGTCCTGCACGGCGAGGTCGTCGGACGGCACGAAGGCATTTTCCGCTATACCGTCGGGCAGCGCAAAAGCGGCCTTATCGACGGGCGAAAGGTCTATGTCTCGCGCATCGATCCCGTTCATAATACCGTCGAGCTTGCGCTGTGGGAAGAGCTTTTCAAGCGCGAGGTCACGGCGCGCGACTTCAACTGGCTCATCGACGTGCCGCAAGCGCCGATCCGCGCGAGCGTGCGCGTGCGCCATACCAAGTGGGAGGAGCCGAGGTGCACCGTGACGGCGCTCTCCGGCGGCGGCGTGCGCATCGAATGCGACGAGCCCGTACGCGCTCCCGCGCCGGGGCAGTCCGCCGTGCTCTACGACGGCGAGCGGGTCCTGGGCGGCGGATTCATTACAGATTCCAAATAATAAAAAAACAGGACCCGACGGGTCCTGTTTTTTTATTCTTCCACGAAGCCGGGGGTGGAGAGGTAGCGTTCGCCGGTATCCGGCAGCAGGGCGACAATGGTCTTCCCCGCGTTCTCTTCCCGCCGGGCCAGCTCGATCGCGGCCGCGAGCGCCGCGCCGGAGGAGATGCCGACCAGCACGCCCTCGGTCTTGCCGAGCAGGGCGGCCATGCGATAGGCGTCCTCGTCCGATACTGTGATGACCTCGTCATAGACGGTGGTATCCAGCACCTGCGGCACAAAGCCCGCGCCGATGCCCTGGAGCTTGTGCGGTCCGGGCTTGCCGCCGGAGAGGACGGGCGAGCCCTTCGGCTCGACCGCG
>ONEB01000036.1 GCA_900316745.1 uncultured Eubacteriales bacterium | reverse complement strand
CGGCATCGGTGTGATCGAGCCGCAGGCGGAGTGGGGCAGCATGATCAACACCTCCCGCGCCTATCTGCAGCTGGCCCCCTGGGCGGTGCTCGCCCCGGCAATCGCCACGATCATCACGGTGATGATTTTCAACTATTTGGGCGACTGTGTGCGCGACGCGCTGGAAGCAAAGGAGGCGGAGACATGAGCGACACGATCCTCACTCTCGACCGGCTCTGTGTCGGATACGGCGACCGCCCTGCCGCCGCGGACGTGTCCTTTTCCCTGCAGCGGGGCGAGATCCTCTGCCTCGTGGGGGAGAGCGGCTGCGGTAAGAGCACCGTGCTCAAGGCCCTGATGGCCGCACCCGAGATCCGGCTTTTCTCCGGCTCGATCAGTCTTGCTGGCACGGAGCTCTCCGCCCTTCCGCCAAAGCAGCGGCACAAGCTCTGCTGCGAAAAAATGGGCATCGTCTTCCAAACGCCGGAGGCGACCTTCAACCCCATCCGCAGCTATCGCAAGCAGTTTATCGAAACGCTCAAAAGTCACGGAAAATATGACCCGAAAACCTTTGACACCAAGGTGGCGGAGGCTTTCGCCAAGGTCGAGCTCGGCGACTGGTGGCGCGTCCTGGGGGAATGCCCCTTCGCTCTCAGCGGCGGCATGAACCAGCGCGTAGCGCTGGCGCTGGCACTGCTGCTGGAGCAGGAGATCCTGCTCTGTGACGAGCCGACCAGCGCGCTGGACGCCACGATCCAGCTGCAGGTGGCCGAAGAACTCAAACGCCTGCGCGATAAAAGCGGCGTGACACAGATCATCGTGACCCATAATCTGGCGCTGGCCCATTTCCTGGCCGACCATATCGGCGTCATGTACGCCGGGCGGCTGGTGGAGTTTGGCTGGGCCTGTGACGTGCTGTGCAGTCCGCAGCACCCTTATACCAAAAGTCTTCGTGCGGCGATCCCGAGCCTTGACGGTACGATGCCTGACGGCCTGCTCGGCAGCCCGCCGATGACCGGCCCCGCGGAGAGAGGCTGCGAGTTTTGTGACCGCTGTCCTCAAACGGGGGCAAACTGTGCCCATGCGCCTTATGCCATGCGGCAGGTGGGAGACGGACACTTCGTCTCCTGCTGCGGCGGGAAGGAGGCCGTGCCATGATCGTTCTGGAAGGAAAAAGCCTTGCCAAGCGCTATGAGCAGCAAAGCACCGTGATCCACGCGCTGCGCGGGGTGGATTTCCGCCTCGAGAGCGGGGAGATCCTGGGCGTGGCGGGAGAAAGCGGAAGCGGCAAGTCCACGCTCTTAAAGCTCATTTCCGGCCTGGAAGCGCCCAGCGCGGGCAGCATCCTGCTGCACGGAAAAGAACTCTCGCCCCGGCGCACCAAAGAAGAATACCGGGCAATGCAGATGATCTTTCAAAACGCACCGGCCTCTTTCCATCCCCGCCGTACGATCGCGGATTCGATCACCGAGTCGGTCCGCAATCTGCGCGGAAGAAGCGCGCCGCTCGACCTGGCCTCGCTGGCCGACCGGGTGGGATTGCAGCGTGAACTGATGGATCGCACGCCCCGCCAGCTCAGCGGCGGGCAGTGCCAGCGCATGGCGATCGCCCGTGCGATGGCTGTGGAGCCGGAGATCCTGCTCTGCGACGAGATCACCAGCGCGCTCGACGTATCCTCCCAGGCGCAGATCCTGCATCTGCTTGCCGACATCTGCCGCGAGAGCCATACCTCCGCGATCTTCGTTTCCCACGATCTGGCGGTGATTCGCTGTTTGTGCGATCGGGTGATGATCATGCGGGACGGCGCGCTCGTGGAGGAGGGCCCGGCGGAGCAGGTGATCCGGCAGCCCAGAGAGGCTTATACAAAAAAGCTGGTCGATTCTGTCCTAGAAATCAAAGATTAGGGAAATGGCCCGTGTTTTTATGCAGGGAGGAAGCTCATGCAGATCGCTGAATACTATGATTCCGTCGCATCGATCTGGGACGACGATTATGCGGAGGCCAAGGCCGCCCGCATCGTCACGGCCATGGTCTCGATCCAGCGGGGCGGCGCCTGTGTGATGGATGTCGGCTGCGGCAGCGGTGCGATGTTTGCCGATCTCATGGACGGCGGCGCCTGTGAGATCGAGGGTGTGGACATCTCTGGAGAAATGATCCGTCTGGCGCAGAAAAAGTACGGTGCCGATCCGCGCATCCACCTGACCCAGGCCGAC
>ONEB01000037.1 GCA_900316745.1 uncultured Eubacteriales bacterium | reverse complement strand
ATCGAGGTCGCGCAGGGCGCCGAGCTGGGCTTCAAAGAGCAGCCTCTTTCCCGCATCCGCGGCGGAGCGCAGATACGCGCCGGTATCACAGAGGAAGGGCCTGATCTTTCCACCGTAGTTTTCGACCCAGGCCGTCAGCTCCTCCATCGTATAGGGCTTTGCCCCATAGACACCGGTCAGGATCAGGTTCTTCCATTCCAATAGCTCACGCAAATGCTCCCGCAGCTCCTCCGGGTCGTTCAGCTCCCCGGCGAGGACAGTCTTTTTCTGGTACTTGTCCGAATAGAACGGGGCGATGCCCTGCTTGGTGGAGCCGTACTGTTTGTCGGCCAGGCGCGCCTCCTCCAGCGCGTCCAGCTCCCGGTGCCAGGGCAAAAGCAGAGAGGCCCGGTCGCTGATTTTCAGATTCTCCGGGCTGATCGCCACGCCTTTTTCCCGCAGGGATTCGATCTCGATCCAGAGGTTTTCGGCGTCCAGCGCGACGCCGTTGCCCAAAATATTCACAACGCCGGGGTGAAAAACGCCGGAGGGCAGCAGATGCAGCGCAAACTTCCCATAGTCGTTGACGACGGTGTGGCCCGCGTTGCCGCCTCCCTGATAGCGGATGACCACGTCAAAGTCCTCCGTCAGCAGATCGACCATGCGGCCCTTGCCCTCGTCGCCCCAGTTGATGCCCACGATCGCACAGGTTTTCATGTCAAATCCTCCCTCATTCCCACTCGACAGTTGCAGGCGGCTTGGAGGTGATGTCATAGAGCACGCGGTTGACGCCCTTGACCTCGTTGACGATGCGCACCGAGACGCGGTCCAGCAGCTCATACGGCAGGCGCGACCAGTCCGCCGTCATGAAGTCCGAGGTCTGGACGCTGCGCAGCGCCACGGCATAGTCGTAGCTGCGCCCGTCGCCCATCACGCCCACGGAGCGCAGGTTCGTCAGCACCGCGAAATACTGGCTGGCTGACTGGTCCAGCCCGGCCTTTGCTATCTCCTCGCGGAAGATGGCGTCAGCCTCCCGCAGGAGAGCCAGCTTTTCCTCCGTCACCTCACCGATCACACGGATAGCCAGGCCCGGGCCAGGGAAGGGCTGACGAGCGACCAGGCTCTCCGGAAGCCCCAATTCACGCCCGAGCTGCCGCACTTCGTCCTTGAAGAGCAGACGCAGCGGTTCCAGGATCTCTTTGAAATCCACATAGTCGGGCAGGCCGCCCACATTGTGATGGCTCTTGATGACGGCGGATTGGCCGAGGCCGGATTCGATGACGTCCGGATAGATCGTACCCTGGGCGAGATAGTCCACCGCACCGATCTGCCTGGCCTCCGCCTCGAAGACGCGGATGAACTCCTCCCCGATAATATGGCGTTTTTCCTCCGGCTCCGTTACGCCCCGCAGGCGTTCCAGGAAGCGCTCACCGGCGTCCACCCGGCGGAAATCCAGCGATCTGCCGGAAAAGGCCGCCTCCACCTCGTCTCTCTCGTTCTTGCGGAGCAGGCCGTGGTCGACAAAAACGCAGGTAAGCTGGCTGCCAATGGCCTCGCTCAGAAGCGCCGCCAACACTGAGGAGTCCACCCCGCCGGAGAGCGCCAGCAGCACACGTCCTGTGCCGACGCGCTCACGCAGTTCGGCCACAGTGCGACGCTTGAAATCCGCCATGGTCCAGTCGCCGTACACGCCGCAGACGGCGTACAGGAAATTGTGCAGCATCTCCCGCCCGAAGGCCGTGTGGTTGACCTCCGGGTGAAACTGCACGCCGTAGAAGCGCCGTTCCTCATCGCAGATCGCAGCGGTGGGACAGGCCGCGGAATGGGCCGTCAGGCGGAAGCCCTCCGGCACCCGGGCCAGGTAGTCCCCGTGGCTCATCCAGGTAACACTCTGCTCCGGCAGATCCCGAAACAGCGCGCAGGTCGGATCGAAAAACGTTTCGGTTTTGCCGTACTCGCGGGCGGAGGCATCCTCCGCTGCGGTGACCAGCCCACCCAGAGACTGGGCCAGCAGCTGGCAGCCATAGCAAATGCCGAGGATCGGAACGCCCAGGGAGAACACATCTGGATCCGGCTTCGGCGCGTCCGGCAAGTACACGCTGTGCGGACGCTGTGCGGCCCGCCGGTGAAGATGATGCCGATCGGGTCGAAACGGCGGATCTCGTCCAAGGGCATGTTGTGGGGATGCAGCTCGCAGTAGACCTGCTGCTCGCGCACGCGCCGGGCGATCAGCTGGTTATACTGGCCGCCAAAGTCAAGGATCAGGATTTTCTGCATGTTTCAGCCCTCCAAAGACGCGGAAATAAGGCCCACGAACAGCGGGTGAGGATGGTTCGGACGGCTCTTGAATTCCGGGTGGAACTGCACGCCGACAAAGAAATGCTTCTCGCTCAGCTCCACGGCTTCCACAATGTGGCCGTCCGGGGACTGGCCGCAGAGGCAAAGCCCTTTGTCCCGCAGAAGCTCACGATAGTCGTTGTTGAATTCGTAGCGGTGGCGGTGCCGCTCGCGAATTTCTTCCCGGCCATAGCAGCGGCGCATGACGGAGCCTTCCGCGATGCGGCAGGGATAGGCGCCGAGCCGCAGCGTGCCGCCTTTGCTGACGGTTTCATCCTGATCGGGCAAAAAGTCGATGACTTTGTGCGGCGAGGAGGGGTCAAATTCGCCCGAAGCCGCATCTGTAAGACCGCACACATGGCGCGCAAACTCGATCACCGCCACCTGCATCCCGAGGCAGATGCCGAGATAGGGGATGTCGTGCTCCCGGGCGTAGCACGCTGTTACGATCATACCCTCCACGCCCCGGTCGCCGAAGCCGCCGGGGACGATGATGCCGCCGCAGCCGGCGAGACTTTCCGCCACGGTTTCCTCCGTGATGGTCTCGCTGTCGATCCAGCGGATCTCTACCCGGGCATTGCATGCGTAACCGGCGTGGCGAAGCGCCTCGGCCACGGAGAGATAGGCGTCGTGCAGCTGCACATATTTTCCGACAAGTCCGATCGTTACCTCGTGCTGAAGAGATTTGTCAGAGAAAAGTCCTCGTCCTCCAGCATCAGCGGCGCCTCGTAGAGGATGGGCAGCGTGCGGTTTTCGATCACGCAGTCGGGCTTGACGTTGCAGAACATAGCGATCTTGCGGAAGATCTCCGGCTCGAGCGGCTCGTCGCAGCGCAGCACGATGATATCCGGGGAGATGCCCATGCCCTGCAGCTCCTTGACGGAGTGCTGGGTGGGCTTGGTCTTGTGCTCGTCGCTGCCACGCAGGAAGGGCACCAGCGTCACGTGGATAAAGAGCGTGTTCTCCTTTCCCTGCTCCAGGCTGACCTGCCGGGCGGCCTCCAGAAAGGGCTGGCTCTCGATATCGCCGGTGGTGCCGCCAATCTCGGTGATGACTACATCTGCGTTCGTCTCCGCGCCGACATGGTAGATG